>NZ_WHVV01000001.1:0-263784 GCF_009650995.1 Sporosarcina cascadiensis | reverse complement strand
TTGATTATTATACCCGTTGTACTTTGCCTGATTTTAAAGCTCTAGCAGATACCCAAACACGTTTAGGTTTACCGTCTACTAAGATTCTCACTTTTTGAAGGTTTGCACCCCAAGTGCGTTTGCTTGAGTTCAGAGCGTGTGAACGAGTGTTTCCAGAACGTGCTTTACGTCCAGTGATAACACATTGTTTAGCCATTTTAGTACCTCCTCGTGAATTATTTAGCGATTCACGTTACAATTCGCATACCATAGTACTTTATCATAAGGTCGGGAACGTTGCAACATTTTTTTACGATGCTTTCAAGCTTTTTTCCTTTACAGGTTTTTTTCACAACAAGAATACTTTCTTTCTTGATGAAATCCCGTATAATGTACGTATGATGGTCGAATAGTGTTGGGAGGAGAAAAGGATGTCAATCGAACTGAAAAATGAACATGGAACCATAGATATTACGAATGACGTAATTGCCCAAGTAGTCGGAGAGGCTGCAATCGAGTGTTACGGAATTGTGGGAATGGCTTCACAACACCAAATTCGTGACGGACTTACTGAAATTCTCCGGAAAGAAAATTTTGCCCGCGGCGTAATCGTACGCAATGAAGGCGATGAATTCCACATCGATATGTATGTCATCATGAGCTATGGCACGAAAATTACTGAAGTATCCTATCAAGTACAGTCTAAAGTACAATATACAGTGAAGAAGACGTTGGGTCTTTCAGTCAGCTCAGTTAATATTTTTGTTCAGGGAGTTCGGGTAACGAACGTGTAGAAGGAGGCCTTTTAGTTAATGAGTTCATTAAATGGATTGCAATTTGCGAAGATGGTAGAAATGGGTGCGCATCACCTTCAGCAAAATGCTGATTACGTAGATTCTTTAAATGTATTCCCTGTTCCGGACGGTGATACGGGAACAAATATGAATTTATCCATGACTTCCGGTGCGAAGGAAACGGAATTACATGCACAGGAACATATCGGGCTCACTGCCCAGGCATTCTCCAAAGGTTTGCTGATGGGTGCAAGAGGCAACTCGGGTGTTATCCTGTCCCAGTTATTCCGGGGATTCAGCAAGCAGATTGAGAACGAAGCGGCAGTCACGGTAAAGCAGTTCGCAGAAGCGCTGAAATATGGTGTGGATACTGCCTATAAAGCCGTAATGAAGCCGGTTGAAGGGACCATTCTGACTGTAGCGAAGGACGCTTCCAATGCAGCTGTTTCTGCTATTGAGGAAGCGACAGATCTGTCACAGCTTCTGGAAGTAGTTGTTAAAGAGGCCAAGGCTTCATTGAAGAGAACGCCTGATTTGCTGCCTGTCTTGAAAGAAGTAGGAGTTGTCGACAGCGGCGGACAAGGTCTGGTATATGTGTATGAAGGATTTTTGGCGTGCCTGAAAGGTGAAGATCTTCCTGAAAAGACGGTCGTTCATTCAATGGAAGATTTAGTGAATACGGAACATCACCGCAGTGTGCAGGGATTTATGAATGCGGAAGATATCGAATTCGGTTACTGCACGGAGTTTATGGTGAAATTAGATGCCGGTAAACAGCTGGAGCAACCGTTTGATGAATCAGTTTTCCGTCAGGATTTAAGTGAGATGGGGGATTCTCTGCTCGTCATTTCCGATGATGAAGTAGTTAAAGTACATATTCACACAGAAGAGCCGGGAGATGCATTGTCTTACGGCCAAAAATACGGTTCACTGACGAAAATGAAGATCGAAAATATGCGTGAACAGCACAATGATATTATGGAGCGTGACCGCGTTCCTAAAGTGGTGAAACAACAGCATAAATATGCTATTGTCACGGTTTCAATGGGCTCCGGAATAGCGGAGCTGTTAAAGAGCATCGGTGCATCTGCTGTGATTGAAGGCGGTCAGACGATGAATCCTTCCACGGAAGATATCGTCAAAGCTATTCAGGAAATCGGTGCAGAGAAAGTACTGATTCTGCCGAATAATAAAAACATTGTGATGGCGGCTGAACAGGCGGCTGAAGTGCTCGAAATCGAAGCGGCGGTTGTCCCGACTACATCGGTGCCTGAAGGTTTGGCAGCAATTCTTGCATTCAATCCTGAAGCGACAGTGGAAAAAAATGCACTGGCTATGCGGGAGGCTGCATCTTACGTGAAAACAGGACAAGTCACCTATGCTGTGCGCGATACTTCCATTGATGGTGTGACGATCAGGAAAGATGATTTCATGGGAATTGCCCAAGGGAAAATCACTAGCTCCAATCCTTCATTGGAAGAGGTTACGAAGAAATTAATCGCTTCAATGATCGATGAAGAGGATGAAATCGTTACAGTCATTTACGGTGAAGATGTCTCTTCGGAAGATGCAAAGGAGATCGGTTCCTACATTGAAGAGCAGTTTGATCATGTAGACGTTGAACTGTACGCAGGCAAACAGCCATTGTATCCATATATTTTTTCAGTTGAATAAAATTTTACGTTGTCCTTTTTAGAGGGGCAACGTTTTTATTTTCCCGCTTTTTCGTGGTAAACTAAAAAGAAGAACATCCGTTTTCTAACTTACCGCGAGAGGAGGTGGCCTGTGATGGAAAATGTTTTGCAGCAAAAGGTGGACACAGTGAAAGGGATCGGTAAAACGACAGCTGAACAGTTTATGAAACTCGGAATTCTGGCAGTTGAGGATCTGCTTTATACTTTTCCTTATCGGCATGAGGATTTCAGAATGACGGATCTGATGGAAACTCCTCATAATGAGCGTGTCACAGTAAAAGGCCGTGTCGAATCGGAACCTGCTGTATTTTATTCGGGGAAGAGCCGCTCCCGTCTGCAGCTTCGTCTGCTCGTTGGTCATCATTTGATAAAAGCAGTGTTTTTCAATCAGCATTATTTGAAGGATCGTCTGGCGACAGGAATGAATATTACGGTGACGGGCACATGGGACAGAGGCCGCCAGTCGATTACTGTCAACCGTCTGCACACAGGGGAGCAGATTGATTTTGAGCCTGTCTACAGCTTGAAAGGCGTGATGCATCAGAAAACGTTCAGGCGTTATATGCGCAATGCGCTCGATGCTGCCGCAGACTCTATTATTGAAACATTGCCAGTTTCTATATTAGAAGAGTACCGGCTGCCAACGCTCAGTGAAGCGCTGGAGATGATTCATTTCCCTACAAAACTGGAAGACGTCAAACAGGCAAGAAGAAGATTTGCGTACGAGGAACTGCTGCTGTTTCAGCTGAAAATTCAAGGTGTCAAGAAATTGCGCAAAGAGCAGGAGAAGGGACTCATCATCCAATACGATTTGGAATTGCTGAAGAAGTTTATTGATTCGCTGCCTTTTGAATTAACGAATGCGCAGAAGCGTGTAGTAAATGAATTATGCGCAGAATTAAAAGCACCCCTCCGGATGAACCGTCTGCTGCAGGGAGATGTAGGTTCCGGGAAGACTGCAGTGGCAGCAATTGCCTTATATGCAGCGATTACGGCTGGTTTCCAAGGTGCGCTCATGGCGCCGACAGAAATTTTAGCGGAGCAGCATGCCGAATTATTAGCTGACTGGTTTGAACCGTTCGGAGTGACCGTAGCATTTTTAGCGGGATCGACGAAAACGAAAGCACGCAGGGAACTTCTTGAGCGGCTGGAAGCGGGAGATATTGATTTGCTGATCGGAACACACGCGCTGATTCAGCCGGAAGTACAGTTTCGCAGCTTGGGCTTTGTCGTGACGGATGAACAGCACCGTTTTGGCGTCGAACAGCGGCGGGTGCTGCGGGATAAAGGACTGAATCCGGATGTCCTGTTCATGACAGCAACACCGATTCCGCGTACACTTGCCATTACCGTTTTCGGAGAGATGGATGTGTCGATTCTTGATGAACTGCCTGCAGGACGGAAGGAAATTGAAACACATTGGCTGAAAGAAGAATCTCTGGTACCTGTGCTGCAGAAAATGGAGAAAGAGCTGCGCGCCGGGCGTCAGGCGTATGTGATCTGCCCGCTGATTGAGGAATCCGATAAGCTGGATGTACAAAATGCGGTGGAAGTTCATGCAGAATTGAGTAATTACTTTGCCGGACGCTACCGTGTCGGATTAATGCACGGACGTCTGCCTTCTGCGGAAAAGGAACAGGTCATGCGTTCCTTCAGTGAAGGCGAACTGGATATATTAGTCTCTACGACCGTTGTGGAAGTCGGTGTCAATGTACCGAATGCTACGTTCATGCTGATTTATGATGCAACGCGTTTCGGTCTGGCGCAGCTCCATCAGCTGAGGGGGCGTGTCGGACGGGGATCAGATCAGTCGTACTGCGTATTGCTTGCCAATCCTTCGTCTGAGGAAGGAAAAATTCGGATGCAGTCGATGACAGAGACCAATGACGGTTTTGTACTCGCTGAAAAAGACCTGGAGCTTCGCGGCGCCGGAGATATTTTTGGCAGGAAACAAAGCGGAATGCCTGAATTTAAAGTAGCGGATTTGGTGCATGATTTTAAAGTTCTGGCGACCGCACGCCAAGATGCCGAACGACTGCTGAATTCTGACGATTTTTGGCAAAATACAGAGTACGCGGCGCTTCGGCAGCGGTTGGAAGAGTCTGGTGCTTTGACGGATAAACGAATTGATTAGCCGTCATATACCGTATGTCCGCAAGAAATTAGATCTTCTCTTGCAATCTGTTTTGTCACTTACTATACTTAGTATTAGTACCAAGTGCTAAAATGAAGGGGTGTAGCAATTGAAAGTTCCCAAAAAGGAGCGGCAGAGCTTGCTGCAAAGCCTGCTCGCAGAAGATCCTTTTTTGACGGATGAGGACCTCGCCCGGCATTTTTCAGTGAGTGTTCAGACCATCCGGCTGGATCGGCTGGAATGCGGCATCCCTGAATTAAGGGAGCGGCTGAAGTCTGTCGCTTCGCAGCATATGCAGGAAACAGTGAAATCATTGCAGACAGAAGAAATATTCGGAGAGATCATTGATGTAGAGCTGGATAATAAAGCGCTGTCTATATTTGATGTGACGATTGATCACGTTTTCAAGCGCAATGGCATTGCGAGAGGCCATCATTTATTTGCACAGGCAAATTCATTGGCTGTAGCGGTGCTGGATGATGACCTGGCACTGACTGTGCGGTCTGCTCTGCATTTCGAGAAACCGGTTCGGGCAGGTGACCGTGTGGTTGCCAGGGCAACGGTGAGGCGGGAAACGTTAAAAAATAAAAGTACGGTCGTCGATGTGGTCTCTACAGTTGAAAATATAACCGTTTTTTCTGGAGAGTTTCAAATGTATCGAACGACACGGAAAGGCAGGTAATTGCAGATGATTATCGCAGTTGACGCAATGGGCGGAGATAATGCCCCCGGAGAGATTGTAAAAGGGGCTTTGCAGAGCCTGCATGCATTTGAAGACATAACTATACATATATTTGGTGATGAACAAAAAATGGCTCCTTTCCTGGAATCGCATGAGAGACTGAAAGTGATTCACTGTTCCCAAGTAATTGAACCGGACGATGAACCGGTACGGGCGATCCGTAAAAAGAAAGATGCTTCCATGGTCCGCATGGCGCAGACAGTGAAAGACGGCGAGGCGCAGGCCTGTGTATCAGCAGGAAATACCGGCGCATTGATGTCTGCCGGACTGTTCATCGTAGGACGTCTCGAAGGTATTCAGCGGCCGGCACTTGCGCCGACTTTGCCGACGATTGACGGCAGCGGTTTCGTGCTTCTTGATGTAGGTGCGAATTCAGACAGCAAGCCTGCGCAGCTTGCTCAGTTTGCGGTAATGGGCAGTGTCTACGCAGAAAAAGTTCGTGGAATCAAAAAGCCGCGAGTCGGACTGCTGAATATCGGCACCGAAGAAGGAAAAGGTAATGAATTGACGAAACAGGCATTTGATTATTTGCAAAAAGCCCCTGTTCATTTCATTGGAAATGTCGAGTCGCGTGATTTGCTTAACGGCGCGGCGGACGTTGTCGTGACGGACGGCTTTACAGGCAATATGGTGTTGAAGACGATTGAAGGAACAGCGATGAATGTATTCGCCATGATAAAAGATGTTTTCATGTCTTCCTTCAAGACGAAACTGGCTGCCGGCTTAGTAAAGGACGATCTGAAAGGCCTGAAGCAGAAGATGGATTACTCCGAATATGGCGGAGCAGGTTTATTCGGGCTGAATCATCCGGTGATTAAAGCGCATGGTTCATCAAATGCCAATGCTTTTTTCAATGCAGTCCGTCAGGCGCGGACAATGGTGGAATACCGTGTATGTGAAACAATAAGAGAAACAATCGGAGAGGAAGAGGAATCTTGAGTAAACTGGCATTTGTATTCCCTGGACAAGGCTCACAGGCTGTAGGGATGGTGAAAGAATTTGCAGAACGTGATAAAGCATGCAAGAAGTTTTTACAGCAGGCAGATAAAGCGCTTGGTTTCGAACTGAGCAAACTGATGCTTGAAGGTCCTCAAGATGAACTTACCTTAACTTATAATGCACAGCCCGCTTTATTGACAGCGGGTGCAATGATCGCGGCGAAACTGGAAGCGGCAGGCATCACGCCGGACTACTCGGCAGGGCACAGCCTGGGTGAGTATACCGCACTCGTTGAATCCAGAGTCCTTTCATTTGAAGATGCAGTCGTTGCTGTGCATAAACGCGGCCTGTATATGAACGAAGCGGTTCCTGCAGGTAAAGGCGCGATGGCGGCAATTTTAGGTATGGACCATGATGTGCTGGAATCCATTACATCCAATATTACAGAATCAGGACATCCAGTTCAGCCGGCAAATCTGAATTGTCCTGGACAGATTGTTATTTCAGGGGCAAAAGAGGGTGTAAATAAGGCCTGTGTTGCGCTGAAAGAAGCAGGAGCGAAACGTGCATTGCTGTTGGACGTCAGCGGGCCATTTCATTCGGTGCTGATGGAACCGGCTGCAGCTGAACTGGAAAAGACTCTGTCAGAAATCGATATGAAAGACGCGGAGATTCCTGTCATTGCGAACGTAACGGCAGATGTCGTGACGAATCAAGAGGAAATCAGGAAGTTATTAGTGGAGCAGCTATATTCTCCCGTCCGCTGGGAAGAATCTGTAGAAAAACTGCTGGATCTTGGCGTGACGCGTTTTATTGAATGCGGGCCCGGCAAAGTGCTCAGCGGTTTGATTCGGAAAATCGACCGGACAGCAACTGTTTATCCGGTATATGACGAAGAGTCACTGCAAAAAGTGCTGGATGAAGCGAAGGAGTGGTCGTAATGGGGAAATTTGATGGGAAAACAGCAGTCGTCACGGGAGCTTCCCGCGGGATCGGCCGTACGGTTGCACTGCATCTTGCTGCAGAAGGTGCGAAAGTAGTTGTAAACTACAGTGGCAGCCAGGCAAAAGCAGAAGAAGTAGCAGAAGAGATTCGCACAGCCGGCGGAGAAGCGCTTGTGTTTCAGGCGAATGTCTCGGATGCAGATCAAGTAAAAGAAATGATGGATGAAACGATCAAGCAGTTCGGCTCGATCGATTTTCTCGTCAATAACGCTGGAATTACACGAGATAACTTATTGATGCGAATGAAAGAAGACGAGTGGGATGATGTGCTGTCGATTAATCTCAAAGGCGTTTTCCTATGCACGAAAGCAGTTGCGCGCCAAATGATGCGCCAGCGTTCTGGACGAATTGTTAATTTGGCTTCCGTTGTCGGCATTGCCGGAAACGCTGGTCAGGCTAACTACGTAGCGGCTAAAGCAGGAGTCATCGGGTTGACAAAAACCACTGCGAAAGAATTAGCTGCACGTAATATTTTAGTGAATGCGGTTGCGCCGGGATTCATTACGACAGATATGACGGACGAACTGGGCGACGAGATGAAAGAGCAATTGTTGTCGACTATTCCGTTAGGTCGGCTTGGCAGTGCCGATGATGTGGCGGGTACTGTAGCCTTCCTTTTATCAGATGAAGCTAAATATATCACAGGCCAAACGATCAATGTGGACGGCGGCATGGTAATGTAAATGGACGAGTTCTTTGAACGCTGCAATCAATGGTTGCACATTGAGGAGTGAAACCTCTATAATTCAATAGAAGTGTATGGGCTGTGAATAGCCTTGAGAGGAGGTGACTATGTTGTCAACAGTACTTGAGCGTGTAACTAAAGTAGTTGTCGACCGTCTGGGCGTCGATGAAAGCGAAGTAAAACCTGAAGCTTCTTTCCGTGAGGATCTGGGAGCTGATTCACTAGATGTAGTAGAGCTTGTTATGGAATTTGAAGATGAGTTTGAAACAGAAATTTCTGATGACGATGCAGAAAAAATTGCAACTGTCGGAGATGCAGTAACGTACATTACAGAAAAAGTCGGCGAATGACCTTTTGGTGAGACACTTTCTTCCCTTCATCTGAAAAGGGAGAGGGCGTCTCATTTCGCTTTATTATTAAAACGAATCACAACACAGATTACAGACGAAGGGCAGAGTAGTTTATGAAAAATAAAAAACATATGAAAGAATCTTCACCCCATCCAACCTTACCGCAGCCGGTTCGGGAAAAATTCAAAACGCTTCAACAGCAGTTAGATGTGGAATTTCAAGATGAGAGCTTATTGTTTAACGCATTTACACACTCTTCTTATGTGAATGAACACCGACGCAAGAAATTTTCCGATAATGAACGACTGGAGTTTTTGGGAGATGCAGTTCTTGAACTGGGTGTGTCCAAATTTTTATTCCGCACAGAGCCTTCAAAGAGTGAAGGGGAATTAACGAAACTTCGTGCAGCAATCGTTTGTGAACCATCATTAGTAAAGTTTTCCAATGAACTTCATTTTGGTGATTATATATTGCTCGGCAAAGGTGAGGAACTGACAGGCGGAAGAATGCGGCCTGCTTTGCTTGCGGATGTATTCGAAGCATATATCGGTGCACTTTATTTGGACCAGGGCATGGAAACAGTAGAAGAATTTTTACAACGAATCGTTTTTCCGAAAATTAGTGTCGGAGCTTTTTCGCATGTGACAGATTATAAAAGTCGTCTGCAGGAATTGGTGCAGCAAAAGAATAACGGACCTCTTCAATATGAAGTGGTTGAGGAAAAAGGTCCTGCACATGCGAAAAAGTTTGTTACCGTGGTGAGTCTGAATGACAAGCAGCTAGGTAAAGGAATTGGCAAGTCTAAAAAAGAAGCTGAACAGGAAGCTGCCCGCCGAGCGATTGAACAACTGCAGTCGCAGACGAACGAAGGGGAGAATTAATTGTGTTTTTGAAGAGACTGGAGATTACCGGATTCAAGTCTTTCGCAGAGAAAATCCACATCGATTTCGTACCGGGCGTTACAGCGGTTGTAGGACCCAACGGCAGCGGGAAGAGTAATATTATCGATGCGATCCGATGGGTGCTCGGTGAACAGTCGGCAAAGTCTCTGCGCGGCAGTAAGATGGAAGATGTGATTTTTGCGGGCAGTGATTCGAGAAAAGCGGTTAATTTTGCGGAAGTGAATTTAATACTGGATAATACCCAAAATCTTTTTCCGCTCGACTATACAGAAATCAGTGTCAGCAGACGCGTGTTCCGTTCCGGTGAAAGTGCTTACTTACTCAATGGGCAGAATTGCCGTCTGAAAGATGTAACGTCGATGTTCATGGATTCCGGTCTCGGCAAAGAAGCCTTTTCCATCATTTCACAGGGCCGCGTCGACGGAATCTTGAACAGTAAGGCGGACGAACGCCGAAATGTCTTTGATGAAGCGGCCGGCGTGCTGAAATATAAGACACGGAAGATGCAGGCAGAACATAAACTTTTTGAAACAACCGATAATCTGGATCGTGTGCTGGATATCTTAAAAGAAATCGATGACCGTCGTGTGCCGCTTGAAAAAGAAGCGGCGACAGCGCGCCAGGCCGAGCACTTTTCAAAAGAGCTGCGGGAAGCAGATGTCCGCTTGCTGAACCATGATGCCTGGACACTTCAACAGCAGATTACAGAAAAAGCCGGCGCACTTACTGCAAATGAAATCGAACAAGGCAAGTTCGATAAATTGCTTTCCGAACAGGAGCGAGAACTTGAAAGTGATAGAGCCGGCTTGCAGAAGTTGGAAGCGTCGCTTGATCATCTGCAAAGTGAACTTGTCGAGAAGACGTCAGAGGCGGAAAAGTGGGAAGGCAGAAGGCTGCTGTCACTTGAAAAAAGCCGTAATACGAACCAGCAGCTCGAACGGATTCAGAATGAATTGGAGCTGTCCGAAAAGACGCGTCAAGCTTCAGAAGAAAAGCTGACATTGATGCAGGAGAAGCAGCAGTCCGTTAAACAGGAACTGCAGCAAACCGCAAAAGAAATCCAGCAAGTAAGCAGCATGCTCAACAGTTCATTAAAAGAAACCGAGCAGCAGATTGAAGAGCTGAAATCTGTCTATATCGAGAAACTCAATGAAGAAGCGACGCTGCGCAGTGATAGAAAATATGTGGATGAACGTCTGCAGGGAGAAAAATCCTCCACTGAAAAAATTACGATTCAGCATAAGCTGCTGCAAGAGCGCCTGTCGCTGCTGAAAAACGAACAGAGCGAAAAAAGTAAAGAAAAACAAGCAATTCAGCAGCAGGTAAGTAAAGTAGAACAGTCTGCTGAAGAATGCGCCCTTCAATTAAAGGAAGCGGAAGAGCGTCTCGGGGTTCAGCAGCAGTTTCTCCAGCAGGCTTTGCGGAAACAGTCCGAAATGCAGGGAAGAGTACGGGCGCTTGAAGGCTTGGAAAGAGACTTTTCCGGGTTTTATTCAGGTGTCAAAGAAGTGCTGAACGCAAAAAAACAACAGCGTCTTCAAGGAATCGAAGGCGCAGTAGCCGAGTTGATTACTACGGAACCTGCTTACACAAAGGCGATTGAGACAGCCCTTGGCGGTGCCATACAGCATATCGTTACGACAACGGAGGCGGACGCCAGGAAAGCAATCGGCTTTCTGAAAGCGAAAAACCTGGGCCGGGCAACATTCCTGCCTCTGGATATTCTGAAGCCCCGCGAATTGCCGATGAACAGCCGTCAGCTTCTGAGAGGGCAGCAGGGGTTTATCGGCACAGCATTTGAACTTGTTCACACTTCATCAGCCTATGAAACGATTGTGAAGAATTTATTGGGACAGACGATTGTTGCAGGCACGCTGAAGGAAGCTTCCGCCATTGCTAAGGCAATCGGTTACCGTTACCGTATCGTCACGCTGGACGGAGATGTCGTCAATACAGGCGGCTCTCTGACAGGCGGCGGGGCAAAAGGACAGTCCACGGTGTTCTCAAGGAAAGCTGAATTGGAAATTCTGACAGGACAATTGGAGCAAATGGACGAATCAATCCGTCAGGCGAATGATACCATGTCTTCAACGCGCGAACAGGCAGGTGCAGGTCTGCAGCGCCGGGATCAGCTGCAGAAATCAATGGAAGAACTTCGGCGCCAGGCATCCGCCGCGCATACTTCCATGCAGGAAACCGAAATGGAAATCCGCTCTGTCACAATGGAACTGTCAACTATAGAAACAGGCCGCAGTGATAATGCATCCGCAGAACAGGATTTACTGGTTAAAAAGCAGACCCTGGATCATCGCCATTCGGAGATCCGCCAAGAACTGCAGGAAATAACGGGGAAGCTGGAAAGTTTGGAGCGTCTCGTCGAGAACCGTCGTGAAGAGCAGGAAACACTGCAGCGGAAATTGGTTCAATTGCAGCAGAAAAATGCAGTCCTGAAAGAGCAAAACACCTATCAGACCAACTCGATTACGGAAACACGGCAGCTGGTCGATGAACTCACACAGACTGTCAAGCGTCTGCGTGAAGAACAGCAATATATACAGGGCCATTTAGTTGGCAGGGAGCTGCCGCCTGAAGAGATTGATCTGCGGATGAAGCAATCGATGTCAGCGAAGCAGCAGCTTGAAGAGATGATACTTCTGGAAAGAGCAAAACGTGTAAAGCAGACAGAAGTCGTTGCGCTCCATGAACAGCAAATGAAGCAGCTTCGACTGCAAGTTCAAGCGGTCAGCGAACAAGTGAATATGGTGAAAATCCAATTGTCGAGGCTTGAAGCGCAATATGAGTACGTTATAAATCGTCTAGACGAAGAATACGGCCTGCGTCCCGATCCATCTTTCGTAGAGGAAGCAACGGATGCAGATGAGCTGCGGCTCGCGGTCGAACAATTCAAACAGCAGCTTGCAGGTCTCGGTCCCGTGAATCCGAATGCCATCCAGGAGTTTGAAGAAGTTTCTGAACGCCATCAGTTTTTAACTGCACAGCGCACTGATTTGGTAGAAGCGAGAGATACGCTGCAGGAAGCGATGTCGGAAATGGATACAGAAATGAAGAGCCGTTTCCAGACAACATTTGAAGCGATCCGCAGCCATTTTCATCATGTCTACAAAGAAATGTTCGGTGGCGGGGAAGCAGATTTAATTCTGACGGATCCTTCTGATTTATTGGCGACCGGCATCGATATTGTCGCACGGCCCCCGGGTAAGAAGCTGCAGAATTTAAGTCTTTTATCCGGCGGAGAACGCGCCCTGACAGTCATTTCGCTGCTGTTTTCGATACTTGAAGTCCGTCCTGTGCCGTTCTGTATTTTAGATGAAGTGGAAGCTGCGCTGGATGAAGCGAATGTAGTGCGATATAGTAATTATTTAAAGAAGGTTTCGGAGCAGACGCAATTTATCGTGATCACCCACCGAAAAGGAACGATGGAAGGCGCAGATGTATTATATGGTGTGACCATGCAGGAATCGGGAGTGTCTAAACTGCTGTCGGTCAAGCTTTCTGAAGTCGCAGAAGAAATCATCAGTAGCTAAGGAGTGAAAGTCATTGTCATTTTTCAAGAAGCTGAAAGATAAGATTACAGGTACGAATGAAGCTGTTACAGAGAAGTTTAAAGACGGACTGACGAAGACGCGCGATTCATTTACCTCAAAAGTGAATGATCTGGTGTCCCGTTTCCGCGTCGTCGATGAAGAATTCTTTGAAGAACTGGAAGAAGTTCTTCTGCAGGCTGACGTAGGTTTCGACACCGTGATGGAATTGATTGATTTATTGAAGGACGAAGTGAAACGTAAAAATATTAAAGACACGACGGGCATGCAGTCATTGATTTCCGAAAAGCTGGTGGAAATCTATAATGCAGGAGAAGAAATATCCAATGAACTCAATATCGAAGACGGCCGCTTGAATGTGATCCTGATGGTTGGTGTCAACGGTGTCGGTAAAACGACAACTATCGGAAAAATGGCAGCGCGACTGCAAAAAGAAGGAAAAACCGTCATGCTAGCTGCCGGTGATACCTTCCGTGCCGGCGCGATTGAGCAGCTTGTAGTATGGGGCGAGCGAACAGGAGTGGAAGTCGTCCGTCAGGCAGAAGGTTCTGATCCCGCCGCAGTGATTTATGATGCGGTCAAGTCTGCGAAAAAACGCAATGTGGATGTGCTGATCTGTGATACGGCGGGACGCCTGCAGAATAAAGTAAACTTGATGAATGAACTGGAAAAAGTCCACCGGATCATCGGCCGTGAAGTTGAAGGTGCCCCTCATGAAGTGCTGCTTGCTCTTGACGCGACAACCGGCCAAAACGCACTGGTGCAGGCCCAGACGTTCAATGAGGCGACAAAGGTGACAGGTATCGTCTTGACGAAATTGGACGGCACGGCAAAAGGCGGTATCGTCCTGGCGATTCGCAGTAAACTGGATATTCCGGTCAAGTTTGTAGGTCTTGGAGAAGGCATAGAAGATTTGCAGCCGTTTGATCCGGAGCGATATGTCTATGGTTTATTCGCAGATGGTCTGGAAATGGAAGAAGTGAAGGAAGAAGAGGAACGTGAAGAAACTGAAGACAAGTAAAATTACTTGACAGACGTTTCGCTAAAAGCTAGTATGAAACAGTGAGCGAGAGGGGTTGGCATCATGCTTGAAAAAACGACAAGAGTGAACTTCCTCTTTGATTTTTATCAATCATTATTAACCGATAAACAGCGTTTATATATGCAGTTATATTATTTGGATGATCTCTCTCTCGGTGAAATAGCAGAGCAGTACAGCGTATCGAGACAGGCAGTGTATGATAATGTAAGAAGAACAGAAGCGATGCTTGAAGACTATGAAGAAAAGCTGAGTTTATTCGAAAAGCATGAGAAACGTCTGGAAGCAGTCGGGCAGCTGGAGCAGCTTATGCCGGCTGACGGAACTTCTTCCGCCAGAGTTTTTGAACTGTTACATACCTTGAAGGATTTTGAATAGGGGGGATGGTCCATGGCATTTGAAGGATTAGCCGAACGCCTGCAGGGAACGCTCAATAAAATTACAGGCAAAGGGAAAATCAACGAAGCCGACGTCAAAGAAATGATGCGGGAAGTGCGTTTTGCACTGATCGAGGCAGACGTCAACTTGAAAGTCGTAAAAGAATTCGTTAAAACCGTCAGTGAACGTTCGGTAGGCCAGGACGTCATGAAGAGTCTAACGCCCGGGCAGCAGGTCGTAAAAATCGTAAAAGACGAATTGACGAACTTAATGGGCGGAGAACAAAATCCTATCCAGTTTGCCCGCAAATCACCGACGGTCATCATGATGGTCGGTCTGCAAGGCGCCGGTAAAACAACTTCTACCGGAAAATTAGCGATGGTTCTTCGTAAAAAACACAATAGAAAACCGTTATTAGTGGCGGCTGATATTTATCGTCCTGCAGCTATTCAGCAGCTCGAAACGCTCGGTAAGCAGATTTCTGTGCCGGTATTTTCGATGGGGACGGATATTTCACCTGTAGAAATTGCCCGAAAAGCGATGGAAGAAGCGGAAGCGGAACATCATGATGTTGTCATCATTGATACAGCGGGACGTCTGCACGTTGACGAGGCGCTTATGCAGGAACTGAAAGACATCCGCGAGTTAACGAAACCGGATGAAGTATTCCTTGTTGTAGATGCCATGACAGGACAGGATGCTGTCAATGTTGCAAAAAACTTTAACGAAGCGATCGATATTACAGGTGTAATTCTGACAAAACTTGACGGTGATACACGAGGCGGTGCGGCATTATCCATCCGTTCCGTTACAGATAAGCCGATCAAATTCGTCGGTATGGGCGAGAAGATGGATGCGCTTGAAGCATTCCATCCAGAGCGCATGGCATCAAGGATTCTCGGTATGGGCGACGTCATGTCGCTGATTGAAAAAGCGCAGGAAAACGTTGATGAAGAAAAGGCCAAAGAGCTCGAGCAGAAACTGCGCACGCAAAGTTTCACACTGGAGGACTTTCTTGATCAGCTGCAGCAGGTAAAGAAGATGGGGCCGCTTGATGAAATTCTGAAAATGATGCCGGGCGCCAATAAGATTAAAGGGCTCGACAATGCAAAAGTTGACGAGAGCCAAATGGGTCGTGTGGAGGCAGTCATTTATTCGATGACAGCAGCTGAACGCGAAAATCCTGATATCATTAATGCGAGCCGGAAGAAACGCATTGCGGTCGGATCGGGCACATCGACTCAGGAAGTCAATCGTCTTCTCAAACAATTTGACGAAATGAAAAAAATGGTCAAGCAAATGACTAATATGCAGCAAAAGGGTAAAAAGAAGGGCAAAATGCCTGGTTTGGATTCATTTTTTAAATAAAATACAGGGTGTTAAGAAAAAACACTTTACAAACAAACAAAACCTTGATAATATACTATCTTGTGTGAAACTATTCGGAGGTGTAGATTAAAATGGCAGTTAAAATTCGTCTAAAACGTATGGGAGCTAAGAAATCTCCTTTTTATCGTATTGTAGTAGCTGATGCACGTGCACCACGTGACGGCCGTCAAATCGATCAGGTGGGTACATACAACCCGCTTACTAAGCCAGCAACAGTTCAAATCAACGAAGAGTTGGCTTTGAAATGGCTTCAAGATGGAGCAAAACCATCTGATACAGTGCGTAACTTGTTCTCTGAGCAAGGTATCATGGAAAAATTCCATAACGCTAAATACAGCAAGTAATTTGGAGGGGTGGACATGAAGCAGCTGATTGAAACAATTGTAAAGCCGTTAGTCGATTACCCGGACGACGTGAAGGTGGTAGCGGATGAACAGTCACAGCGTGTCGTTTATCAGTTATCAGTGAATGCGGAGGATATGGGAAAAGTAATCGGAAAGCAAGGTCGTGTGGCAAAAGCGATCCGGACGATTGTTTACTCAGCAGCAGGCAGCCACCACGGCAAAAAAGTGTATTTGGACATATTGGATTGATCCAAAAGGAAGGAGCCCCGGTTCCTTCCTTTTTTGCACGTATAAATGGATTTTGAGCGGGATAAAGCAGTACTGGTAGACGTTGGGGTGCAGTTGGGGATTTGCGCTCTGGACGGACGCTTTCCGTGGGCATTGCCCCAGCGAACAGCAGAGGATTCGCTTGACCTTAATTTCTGCGTTCTTTGCGGAAATTAAGGCAGCTTGTGCTCATAACGCTTCGCTTTTATTCGCAAAAGCCGTTCTTCGTTACGGCTTTCGCTGCGCTCCGTCCAGGGTCTCATCATTCGCGCTGGATCCCACAGGAGTCGCCGCCCGACGCTCCAATCCCTATCGAGTAAGTAGTGGTATTTATTCTGCTCAATGGATCAATTATTACTTTTATCTGCAAACAAAGTGTAGTGAGCAGAACATTTAGCTTATACTTATTGTTGAAAAACAAACCAGTGTACCGAAGTGGAAGGCGGCGACTCCGGGAGGATCAGCCCGATAGGATGAGACAATTAAAGGGAGCGAAGCGACCAATTGGCTCACCGAGGGCCCTCCGGAAAGCGTCCGCCTGGAACGCAGGGGAACGGTATCTCACTCTCAAGCCCGACTCTTTTCATTTTTATGATATATAAATTTAGTATAAAACGGAGGCGAAATAATGGAATGGTATAACGTAGGAAAGATTGTCAATACGCACGGAATCAGAGGCGAAGTCCGGGTCATGGCGACAACAGATTTTCCGGATGAGCGATTTGCCGTCGGAAGTGAACTCGCAATCTTCATGCCAAAAAGCAAAACACCTGTCATGGTAAAAGTCGTGAACCATCGAAAACATAAAAACTTCAACCTGCTGACATTCGAAGGCTATCCGAACATCAATGACGTAGAAAAATTCCGTGACGGCATCGTCAAAGTATCGGAAAGAGACCTGACTGAACTCGAAGAAAATGAATTCTACTACCATGAAATCATCGGCTGCCGTGTAGTAACGGAAACAGGCGAAGAAATTGGCACGGTTACAGAAATTATTGAAACAGGAGCTAATGACGTCTGGACGGTTACACCTGAAGAAGGTAAGCCGCATTATATTCCATACATCGAGCAAGTTGTGAAAGAAATCGACGTGGACGACAAGCTGGTCAAGATTGAACTGATGGACGGGCTGCTTTCATGATGCATGTCGATGTGCTGACGCTGTTCCCTGACATGTTCGAAGGCGTTCTTCATTCTTCGATTATGAAAAAAGCTCAGGATCAGCAGGCTGCTTCATTCCGCGTGACTGATTTCCGTGAGTACTCGACGAATAAACATAAAAAAGTAGATGACTATCCATATGGCGGCGGAGCGGGCATGGTACTGAAACCGGAACCTCTCTTTGCGGCAGTAGAATCGCTGACGAGTTCGGCGGAAAGCGAGCCGCGAATTATTCTCATGTGTCCACAGGGCGAGCGCTACACCCAGAAGAAGGCCGAGGAACTGTCGAAGGAAGATCATCTGATTTTTATTTGCGGCCATTATGAAGGCTATGACGAACGGATTCGGGAGCATTTGGTGACGGATGAAATCTCCCTTGGTGATTTTGTTCTGACTGGAGGCGAAGTAGCGTCCATGGCGATTATTGACAGCGTAGTGCGTTTGCTGCCTGAAGTGCTTGGAAATGAGCAGTCAGCTGTCCACGATTCATTTTCAACAGGGATGCTCGAACATCCGCAGTATACGCGCCCTGCTTCCTTCAATGGCTTAGAAGTGCCGCCTGTGCTGTTATCAGGCAATCATGCGGAAATCGATAAATGGCGGGAAGAGCAGGTATTCCAGCGTACTGCAGAGAGACGTCCTGAACTATTGAAAGATGCTTCATTAACAGAACATCAGCAAAAACTTTATCAGCAGTGGAAGCAAAAAAGAGACTGAATATACTTGAACCGCTGCTATGCTTATGATATGATTTACGAAGTGCTTTTTGAAAAGCACCTATTTACTGTTGTTCCGCTGCAATGCAAGACGTGCAAGAACTCCAGAAAAGAAGGAGAGAAAACGATGCAAAAACTAATTGCAGACATTACAAAAGATCAGTTGCGTACTGAACACCCTGATTTCCGTCCTGGAGATACATTGCGTTTACACGTTAAGATCATTGAGGGTACTCGCGAGCGTATCCAGTTATTCGAAGGTGTTGTAATCAAACGCCGCGGCGGTGGAATCAGCGAAACTTTCACAGTCCGTAAAATTTCAAACGGTGTTGGAGTGGAGCGTACATTCCCTGTACACACACCAAAACTTGCTAAGATCGAAGTCACTCGTCGCGGTAAAGTTCGTCGTGCGAAGTTGTACTACTTGCGTAAACTGCGCGGTAAAGCAGCACGTATCAAAGAACTCCGCTAATAAGATAAACACAAAACGAAGGAGGCCGTGCATTTGGCCTCCTTTCTTTTTGCGCCTAAAGCAATTTGGCGGTACAATAATAGCAGACAAGGCAGGAGGCTGGATTGATGGAAGAGAAAAAAACAAAAAGCGAAGGGCTGGAATGGATTAAAGCACTGTTGATTGCGTTTGGGCTGGCTGCAATTATCCGTATATTTTTATTCACTCCGATCGTCGTCGATGGTATTTCCATGATGCCGACGCTTGAACATGGGGATCGTATGATTGTTAATAAAATAGGCTATACCATTGGAGAGCCGCACCGCTTTGATATTGTCGTTTTCCATGCGCCTGAACAAAAAGATTATATTAAACGTGTAATCGGATTGCCGGGAGATACTGTGGAATATAAAGATGATGTCCTGTATGTAAATGATAAACCGTACGAGGAACCGTATCTTGATAAATATAAAGCAGAAATACAGGACGGCACACTGACAGAAGATTTTACACTTCAGGATATACCGCAAATTCAAGCGGAAGTAGTGCCGGAAGACCATGTGTTTGTCATGGGAGACAACCGCCGGAAGAGTAAAGACTCCAGACATATCGGCGCTGTTTCAATCGACGAAATTATCGGCAGCACGAGTGTAGTATTCTGGCCGATTAAAGATTTCGGCATTGTGAAATAACGAAAGGAGACGATTCGAATGACTATTCAATGGTTTCCAGGCCATATGGCGAAAGCAAGAAGAGAAGTGTCCGAAAAACTGAAACTTGTTGATATCGTATTTGAATTGATAGACGCAAGACTGCCGCTATCTTCCCGAAATCCGATGATTGATGAATTAATTCAGCAAAAACCGAGACTGCTGATCCTGAATAAAATGGATTTAGCTGACGAAGTGCAGACGAAGCGATGGATTGCCTATTTTGAAGAGCGGGGCTTCCGCACGGTAGCGATCAATTCATTTGAAGGAAAAGGGCTGCAGACGGTGACAAAGGCCGCAAAAGAAATACTGCAGCCGAAATACGACCGGATGAAACAGCGGGGAATCCGACCCGGTGCTATCCGTGCAATGATCGTTGGAATTCCGAACGTAGGAAAATCCACACTTATTAACCGTCTCGCAAAGAAGAATATTGCGAAGACAGGTAATAAACCAGGTGTTACGAAAGCACAGCAATGGATCAAATATGAAAAAGAGCTGGAGCTTCTGGATACTCCGGGAGTACTCTGGCCCAAGTTCGAAGACCCGGAAGCCGGTTTCAAACTGGCATTAACAGGGGCAATCAAGGATTCGGTTCTCAATATGGAAGAGCTGGCGGTCTATGGACTGAAATTTTTGGAAGAACATTATCCTGAACGCCTGGAAGAACGCTATCAAATGACTTCAGTCGACGAGGATACTTTAGCTATTTTCGATCAGATCGGTGAGCGCAGGAAAGTGTACGCTGCCGGTGCAGAGATTGATTATGACAGAGTGGCGGATTTAATTGTCCAGGATATACGCGATCAGCAAGTCGGCAAACTGACATTTGATTTTACCGAAGATCAAGCACAATAATAAGCAACTGCTTGGAACGCTGTTTCCGGGCCGTTGCTTTTTTTGTCGAAAAACTGAAACTTGAACCGATATAATACATAGAGACGAATTTTGGCGGATGGACAGGTGAATACAATGACAACGATTCAACAAATAAAAGATCAATTACAAAGCTTGCAGGAACCGGATGAATGGCTGAAAGAACTTCAGTCAGATGAACGCAAAGGAGTTCAGACCGCAATCGCCCAGTGGAGAAAACAATATGATAAAAAGCAGCAGCTAATAGAAGAATTTATGAAAAAGCTGGCTTTCGAAGATTCCTACAGAACCGCAGGCAAAACGCTGATCGCAGGAATTGATGAAGCCGGAAGAGGGCCGCTGGCAGGTCCGGTTGTCACGGCGGCGGTTATTTTACCCGCAGATTGTTCTGCTTTAGTCGGCGTGGACGATTCAAAGAAAATATCCAAGATGCAAAGACAGCAGTTCGCCGTACTGATCAAAGAAAAGGCAATCTCCTATGCAGTTCATATACAGTCTGCAGAGGCAATTGATGAGTTGAATATCTTTCAGGCTACGAAGCAATCGATGGAAGAAGCGGTGAAACAGCTCTCTGTGCCGCCTGACATCGTTTTGGCAGACGCTATGAATTTGTCGGTAGGTCGCCCTGCCTACTCGATTATTAAAGGTGATGAAAAAAGCCTGTGTATCGCGGCAGCCTCGATTTTGGCTAAAACCACGAGGGATCAGCTGATGGAAGAATTACATGAACAGTTTCCTTGGTACGGTTTCAATGAAAACGCCGGCTACGGAACAGCAAAGCATCTAGAAGGCCTCAAAACACACGGTTTCTGCATACACCATCGAAAAACCTTTGAACCCATTAAAACGATGTGGAGGGATCGCAGTTGAATTTAAATTCATTATCCATTTCATCGGCAAAAATCACTGCTCCGGAATCACAGTCGCTTGCATTGAAAGAAGGTCAGATGATTCACGGAAAAGTACAGCAGCTTTTTCCCGGCCAGATGGCACAAGTGCAAGTCGGCAGCCATCAACTGTTTGCCAAACTCGAAGTGCCGATGCAGGCAGGCGATACGTATTACTTTAAAGTGAACGGCACGGAGCCGGAAGTGAAATTGCAGGTCATTGCGGGACCGATGCGCGGAGCGGACGGGCAGACCAGCCAGCTGACGCAATTAATGGAGTCGCTTAATTTACCGAAAACCCAAGAAATGAAAGAATTGCTGGCAGCCATCATCAAACAGAAAATACCGATGACGAAAGAGAATATACTAGATGCGGCAAATCTGCTCAAATCTGTTCCTGAAAGCATGAAGACAGAAGCGCTCGCGGCACTTGGAAAAATCGCGGAAGCCAGGCTGCCTTTTACGCCGGCTGTTTTCCAGTCGCTTTTGCAGGCGCAAAACGGTACGATTACCCAAAACTTAACGGCACTGCAGACGGCTGTTCAAAATGAAACCAGTCTGCCGCCTGCTGTTCGGGAAGCTTTATTGAATGCATTGCAGGCCGTATCCAACCCGGCAAGTCAGGCGGTCGGCAAAGAACTGCTCAGCCGGGCGCTGACACTGCTGCTGGACCCGCAGACCGGCAAAGGAGACCGGTTTGCAGCCCTGCAACTGCTGAAAAGCGCAGAAATCCTGCCTGCACGTACGTCGCTCGCTAATCTTCCGCAAGTTTTGGCACAGTTAGTGTCACAAACTGGAGACGGCAAGACAGCTGCCCAGCCGCAAATAACTGCTACACTGCAGCAGAATGCCTTCCAGCAGTCCGCAGGGAGTCCGCTGGCGGCGGATAGACCGGTAAGTGCTATGAATGTCCAAACACAAGCTGCAGCGTCTGCGGCGAGTCAGGGCGCATCTAATCAAGTGCCTGCGGAATCTCAGGCTACTGCGGTGAAAACTCTTCAGACCATGCTCGGCCAATTAGCGCAAATGCCTGCAGGAGAACAACAAAACGCTAAGTCCATTATGCAAAACATCTCTCAACAGATTCAAAACAGTCCTGCACTGCCCGAACAAATGAAAACAGCTTTGCAGACTGTCGTCAGTCAATTCGCTCAGCAGCCATTGACTGACAGTGTGAAAGCAGCTTTTATCGAACAGTTCAGTCAAATACTTCTGCAGCAGACAAGCAGCGGGGCAACTGTTCAAACAGCGAATGCAACTGAACAGCCCGTCGCAGTTAAAGAAGCGCAGCAAGCTTTATTGTCGCTCGTTTCGCTGCCTCCGCAACAAGCTGACGAAGCGCTGCGGGCTTTGATCCAGTCGGCTGAGAAATCAGGCAATGTGCAGATCAAGCAGATGGTGCAGGCAGCCGAAATACAGCTGTCGCAAACGATGAGCGGCACAGTCATGAAAGAAGCAATGCAGAGTGTCCTGAGTACTCTCGGCTTCAACTATGAAGCGTTGCTGAACGGCAAGGAGCCTGCCGCGAACTTAGCTAACACATTGAAGCCGCAGCTGCTTACTTTGCTGCAGGATCCTTCACTGTCTCCGCCGCTTAGAGAGGCAGCGGAAACCATGGTATTGAGAATGAATGGAACCGTTA
Source organism: Sporosarcina cascadiensis (assembly GCF_009650995.1). Taxonomy (GTDB): domain Bacteria; phylum Bacillota; class Bacilli; order Bacillales_A; family Planococcaceae; genus Sporosarcina; species Sporosarcina cascadiensis. The sequence goes on along the minus strand of NZ_WHVV01000001.1, from coordinate 241,135 downwards.
TTCAGACTGCAGACACGAGCGTTCAGCAGCAGATCATCATGCAGGTGCCGCTGGATTTATTCGGCAAGAAAATAGACGCGACGCTTCAGTGGAATGGCCGGATGAAAGAAAACGGCCAAATTGATCCGGCGTTTGCCAGGATTTTATTTTATTTGGAGCTTGAGACACTTTCGACGACACTTGTCGACATGCATGTGCAGAACAAAGTCGTTAATCTGACAATTTTCAACGAACAGGAATCGCTGCGGACGACAGGTCTGTCATTCCAGGCGTTGCTGAAAGACGGATTGGAAAATGTCGGCTACAAACTGTCGGGCGTTTCATTCAAACCCTTTACTGAATCACAGCAGACAGTGAAAAAGCCTGCGGCCGCGTCGTATATTGACGAAAGAGGAGTAGATTACCGGATATGAAAGAAGAACGTTATAAACGAAAAGAAGCCGTTGCGCTTTCCTATGATCCTGAAGTATCCGACGCTCCAAAAGTCATAGCGAAAGGTAAAGGAATGATTGCGGAAAATATACTGGAACGGGCCAAAGAACATGACGTGCCTGTGCAGGAAGATCCGAGTTTACTGGAATTACTCGGCCAGCTGAATGTCAATGAAACCATTCCTGAAGAGCTGTACCAGGCCGTGTCTGAGGTCTTTGCCTACATTTATCGTCTCGATAAGGAAAAGGGCAGCAGAAATAGTTGAAAAATAGAGAATTCGGCATCGTAATAGTCATCCATGGACAATATGTGACGGTTTGTTTACAATAATAAAGTAGTTGAATATGCAGCAATTGCAAATCGAATGGAGGCAGTACTTATGAACATCCATGAATACCAAGGGAAGCAGCTATTGAGAGAGTACGGTGTTGCTGTTTCGAATGGTCGTGTTGCATTCTCGCCTAAGGAAGCAGTGGCGGTTGCAAAAGAACTCGGAACAGAGCCTATTGTGGTGAAAGCACAAATCCATGCGGGCGGCCGGGGGAAAGCGGGCGGTGTAAAAATCGTCAAGAACCTTGATGAAGTCCGTGCAGTAGCAGCAGACTTGATCGGAAAACAACTGGTTACACACCAGACAGGTCCTGAAGGCCAGGAAGTGAAACGCCTCCTTGTTGAAGAGGGAATCGACATCGAAAAAGAATTCTACATCGGTCTTGTCGTTGACCGTGCAACAGATCGCGTGACATTAATGGGATCTGCTGAAGGCGGAGTGGAAATCGAAGAAGTCGCAGAAAAAAATCCGGAAAAAATCTTCTACGAGATTATTGACCCGGTTGTTGGGTTAGCTCCTTTCCAGGCGCGCCGTATGGCATTCAATATGGAAATCCCGAGCAAGCTGATCAACAAAGCAGTCAGCCTATTTTTAGGTCTATATAAAGTATTCAGCGAAAAAGATGCATCAATCGTGGAGATTAATCCGCTTGTCGTAACAAAAGACGAGAGAGTACTTGCTTTGGATGCGAAATTCAATTTTGACGATAACGCAACATTCCGTCATAAAGATATTGTCGAACTTCGCGACTTTGATGAAGAGGATCCAAAAGAAATCGAAGCATCCACTTTTGACTTAAGCTATATTTCCCTCGACGGAAATATCGGCTGTATGGTCAACGGAGCGGGGCTTGCGATGGCGACAATGGATACGATTCACTATTACGGCGGCGAACCCGCTAACTTCCTTGACGTTGGGGGCGGCGCGAAAAAAGAAAAAGTTGCCGGCGCTTTCAAGATTATTCTTTCTGATCCGAATGTAAAAGGCATTTTCGTCAATATTTTCGGCGGCATCATGAAGTGTGATGTCATTGCTGAAGGTGTTATTGAAGCTGCAAAAGAAGTGGAGCTTCAGGTGCCGCTTGTTGTTCGTCTTGAAGGTACAAATGTAGAACGCGGGAAAGCTTTGCTTAAAGAATCCGGCATCAATGTTGTAGCAGCGGATTCAATGGCAGAAGGCGCGAAAAAAATCGTTGAGTTGATAGGATAAGAAAGGCAGGTACAAAGCATGAGTATTTATGTAGATAAAGACACCAAAGTAATTGTACAAGGAATTACAGGTTCCACTGCCCTGTTCCATACGCAACAGATGTTGGAATATGGTACAAAGATTGTCGGCGGTGTTACACCGGACAAAGGCGGCCAGACGGTCGAAGGCGTACCGGTCTTTGATACAGTTGATGAAGCTGTTAAAGCTACAGGCGCAACAGTCTCCATCATTTACGTGCCGGCTCCGTATGCAGCTGATGCGATCATGGAAGCTGTAGACGCGGAGATGGATATGACAATCTGTATTACAGAGCATATTCCTGTCCTCGATATGATTAAAGTGAAGCGTTATATGGAAGGCAAAAAGACTCGTTTAATCGGTCCGAACTGCCCTGGCGTTATCACTGCAGATGAAACAAAAATCGGCATTATGCCCGGCTATATTCATACAAAAGGCCATGTCGGTGTTGTATCCCGTTCCGGTACACTGACTTATGAAGCAGTGCATCAGTTGACACAGGAAGGTATCGGTCAGACGACAGCTGTCGGAATCGGCGGAGACCCTGTCAACGGTACGAACTTTATCGATGTGTTAAAAGCATTCAATGAAGATCCGGAAACTTATGCAGTTGTGATGATCGGTGAAATCGGCGGAACAGCTGAGGAAGAAGCAGCTGAGTGGGTCAAAGAAAATATGACGAAACCAGTTGTCGGCTTCATCGGCGGTCAGACTGCACCTGAAGGTAAACGCATGGGTCACGCGGGTGCCATCATTTCAGGCGGTAAGGGAACTGCTGCTGAAAAGATTAAGGCTTTACAAGCGGCAGATATCCAAGTGGCAGAGACACCATCTGTTATTGGTGAGACGCTAATTAAAGTTCTGAAGGAAAAAGGTCTGTACGAAAAATGTAAAACGAAGTAATATGAGAGGTGCAGCGTATGCTGCACCTTTTTTCGTTCTTTGCTTGTAGTGTCGAATAAAGGAGAACGCTATGCAATTTACCGAACAGCAGAAACAATTAATTTTCCTTCATTATATTCACCCCGTTCCGTACAGCCGCTATCAGAGTTTGTTGCAGGACAATCCACTCATTCAAGATTTATCTTCCTATCCCCCTATACGCTTGCAGCAATTGCTCGGTTTGTCAGAAGTCAACGCCTGTCGAATTACACAGCAATTTCATGAAGTGTCACAGCTTCCCTTGATTGAATTATTGCACGAGACTGACATCATCCCCATTCCGTATAGCCATCAGGATTACCCGAAAGAGCTGACTGAACTTTGCGATCCGCCGGCTGTCTTATATGTCAAAGGTGACAGAAATTTATTGAAAAAACCGCTCAAAGTCGGTATTATCGGCTCCCGAAAAGCGACGTCGTATACAAAGAAAGCGCTTGATTTTATTGTGCCGCCGCTCGTTGCGCAAGAAATTCCGGTTGTCTCCGGTCTGGCTGCAGGCGCAGATACGATGGCGCATCAGGCGGCGATGCAATACGGAGGAGAGACCATCGCGGTACTGGGGCATGGGTTTTCCCATATGTATCCAAAGAAAAACGAGAAAATCGCACAGGAAATAGCTGAGAATCATCTGCTGCTGACCGAGTATCCTCCTTATATTCTGCCGGCAAAATGGACATTCCCCATGCGCAATCGGATCATCAGCGGACTGTCGAATGCAATCGTTGTAACAGAATCCGTGGAAAGGAGCGGAACGATGAGTACAGTTGAACATGCACTGGATCACGGAAAAGAAATTTTCGCCGTGCCCGGAGCAATTGACTGCCCGTTATCGGCGGGTCCGAATAAGCTGCTGGATGAAGGCGCCAAGCCATTATGGAGCGGTTTTCAGATTCTGGATTCTTTACAGGGAAACACCATATAATCTGTACGCGAAATGTTTAAAAGGTTGCATTATTTGAGAAACTGTTATACATTTTGCAACAGATATTCTTTTGATGAATAAATATAAAAGAAATCTCTCTGAGGAGGGAAATATATGGCGGATTACTTAGTTATTGTAGAGTCACCAGCTAAAGCAAAAACCATTGAGCGTTACTTAGGCAAGAAATACAAAGTCAGCGCCTCTCTTGGTCATTTACGCGATTTACCTCGAAGTCAAATGGGTGTAGATACTGAGAATAATTATGAACCGAAGTATATTACGATCCGCGGTAAAGGACCGATACTTCAAGACTTGAAAAAAGAAGCAAAAAAAGCAAAGAAAATATTTCTCGCGGCTGACCCGGATCGCGAGGGGGAAGCAATTGCATGGCACTTATCACATCAGCTTGGTGTCGATATCGAATCGGACTGCCGGGTAGTGTTCAATGAGATCACCAAGGATGCTATTAAAGAATCATTTAAACATCCGCGTCCGATCAATATGAATCTGGTGGATGCACAGCAGGCAAGACGGATTCTAGACAGATTAGTCGGATATAACATCAGCCCGATTCTTTGGAAAAAAGTAAAAAAAGGATTGTCAGCAGGACGTGTTCAGTCGGTTGCATTACGGCTGATCATTGACCGAGAAAATGAAATTAATGCTTTTGAGCCGGAAGAATACTGGAGCATCACTGCACAGTTTGAAAAAGGCGATAAAACATTTGAAGCTGCATTTTACGGAGACGCAAAGGAAAAAGTGAAACTGACGAATCAAGAGCAAGTCGAAAAAATCGTCAATGCACTGGAATCCGATGAGTTTGAAGTAGCTAAAGTCGTGAAAAAAGAACGGAAACGCAACCCGGCACTGCCGTTTACCACTTCCTCTCTCCAGCAGGAAGCGGCACGCAAACTGAACTTCCGGGCGAAGAAAACGATGATGCTCGCCCAGCAATTATATGAAGGTATTGCAATTGGTAAAGAAGGCACCGTCGGGTTAATTACCTATATGCGTACGGATTCCACGCGGATTTCAGATACAGCAAAGGATGAAGTGAAGTCGTTCATTCAAACGATGTATGGGGAAGAATTTATTTCCACTTCTACTCGGAAAGCAAAAGCCGGCGCGAAAACGCAGGATGCGCACGAAGCGGTACGCCCGACTTCAGCAATGCGGCCGCCTGAAGCGATGAAAGCGTTCTTATCACGTGATCAGCACCGACTGTATAAACTGATTTGGGAACGTTTCGTTGCGAGTCAGATGGCGCCTGCCATTCTGGATACGGTAACAGCAGATTTTCTGAATGGCGATATCCGTTTCAGAGCATCGGGTTCGCAAGTAAAGTTTCCGGGCTTCATGAAAGTGTATATCGAGGGAGACGACGATCAGCAGGAAGAAAAGGAAAATATTCTGCCTCCGCTTGAAGAAGGCGAGAATGTGAAGTATGCGGAAGTCGATCCGAAACAGCATTTTACTCAGCCGCCTCCGCGCTATTCGGAAGCACGTCTGGTCAAAACGCTGGAAGAGCTCGGCATAGGCCGTCCTTCTACATTCGCACCGACGCTGGATACTATTCAAAAGCGCGGCTATGTAACGCTCGATGCCAAACGCTTTATTCCAACGGAGCTTGGCGGTATTGTTCATCAAGCGGTTGATCAATATTTCCCTGATATTATCGATATTGAGTTTACTGCGCAGATGGAAAAAAGTCTGGACCATGTGGAAGAAGGCAGCATCGAATGGCGGAAAGTTATTGATGCGTTTTATCAGGATTTTGAAAAGCATGTGGAAGTCGCAGATGCAGAAATGGAAAAGATCGAAATCAAAGATGAACCAGCCGGGGAAGACTGCGAGAAATGCGGCTCTCCGATGGTTTACAAGATGGGCCGCTACGGAAAGTTCATGGCCTGCTCCAACTTCCCCGATTGCCGTAATACGAAAGCCATTGTCAAACCGATTGGCGTGACGTGTCCGAAATGTAAAGAAGGCGAAGTCGTTGAACGCAAGAGTAAAACAAAGAGAATATTCTTTGGCTGTGACCGCTATCCGGAATGTGATTACGTGTCATGGGATAAACCGATCGTGCGTCCATGTCCGAAGTGTCAACATACACTGGTGGAAAAGCGTTTGAAAAAAGGTGTACAGATTCAATGTACGGAATGTGATTACAAAGAACAGCCGCAGAGCTAGAGAGCAAAACGAGGAAGAGGGATTGAGATGACGCAAACTGTAAATGTAATAGGTGCGGGTCTGGCGGGCAGTGAAGCAGCCTGGCAGCTGGCCAATCGGGGAATTCAAGTGAAATTATTCGAAATGCGACCGGTCAAACAGACGCCGGCCCACCATACAGATAAATTTGCAGAGTTAGTATGCAGTAATTCATTGCGCGCGAATAATTTAACGAATGCAGTCGGTGTGATTAAAGAAGAGATGCGTCAGCTGAATTCATTGATCATCCAGGCGGCAGATAAGTGTGCAGTCCCTGCAGGAGGCGCACTGGCAGTGGACCGTCATGAGTTTGCAGGGAATGTCACGGAGCAGATCCGCAGCCACCCGAACATTGAAATCATAAATGAAGAAGTGACGAAACTGCCGGATGGCATTACAATTATTGCTTCCGGACCGCTTACATCACCTGCATTGGCAGAGGAAATTCGTTTGCTGACAGGTGAAGATTATTTATACTTCTATGATGCAGCAGCTCCAATCGTGGAAAGTGATTCGATCGACATGGATAAAGTCTATTTGAAATCACGCTACGACAAAGGGGAAGCAGCTTATCTGAACTGCCCGATGAATGCCGAAGAGTTTGACCGTTTTTATCAGGCGCTCATTACTGCGGAGGTAGCACCGTTAAAAGATTTTGAAAAAGAGATGTATTTTGAAGGCTGTATGCCAATTGAAGTCATGGCAAAGCGCGGAGTGAAAACCATGCTGTTCGGTCCTTTGAAACCGGTAGGACTGGAAGACCCGAAAACAGGGAAATGTCCAAAAGCAGTCATTCAGCTTCGGCAGGATGATGCAGCGGGAACGCTCTATAATCTGGTCGGTTTCCAGACTCACTTGAAATGGGGCGCACAGAAAGAAGTGCTGCAGCTGATCCCCGGACTGGAAAATGTTGAAATCGTCCGTTATGGCGTGATGCATCGGAATACTTTCATTAATTCACCGAGAGTGCTGAACTGCACGTATCAGTTAAAGTCCAAGCCGACCATTTTCTTTGCAGGTCAGATGACGGGCGTAGAAGGATACGTGGAATCAGCCGGTTCCGGTCTAATTGCTGGAATTAATGCTGCACATTTGGCGAAAGGCGAAAAGCCGATCCGTTTGCCGAAAGAAACGGCGCTGGGCAGCATGTCCCGCTATATTACGGAAGCAGATCCGAATAACTTTCAACCTATGAATATTAATTTCGGACTGTTCCCAGAGTTAGAACGCAGATTCAAGACGAAAGCAGAACGCGCAGAAAAACACGCTAACCGTGCGCTTTATGCATTGAAAGAATTTAAAGAAACGACTGATATTTGAATTGAGACCTTACCCTGACTTTTTGGGTAAGGTTTTTCTCTTGTATGCAACTAAATTAAGAGGAACACGTCTTGTACTTAAGAGGGAATAGTTTGATATCGAAGTAATTTGAACATTATGTGTCAAATTAGAGTTTTCAGGGAATAACTGATGATGGATCAGTTTTCTTAGTTGCCCAAAAATCCTTGCTATTGTATAGTGTTTCAGGGAGAACATTTGGATTTCATTATAAATTCCAAACTATATACATTCAAGAATCTTTAGACTCTTCAAAAAACGCGATGTCCTATACTCAGCAAGAGGTGGAGAAAATGGTTCCTGAGATAAAAGAGCTGGCGGATGAATATGTGTCATATATTTGCTTGGAAAAAAACTATTCGTCTTATACTGTTGCGGAATATGAAAATGATTTGCGAGAATTTCTGGCATTCCTAGAATCGGAACATATCGAAAAACTGGATGATGTGCAATATCCTGCAGCCAGGCTATATGTTACCAAACTATATGACAGATCACTGGCAAGAACAACGATATCGCGGAAAATTTCTTCAATCCGGTCTTTTTTCAAATTCACAAACGCCCGTTATGGCATTCAGGACCAAGCGTTTCGTTTATTGTTTCATCCGAAAAAGGAAGAGCGCCTGCCTGCTTTTTTTTATGAGCAGGAACTGCAGAAACTGTTCGAGGCAACGGTGGGCGATGATGCCCGTTCGCTTCGTGACCGTGCGCTGCTTGAATTACTCTATGCGACGGGTATCCGGGTAGGCGAGCTTGTGACAGTGGAGGTCCGTGATATCGATCAATACCTGGGAATTGTGAAAGTGATGGGGAAAGGCCGCAGAGAACGTTTTGTACCGTACGGCAGTTTTGCAGAAGAAGTGCTTCAGGAATATATCGATACGGCAAGACCCCGGCTGATGAAGCAAAAGAAGCATTCAAGTCTTTTTGTGAATTTGCGCGGTGATCCACTGACGGACCGGGGAGTACGCTATATATTGAATGACTTAATGGAACGCGCAGCTTTGCATACGAAAATCACGCCGCATATGATCCGGCATACGTTTGCAACGCATTTACTCGGTGCAGGTGCAGATCTGCGCAGTGTGCAGGAATTGCTCGGTCACCGTCATTTATCATCAACCCAAGTATACACACATATTACGAATGAACATTTACGGCAAACCTATTTACAGACGCATCCGCGTGCTTAGGAGGAGATTGAATGGAATTCCATGCAACAACGATTTTTGCGATACACCATGAAGGGCAATGTGCCATGTCAGGTGACGGACAAGTGACGATGGGCAATGCAGTCGTCATGAAGCATACAGCCAGAAAAGTTCGCAGATTATTCAACGGACAAGTGCTTGCAGGCTTCGCGGGATCTGTAGCCGACGCATTTACTTTATTCGATTTATTTGAAGCGAAATTGATGGAGTATGACGGCAATTTGCAAAGAGCTTCTGTAGAGCTGGCAAAAGAGTGGCGTGGCGATCGGATTCTGCGCAAACTGGAAGCGATGCTGCTCGTTATGGATAAGAAAACCTTGCTGCTTGTCTCCGGGACAGGTGAAGTAATTGAACCGGACGACGGGATTTTAGCTATCGGTTCAGGCGGCAACTATGCGCTGTCGGCAGGAAGAGCTTTGAAGAAATATAGCAGCGGGTTAACAGCGGAGCAAATTGCGAGAGCTTCTTTGGAGACAGCTGCTGATATTTGCGTCTATACAAATCATGAGATCATCGTGGAGGTGCTTTGATTGGTAATGAAACAAGAAATGACACCTAAAGAGCTCACGGCCTATTTAAATCGATTCATCGTTGGACAGGAAAAGGCTAAAAAAGCGGTTGCTGTTGCGATGCGCAACCGATACCGCCGTATGCAGCTGTCGGCTGAAGAACAGGAAGAAGTCATTCCGAAAAACATCCTGATGATCGGACCGACTGGCGTAGGGAAAACGGAAATCGCCCGCCGGATCGCAAAGCTGATCCATGCACCGTTCGTCAAAGTGGAAGCGACGAAGTTTACAGAAGTGGGCTATGTCGGCCGAGATGTCGAATCCATGATACGTGATCTGACGGAAGTCGGGATCCGTATGGTGAAGGAAGATATGCGTGAGGCTGTTAAAGAGCAGGCGCAGAAGCTGGCGGAAGAGCGCCTGGTCAAACTGCTGGTCCCGGAAGTGAAAAAGAAAAGCAGCGGACAGAATCCATTTGAGATGTTCTTTGGACAAAAAGATCAGCAGGAAGAAGAGAATCCTGAAGAGCAGACGGAAATTAGGAGAAAGCGCTCAGAGATAGCGGAACTTCTGAAAAGTCGTCAGGCCGAAGAACAAATGGTCACAGTGGAAGTAACCGCTCAGCAGCCATCCTTATTTGATGCCCTGCAAGGTTCAGGCATGGAGCAGATGTCAGGCATGCAGGATGCATTATCTTCCCTGATGCCGAAAAAAAAGACGAAGCGCCGAATGAAAGTGAAAGATGCACGCGTGGTGTTGGAGGCGGAAGAAGCGGATAAACTGATCGACCAAGATGAAGTGGCACGCAAAGGCATCGAATTGACCGAGCAGGCAGGCATCATCTTCTTGGACGAGATGGATAAAATTGCAAGCAGCAACCAGAAATCATCAGGTGAAGTATCACGCGAAGGTGTTCAGCGGGACATCTTGCCGATTGTTGAGGGATCGACTGTCACAACGAAATATGGGGCGGTTAAAACAGATTATATTTTATTCATCGCAGCGGGCGCTTTCCATATGTCAAAGCCTTCAGATATCATTCCGGAATTGCAGGGACGTTTCCCAATCCGCGTAGAATTAGATAAATTGACAAAAATCGATTTTGAGCGTATACTCCGAGAGCCAGATTTTTCACTGCTGCGTCAATATGAACGTCTGCTGTCTACCGAAGAAGTGGAAATCGAATTTACAGATGACGCAATCAGCAAAATTGCCGAAATTGCATTTGAAGTAAACAATGAAACGGAAAATATCGGTGCCAGAAGACTGCATACCATATTGGAAAAGCTTTTGGAGGATCTTTCATTCGAAGCGGCGGATATCGGGCCCGCTTCCATAAAGATCACACCCGCTTATGTAGATGAAAAATTAGATGGAATCGTTAAAAACAAAGATTTGTCACATTTTATTTTATAATTGAGGCTTTATAGTTTATTTAATGATTAAAAACCTTTAGAATATTCAATATAGTCAACAGAGAATTTGAGGAGGAACAATTGAAATGAGTTTATTAGTCAAAACAAGAAAAATTAATGCAATGTTACAAGAAGGCGCGGGCGGCCCAGTCAATTTCAAAGAGATGGCAGAGGAACTGAGCGATGTCATCGATTGTAATGCGTTTATCGTCAGCCGGAAAGGTAAATTGCTCGGACTTGAAGTACACCATCAGATTGAAAATGACCGCATGAAGAAAATGTTTGAAGACCGTAAATTCCCTGAAGAATACACGAATCATTTATTCGAAATTCAGGAAACATCACCAAATATCGATATCGAAAGTGAATATACCGTATTCCCTGTAGAGAATAAAGAGTTATTCAAAGACGGCTTGACTACGATCGTTCCGATTATTGGCGGCGGAGAGCGTTTGGGTACGCTGATCCTGGCAAGATTAAAAGAAGGATTTAAAGAAGATGATCTGATTCTTGCTGAGTACGGTGCTACAGTGGTAGGAATGGAAATCTTGCGTGAGAAATCAGAAGAGATCGAACATGAAGCACGCAGTAAAGCGGTTGTTCAGATGGCGATCAACTCTCTGTCATACAGTGAGCATGAAGCGATCGAGCATATTTTCAAAGAGCTGGACGGAAATGAAGGCTTACTGGTTGCGTCAAAAATTGCAGACCGTGTAGGAATCACTCGTTCTGTAATTGTTAATGCGCTTCGTAAATTAGAAAGTGCCGGCGTAATCGAATCACGTTCTCTGGGAATGAAAGGGACATACATCAAAGTATTGAACGACAAGTTTTTATCAGAGTTAGAAAAACATAATTCATAAAAAAGAGCGCTGCTTCTTTAAAGAAGCGGCGCTTTTATATTGGGTAATAATACATTGTGGTTACCAGAGGAATGGGTAATAATTACATGATTTGACACAAGTACATAAGATACAGTTTCTTCAGTGTGTTATTCTATATAATGGTTTAATGGATAAAAAAATGGTCATATAAACAAACATTTACCGATTAGCCCTAAATAAGCATAGAGAAAAAGAGTGTTTTCAAAATACAAAGTAGTGAAAAAATGGTACTGTATAGTACGAAAATAGCTAAAAGGGATATTAGTCCTAGTGATTTGTCTAGAATTCATTGGACAAAAATCATTAGAATCCGCTACAATAGATTAGTAGATAAAACAAGAATTTTACAATTGCGTTTATAAACATAGCGAAAAATGGCTAGTATACTAGATTGGAATCAAATAATGCAGGAATATAAGGAAAGTATGACTACTTTAAAGAGGGAGGCATGACATTGAATATTTACGGCAGCACTATCAATCTGCTTGAAAAAGGCCTGGACTATTCGTCTGCCAAAGGTAAAGCTATCTCGCAAAATATCGCGAATGTTGACACACCCAAGTACAAAGCGAAATCTGTTAACTTTCAAGAAGTGTTTTCCGGTGAAAAGAGCAAAGCGTTTGAAGCGTATAAAACAGATGCAAGACATCTCGACTTTACGGCTTCTGCCGGAAATAAAACATTCGACATATCCAATTTGCGTTATCGTCAGGACCGCAACGGAGTCGATATGGATAAAGAACAGGCAGATTTAGCTGCCAATCAAATTTATAACTCTGCATTGATCGAACGGCTGAACGGCAAATTCAACAGCCTGCAAAACATTATTAAAGGAGGGCGCTGATCTTGAGTATATTTCACAGTCTGAATACTTCATCCTCCGCTCTGACTGCGCAGCGGCTTCGAATGGATGTTATTTCATCCAATATGGCGAATGTCGATTCAACGCGGGCAAAGCAAGTAAATGGCGAATGGGAGCCATACCGCAGAAAAACGGTTACGCTGCAGCCTAAAGAAGGACAGTTCGCTTCATTTCTGCAGGCGGCAAAAGGAGTCCAGTCTCATAGCGGCGCCGGCAATGGAGTCGCAGTTACAAGAGTGAAAGAAGACCGTGAGACGCCTTTCAAGCAAGTGTTTGATCCAACTCATCCAGATGCCAACGACGAAGGTTATGTGCAGATGCCAAATGTGGATCCTCTTCGTGAAATGATTGACCTGATGTCAGCAACACGGTCATACGAAGCGAACGTCACGGTGCTGAACGCAAACAAGTCCATGTTGATGAAAGCTTTAGAAATAGGAAGATAACGTATACGAACTACTATAGAAGGAGTGGAAAAGATGCCGATTCAAGCAATTACGGGCGCTTTGCCTACTATGCAGGTTCAGCCGGCTGAAGTACGGACTCAAAAAACCCCGTTCGAAGCGCAGCAAAACTTCTCAGCCATGCTGAATGATGCAATTCATAAAGTCGATCAAGCGCAGCAAACTTCTGATACTTTGACAGTCAAGCTGATTAAAGGTGAGGACGTAGATTTGCATAATGTGATGATCGCTGCCCAAAAGGCGAGTATTGCATTAAATGCGACGGTGGAAATGCGTAATAAAGTGGTTGAAGCATATCAAGAAATCATCAGAATGCCTGTCTAACAGAACAAGTTACGCTGGGCAGACGTGAAATTTTGCCTAGTTAGGCTGACCGGGGGATTAGAATGAAAGAAAGATTCACAAAGCTCAGAGCGGATCTTAAGGCGTTCTGGGAAAGCCGCTCCAAAAAACAAAAAATCACATACATTGCTACGGCAGCCAGTGTTATCGCATTGGCCATTTTTTTAACAATTTTCTTATCGAGAACTACATATGTCACACTCTATTCAGAAGTTTCGCCTTCTGAAATCGGCCGCATTAAGGAAGTATTGGACGGCCAAGGTGTTCCGTATGTTGTCCAGCCCGGCGGAACTGCGATTGCAGTGCCTGAAAAACAGCTGGATACGCTTCGTGTTTCATTGGCTGCGGAAGGATTTCCGGACTCCGGTCTGATCGATTACTCCTTCTTCTCTGATAATGCAGGCTTTGGAACGACAGATAATGAATTCAATATGATCAAACTGGCTGCCATGCAGACAGAATTAGCGAACTTAATTAAGGGTATAGAGGGTATTAAGGACGCAAAAGTGATGCTGACTTTACCGACTGAAGGCATTTTCGTAAATGATTCAACGCAGGAAGCCAGTGCGGCAATCATGCTGAAGACCAATCCGGGTCAAAATTTCTCAGAACAGCAGATTGCATCTCTGTATAATTTGGTTTCCAAAAGCTTGCCGAACCTGTCTAATGATAATATCGTCATTCAGAACCAATATTTTGAGTACTTTGATTTAAAAGGTTCAGAAAACTCCTACGGTCAGAGTGTCACGGATCAAATGGGTCTGAAGAAAACGATAGAGCGCGACTTGCAGAGACAAGTGCAGATGATGCTCGGAACCATGATGGGACAGGATAAAGTCGTTGTTTCGGTTACTACCGATATCGACTTCAAAGTGGAAAAGCGCAAAGAAGACCTGGTATCGCCGGTGGATGAGGAAAATATGGAAGGCATCGCGCTGAGTGTACAGCGGATTACTGAGTCATTTTCCGGTACGAATCCGGCTGTCGGCGGAACACCGGAAGCTGAAGATCCGACCGATAACCGCACCACTTATGTGGAAGGTGAAATGGGCAACGGAGATTATGAACGATTGGAAGAAACCATCAATAATGAAGTGAACCGGATCAGTAAAGACATTATTGAAAGTCCTTATAAAATACGCGATCTGGGTATACAGGTAATGATCGAACCCCCTACAGCGGACGATCCGAATTCATTGGCACCTGAAGTTCAGCAGGACGTAGAGCAGATTCTGGAAACAATTATTCGGACTTCACTGGATAAAGAAGCAGCAGGGGAACTGACAGATGAAATGCTGGCAGAGAAGATTGCTGTTTCGGTACAGCCGCTGAAAGGTAAGAATGTACTGTTCGATGAGCCGAAGACGGTTATTCCTTGGTGGGCATATGTTATCGGCGGAGTTCTGCTGTTAGCATTAATCGCAGTAATTGTTCTGTTGCTGCGTAAACGGCGCCGTGAAGCCGAGATGGAAGATGAGCTCGCATTGGAAGCGCAGCTTGAAGCAATCCAAGTGGATGACATTAATCTGGAACACGAAACAGAAGCAACAGCACGCAGAAAACAGCTTGAAAAAATGGCGAAAGATAAGCCGGAAGAGTTTGCCAAGCTATTGAGAACGTGGATTGCTGAGGAGTAACGGAGGGATGCAAGTTGGTAAAGAAAGATAAAGAAATGTCAGGCAAACAGAAGGCTGCCTTATTGCTCATCTCTCTAGGGCCTGAAGTCTCAGCAGCGGTTTATAAGCACTTGAACGAAGAGGAGATAGAGCGTCTGACGTTAGAGATTTCAGGCGTGAAAAAAGTGGATTCTTCGGTGAAAGAAGAGATTATTGAAGAATTTCATAATATTGCGCTGGCTCAGGATTATATTTCGCAGGGCGGGATCGGTTACGCCAAAACGATACTTGAGAAAGCGCTCGGTAAAGAACATGCGCAGGCAGTGATTAACCGCCTGACGTCTTCACTTCAAGTACGGCCGTTTGACTTTGCCAGACGGGCAGAGCCGTCTCAGATTTTAAACTTTATTCAAAATGAACATCCGCAGACAATCGCGCTGATTCTTTCCTATTTAGAGGCGGAGCAGGCAGGTTTGATCCTGTCTTCACTGCCGCAGGAGATGCAGGCCGATATTGCGAAGCGTATTGCGACGATGGAATCTACTTCACCTGAAGTGATCAGTGAGATTGAAGCTGTTCTAGAGCGGAAATTATCTTCTACTGTTACGCAGGATTTCACAGAAACCGGCGGAGTCGATGCGGTGGTCGAAGTACTGAACGGAGTAGACCGTGCGACCGAGAAAACAATTCTCGATGCACTCGAAATACAGGATCCCGAATTGGCAGAAGAAATTCGCAAAAGAATGTTCGTCTTCGAAGATATTATTACATTGGATAATCGTTCGATTCAGCGCGTGGTCCGCGAATGTGAAAATGAAGACCTCATTCTGTCCATGAAAGTATCCAGTGAAGAAGTAAAAGATATTTTATTCAAAAATATGTCGCAGAGGATGGCGGAATCATTCCAAGAAGAAATGGAAATTATGGGTCCAGTCAGACTGCGTGATGTAGAGGAAGCCCAGTCACGGATTGTTGGCATTATTCGAAGATTGGAAGATGCGGGTGAGATTATTATTGCCCGCGGCGGAGGAGATGACATCATTGTCTAATCTGTTTCGTTCAGATCGTACAGTAGTGAATCAAAGCGGCGCAAAAGAAATTTCAATACGCAGTCTACAGCAGCAAATGCCGGATGATCAGTCTCCTGCTCAAGCGCCTGCAGACACAGGTGCAGTATTTGCCGAACGAAGACGAATGGTTCAGGAAATGGAACAGCGCAGCGCCATGGTGAATGCAGACATTCAGCAGCGCATGGAACATGCAGCGGCTGATATTGAAGCAATGCGTGCAGCGTGGGCTGAAGAGAAAGAACAGCTGCAGCAGCAGGCCTATGACGAAGGATTCCAGGCAGGTTTTGAAGACGGGCGCAACAAGGCGCAGTCTGATATGCAGGAAACGATACAGGCGGCGAATGAAACGACAACTTTATCGTATCAGAATGCTACCCAGTATTTACTTAATCAGGAACGGGTCATTCTCGACATTGCCATTCGTTCAGCTGAACAAATTATTAATAAAACAATTGAAGATGATGAAGAAACGTATCTCTCCATTGTTCGAAAAGGTATAAAAGAAGCACAGGAAATGAAAGAGATTAAACTATATGTCCCGACCGAGCATTTTAAAATGGTGACAGCCAGCCGGGCTGAATTGGCATCAATCTTCCCTCCTGAAACGCCGTTTATGATCTTTGTCAACGAAGACTTTGATGCCAACGATTGTTTTGTCGAAACAAATCATGGCCGCATTGTCGTCAGTGTCGATGAACAGTTGAATGAATTGAAGGAGCAGCTTGTCGAAATTATGGAAAGTGGTGTGTAATTTTGAGAAAAGCAGAAGATTTGATTCGAATCATTCCTAATATCAATACGATGAAAAAATATGGCCGGGTTATCCGGGTAGTCGGTTTATTGATTGAGTCGCAGGGGCCCGAATCTTCCATTGGAGATGTCTGTCTAATTCATTTGAATGTGCCGGACGCAGGAAGATCTATTATTAAAGCGGAAGTAGTCGGTTTCCGGGAAGAAATCGTCATGCTGATGCCTTACACAGATATCAGTAATATCTCGAGTGGCTGCCTGGTGGAATCGCTCGGCAAACCGCTGGAAGTCAAAGTGGGCATGAACTTAGTCGGCCAGGTGCTGGATTCGATGGGCAAACCGATCGATCACAGTGCTTTGCCGAAGGGGCTGGCGACAGTGCGGACTGAAAATAGCCCGCCAAACGTGCTGACCCGTCCGACGATCAATGATAAGCTCGCGGTCGGTGTCAAGGCGATTGATGGCATGCTGACAGTCGGAAACGGCCAGCGTGTCGGAATATTCGCTGGTTCCGGTGTAGGTAAAAGTACGCTGCTCGGCATGATTGCCCGCAACACGGAGGCAGATATCAATATCATTGCATTAATTGGTGAGCGCGGACGCGAAGTGCGGGAATTTATTGACCGCGACTTAGGCCCTGAAGGCATGAAGAAAACAATTGTTGTTGCTGCTACGTCAGACCAGCCAGCGCTGATGCGAATTAAAGGAGCCTTTACGGCAACTGCCATTGCAGAGTACTTCAGAGACCGCGGTATGCGTGTCATGCTGATGATGGATTCCGTAACGCGTGTCGCGATGGCACAGCGTGAAATCGGTCTTGCTGTAGGCGAACCGCCAGCGACTAGGGGATACACACCGTCGGTCTTCGCGATTTTGCCAAAGCTGCTGGAACGGACAGGCACCAATGAACACGGTGCAATTACTGCGTTCTATACCGTTCTCGTTGACGGTGATGATATGAATGAGCCGATTGCGGATGCAGTGCGGGGGATTTTGGACGGGCATATTGTCCTGGACCGGACCCTTGCCAATAAAGGTCAGTATCCTGCGATTAATGTCCTAAAAAGTGTCAGCCGGCTGATGAATCATATTGCAGATCCGGAACATGTCAAAGCTGCAGAAAAGTTGCGGGAGCTGTACTACACCTATGATAAATCGGAAGACTTGATTAATATCGGTGCCTATAAAAAAGGGACATCGAAAGAAATTGATGAAGCGATTGACTATGAACCGATCATTACGAACTTCTTGAAGCAGAGCTATAAAGATAATATCCAGCTCGAAGATACAGTAAATGAAATGATAGCATTGGCTTCTGGAGGAGGAGGCAGCATATGACTTCTTACCGCTACCGATTTGAAAAAGTGCTGACATTGCGGGAACAAGAGCGTGATGAAACGGAAATGGCTTATAAAGAAGCCATTGAGCAGTTTGAAGAAGTGGCCAGGGAGCTGTATGACCAGCTGAAAAAGAAAGAAGACACACTGGAAGAGCAGCAGCAGCGAATGAGCACTGGTTTCTCCATTGATGATCTGCATCATTATTCGCGATTTATTGGTACGCTCGATGTGAAAATCGATCAAATTCAACAGGAAGTCATGAAATCCCGTTCGAAAATGAGCTGGTATGAGTCGCAATTGCTGGAGAAAAATATAGAAGTGAAGAAGTTTGAAAAGATGAAAGAACTGAATAAACAACAATATGATGCAGAAATGGAACATGCGGAGGCAAATCGGATTGACGAACTGGCCACGATGAAATTTCGCTCAAAAGAAGACAGGTGGTAAAGTGGCAAAAGCTAAGAAGAAAAAAGAGGTAGAATCTGTAGAAGTGCAAGAGAAGAAGTCCGCTGGTTTTTTTCAGATTTTATTAGCTTGGATCATTATTCCTCTCATGTTCACAATGGCTGTCGTATTAATTATAGCGAAAGTCGCGGACATAAATGTCTTTGATCAAGCTAAAGAATGGACTTCAAAAATACCTTTTCTTGAAGAGAAAGCACCTGACGAGCAGGCGGAAGGTGACTTAATCCTGGAAGAGCGTGTCATTTCACTGCAGGCTGAAATCCAGGAAAAAGAAGCCCAGCTGTTTGAAGTGCAGGATGAACTGACGAAAGTGAAAGATTCCAATGAAACACTGGAGATCGAAAAAGAAAAACTGAATGAAGAAATTGAAAAACTAAAACTGGCACAGAGTGAAACGAAGCGTGACTTCAAGGAAATCATTACGACTTATGAACAAATGTCGGCTAAATCAGCAGCTCCTGTTATTACCAAAATGGGCGATGCAGAGGCAGTACAAATTTTATCTAGTCTGAAACCTGCGACTTTAGCAGCTATACTTGAGAAAATGTCCCCGGAACAAGCTGCGAAATATACAACTATGCTTACAAAGTAGTATAATAGTAGTTAAGGGAGGTGAAAAAGTGAATTTAGGACTATTGATGGGTGTTGGTGCACCGAGTGTGCCGTCTGTTACTCCAAGTAATTCTTCCAGTGGTACAAGCAGTGCCGGATTTGGCAGTGTGTATCAGAGTTTAATGGGAGCTTCTCAGCTGACTGATACTTCTTCAACAATGGGAACCGACAGTGCTTTGACTGAACTGATGCAGGATATCATGCAGGCTGGAAGTTTAGAAGAACTTGCAGCTGTTTTAAAAGAGTTGCAGCAGGATGGCAAGACGGTTTCGGCAATG
This sequence comes from Sporosarcina cascadiensis, assembly GCF_009650995.1. Lineage (GTDB taxonomy): Bacteria > Bacillota > Bacilli > Bacillales_A > Planococcaceae > Sporosarcina > Sporosarcina cascadiensis. The sequence continues at coordinate 221,917 of NZ_WHVV01000001.1, read as the reverse complement.
GATCAGTTGATGAAAGTGTTGGGCGGCAAGCAAAACGTGGTTATCACAGATTCTGCAACAGAGGTAGTTATTACTGAGTCGAAACTGGATGATAATCTAAACAGCGCGTTAGAAAGCGAATTACTTCTAACTGATCTGACAAACTTAAATAAGTTTCCTAGTCTGCAACAATTAGCTTCTCTTATTACGGAAAATCCTGATAAACTAGTAGAAGTGATGACTAAGGCCCTAGCAGAAGCAGGTGTTTCGGAAGAAGAAATTAAGCAGTTGGAAGCAACCGGTGATATTTGGTTTGTATTGGAGACATTGCAAAAACTGCCGCCTGAACAGTTGCAGATCGTGACAGAGAACCTGCCTGAAAAAGTTGCAGTGGAAATCACAGCTTTATTCAAAGCCATTGAACTGACAGCTCCTAAAATGGATCTGCATATAAAGCAGGAAGAACTGATTAAGACCATTCAGCCATTGCTTGCACAGTTCGCGGGTCATATAGAAGAGAAATCCATTCAGCCGGAGATCAAGCAGACAATCCAGCTGCCTGCTGCTGTTCAGCATATGATTCGTTTCACGACGGAACAGCCGGCTGCAGATACCAAGCAGCAGGGGGAGCAAACAAAGTCTAACGAGGCACCGACTCTTCAAACCGCGATGACGCAAACAGAAGCGAGACCCGTGTTTCAGATGACTCAGACTGAAAAAGCACCGGAAAGCCGAAGTGAAGCATTAATGAGAGAGTTTCAGGCTGTATTGAACCGTGCGAATTTTGGTCAGACAGGCGGAACGAACCGTCTATTAGTGAAACTGTATCCTGAGCATTTGGGGCAGGTACGTATTGAACTGCTGGAAGTAAACGGCGTTATGACAGCCAGAATCCTGGCATCGTCTGCCATGGCCCGTGAAATGCTTGACAGCCAGATGCATCAGCTGCGTCACGCATTCAATCAGCAGAACTTGCAGGTGGAACGCATTGATCTTTCGCAGACGTTACAGGACCCGGGCAAGAATGAACGGGAGCAGGCTTTTAATAAACAGCATGAGAAGCAGAATGAACAGACTTCTGAACAAAACGAAAATCAGGATGAACATGAACAGACTTTCCAGGAGTTCATGATTGAACTGGAGGTATAGAAATGGCTAACGAAGTAAATTCGATGTCAGGCCAGCAGGCGATCACAGACTCGATGTATCTGATCAACAAGCAGCGTGACGAACGTAAGACAGGACCCGATACAATGGGGAAAGATGCGTTCATGAAAATTCTGATCACCCAGCTGACAAACCAGGATCCGACGAATCCAATGAAAGATACGGAATTCATGGCACAGATGGCGCAGTTCTCAGCGCTTGAGCAAACGATGAATATGGCGAAAGCTTTTGATAAGTTTGCAGATATTCAGTCTCAAAGTCAATTGATTCAGTATAATAGTTTCATTGGCAAAGACGTGAAATGGCATGAAGTGACAGATAAGAAAGATGAAGACGGCAAGCCAATTATTAATGAAGGAACCGGCAATATTCAATCCATTAAATATGTGGACGGCTCAGTCATCTTTACACTGGAAGACGGCAAAGAGCTATCACCCGGCAATATTTCCGAAGTGCTTGCGAACGGTACGGGCGGAAGTTCAGGAAGCCAGCCGAATAATTTGGTGCAGGCCAGTATGCTGATCGGCAAGAATGTCAGTTATATGGACGGCGATGTAGAAAAGACAGCCAAAGTGATTTCTGTTACAAATAAAGACGGCAAGCTGAATTATATACTAGCCGATGGCAGTAAAATTGAAGGGAAACAATTTACATCAATTAGTGAATCAAGAGAATAAGAAACGAATGGAGCGATGTCATGAACAAGATTGATTTCCATCGCATTCCATCACAGCCGCTCATACGCCCAGGACAGACACAGCAGAAAACTCAGCCCAATCAGTCATTCTCAGCACATCTGCAGCAAGCGGTACAGCCTGAAAAGCTGAAGATCAGCAAGCATGCTAACGACCGACTGCAAGAACGAGGCATTCAGATGACAGAAGCAGAATGGGCACGCATCTCAGAGAAAGTGGACGAGGCGAAGAGGAAGGGAATCCGTGAATCGCTCGTGTTGACCGATCAAGCCGCACTCATTGTCAGTGCAAAGAACTCAACCGTCATCACCGCGATGAACCGCATGGAAGCGAAAGACCAGTTATTTACGAATATCGACGGCACTATATTGCTCAGCTAATAACGGCAGGACCTTACGAGGATGCCACCGTACCGCCGACTGAATGAAGCGGTACATTTTAAAACCGAGAGGGGAAACTACATTATGTTACGCTCAATGTACTCAGGAATATCAGGATTGAAAAACTTTCAAACGAAATTAGACGTTATTGGTAATAATATTGCCAATGTTAATACTTACGGATTTAAGAAAGGCCGTGCGGTTTTTAAGGATCTTATTTCTCAAACAGTTTCAGGTGCGACAGGTCCGACAGACTTGCGTGGTGGAGTAAACTATAAACAGGTTGGGCTAGGTTCACAAATTGCAGCTATTGATACAATTCATAGTGGTGGCTCAACACAATTCACGGGTAATACATTGGATTTGGCGATATCTGGAGATGGTTTTTTTAAGGTAGGTGAAGACGGCGGAGAAAATTCTTTTTATACGAGAGCAGGCAATTTCGGATTGGATCAAAATGGAGATTTGGTAGATGGAGAAGGTAGATACGTTTTGGATACAGGTAGTGCTAAAATTAACATCCCTTTAGATGCTACTTCAATGTCTATCGGTCAAGATGGAAGTGTCAGATATGTTCAGCCTGGCCAAGATGAATTGCAAGGAACACAGAATATCTCTATAACTAAATTTGCGAACCCTGGTGGTTTGGAAAAAGTAGGGGGGAATCTGTTTCAGTTCTCTGCAAACTCTGGCTCACCTGAGGATAACTTCGGAGCGCCAATGTTAGAAGGACGCGGTAAAATTGAGTCTGGTTTTGTAGAAATGTCCAACGTAGACCTATCCGAAGAATTCACAGAAATGATTGTTGCGCAGCGTGGATTCCAGGCCAACACCCGGATAATCACAACATCAGACGAAATTTTGCAGGAACTAGTAAACTTAAAACGATAAAAATAGCATAGTTTGAAAAGGAGGGTCGGGCCGGCCTTGGCCTGGCCCCTTACATATGATTAAAGTTACGAGATTGAATAACACGACATTCACGTTAAACGCTTTATACATAGAGAAGGTTGAGTCGTTTCCAGACACGACCATTACGCTGACTTCAGGGTCGAAGTACATCGTTCTTGATACGGTTGAGGAAGTGAACAGCCGGATCATTGAATTTTATCAAGCGGTCCAGCTGTTGTCGAATCCGCATATCCGGGGTGAAGAAGATGAAGAATAAATTATTGACGATTTCATTGATTATTTTAGTAAGTATTACGCTCATCGGCGTAGTGGCGGTTGTACTCATTCTGAATTTTAACAAAGGGGATGAAGAGGCCGAGAAAGGTCCGAATATCGATGAAATTCTTGAGTCCTCTGTCGATGTCGAAGAAATTACAACGAATCTGTCCGGCCGCAATTTCATCCGGGTTTCATTGAAAATCCAGACGGACAGCAAAAAAGCCGGAGAAGAATTGACGAAGCGTGATTTCCAGGTGAAGAATCTCGTCATCCAGGAGCTTTCCGAATTAACGGCGAAAGATTTTGAAGGAAAAGCAGGAAAACAGCAGTTCCAGGATTCTATAAAAGCCCAGCTGAATGAACTGATGCAGGATGGTAAGATAGAGAAAGTGTATATTGTCTCTTACATTATTCAGTGACGGGCCGTATGATCTGTAAGAGGTGCTTACGCAAGAGGAGGTGGGCTAATGTCGGGAGATGTGCTGTCCCAAAATGAAATAGATGCGCTTCTGTCTGCCTTATCGACAGGTGAGATGTCAGCGGAAGAAATGAAGAAAGAAGAAGAAACCCGCAAAGTACGGGTCTATGATTTTAAACGTGCGCTGCGGTTCTCGAAAGATCAGATTCGCAGTCTGACACGGATTCATGAAAACTTCGCCAGATTGCTGACGACCTATTTTTCAGCTCAGCTGCGTACATATATTCAGATCAATGTCGTTTCGGTCGATCAGATTCCTTTTGAAGAGTTTATCAGCTCGATTCCGAATATGACGCTGATCAATATATTTGATGTGTCACCGCTCGAAGGCAATATCTTGATGGAAGTGAATCCGAACGTTGCCTATTCCATGCTGGAGCGCTTAATGGGCGGATTCGGCTCGAGTTCCGGCAAAGTGGATAATATGACTGAGATCGAGACGAAAATTTTAACGAACTTATTTGAACGTTCTTTTGACAGTTTGCGGGAAGCATGGTCAGGTTTGATCGATATCGATCCGTATCTCGCGGAGATGGAAGTGAATCCGCAGTTCCTGCAGATGATCTCTCCCAATGAAACGGTCGTCGTTATTTCATTCAACATAATGATCGGCGAATCAAGCGGAATGATCAATATCTGTATCCCGCACATTGTTCTGGAACCGATAATTCCAAATTTGTCGGTCAGCTACTGGATGCAGACGAATAAAAAGGAACCGACGCCTGAACAGAGTGTACTTCTCGAGAAACGAATCAAAAAAGCCTCACTGCCGATTACTGCAGAACTGGGTAAAGGAGAAATCTCTGTAGAAGACTTCTTATACTTGCAGATGGGTGATGTGATTTCATTAAATACAAGAATTGAAGAACCATTAACGATCCGAGTCGGTGATACGCCTAAATTTACCGCACAGCCGGGAAAACTGCGAAACCGCATGGCTGTTCAAATACTGGATATTTTGGAGACGGGAGGGGATGAGGATGATGAGTGATAACATTCTCTCACAGGAAGAAATAGAAGCGTTGCTGAGGGGTGAAACATTGGAACCCGCTGAAGAAGCTGCACCTGAATCAGATGAAATCGAAATTAATGATTATTTGACGGAGATGGAGCAGGACGCGCTTGGGGAGGTCGGCAATATTTCATTCGGCAGTTCGGCGACTGCACTGTCTGCATTGCTTGGACAGAAAGTGGAAATTACGACACCGAAAATCACACTGATTAAACGTGACGAGCTGGATAGAGAATTTGTCCATCCTTATGTTGCGATTAAAGTGGAATACACAGAAGGTCTGAGCGGTGTGAATCTGCTTGTTATTAAGCAGAGTGACGCAGCGATTATCGCAGACTTGATGCTGGGCGGGGATGGGACTTCGCCGAATGAAGATTTGGGGGATATCCATCTTAGCGCTGTACAGGAAGCGATGAATCAAATGATGGGCTCTTCTGCTACTTCGATGTCCACTATTTTCAATAAGAAAGTGGACATTTCACCGCCTACAATTGATTTGATGAATATTCAGCTGGACCAGGGTACTGAACATATTCCGCCTCATAATCTGCTGATCCGCGTGTCTTTCAATTTAAGGGTGGGCGAGTTAATTGATTCGAATATTATGCAGCTATTCCCTCTGGAGTTTGGTAAGAAACTAGTTTCATCTTTGATGGGAGAAGAAGAGGCGGCAACTGTTACAGAAGAACCGCCTGCACCGGCACAGCCTGCACCACAGCCGCAGCAGCAGGAATATCAGCAGCCGGCCGCCCAGCAGGAGCCAGAGCCGGCTTATCAGGCACCGCCCCAGCAGCAGGTTCAGCAAGCGCCACCTCAGCAAAGACCGGCACAGCCTCAGGTTCAAGTACAGCAGGCACAATTTGCCAGCTTCGACGCACCGAGCTTGAACAAAGAAGAAGCAAATAATTTAAATATGCTGCTTGATATACCTCTTCAAGTAACGGTAGAATTAGGCCGTACGAAGCGTTCAGTCCAGGAAATCCTGGAAATGTCCGGAGGCTCTATTATTGAACTGGATAAATTGGCGGGTGAACCTGTCGATATCTTGGTCAACAACCGCTTTATTGCTAAAGGAGAAGTAGTAGTCATAGATGAAAACTTCGGTGTCCGGATTACGGATATACTAAGTCAGATGGACCGATTAAACAATTTACGATAGTAGATACTTGGAGGGATAAGCAATGGGAAAACGAATTTTAGTAGTTGACGACGCAGCATTTATGCGTATGATGATCAAGGATATCTTGACGAAGAATGATTATGAAGTAGTAGGAGAGGCAGCAGACGGTGCGCAGGCTGTAGAAAAGTACAGTGAGTTAAAACCGGATCTGGTCACAATGGATATCACGATGCCGGAGATGGACGGAATCGCTGCACTTAAAGCAATTAAAGGCAATGATCCGTCTGCAACTATCATTATGTGTTCAGCTATGGGGCAGCAGGCCATGGTTATTGATGCAATTCAAGCGGGCGCTAAAGATTTCATCGTAAAACCATTCCAGGCTGACCGTGTGATTGAAGCGATCGACAAAGCGTTGAGCTAAGTCATCTTATGAACGTAAAACAATTTACCAAATGGTTTGTTATGCTGCTCGTATGCCTCGTTTTCTGGATGCCGCACGCAGAGGCAGAAACAGATCCTAATGCCCGTGTATCTGACTGCTTTGGAAAAGGAAAAGACTGCAGTTCGGATGATACTGCTGAAAATCAAGCAGATAAAAAAGATCAGGACATTCCGGCGGGGGCCCCGGGAAGCCTGTCCGATCCGCAGGAGACTGAGAAAGCGCCAAAAGGGCTGTCTGCCTGGGATTATATCCGGACCCTTTTAGCCTTTATTTTTGTTATCGGTTTGCTTGTATGGCTGCTGCGATTTCTTAATAAACGCAATCGCAGTTTTGACCAGACCCGCTTGATGACCAATTTGGGCGGCGTGCCGCTTGGACAGCATAAATCTATTCAATTAGTGAAAATGGGCAATCATTATTTTGTAGTAGGTGTCGGCGAAAATGTCCAGCTGCTGAAAGAAATTGATGATCCTGCCGATATCGCTGATTTGCTGGACCGTTATGATTCCGAAGGCAGTGATGTTCGCAAAGGCATTATTTCACAGCTTTATGAACGCTTTTTCTCAAAAGTACAGTCTGGAAACACCTCTACGGATTCATCTGATTTCAGTCAATTGTTTTCTTCCAAAATGGATGAGATCAAAGCAGATCGCAAGGAACATTTGGATCGGTTGAAGCGGAAAGGAAGCGACCGGGATGACTGATTTTCTAAATTCGTTTTCAAACAGTGATCCGGCTAACGTTTCGACTTCCATCAAAATGCTTTTGCTGCTGACAGTGTTGTCACTGGCTCCCGCTATTTTGATATTAATGACATCTTTTGCCCGGATCATTATTGTATTATCATTTGTTCGGACGGCTCTTGCGACACAGCAGATGCCGCCTAACCAAGTGCTTGTAGGACTGGCTTTATTTCTGACTTTCTTTATTATGGCGCCTGTTTTATCTCAGGTGAATGAAGAAGCGCTGACTCCTTTATTTGATGAAGAAATTTCATTGGATGAAGCATATGAACGGGCGAGCGGTCCGTTTAAAGAGTTCATGAGTGAACATACGAGACAGAAAGATTTAGAATTATTCATGCGTTATAACCAGATGGAACAACCTGAAACGCTTGAAGAAATACCGCTGACGATGATGGTGCCGGCTTTTGCGCTGAGTGAAATCAAAACAGCCTTTCAAATGGGTTTCATGATCTTTATTCCATTTCTGGTGATCGATATGATTGTCGCCAGTGTCCTCATGTCGATGGGTATGATGATGCTTCCGCCAGTTATGATCTCATTGCCGTTTAAAATATTATTGTTTGTGTTAGTGGACGGTTGGTATCTCATTATCCAGTCATTGCTGCAAAGCTTTTAGGGGGGATTTGAATGACGAGCGAATTTGTTATTTCTATTGCAGAACGATCTGTGTGGGTTATTCTTCTCGCTTCAGGGCCTCTCTTGCTCGTTGCGTTATTGACTGGACTCGGTGTCAGTATTTTCCAAGCGACAACGCAGATTCAGGAACAAACGTTGGCATTTGTACCGAAAATTATCGCAGTTATGGTGGCCATCGTATTTTTCGGACCATGGATGCTGTCATATGTTACCAATTATGCAAGTGATATTTTTTCCGGTCTTGCAAGGTATATTGGGTGATTAAATGAATGAACTCATCCCGTCTATACCTGCATTCTTACTCATACTAACGCGTGTGACATCTTTCTTTGTTACACTGCCCTTATTTTCATACCGCTCGATTCCGGCGACACAGCGTTTGGTTTTTGCTGCGATACTCGCGTGGATGATGTCTTACTCGGTTGATATCCCGGTTGTCGAAATAGATGGCCAATACATATTGCTGGTGATTAAAGAAGCGGTAGTCGGCTTGTCCATTGGCATTGCCGCCTTTATTATTATGTCAGCCATTCAAGTGGCTGGTGGTTTTATCGACTTTCAGATGGGTTTTGCGATAGCGAACGTCATTGACCCACAAACTGGTGCCCAGTCACCTTTGCTAGGTCAATTTTTCAATTCATTGGCGATGCTTCTGCTGCTCGTCTTAAATGGCCATCATATGCTGCTGGACGGTATTTTTTACAGTTATGAATTTGTGCCTGTAAATGAAATGTTTCCGCCATTCGGCAGTGAAAATGTGGCGGAATTCATGGTGTTGACGTTTGCTAAATCTTTTGCCATCGCTTTCCAAATGGCGATACCAGTTGTTGCTACATTATTCCTCGTGGACTTGGCTCTTGGAATCACAGCACGTGCTGTGCCGCAGCTGAATATATTCGTAGTTGGCTTTCCGATCAAGATTGGAGTTAGTTTCATGGTTCTTGTGACCATGTCAGGCGTGCTGATTACCTTAATGAAGAAGCTGTTTGAAGTGATGATCATTACAATGAGAGATCTGATGGTACTGCTGGGAGGTGGCTGATTTGTTGCTGAGGCTTGATTTACAATTTTTCGCCGGCGAGAAAACAGAAAAAGCCACCCCGAAAAAACGTGAAGATTCTCGAAAAAAAGGACAGGTATTGAAAAGTCAGGACGTTACAAGTGCGATTGTTTTGCTTTCTGTCTTTACATTCATGTTTTTTGCAGCAGGTTTTATGAGAGATAATTTCTTTGTGTTTTTCCGAGAGTCTTTTACTCATTTTATTCCTATACATATATTAGATGAAGACCAAGTGATGTTAGTTTATATGAACATCCTGAAACAGATGGCGGTCATTCTGTTGCCGATTATGATCATTGCGGTGATCGCAAGTGTTGCAGCAAACCTTTTACAGTTTGGTCTGTTGTTTACTGGTGAGCCATTGAAGTTTGATTTGAAAAAGATTGATCCGATTAAAGGACTGAAGCGAATATTCTCTATACGGGCCATTGTAGAATTACTTAAATCTGTACTGAAGATTTCGTTTATCGGGACTGTGACGACACTTGTCATTTGGATGAACTTGGGACAGGTCCTGGATCTGGCTTTCAGAACACCGCATATGATCTTGCTGACCATTGCAAAATTAGTCGGAATGATGGGGATTATCGCCTCACTTGTCCTGCTCTTTATCTCTATACTAGATTTCCTTTATCAGAAATTTGACTATGAAAAGAATCTTAGAATGTCCAAGCAGGATATCAAAGATGAACATAAAAATATGGACGGAGATCCGCTTATTAAATCACGGATCAAGCAGCGTCAGCGAGAAATGGCAATGCGGCGGATGATGCAGGAAATTCCTGAGGCGGATGTAGTGATAACCAACCCGACGCACTTTGCGATTGCACTGAAGTATGATGACGAGCAGATGGATTCTCCGATCGTCGTAGCGAAGGGTGCAGATTTCATTGCACAGAAGATCAAGATGATTGCCAAGGAGAATGAAATCGTCATGGTGGAAAACCGTCCGCTTGCACGGGCTATGTTTGATCAAGTGGAAATTGGTGACCGTATTCCTGAAGAATTTTTTAAAGCAGTAGCTGAAATCCTGGCGTACGTATATCGTATCCAGCGAAAAATATAAGTGAATTGAGAAAGTAGGGGTGGCATGCAGTTTAAAGATATCGGAGTATTAGCAGCGGTAATTATGATCGTTGCGATGCTCGTCATCCCGTTACCACCCTGGCTGTTAAGTTTTCTAATCATTATTAATATTACCCTTGGTTTAATGGTGCTTCTGACGGCGATGAATATGCAGGAAGCACTGCAATTCTCGATTTTCCCGTCGCTCTTGCTGTTATTGACGCTGTTCCGTCTCGGCCTGAACGTATCCACTACACGTGCAATCCTTTCTGAAGGTGATGCAGGGGGCGTAGTTGATACATTCGGTACGTTTGTAACAGGTGGAAATATTGTTGTCGGTCTTGTGGTCTTTGTTATTTTGATTATTATTCAATTTATCGTTATCACGAAAGGTTCGGAACGTGTTTCTGAAGTTGCTGCGCGGTTTACGCTGGATGCGATGCCGGGTAAGCAAATGAGTATCGATGCGGATTTGAACGCCGGTATGATCTCCGATACAGAAGCGCGTGCAAGACGTGAGAAAGTCAGTAATGAAGCGGACTTTTACGGTGCGATGGACGGTGCGACGAAATTCGTAAAAGGGGATGCAATTGCCGGAATCATCATTGTAATGATCAACTTATTGGTCGGTATGATTATCGGAGTCGTGCAGATGGGACTGCCATTCGCTGAAGCCGCAGTTCAATTCTCCACTTTGACAGTCGGTGACGGAATCGTTTCACAGATTCCGGCATTATTAATCTCGACAGCTACCGGTATTGTCGTTACGCGTGCCGCTTCTGAAGGGAACCTAGGCTCAGATATTACGAATCAGCTGCTAGGACAGCCGAAGCTGCTGTATGTTGCAGCGGTAACAATCTTTTTATTAGGATTGGCTACTCCAATTAATGACATTTTGACGATTCCGATTGCTTTAGCTTTGGCAATCAGTGCATACATGATGTCACATAAAGCGGCTGAAGATCCGGAAGAATTGCTTGAGATGGAAGAAGATGTAGAAACAGAGGGACTGAAACGGCCTGAAAATGTTATCGACTTATTGAACGTTGATCCGATTGAATTTGAATTCGGCTACGGGCTTATACCTCTTGTGGATGCAACGCAGGGCGGAGACTTGCTCGACCGCGTCGTCATGATCAGACGTCAGCTGGCAATTGAGCTTGGACTCGTTATTCCAGTTGTGCGGATCCGTGACAATATCCAGCTGCAGCCGAATGAATACCGCATCAAAGTTAAAGGCAATGAAATGGCGCGGGGTGAGCTGCTGCTCGATCATTACTTGGCCATGAGTCCGGGCGGGGAAGATTTAATTGAAGGAATCGATACGATTGAGCCTTCATTCGGACTTCCTGCCAAATGGATTACAGAAGAAGCAAAAGAAGAAGCGGAAATAATGGGGTACACGGTTGTCGATCCGCCGAGTGTTGTTTCTACTCATTTAACCGAAATAATTCGCGCGAATGCAGCCGACTTGCTTGGCCGCCAGGAAACAAAACAGCTGGTCGACCATGTGCATGAAACCTATCCTATTTTGGTCGACGAATTAACGCCGACGCCATTATCCATCGGCGAAATTCAAAAAGTTTTGGCTAAGCTATTAAGTGAACAAGTATCTGTCAGAAACTTGCCGATCATTTTTGAAACACTTGCGGATTATGCTAAATATACATCTGATGTAGATGTGCTGACAGAATACGTGCGCCAGTCATTGGCACGTCAAATTACGAGCCAGTACGTAACCGGCAATGCAGCGCTCAAAGTCTTGACGGTTTCCGGCAAGGTGGAAAAACTGATTGCTGACAGTATCCAGCAGACCGAACAAGGAAACTTCCTGTCGATCGACCCTTCACAGTCGCAGGCAATCCTGGAGCGCATTGCACAGGAAGTCGAGCGAGTGGCTTTGCTTGATCAGGCACCGGTCATTCTATGTTCACCTGCCATTCGAATGTATTTGCGCCAGATTACGGAGCGTTATTTCCCACAAATACCCATCTTGTCTTATAATGAACTCGAAGCATCCGTTGAAGTACAAAGTGTAGGGGTGGTGGATATTTAATGAAAATGAAAAAATATACAGCTCCAACCATGGTCGAGGCTATGAAAAAAGTACGAGAAGATTTCGGCGATGATGCCGTGATCCTTAGTTCCAGCGTGATCAAATCAAAAGGTTTTCTCGGGCTGTTTCAAAAACGCTCTGTAGAAGTCGTGGCGGGCTTTGACCAAAAAGCTGAAAAACCGATATATGAACCGCCTGCAAGAGCTGTGCTGCCAGCCCGCTCTGATGCTGCGGAATCCCTTCAGGCAGAAATGCAGGAAATGAAAAAAATGATCAAAGGGATGCAGCAGAGTGACCGTACGCTGGAGAAATATCCTGATGAATTGATACCGCTTTTAGTGAAGCTGCAGACACAGGGGCTTGCGCACGAATACATAGCGGAGGCCGGCGACGCACTCTATGAACAAATGAAAAAAGAGAAGAAAGATTTCACAGAAACAGAACAACTTGAATTATTGAAACAATGGTTTTCCGCCAAACTTAGAGAAGTATCGTTCGGCGGAATTTCTTATACCAAAAAATATATTAACGTGCTCGGTCCGACCGGCGTCGGTAAAACGACAACGATTGCGAAAATTGCTGCGCGCGCACTTCTGGAAGAAAAAAAGAAAATTGGCTTTATCACTACCGATACGTACCGGATTGCCGCGATTGAACAATTGCGGACATACGCCAATTTGCTGCAGGCTCCCGTGGAAATTGCTTATAACGCAACTGATTTTGCCGCTGCGATTGAAAAGCTTCAGGACCGCGACTTAATTTTTATTGACACGGCCGGCCGCAATTATAAAGAAACAAAATTTGTTGAGGATTTACAGAGACTTGTAGATTTTTCATTGGATATGGAAACATTTCTTGTCTTGTCGACTACGTCTAAAGAGCAGGATATGGATATTATCATAGAACGTTTTGAAAAGTTCCCGATTGAGAAATTTATTTTCACAAAGACAGATGAAACCAGTTCAGTTGGCTCGATGATCAACTTAATGCTGAAGTATTCTATAGGCATGGCTTATTTTACAGACGGCCAGGAAGTTCCTGAAGATATAACAGAAGCGAATTTTGAAAAACTGTTCACTCTTTTGCTGGCAGGTGATCAGCATGCATGATCAGGCAGAAGCACTGCGTTTGAAAATGTTAAAAGCACAAGGGAAAACGGCCAGATCTGTTGCGGTTATCAGTGGAAAAGGCGGAGTTGGAAAATCTAACTTTACAGCAAATTTTTCATATTCACTAGCCGCTAAAGGCAAAAAAGTATTAATTGTAGATATGGACATCGGCATGGGCAATATTCATATTCTATTCGGCGCTGCTCCTAATTATAGTTTGAAAGATTATTTAAACGGTTCAAGAGACCTCTATGACGTCATTACACCTTTAGAAGATAGATTGTCGTTTATCGCGGGCGGCTCCGGACTGGAGACAGTAATGGAATGGTCTGAATCGATGTTCGACCGTCTGATAGAAGGATTTACGACTCTACAGTCCGATTACGATGTTATTTTATTCGATATGGGTGCAGGTGCAACACAAAACTCCTTGGACTTAATTATGGCAGTCGATGAAATTATTCTGATCGCCACTCCGGAACCGACTTCTATTACCGATGCTTATTCGATGATGAAATTCATTTGCATGCAGGATGCAGAGCGGACTTTTCATATTGTTGGAAACCGGGTACTGAAAGAAGAAGAAGGCCGGGACTCCATTGCCAGACTGCAGCTCGCATTGCGTAAATTTTTATCGGCGGAAACGAATCTATTGGGTTTTTTGCCGGATGATTTGAATGTGCGAAACGCAGTCGTCGCACAAACACCTTTTGTAAAGCTGTATCCAAATGCGCACATCACGAGACGAATGACCGCAATTACGGATTCATTTTTAATTGGCCATCAGCCGGGCACCTCTATTGAGACGTCAGGTTTCCTTGGCAAATTAAAGAGCATTTTTCGGAAAGGGCGTGCCTGAAATGATAGTCGGTAAGAAAAAACGAGTACTTGTCGTGGATGATTCAGCCTTTATGCGGAAACTGATTTCAGATATGCTGAATAAACATCCGATGATGGAAGTAGTTGGTATTGCCAGAAACGGACAGGATGCAGTCCAGAAAGTACGCGACTTTTCTCCTGATGTCGTGACAATGGACATTGAGATGCCGGTGATGGACGGGCTGCAGGCACTGAAGGAAATGATGGATCATCATCCGGTTCCTGTCGTCATTTTATCGAGTACGACAAAACATAATACAGAAAATGCAGTTCTGGCTATGGAGTACGGTGCCGTGGATGTAATTGCCAAGCCGGGCGGTGCGATTTCTTTGAATTTGCATGAAATCGAAAAAGAGATTGTTGAAAAAGTTTTTGCTGCCTCAAATGTCGGAATTCACTCACTGACGAGGAAGATTACGCCTGCCAGAACTCGTTATACCATGCCTGTTGAGAAGAAAGATACAACGGAAAAAAGTAATTCCATCACAGGAACGCCTGCTAATTTAGCAAGTTTTTCTAGAAATAAAGCCCAAAGTTCTAAAACATTTGTTATAATAGGTACATCGACAGGGGGACCGCGAGCCTTACAGGAAGTAATTACCCGCCTGCCAGCAGATTTCCCTTCTCCCATTTTAATCGTTCAGCACATGCCGCCGGGATTTACGAAGTCACTGGCAGAACGTTTAAACGGGCTTAGTGAGATTACTGTTAAAGAGGCTGAGCACGGGGAGTTACTTTACAACGGCACGGCTTATGTTGCTCCAGGCGGCCTGCACTTAACATTCGAAAAAACAGCAGCGGGATATCAGGCGGTCCTGGATGCAAAGGAAGCACCGCGCTCCGGACATCGACCGGCTGTAAACGTCCTACTGGAATCAGCCGCGAAACATCCTGAATTGAATTATCTCACCGTTATTATGACGGGGATGGGCTATGACGGAAAAGAAGGAATGGAGTTACTGCGTGCAACATGCAAAACCATAACAATTGCGGAATCCAAAAATACTTCAGTTGTCTATGGCATGCCGAAAGCCATCATAGATGCGGGCTTGAGCGATGAAGTCAGAGATGTTCAGCAAATCGCTGATGCAATATTGGGAAATTTGAAGTGATTAGGGGGCTTTACAGTGGATACAAGTCAATATTTGGATATGTTCATCGAGGAAAGTAAAGAACATTTGCAGGCGTGTAATGAACAATTGCTTGCATTGGAAAATAATCCTGATGATCTGGCAATCGTCAATGAAATTTTCAGAGCAGCCCATACATTAAAGGGTATGTCCGCTACTATGGGATATGAAGATATTGCGGATTTAACACATAAGATGGAAAACGTCCTCGACGCAATCCGTAACTCAAAAATCAGCGTCACCACAGAAATTTTGGATGTAGTATTTGAAGCGTCCGACGATCTGGAATTAATGGTACTGGATATCGAAGCAGGCGGAGACGGCAAGAAGGACGTCAGCCATCTGGTCGACACACTGAATCGGATTGAAGCGGGAGAGCCGCTGGATTTATCAGAAACAGCTGCCGCGACAGAAGAAGCGCCGACAGAAGTCTTGACTTCATCGGGCATACATTATGATGAATTTGAGTTGACTGTTATTTCCCAGTCATCTGACCAGGGCTTCAATGCCTATGAAATCACTGTGGAACTGCGCGAAGATTGTTTATTGAAAGTGGCGCGCGTATTCATGACATTTGAAATCCTGGAAAAATCAGGGGAAGTTATCAAAACGGTACCGACAGTAGAAAAGCTGGAAAATGAAGACTTCGATCAGAAGTTTACCATTGTTTTGCTGACACATGAAGATGCTGATGAACTGAGAGCAAAAGTTATGAAGGTTTCCGAAATTGAAGATGTGAAAATCACTCATATTACAGATGAATACGTGCAAAAATATAAGCAGACAGAGTTTGAGAGTCTGGAAGAACAACCGCAGGAAATAGAAAAGAAAACAGAAAATCCCACAGTAAAAGCAGCACAGGAAAAGGCAGAGCCTAAGGACACGGCACCAAGCAAAAAATCAGGCCAGTCATCTTCCAATAAGACGATCCGCGTAAACATCGACCGTCTCGACATCTTAATGAACTTGTTTGAAGAACTGGTTATTGACCGCGGACGTCTGCAATCGATCGCGAGCGAGCTCCATAATCCGGAACTCAATGAATCAGTGGAACGTATGACGCGGGTGTCGGGTGACCTTCAAAATATTATCCTGAATATGCGGATGGTTCCAGTTGAGACTGTCTTTAACCGTTTTCCTAAAATGGTTCGGACGCTGGCGCGTGATCTGAATAAAAAGGTTAATTTGGAAATTATCGGTGCTGAAACGGAATTGGACCGGACAGTTATTGATGAAATAGGCGATCCGCTTGTCCACTTGATCCGAAATGCTCTCGATCACGGAGTCGAAAGTCCGGAAGAGCGAATTGCGGCCGGTAAGCCTGAAGAAGGCACTGTGACTTTGCGTGCGTATCACTCTGGAAATCATGTCTTTATTGAACTGGAAGATGATGGAGCCGGTGTGAACCGTGAGCGGGTATTGAATAAAGCAATTGAGCGCGGCATTGTCAGCGAAGAAATTGCGCCGACTTTATCCGATAAGCAAGTGGCAGAGCTCATACTGGCGTCCGGTTTCTCGACCGCCGCTGCCATAACAGATGTATCGGGACGCGGAGTCGGTCTTGATGTTGTGAAAAATACAATCGAGTCCCTCGGCGGCCATATCTCTATTGATTCAAAAGAAGGAAAAGGCTCGTTATTCCAAGTTCAGCTGCCGCTGACTCTATCCATTATTTCCGTTATGCTGGTAGAATTGGATCAGGAAATCTATGCGATTCCTTTATCCTCTATTATCGAAACGGCTATTATTCAAAAATCAGATATTCTGAATGCGCATAACCAGCCTGTAATCGATTTCCGCGGTACTATCGTGCCGTTAGTGGATCTAAAAGAAATCTTTGAAATGCGTGATGGAAATGCAGATGAAGAAGATTTCCAATCGATCGTCATTGTACGAAAAGGTGAGAGTTTAGCAGGATTAGTCGTAGATTCATTCATTGGCCAGCAGGAAATCGTTTTAAAATCACTTGGCAACTATCTGCAGAGTGTCTTTGCTATATCAGGCGCTACGATTCTTGGTAATGGCCAAGTGGCTTTAATTGTCGACTGCAATGCACTGATTAAATAATCGAGGTGATAAAAGGTATGACAAAAGCTGTAGAAGTAAGTGATATGAAAGTAATTGTCTTTCAATTAATGAATAAAGAATATGCGATTGGCCTGGATGTAGTAGAATCCATTGAAAAATCGCTGTCCATCACACGTGTGCCGAGAATGCCTTCTTACGTCAAAGGAGTCTTGAACTTGCGTGGTGTCGTAACGCCGGTCGTTGATTTGCGTGAACGCTTTGACATGGAATATAAGGAATTTGACGAATCAAGCTGTATTATCATCGTCTCCTATGCCGACTCAGAAGTAGGCTTGATCGTCGATGATGCAAATGATGTCATGGATGTGCCGACTAGCGCAATCGGTCCGCAGCCGGAAGTAGTAGGTTCTGTGGAGTCAGAATTCATTTCGGGTGTAGCCAAAGTAGATAAGCGCTTGCTCGTGATGCTGAATCTGGAAAAAGTGCTGCAGCCGATCAAAAAGGTGAATGCGGATGAACTCTGAAAATGAAATCACCGAGATGCATCTGGATGTACTAAAGGAGATCGGCAATATAGGAGCTGCACACGCGGCGACTTCGCTGTCTCAGCTGCTCGGGCAAAAAATTGATATGAGAGTTCCGAATGTAGAGCTGGTTTCATTTGATGAAATGTTTGATCTGGCAGGCGGTGCCGAGAAAATAGTAGCCGGCATATTCCTCCGGATTGAAGGCGATTTGACGGGCAGTATGTTTTTTGTACTGACAATCGAGTCTGCTACTGAATTCATTCAAAAACTGATGAATGAACCTGACTTTACATTTACAGATGTAGAAGACTTAGGGTTAGGCGCTTCTGCCCTGCAGGAGTTGGGCAATATCCTTTCGGGATCTTATTTATCCGCGCTTTCTGACTTTACATCACTGAATATTTATCCGACTGTCCCTTCATTAAGCGTCGACATGGTCGGGGCAATTGTCAGTTTTGGTTTAATTGAAGTTTCTCAGTACAGCGATGAAGTCATCGTCATTGAAACGGAAATTTTGCAAGAAGGGGAACAAGGTGTTTCGAGTTTAGCAGGTCACTTTTTCTTATTACCGGACCCGCCCTCATACCGCACGATATTCAGTTCTTTAGGTGTACTCTAAATGCAAAATATTAAAACCGTCGTAAGAGTGGGAATCGCGGATATGAATGTCGCCAAAGCTCCAGAGACGATCCGAACATCCGGACTCGGCTCCTGTGTCGGTGTGGTGTTGTATGATCCTTCAAAAAAAGTCGCGGGCATGGTGCATGTCATGCTGCCGGACAGCCAATTAGGAAAGTCATCTACAGTGAATGCAGCTAAATTCGCAGATACCGGTATTTATGCCATGATGGAAATACTCAAATCTGAAGGTGTCCGCCCTTTCAGCATTAAAGCGAAAATTGCGGGCGGCGCCCAAATGTTTCAATTCGGCTCCAATGATACGATTCGTATCGGACCGAGAAATGTGGAGGCTGTCAAAGCTGAGCTAAAAAGGCTTTCCATACCCATTATTGCCGAAGATACAGGCGGTTCGAGCGGAAGGACAATTGAATTCGACCCGGAAACGTGCATTCTCCATGTCCGCACAGTCAATGCGGGCACTCAGGAGATGTAACCAGATGACAAAGCGGTAAAACACAGGCGGCTATTTGATTAGTCGCCTATTTTTGTTGAGATTTGTTATACTGTTAAATAAGGAGTAAGAATAGGCAGACGGAAGCTGACAGGAAAGGCGTGAATTCGATGGCAAAGCAAGATACAGCTGAACGGCATCAGTGGAAGTTGTGGCTCGAAGACCGTGATCCTGATGCAGGTGACACGCTAGTCCAACTTTATACACCATTAGTGAATTATCATGTGCAGCGAATCAGTGCGGGACTGCCGAAAAATGTCTCACGGGACGAAATTAAGTCATTAGGCTATCAGGGATTATTTGATGCTTTGACAAAATTTGATCCTGATCGTGATTTGAAATTTGATACGTACGCATCTTTTCGTATTCGCGGAACGATCATAGACGGTTTGCGAAAAGAGGATTGGCTTTCACGTTCCTCTAGAGAAAAGACAAAAAAGATGGATGAAGAAATCAGCAAACTTGAGCAGTCGTATTTGCGGACAGTAACTCCTGAAGAAGTGGCAGACCATCTCGGGATGACTACGGATGAGGTATATCAGACGGTTCATGAGCAATATTTCGCAAATGTTTTATCGATTGATGAGAAAATGAATGACGATGATGAGCAGAATGATCAGACGTTTGTTTTGCGTGATGAACAGACAAAGACACCGGAACAGATGGCAGTCAAAGACGAGCTGATCAGTGATCTAATGACGAAAATTAAAGAACTCAATGAAAACGAGCAGCTGGTTCTCAGTTTATTTTATCAGGAAGATATGACCTTGACTGAAATCGGTGAAATTTTAAGTCTGTCCACTTCCAGAATATCGCAGATTCATTCGAAAGCTTTGTTTAAACTGCGAACCATGCTGGCGGGTGAAATTACGGATGGAGGGGTTTTATGAGCTTGAAAAGTATTGAACTGCAAATAGCGATACCTAAGACATTCGAGGCTGGAAAAATTGCCGAGCAAAAACAGCAGCAATCCCAAATTGCGCAGCAGCATGCAAATACTTCAACAGAAAAACAAGCGCTGAAAAACCAAGAGACCGTGGTGGAATCCGATCCTTATGCTAAATTAAACCCCGATGACCGGCAGCCGGATGAACAAAGCGGACAGCAGAAGAAAGAAAAACAGGAAGAAGAAGCACAACGAGTGAAGCATCCTTTTAAAGGCTCATTTGTTGACTGTAGCGGGTGATCAAATATGGGAATCATTGTAGCAATTTTATTCATCCTGCAAATCATCAGTTTTATGATTATTACGTTACTATTTCTAAAAGTCTCCAAATTCAATAATCTGGAGAAGAAACAGCAACAGCTAATGGATGAAATGGACCATTCCGTAATGGCGTATCTGGCTGAAATCAAAGAAGAAAATGACCGTTTGATTGAGCAGTTAAACAGGAAGACAGATTTTTTTCCGCCTGCTGATTTTTCATTCCCGCAGACGGCACAGCAAAAAACGGCTGCAGAAACTGATAAAATGCAGCAGAAACCTCATCCCGTGCCGGTGCAATTTGCTCTTCGCTCCTATCAGAAGACTGCCGCTACGACAGAACAGCGGGAAGCAGAGCCGCTGGATGACCGGGCGAAGGCGAAGATGATGATTGCTGAAGGCAAGTCGGTTGAAGAAATTGCAAAAGAACTCGGAAAAGGCCGGACCGAAATTGAACTGCTGCTTAAATTCAGTTAAAAAAAGTCGATGGTTGCAAATGGATTATATATATGTTATTTTAGTAGATGGTATTACTACACACGTGTGCGGACGAAAGAGTGGGTGCCGTTTCGGTCACTCTTTTGCAAGAAGTACACGGAGGACAAAAAACCAATAGGAGGAATTACCATGTCAGTAATCTCAATGAAGCAATTACTAGAAGCAGGTGTTCATTTCGGACACCAAACACGCCGCTGGAACCCGAAAATGAAGAAGTATATTTTTGTGGAGCGTAACGGCATTTACATCATCGATCTTCAAAAAACAGTTAAAAAATTAGAGGAAGCTTACAACTTCATGCGCCAAGTCGGTGCTGACGGTGGAAAAGTCCTTTTCGTAGGTACGAAGAAACAAGCACAGGAAGCGATCAAAGAAGAAGCAGAACGTGCTGGAATGTACTACATCAACCAACGTTGGTTGGGTGGAACATTGACAAACTTCGGAACGATTCAAAAGCGTGTAGCTCGTATGAAAGCAATCGAGAAAATGGAAGAAGACGGCACATTCGACGTACTTCCTAAGAAAGAAGTTTCTCAATTAAATAAAGAACATGAACGTCTTGTGAAGTTCCTAGGCGGTATCCGCGATATGAAAGGATTGCCAGATGTAATTTTCATCGTAGATCCTCGTAAAGAGCGTATCGCAGTTGCTGAAGCAATCAAATTGAATATTCCACTCGTTGGAATCGTAGATACTAACTGTGATCCGGACGAAATCGACTATGTCATCCCGGCGAACGACGATGCAATCCGCGCAGTACGTTTACTTACAAGTAAAATGGCAGATGCATTGATTGAATCCCGTCAAGGTGAAGACGATGAAGCGGCTGCTGAAACAGCGAACGAAACTGAAACTGTAGCTGCAGACTGAAATGAGTAAATGAAGAGACGATAAGCGGCGTACCCCTTATCGTCTTTTTTTAAAGTAATCTATATAAGTTGAATTATAATAGGAGGAATTTTTAAAATGGCAACAATTACAGCTCAAATGGTAAAAGAACTTCGTGAAAAAACAGGCGCAGGTATGATGGACTGCAAAAAAGCACTTACTCAAGTAGACGGCGACATGGATGCGGCAATCGATTTCATGCGCGAAAAAGGTCTTTCTAGTGCAGCTAAGAAAGCTGACCGTATCGCAGCTGAAGGTGTGGCGAACATTTTAGTTCAAGGCAACGAAGCAGTTATTCTTGAAGTGAATGCGGAAACAGATTTCGTTGCGAAAAATGAAGGTTTCCAAGTACTTGTTAAGGAACTTTCTGAGTTCTTGCTTACAAATAAACCCGCTTCCGTTGAAGAAGCAAATGAAGCGAAAATGGACAGCGGTCTGACTGTTTCACAGCATATCTCAAACGCTGTAGCTAAAATCGGAGAGAAAATCACTCTTCGCCGTTTTGAGATTCGCCAAAAGACAGATCAAGATGCATTCGGTCCTTACCTGCACATGGGTGGACGTATTGCAGTATTGACAGTACTTGAAGGTTCAACTGATTCTGAAGCAGCAAAAGATGTAGCAATGCATATCGCAGCAATGAATCCGAAATATATTTCACGTGACGAAGTATCTGCTGACGAAGTAGAATCAGAGCGTAAAGTGTTGACTGAGCAAGCACTGAACGAAGGCAAGCCGGAGAACATTGTAGCGAAAATGGTAGAAGGCCGTCTAGGAAAGTATTTTGAGGAAATCTGTGTACTTGACCAGGCTTTCGTTAAAAACTCTGACCAAAAAGTCCGTGATTTCGTTAAATCAACTGGCGGAACTTTAGTTGAATTTATTCGTTATGAAGTGGGCGAAGGAATCGAGAAGCGTGAAGACAACTTTGCTGACGAAGTAATGAGCCAAGTTAAAGGAAACTAAGTTTAACTGGTTTCATTATGCAGAAGTGTAATTGATAACCAATCATACAGAGGGGCACATCCATTATGTGTTCCTCTTTTTTGAGAATAGGAAATGGCAGGAGGGTCTACATGAGTAATCCAAAGTATAAACGGATTGTGTTGAAGTTAAGTGGAGAAGCATTGGCAGGAGAACAAGGTTACGGATTGTCTCCAGAAGTAGTGAAATCAGTTGCGACTCAAGTAAAAGAAGTAGTAGAGCTTGGTGTGGAAGTAGCTGTAGTAGTAGGCGGAGGCAATATCTGGAGAGGCAAAGTCGGAAGCGAAATGGGTATGGACCGCACAACAGCGGATTATATGGGCATGCTGGCGACTGTCATGAATTCTCTTGCACTGCAGGACGCTATTGAAAAGCTTGGACATGAAACAAGAGTGATGAGCTCCATTGACATGAGACAAGTGGCAGAACCATACATACGCCGAAAAGCAATCCGTCATTTGGAGAAAGACCGCGTGGTTATTTTTGCCGCAGGTACAGGAAATCCGTATTTCTCTACGGATACGACAGCTGCTTTGCGTGCAGCTGAAATTGAAGCGGATGTCATTTTAATGGCAAAAAATAACGTAGACGGTGTGTACTCTGCAGATCCAATGAAAGATGCAAGCGCAGTTAAATATTTTGAACTGTCATACTTAGAAGTAATCAGCCAGGGTCTTGAAGTAATGGACTCGACTGCATCCACATTATGTATGGACAATGATATCCCGCTCGTAGTATTCTCAATTATGGAGAATGGAAATATAAAAAGAGCCGTACTCGGTGAAGAAATCGGTACGGTGGTCAGGAGGAATAAACAATGACGAAAGAAATTATGAATTCCGCAACTGAACGGATGGACAAAGCATTGGGTGCCTACTCAAGACAGCTGGCCTCCATACGTGCAGGAAGAGCCAATGCAAGCATTCTGGACAGAATTTCTGTAATCTATTATGGAGCGCCTACCCCATTGAATCAAATGGCCGGCATTTCTGTTCCCGAACCCCGCCTGCTCGTTGTTCAGCCGTACGACAAAACAACGATCGGTGAAATCGAAAAAGCGATCCTGAAATCAGATATCGGCATCACGCCTTCCAATGATGGAAATGTGATCCGTCTGGCAGTGCCGGCCTTGACAGAAGAACGCCGTAAAGATTTGGTTAAAGAAGTAAAGCGTGAAGCAGAAGACGCGAAAGTTGCAGTCCGTAACGTTCGCCGCGACAGCAATGATGAGCTGAAGAAGAGTGAAAAAGACGGAGACATTACGGAAGATGAACTGCGCCGCTATAATGATGAAGTTCAAAAGTTAACAGATAACTTCATTGAAAAAGTAGACGAGATGGCAAAAGATAAAGAAAATGAAATTTTAGAAATCTGAGTATAGAACTTTCTATCAGGAGGAGCGTCCTACTTTTAGGACGCTTTTTTCTGTCTTTTGCATGCTATTTACTATGCAATTTGGTAGGATAGGCTATAGGAGTATCCGAAATGAGCCAAGTGGGGGAACGCTATGCTTAGAAAACTGTTGCGAAAAAAAACACCAGATATTCAGTTTTTAGATGACCGAATAGAATCTGTTAAGAAAAAACCAATCCCAAACCATGTGGCGATCATTATGGATGGGAATGGAAGATGGGCTAAACAGCGGAAAATGCCGCGTATAGCAGGTCATCATGAAGGAATGAAGAAGGTCCGGCAAATTACTAATTTCGCAAATGCGCTCGGTGTAAAAGCTCTAACACTCTATGCTTTTTCTACAGAAAATTGGAAACGTCCAAAAATCGAAATCGATTTTTTGATGAATCTTCCAGGCGAATTCCTCAATACATATTTACCAGAGTTGATGGAAAGAGATATTAAAGTAGAGATGATCGGAAATATAGAGGCACTTCCTGCACATACTAGGAGCGCCATCACAAAAGCGATTGACGCGACGAAACATAATAAAGGGCTTGTACTGAACTTTGCGATGAATTACGGCAGCCGGGTGGAGCTGGTCAACGTAATGAAGGAAATTGCGCAGGAAGTCGCAGACGGCAGGATTCAGAAAAACGATATAGATGAGAATGTCATTAATTCTAGACTCATGACAGCTCACTTGCCGGAGCCGGATCTGCTTATCCGTACTAGCGGTGAAGTCCGGCTGTCCAACTTCATGTTATGGCAGCTGGCTTATGCAGAGTTCATTTTTACGAATGTACTGTGGCCGGACTTCAATGAAGAATGTTTTTTGGCGTCAATTGAAGACTTCCAGCGTCGCGATCGCAGATTTGGAAGTTTGGAAGGGGATCAGAAAGGATGAAGCAAAGAATCATCACGGCCATCGTAGCCCTCGCATTTTTTATTCCTATGATTTGGATCGGCGGTCTGCCTTTCATCATAACGATATTTGCAATTTCTACAATAGGGTTATATGAGTTACTTCGTATGCGGAAGATGTCAATATTCACAGCCGGCGGTTTTTTATCCTGGCTGCTGTTACTGGTCATCCTGCTGCCTTCTAAATGGACTGCACAAGTGGAAAGCAACTTACATTTACAGAAACTTGAAATGATTTACATTCTTATTCTATTGCTGCTTGTGTATACCGTACTTGTGAAGAACCGTTCTACTTTTGAAGACGTGGCATTCATCGCAATGAGCGCCTTATATGTAGGAGTAGGATTTTATTACTTAATCGAAACCCGGCTTTTTGGACTGGAATACATAGGCTATGCGCTGCTGATCATTTGGTCAACAGATTCAGGCGCTTATTTCGTCGGCCGTAAAATAGGCAAGCGGAAATTATGGCCTGAAATCTCTCCAAATAAAACAATCGAAGGATTTATTGGAGGAATTATCTGCGCGGTTATTTTCACGCTGATCTACAATATATTCTTTCCGATTGCAAGCTCGTATACAGCATTCATCCTCATCACCGTCGTTGCATCAATTGTCGGTCAGATGGGAGATTTAGTGGAGTCTGCATTAAAACGCTATTATGATGTGAAAGATTCGGGCACGCTGCTGCCTGGACACGGCGGAATTATGGATCGTTTTGACAGTCTGCTTTTCGTATTGCCGTTACTTCACTTTTTGCAGTTTGTAGGATAACCGAAGGGAAGTTTACGTATGAAGAAAATAAATTTACTGGGTGCTACAGGATCAATTGGCACGCAGACGCTCGATATTATAGAGTCGAATCCGGAGCTCTTTACATTAACTGCGATGTCAGCAGGAAGAAATATGAAAAAAGTCAGTGAAATCATTGCACAGTTTAAGCCGCAGCTGGTCTCTGTCATGGAGAAAGCAGATGCTGATCGCTTGCAGGCTGAATTTCCAAACGTTAAAATTGTCCACGGCGATGAAGGTCTCATCGAAGCAGCGGTTGGAATCGAAGCAGACGTCCTGCTGAATTCCGTGATCGGAAGCGTTGGACTGAAGCCGACACTGGCAGCAATTGCAGCCGGTATGACGATCGCCATTGCAAATAAAGAAACATTAGTTGCAGCCGGGGATCTGGTTGTCCAGGCTGCAAAACGACACCAAGTGCCGCTTGTGCCGGTCGACAGTGAGCACTCCGCTTTATTTCAGGCGTTGAACGGTGAAAATGAAAAGCGTATTACCCAGTTGATCATTACCGCTTCAGGCGGGAGTTTCAGAGACTTAACTCGCGATCAGCTGCAACATGTAACGGTCGAGCAGGCATTGGCGCATCCAAACTGGTCGATGGGCAATAAACTGACGATTGATTCAGCTACTATGATGAATAAAGGGTTGGAGGTCATAGAAGCGCATCACCTATTTGCCATGCCGTATGATCAGATTGAATGTCTTCTTCATAAAGAAAGTATCATTCATTCGATGGTCGAGTTTGAAGATACGAGTGTCATGGCGCAACTCGGTTCCCCCGATATGCGGGTGCCGATTCAGTACGCACTGACGTATCCCGACCGGATTCCAATGGCGAATGCCAAACGTCTGCGTCTTGATGAAATCGGGAAACTTCATTTTGAAAAAATGGATTTTGAGCGATTCAGAGCCCTGTCCTTTGCATATGATGCAGGTAGGGAAGGAGGCACGCTGCCGACAGCAATGAACGCGGCAAATGAAGTAGCAGTTCAGTTGTTCATGGAAGGCCGTATTCCTTTCATGAAGATCGAGGATATTATCGAGCAGATGATGGATCAGCACCAGACTATAAGTCATCCTGATTTGGAAGAAATTTTGGAGACAGATCGCGTTACGCGAAAAAAAGTGTATGGTATAGTAAAGTAATGAGATGAATCTAAGGCGTTATAGCCTGTGAAGGTGGTTACTGAATGGAAACCGTTATTGCGTTCATAGTAATATTCGGGACACTCGTTGCGTTTCATGAATTCGGGCATTTCCTGTTTGCGAAAAGAGCAGGCATCATGGTGCGTGAATTCGCGATAGGCATGGGACCAAAAATATTGGCAATTCGTAAAGGTGAAACACAATATACGCTTCGTCTGCTTCCGCTTGGCGGATATGTACGGATGGCAGGAGAAGATTTTGACACGGTGGAACTGCAGCCTGGCTATCGAGTGGGTCTGCTGCTGAATGCTCAAAATGAGATTGAAAAAATTTATTTAAACCGAAATGTTTCCAATCCGAACATTTTAAATGTGGAAGTAGAAAAATCAGACTTAGATCGAGAGTTGTTTATAGAAGGTTATGACGAAGACGGGCAGTTTGTTCATCTGAATATCGCAAGAACTGCTATGATTATTGAAAAGGGACAAGAAACCCTAATCGCGCCGTATGACCGTCAGTTTGAATCCAAGTCACTCGGCAAGCGGTCGATGGCCATTTTTGCAGGACCGCTTTTCAACTTCATCTTGGCGTTTTTCATTTTCCTGGCACTTGGACTGATGAATGGTGTGCCAACGAATGAACCGATTATTACAGAAGTGAAGCCTGATACCCCTGCAGAAGTGTCGGGTATGCAGGATAATGACCTGGTGACGGGCGTTGACGGAAAAGAAATCAAGACATGGACGCAGTTTTCACAGGCGATTCAGGACAGTCCAGGCGTTCCGATGGCAGTGGAAGTGGAACGTGACGGAAGTTCAGTATCTTTGAACGTCACACCGGATACTGTCGAAGATGCCGGGAAAGAATATGGTCAGATTGGTGTATTATATTCAAGTCCGCTTGAAAAGGGCATTGTGAAATCATTTGTTTTCGGTGCAGAGCAGACTTACACATGGACAGTGAAAATTTTTGAACTGCTCGGCCAGCTAGTAACAGGACAATTTACGATTGATGCGTTGTCAGGGCCGGTTGGTATTTATAAAGCGACAGAAGAAGTGGCTCAATATGGAATTTTCAACCTGATGAACTGGGGAGCTGTGCTGAGTATTAACCTGGGTATTATGAACCTGCTTCCGCTGCCTGCACTTGACGGCGGCCGGTTATTGTTCTTCCTGTTCGAAGGACTGCGCGGAAAACCGATCGATAAACAAAAAGAAGGTATGGTGCACTTCGTCGGAATCATGCTGCTCATGGTCTTGATGCTTGTTGTGACATGGAATGACATTCAACGATTTTTCTTTTAAAAAAGGTGGAAGCATATCATGAAACAATCCAAAACATTTATACCTACGATGCGGGAAACGCCTGCTGACGCTGATATCCGCTCACACCAGCTATTGTTGCGTGCGGGCTATATCCGTCAGAATGCGAACGGCGTCTTTACCTATTTGACACTTGCGCAGCGGGTATTTCGTAAAATGGAAAACATCATACGTCAGGAAATGGAAGCAATTGAAGGTATCGAAATTTCTATGCCTGCTTTACAGCGGACTGAAATCCGGCAGGAATGCGATCGCTGGAAATCTTACGGTAAAGAGCTGTTTCAAGTTCAGGACCGTCATGGCAAAGAATTCACACTCAGTCCGAGCGATGAAGAACTGATGATTTCGTTGCTGAGAGACGAAGTGAGATCGTATAAGAAACTGCCTTTGACACTGTTTCAGATTCAAACCAAGTTTCGTGATGAAGACAAGCCGCGTTTTGGATTGCTTCGGAGCCGTGAGTTTATCATGAAAGATGCCTATTCATTCCATGCGACACAGGAAAGTTTAGATGAAAAGTATCTCGAAGTGATGCAGGCATATACAAATATCCTGACGCGTCTCCGTGTTCATTTCCGCATGGTTATATCAGGCGGCGGAGCGGGCATGCATGAATTTATTGCTTTGGCGGCAATCGGAGAAGATAAGATTGCATACAGTGACAGTTCTTCCTATGCAGCAAATATCGAATTGGCGGCAGTCAATATTGATTATGAGCAGACGGAGGAGAAACCGAAAGATACAGCGAAAGTAGCCACGCCAAACGTCCGGACTATAGATGATATCACTTCATTCCTGTCTGTTGATCCGAAAAAAATCATTAAATCACTAGTCTATACAATAGACGGCGACCATGTTTTACTAGTTTGCCGCGGTGACCATCGCATTAATGAACATAAATTAAAAGCAGTGCTGAAGGCTGATGAAGTTTCATTGGCAAGTGAATCAGAGATTGAAGAATTACTTAACTGCCATGCAGGATCAGTGGGTCCGGTGAAACTGCCGATCGGTGTAAAAGTTTTTGCTGATCACGCGGTGGGGTACATTGTCAATGGGGTGGCGGGAGCCAATGAAGAGGATCATCATTTAATCAATGTCAATCCGGAGCGGGATTTCGCGATTGATGACTATCTGGACATCCGCTATATACAGGAAGGTGAGCCTTCGCCGGACGGAATGGGTTCGGTCAAGTTTGCTGAAGGCATCGGGATTGGTCATATTTCCAAGCTGGGAACCGGCTGCAGTGAACAAATGAAAGGAAACTTCCTCAATGATCATGGACGGGCTGAGCCTTTCATTATGGGCAGCTACGGACTGGGCGTATCGCGGCTTATTGCTGCCATCGCTGAACAGTATAACGACGAAAATGGGTTAAAATGGCCGAAGCATTTAGCGCCTTTTGATATTCATCTGGTCGCTGTGAATGTGAAAGATGAAACTCAAAAGCAATTGGCTGATGAGTTGTATGCAGTACTGGAATCTTATCGTTATGATGTTCTGTATGATGACCGGGACGAACGGGCCGGGGTGAAATTTGCTGATTCTGACTTGATTGGCCTGCCGGTTCGGATTACAATTGGTAAGAGAGCCGGTGAAGGAATTGTCGAAGTGACATTCCGGCACAGTGGTGAGTCAATAGACTGGCAAAAAGAAGAAGTGCTTGAGAAGCTGCAATCATTTTTTACTGCAGAATAAACAGAGAAGGGGAGTCCGTCAGCGGAACTTCCCTTCTTTTCGCGATAGATTGGAGGAATTTATATTGGATGCCGCCCAGAAATTTTTAACTTTGCTGCAGCAGACCGGTTTGACGGATGATCAGCTGATGCCGTTTTTTGAGCACGCTGAATTAAACCGGGTGACTGTACAGACGAAATCGAGAGTGTGGAAATTTAATGTGACACTTGATCAGGTGCTGCCTGTCAATGTATTTCAGCTAATGCAGCAGCGTGTCCATGAAACATTTGCCGCGATTGCAAATGTGCACCTTCAAATTGAAACCCGTAATAAATCATATGATGAGCAGTTGATTATTTCCTATTGGCCGCTTGTAATAGAAGGATTGGCGGATATTTCTCCTCCGCTCCGTCAATGTTTGAACGGGCAGAAACCGGTTCTGCAGGGAGAGAAGTTGCAGATTAATTGTTCAAGCGATTTGGAATGTCAGACGCTGAAAAATAAATACACGGAACCGTTGGCTGCGCTTTACCGTCAGTTTGGTTTTCCTTCTTTACTAGTCGACGTAAAAGTAGAAGAAAATACACGTGCACAAGAAGAACTGCAGCAATTTCTTTCGCAGAAACAGCAGGAAGAAGACGTACTTTCAAAGAAAGCATTTGAACAACTGCAGCAGCGTGAATCTATGAAGAGTGAGCAGGGCGATTCTGACAAACCAATGATTCTTGGCACACCGATCAAAGCAGGAGAAGCGATCATGCCGATTCATGAAATTCAAGATGAGGAACGCCGGTTGATTATTGAGGGATTTGTCTTTGATGCGGAAGTGCGGGAACTTCGCAGCGGGCGTTCATTGCTGACGTTAAAAGTTACAGATTATACCGATTCAATTTTGGTGAAAATGTTCTCACGCGACAATGAAGATGCCGAAATCATGAAGTCGTTCAAGAAAGGCATGTGGGTACGTGCACGGGGAAGCATCCAGAATGATACGTTCGTAAGGGATTTAATTATGATGGCGCAGGATCTTGCCGTTATCCCTTCTGTTGAACGCAAAGACAAAGCGCCGGCTGGACAAAAGCGTGTGGAATTGCATGCACATACGTCCATGAGTCAGATGGATGCAGTTGTTTCTGCCCAGGCACTCGTTGAACAGGCGGCAAAATGGGGGCACCCGGCTATCGCGATTACGGACCACGCCAATGTACAGTCGTTTCCTGAAGCCTATAACACAGGAAAGAAACACGGAATTAAAGTGTTATTCGGCCTGGAAGCAAATTTAGTGGATGACGGGGTGCCGATTGTTTATGAAGAACAGCATAGACGATTGGAAACCGATACGTATGTGGTATTTGACGTGGAAACTACCGGACTGTCGGCAGTCTACGATACCATTATCGAGCTTGCTGCGGTTCGCGTCCGTGACGGAGAAATTATTGACCGTTTTGAACGATTTGCCAATCCGCATCATCCGCTGTCTTCTATCACAACCGACTTGACAGGAATTACAGATGACATGGTCAAAGATGCACCGGAAGTATCTGAGGTAATGGCTGATTTTATTGAATTTATCGGAGATGCTGTACTGATTGCGCACAATGCTTCATTCGATATGGGCTTTTTCTATGCTTCGTGCAAACGGGCGAAAATTGAAACTGCCGCATATCCTGTAATCGATACATTAGAACTCTCACGTTTCCTGTATCCAGAACTGCGGAATCATCGCTTGAATACGCTGGCGAAGAAGTTCGATATTGAACTAACTCAGCATCACCGGGCGATATATGATACGGAGGCAACAGCCTATTTATTTCTGCGTCTGCTGACGGAAGCACAGGAAAAAGGGATCGAATGGCTGGATGATCTCAATAAAAACATTGGAGAGGGAGACGCCTATAAACGATCGCGTCCGTCTCACTGTACTTTGCTTGCGACCGACAATGAAGGTTTGAAAAACTTGTTCAAGCTCGTATCCATCTCACATATGGATTTTTTCTACCGGGTGCCGCGGATTCCGCGTTCGCTGTTAGTGAAACATCGCAAAGGACTGCTGGTAGGTTCAGGCTGTGACAAAGGAGAAGTCTTTGAAGGCCTGATGCAGAAACCGATGGAAGAAGTTGAAGAAATAGCGAGTTTCTATGATTATCTTGAAATCCATCCAAAGCCTGTATACTCTCACTTACTGGAGCTGGATTTAATTCGGGATGAGTGGAACTTGGAAGATATTATGCGGAAAATGTTGAAACTCGGCAAGAAAACCGGCCTGCCGGTCTGCGCGACAGGGAACGTTCATTATCTGGACGAGACGGATGCAACATACCGCAAAGTATTAGTACGTTCTCAAGGCGGGGCTAACCCGATGAACCGACATTCTCTGCCAGCGGTTCATTTCCGGACGACTGATGAAATGCTGGAGGAATTCGCATTTTTAGGCGAGGCGGCAGCAAAGGAAATTGTCATTGAAAATCCGTTGAAGATTGTGGAACGTGTCGGTGACGTCAAACCAATCAAGGATGATTTGTATACACCGACGATTGAAGGTGCCGATGAAGAGGTCAGAGAGCTGACATATTCAATGGCCCATCATATATACGGAGATAAGCTGCCTGAAATTATTGAAGCGCGGATTGAGAAAGAGTTAACATCCATTATCGACAATGGTTTCGCGGTTATTTATTTAATTTCTCATAAACTTGTTAAGAAATCGCTCGATGACGGCTATTTGGTTGGATCACGGGGGTCTGTCGGTTCATCATTTGTCGCGACAATGATGGAAATCACGGAAGTTAACCCGATGCCGCCTCATTACGTCTGTCCATCTTGTAAAACGCATGAATTCTTTGACGACGGTTCAGTCGGCTCCGGCTACGATTTGCCTGATAAAGAATGTACGAACTGCAATGTCATGTTCAAAAAAGATGGACAGGATATCCCGTTTGAAACCTTTCTTGGTTTTGCCGGAGACAAAGTACCGGATATTGATTTGAACTTCAGCGGCGAATATCAAGCTCATGCGCATAACTATACGAAAGAACTGTTCGGCGAAGATTATGTGTACCGGGCAGGTACAATCGGTACAGTTGCTGAAAAAACAGCATACGGTTATGTGCGCGGCTATATGAATGACAATGATCTGCAGATGAGGGGTGCGGAAATTGACCGTCTAGTCCAGGGCTGTTCCGGAGTAAAGCGTAATACAGGGCAGCACCCGGGCGGTATTATTGTTGTTCCGGATACGATGGATATTTTTGATTTTACCCCGGTTCAATTTCCGGCGGACGATATAGAATCGAGTTGGAAGACAACGCATTTCGACTTCCACTCCATCGATAATAACTTGCTCAAGCTTGATATTCTTGGTCATGATGATCCGACGATGATTAAGATGCTTGAAGATTTATCAGGAATTGATGCCAAAACGATTGCACCAGATGACGCAGGAGTTATGGCACTGTTTAGCGGAACTTCTTCATTAGGCGTAACGCAGGAACAGATCGACTGTAAGACAGGAACGCTCGGTGTGCCCGAATTCGGTACGCGTTTCGTCCGTCAGATGCTTGAAGAGACAAAACCGTCGACTTTCTCGGAATTGATTCAGATTTCGGGGTTGTCTCACGGAACAGATGTCTGGCTTGGAAATGCGCAGGAACTGATCCAGAATAAAACGTGCCAGCTGTCAGAAGTAATCGGCTGCCGGGATGATATTATGGTCTATCTGATTTATCAGGGTCTTGAACCTTCGCTGGCATTTAAGATTATGGAATCTGTCCGTAAAGGTAAAGGACTGACACCAGAATTCGAAGCTGAAATGAAAGCGAATAAAGTACCGGGCTGGTATATCAGCTCATGTAAGAAGATTAAATATATGTTCCCGAAAGCACACGCTGCGGCCTATGTATTGATGGCTTTGCGAATAGCATATTTCAAAGTGCATCACCCAATCATGTATTATGCAACATATTTTACGGTGCGGGCAACGGACTTCGATCTGGTGACGATGTCAAAAGGTTCTGCGTCCATCCGGGCAAAAATTAAAGAAATCAATGATAAAGGTCTGGATGCACCGCCGAAAGAAAAAAACTTGGTGACAGTGCTTGAAATTGCGCTGGAAATGGTGGAGCGGGGCTTCACTTTTGCGAAGCCTGATCTGTATAAATCGGATGCGACTGAGTTCTTGATAGACGGCAATCAATTGATACCGCCGTTTAATTCAGTTCCTTCATTAGGAACGAACGTTGCCAAAACAATAGTGGAAGCGCGAAAAGACGGCGAGTTTTTATCAAAAGAAGACCTGCAAAAGCGCGGCCGTGTTTCCAAGACCATTACCGAGTACTTAGATACACTCGGCTGCTTGGAAGGTATGCCTGAAGCCAACCAATTATCCTTGTTCTAAAGGCTGTGCATGGCCCCATCAGTTGCATTGTAAATGGCGTTGTGATACGATTGAAACAACTTTTGCTATACGTCTTGCTGAAAAGAGTGGGGTTTCCCGCTCTTTTCTGTTGTTTATCTGGATTCAGCAGAAGCCTGCTTCTAACATTCAGGAGCAGGGCGAATGCAAGCGGTTTTTTGTTTAGTGGGTTTCAAACTTCGGCTGAATCCAGATAAGCCTCCGGCGGATGTCATGGATTTTGAGTGGAGTTACATTTGAGGCGTGCGGACGACACTGCATTCTGCGGTAGCGTCTGTCTGACCTGCATTTTGCAGGCCTCATTTCAAAATCCAGACGCAATCACGCCAAGGCGTGATTGATTTTAATTTCGGGAGGGATACATGTGAGTAAAATTACAGAGGAAGTCGAGCAGTTTGCGAGACCGATTGTTGAAGAATTGGGGCTTGAACTGGTAGACGTCGAGTTCATAAAAGAAGGCCGGGACTGGTTCTTGCGTGTTTATATCGACACACCTGAAGGGAGTATCGACATAGACCAATGCGCCGCGGTCAGTGAGAAGCTAAGCGAGGAATTGGACCGAACAGATCCAATTCCACAAAACTACTTCCTTGAAGTGTCTTCTCCCGGAGCGGAAAGACCATTGAAAAAAGATGAGGATTTTGAAAAAGCTGTCGGTCAGTACGTTTTCATCAAAACATACGAGCCGATTGACGGGCTGAAAGAATTCGAAGGATACCTGCTCGGATACGGTCCTGACTTCGCGAAAGTAGAAATACGCATCAAGACACGAAAAGTACTAGTAGAAATTGACAAAACCAAAATTGCCCTCGCCCGGCTGGCCATCGACTTTTAACACCAAAAGCGGAAAGCGGCTGTTTAGAGGCGGCAGGCATAAGACGAAGCTGCGACGCGGCGTTCTTTGCCGCACACAGCAGCTTTGACTTATGACCCGAGCCTC
Organism: Sporosarcina cascadiensis; assembly: GCF_009650995.1. Taxonomy (GTDB): domain Bacteria; phylum Bacillota; class Bacilli; order Bacillales_A; family Planococcaceae; genus Sporosarcina; species Sporosarcina cascadiensis. Next base: position 186,928 of record NZ_WHVV01000001.1, on the reverse strand, counting down.
TAGCCGCTTGCAGCTGGATAACACCAAAAGCGGAAAGCGCCGTCTAGCCTCGACAGGCGTTGGAGGGCTTAAAATAAAGGCGTTTCATTGCCTTTATCTTTAAGACCGAAACGACCCGAGAGGCTGGCGCTTGCAGCTGGATGACACCAAAAGTGGAAAGCGCCGTCATAGCAGGGCATAAAGATAATCGAATGTGGGAGTGATGAACATGAGTAGTGATCTACTCGAAGCGCTGACAGCTCTTGAACAACAAAAAGGTATTTCAAGAGATGTATTAGTGGATGCGATTGAAGCGGCCCTAGTGACTGCCTATAAGAGAAACTTTAATCAGGCACAAAACGTCCGTGTGGATTTAAACTTGGATAAAGGTACAATGAAGGTTTATTCGCGAAAAGATGTTGTAGAAGAAGTGGAAGATGAGCGTCTGCAGATTTCATTGGAAGATGCAGAAGTCATCAATCCCGTATATGAACTTGGCGACATTGTCGAAGAAGAAGTCACACCGCGTGATTTTGGACGGATTGCCGCACAGACAGCGAAGCAGGTTGTTACACAGCGTGTGCGTGAAGCGGAACGCGGCTTGATTTATGAAGAATATATTGACCGTGAAGAAGATATTGTCAACGGTATTGTTGAGCGGATGGATCCGAAAAACCTGTTTGTCGGTTTAGGTAAAGTAGAGGCTGTGCTGCCTTCAAGTGAACAGATTCAGACAGAGTCGTACGCACCGCATGACCGAATTAAAGTATATATTACAAAAGTGGAAAGAACGGCAAGAGGCCCTCAAGTATTTGTTTCCCGAACACATCCCGGATTACTGCGCCGTTTATTTGAACTGGAAGTCCCGGAGATTTATGATGGAACAGTAGAGATCAAATCCATTGCGCGTGAAGCTGGAGACCGCTCGAAAATTTCCGTTTTTACAACAAATGACGAAGTGGATCCGGTCGGTTCCTGTGTAGGAACAAGAGGTGCGCGGGTACAGTCGATCTCTAATGAACTGAACGGCGAGAAGGTCGATATCGTCGAATGGTCGGAAGACCCGGTTGTATTTGTAGCGAATGCCCTGAGCCCGTCAAAAGTGATGGACGTTCAAGTGAACGAGGAAGACCGTTCCACTACCGTGGTGGTTCCGGATTATCAGCTATCGCTGGCAATTGGAAAAAGAGGTCAGAACGCCAGACTGGCTGCTAAATTGACAGGCTGGAAAATCGATATCAAAAGTGAAACAGATGCTCGGGAAATGGGGATCTATCCCCGCGCTGCAGAAGAATTGGATACTGAAGAAACTGAAGCAGACGAATTCTTGGAAGCATATGAGTATGAAGAAGAAGTGCCGGCTGAACAAACAGAAGACTTTGATTTGTACGCAGATACAGACGAAGAAGATTGATTGGAAAGGATTGCATGCCCATGTCGAACAATCGGAAAATCCCTTTGCGCAAATGTGCAGCTACAGGCGAAATGCTGCCTAAAAAAGAAATGATCCGGATTGTCCGTACGAAAGAAGGAGAAGTATCAGTGGATCTGACAGGGAAAAAGTCAGGACGCGGAACATACGTCTCCAAGTCGGAGGACGCCGTAGAAAAAGCACGGAAACAGCACTCGATTGAACATCAGCTGGGTGCAAAGGTTCCTGAGCAGGTATATGATGATCTGCTTCACGCGATTCGCCGAGAGGCAATCAAATGACAGATGCTAAGCAAATTTATCAACTGCTCGGAATGGCGGCGCGTGCACGGAAAATTGTGACGGGTGAGGATCTGGTTGTTCGGGAAGTACGTGCGGGCAATGCGGCACTTGTCATCCTTTCAGAAGATGCATCAGCAAATACGAAAAAAAAATTAACTGATAAATGTAACACTTACAACGTTGAGAAGCATGATTTCGGGAGTCGTGAAGACCTTGGGCATGCGATAGGAAAAGAAGCGCGGGTAGTATTGGCGCTTACGGATACAGGTTTTGCCAAAAAGTTATCCGAGCTCCTCAACGATTATAACCGGGGGTGGGCTAATGACGAAAATACGAGTACATGAATATGCCAAAAAGGTAAATAAATCGAGTAAAGACATTATTAATGAATTAGGGAATATGAAAGTGGAAGTCAGCAATCATATGTCAGTAATTGATCCGGAAACTGTGACGAAGCTGGATAAAAAGTTTACTGCTCCGCAGAAAACGCAAAATGCCGGTCCGTCGAATAAGCCGAGCAATAATCAAAAGACAGACCGTCCGGCAGCAAACCGCCAAGGCGGAAATAATGCAGGAAAGCCTCAGCAGTCCAACTCAGGACAGTCCACAGCAAAAGGAAGCAACAACCGTTCACAGCAAACTGGAAACCGCACAAACCAAGGCGGCAATACAGGAGCTAAGCGTCCGGCTGGGGCAGCAACCGGCAACAGAACACAAGGACAGCAAACTGGCGCGAACCAGCAAACGCGACAGGGCCAAGGAAGTAACCAACAATCAAGACCGGCCCAGACGACAGGCAGCAATCAGCAATCAAGACCTGCTCAAACAGCAGGCAGCAATCAGCAGCCAAGACAAAATCAGGGCGGTAACACAGCACGTCCTGGCGGCGGAGGACGTCCAGGCGGCGGCCGTGGCGGAAGACCGCCGGCACGCGGCATTAACCAAGGACGCCGTAGATACCGTCCGGCAGTACCGGCACAGAAGATTGAAAAGCCGCTGCCGGAAAAAATCACATTCTATGAATCATTATCAGTCGGCGAACTGGCACAGAAACTGGGCAAAGAGCCTTCTGAAATCATCAAAAAGCTGTTCATGCTTGGTGTAATGGCAACCATTAACCAAGAACTTGATAAAGATGCAATTGAATTGATCTGTGCTGAATACGGTGTAGATGTGGAAGAAGAGATTCGAATTGACGTTACGGATTTGGAAATCTACTTTGAAGATCCTGAGGAAGAAGAAGAACAGCCAGGCGCTTTAGAAGAAAGACCGCCGGTTGTTACAATCATGGGTCACGTAGACCACGGTAAAACGACGCTTCTTGACTCTATCCGCGATACAAAAGTAACGCAAGGTGAGGCAGGCGGGATCACACAGCATATCGGTGCGTATCAAATTAAACAAGGTGATAAGAAAATTACTTTCTTAGATACACCGGGACACGAAGCTTTCACGACAATGAGAGCGCGCGGAGCGAAAATCACGGATTTAACAATTTTAGTGGTAGCAGCTGATGACGGTGTAATGCCGCAGACTGTCGAAGCGATCAATCACGCGAAAGCAGCTGAAGTTCCAATCATTGTAGCTGTAAATAAAATGGATAAGCCAACAGCAAATCCTGACCGCGTTATGCAGGAACTGACGGAACACGGTTTAGTTTCTGAAGACTGGGGCGGCGATACAATTTTCGTTCCGATTTCAGCGCTTAAAGGTGAAGGCATTGATCAGTTAATCGAAATGGTTCTATTAGTAGCAGAAGTAGGCGAATTAACTGCAGATCCTTCTATTAGAGCTAGAGGGACAGTTATTGAAGCGCAGCTTGATAAAGGAAAAGGATCCGTTGCTACACTTCTTGTCCAGAACGGAACACTGCACGTTGGAGATCCGATCGTAGTAGGTAATACTTACGGACGTGTTCGTGCGATGGTCAGTGACTTAGGCCGCCGTGTGAAAGAAGCTGCTCCTTCAACTCCTGTTGAAATCACAGGATTGAGCGATGTGCCGCAGGCTGGCGATCGTTTCGTTGTATTTAAAGATGAAAAGACAGCACGTCAGATTGGTGAGACCCGTGCAGGAGAAGCACTGCAGGAACAGCGCGTGGAGAAAACACGTGTTACACTCGACAATCTGTTTGATCAAATGAAGCAAGGCGAAATGAAAGAGCTTAATTTGATTGTAAAAGCAGATGTGCAGGGTGCTGTTGAAGCAATGGCTGCCTCACTTATGAAAATTGAAGTAGAAGGCGTCAACGTGAAAATCATCCATACGGGTGCAGGTGCAATCAATGAATCAGATATTTCATTGGCGGCAGCTTCAAATGCCATCGTAATCGGCTTTAACGTACGACCTGATACAAATGCGAAGCGTTCAGCAGAAGCGGAAGGCGTAGATATCCGACTTCACCGTGTTATATATAAAGTAATCGAAGAAATCGAATCTGCGATGAAGGGATTATTAGATCCTGAGTTCGAGGAGAAAGTAATCGGACAGGCCGAAGTTCGCGAGACATTTAAAGTAACGAAGATCGGTACAATCGCAGGTAGTTATGTGATTGACGGTAAGATCACGCGTGATTCAAGTGTTCGTATCCTGCGCGATAACATCGTAATCTTTGAAGGAGAGCTTGATACATTGAAGCGTTTCAAAGATGATGTGAAAGAAGTAGCGAAGGGTTATGAGTGCGGAATTACCATCGTAAAATTCCATGATATTAAAGAAGGAGATATCATTGAAGCTTACGTAATGGAGGAAATTAAGCGAGTATGATTGTCTACGCGGAATGTTCCTTTTTCATACCGGGGGCTGCTTCTCTGAAAGAGAAACGGGCCGTTTTAAACCGGATGAGAGATCGAGTGAAAAATTCTTATAATGTTTCTGTCGCGGAAATTGATCATCAAGATCTTTGGCAGCGTACTACTTTTGCTTTAGTTGCGGTAGCTTCGGCTAAGGAAGCTGCAGAACGTGAAGTCAGAAGAGCGATCCGTTTATTTGAATCGAATCCAGATTGGGAAATGACTGCGTGTACAGTCGATTATTTATAATCGAAATACTTTCAAAGATGATGAAATTGAGGTGAACTGCCATGTCAGTGCGTGCAAATCGAATAGCCGAGCAAATGAAGAAAGAACTGGGCGATATTATCGGTCAGAAGCTAAAAGATCCGCGTATCGGATTTGTAACGGTTACAGGAGTAGACGTAACAGGTGACCTGCAGCAAGCAAAAATTTTCATTTCTGTTCTTGGTACCGATAAAGAACGAGAGGATACGTTAGTCGGTCTCTCAAAAGCGAAAGGATTTATTCGCACAGAGATCGGTCAGCGCATTCGCTTGCGTAAAACGCCGGAAATTGAATTTGAAATGGATGAATCGGTTGCCTATGGTAATCGAATCGAGAGCTTGATCCGTCAAGTGAATGTTGAAGAAGAAGAGCAGTAAACAATGAGGAGGAAGTTCATTATCGCTTAGGCATAATGACTTCCTCCCTTCTTACATAGAACAATAAATAATATAGTATCCATAGGAAAGAAGGTATAGTATGAACGGCATTCTTCCATTATGGAAAGAAAAAGGCATGACATCGCATGATTGTGTATTTAAGCTTCGCAAAATTTTACACACTAAAAAAGTAGGCCATACAGGCACGCTTGATCCTGAAGTAGAAGGCGTCCTGCCTATTTGTATCGGCCGTGCAACAAAAGTGGCATCTTATATTACAGATGCCGGTAAAGAGTATATCGCTAAAGTTTCCATAGGCAGGTCAACAGAAACGGAAGATGCGCAGGGAGCAACTGTGAGCCGTGATGATTCTGATAAAGTTATTTCCAGAGAACAGCTACTGGAAGAGCTTCAGCAGCTGACAGGTGAAATTACACAAATACCCCCTATGTACTCGGCGGTGAAAGTGAATGGGAGACGGCTGTATGAATACGCAAGAAAAGGGATAGAAGTGGAAAGGCCGGCAAAACAAGTTTATATTGAAGAAATTGAACTGCTGGATGAAGCATCTGTTTTCTCCGGAAAAGACGTGTCTTTTTCTATACGAGTCCGCTGTGGAAAAGGGACTTATATACGAACGCTCGCTGTTCAGATTGGCGAGTTGTTCGGATATCCGGCACATATGGAATCTTTGGTTCGAACTGTTTCAGGGAACTTTACGCAAAATGACTGCAAGACGCTTGCAGAAGTCGCGCAGCTGATGGAAGAGAGACAAGTCGATTCAATCCTGCGTCCTGTAGAAGATGTCTTAACAGAATTTCCGCGATTGGAAATAGATCCTGATTTATTGGAAAGTATCAGAAACGGACAGGTGCTTCCAGCCGTTCAGTTATTGCAGGAACACGTTTCGGTTATTTTGACGTATAATGGACAAGTATTGGCGATTTATAAAAATCATCCAACGAAAATCGGGCTGATGAAACCTGAAAAGATGTTACTGTCCAACGAGTAAGGAGAGATAGAAATGAAAGTCTATAGATTACGATATCCTGATCAGCTGCAAATTGAACCGGGACATGAATATTCATTGGCAATCGGCTTTTTTGACGGCGTACATAAAGGGCATCAAAAAGTCATTACGACAGCCGCAAGAATGGCAGAGCAGTTAGAAATAGAAACCGCTGTCATGACATTCGATCCGCATCCATCCCAGTTGTTTTCAGGAAAAAATGTTGGATATATAACTCCTCTGCCTGAAAAAATCAGACTGCTTGAAGAGTTGCAAGTGGATGCTTTGTTCATTGTCAGCTTTGATTGGGACTTGGCAAGTCTGTTACCTCAACAATTCATCGATACCTTTATCAAAGGGTTAGGTGTAAAGCATGTGACAGCGGGCTTTGACTTTACATTCGGCATGAAAGGCTCGGGTACGATGAGCGATATGCAGGAACTTTCTGACGGAATGTATGGCACGACGGTAATCGAGAAAGTGACATTTGACGAAGAAGAAAAGGTCTCTTCCACCAAAGTGCGCCAGCTGCTTGCAGACGGCAACGTAGAGGAAGCTGCCGGTCTTTTGGGTCGTCCATTCAGGACTTTCGGAGAAGTGATCCATGGAGAAAAGCGAGGGCGTCAATTAGGATTTCCAACAGCAAATATTCATACACAGGAAGAAGTGATCGTGCCTGCAAACGGCGTGTATGCGGTGCGCTGTCTGATTGACGGGGACTGGCATGCAGGTGTTTGCAATATGGGCGTGAAACCGACTTTCCATGATCCGCAGCATCGACTGCCCACAGCTGAAGTCCACCTTCTGGACGCTAATATGGATCTTTACGGGAAGCATGTGGCGATTGACTGGCTTTACCGCATTAGATCTGAGCGGAAATTTGATTCACTCGATGCGCTGAAAGAACAGATTGGCAAGGATAAACAAACTGCAATAGACTTATTAAACGATTAGAGTTGGTTGTTGCAACCAACAGAATGCCGTGATATGATAAAGTAGTGTTAATGACACGAACCGCTTCTTGGCAACACGAGTCACCAACGTTTGCTCGGGAGATGGGGATACTTTTATTTAGGAGGTGAAAAGGATGGCTATTACACAAGAGCGAAAAGCTGAATTGATCAACGAATTCAAGACTCATGAAAATGATACTGGATCTGCTGATGTTCAGATTGCTATCCTTACTGAAGAGATCAATAACCTGAACGGCCACTTGCGTACGCACAAGAAAGACCACCACTCACGTCGCGGTCTGTACAAAATGGTTGGTACACGTCGTCGTCTTTTAAGATATTTGCGTGAAACTAACGTTCAACGTTACCGTGATCTTATTGCAAAACTTGGCTTACGCCGTTAATAAGACTAAAAAGCGGGCATTGCCCGCTTTTTTCTATGGAATGAAGAATATTTTTAGCATAAATGTATCAGGTTTGATACACTACTACTAATTACATACAACTATTATGCAACAAGTTCCACAATAGAGAGGAGTTCTACCATGTCAGAACAAAAAAAAGTTTACACACTTGAATGGGCAGGCCGTCCGCTGACGATTGAAGCAGGACAGCTTGCAAAACAGGCAAACGGCGCAGTTCTTGTGCGTTATGGCGATACGACCGTTTTATCCACAGTTACCGCTTCGAAGAAACCAAAACCTCTGGACTTTTTCCCGCTTACCGTTAACTATGAAGAACGTTTATATGCAGTCGGTAAAATCCCCGGCGGCTTTATTAAGCGCGAAGGACGTCCGTCTGAACACGCAGTATTGACGAGCCGTCTGATCGACCGTCCGATCCGTCCTTTATTTCCCGACGGCTTCCGTAATGATGTACAAGTTATTTCACTTGTGATGTCTGTAGATCAGGACTGTCCTTCTGAGATTGCTGCTATGATTGGTTCTTCTTTGGCGCTGTCTATTTCGGATATCCCGTTTGACGGACCGATTGCCGGCGTGCAGGTAGGGCGCATTGACGGTAATTTTATCGTCAACCCGACACCAGAACAGCTCGAAACGTCTGAAATCGACTTAGTAGTAGCCGGAACAAAAGATGCGATTAACATGGTGGAAGCAGGAGCGAAAGAAGTTTCTGAAGATATCATGCTGGAAGCCATCATGTTCGGTCACGATGAGATCAAAAAGCTGATCGCTTTCCAAGAGCAGATTATTCAGGAAATCGGTAAAGAAAAGTTTGAAATCGAGTTGTTCGAATTAGATGCAGACATCAGCAAAGAAGTAAAAGACCTCTGCGAAAATAATTTGATGGCAGCTATTCAGACGGAAGAAAAACATGCCCGTGAAGAAGCAATCAATGAAGTGAAAGCATCTGTTCTTGAACGTTACACGGAGCAGGAAGCTGACGATACTACGATGAAGCAAGTGAAAGCTGTGCTTGAGCAGATGGTGAAAGATGAAGTCCGCCGCCTGATCACAGTTGATAAAGTCCGTCCGGATGGCCGTGCATTGGATGAAATTCGTCCGCTGGCTTCTGAAACAGGTCTCTTAAACCGTGTGCACGGCTCATCTTTATTTACACGCGGTCAAACACAAGTATTGAGTGTTTGTACTTTAGGGGCGCTTGGAGAAGTGCAGATCATTGATGGAATCGGTCTGGATGAGTCAAAGCGTTTCATGCATCATTATAATTTCCCGAACTTCAGTGTCGGTGAAACAGGACCGATCCGCGGACCCGGCCGTCGTGAAATCGGTCACGGAGCACTTGGAGAGCGTGCATTGCTTCCAGTTCTTCCGAATGAAGTGGAATTCCCTTACACCATGCGTCTCGTTGCAGAAGTACTGGAATCAAACGGTTCTTCTTCACAAGCATCAATCTGTGCGTCTACAATGGCCATGATGGATGCAGGTGTTCCGATTAAGTCACCGGTTGCAGGCATTGCAATGGGCTTGATCAAAAAGGATGAAGATTACTCCATCTTGACTGATATTCAAGGCATGGAAGACCATTTGGGCGATATGGACTTTAAAGTGGCAGGTACTGATAAAGGCATCACTGCTCTTCAAATGGATATCAAAATTGATGGGTTATCCCGTCAGATCCTTGAAGAATCATTGGCACAGGCAAAAATAGGCCGTATCAAGATTCTTGAACATATGATGACAACCATATCTTCGACTCGTGAAGAGTTGTCTGAATACGCACCGAAGATCGTGGTTATCCACATTAATCCGGACAAGATCCGCGACGTAATCGGACCTGGCGGCAAAGTCATCAATAAGATCATTGAGGAAACTCAAGTGAAGATTGATACCGAGCAGGACGGTACAATTTACATTTCATCACCGAACTCTGAAATGAATGCGAAAGCTAAGAGTATGATTGAAAATATCGTGCGTGAAGCAAAAGCGGGCGAATATTACTTAGCTAAAGTAAAACGTATTGAGAAATTCGGAGCATTCTTAGAAATCTTCCCTGGAAAAGACGGCTTATTGCATATTTCCGAAATCAAGGAAGGCCGTACGAAAGAAGTGGAAGATGAACTGAAGCTTGGAGATGAGCTGTTCGTCAAAGTAATTGAAATTGACAGACAGGGCCGCGTAAACCTTTCACGCAAAGTTGTGCTTGAAGAAGAAAAAGCTAAAGAAAATAAAGAGTAAGACAGAAGCGAACAAGCCTCTTCCTGCACAAGTTGCGGCGAAGGAGGCTTTTTGTACTTTTAAGGAGTGAAGTCAATGATTCAAACACATATATGCCAGAATGGCGTACGGATAGTCCATGAGAAAATGCCCCATGTGAAATCAGTTGCAGTCGGCCTGTGGGTTCATGCAGGATCTGCTGATGAAACAGCGGAACAGGAAGGAATTGCTCATTTCATTGAGCATATGTTATTTAAAGGGACAGCCAACAGAACTGCGCGGATGATTGCGGAACAGTTTGACCAGATCGGCGGAGACCTCAATGCGTTTACGTCTAAGGAAATGACTTGCTACTACACGACGGTACTCAGCCATCATGCATCGTACGCACTGACTATCTTATCGGATATGTTCTTTCATTCGCAGTTTGATGAGAAAGAGATGGAAAAAGAGAAATCCGTTATATTAGACGAAATTTCCTCTGTAGAAGATATGCCTGATGAAGATGTGGATGAAAGATTATGGGCAGCCATGTTTCCTGATGACCCGATCGGTAAGCCGGTAGGCGGCCGCAGCGAGACAATCAAGCGCTTTACAAAAGAGATGGCGGCTGAGTTCATGGAGCAGCATTACGGGCCTGAAAACCTTGTTATATCCATCGCAGGCAGCTATGATGAAAGACTCATCAAATTAATTGAAGCCCATTTCGGCTCATATCAGCGCAAAACCGCATGGCTGCCAGAAAAAAAGCAGCTTCCTGACTTTGCTGCTAAACAGTCGATCAAAGCAAAAGATATTGAACAGGCCCACGTATGCTTCGGCTATCCGTCACTTCCCGCAACACATGACAAAATTTTTGAACTTAGTTTATTCGACAGTATTCTTGGCGGTACGATGTCTTCCAGGCTGTTCCAGGAAGTCCGGGAAAACCGCGGTTTAGCCTATTCTGTGCACACGTATTATTCGGCATACGAAACAGCAGGAGGATTCGTTATTTATTGCGGCACGTCTCCAGAAAACTTTAAAGAGACATATCAGACCATTGAGAATGTCATTGCTGAAATATTACACGACGGACTAACGGATAAAGAGCTGCATAATGCAAAAGAACAATTAAAAGGCAGCTTCGTATTGGGATTGGAAAGTTCCGAGTCACGCATGTACCGCAACGGACGCAATGAACTCGTATTAGGCAAGCATGAGTCGATTGAAGAGGTAGTGGAGCGTATTGAACAGGTAGAGAAGCGCAGTGTCTACCGGCTTGGCCAGCAAGTACTGACGAGTGACCGAGCAGTTTCTCTTCTTGCCCCCGAAATAAATATTCATCAGTATAAAAAATTCCGCAACTAGTCGACTTCTCTCTTTCTCTACATATGATGATAGAAGATATGGAGAGAGGGAGGAACATGATGCTTCTGTCAGAGTTGGCGCAAAAAGAATTGATTCAAGTGGAAGAAGGTATGCGTTATGGCTTTTTAGGCGATACAGATTTGCTGTTCAATCCGAAAACCGGTGATATTATCGGATTTGAAATCAGGAAAAAGCTTGGTAAGCAACTGTTTCGTCAAAAAGACCAGGATATCATTGAATATATCCCGTGGCATGAGATCGTACTCGTAGGGGAAGACAGGATCTTATTCGGCAAAACGCATGAATTGGACCGTAAGGATGTGTCGGACGATGAGTAAATGGCTGGTGGTCGGAACAGATCAGCGACTTAACATATTGAATGATGTATTAGAGGAAAAAGGATGCGAAAGCTGCTATCTCGCCCAGGATTCTTTTGATGATAAATTGAAGCTCATCTTAGAGGAATGGCAGCCAAATCGCGTCGTACTGCCGTTGCTGGCTATGAAGCAGCCGATCCCTGCTGAATTGATTGGGAAAGATGCCGTCTTGTATACCGGTCAGACTGCGCCGGGTTGGCTGGCTGAGCTGAATAAGTCCGGTATCAACTATCAGAGTTATTTGGAAAATGAATATTTTATATGGCAGAATGCACAATTGACTGCAGAAGCATTTTTGCAAGTTTTCTATGAACAGACAAAGCGGCAAATTGCAGGCAAACATTTTTATATAGCGGGCTTCGGCCGTGTCGGAAAGGCAGTCGCTCATGTACTGCACAGCCTGCAGGCATCTGTCACCGTTGCTGCCCGTGCAGAAGAACAGCTGGCGGAAGCCGGTTTATTAGGCTATACGCCAGTAAGGTTAACACCGACTGTACATTTCCCAGACGGTTACTTAGTCAACACGATTCCTTCACAGTGGCTTGAAGCAGCCAGCTGCCTGCATATATTTGACGTGGCTTCGGCGCCCGGCTGCCTAAAGCCCGGCCAGACTTCTGAATACTATACGATACACCTCAAATTGCCCGGGATACATTTCCCTGCAGACGCGGCAGCAGTTCTGGCTGACGCGATTTTGAGAATGGATACAGAAGAAAGGGGAGCTACATGCTTGAAGGAAAACGAATCGGATTAGGGATTACGGCTTCGCACTGCACATATGACCAGCTGCTGCCGATGATTGCTTCATTACAAAATGAAGGTGCTTCAGTCGTGCCGATTATTACTCATTCTGTACTCCATGCCGCCACGCGATTTGGCACAGGAGAAGAATGGATTAAACGAATTGAAGAAGCGACGGGAGAAAAAGTTATATCGAGTATTGTGGAGGCGGAGCCGTTCGGGCCGACCAATCCATTAGACTGTATGATAATTTCGCCGCTGACAGGCAATTCGATGAGCCGCCTGGCAAATGCGGCGACAGATTCACCTGTATTGATGGCTGCCAAAGCAACACTTCGAAACGGTAAACCAGTGGTGCTCGGTGTTTCGACAAATGATGCACTGGGACTGAACGGCATGAATCTCATGAAACTGCTGAATATGAAACATGTATTTTTTATACCGTTTGGGCAGGATGATTGCATAAAAAAACCAAACTCATTAATAGCAGATTTTACATTATTACCGGCCACTGCGGCATCCGCCATACTAGGTAAGCAGCTGCAGCCATTATTGATCTCTCATAAAGATGCATAAAAATAGATTTTTTAAATTCCGCAAAATATGTTATAATTCGTACAATAACAATTAACGAGACGCGGTCTTTTCTAGTGGACCCGAATATTGCTTGTTAATCATTGAAAGGGAGATTTAAATGAAGAATGTACATGTTGCCATTGTCGGAGCTACGGGAGCAGTAGGAACAAAAATACTTGAGAAATTGACAGAGCGGAAATTTCCTGCCGATTCGATTAAGTTACTTGCATCCAAACGATCTGCAGGCAAAGAAATCAAAGCTGGAGGAAAAACTTACACAGTACACGAAACAACACCCGAAGCTTTTGAAGGAATTGACATTGCATTCTTTAGTGCAGGCGGCAGTATTTCAGAGAAATTTGCACATGAAGCAGTGAAAAGAGGCGCGGTAGTAATTGATAACACAAGTGCTTTCCGTATGGATCCGAACACACCGCTTGTTGTGCCCGAAGTGAATCCGCAGGAATTAGCCAATCACTCAGGAATTATTGCCAATCCAAACTGCTCCACAATTCAGATGGTGGCGGCATTGCAGCCGATCAAAGAAAAGTATGGATTGAACCGTTTAATTGTTTCCACGTATCAGGCGGTTTCCGGTGCAGGAGTGGAAGCAATTGACGAGCTGGCTGAACAAAGCAAGCAGTTTACGGACCGCAGTGAAATTCAGGCGGAAGTATTGCCTTCAGCGTCAGCCCAGCGCCACTATCCAATTGCGTTCAATGCGATCCCGCAAATCGATTCATTTGATGAATCAGGCTATACATTAGAAGAGCTGAAGATGATCAATGAAACAAAGAAAATATTTAACGATTACGATATGTCAGTAGCAGCTACTTGTGTCAGACTTCCTGTCGTATCAGGGCATTCCGAATCGGTCTACATCGAGATAGATCAGGAAGGCGTCTCAGTAGAGGATCTGAGAGGTTTATTGAAAAATGCTCCGGGTATTGTACTGCAAGATGATCCCGCTGCGCAACTCTATCCAATGCCTCTTTATGCAGAGGATAAAGATGAAGTGTTCGTCGGCAGAATCCGTAAAGATTTAAACGAGCCAACAGGCTTCCATCTGTGGATCGTCTCGGATAACCTGCTGAAAGGCGCTGCATTAAACTCGGTGCAGATTGCCGAAGAACTGATTAACTGATTGAAGAACGATTTCTATATAAGTTGGTTTTACATCATAAGGAAGCTATGTTCTATCTGCTCAGTTGATTGGAGTGCAAGGCAACCTAAGTACGCCGCGTCCTGCGGCAACGGTTGCATGACTCACTTCGTGTGAGCCCGCGGCTAAAACGACTCTGGGAGGATCAGCCCGACAGGTGAGACAACTTAGGGGAGCGAAAGCCGTCACGAAGAACGGCTTTTGCGAGTAAAAGCGTAGCGTTAGGAGCACTGTTTGCCTTAATTTCTGCAAAAGGCGCAGAAATACGGCAAAGCGGACCCTTCGCTGTCCGCTTGGCTCACCGCGGGCCCTCCAGAACGCGTCCGCCTAGAACGGAAATCAACGGTACTAAGTAGCTTAAAGAATGCCTATTTATTAATTCAACTTATATAGGCAAAGTATCAATAGAAAAGAGTTGATCAATGTGGAACTGGGTAATATAGGAACGGCAATGGTCACCCCTTTTTCTCCGGAGGGTACAATCGATTTCAAAAAAACAGCAGATCTGCTGGAACATTTAATCGCAAATGGAACAGATTCTGTTGTTGTCAGCGGAACAACAGGTGAATCTCCAACTGTTACAGAAGCGGAAAAAAAGGAATTGCTCGATTTTGTGGTAAAGACAGTGAATAAGCGAATTCCTGTCATTGCCGGAACAGGTACAAACGGTACGGCGGAATCAATCGATTTGACTAAGGCTGCTGAATCAGCGGGAGCTGACGGCATCATGCTCGTCACTCCCTACTATAACCGGCCGGATCAGCAAGGGATGTACGCGCACTTTGCTGCTATCGCAAATGAGACGAAGCTTCCTGTGCTGCTCTACAACATTCCAAGCAGATCCGTTGTCAATCTTCTGCCTGAAACCATTATCGAACTCTCGAAGATTGATAATATTAAAGCAGTGAAAGAGGCCAGCGGAAGTTTGGAGCAAATGGCCGCCATCATTGAAAATACGGCGGATGACTTTCAAGTGTACAGCGGAGATGACAGCCTGACGCTACCGCTGCTGGCAGTTGGCGGAAGAGGAATTATCTCCGTTTCTGCCCACGTTGTCGGAAATGAAATGCAGCAAATGATTCAAGCCTTCCAAAAAGGCGGGATGAAAGAAGCCGCAAAGATTCATCGTGCGCTTTTGCCAGTCTTCAGCGCGTTGTTCTCTGCTCCGAATCCCGTGCCGGTGAAATACGCATTGAAAAAAGCCGGTATATCAGTCGGCGGTGTACGATTGCCGCTTGTGGAATTGGAGCCGGAACAGACGGCTCTCATCGATTTGGCATTAGAAAACTTCAAAAAAAACCAACTTATTCTCTAATAAAGTGAAGCCGGACGAAGAATCCGGCTTTTTTTGTTTGTACTGTGAGCCCACTATCTCGTATAATGGATTCTAGTCGTTGTGAACGGGAAAAGATAATAGGAGGAAACAATGTGACCAAAATTCAAAATGAAATAATTAGAGTGATCCCTTTAGGTGGGGTTGGAGAAATCGGGAAGTCCATGTACGTCGTTGAAATCGATGACGAACTGTTTATCATGGACGCTGGTTTAATGTTCCCTGAAACCGAAATGCTAGGGATCGATATCGTCATACCGGATATGACGTATCTGGAAGAAAATAAAGACCGGATCAAAGGAATCTTCTTAACGCACGGTCATGAAGACGCGATCGGTTCAATTGCTTATCTGCTGCAGAAAGTACAAGCACCGGTGTACGGAACAAAACTGACATTGGCGCTTGCCAAAGAACACCTGAAAAAAATGCCGGCTCCTTCAAACGTACGTTTCTTTGAAGTGACGAATAAAAGCCGCATGAACTTTAAACGCACGCATGTGACATTCTTTTACACAACACACAGCATCCCGGACTCTCTTGGGATTGTCTTCCATACAAGTGAAGGGGCGATTGTCAATACAGGCGAGTTTAAGTTTGATCAGGCGGCAAAAGGAAAATACCGTCCGGATATCGCGAAAATGGCGACACTTGGAGAAGAAGGCGTCTTCATTTTGATGTCTGATTCTACAGAAGCGGAACGCCCGGGCTATACAACATCTGAGTCCGTAATCGTAAAACGCCTGTCGAAAACATTCCATGAAGCGCAAGGGCGCATTCTAGTGGCGCTGTATGCATCGAACTTTATCCGTATTCAGCAAGTGCTAGATCAGGCAGCTGAGAAAAAGAAGAAAGTAATTGTGATTGGGAAAAGTCTGGAGAGCTATTTTGAAGTCGGCTTGCGTTTAGGTTATCTGCAAGTAGAAGAGGATATCGTGATTCCAGTGAAAGATATGGATAAATACAACGATCAGGATATTGTCATCATCGTAACAGGCAACCAAGGCGAACCGCTTGAAGCACTTGAAAAAATCGTGCGCAAGCATCATAAAGAAATTAATATTAAACAAACAGATACTGTGCTGATCACGTTCACACCATCACCTGTCATGGAAATTTCTATGTTCCAGATGATGAATGAGCTGGCGAAAGCAGGAGCAAAAGTGCTGACTTCTACACGAAATGTCCACGTTTCAGGTCACGGTTCACAGGAAGATCTGAAAATGATGCTGAACTTGATGCGACCGAAATACTTTATTCCGATTCAAGGGGAATACCGCATGCTGATCGCGCACTCCAAACTGGCGCAGGAAGTCGGATTATCCAAGAACCAGATCTTCATTGCGGACAAAGGTGATATCGTGGAATTCAAAAACGATAAGCTCCGCATGAGCGGCAGAGTACAGGCCGGCAATGTCCTGATTGACGGAATCGGAGTCGGTGATGTAGGGAATATCGTATTGCGTGACCGTAAGCTGTTGTCTCAAGACGGAATCTTCACGGTTGTTGTGACGCTTAACAGAAAACAGAAACGAATTGCAGCCGGACCTGAAGTCGTATCTAGAGGATTTGTGTATGTTCGTGATTCTGAAGAGCTTTTTGAAGAGGCAACGAAGCTGATCCGTAAAATCGTTGAGAAATATGTGAATAAAGAAACGTTCGAATGGACAAACATTAAACAAGAGATCCGTGAAACGTTAAGTTCTTATTTATATCAGCAAACGAAAAGACGTCCGATGATCATTCCGATCATTATGGAATACTGATTAATTACCAAATGAAACAACTACAGGATTTCCATGCCGAATAGGCTGGAAATCTTTTTTTCAGAAAGGGGGAAAACAGATGGCGAAAAAGAAAGCAAAGAAAAAAACGCCTGCCAAAAAAAGACCGCAGCAGAAAAAACAAGGGCAGATCCAGCCGCTCTGGTTTGAAATTCTGGGTGTTGTCTTAATTGGACTGTCGATCATCCTGATATTTGAATACGGCGTGATCGGCAGGGGTTTAGCTGCATTCTCCCGCTTTTTATTAGGCAACTGGCATGCTGCGTTACCGTTCCTGATCATTGTGCAGGCTTTGGTGTTTATGATCAAGCGGCAAATGGGCGGTTATAAGCATCGCATCGTGCTCGGCTGTTTGTTCATCTTAAGCAGTATGCTGCTGTTCAGCCATATCCATTTATTCCAGACACTTTATGAGAGTAAAGTACTGATGTCTAACTCTGCACTGAAAGAGACGTGGAAAGTGCTTGTGACGGGCGGCGGAATTTTTAATCAGGACGGAACGCTTGGAGGGGGCATGATAGGCGCCGTACTCTTTGCCATGTTCCATTCATTAGTGGATTCAGCCGGAGCCACTGTCGCAGGTGTGCTGCTGCTGCTGATCGGTATCATTTTATTGACGGGCAAAGCACTAATACCTTATGTAGCGGAACAAGCGCCTTTATTTATAGAACGAGTGAAAAAGAAATGGGCGGCAAGAGAGAAAAAGCCAGTGAAATCTCCAGAAGAAAATAGAAAAGAACTGTCGCGCAGCAATCGGAAAAAACAGCAGAAAACAATTGCAGAACCGATAATGGAAGAAATGGCAGAGGATATAGAGCCTGCAGCAGAGCCGATCATTTCGAGCTTTACGTCCAAAATTGAACCTGTGGCTGAACCGGAGAAAGCAACAGAACTGTCTGACCAAGAGGTTCAGGAAACACCCGCTGAAGGCGCACCGGAGTATCCGGTAATGGGAGGGGAACAGGAAAACGAATCTTATATACTTCCTTCTACGAGCCTGCTTGAACCGCCTATTGCGAGCGATCAGTCAGGAGAGTATGATTTAATTCAGACGAACGCTAAAAAACTTGAGAGAACGTTTCTGAGCTTTGGCGTAAAGGCGCGTGTGACACAAGTCCATTTAGGGCCGGCAGTGACAAAATATGAAATCTTGCCGGATGCAGGTGTTAAAGTGAGCAGAATTGTCAGTTTAACAGATGATATCGCGCTGGCACTTGCAGCTAACGGAATCCGCATCGAAGCACCGATCCCCGGTAAATCAGCTGTCGGTATTGAAGTGCCGAATAATGCGGTTGCGATGGTCAGTCTGCGGGAAATTCTCGAATCAAAAGAAAATAACCGTGCGCACTCTAAGCTGCTTGTCGGTCTCGGACGGGACGTTACCGGACAGGCTATGATGACAGAGCTCAATAAAATGCCGCATGTTCTGATTGCCGGTGCAACGGGAAGTGGAAAAAGTGTCTGTGTCAACGGAATCATTATGAGTATTATCATGCGGGCGAAACCGCATGAAGTAAAAATGATGATGATTGATCCGAAAATGGTGGAGCTCAATGTTTTTAATGGTATCCCGCATTTATTGGCTCCCGTTGTGACAGATCCGAGAAAAGCCGCACAGGCCCTGCAGCGCGTCGTCTCAGAAATGGAAAGAAGATATGAATTGTTTTCCCATACAGGAACGCGGAATATTGAAGGCTATAATAATCACATTGAGCAGTGGAATAAAGATCATGATGAAAAACATCCGCGTATGCCTTATATCGTCGTCATAGTCGACGAGCTTGCAGATTTAATGATGGTCGCTTCAAATGAAGTGGAAGATTCGATTACACGCTTAGCGCAGATGGCGAGAGCAGCAGGCATCCATTTGATCATTGCGACTCAGCGGCCGAGTGTGGATGTCATTACAGGAATTATCAAAGCGAATATCCCTTCGCGTATAGCATTTGCCGTATCGTCTGCAATCGATTCACGAACGATCTTAGATGGCGGCGGAGCTGAGAAACTGCTAGGCAGAGGAGATATGCTGTTTCTTCCTGCAGGCGCTTCAAAGCCAACGAGAATACAAGGAGCTTTTGTTTCGGATGAAGAAGTGGAAGCGGTCGTTAATTTCATTATTGAGCAGCAAAAAGCGCAATATCAGGAAGAAATGATTCCGACAGAAGTGGAAGTACTGCAGCCGCATGAAGAGACTGATGATTTATATGATGAAGCAGTTCAAATGGTTGTGGATATGCAGACTGCTTCTGTTTCAATGATCCAGCGCCGATTCCGCGTGGGGTATGCCAGAGCAGCGCGCATTGTCGATCAGATGGAAGCACACGGTGTGGTCGGACCGCCGGAAGGCAGCAAACCGCGGCAAGTATTAGTAAGTAAATCTGAACTGGATCAATAATTAATAGTTAATAAAATCAACTGAAATGTGCAACTTCAATGGTAACTCCAACTAGATATTTCCTTCTTCTAAAGAAGATGATATAGTAGAATCAATAGTAATCAGATGTCTGACGTCTTGGGAGGTGGCTAAATGTTCGTGAAGAAAGATCCGCGGCATTTATATATTCAGGTCATCGAGCGGTTAAAGCAAGAAATCCAATCGGGGCTGTTTCAGCGTCATGAACGACTTCCGTCTGAGGCGAAACTGTCAGAGATGCTCGGCGTCAGCCGTGCGACACTGCGTGAGGCGCTTCGGGTGCTCGAGGAAGAGAAAGTGATCTTCAGAAAGCATGGGGTCGGTACATTTGTCGCTTCGCAGCCGATGGTGATGTCAGGAATAGAACAGCTCTCCAGTATCACTACAATGATTCGCAATGCGAATATGGAGCCGGGCACCATCGTGCGGGAAATGTCGGTCATTCCCATGACCGGGGAGTACGCAGAACGGTTTCATTCAGCGGATAAAAAACTGGTGCAAATCAAGCGAATCCGTACGGCTGACGGGGAACCGGTTGTATACTGCGCAGATCTTGTACTGCTGGAATGTCTGCCTGAAGGGATTGAGGGGCTGAATGATATGTCATTATTTGATGCAATTGAGAAGTCCGGGGCGATTCAGATCGGACAGGCAGTTGCCGAAATAGAGCCGGTCAGCCATCATCCAGAAGCATTTGATGCTTTGTCATGCGATGCTGCTCAGTCTTTGTTACTATTGTCTCAAGAGCATTTCAGCGAAGAAGGAAAAATGGTTTTGTATTCTGAGAACTTTTTCCGTGCAGATAAGTTTAAGTTCCATGTAGTCCGGAAACGGGTATAAGACGTTTTACGTCCTGATTTCATACCAATATAAATAAAGGGGAGGTCTTTTGTAATGAAGAAAAGAAAATTTGGTTTGGCTATGTCTGTCGTTTTAGCTGCAGGTACGATGCTGGCTGCGTGTGGATCTGACAAAGCAGACGAAAAAGAGCCGGCTGATAAACCGGCAACAGGCAATGAAGGCGAAAAAAGTGAATTCTCAATTGCCATGGTAACGGACATTGGAGGAATCGATGATAAATCATTCAACCAATCCGCATGGAAAGGTGTTCAGGAATTTGGGAAAGAGCAAGGATGGGAAAAAGGCGATGGCGGATATGATTATTTGCAGTCTACAGGTGCTGCCGACTATACAACGCACTTAAATAACTTAACTCGTCGAAACTTTAGTTTAATTTATGGTGTCGGTTTCTTGATGGAAGATGCAATTGCTGAAATTGCAGCGCAGAGGACAGAAACAGAATTTGCCATTATTGATGGTGTGGTCGATGCTCCAAACGTTGCAAGTGTTCTATTTAAAGAGCAAGAAGGTGGATTCCTTGCTGGTGTGGCGGCTGCTTTGATGACAAAGTCTGATAAGATCGGTTTTATTGGCGGTCAGGATATACCTGTCATCGAGCGTTTTGAAGCTGGTTTCCTTGAAGGTGTTAAAGCGGTTAAGCCAGAGATCAAAGTAGACGCTAAATATACAGGGGCATTTGATAAAGCAGAACTAGGGAAAGCAGAAGCCGGCCGTATGTATTCTTCAGGTGTAGATGTTATTTTCCACGCAGCAGGCGCTACTGGTAATGGTGTATTCTCTGAAGCGAAAGAGCGTAAACAAGCAGATAAAGATGCTTATGTTTGGGTAATCGGAGTAGATTCTGACCAGTATGAAGAAGGTAAAGTCGGCGATGATAACGTAACATTGACTTCTATGTTGAAACGCGTTGATGTGGCTGTTAATGATATTTCTAAATTAGCTATGGAAGGCAATTTCCCTGGCGGTGAAACAAAAGTATACGGTCTACATGACAATGGGATAGCTCTTGCAGATTCACGCGGGGCGATTCCGCAAGACGTGTTAGATCAAATTGATGAATATGGAAAAAAGATTGCGGATGGCGAAATCGAAGTTCCTGAATTTGTAGAAAAGAAGAAGTAATCTTCGAAATAAGATAGAGGCCGGTTTTTATGTCCGGCCTTTATTTGATAAAATTTGTAAACTAAAGGTTCCTTGACGATCTTGCTGGAACTTTTATTTTATTAATTTTAACTGTATACAGCAGAAACTCCGGTTTCCTCAGCATGATGTTTGAGATTAATAAGACAGTGATATAGCAATTATAATCAGATATGTATAGAGACAGTGACAACGCTTACAGCCGAAAGCAGTAGTCATTCTGCTGTCTTCGAACGAAACTCTATTACGGGCAAGGAAGTGATTGGATTGGATTATGTTATTGAAATGTTGGATGTCTCGAAAAAGTTTGGAACCTTCTATGCAAATGACCATATTACCTTGCAGCTGGAAAAAGGAGAAATTCATGCGCTATTAGGAGAGAATGGTGCCGGGAAGTCTACTTTGATGAACGTATTATTTGGTCTGTACCAGCCGGATGGCGGAGAAATTCGCGTAAGGGGAGAAAAAGTGGCGATCACTGACCCCAACGTAGCTAATGATTTAGGAATCGGAATGGTTCACCAGCACTTTATGCTAGTAGAAAACTTAACAGTTACCGAGAACATCATTTTAGGCAGCGAACCGACAAAGTCCGGTGTTATTAACATCAAAGATTCTGCTAAAAAAATAGCGGAAATTTCTAAGACATATGGACTGGATGTCGATCCTTATGCGAAAATTGAAGATATCTCGGTTGGTATGCAGCAGCGTGTTGAAATCTTAAAGACGCTTTATCGCGGAGCAGATATACTTATTTTTGACGAGCCGACCGCTTCACTGACTCCGCAAGAAATTGAAGAGCTCCTGAACATCATGCGCAAGCTGGTGGCAGAAGGGAAATCTATTATCCTGATTACACACAAATTGCAAGAGATTATGAATGTCTCGGATAAATGTACAGTCATTCGTAAAGGCAAGGGAATCGGTACAGTGATAACAGCTGAAACGAACCCGGAAGAGCTGGCGACACTGATGGTAGGACGTCAGGTTACGTTTAAAACTGAAAAAGGTCCTTCTCATCCAACTGAAGAAATATTGAAAATTGAGGATTTATATGTCAACGATTATCGTGGCGTCGCTAAACTGAAAGGTCTTAATCTTACTGTACGCCGCGGAGAAATTGTTGGCATTGCAGGGATTGACGGAAACGGACAATCTGAATTAATTGAGTCGATTACTGGCTTGGCTAAAGTCAAAAGCGGAAAGATTTTGCTTAACGGAGAAGATATTGCAAATAAAAAGCCGAGAAAAATTACAGAAGCCGGACTCGGTCACATTCCGCAGGATCGTCATAAGCATGGCCTGATCCTTGATTTTTCAGTGGGTTATAACGCAGCACTTCAATCTTACTATCATGAACCGTTTTCTAAGAATGGCCTTATGAACTATAAGGTCGTGAATGAAGAAGCGGAGAAGCTGATTCAGGAGTATGACGTCAGAACGCAGGGCGTACATGAACCTGCAAGAGCACTTTCCGGGGGGAATCAGCAAAAATTAATTATTGGCCGTGAAGTTACGCGTAATCCGGACTTATTAATTGCAGCATTGCCTACACGCGGACTTGACGTCGGAGCTATTGAGTTCATCCATCGCCGTCTGATCGAACAGCGGGACAGCGGAAAAGCCGTGCTCTTGATCACATTCGAACTGGATGAAGTAATGAATGTTTCAGATCGAATTTCGGTTATTTATGACGGTGCAATCGTAGGAACCGTTATACCTCAAGAAACAACAGAACAGGCGCTTGGCTTAATGATGGCCGGCCATTCAAAAGATACGGCTATGAAAGAACAGGCAGCTGCTGGGAAAGATGGTGATGAACATCATGTCGAATAGAATGATCAATATACTGGTGCCGGTCATCTCCATCGTTTTAGGTCTCATTGTAGGTGCAATTGTAATGTGGGTCAGCGGTTATAGCCCGGTAACAGGATATAGTGCGCTATGGAACGGGATATTTGGGGATTCGTACGCAATCGGTGAAACGATTCGTCAGATCAGCCCATATATCCTGGCTGGTTTAGCAGTTGCTTTCGCATTCCGAACAGGACTTTTCAACATCGGGGTGGAGGGGCAGCTGATTGTGGGCTGGTTCGCTGCCGCTTATGTAGGAATGGCGTTTGAACTTCCTAAAATTATACACTTGCCGCTTGCTTTATTGGCAGCTGCGGCAGCGGGCGCATTCTGGGCGTTTATTCCCGGTATTTTACGTGCGACATTGAAAGTCCACGAAGTTATTGTAACGATTATGATGAACTATATAGCTTTGCACGTAGTCAATGCATTGATTAAGACACTTTCAGGCGGAGGATTCAAATTGGAGCGTATCCATCAATCAGCATCTCTTCGTTCTGATTTCTTATCCAATTTGACCGACTTCTCCACGCTGCACTACGGAATATTTGTTGCGCTGGCAATGGTCGTCGTCATGTGGTTCATCTTAGAAAAAACAAAGACTGGTTTCGAATTGAAATCAGTAGGTTTTAATGATCACGCATCCCGCTATGCAGGGATGAGCGTTAATAAGAATATCGTTCTTGCGATGGTCATCTCCGGTGCATTTGCCGGTCTTGGCGGTGCGATGGAGGCACTTGGAACTTTCGGTAATATGTCTTCTATGGGCGGTTTTACAGGTATCGGATTTGATGGAATTGCGGTAGCGCTTCTCGGAGCAAATACGCCGCTTGGTGTTATTTTCGGTGCGACGCTGTTCGGTTCGTTGAAATATGGCGCGAACAACATGCCGAATGCGGCGGGTATCCCAGTCGAAATTGTTTCTATTATCATTGCATTGGTTATTTTCTTTGTAGCCTGCGGATATATCATTCGTATCGGTCTAATACGTTTACGTAAAAATAAGGAGGCGAAGTAAGATGTTAGATGTGTTATATTTCATTGTACCTATAACGATTGCTTCTGCTGCGCCTCTGATCTTCACTGCCATAGGCGGTGTGTTCTCTGAACGTTCCGGCGTCATAAACATCGGATTAGAAGGTCTGATGATTATGGGTGCGTTCATTGGAATTCTTTTTAACTTGTTTTTTGCAGATACCTTTGGAGCTTGGACGCCATGGATTTCCTTGATTGTCGCTATGTTTGTATCTGCTCTGTTTGCCAGCCTGCATGCGATTGCTTCCATTTCATTCCGGGCCGATCAGGTTGTCTCGGGTGTCGCAATCAATATGCTGGGTTTAGCAATTGCATTGTTCTCTGTTAAAATGATCTTTGATAAAGGACAGACAGACTTCATTCAGCAGAAAATTCCTAGATTTAACGTGCCGTATTTACAGGATATCCCGATTATCGGGCCCATGTTCTTCAAACTGGTTTACGGTTCTTCCATCATTGCGATTGCCGTGGCAATTATCGCCTGGTTCGTCATTTATAAGACACCGTTCGGTTTGCGTCTGCGTTCTGTAGGAGAACATCCTATGGCAGCAGATACGATGGGGATCAAAGTGACAAAAATTCGTTATATCGCAGTAATTATTTCCGGCGGGCTGGCTGGAATCGGCGGCGCGGTTTATTCACAGACCATCACGAATGACTTTGGCCATGCAACGATTAACGGGCAAGGATTTATGGCGCTTGCAGCCATGATATTTGGTAAATGGCATCCGCTGGGTGCAATGGGAGCTGCTTTATTCTTTGGTTTCGCGCAAGCGCTGGCGATCAGTTCATCGAGCATTAAGATTTTAGCCGGAATCCCTTCCGTTTACTTCCATATATTCCCTTACGTGTTGACGATTCTGGCTTTAGCCGGTTTCCTTGGAAAAGCAAGTGCACCAAAAGCACTTGGTAAGCCATACATTAAAGGAAATAGATAATAATTGAAAAAGCTATCTGGAGAACTTTGGTCTTCAGATAGCTTTTCTTAGTTTTTTACAGTTGTCTGCGTATACAATGTGTATCATTTTTCATTTGAAGAGTGAAAATGTATAGTGAGGGTAGGAATACATATAATAAGGTAAACGAGAGGTGTTTATATGTTCAATAAAATAAAATTGCAAGACGGCGTTAATTTGTATATACGAAAAACTGAACAATTTAAAACAGTAAATGTAACGATTAAATGGAAAGCTTCATTGGAAGAAAAATCCGCTTCGGACCGTACCGTTCTGGCAAATGTGCTAGAAGAGTCCAACCGCAGCTACCCGACACAGAGTGAAATGCGAAAAGCGCTTGACCAGCTTTATGGGACCGTATTATTTACGGATGTTTCAAAAAGAAGCTCTCAGCATATCGTTTCTTTATATGCGGAATGTGTAAATGATGAGTTTTTTGAAGGGGAAGACATTTTCAAACAGCTGTGGCGTTTAATAAGAGCCACCGTTTTTGAACCGAAAATTTCGGATGGTGCATTTGAACAAGCTGTAGTGGATCGTGAAAAGCGCAATGTGCGGGATCGGATCCGTTCTATTTATGATGATAAAACGAGATATGCACAAAAGCGCATGCTTGAAATCATGCGTCCGGACCAGCCGGCTTCTATTTCTGCCTACGGTACAGAAGAAGCAGTGGCAGCCATTACACCTGAAAGCCTTCGTCAGACATATGACGATATGATTCATCAGGATTTAGTTGAAATTTATGTCGTAGGCGATATAGATGAGAGAGAGATTATTGCACAGATCAAAGAGTTCCTGCCTTTTAATGCGCGCAAGGCAAAGAAGCAGGATACCATACAATCTGAAAACACGGCAATACCCGTAAAAACGGTTAAAGAGCGTCAAGACATGAAACAAGGGAAACTCCATTTAGGTTTCAGTACGCCGATTACTTTCCTTCATCCGGATTATAATAAAATGCAAGTAATGAACGGAATTTTTGGCGGTTTTGCCCACAGCAAGCTGTTTATGAATGTTCGTGAAAAAGAAAGTATGGCGTATTATGCAAACAGCGCTTTTGCTTCTCAATATGGGATTGTCTATGTGACAGCCGGCATTGATGCCGAGCTTGAAGACAAAGCAGTTAAACTGATTATTGCTCAACTGGAAACGATGCAGCAAGGCGATATTTCGGAACTAGAGTTAAATCAGACAGTAGCGCTGCTGGAGAACAGTATTCGCAGTTCAAATGATTCGGCACGCAGTCAAATTGAAATATACGACCAATACAAAGAGTTGGAAGAAAACTTTACTGCTGAGGAACTGATCAGCAAATGGCAGGCAGTGACAATTGAAGATGTGAAAGAAATGGCAGATACCGTTCATTTAGAAGTGGTTTATCTGTTATCCGGCAAGGAAGGTGAAGAACAATGAAAGAAATAGTATTCGATGAACTGCAGGAAAAGATCTATACTGAAACACTGGATAACGGCTTAAAAGTCGTCATTCTGCCAAAACGCGGCTATTCTAAAACTTTCGTGACATTCACAACGAAATACGGATCAATCGACCGTACATTTAAACCGCATGGTAAAGATGAATTTATTACCGTGCCAGATGGCATCGCTCATTTTCTTGAGCACAAAATGTTTGAAAAAGAGGATGGCGACGTCTTTCAAAAGTTCAGTTTGAACGGTGCATCAGCGAATGCTTACACGACGTTCGGCAGAACCGCCTATTTGTTTTCCGCCACGAATAAAGTAAAAGAAAATACGAAAGTTTTGCTGGATTTCGTTCAGGAACCTTATTTTACAAAGGAAACGGTTGATAAGGAAAAGGGGATTATTGCCCAGGAAATTACGATGTACGATGACCAGCCGGACTGGCGCCTGTATTTTGGTTCAATCGAAAATCTTTACGAGAACCATCCGGTAAAGATCGATATTGCAGGTACAGTGGAATCCATTCAAGATATTACCGCCGAACATTTATATACATGTTATGAGACATTTTATCATCCGTCCAATATGCTGTTATTCATCGTCGGCGCAGTAGATCCGCAAGAAATGATGGCTTTTGTGAAAGAGGATCAGGCAAAGAAAACTTTTGATGCGCCTGAGCCGATTGAACGCAAATTCCCAGCAGAACCGAATCACGCAGACATACCTGAACGTACGTTAACAATGGATGTCTCTAAACCGAAGCTGAATATCGGTATGAAGTGTAACGCTGCCGATCAGCAGGGTCAGGAAATGCTTGAAACGGAGCTGTCTGCCAATTTAGTGCTGGACAGTTTATTCGGACGTACGTCACCTTTCTACGAGAAAGCCAATGACGAAGGATTAATCGACGAGTCGTTTTCTTATGAATTTTCAATGGAAGACGGTTATGGATTTGCAATGGTCGGTTCTGATACAGAAGAGCCAGAACGTTTGGAAACACTTATCAAACAGACGATTCAGAATGCAAAAGATTATTGGCCGGTAAAAGAGGAAGATTTAGATCGCATGCGCAGAAAGAAAATCGGGCAGTTCATGCGTTCATTAAACTCCATAGAGTTTATCGCTAATCAATATACGCGTTATGAATTTAACGAAATGAATTTATTTGATGTAGTACCGACATTAGAAAAATTATCTATGGATAAATTAAAGCAGGCATTCTCCACTTTTTCTGATGATCAGAACTATACAATTTTCACCATAATGCCTCCAGCAGCAGAGCAATGAATGCAGTAAGATTTTCACTGGTCTTGGGCGCGTCGGGCGGAATAGGCGAGGCTGTCTGCCGCCAGCTTGCAGACGCCGGATGGTCTCTTTATCTGCACTACCATTCCAATAAACGTCAGGCCGATATACTGATGAACGATCTGAGTGATGAGTATCCTCATTTGGAATTCCGTACAGTTCAGGCGGATTTCCGGATTGAACTGGCAGCAGAGCAGCTGGCAGCAAACATTCAGGGGGTGCAGGCTATCGTCGCAGCGAATGGTCAAGCCCTTGTCAAGCTGCTGTCAGAAACGACAGACAGTGAAATGACAGAACTGTGGCGGGTGCATGTGCAGAATCCCGCACGTCTGATTGCTCTGCTGTCTGCGAAACTCAGAAAAAATCCGGTTTCCTATGTGCTGTTTATCGGTTCCATTTGGGGCAGCGCCGGAGCGGCGGGGGAAGTCATGTATTCTGCCGTAAAAGGTGCACAGCATGCTTTTGTGAAGGCGTATGCCAAAGAAGCTGCTTATTCAGGCATACGGGTTAACGCAATAGCGCCCGGATGGATTGATACACGGATGAATCAGGACTTTTCTGCAGAAGAACGGCAGATGGTCATGGAACAGATTCCGTTGCTGTCTGTCGGTACGCCGCAGGAAATCGCGAATATGGTCGAATTCATGCTGAGCGGCAAAGCGGACTATATGACTGGAGAAATTGTCCAGATCAACGGCGGCTGGTACATGTGATACTAAGAGAAAAGGACGGTTATTGCAGTCCTTTTCTTTTTTTTCTTTAATTCGCTCCTGCTATCCGTTATCATAGAACTAAGTGCAGAATTATGCGTCCTATTTAAAAGAAGCCAAAGGGAGTGTGTCGAATGGGAGAATGGTATGTCGAATATGAGATTCAAGTCAATCGGCCCGGCTTGCTTGGAGATATTGCATCCCTGCTCGGCATGTTGAGAGTGGATATTGTTACCATCAATGGCGTGGACGGCAGATACCGCGGAATGCTTGTACAGACAGATCACGATCAACAGATCAGGCGATTTGAATTGATAGCGTCTACAATGGATACAATTGTCATTCATAAAATTCGAGAGCCGAAATTGCGTGATGTGCTGGCTGTCCGTCACGGGCATTATATTCAGCGGGGGGCAGAGGAACGGAATACTTTTCAGTTTCTTCGGAGCGAACTGGGTATTCTGGTTGATTTCCTGGCTGAGATTTTCAAGCAGGAAGGCCATAAACTGATCGGTGTACGCGGAATGCCGCGTGTCGGTAAAACCGAATCGGTCGTAGCTGCCAGCGTGTGCGCCAATAAAAAGTGGGTGTTCCTGTCCTCCACAATGATCAAGCAGACAGTGCGGACGAGCATGATGGGCGATGAGTTTTCAAATGATAATATCTTTATTCTCGACGGCATTGTTACGCGCAAATCACCGGACGAACGGCATATGCAACTGGTCCGTGAAGTGATGAGCCTTCCCACCATCAAGGTTGTGGAGCATCCGGATATGTTTGTGAAGCAGTCTGAATATACGATCAGTGATTTTGATATTATTATCGAATTGCGGACACATGTAGATCAGGAAATTACATATGATATCTTGGAAAGAAATGACCAGATGTCCAATCGCAGTTCTATGGGCGGCTTTGATATGTTCAACTAACGTAAATTTATTTTGATTAATTAGGCAGGTGTTAAAATTGACCGGATTAGGTGCTCGTCTGAAAGAAGCGAGAGTCGCGAAAGGCTATACACTGGATGATTTGCAAGGTATGACAAAAATTCAGAAGCGGTATCTTTCGGGAATTGAAAATGAAGATTACAGTATGATGCCGGGCGCGTTTTATATTAGGGCATTTATTAAGCAGTATGCAGAAGCTGTTGACTTGGATGCGGATGAAATGCTGGCACTCTATAAAGAAGAGTCCGGAAGCGTCCCTGAACCTGAGCGTGAAACAGTAACACCTCCACCGCTGCAGCGCAGCGGTGGATTGAAAAGCAACAGCCGGTTAAAAGAAGTGATGCCGAAAGTAATTGTGGCTTTATTTATTGTGATGATTATCGTCGTTGTCTATATTTTATTCAGGGAGAAAGCGGCTGAGAAATCCCCTGAGTCTGACAATGCTTCACAAAATGTACCGGCAGTGATCGAACAGCCATCAGAAAACCCTGAGAAGGAGCCGGCTGTTGATAAAGACGAGCCTGCAGAGAAACCAGCCGATGATGCAGAGGATGCCGAAGAGCCGGCAGATGACACAGCTGCAGCTGGCCAGCTTGAATTCCAGTCTTCGTCAGGCGAAACATCGACATTCAAATTAACCGATTCACAACAGCTTAAATTGGTAATTAACACTTCGGGAGATTCTTGGATTTCCGTTACAGACCAAGCAGGTACAGAGAGAATGCCGCAGCCGGGTGGCAGGATTATGACGACGGGTGAGTCTGTCGAAATAGATGCGGCTGATGCGGCAAGTCTGCGTATCCGTGTCGGCAGGACTAACTCTACGGAATTGGTTATCAACGGTCAGCCGGTAGAATATCAGAACGACCTTCAGACACAAAATATCATTATTCAAAAACCATAGTAAAAAATAGTCATCTCAAGGGATGACTATTTTGTTATTCTAAAGAACTTATTATGTTAGAGCCGGAAAGGTGGAATATTAATGAATTTACCTAATAAAATTACTTTATCACGCGTCTTGATGATTCCTTTCTTCATCTTGTTTATGGCAGTCGATTTTGGCTGGGGAATCATCCAGATCGGCGGTGTCGAAATGCCGGTTGAACATCTGGTCGGCGCCATTATCTTTATCATTGCTTCTACCACGGACTGGCTTGACGGCTATTTGGCCAGAAAAAATAATTTAGTAACGAATATGGGGAAATTCTTGGACCCGCTTGCCGATAAACTGCTGGTTTCTGCCGCTTTTATCTTACTCGTGGAAATGGATTTTGCACCGGCATGGATTGTCATTATCATCATCAGCCGTGAGTTTGCAGTCACGGGCCTGCGATTAATTTTGGCAGGCGGCGGAGAAGTAGTGGCGGCGAACCAACTGGGTAAAATTAAAACAGTTACTCAGTTACTGGCGATCTCATTCCTTTTGCTGCATAATATATTTTTTGAACCGATGGGCATACCATTCGGAACGATCATGCTGTATATTGCGTTAGTCTTTACGGTCTGGTCAGGTGTCGACTATTTCATCAAAAACCGTAAAGTGTTAGTCGAGTCTATGTGAGGAGTTGGATTCATTTATGAAAGCAGAGATCATTGCAGTTGGTTCTGAACTTTTATTAGGTCAGATTACGAATACGAACGCCAAATTCATTTCAGGCAGGCTGGCGGAAGCAGGGTTTGATGTTTATTATCATACCGTGGTAGGAGACAATCCGGAACGGCTTGCAGATTCCATCCGTCTGGCACAGCAGCGTGCGGATATATTGATTTTCAGCGGCGGGCTGGGGCCGACGAAAGATGATCTGACGAAGGAAACCATTGCGCGTGAGCTGGGCAGTGAATTGATTTCTGATGACGAAGCAATGAATACAATTTTGCAGTATTTTAAACAAGTCGGAAAAGAGATGACTGAAAA
Organism: Sporosarcina cascadiensis; assembly: GCF_009650995.1. Classification (GTDB taxonomy): domain Bacteria; phylum Bacillota; class Bacilli; order Bacillales_A; family Planococcaceae; genus Sporosarcina; species Sporosarcina cascadiensis. The sequence continues at coordinate 155,316 of NZ_WHVV01000001.1, read as the reverse complement.
CAATAAGAAGCAGGCTTTGGTGCTTAAAGGCGCAAAAGTATTGCCTAATCGTCACGGCATGGCACCCGGAATGGGGCTTGAAAAAGACGGCAGGCAGTATATTTTATTACCGGGTCCTCCACATGAACTGGAACCAATGTTTGAAAATGAAGCCATCCCTTATTTAATGGGTGTATATGGAAAGCAGGATGTCATTTCTTCTAAAGTGTTGAAACTGCAGGGAATTGGTGAATCTGAATTAGAAGTCCGTATTCAGTCATTGCTCGAGAAACAGACCAATCCTACAATTGCACCGCTGGCATCCCCCGGAATGGTGAAATTGCGGATTACTGCCAAAGCAGAATCAGAAGAAGAAGCACAAAAACTCATTCTTCCGGTAGAACAGGAAATCCGTTCGATTGTCGGGGAATTTATTTATGGAACAGACGACGATACGCTGGCATCCAAAACGACAGAGCTGCTTTTGCAGAACGATTGGTCGATTTCCGCCGCGGAAAGTCTGACTTCGGGTATGTTTATGGCTGAACTTGGTTCGGAGCCTGGAATCGGCAACGCATTAAAAGGCGGCACGGTAGTTTATAATAAAGAAATGAAAATAGAACAACTCGGTATACTGCCTTCATTGCTCGACTACCACGGCATCGTCAGTTCTGAGTGTGCAGAAGCGCTGGCAGAAAGTATCAGGGAGAAATTCTCTACGACGTTTGGCGTCGGACTGACAGGTGCGGCAGGCCCTGAACCGCATGACGGACAGCCGCCAGGCACAGTTTGGATCGGGATTGCATCTGAAGACATGGAGACAGTATCTTTTAAACTTCAATTGTCGGGATCGCGCAACTCGAACCGCAAAAGATCTGTGCAGTTTGCCTTGCATTATCTGATTCAGAAAATGAAAGAAAAAAAAGAGTTGAAATATTGATTTTGCCGCTGAAATCGCCGGTAAAAGTTAAAATTACTCCCATTTCCGATAGTATTATTCAATTTTCCAACGTAATTAATCGAATACCCGTTCGTTTATTTGTTGTGTATTTCAGTAGAAAAAGGTATAATAGAAATAGAAAAAGAGTTTGAGGAGGAATTTTAATTGAGCGATCGTAAAGCGGCATTAGATATGGCATTAAAACAAATAGAAAAGCAATTCGGTAAAGGTTCTGTGATGAAGCTTGGAGAGAAAACAAATCTTCAAATTGCAACTTCATCTTCGGGTTCACTGGCACTTGATTCCGCACTTGGAATAGGCGGATACCCGCGCGGCCGTGTAATCGAAGTATACGGACCGGAAAGTTCGGGTAAAACAACTGTCGCTCTTCATGCGATTGCAGAAATTCAGGCAAACGGCGGCACTGCAGCATTTATTGATGCTGAACACGCACTGGATCCTATTTATGCACGAAACTTGGGTGTAAATATAGATGATTTGCTATTGTCACAGCCGGATACAGGAGAACAGGCATTGGAAATTGCTGAAGCACTTGTGCGAAGCGGTGCAGTGGATATGATCGTAGTGGACTCAGTGGCAGCATTGGTGCCGAAAGCTGAAATTGAAGGTGAAATGGGCGATGCGCACGTTGGTTTGCAAGCCCGCTTAATGTCCCAGGCACTGCGTAAGCTTTCAGGCGCGATCAATAAATCCAATACCATTGCAGTATTCATTAACCAAATCCGTGAAAAAGTCGGCGTCATGTTCGGTAACCCGGAAGTAACACCGGGCGGCCGAGCGCTGAAGTTCTATGCTTCTGTACGTTTGGAAGTACGGCGCGGAGAAGCAATTAAGCAAGGCAATGACATAATGGGTAATAAAACAAGAATCCGTGTCGTGAAAAACAAAGTTGCTCCTCCGTTCAGAACTGCTGAAGTGGATATTATGTATGGAGAAGGAATTTCAAGAGAAGGCGAAATTCTGGATCTGGGTTCAGAATTGGAAGTTGTTCAAAAAAGCGGCGCCTGGTATTCATATGAAGGCGAGCGTTTGGGACAAGGACGGGAAAATGCAAAAATATTCCTTAAAGAAAACCCCGAAATGCGTGCTGAAATAGCAGGGAAAATCCGTGCAACATACGGCTTGGACAATACCGACTATGTAATCGGAGCACATGATGAAGAAGATGAGCTGGAAGAATTACTGTTGATCTCTGACGAAAAATAAATTGCTGCAGCAGGCCCGTCAATGGAAATTGGCGGGCTTTTTCTTGGCTTGCTGTTTACAATCTATTTAACCTTCGAATTTCCTTGGTGTTTCCTTGACACATGAAAAATACAACTATACAATTAAAGTGGTGTATTCTATACGCCTTACATGGATCAAACCAATGAATTGTTTTTTTGGCGGTATGTTGATTTTAACTTAATTCAGCAAACACTTTGCTCAACTTCAGAGCAGCAGAATGAATGCCAAATAGTCCCGAAACAACAGGGTTCCCGCCCGCATACGGGGCACACCCGTTGGATTAAGTTAGAGCCTTCGGTGCTTTCACAGAAAAGTAGGGACATTACCGGTCTGGTACGGTAAACATGTGAAATCATAACACCAGGGCAAAATTAATTATACGAGCCGACTGAAAAGAAAAGAAAGCAGGAGGAGGTGACCTCAATGGTTGTTGAAATACTCATCTCCGTTTTGCTAAGTCTCATCGTCGGTGCAGTTGTTAGCTTTTTTATATTGAAAAATGTGAATGATTCAAAAGTGACTGGTGCCAAGCAAACAGCGAATCAAATCGTTGAAGAGGCGAAGCGTGAAGCGGAGTCAGTGAAAAAAGAGGCACTATTAGAAGCGAAAGATGAAACTCACGAACTGCGAATTGAAGCGGAAACAGAAGTCCGTGAGAGACGGGCAGAATTGCAGAAGCAAGAAAACCGACTCGTACAGCGGGAAGAAAACCTTGATCGCAAGGATGATGCACTCAATAAGAGAGAAGCAGGTCTAGAACGCAAAGAAGATGCGCTTTTAGAAAGACAACAGCATATTGAACAGATGGAACGCAAAGCGGAAGAACTCGTTACCGCTCAGAAGACGGAACTCGAAAGAATCTCTTCTCTGACAAGAGATGAAGCGAAACGTGTCATCCTGGAAGATGTAGAGGAAGAGCTGTCGACTGACATTGCGGTCATGACCAAAGAATCGGAACAGCGTGCAAAAGAAGAATCTGAACGTAAAGCACGTGAGATTCTATCACTTGCATTACAGCGATTTGCAGCCGATCATGTGGCGGAAACTACTGTTTCTGTCGTGAACTTGCCAAACGATGAAATGAAAGGCCGTATCATTGGCCGTGAAGGAAGAAATATCCGCACACTGGAAACATTGACGGGTATTGATCTGATCATCGATGATACACCAGAGGCAGTCATTTTATCAGGCTTTGATCCCGTACGGAGAGAAACTGCCAGATTGGCACTGGAGAAACTCGTACAGGATGGACGAATACATCCGGCACGTATTGAAGAAATGGTGGACAAGTCCAGAAGAGAAGTAGATGAGCTGATCCGGGAGAAAGGTGAACAGACTACATTTGATATAGGCATTCACAATTTACATCCGGATTTGATTAAAATTCTCGGACGTCTGCATTTCCGTACCAGTTACGGCCAGAACGTCTTGAAGCACTCGATTGAAGTGGCCTATCTGACTGGGTTGCTCGCGGCTGAACTTGGTGAGGATGTGAACCTGGCAAGACGTGCCGGTTTACTTCACGATATTGGTAAAGCGATCGATCACGAGGTAGAAGGAAGCCATGTTCAAATCGGTAAAGAGCTTGCAGTGAAATACAAAGAACATCCGGTAGTGATCAACAGTATCGCTTCGCACCACGGTGACGAAGAAGCGACCTCTGTCATCGCAGTGCTGGTTGCAGCAGCAGACGCATTGTCAGCCGCAAGACCTGGTGCTCGCAGTGAAACACTGGAGAATTATATTAAACGTCTGCAAAAACTGGAAGAAATCTCTGAATCTTACGAAGGCGTGGAAAAATCATTTGCGATTCAAGCGGGACGTGAAGTACGGATTATTGTCCGTCCAGAACAAATTGATGATATTACCGCACACCGTCTGGCAAGAGATATCCGAAAACAGATTGAAGAAGAATTGAATTATCCAGGGCATATCAAAGTGACGGTCATTCGGGAGACCCGCGCAGTAGAGTATGCAAAATAACGAATAACTAAGTTAACAGCTTCCGGTTCGATGGGAAGCTGTTTTCATTTTGGAAAGAGGTTTAAAGGATGAGAGTAATTTTTATTGGTGATATTGTCGGTTCAATTGGGCGCGATATGGTGATGGATAATTTATCACGTCTGAAAAGAAAATACCAAGCGGATGTAATTATCGCAAATGGTGAAAATGCAGCATCGGGAAGAGGCATTACAAAAGCCATCTATCAGGATTTGCTGTATGCCGGTGTAGACGTCATTACGATGGGGAATCATACATGGGATCAAAAAGAAATTTTCGATTTTATTGATGATGTCGATTATTTAATCCGTCCTGCAAACTTTTCTGATCAGGCGCCGGGCAAGGGCATGACAGCGGTCACGAAGAACGGGGTAACATTGTCGGTTATTAATTTGCACGGTCGGACGTTCCTGCCGCCGCATGATGATCCATTCGCTAAAGCAGATGAATTAATTGCAGAAGCAAAAGAACTGTCACCACTTATTTTCGTTGATTTCCATGCGGAAGCTACAAGTGAGAAAATTGCGATGGGCTGGCATCTGGACGGGAAAGCATCAGTTGTGGTCGGTACGCATACGCATGTGCAGACAGCAGATGAACGCATATTACCAGGCGGCACAGCGTATTTAACTGACGCCGGTATGACAGGACCCTATGATGAAATACTTGGAATGAAAAAAGAGGATGTTCTGTATCGATTCTACACGAATTTACCGACACGCTTTGAAGTGCCGAAAAATGGCCGGCCGCAGCTGAATGGGATGTTTGTGGAACTGGATGACAGTACCGGGAAAGCCCTTCACATTGAACGTATTCGAATAAACGAAGATCATCCATTTACAAACTAATCCGAATAGCGTCTAATTCCTCCTGATCTTTCATAGGATGGCTTATGGAATATAGCTTTTCCATAGACATTGCAAAATAAGGAGGAAATATCGTGAGTCCCTTGAAAGTATCTTCCAGATCAAATCCAAACTCTGTTGCGGGTGCATTGGTTGCAGTCATCCGCGAACAAGGCTATGCAGAAATCCAGGCAGTCGGAGCTGGCGCATTAAATCAAGCAGTGAAGGCCATAGCAATTGCAAGAGGTTTTGTGGCCCCGAGTGGCGGAGACCTGATCTGCGCACCTGCATTTACAGATATTGAAATCAATGGAGAAGCAAGGACAGCTCTCAAACTTCTTGTAGAGAAAAAAACTCGTTGAGCTGTTTAGATTTGTAATGTTACTCTTCAAACCACAGAAAATAATCTGTGGTCTTTTTTAGTTCTGCGGAAAAATGAGTTCTTGACAACTTGTCATGTTAGAATTACTAAAATCATGCTGCAGGTAAACCCGCTACGGCGCGTGATGAGCTTGCTGGCGAAAAGCGTGGCTGCCTGCCAAAGAAGTTTCGCGGATGATCATGCTATCTGCCCAAGCGCTCATAGCCCAGCCTCAACCGCTCATACACACCGTACACGTGATCATTCGGCTCGGCCGCGTGATCATACCGCAACCCGCCGTGATCATTGAATGGGCCTCCGCGCTCATAACCGTCCTGCAGCTGCGTCTACGCTGGTATGTCAAATCTCACTCTGCTCATGAAATAGACTATCAAGCACAAGTTTTGGAGAAGAGCCCTTTTTTTGATGACAAACCTGCGACAATTTAGTCCTTTGCTGTCATATCAGATAAAAGTTCAGTATAATAACATCATGTATGCTTATTTCCCGATAAGTATTAGAAAGGGGCTGCTGCAATGAATGAAGAACAGCGTTTGCAGGCTGGACTCGCAACAGAAAATGCACCAACTGCCAAAACAACTGAAAAAGACTATAGCAAATATTTTGAGTCTGTGTATAGTGCACCTTCTTTGAAAGATGCAAAAAAACGCGGGAAAGAAGAAGTCGAATATCATGATAATTTTCAAATAGATCAGCGCTTTAAAGGCATGGGCCAAGGTCGGAAGTTTTATATCCGTACATATGGCTGCCAAATGAACGAGCATGATACAGAAGTCATCGCCGGTATTTTCATGGCTCTCGGTTATGAATCCACCGATACCGTACAGGACGCGGACGTTATTCTGCTGAATACCTGTGCAATCCGTGAAAATGCAGAGAATAAAGTATTCGGCGAACTGGGGCATCTGAAATCGCTGAAGCGGGAACGTCCCGAACTGTTGATTGGTGTCTGCGGCTGTATGTCGCAAGAAGAATCTGTCGTTAATAAAATACTGAAGACGTACGATCAGGTCGATATGATCTTCGGCACGCACAATATTCACCGCCTGCCGCATATTTTGCATGAGGCCTATATGTCAAAAGAGATGGTCATTGAAGTTTGGTCAAAAGAAGGCGATGTCATTGAAGATTTGCCGAAAGTTCGACATGGCAAGATCAAGGCATGGGTCAATATCATGTACGGCTGTGATAAGTTCTGCACGTACTGTATTGTGCCGTATACACGCGGAAAAGAACGCAGCCGCCGACCAGATGATATCATCCAGGAAGTTCGTCAGCTCGCTGCAGAAGGCTATAAAGAAATCACTTTGCTTGGCCAGAACGTCAACGCGTATGGGAAAGACTTTGATGACATCACCTACCGTTTAGGCGATTTGATGAATGATCTTCGTCTGATCGACATCCCAAGAATTCGTTTCACGACGAGCCATCCGCGTGATTTCGATGATCATTTGATTGAGGTTCTCGCAAAAGGTGGCAATCTGGTCGACCATATTCACTTGCCGGTACAGTCCGGATCAAGTGAGATGCTGAAGATTATGGCGCGTAAATATACACGTGAACATTACTTAGTTCTCGTTGATAAAATTCGTAAAGCCATCCCTACTGCTTCTCTGACAACAGATATTATTGTCGGTTTCCCGAATGAAACGGATGAACAGTTCGAAGAAACGATGTCGTTGTATCGTGAAGTGGGATTTGACACGGCGTTTACGTATATTTATTCACCGCGTGAAGGAACGCCGGCTGCGAAAATGATCGACAATGTACCGATGGAAGTGAAGAAAGAACGTCTGCAGCGACTGAACAAACTGGTGAATGAGATGTCCGCAGAAGCAATGAAGCCGTATCAGGGACAAGTCGTAAAAGTTCTGGTAGAAGGCGAGAGTAAGAAAAATCCTGATGTTCTTGCGGGGTATACAGAAAAAAGCAAGCTGGTAAACTTTAAAGCACCCCGCTCCGTAATAGGACAAATTGTAGAAGTCAGAATCACAGAAGCAAAAACATGGTCGCTCGATGGAGAATACATCGGAGTATCTAAAGAGGAAAAGGTGATGGCATAATGGAAAAGCTGTACACGAAAGACGATATTATAGCAAAAGCACGCGACTTGGCGCATATGCTTGCAAACACGGAAGAAGTAGAATTCTATAAGCGTGCAGAAGCGCAAATTAATGAAAATCAAAAAGTGCGTGAAAAAATTGCCAGTCTTAAATCACTTCAGACACAGGCGGTAAATTTCCAGCACTATGAAAAAGAACGTGCTTTGAAAAACATTGAGAAGAAAATTGAACAGGTACAGGGTGAGATTGATGAAATTCCATTGGTTCAAGAATTCAAGCAATCACAAGACGAAGTGAATGATTTGCTGCAGCTTGTTTCAAATACAATTGCAAACAGTGTCACGGATGAAATTATCGAATCTACCGGCGGCGATGTATTGCGCGGCGAAACCGGTTCATATGTAGAAAATACTTCAAAAAAATCATTGTCTTAATAATAAATCGGCTGGGGATAAAATTCCTTGCCGATTTTTTCACTTTCTGGGCTGCTGTTGCATAGGATGGATAGAAGCCTAAGAAGGAGGAAGAAAACTGAAAAACTTACGACAAATTGTGACGAAAGCTGTTATTGCCAAAGGAAAGCATCGATCAGAGAGCACTGTGACGTTAAAACCGCCAAATCAGCCTTCGAGTATTTTGGGCTGCTGGGTCATTAACCACACATATCAGGCGAAGAAAACAGGAAATCATGTGGAAGTGACAGGGAGCTTTGATGTAAACGTCTGGTATTCTCATCACGATCACTCCAAAACATCGGTCTTCACGGAATCCGTTCCATACAAAGATAAAATTGCCCTGCATTACCGGGATGAGCCAACGTCAAAACACGAAGAGACGATTGTGTCTGTCATTCAGCACCCGAACTGTACGGAAGCCAGCATTTCGGAATGCGGAAAGAACTTTGCGATTTCAATTGAAAGAGAATTGGTCGTGGAGATGGTGGGGGAAACGAAGGTGTCTGTAACGATTCACCCCGATCCATATGAAGAAGAATGGCCACTGGCATACACAGAATCATCTTCGATTGTCATGGAAGAAAAGAAAACACAGGGACCGCCTGCAAAACAAGAAACACCTCAGTCGATGAGACGTAAAGATTCACCGTTTTAAAAGCCGGTTTTTTACCGGCTTTTTTATTTTGCCTGAAGAAAAGCTATTTCTTTTGATTCGTTAACTACCATCAGGTTTGTTATAATGGAAAGAAAATGAGCGAATAAATGAGGGTTATAGATGTCTGAACACACACCGATGATTAAACAGTATTTACAAATTAAAGAGCAGCACAAGGATGCGTTTTTATTTTTCCGTCTCGGCGACTTTTATGAAATGTTTTTTGAAGATGCGCTGAATGCTTCTTCTATTTTAGAAATCACACTGACGAGCCGGGATTCGGGATCAAAGGACCGAATTCCCATGTGCGGAATACCCTATCATTCTGCTGCGGGTTATATTGAAACATTAATTCAGAAAGGGCATAAAGTAGCGATTTGCGAACAGATGGAAGATCCAAGGTCAGTGAAAGGCATCGTCAAACGGGAAGTGGTGAAAGTTGTCACACCGGGAACCCTTACAGAAGGCAAAACAATTGATACTGAAGCAAATCATTTTATAGGAGCGGTTCATAATATTGCCGACCAGCGTTTTGCACTGGCTTATTTGGATGTTGGAACAGGCGAAGGAAAAGTCGAACTGATTGAAGGCACGGAGCGCTCGCTGCTTGCTGAAATCGAATCACTCGGAATGAAAGAAATAGTCGTGGATCAGCAGCTTCATCTGGCTCTGCATGAAATGTTCGAAAGCCGGGAAATCATGCTTTCTATAGAAGATACAGAGCAGCTTCAAACGATCGGTCAAGATACATATGCACATCTTCCCGCTGAACTTCAGGAAGCATGCAGAAAGCTGCAGGCCTATCTCCTGCGGATGCAAAAAATGGTATTCGGCCATATCCGTCCGTTCGTCTATATTGAAAAAGACGCTAAACTGTCCATTGATGCGAATTCCATGCGAAATCTGGAGCTTGTTCAAACAATCCGTTCCGGCAAAAAAGAAGGCACGCTGTTTTGGGTGCTTGATGAAACCGTCACGGCAATGGGCGCAAGAAAACTGAGAATGTGGATTCATCAGCCGTTGGCGCAGCACCGTGCTATCGAAGACCGGCTGGAAGCAGTCAGCAATTTAGTTGATGAATATTTTCTGCGTGAAGAATTGGTTGAAGAACTGAAGAATGTTTATGATCTCGAGAGGCTTGCCGGGAGAATATCAATGGGTAGCGCGAGTGCCCGTGATTTAGCACAATTAAGAAATTCATTGACACATATACCAAAACTTAAACAAATACTCGATGAATCACAGCGTCCGATGCTACAAAAACTTGCAGAACAGATGGACCCATGTAAAGAAACCTTTCACTTACTGGCTGATGCCATTGCAGAAAATCCGCCGCTGTCCGGCAAAGACGGCGGACTGATCAAAGACGGCTACCATGACAGACTCGATCAGCTTCGCGACGCTTCGCGCAACGGCAAGAACTGGCTGGCGCAGCTTGAACAGAAAGAGCGCCAGGCAACTGGAATTAAAACGTTAAAAATCGGCTACAACCGAATATTCGGCTATTATATTGAAATTACGAAATCCAATATTCATTTGGCAGATCTAAGTCGTTATGAACGGAAACAGACACTGGCGAATGCAGAGCGTTACATCACCGCAGAACTTAAAGAGAAAGAAGAATTGATTTTGAATGCCGAAGCGGACAGCCAGACGCTTGAAACAGAGCTGTTTTCAGCCATTCGTGATCAAGTGAAGAATGATGTGCAGCGCATTCAGCGGCTCGCTTCTGTGATCAGTGAACTGGATGTCTTACTTTCATTTGCTGCGGTGTCAGAAAAAAATCAATATGTCAGACCTGAATTCCATGAAGGTCGTGCACTCCATATTCAAACAGGCAGACATCCTGTCGTTGAAAAGATGATGAATCATTCACTCTATATTCCGAACTCTTGTGAGCTGGCTGAAAACAGCAATATGCTGCTGATTACAGGGCCGAATATGTCGGGTAAAAGCACCTATATGCGCCAAGTCGCTTTAACGGTTGTAATGGCACAGATCGGATGTTTCGTCCCCTGTGAAAAAGCGATGCTGCCGATTACCGATCAAATTTTCACGAGAATCGGTGCAGCCGATGATGTGGCATCCGGCCAAAGTACATTTATGATGGAAATGATGGAGTCCCAGTATGCGCTTGCCCATGCCTCATCACGAAGTCTGCTATTATTCGATGAAATCGGGCGAGGTACGTCTACTTATGACGGCATGGCGCTCGCGCAGGCGATGATGGAGCATATTCATGAAGAAATTCAGGCCAACACGTTATTTTCCACTCATTACCATGAACTGACGAAACTGGAAGATGTTCTTGCACGTCTCATGAACGTTCACGTCGCAGCAAAAGAACAGAATGGCAAAGTGGTATTTCTGCATAAAGTTCTGCCGGGTGCTGCAGATAAAAGTTACGGCATACATGTGGCGGAATTGGCGGGACTGCCGAATGAACTGGTTGGACGAGCCAAAGATCTGCTGTATTGTTTTGAAGAAGAAAGCGCAGGGAAAGATGCGAATTCAGTGTCTGAACAGCTTGCATTATTCGATTCATTCGAAGAACCGGCTGTTTCTCCTGCAAAAATTCGGCTGCTTGAAGAGATTGAAGCGACAGACGTCATGAACATGACACCGATGCAGGCCATGCAGAAGCTGGCAGAATGGAAAACGCAATTAGCTGTAAAATGAAAGGCGGGATCGAATGAATCACATTCACATCATGGAAGACACGTTAGCCAATAAAATTGCAGCGGGTGAAGTGGTGGAACGTCCTGCTTCTATCGTCAAAGAACTCGTGGAAAATGCGATTGACGCAGACAGCACGAAAATTGAAATCACACTGGAAGAGGCGGGCCTGACTTCGATCCGAGTGACAGATAATGGCAAAGGAATGTCGGAAGAAGACGCCCTGCGCTGTTTTGAACGTCATGCAACGAGTAAAATTTCCAATGAACACGATCTGTTCCGTATCCGGACATTAGGATTTCGGGGAGAGGCGCTGGCAAGTATCGCAGCAGTCTCGAAAGTCACATTGTGGACATCTGACGGAGAAGAACAAGGAACAGTCGTTGAAATAGAAGGCGGCAAAGTCATAAAACATGAAGCCGGCGCGCTGCGGAAAGGAACCGATTTTCTCGTGCAGCATCTTTTCTTTAATACTCCTGCCCGTCTGAAATATATGAAGACGATACAGACAGAACTTGGACATACGATCGATCTGCTGAACAGGCTGGCACTGAGCCATCCTGATATAGCATTCACACTGACTCACGATCAGCATCAGCTTTTGCGAACAGCGGGTTCAGGCGATCTGCTAAGAGTCCTGGCCGATATATATGGAGTATCTGTAGCACGCAAAATGATCCCGTTTGAAAAAGAAGATGCAGATTTTAAAGTGAATGGATTCATCACACTGCCTGAAATGACCAGAGCATCTAAAAACTATATTTCCCTTTTGATGAATGGCCGCTGGATCAAAAGCTATCCGGGAACGCAGGCTAGTATCGACGCGATGCACACGTATTTGCCGATCGGCAGGTTTCCGATTGCGGTCGTTAATATAACAGCGGATCCGATCTTGACGGATGTCAACGTGCACCCTGCAAAGCGTCATATAAGAATCAGCAAGGAGCAGGAATTATTTTCGTTGATTAAACAGGCTATACAAGAAGCCGTGCAAGGTGTGTCGATTATTCCGGATGCCGTTAAAAAAGAAAAACCTGTCAGGACAGAGTCTGAACAGCAGACGATCTGGACACCTTCAATCCGGCATCCGCAAGTAGAAGTTCAAGGCCCGGTACAACCGTATCAGTCAACCGTACAGACTCCGGTAAGAGAGCAAGATATGCCCGCTATTCAGCAGGAGCCGGACTTTCCTGAAGTAATATTTGAAGAGCCTGAAGAACAAAAAGTGTCATCTGAACAACAAACAGAAATACCCAGATCCAGCCATTTTCCTGCAATTGTTCCAGTTGGACAGATTCACGGTACGTATATCGTTGCGCAAAATGAGGATGGTTTTTATTTGATTGACCAGCACGCTGCGCAAGAGAGGATAAAATATGAATATTTCAAAACGAAGCTCGGGCAAGTAAGCGCAGAGGAAAGGCAGCAGCTGTTGTTGCCGATGGTCTTTCATTATTCAGCAGATGAACAATTGAAAATTGAAGAATGCAAAGATGCACTAGAGCGGGTGGGAATTTATTTAGAAGCATTCGGGCCTTCCACCTATACGGTAAAAGAATATCCAATATGGTTTCCCGAAGGACAGGCTGCCGCTATCATTGAAGAAATGATTGAGCAGGTCCTGGAGAGCCGGAAAGTAGATGTGGAGAAACTGCGGGAAGAGAGCGCGATCATGATGAGCTGCAAACGGTCAATTAAAGCGAATTATTATTTGACACAAGCAGATATGGAACGCCTGCTTACAGACCTTGGAAACTGTCATAACCCCTATACTTGTCCGCACGGCCGTCCTGTTTTAATTCATTTCACTACGTATGAGTTAGAAAAAATGTTCAAGCGAGTGATGTGAACTATAGAGAGCGGAGTCTGATTACATGAGATGGACGATGAAAAAAACCGTTCATTTACATGCTATAATAAACGCGATTGCAGTAGCGAAGGGAAGTGGAGCACAGTGAATGAAAAATGGATGGAGATGCGTGACGGGACAATCATTTACAGTAAGTGCAAAAAGCCTGAAGGATTGAAAAAAGCCCGGGTTCATCTGGTGCACGGGCTGGCGGAACATTCACGGCGATATGAGCAGTTTATGGATTATTTGGCTTCCAATGGATATGAAGTCGTTGCGCATGATCAAAGAGGACATGGCAAAACAGCTGCAGCCAACTATCATCCATATGGCTATCTGGGAGAAAATGCGACATTTGATCATTTGGTTGACGACGCATTTGAAGTACTTCAAGCTTATCGCGCGGACGGACCCGATCTGCCGATTATCATAATTGGGCACAGCATGGGTTCTTTCGTAGTCAGACGTTTCATTCAGCTGTATGGAAATGCAGTAGATGAAGTTGTTTTATCCGGAACAGGAAGTAATGCGAAACCAGTGGGCTTTGCAGGAAAGCTGCTGTCAGAATATAGAGAGAGCAGGCTGTCTGATCAGGAACCGGATGAATTTCTGAATAACATGATATTCGGCAGTTATTCTAAACTTTTCCCTGAAGAGTCTTCATTCGCCTGGTTGTCGAGGGACAATGAATGCGTGCAGGATTATGTAGAGGATGAAGCATGCGGATTTGTACCCACTGCTCAGCTGTTCCGGGTGCTACTCGAAGGCATGAATTCAATTGAATCACCGGAACTTCTTCAGAACATCCCGCATGATCTGCCTATTTTATTAGTATCGGGTACTGAAGATCCTGTCGGCAACGGAGGAAAAGGTGTTTGGAAAACAGCGAAACAGTTTATCAAGGCCGGGCAGGAGAGTGTGACGGTTCAGCTGTATGAAGGCGGACGTCATGAAATGCTGCAGGAGACAAATCGGCACGAAGTATTCAAGTATATAGTCGGGTGGATGGAACAGCATGAACGGAGTAATTGATGTAATTGCAGTAGCGGGGCCGACTGCATCAGGGAAGACGGCCCTAAGCACGGCATTGGCCAAAGAACTGAACGGTGAAATTATCAACGGTGATGCAATGCAGGTATACAAGGAGCTGGATATAGGCACCGCGAAAATCCAGCCGTCTGAAATGCAGGGAATTCCTCATCATTTCTTTGATGTAAAAGAGCCGACAGAAAGTTTTTCCGTAGCAGAATATCAACAGGTAGTAAGAGGATGGATTGCAGATATTCAGTCGAGAGGGAAACTGCCGGTCATTGTCGGAGGCAGCGGAATGTATATTCAGGCGGTTTTATTTGATTATCGCTTCACAGAGCAGGCAGCTGATCCTGAGGTGCGTGCCAGACTGGAAAATGAATTGGAGGAGTTCGGATCTGCCGTACTGCACAGCAGACTGGCGGAACTGGATCCTAAAAGTGCAGAAATCATCCATCCGAATAATCACAGGCGTTTAATCCGTGCGCTTGAGATTTTGGAAGTGACGGGACAGACGAAGCAAGAACATGAGCAGCAGCAAGGAAATGAACCGATGTACAATGAGCTTATTATCGGACTCGATCTTCCGCGGGAAATGCTGTATGAACGCATCAATCACCGGGTAGACTTGATGGTGGAAGCGGGGCTATTTGCGGAAGTGGAAGAGCTGTGGAATCGCGGAATTCGAAATACGCAGTCAGTCCAGGCAATCGGTTATAAGGAATTGATCTCTTATTTTGACGGTCATCTGACAAAAGAACAGGCGATTGAAGCAGTCAAAAAAAACACCCGTAACTATGCAAAACGGCAGCTGACTTATTTCCGCAATAAACTTCCTGTGGAGTGGGTGGAGGCCGACCAGCCAACGGATGAAATTTTTCGAAAAACATGTGAAATAATAAAGGGTTTTAAGAAGTAAGTGGGGAATAATTCATGTAATAGATATAGGGAGGCAATTGAATGGCACAAGGGAATATGCAGGATACGTTTTTGAATTCTTTACGGAAGAACAACACGTTTGTTACGGTTTTTCTATTGAATGGTTTTCAATTGAAAGGCTTGATCAAGTCCTATGACAATTATACGGTCTTGCTGGAATCAGACGGAAAACAGCAACTCATCTATAAACATGCGATATCAACCTATGCACCGGCAAAACCCGTTATTTTAAAAGATGAACAGTAAAACAGGCTGATGCCTGTTTTTTTATGTTCTTTAGTAGGGCAACCCGGCTCCTTCTGCTAAAATAGATGTTGAACAAAATGAAAAGAGGTACTACCTATGCAAATCGCACCGATCAATGAAGAACTGCTTCAGAAATCTTACGAAGCAGAGCAGAAAATTGCACCTTATGTAAAAAAAGTAGAAGAAATCGCTTTTTATAATCAGCGAAAAGTGCTTCAGGCTTTCAAGCAGAATAAAGTCAGTGACTTTCATCTGTCCGGTTCAACAGGCTACGGCTACGATGACAGCGGCCGTGATACTCTTGAACAGGTCTATGCAGATGTTTTCGGGGCAGAAGACTGTCTTGTCCGAAATCAAATCATTTCAGGCACTCATGCCATTACCATCAGTTTGTTCGGTATACTCCGTCCGGGGGATGAATTGATCTATATCACCGGCAAACCGTACGATACACTGGAATCAATCATTTCAGGAAACGGCAAAGATACTGGTTCACTGGAAGACTACCAAATTTCATATCGGCATATCGATTTGAAAGAAGACGGCAAAGTGGATTATGAGAAAGCTGAAGAAGCGATTTCTTCCAAAACAAAAATAGTCGCAATTCAGCGCTCAAAAGGCTATTCGAGCAATCCATCATTCCGGATACATGAAATTAGAGAAATGATTCAAGAGATACGCAAAATAAAAGAAGATGTCGTCATCTTCGTGGACAATTGCTATGGTGAATTTGTGGAGCTGCAGGAACCGACGGAAGCAGGCGCCGATTTGATGGCTGGTTCACTTATTAAAAATCCGGGCGGCGGCTTAGTGAGAACCGGCGGATATATAGCAGGAAAAAAAGAACTGGTAGAAAAATGTGCGTACCGAATGACTTCTCCGGGACTTGGCGCAGAAGCCGGAGCATCACTGGATACATTACTCGAAATGTATCAGGGCTTTTTCCTGGCACCCCATGTGGTGAGCCAGGCAGTCAAAGGCGCATTGTTTACTGCTGCTTTCTTTGAACAGTTTGGAATGGACACGACACCGCACTACAGCGTGCAGCGCACAGATCTCATCCAATCGGTAAACTTTTCAACACCGGAACAGATGATCACATTCTGCCGGATGATACAGGACAATTCTCCAATAAATGCCCACTATGCGCCTGAACCATCTTATATGCCGGGCTATTCGGATGACGTCATTATGGCCGCCGGCACGTTTATCCAGGGTTCCAGCATCGAGCTGACAGCTGACGGCCCCATCAGATCGCCTTATACCGCTTATATACAGGGCGGACTGACATATGAACATGTCAAAGCTGCTGTGCTGGCATCTACTGAGCAGCTTTTGGAACAAAAACTGATATAAAACAAAAAGTGTATCAAAAACCATAATGGTTTTCGATACACTTTTTTTAATGAATCATCCGATAAACTCCGACAACTTTCCCGAGTATCGATACTTGGTCAACGATAATCGGTTCCATAGACGAGTTTTCAGGCTGCAGACGGAAATAGTCCTTCTCTTTAAAGAAACGTTTCACCGTTGCTTCATCTTCCTCAGTCATAGCTACTACAATTTCGCCGTTCATAGCGGAATGAGTCTGTCTGACAATCACACGGTCGCCATTCAAGATGCCTGCTTCAATCATACTCTCTCCAACAATCTCAAGCATGAAGATTTCATCATCTGAAGAGCCGAAACTGTCCGGCAGCGGAAAGTACTCTTCTATATTTTCAATAGCAGTTATCGGAGCACCTGCAGTAACTTTACCAATCAATGGAACATGCATGACCCCGCCTTTTAATTCTTCAAGGCCTTCGGGATCTAATATTTCTATCGCACGGGGCTTCGTCGGGTCCCGCCGGATAAATCCTTTGTTCTCCAGACGTGACAAGTGGCCGTGCACAGTAGAGCTGGATGCAAGACCGACTGCTTCTCCGATTTCCCTTACGGATGGCGGATATCCTTTTAAACGGACTTCATCTTTAATGAAAGCAAGTATTTCTTCCTGTCTTTTAGAAATTTTCTTCAATTCATTCACCTCTTCAATTGGTTTGCCGGTAAATCGAAATATCCAACAAGTATTTTGAATATAGTATAACATGCGTTCGGCTAGTAATCAAACAAAGGTTCGAATTTTGCTTGACAGCCAATCGTATGTTCTCTTATAATTAAGAACAAGCATTCCGAACATGCATTCTAAAAATAGAGTAATAGGAGGATTCAGCATGAGATTCTTTAAAGAAAATTATTTTTTTATTGTACTTATAGTAGTTATTCTATCCGTGGCGGCCTACCAATTGGACAAGTTGTCATCAGATGAAGGGTATATGGAAATAGTTATTGACGATGGTGACACATTATGGGATCTGGCAGCGAATTATGCAGACGCCAAGACGCCTCCTCACCATTGGATTGAACAAGTAAAATCCTTGAATGAGCTGAAGAGTGACCAGATCAAATCCGGTGACTTGCTGCGTCTGCCTGTTAAGATGGACAGACAGCCCGATCACAGGCTGGCTGAAATGGGAGAGGGAGCAAATGAATAACAAGAAATGTGTGATATATTGCCGTGTGAGTACAGAAAAAGAAACGCAGGAACAGTCTCTGGTGAGGCAGCAGGAAGAACTGGAGCAATTAGCGGTGGAACTTTCCTATGAATGTGCCGGTATTTTTACTGATCGGCAAAGCGGTTATGAAATGGACCGGGACGGACTGCTTGCTCTGCTCGATCAGCTGCAGAATGAAAAAATCGATGCATTGCTTGTACAGGACGAAACCCGTCTTGGACGCGGCAACGCTAGAGTGGCTATTTTGCACGTTATAGCTAAATCGCAGACCACCGTGATATCCAATCATTCAAACGGGACGATAGAACTCAATGAAATGGATACGATGCTGCTTGAAATTCTGGCAATCGTTGAAGAATATCAGCGTAAACTGCATAATGCAAAAATTCGAAGAGGCATGAAGCGGGCAGTCCAAAAAGGTTATGACCCATCAAAAAACTTACATAATATTGATAAAGGTCCCGGCAGAGAACGATTAGTTATCCCAATAGAAGAAATTATTTCGTTGCGCGATAAGGGGCTGACTTTTGAAGAAATAGCATCTGTATTGAACGGACTTGGCCACTCAGTCAGCAAAGCTACTGTTCATAGAAGATATAAAGAGTTTATAGAGAAGGAACACTAATCTGTTGCACTTTTCCTCCAGGTTGTTTACATTTTAATAAACAAGAAATTTTGGAGGTTCTTAAAGATGCTATCAGAAAAGAAAATTAGTCGAATCAATGAGCTTGCTAATAAGTCGAAAACGACAGGTCTGTCAATTGAAGAAGCAAAGGAACAGACACAGCTTCGAAAAGAATATTTAGAAACATTTCGTTCAAGCATGCGGGAAACAATTGAATCTGTCAAAGTGATCGATGCAGAAGGTAATGATGTGACGCCAGAAAAGGTCAAAAAAGCACAGGCCGGTCATAAACCGTTAAATTAAGTATTGACAGCTGATTAATATTGTAATTGGTTAAGGAATTGACTACACTAGAGAAGGAATACTCACAAACATAATCAGAAGAGACAGTACGGAAAGGATGTACAGAATGACCGAAAAAATCGATCAACTGGCAATAACAACAATCCGAACGCTATCAATCGATGCGATCGAAAAAGCGAACTCCGGACACCCGGGTCTTCCTATGGGTGCAGCACCAATGGCATACACCTTATGGACAAAGTACTTACACCATAATCCGTCAAATCCCCAATGGTTTAACCGCGACCGTTTTGTTCTTTCGGCAGGCCACGGTTCGATGCTGCTCTACAGCCTGCTTCATTTAAGCGGGTATGGTTTGACAATCGACGATATTAAGAATTTTAGACAGTGGGATTCAAAAACACCAGGTCATCCGGAGTACAAGCACACAGCAGGTGTAGAAGCTACGACAGGACCTCTTGGACAAGGAATTGGTATGGCTGTAGGTATGGCAATGGCTGAGAAACATTTAGCCGCAACATACAATAAACCTGGTTTTGACATCGTTGATCATTACACATATGCCCTTTGCGGTGATGGAGATCTGATGGAAGGTGTGGCAGCTGAGGCAATTTCACTAGCTGGCCACTTGCAGCTGGACAAATTAATCATACTTTATGATAGTAATGATATTTCATTGGACGGCGACTTAGGCATGTCATTCTCTGAAAATATCAAAAAACGTTTCGAATCATACGGCTGGAATTATCTTCGTGTAGACGACGGCAATGACATCAATTCGGTTTCCGGCGCGATTGAAGAAGCAAAAGGAAACACCGGCGGTCCTACGATCATAGAAGTAAAAACAGTCATCGGATATGGCTCGCCAAATAAATCAGGTAAATCTGACGTTCACGGCGCCCCGCTTGGTGAAGATGAACTAGCGTTGACAAAAGATTACTACAAGTGGACATTTGAGGAAGATTTCCATGTTCCGGATGAAGTATATGACCGTTTTAAAGAAACATCCGAAGAACTAGGCGTGAAATCGGAAAATCAGTGGAACGAACTGTTCAGTCAATATGAAAATGAACATAAGGAATTGGCAGCACAATTGAAAACGGCTATTGCTGGCGAACTGCCTTCTGACTTGAAAGAAGGCATGCCTGTCTATGAGGCAGGTGCTTCAGTTGCGACTCGTTCGGCTTCCGGAGATTCCATTAATGCGCTGGCTTCTGTATTGCCTTCTTTGTTCGGCGGAAGTGCCGATCTTGCGGGTTCGAATAAAACTTCTATTAAAAATGCTGGAGATTTCTCTTCTGAAAATTATGAAGGACGAAATATTTGGTTCGGCGTTCGTGAATTTGCCATGGGTACAGCATTGAACGGAATGGCTTTACACGGTGGAGTTACTGTCTTTGGCGGTACATTCTTTGTGTTCAGTGACTATGTAAGACCTGCAATTCGCCTGTCTGCCCTGATGGGTCTGCCTGTCACATATGTTTTTACTCACGACAGCGTGGCAGTCGGAGAAGACGGTCCTACACATGAACCGGTTGAACAGCTGGCTTCATTGCGTGCGATGCCCGGCTTAACTATTATTCGTCCGGCAGACGGCAATGAGACATCTGCCGCTTGGTATACAGCCGTAACGTCTAAAAACACTCCAACGGTTCTGGTACTCTCCAGACAAAACCTGAAAGTACTTCCGAAGTCAAAAGAATTGGCAATGGAATCTGTACAAAAAGGGGCATATGTCGTGTCTCCTGCTTCTAAAGAAATTGCTGATGGTATTTTGATTGCGAGTGGATCTGAAGTCAGTTTGGCAGCAGAAGCACAACAGGCTCTAAAAGAACAAAACATCGATGTTAGTGTAGTTTCTATGCCTTCTTGGGATCTATTTGAAAAACAAGATCAGGCATATAAAGATTCAGTTCTCCCGAAATCAGTGAAGAAACGTTTGGCAATTGAAATGGGCGCTTCCCTCGGATGGCATAAATATGCCGGCGATGAAGGGTCAGTTATGGCAATCGATACGTTCGGCGCAAGTGCACCCGGCGATCTTGTCATTGAAAAATACGGTTTCACTGTAGAGAACGTAGTGAAGCAATTTAAAAAACTTCAAAATCAGTAATCAACCTATAAAACACATCCCTTCGTTTCTTGCGGAAGGATGTGTTTTTTATATTTCAGATGAGATGGGCTTCGCAACTTTCCGACAATAATAGTGAGGAAGTTTTCCGCCATCTGACAAGAATTTAGTGAGACAAGCTCTATGATAGTAATCAGGAGGTGTTCGTTATGAGGAAATATGAAATTTTTAAAATTAAAGCAGAGTATCAATCCTTCATAATGGGACGTGAACGGTTACTATTTGATTTGTTAGCGGTGGGTCCTTCTACTAACTATCAGGAAATTGAATATTTATGTGATCAATTGAATGAATCGGAACTCGACCGGCTGATCCAGCAGAAATTGGGTAAAAGCTTTGATGCTATCGATTCCTGCCATAATGAGTACCGGTTAACCCATTTAATTAAAGGGGAAGTGTTCATCAAAATGGGGACACATTGTATACAAGTCTATTGCCAAGGCTCCAGAATGCTTGACTTGGATTTATTCGTAGCGCTCTCGAGTTCGACAGACCGCTTTTTTGCAGTGATGAACGAGCAAGAGGAGTGCGGCTGGCTGAAACCCGTAAAATATTCAGAGCGTATGATCTTAGAAGACTCGGTTATGTAAAAACTTCTGAACAATTAGCGAACAGTTATTGCTATTCACTGCTGCTATGTTGTATAATCCTTCTTGGTAGTATGTAATCGAACTATTTTTAATGAGGGAGGTTTGGCAGCAATGACTCTATGGATAGCAATTCTCTTGATCGTCGTCGCTTTGATCGGCGGGGTAGCACTCGGCTTTTTCATCGCGCGTAAATATATGATGAATTATTTGAAGGAAAACCCACCAATTAATGAACAAATGTTACGTATGATGATGATGCAAATGGGACAGAAACCCTCACAAAAGAAAATCAATCAAATGATGGCTCAAATGAACAAGGTTCAAGACAAGCCCGATAAAAAAAAATAAGCAAAAACTCCGTTGCAGGCTAATGACCTTTTACGGAGTTTTTTGTTTTAATATAATCGAAAACGGTGCAGGAATGTCTGGACAGTGCGTAAATACTGTTCAGGATTATCATTATATGACTTCGCATGAGCACCTTTCTCAAACAGTCTCATCATTTTGTCGCCCTCCTTTAGTTCATACAACTCTTCTGTCATATGCGGCAATATAAAAGTATCTTCCATACTGTGTATGAAAAGAACAGGTTTATTGATATATTTCATCACCTCGCGGGGAGACACCGCAGCCGAGGTATAGCCATCACGAATTTTCAGGAATAAGTTGGCGACGCGCAGGCTCATAGAAGTCTTAAAAGGAAATTCGGTTCGGATGATATGCAGCAGCTGTTCTGAGAAATCGGAGAAGGGACAGTCTGAAATATAGAAATCAGCCTGATCTTCATAGGTACCGGCATATAATAGCGTCGTCGCAGCTCCCATCGATTCACCATGTATCCCAATCAGCGCACGTTTGCCGACCCGTTCGCGCACTGCGGAAACTACTTCTTTCAAATCCATCTTTTCATAAAACCCAAAGCTGGTAGTCTTTCCTCCAGAATCCCCATGCCGGCGATGATCAAAGATGACAGAGTTAAAACCCAGACGCTCAAAAAGCCTGGCATATTTGATGGAGTTCACTTTGTTTTCAGTTACGCCATGACAGATGACAACTGTCCGCGTCGTATCGAGCGGCCGTAAAAAGATGGCGCGAAGATTATAACCGTTAGGAGAAGGAATCCAAATATCATCTTTGCGTACCGTTTCAAACCACTGACGATCAAATCGCTTGGCAATTGTCTCTCTTTGCAAAATAAATTCGGAATCCTTTGTTTTCAGGTACATCATTCGATTGGTGACTAAAAAACCGAAAATGGTCAGTACAGATGCGAGTACACTTGAAATGATGCCTGTCATATAGATTAATCTGCGTTTCAAAGAATTACCTCCTTCCCGTTTATTCTTATTGTTTACTTAATTGATACATAGCAGTTGTTATGGGCCGTGAGAGATATGGGGCTACTTCATCCACTGCGAGAATAACTTTCTGCAGGTCAACTCCTGTATGGATATCTAGAGTGTTTAAAAGGTATAAGACATCCTCTGTCGCTACATTTCCAGTTGCACCCGGTGCGAACGGACAGCCCCCCAGACCACCAGCAGATGTATCGAACCGATCCACGCCTGCCTGTAGAGAAGCGTAAATATTCGTCAGTCCTAATTTTCGCGTATCATGAAAATGAGCTGTCAACAGTGTATGCGGAAAATGTTCTTTCAGATTGTTGAATAAGGAGAAG
Organism: Sporosarcina cascadiensis; assembly: GCF_009650995.1. GTDB lineage: Bacteria > Bacillota > Bacilli > Bacillales_A > Planococcaceae > Sporosarcina > Sporosarcina cascadiensis. Next base: position 132,121 of record NZ_WHVV01000001.1, on the reverse strand, counting down.
CTGGCTGCAGGATTGGCCATTCCGTCTGTATCTGCAACACTTAATTCATCTGCACCCATATCAATGAATTGCTGACATAAAGCTATTGTCTGTTCGGGTTTGATCCATCCTTCATATGGACAGTGAAAAGCAGTGGAAATACAAGCGCGGACAAAGTGCTTTTTTTCTTTTAATTGCCGGACGACAGGAAATAAAGCGTTGACAGCTTCCTCGGTAGTTCGATTGATATTCTTTTTATTGAATGTATTACTGACTCCAACAAATACAGCCATATTCTGTGCGCCTGCATGTAGGGCAGTTGAAACACCTTTTTCATTGGGTGTCAGTACAATTTGCCGTCCAACTTTTTTGGCTTGCCCAACAATCTCTTTGGCGTCTGCCATTTGGGGAATCCATTTTGGAGATACAAACGAGGTCAGCTCCATTTCCTGAATACCTGCCTCCTGAAGTGCATGAATATATGCTAATTTACTGTCTGTGGGGATACTGTTTTTTTCATTTTGAAGACCATCACGCGGTCCTACCTCGATTAGTGTGACGTTTTTTGGTAAACTAAACATAGAACATCCCTCCCTCCTTCTATTGTACGTAAAAAAGAAGAATTAGGGCAATGGTTATACCCTGCGAATTACTATTATAAGTCGCATGAAGCCGGATGATACATAATAGATAGAAAGCAGTGATAGATATGGCGAAAAAAGGAAAGAAGATTCGTGCAGCTCAGCCGAAGCAAGAAATAAAGGAGACAGGCAACTCACTTTCTGACTTAGTAAGCGATGAAATGCTTGCAAAATTAAAGAATGCCAAACAAGAACTCTCAGCAGCTGACGAACAGAAAAAAGAGCTGGAGAAAGAAAAACGTATTCAGGAAAGAAGAGAACGGGAGAAAAATAAAAGTTTTGGAGAACTTTTAGAGGAATACGGTGACAAAGGGGCAAAATACTAAGTAATTGAACGATACGCTTAACGAATAGGTTATAATAGACTTGTCTGGATAATCAAAGACAGTAAGAGCGATTTAAGGAGGGAATCACGTGAAATTTTTACATATTGAGTATTGCGGTCTAAATGAAATATCCGAAGCGGCAATACATCAGCATCCATGCAAAAAAGTTCATCAGGCACCTCTGGAACACCCGATTGCAGCATGGGTCAGAAATCAGTTACAATTACTTGCTGAAAATGAAGAGATTCTTTGTTATGATTTTCCTAAAGAAAAGGTTGAGCTTTTTTATGATGTTTTGAATGAAGCACATGCTGAGAAAGCGAAAGATCCATCACGTCCTTGGAAGTATCTTCCTATCCCTGATGAAGAGAATTATCCTTATCCAATCGCGCAGTATGAAAAAGAATATGGACAGATTTATTATGAGTCACTTTATAAATACATTACAGTACTTGGAGTGATTTTGAATATATTTGATTTCGAAAAAAATCAATTAATCATTACAATCAAGTAAAAATGTCTTTGTTGTGTAAACATATGATGGAAACTAGAATATTAGCGGAGGAAAGATATGAAACAATTAGATGTAAAACTTTATGAGTTCTTAATGGCTAATTTCAATAATATTACGGACTCCTGGTTGTCGATGAGAGAAGTAGAAGACGGATCTGTCTATTCACTCGATGTGAATGACAAGATGGAAGAGACACTCCGTGAGCAAAACAAACTCACGAACTTGACAATTACAAGCAGTTTATTGGATGATCCTGAAATTTTCGAGAAAAATAAAAAGAAATGGGCTGCGGTAGTCGCGCTCAGCAGAGTAAACAGCAGTACGCCGATCGAAGATGTATTGGCGGCATTGAGTAAAGTCCGTTTAACGTACTGGAAATTTATCAAAGAGTTTTATTTGCTTCACGGGGACGATGTAACAATAGAAGATTATGTTCGCTGGAGCGAAACGATCAATAATGCATTCGATCAAATCAATGTAGATTTCGCCGCTGCATACAATAAATTTATAAATAGTAAATTTGATATTCAGCAAACCTTGATCAATGAATTAAGTTCGCCTGTCATTAAGCTGACAGACAAAATCGGAGTGGTTCCGCTAGTTGGCGACATGGATGAATTGCGTGCACGAATTATGCTAGAAAGTATTCCTGAAAAATGTTTGGAAGCAGATATTATTCATTTGTACATCGATTTATCCGGTGTGACAGTTATCGATACGTTAGTCGCCCAGCAAATTTATCAGGTTATAAAAGTTCTTGAACTTCTTGGCACAGAAGCTACACTCACTGGAATCAGGCCGGAAATTGCTCATGCATCTACTGAATTAGGATTAGACTTTACAAACACTCAGACATTCAGCTCACTACAGCAGGCATTTTCCAAAGAATTCAGCGTAGTTGCCAATTAAAAAATGAGGCACTCTCATAAGAGAGTACCTCATTTTTTATTTCTGATGTTTTGCCTGGAAGTTTTTCATGAACTGCTCTAAAGCCTGGCATGCAGTAAATGGCACGGAGTTATATGCAGAAGCACGGCATCCGCCAACAGAGCGATGTCCGTTCAATCCTACAAAACCAGCTTCTTTTGCTTCAGCTAAAAATTGTTTTTCCAGCTCTTCATCCGCAACACGGAACGTAATATTCATCAAAGAACGGCTGCCTTTTTCAGCATGTCCTGTGTAGAAGCCGCCACTGTTGTCGATCGCGTCATAGATCAACTTTGCTTTTTCTTCATTATTTCTAGCGATTGCTTCGAGCCCGCCTTGTTTTTCCATCCAGCCCAGCACTTCACCCAGCATATAAATTCCAAATGAAGGGGGAGTATTGTACAGCGAGTTATTGGAAGCATGTGTGCTGTATTTCAAGATCGCAGGAATGGAAGAATTGGCATTCTCCAAAAGGTCTTTTCGGATAATCGCAACTGTTACGCCGGAAGGACCCAGATTTTTTTGCGCTCCTGCATAGATCATTCCAAATTTGCTGACATCAATTGGACGGGACAGAATATCGCTCGACATATCCGCAATTAATGGCACATCGTTTGTTTCGGGGAATTCCTGAAATTGTGTACCGAAAATCGTGTTATTAGATGTGATATGAACATAGGCATCGTCTTCGTTCCATTTGATTTCATTGAGGGCAGGAACTTTATTATAGTTGGTTTCTTTTGTAGAAGCTGATTCATATACTTCTCCGATTGCTTTACCTTCTTTTAATGCTTTATCAGACCAAGCGCCCGACATGATATAGGCAGCTTTTTTTCCGGAAGCTAAAAAATTCATTGGAATCATAGCAAATTGAAGGCTGGCTCCGCCCTGCATCAAAAGCACTTCGTAATTTTCCGGAACAGAGAAAAGTGATTTCAGACGTTCGATTGCTTGATTATGTACTTCTTCATAAGCGGCACTGCGGTGGCTCATCTCCATAATAGACATTCCAGAATCTTTAAAATCAACCAATTCTGTTTGTGCTTTCTCCAAAACTTCACGCGGAAGAGCTGACGGACCCGCGTTAAAATTATATACAGACTTCAGATTACTCAACATAACCACTCCTTCATACAGTTTACGATACTAAAGTAAAGTATATATGAAAAAGCAGCTGTGTGAAATAGATAACTGCCGATTCACAATAATTTCACTGTATAGTACATAAGCTTGCTTGTTTGCTCGGCTCAAAAGATGGGTATGTTGAAATAAAAGTTATTTTGTCTTTTAGCTACTAGACGGACATTCCACAATGGAAAGAAAGAGTGGAGGAGATTGTATGAAAACAGATGGACGTAGAAAAAGCTCCAACGTAGAAGACAGACGCGGCAGGGGCGGCGGAGGCGGGGCGATTGCGCTCGGCGGCGGGGGACTCGGTATCGTCGGAATTATCTTGTTCTTATTGCTGGGCGGCAACCCGACTGATTTATTGGGAAATGAATCATCTGTCGGTAATGAACAGCCTTATGTCGAAACAGAGCAGGATAAAGAATTGGCTGACTTTGTTTCAGTAGTTCTGGCAGATACTGAGGACATCTGGTCAGAGCAGTTCAGACAGGAAGGCCTGACTTATAAGAACCCGACATTAGTATTATATACGGGACAAGTACAGACAGCCTGCGGATTTGGCAGCGCTGCAGCGGGCCCGTTTTATTGTCCGGGTGATCAGAAATTATATATTGATTTAGAATTTTATAATGAACTGCAGAATTCCTTCCAAGCTCCGGGAGATTTTGCAATGGCATACGTTGTGGCACATGAAGTCGGTCATCATGTACAGACACTGCTTGGTATTTCCGATCAAGTGATGCCTTTGCGGCAGAAACTCAGCGAAGAGGAATTTAATAAATATTTAGTTCGATTTGAGTTGCAGGCCGATTACTTTGCCGGTGTCTGGGCGCATCATGCACAGGGACGCGGTTACTTGGAACAAGGAGACTTGCAGGAAGCAATCACTGCGGCGGGTGCAGTCGGAGACGATACCATTCAAAAACGTGCAAGAGGCTATGTAGTACCCGAAAGTTTTACGCATGGTACAGCGAAACAAAGGATTTATTGGTTTGAGCGCGGCTTTAAGCTCGGTACCATTGAAGGCGGCGACACATTTAACGAAACAGAAAAATAAAAGCAGCGCATCTTCACAAAAACTGTGAATAGGATGCGCTGTTTTTTATTTTGTAGCGGCTGTCTGAGCAATTACCGACGGATCAATACCTTCCTGTTCATTGCGCAGTCGCTTCATATCGACACGGATTAATAAGGAGATGACGAAAGCGACAGCAAACAGTCCGGCAAAAAATAAGAGACTGCTCTCATAACTGCCTGTTGTATCTTTCATCCAGGCAGCAAACATCGGGCCGGCTACTCCCGCGGCAGACCAGGCAGTTAGAATATAACCGTGAATCGCACCGAGCTGTTTTGTGCCGAAAATATCCCCGATAAACGCGGGAATGGACGCGAAACCTCCACCGTAGCAGGTATAGATGACAGCCAGGATAATCTGGAATACTATCGCGTTTGTCGTGAATGGAAGCACGGAGAATAAAATGAGCTGCACGACGAAAAATGTCGTATACGTATTCGGACGGCCGATATAGTCTGAAATGGCCGCCCAGCCGAGACGCCCTGCACCGTTGAAAATACCGAGTACACCGACCAGAGCGGCGGCTTGAACAGTCGTCATCCCGATACTGTCGATGGCGAGAGGTTTAGCAGCAGAGAGAATGGCGATTCCGCATGTGACATTAATAAATAACATAAGCCATAAATAATAAAAACGTTTTGTTTTTATGGCCTGATTAGCAGTTAACTGAGCAAGATCCTTTTTAATTTCTGATTTTCCTGAACGGACTTTCTCAATAAATCCAGGAGGAGCCCATCCTTCTTCTGGTTTCTCTAGGTATAGAGAGGACAGAAGCATGATCGCGAAATAAGAGATTCCAAGAATGTAAAAAGTATTGGTCAGCCCAACATTAACGATTAAATATTCCATGATCGGACTGCTGATTGCAGCAGCAAAACCAAAGCCCATAATTGCGAGACCTGTTGCCAGCCCGCGTCTGTCGGGGAACCATTTGACCAAAGTGGAAACAGGTGCGATATAACCGACGCCCAAACCGATTCCGCCGAGCATACCGTAGAAAATATAAAGCATTGGCAATGATCCCATACTGACAGCGAGTCCTGAACCAGTAACTCCAATTCCAAAGAACGCAGCTGCCAGCAGCCCGGCTTTGCGGGGGCCGTACTTCTCTACAAAATGACCGAGAAATGCAGCTGATAAGCCGAGGAAAAGGATGGCGATACTGAATGTCAGCTGTACTTGACTTGTCGTCCAGCCAAATTCTTCGATCAGTGGATTGGTGAAGTTACTCCATGCATACACCGACCCGATAGAAATGTGAATACCTACCGCAGATAAAGCGATTAACCATCTGTTCTTAGTCTTTTTCATGCGATATCCTCCCTTTTTTATTCAGGTTTCTCTTGTTGTATTTTTATGCCGGAGAGACGTCTCTCTCTGTACAGATCTGTCGGTGAAATCCCGTTTATTGCCAAAAACAGAATTCGTTTTAGCGATAAGTAACGTGCAATTCAGGATTAAGCTGTATGTTAGTATCATTTCACAATATTGTCAATATTAATTTTTGTATTTACTTGGGAGAGGTTCCAGTTAATCCGTTAGTATACGTTCGGGATGTGTGTATAAATTAAAAGATGTACCCCGGATAAAGCCAACTGTTGTAATCCCCAGATCTTCAGCCAATGTCAGTGCTAATTCGGTCGGTGCCGATTTTGATAATACAATTTCACAGCCGATTTTTGCCACCTTCAGAAGAATTTCAGATGAGATGCGACCACTGAAAACAATAATCTTATTCCGAACGGAAATTTTGTTTTTCAGACAGTGTCCATAGATTTTATCCAGCGCATTATGCCGGCCGATATCCATTCGCGATAAAAGCAATTGATCCGGCTGGCAAAGTGCCGCATTATGGACTCCTCCAGTATGCCGGAACATCTCCGCCTGTTCTTCCATCTCGTTCATCAGTGAGAAAATTTGATTGGTTGTCAATTGCACAGAGATGCTGTCCATCTTTTTTGCTGTTAAAACATCGCTGGCAAAGACAAACCCTTGCCGGCTCATCCCGCAGCAAGAGGTAATATAGCGTTTATTCTGCAGCTGTTCAAAAAATGGATATACTGTTTCCGTATGCACATCGATTATTCCTTTTTCCTTATCCAGACGAATGTCTTTGATCTGATCCCATCTCGGCACTACTCCTTCAGATGCAAGAAAACCAACCACCATATCTTCGATGTATTCAGGGGTACAGACGATGGTGGCGAATTCTTTATCATTCAGTCTGATGGTAATCGCATATTCTACAGCCACTTGATCTTCTTTTACAGTAAACTGTCCATTCTGATAGCGTATAATCGGCCGTTTTTGCTGCTGCTCCACATCTTTTCCCCCTTTCACTCGATCGATCTGTCAAATAAAAATACCGAGACAGCAATATCATCATCCACTTTGAAATCACTGAATAAGTGTAAAAATTGAGCTTCGACTATTTCTTCCAGTCCCTCCGGAGGTGCTTTTGCGTAGACCGCCTGAATCATGCCTGTGCGTGCGCGGTGCACCATTTCTCTTCCTTCCGGGGTGCTGGCAATAAACTTTTCAGTCGGCGTCAAATTGCCGTACAGCGTAGAGACTGCCATATTATCTACGAAGACTGTATGGATTCTTTCCGGACCTTTTCCAAACAGGTCTTTTCGCAGCTTTCTGATAATATCATTGAACACATGGATCTTTTTCATGGGTTTCCCTCGATTCCGTTTACTGAATAATCAAAATTTTAATTTATAGGCATTGTATTAATTGTTATATTACTTTATACTAAATAGTGAATCGATGATAGTCTGGTATGTGAATGCCAAATTATTATCTATTGTCTATTGTTATATTAAATATGGATTGGTTCTTTAGCAAGTCCTGTTAAGAAACTATTCCACCATGAAAATTGCCGATATACCGGCCTTTTTCATGGTGGATTTTTATTTGAGAAGGGGGACGCAGACGTGTCAATTACAATCAACGGCAAGCCCTTTGACTTTTCTCCAGGGTCAACGATCATTCAAATCATCAATGCCAATAAAATAGAACACCCGCAGATTTGCTATTTACCGGAAGTAGATCCGATCGAAACTTGCGATACGTGCATCGTAGAAGTAAACGGTGAATTGATGCGTGCCTGTTCCGCGAAAGCAGCCGACGGTATGGATGTCCGGCTGGATTCTTCACGCGCAAAGGCTGCACAGACAGAAGCAATGGACCGAATCCTGGAAAATCATTTACTGTACTGTACAGTGTGTGATAATAACAACGGCAACTGTAAAGTGCATAACACGGTGGCGATGATGGAAGTCGAGCATCAAAAGTATCCATACGAGCCGAAGTGTACGAAAGATGCAGTTGATTTCACTCATCCGTTCTACCGCTATGATCCTAATCAGTGTATCGCCTGCGGTCAATGCGTGGAAGTATGCCAGAATCTTCAGGTCAATGAAACACTGTCGATGGACTGGAAACGCGACCGTCCGATTGTGCTGTGGGATGGCGGAGCGAAAATCAATGATTCTTCCTGTGTTGGATGCGGACATTGTATTACGGTTTGTCCGTGTAATGCCTTAATGGAGAAAACTATGCTGGGCGAAGCAGGATTCATGACGAAGATGGATGATGAACTGATGGATCCGATGATCGATCTGATCAAAGATGTCGAGCCGGGCTACAGCAGTATTATGGCAGTATCCGACGTAGAGGCGGCGATGAGAGAATCGAAAATCAATAAAACAAAAACCGTCTGTACGTTCTGTGGAGTTGGCTGCTCTTATGAGGTTTGGACGAAAGACCGAAAAATCTTGAAAATTCAACCTGTCCATGAGGCGCCGGTCAACCAAATATCCACTTGCATCAAGGGAAAATTCGGCTGGGATTTTGTCAACAGTGAAGAGCGGATCACATCTCCTCTAATCCGTAAAGGTGATGCATTTGTCGAGGCTTCATGGGAAGAAGCACTGGATCTGGTTGCTCAAAAACTGGGAGAAATAAAAAAAGAACATGGACGTGACGGTGTGGGCGTAATTTCTTCTTCCAAGATTACCAATGAAGAAAACTACGTCATTCAAAAGTTCGCACGTCAGGTATTTGAAACCAATAACGTGGATAATTGCTCACGCTACTGCCAGTCACCTGCAACCGATGGATTGTTCAGAACGGTCGGGATGGGCGGAGATGCCGGAACGATTAAGGATATCGCGAAAGCCGGACTGGTCATCATTGTCGGGGCAAATCCTGCAGAAGGACATCCAGTTCTTGCAACACGTGTAAAACGGGCGCATAAACTGCATGAGCAGAAATTAATTGTCGCTGATCTCAGAAAACATGAAATGGCAGAGCGTGCAGATATCTTCATGACACCGCAGCAAGGGACAGACCAGGTATGGCTGATGGCGGTTACAAAATATCTGATTGATCAAGGCTGGCATGATCAGCGTTTCATTGATGAAAATGTTCATCACTTCGAAGATTTCAAAAAGGTATTAGAGCGCTATACACTTGAGTATGCAGAGAAAATTACAGGGATTTCACAAGAGGTGCTGATTCAAACAGCTGAATTAATCCGCGATGCGGATGGCACTTGTGTGCTGTGGGGAATGGGTGTCACTCAAAATACAGGCGGGTCTGATACATCAGCAGCAATTTCAAACTTGCTTCTCGCTACCGGGAATTACCGCCGCGAAGGTGCAGGCGCCTATCCGCTGCGCGGCCATAATAACGTACAGGGCGCCTGTGATATGGGCAGTCTGCCGGGCTGGCTTCCGGGTTATCAGCATGTGACGGATGATGCGGCGAGGGAAAAGTTTGAACACGCATATGGTGTGAAAATTGAAGGGAAGCCGGGTTTGGATAATATCCAGATGCTTCATTCGATTGATGACGGCAAGATGAAAGGCATGTATATCGTCGGAGAAGATATGGCGTTAGTTGATTCGAATGCCAATTATGTTCATGATGTTTTATCTAAACTTGATTTCTTAGTCGTGCAGGATATTTTCTTCTCCCGTACAGCCCAATATGCAGATGTTATTCTGCCGGCGGTTCCTTCATTGGAAAAGGACGGAACATTTACAAATACCGAACGCCGCGTGCAGCGTCTGTATAAAGCACTGCCGAACAAAGGCGACTCACGCCAGGACTGGTGGATCATTCAGGAAGTGGCCAAACGTCTCGGATATGATTGGAATTACACACATCCGCGTGATATTTTTGAAGAGATGACAAGTCTGAGCCCGATGTTCAGCCAGGCATCTTACGAAGAACTCGAAGATTGGGGCAGTTTCCTTTGGGGCAGTCTGGAAGGAGAAAGTACACCGCTTCTGTATACAGACGGTTTTAATTTTCCTGATAAAATGGCGCGTTTTGCCTTGTCTGACTGGGTAGAGCCTGTGAAATTCGACGATGAGTTTGATCTTCATATTAATAATGGCCGGATGCTCGAGCATTTCCATGAAGGGAATATGACCAATAAATCCGAAGGGATCCAGGAGAAAGTTCCCAATATATTTGTGGAAGTTTCACCGGAACTTGCAAAAGAGCGGAAAGTCGTGACAGGTACTTATGTCCGTCTGATCTCTCCATACGGTGCATTGAAACTGCCGGCACTTGTTACAGACCGTGTGCAGAAAAACGAATTATTCCTGCCTATGAACTCTGTCAGCAAAGAATCTGCGATCAATTTCCTGACAGGTCCTGCGACAGATCAGCGTACGAATACACCAGCCTATAAGCAGACAAAGGTACGCATGGAAGTACTTGATAAAGAAGGCGATAATCCATTGCCTAAAAGCAATCACCGCGATAAGAAAAGACATCCGCAAAACGGTGTGGAAGTAGAGCGGAAATGGAAACGCCCCGGGTATATCCAGTTAACAGATCAATAATTCAGGAGGTGAAAGGAATGGCGGCACCGATAACTTCTATTAAACGAATTGAACGGACAGAGATGGAAATTCAGCAGGAGAAGCTGGCGGATCTTCAAAAACTGATTGCAGAACAAGAAGAGTCACTGCAGAAGATTATGGAGATCACAGGGGAGCTTCATGACATCGGCGCGCTGGATGCATTGCAGGCGATGCTTCAGGCGAAAGAGAAAATTACGGGCATTGCTGTTGGTCAAATATCACGTGAGCCCGTAACCAATATGCTCAATAACGTCATGGCAGCTGCCGGCGCGCTGACAGAAATTGATCCGGCGACTATTCAGAAGCTGACAAAGAGTGCGCAGCGCGGTTTACAGGAAGCGGAGCAGGGAATTAAGCAAAATCATAAAACCAGTGCTCTTCAATTATTGAAATCAGTGAACGATCCTGATATTAACCGGGCGCTTACTTTCGGACTCAACATTCTAAAGGGAATGGGCAAAGGATTAGATACTCCAGCCGAATAACAAAACTTTGCGAAAAAGGAAGACTTCCTTCATACTATATAGAAGTAAAACATTCTCCAGCTGCCACCTCAGGCAGTTGGAGAATTTATTGATTATAGAAGTTGGATGAGGTTCGTTGCCATAATCGTAACCGGTCATCACAACTTACCCAGTAGGAGATGGAGAATACATGTCAACAAGAAGTAAAATGTCAGCACACCTTGAAAAGCAATCATCAGCAATGCGGAATATCGGAAGATTACTTATTAAATGCTCCGACAAACCGGGAATCGTTTCGGCCGTCTCGACTTTTTTGCTGAAACACCAAGCAAATATCGTAGAATCCAGCCAGTACTCAACTGATCCTGAAGGCGGAACGTTCTATCTGCGTATTGAATTTCATTTAGAAAATCTGCTTGAACGAAAGGCAGAACTTGAGAAAGATTTTCGTGGTATCGCAGATGGGCATAGTATGGAATACAAATTCTCCTATGCTGCTGAGTTAAAAAGAGCGGCAATCTTTGTTTCAAAAGAACCGTATTGCCTGATGGAACTTCTTTGGGAATGGCAGAACGGTGACTTGAATGCGGAAATAGCTGTTGTCATCAGTAACCATGAAGATGCACGCGATATGGTCGAAGCACTGGGCATTCCATTCCATTATATTCCTGCGAATAAAGACATTCGCCAGGAAGTTGAACAGAAGCAGATTAAGCTGATGGAAGAATATGAAATCGATGTGTTGATACTTGCGCGTTATATGCAAATTCTCACCCCTGATTTCGTCAGCCATTTTCCAAATCAGATAATCAATATTCATCACTCCTTCCTGCCGGCGTTCATCGGTGCACGTCCTTATGAAAGAGCTTTTGGACGCGGAGTAAAGCTGATCGGGGCAACTTCCCACTATGTTACGAATGATTTGGATGAAGGTCCGATCATCGAGCAGGATATTGAACGTGTAGATCACCGCGACGATACAGTTCAACTGAAGAAGATCGGCCGTACAATTGAACGGCGTGTACTTGCACGCGCAGTGAAATGGCATATTGAAGACCGGATCATTGTAGAAGATAATAAAACAATTGTCTTTCATTAAGAATGCGCAACAGCCTCTCCGTAAAACTGCGGAGAGGCTGTTGCTATTATATAGAAGGAACTCGTTTAATGGATCGGTGATTTAAAGGTCGCTCCATGTGTTTCCTGTGTATTCATAATCGTTAAAAATGCAGATGGATCAACGTCCTGCGCAATTTGTTTAAGCTTGGAAATCTCCAGACGTGTGACAACGACATAGATGACATCTTTTTCATTGTCTGAATAGCCGCCGCGTCCATGCAATTTCGTTATACTGCGGCCTAAACGTAGACGAATCGCTTCACCGAGTTCTTCATATTCATCAGAAATGATAATGACTGCTTTTGTTTCATCAAGACCCTGGATGACAATATCAATCGCTTTGGAAGCGATATAATAAGTGATAATTGAGTACATGGCCTTTTCAGGACCCAATACAAAACCTGCCCATCCAAAAATAAAAAGATTGAAGAACATCACGAATTCACCGACACTGTAAGGGATTTTACGCGTCAGTAATATACCAAGTATTTCCGTACCGTCCAACGCTCCGCCATTGCGTATGATCGTTCCAACGCCGGCTCCCAGCAGTAAACCCCCAAAAACAGTAGCAAGCAATGGATCTGTAACGAAAGGCCCGATAGTTTTTAAAGGAAACTCCACAATTGCAAGCAGTGCAATCGCAAATGAAGAAGAGATAAAAAAGTTCTTTCCGATATGTTTGTATCCGAAAAATAAAAACGGCAGATTGAGAATGAGGATCAGAATACCAAAAGGCATCCCCGTAATGAAATTCAATATAAGTGCAATACCAATAATGCCTCCGTCAATGACTGCGTTCGGTATAAGAAATAAATCTAATGCAACAGCGGTCAGCACAACGCCGATCGATATGAATAAATATCGTCTGATCAAATGACCGGTACTTTCTTTTTTATGTTGTTTGTTCATAAAACTCTCCTTTTCTACATCCTGTACCTTCTATCTTAACGGAATATATAGCAAGAACCTAGTCGCAACTTGTTATTTCTCTGCAGTCGCAGGTAATTATTTTTCTTTCTGGCGCATACGATGATACATCATAGCCTAATTGGAGGAGAGACGTTGGATATTATTAATCAATTGCATAACTATCGTAAAGAAGAAAATGAGTTGAAGTGGGAAGGGACGTTCAAAGATTATTTGGAACTGCTGAAGGAACGTAAAGAAGTTGCACAGACGGCTCATTCGAGAATATATGAAATGATTGAAAGTGCAGGAATCGAGAAACAAAATGGACGAAAGGTTTTCAGCTTTTTTAATGAAGAGTTATTCGGCTTAGAAGAATCTATTGAACGACTCGTAGAAGAATATTTTCATCCGGCAGCCAAGCGCCTGGATGTTAAAAAACGTGTTTTACTGTTAATGGGACCGGTGAGCGGTGGAAAGTCCACGATTGTGACGATGCTGAAACGCGGTTTGGAAGAGTATTCACGGACTGATAAGGGGGCTGTTTATGCGATTAAAGGCTGCCCGATGCATGAAGATCCGCTTCATTTGATACCAATGGCATTGCGTGATTCATTTTTTGAAGAGTACGGGATTCGTGTGGAAGGAAGTCTTTCTCCTTTAAACAGACTTCGTCTCGAAGAAGAATATGAAGGCAGAATAGAAGAAGTATTAATTGAGAGAGTGCTATTTTCAGAAGATCGAAGAGTGGGCATCGGTACTTTCACACCGTCTGATCCCAAGTCGCAGGACATTGCTGACTTAACAGGAAGCATCGACTTTTCCACAATTGCAGAATATGGTTCCGAATCTGACCCGCGGGCGTACCGTTTTGACGGCGAATTAAATATTGCAAACCGCGGTATGATGGAGTTCCAAGAAATGCTGAAGTTGGATGAGAAGTTTCTCTGGCATTTACTGTCGCTGACACAGGAAGGGAATTTTAAAGCAGGCAGATTTGCGCTGATCAGTGCAGATGAGCTGATTGTTGCCCATACGAATGAAACGGAGTATCGCTCCTTCATCAGCAATAAAAAGAATGAAGCATTACACTCCAGGCTGATTGTCATCCCGATTCCGTATAATCTTAAAGTGAGTGCGGAAGAGAAAATTTATGAGAAAATGATTCGCGACAGTGATATCTCACATGTTCATATTGCACCGCATGCGTTGCGTGTGGCTGCTATTTTCTCTGTCTTGACTCGATTAAAAGCATCTAAAAAGCAAGGAATTGACCGCTTAAAAAAGCTGCGTCTGTATGATGGTCAAAATGTGGAAGGCTTCAATGATGCGGACGCAGAAGAATTGAAAAATGAGTTCATGGATGAAGGCATGGATGGAATTGATCCGCGTTATGTAATCAACCGGATTTCATCAGCAATTATCCGTAAAGAAGTGCCCAGTATCAATGCGCTGGATGTGTTACGCAGTCTGAAGGATGGTTTTGATCAGCATGCATCGATTTCAGCTGAAGACCGTGATACTTATATGAACTATATATCGATGGCGCGAAAAGAGTACGACGAAATAGCAAAGAAAGAAGTACAGAAAGCATTTGTCTATTCTTATGAAGAATCAGCGAAAACGTTGATGGATAACTATTTGGATAATGTAGAAGCGTACTGCAATAAAAATAAATTGCGTGATCAGCTGACAGGTGAAGAAGTGAACCCGGATGAAAAATTGATGCGTTCGCTGGAGGAGCAGATCGGAATATCTGAAAATGCGAAGAAAGCATTCAGAGAAGAAATTTTGATTCGAATTTCTGCATATGCGCGAAAGAATCAGCGTTTTGATTATCGTTCGCATGACCGTTTGCGCGAGGCAATTCAGAAAAAGCTATTTGCCGATCTGAAGGATGTCGTCAAGATTACAACGACGTCTGCGACACCTGACGAGACTCAGCTCAAGAAGATGAATGAAGTAGTCGCACGCTTGGTCGATGAACATGGCTATAACTCTGTTTCAGCAAATGAATTGCTGCGCTATGTAGGCAGTCTGTTAAATCGGTGATATAAACAAGGCCTGAATATAGGCCTTGTTTTTTGGCCTAAAGAATTGGTAAGTGGGATGAGACCGTTTCCCTGCGTTCCAGGCGGACGCTTTCGGGAGGGCCCTCGGTGAGCCAAGCGAACAGCGAAGGGTTCGCTTTGCCTTAATTTCTGCGGTCTTTGCAGAAATTAAGGCAAGACAGAGTTCCTTCTGCACATTATTTTCGTTCGCTCCCTTTAGTTGTCTCATCCTATCGGACTGATCCTCCCAGAGTGGTTTTGCCTTCCACTCCGGTACACTGTCTGGTGTTTTAATACATTTTATGTGAGTGGCGGTATGAGCAAGCCATTTGATAATTACGATAGGTGCGGTGTTTCATGCAATACTTAGCATTCTATAAATGCTGAGATCAAGATCTATTCATTTGCAAAGTCGAAAAACGAAAATACATTAACTAGACTCACACTTTGCAAAAAGCAGAATGACATACATTCCTCACGCCAGCGAAGGCGCAACTGCGGGGTCGGCCGTTGCTGTGAGACTGCTGGCGCGCTCTTTGCCAGTTGGCTCATGGCGTAAGGCAATCCCCCAGCGCCGAAGCGGGTTTAAACTGCAAACACACACTTCGTTTAAATCTCTTGCAAAGTCGAGCAACGACACCACACCAACTAAATTGTGTTTCCTGAACATTTAGTCAATAATTAAAAGTCTGCCGCATATGATAGGGGAAACAGATTGTACGAGAGATAGGCGGGGATTCGAATGGAAGAAAACGAGAAAAGTCGATTTGTCGTTACCGAGGAAAATTGGTCTCTCCATCGCAAAGGTCATCAGGATCAGCAACGCCATCTGGATAAAATTAAAGAGGTTTTGCAAAGTAATTTACCAGACTTAATCAGTGAAGAAAACATAATATTATCCAACGGTAAAAATGTCGTTAAAATTCCAATCCGTTCTCTGGACGAATTTAAGATACGCTATAATCATGATAAGTCCAAGCATGTCGGCCAGGGAACAGGCGACAGCAAAATTGGAGATGTTGTAGCACAGGGAGAACAGCAAAAAGGGCAGCAAGGCACAGGAAAAGAAGCGGGAGATCAGCCGGGGCAGGATATATATGAAACAGAAGTGACAGTAGAAGAGATTGAAGAAATGCTTTTCAAAGAGCTGGAACTGCCTAATTTAGAGCAGAAAGAACAATCTGCCACAACAATTGAAGACATCGATTTTACAGATATCAGAAAAAAAGGCTTGATTGGAAATCTGGATAAAAAGCGAACGCTGCTGTCTGCAATTAAACGAAATGCAATGGAGGGGAAAGCGGAAATTGCACCGATTTTAGAAGATGATCTGCGTTTTAAGACGTGGAATCCCGTAGAGAAACATCAGTCAAAAGCCGTTGTGCTGGCGATGATGGACACAAGCGGTTCGATGGGGAAGTTCGAAAAGTACATGGCAAGAAGTTTCTTTTTCTGGATGACGAAATTCTTGCGCACGAAATATGAAACGGTGGATATTGAATTCATTGCACACCATACAGAAGCGAAAGTTGTGACGGAAGAAATTTTTTTCAATAAAGGAGAGAGCGGCGGGACTAAGTGTTCGTCAGCATATGAAAAAGCTCTTTATCTCATCAAGGAATCTTATCCTCCAGCCAGTTATAATATTTATCCGGTACACTTCTCAGATGGAGAAAACATGACGAGTGATAATCGTAAATGTCTTGAATATGTCGAGGAGCTATTGAGAATATCCAATATGTTCGGTTATGCCGAAGTCAATGAGCATCGTAGAATGTCGACACTGATGTCGGCATATAAATCGATTGAGCATCCAAAATTCAATTATTATATTTTACAGAAGAATCGTGATGTCTACTTTGCGCTAAAGAAGTTTTTTGAAAAGCGAACGGAGGGATTCCGCTGACTGGATACCGGGAATTGGAACAGGCAATTGATGAAATAACAGAGATCGCAAACGGATTCGGACTTGACTTTTATACAATGCGCTATGAAATCTGCCCTGCGGATATTTTGTACACGTTTGGTGCATATGGCATGCCTACCCGCTTTACGCACTGGAGTTTTGGCAAGCAGTTTCATAAGATGAAACTTCAATATGATATCGGGCTTAGCAAAATCTACGAGCTTGTCATCAACTCCAATCCCTGCTATGCATTCTTGCTTAATACAAACAGCCTGATTCAAAATAAATTAATTATCGCGCATGTTCTGGCACATTGTGATTTCTTTAAAAATAATATTTATTTTTCCAAGACGCGGAAAGACATGGTTGAAAGTATGGCGGCAACGGCAGAACGCATAGCAGATTATGAAATTCGCTACGGTAAGCAGCAGGTGGAAGAGTTCCTGGATGCGGTGCTCGCTGTTCAGGAGCATGTGGATCCGAGCATAGTACGGGATATCAAACCCTCAGCAGATGCCTTTGAAACACAGCATCCGAGGAAGTCTGAATATGATGATTTGTGGAAACTTGATCAGCGAACAGTAACAGGACAGCAATCGATCGAAATGCACAAAAAACATCCGGTCCAGCAAGAAAAGGACCTTTTGCTTTTCATTCTGGAAAATAGCCGCAATCTGAAAGAGTGGCAGTCGGATATTCTGACAATGCTTCGCGAAGAGATGCTCTATTTCTGGCCGCAGCTGGAGACGAAAATCATGAATGAAGGCTGGGCTTCTTATTGGCATCAGAAAATCTTGCGCAAAATGGATTTGTCTCCATCGGAAACAATCGAGTTTGCAAAGCTTAATGCGAATGTGCTGCAACCGTCAAAAACATCCATTAATCCATATTACTTAGGCGTTAAAATGTATGAAGATATCGAGAGAAAGCAGGATCTGCTGGCAAAGAAAGCGGCAGAACTCGGTGATCGGGCAATGACAGGCCGTGAAAAGATTTTTGAAGCACGCGAAATTGAAAATGACACATCTTTTATTCGGAATTATCTATCAAATGATTTGATTAAATCAGAAGATTTATATGTATTTCAGAAACAGGATAATATGTATAAGGTGTCCAATCAGGAAGCGGAATCAATTCGCAGCCAGCTGATTAATATGCGTGTCAATGGCGGATTTCCGTATATTGTCGTAGAGGACGGCGATTATATGCGTAACGGGGAACTTTACCTGGTGCACCGATATGAAGAGACAGAGCTCGATCTTCCTTATCTTGAGCATGTGCTGCCATTCATTCATCAGCTGTGGGGCCGGATTGTTCATCTTGAAACAGTGCTTGAAAACAAGCCGCTTATATTTTCCTATGACGGCCACAAAGTGTTCCGCAGAACTAAATAAAAGAGAAAGAATAGGCTGCTGTCTATTCTTTTTTTATTTGGCAAAAAGAAATCAGTAGTTTAGGGCTTTTCATTTTGAGTATCTAATGGTATTTTTATAGTATATTAATTCTTT
Organism: Sporosarcina cascadiensis; assembly: GCF_009650995.1. Classification (GTDB taxonomy): domain Bacteria; phylum Bacillota; class Bacilli; order Bacillales_A; family Planococcaceae; genus Sporosarcina; species Sporosarcina cascadiensis. Next base: position 113,692 of record NZ_WHVV01000001.1, on the reverse strand, counting down.
ACTAAGGTAAAGCGTTAAAAGGAAGAGGGGGATTTTATGAAAAAGACCATTTTCACGTTTTGGTTTACAGCAGTGTTATTACTTATCGCGGGATGCGGGGCAGATTCTTCTGACAAGAACAGTACAGGCTCTGAAACAGACAAAGAAACAGACCAAAAAAGTCAGGAAATTGTCATCGGAGTCGATGATAAGTTTGCACCGATGGGCTTTAGAGACGATAAAAATGAACTGGTAGGTTTTGATATTGATATGGCTAAAGCGGCTGTCGAGCATATGGGGGCTACAGCAAAATTCCAGCCGATTGATTGGAAAACGAAAGAAACTGAATTGAGCAGCGGCCGAATTGATTTAATTTGGAATGGGTATACGATTACGGATGAGCGTAAGGAAAAAGTGCTGTTTACAAAACCTTATTTGGATAATAATCAAGTAGTCGTGACATTAGCAGATTCAGACATAGAAAAAGTAGAAGACTTAGATGGCAAAGAAGTTGGCTTGCAGGCACTGTCTTCAGCCGGCCCGGCGCTTGAAAGTGATCCGATACATGAAAAAGTTAAAAAAGTGACGGAATTTGCGGATAACGTTCTGGCATTGACAGACTTGAAAACAGGCCGTCTGGATGCGGTTGTCATTGACGAAGTAGTCATTGATTATTATATGACCACAGAAGAAGGTGTCTTCAAAAAGCTTGACGGTTCATTAGCTGTTGAGGAATACGGCATCGGTGTGAAGAAAGGTAATGAAGAATTGCTGGAAAACCTTCAGAAAGCCCTTGATAAAATGAATGAAGATGGAACGGCAGCTGAAATTTCAACAGAATGGTTCGGTGAAGATAAGGTGCTTCGTTAAGAGGATTACAGCAGCTGCAGAATCGATTTCTGCAGCTGTACTTTCGTGAGATTAAGAAATTTGCTATGCTTTTTGGAGGAATAAAAAATGACGTTAGAATATTTTATGTCTATGCTGATCCCGATGCTGCAAGGTGCCAAAGCGACTGTATTGCTGTTTGTACTCGCAATTGTGCTGTCAGTACCAATCGGTTTTATGCTGACACTTGCCGTAAGAAGTAGTATTAAACCAATCTCGTATTTGGCGCAGACCTATATATATATCATGCGTGGGACTCCCTTGTTATTGCAGCTATTGTTCTTTGTTTTTGGTTTGCCACTTCTGCCGGTAATTGGAGAGTTCCTGGTTTTGGACCGATTTGTTGCTGCAACACTGGCATTTATCCTAAATTATGCAGCCTACTTCGCTGAAATTTTCCGCGGCGGGCTGATCTCGATTGATAAAGGACAATATGAAGCTTCGCAAGTACTGGGGCTGTCAAAATGGCAGACAACCGTCCGGGTCGTTCTGCCCCAGATGTTCCGTGTGACGCTGCCGCCTGTCGCAAATGAATCGGTGTCGTTAGTCAAGGACACAGCATTGCTGTATGCAGTCGCGGTGCCTGAATTACTGCATTATGCACAGACAGTGGTCAATCGGGATTTCACGATCATTCCATTTTTTATCGCGGCCGGTATTTATCTGCTGATTGCCTTTGGATTGACAATTATATTTAAATATTTGGAGAGAAAGCTGCAATACGATTGAGGAGAGAAAAGGTATGTCTTTCATTGAAGTAAACAACTTACAGAAGTCATTCGGCCCGTTAGAAGTATTGAAGGGCTTAACTTTTGCAGTAGAAAAAAATGATGTGCTGGCAATCATCGGTCCGTCGGGATCAGGCAAGAGCACGATGCTGCGAAGCTTGATTCAGCTGGAAGAAGTTAACGGCGGAAGTATTACTGTTGACGGTGATAATCTGGTAAGTGACGGTGTCTATGCAAAGCCTGCGGACAGCAAAAAAATCATTGCGAGGATGGGGATGGTGTTTCAGCAATTCAATCTATTCCCTCATCTGACAGTGAAGCAGAATTTGGAATTGGCGCCGAAACTGGTGAAAAAAGAGCAGGCGAAAGCTTACAGTGACAGGAGTATTGAACTACTGGAAAAAGTAGGGCTTGCAGATAAACGTGACGAACTGCCGTCGAGGCTTTCAGGCGGTCAAAAACAGCGCGTGGCAATAGCCAGGGCACTAATGATGAATCCTGATATTTTATTATTTGACGAGCCGACGTCGGCTCTGGATCCACAGCTGACTAAAGAAGTACTGTCTGTCATGAAAAAACTTGCTGAAGAGCATATGACGATGATTGTCGTCACGCACGAAATGGAGTTTGCGAGCAGCGTTGCGAACCGAGTAATCTTTATGGATGAAGGAAAGATTGTAGAAGAAGGGACGCCTCGTGACATTTTTCAGACACCGAAGAAGCAGCGCACAAAGCAATTTTTGAACTACGAATTATAGGAAATAAAGAGGAACGAAAGCCAAGCACAGAAAGTATGCGCTTGGCTGATTTCTTTTGAAAAGACATTTGCATGCCTAATTATCGGAATTTATAAATAATTGTTCGTAAAATGTCTCTTGACTTATGAGAATTTACTTAAAATATTGAATAATGCATTGACGTATAGGTAACTAGAGTGTACGATAACGTATAATTATTGCCTTTTCTGAATAAAACGACAGGGCAGTAGAGAGAAAAGTATAGGGGGATTTTGAATGAAGAAGCGTTGGATGACTTACGCAGCTGCACTATTCAGTATCGTGCTTGTATTGGCTGCATGCGGAGGGAATAAGGAGTCATCAGGTTCATCGTCAGACGATAAAAATGATGATAAAGAAAGCGAAGGAAAAAAATACACGATTGGTGTTACACAAATTGTCGAACATCCATCTTTGGATTCTGCGTTTGAAGGTTTCCAAAAAGCAATTGAAGATGCAGGATTGGATGTAGAGTATGATAAGCAGAACGCGCAGAATGATCAAAGCTCGAACTCTACAATTGCAAACAACCTGGCTGGAGCTGGTGTGGATTTGATTTTTGCTAACTCTACGCCAAGTGCACAGGCAGCAGCAAGTGCGACACAGGATATTCCTATTATTTTTACTTCTGTAACAGATGCAGTAGCTGCAGAATTGGTTGCTTCCAATGAAGAGCCGGGCGGCAACGTAACGGGAACTATCGATAACCATCCGGAAGCGATTTCGAATACTATGAAGTTTTTGAAAGAAGAGCTTAGTGCGAAAAAAGTAGGCATGATCTTCAACTCTGGAGAGCAAAACTCTCGCCTGCAGGTAGACCAAGTAAAAGAAATTTTAAAAGATATGGATATGGAAGTAGTGGAAGCATCAGTTGCAACTTCTGCTGATGTAAAACAAGCAGCTGAGTCATTGATTGGTTCAGTAGATTCACTTTATATCATTACAGACAATACGGTAGTATCAGCTCTTGAATCTGTAGTTTCTGTAGCGAATGATAACAAACTTCCAATGATGGTCGGCGAGTTCGATTCAGTTGAACGCGGCGGACTGGGTGCTTATGGTTTTGAATACTATGACATCGGCTACGAAGCTGGGGAAATGGCTGCGAAGATCCTTAAAGGGGAAGCGACTCCTGATTCACTCCCAGTACAAGTTCCTCAAAACTTAAAGTTAGTGTTAAATGAAAAAACTGCAGAAATGATTGGTCTGGAAATTCAGAAAGACTGGAATGCAGAAACGACAGAATAATTTAGGAGATGATCTTGCATGTTTTCAGCTGTATTTGGCTCAGTTGAGCAGGGTATCATCTATGCGATCATGGCGCTCGGAGTGTATCTTACATTCCGGGTGCTTGATTTTCCAGATTTAACGGTAGACGGAAGCTTTGTAACGGGTGCTGCTGTAGCGGCTACGATGATCGTATTTGATTATCATCCCCTTGTTGCGACACTGACTGCTATCGTGGTCGGGTTTTTTGCTGGATGTATCACAGGTTTGTTACATACAAAAGGAAAAATCAACCCACTTTTATCCGGAATCCTCATGATGATAGCCCTCTACTCGATAAACCTTCGGATAATGGGATTGACGACTGAAAACTCAGTCGGCCGTCCGAATATTCCGCTTTTAAATTCGGAAACAATCTTCAGCAAGTTCCAGGGTTTTTGGAGTAACCTGGGTATTGACGGAGCCATCAATGGTTTCCTGTCGGGACTGGGTCTCGAACATTTACCTTCTACATGGGGTACATTGTTCTTAATGATCGTCGTCGTGATTCTGATTAAGGTCATTGCAGATTGGTTTTTGCAGACAGAAGTCGGTCTGGCAATCCGTGCAACAGGCGACAATAAAAAGATGATCCGCAGTTTTTCTGCAAATACTGACACGCTTGTTATTTTAGGTCTGGGAATCTCGAATGCACTGGTTGCGTTCGCAGGATCTCTGATTGCACAGTATGGAAAGTTTGCCGATAACGGAATGGGAATCGGAATGATTATCATCGGTCTGGCATCTGTTATTATCGGTGAAGCTATTTTCGGAACGAAGACGATTTTCCGCACGACATTGGCGGTAGTTGTCGGAGCGGTCATTTATCGTATCGTCCTAGGGCTTTCATTGCGTGTGAAGATTTTGGATTCCGGTGATATGAAATTAATCACAGCTGTAATTGTTATTGCGGCGCTGATTATTCCTCAAATTCTTGAAAAAAGACGGGAAAAAGCCCGCAAAGCAAAACGGCAGGCAGAACGAATGGAAATGAAAGCAATACAAGGGGGTCACAGCATTGTTGAAACTCGACCAAATCAATAAGATTTTTAATGAGGCGACCCCTGACGAAAAAGTCGCGCTGGATCAGATCAATCTTCATTTGAAGCCGGGTGATTTTGTAACGGTCATCGGCAGTAACGGAGCCGGAAAATCCACGATGATGAATATGATTTCCGGAGCGTTGACGCCTGATTTCGGCAGTATTTTAATTGATGGAAAAGAAGTAACCAGATTAGCTGAATTTAAGCGCTCCAAGATGATCGGGCGGGTTTTCCAGGATCCAATGGCAGGTACCGCGCCGACTATGACGATCGAAGAGAATCTGGCGATGGCATACTCACGCAATAAGCGGCGTTCGCTTCATCGCGGGGTCGATAAGAAACGCAAAGATCTATTCCGTACGTCTCTCGAAACTCTCCATTTGAATTTGGAAGATCGAATGACAGCGAAAGTGGGATTGCTGTCAGGCGGTGAACGTCAGGCATTGTCTCTGCTGATGGCGACATTTACACAGCCGTCAATTTTATTGCTGGATGAGCACACCGCTGCTCTTGATCCCTCAAGGGCAGAGCTCATTACGGATCTGACGAAGCGTTTAGTCGAGCAGGATCAACTGACGACGCTGATGGTGACACATAATATGCAGCAGGCCCTGGACCTTGGAAACCGTCTGATTATGATGGACAAGGGACAGATCATCCTGGAAGTTGAAGAAAAAGAAAAGCAGCACTTAACGATTGCAAAACTGATGGATGAGTTCCAGCGAATTCGCGGTGAGCAGCTGACCAGCGATGCGGCATTGCTCTCTGTATAGAAAAAAGCGGCCCCTGTTCCGAAATGGATCAGGAGCCGCTTTACTATTTACAGGTGAATAGACATTATGCAAGCTGAGCAAGTGTCTTTTTAATTTCGTATACCCAATTAAACGGATCCTCTTCTTTGCCGGTCTGGATATGAGTCAGCGTATCATAAAGCTTTTTGGAAAGTTCGCCGGTTTCACCATTTCCAATTACCATTTTATAGCCGTCCCAGTTGAGTTCGCCGACTGGAGAGATGACTGCGGCTGTACCGGTGCCGAATACTTCTTCCAGTTCGCCGGTTTCATAGGCAGTACGAATTTCATCCATCGAAATTTGACGCTCAGCTACAGGGATATCCCAATGCCGAAGCATTTGAAGGATGGATTTTCTGGTGATACCTTCTAAAATACTGCCGTTAATTGCTGGTGTTACGACTTCCCCGTTTATTTTGAAGAAGATATTCATACTACCGACTTCTTCTACATATTTACGTTCCACACCGTCCAGCCACAGCACTTGTGAATAGCCCTGCTGATCGGCCACCTGCTGAGCCTTTAAAGCGGAGGCGTAGTTGCCGGCGGTCTTCGCACTGCCTGTTCCGCCCTTTGCTGCACGGACAAATTCATTTTCGACTAAAATCTTTACCGGATGAATTCCTTCTTTATAATAAGAGCCGACCGGCGACAGGATCATATAAAACTGATACTTTTTAGCAGGCGCTACGCCGAGGAAAGCTTCCGTTGCAATTACAAATGGCCGAATATATAATGAAGTCCCATCAAGAGTAGGAATCCATTCTTTATCAATCTGAAGAAGTTGATTGAGTGCGTACATGGCGTTCTCTTCATCGATTCTCGGCATGCATAGACGGTCGAGTGAGTAATTTAGACGTTTCATGTTTTCTTCCGGACGGAATAAACGAATTGTTCCATCTTCCGATTTATAGGCTTTCATTCCTTCAAATACGGTTTGACCGTAATGCAGGACAATAGCAGCCGGATCGAGAGTTAAAGGAGCGTAGGGAATGACGCGGTGACTGTGCCAGCCTTTGCCTTCTTCGTAGTCAATGACAAGCATATGATCCGTGAATGTTTTACCGAAAACCAGAGTGGATGGATCAGGCTTTTCTTTTTTACTTTGCGTAAGCTGTATTTGTATAGGTAATCTCGTCATAATCATCAGTTCTCCTCAGATGTAGAATATTCCGAAAATATAATTTCGAATAGACTTATTATACTGCTTTTTTAAAAAAAATAAAGTGAAAAATTTGTCGATTTCGAAACTTATACAAAAAGGAGTGGAAATAAGTGAAAAAAGTTATCATAATCGGTGCAGGAATTGTCGGAATTTCTGCTGCCTATCATCTTGCTGGGCGAGATGCTGAAGTGGTTGTCATCGACAGAGAAGAGGCCGGACAGGCAACGAAAGCCGCTGCTGGCATCATTTGTCCTTGGGCTTCTCAGAGACGTAATAAAGCATGGTACGCGCTCGCTTCTGCGGGAGCTGCCTATTACCCAGAATTGATCCGTTCATTAGAAGAAGCAGGAGAGAAGGATACAGGTTACATTCAAGCAGGGGCATTGGCAATACATACAGATATTGAAAAACTTAAGAAAAAGTTTTCACTAGTAGAGGAACGGAAAAAAACTGCTCCGGAGATCGGTGAGGTTGAATTGCTCAGCGCAGAGCAAATGAAAGCCCGTTTTCCATTACTGTCAGAAAGTTATCAGGCTGTCTGGATTTCAGGCGCCGCAAAAGTGGACGGCGAGGCATTGCGGAATGCGCTCGAAAGTGCAGCGGTACGGCAAGGTGTTAAGCTAGTCAAGGGGTCTGCACACCCCTTCGTACAGAATGGGCGGGTTGCAGGAGTTATAGTAGACGGCGAGTTAATTGAAGGGGATAAATTCATTGTAGCAGCAGGCGCCTGGGCGAATGAATTTACAGAGCCTCTGGGAAAAAAACTTCAAATTTCAGGACAGAAAGCGCAAATCCTTCATTTGCAGGCAGATGAAGCAGAAACAGAGAAATGGCCTGTCATCATGCCGCCGGCAACACAATATGTGGTGCCATTTCAAAATGGCAGATTTGTTGCAGGGGCAACACATGAGGAAACGCATAATTTCGATATTCAGCCGACAGCCGGCGGCATGCTGGAAATATTGAATCAGGTAATCCCGATGGTCCCCGGTTTATGTAATTCCGAAATTAAGGAAGTCCGGGTAGGCATACGACCGCATACACCAAACTTCATGCCGGTCATCGGCGCACTGCCGGACTTTGGAAACATTTTCGCGGCAAACGGATTAGGATCTTCAGGTTTAACAGTCGGTCCTCTGGCCGGAAAAATATTAGCACAATTAGTACTTGGAGAGGATACGGGATGGGACTTAGAAAGTTACACGCTCTCCCAGATAATCGACGATGAGCATTGAATTAATAGTATATAATGATTATTATGAAGATAGAGTAATCGAACGGTAAAGGGGAAGAGTCAGATGAGGAGATATGTTTCATATTCGGAAGAAGTCAAAGAAGCGATGAAATACGGCAAGCCGATTGTCGCATTGGAATCGACAATTATTACATACGGCATGCCCTATCCTGAAAATGTTAAAGCGGCGCGTGAAGTACAGCAGATAGTCCGGGATAACGGCGCAGTCCCTGCAACAATTGCGATTATGGACGGCAAAATTAAAATTGGTCTGACAGATGAAGAGTTGGAACGTTTTGGAGACAGCAAAGGTGTCGTTAAAGCGTCCAGACGAGATATCAGCTATCTGATCGCAACAAAAAAACCAGGGGCTACAACTGTTGCAGCATCGATGTTTTTTGCAGACTTGGCGCGGATCCGTGTATTCACGACAGGAGCAATCGGCGGTGTACATCGCGGAGTGGAGCAAACAATGGACATATCAGCAGATTTGGACGAATTTTCACGGACAAGCGTGGCGGTAGTCTGCTCAGGAGCAAAATCTATTTTGGATCTGGGCAAAACACTTGAGTATCTGGAGACCAAAGGGGTGCCGGTCATGGGCTATCAGACAGATATTTTCCCTGCTTTCTATACAAGAGGCAGTTCCCATCGTGTAGACTATCAAGTAGACGACGTGGAATTAATAGCAGAGATGCTGCGGGTGAAATGGAACTTAGGCCTTGAAGGGAGCGCGATCATAGCCAACCCTATTCCTGAACAATATGCAATGGATCAGGAGTATATGGAGCAATTGGTATCAGATGCCTTGGAGGAAGCCGAAGAGCTCGGAATCAGCGGTAAAGAATTGACACCTCATATGCTGAAAAAAGTTCAGGAACTGACCGGCGGCAAGAGTCTGGAAGCAAATATCGCATTAGTGAAATCGAATGCAGAACTGGCGGCGAAATTGGCTGTCAGTTTTAATGGAAGTTAATTGATTGAATAGACAGGTTGTGTAGATTTGAAGATTGTTTCTTGGAATGTTAACGGAATACGGGCTTGTGTGAAAAAGGGCTTCCATGACTTTTTTGAACAGTCACAGGCAGATATCTTCTGCGTGCAGGAAATCAAATGTCAGGAAGGGCAGATTGAACTTCCTTTTGAAGGATATGAACAATATTGGAATTATGCAGAGAAAAAAGGGTATTCGGGCACTGCTGTCTTCACAAAGCAACGTCCAGTTTCTGTGCAGTACGGCCTGAATGGCAAGGATCATGAAGTGGAAGGCCGGGTGCTGACACTTGAATTTGAGGAGTTTTACTTAGTAAACTGCTATACGCCCAATTCACAGAGAGACTTGGCGCGATTGCATTTCCGGCTGGAGTGGGAAGATGAAATGCTGGCTCATCTTACTGCTCTGGATCAGCTGAAGCCAGTCATTTACTGTGGCGATTTGAATGTAGCTCATGAAGAGATTGACATATTCAATGTGAAATCCAATCATGGCAATTCAGGGTTTACGATGGAGGAACGGAGCAGAATGTCGCGACTGCATGAGGCTGGCTTTATTGACAGTTTCCGTTACCTTCATCCGGATGTAACAGGGGCTTATACGTGGTGGTCCTATATGCGGGATGTCAGAGCGCGTAATATCGGCTGGCGGATTGATTATGTACTGCTTTCGAAGCGTCTCCAGCCCACTCTCCAAAGAAGCGAAATTCATGCAGAAGTCCTTGGCAGTGACCATTGTCCGATCTCAGCTGAATTGATTTTTGAATGATCAAAAAAGAGCAAGTGCCGAGGCACCTGCTCTTTTTCTCATGAGGTTTGCGTGTCTTCCGAAATGACCCGATCTTTTCCTGCATATATCCCTGATAGGAAGATGAGGAATGCGATCAGCATGAATACATAAAGTGGTAGAGTCCAAGAACCTGTCCAGTCGTGCAGGTAGCCGAACAGCACCGGCCCGACTGCTGCCAGCAAGTAGCCGATAGACTGTGCCATGCCGGAAAGTGATGCAGCCTGTTCTGGTGTGGCTGTTCGAAGTGTGAAGAACATCATCGACAGGCCGAATGCAGAACCGCCGCCGAGACCGATGAAGATCATCCATAATGCTGTTAAGCTTTCGCTGCCGAACTGTACGCCGCCGTATCCGAGCAAATAACAGACTAGTATGGCAGCAACCAGTACTCTTTGATTTCTCATCTTATCCGCGATGACTGGTATGATAAACAGCATAGGCAACTGCGCAAACTGAACTAAGGAAAGCATCCAGCCCGCTGCCTCGTCCGAAAATCCTGTCGATTGCAGAACGACAGGAATCCATGAGGAAGTTGTATAGAATAAAAATGATTGCAGACCCATGAAAAAGGTGACACTCCAAGCGATCGGTGATTTCCAGAGTGGAGTCTTCACTTGGACTTTCACGTTTTTTGCTATTTCCTTTTCGACGTCACGTTTCTTCCGAATTTGAGGAATCCAGACGATGATCGCTAAAAATGTAATGACTCCCCAAATTCCTAGTGCTCCTTGCCAGCCATATGAGGTATGATTAGCAATTGGTGCTGCAATACCTGAGGCAAGAGTAGCTGAAAGATTCATTGAAACCGAATATAAGCCTGTCATCAGTCCGATATGTAAAGGAAAACTTAGTTTTAATAAACTCGGCAGCAGAACGTTTGCGAATGCGATTCCTACGCCGATCAAAAAAGTACCGATTAACAGCAGGCTGCTCGATCCTTCTGACCTCATTAATATGCCGGCCATTAATATCAAAAGGGCATAGAACAGGGTAGGCGCGAGACCATATCTCTTCGAAAGCCGCGGAGCAAAAGGTGATACAATGGCAAATGCGAGCAGGGGAATGGTTGTCAGAAACCCTGCTAATGAATTGGATATTTGCAATTGATCACGTATGGACCCAATAATAGGACCCACCGAAGTAAGCGGAGATCGAATAGTTGATGCAATGAATAAAATTCCGGCTAGCAGTATCCATTGACTTTTGGGAAAATGTAAATGCTTGTTCGGACGTTCTGGTTGTGATTTCAAGATTGTGAAGCCTCCTATATTCCGTGAAGATTGTTCTGAGAAGTAGGCAGCTGCAAATGCAGAAAGGAGAATCCTTTATGGGATACTTACTCATAGTCTTTGTAAATGTTATCACACCGATGCTGATTTTATTAGCAATTGGTGTTATTTTGCAAATAAAATTTACTTTTAACGTCAAAGCACTGGGGAATATACTGACGTATTGTTTAATACCCGCTGCCGTTTTCATGAACTTATATCATACTGTCATTAATATAGAAGTCTTGCTGGATGTATTGTTTTTTGTCGTGTTATTCAGTTCTTTGCTGATTGTGACCGGTCATGTCTTCAGTAAAATGCTTCGTCTGAACCGCCAGCAGTCAGCTGTGATGAAGAATAGCATCGTTTTGATTAATTCAGGAAATTATGGACTGCCTGTCAGTCAGCTGGTATTTCATTCGAGTCCTCTCGGCGTGTCAATTCAGATTATTATCATTGTCTATCAAAATCTGCTCACTTACTCATATGGACTGTTTAATCTGGTCTCCTCCACGCAGTCGGGGATTTCTATAGTCAAACAATTTATCAAGATGCCCATCATACATGCCCTGTGGATCGGCGCGCTGCTCAATCTGGCGGATATCCGGCTGCCTAATTTTATCGAATTGCCGGTCAGTCATTTATCAGATGCTTTTATCGCGATTGCCTTGATAACGTTAGGAGCTCAACTAGCGCAAATTAAAGTGAAAACTTTGTGGAACCGGCTGATTTTCCTCAGTGCATTTGGCCGTCTCATTCTTTCGCCTGCCATTGCCCTGCTGCTCATTCTGCTTTTAAAAATTGATGGAGTAACCGCTCAGTCATTATGGATTGCCAGTTGTTTCCCTACATCGCGAAACAGTTCGACATTGGCATTGGAATATGATGTCGAGGCAGAACTCGCAGCACAGATTGTTCTGTTTACTACTATAGCCAGCAGTTTTACTGTAGGAATCGTAATCTATCTGTCATCTATTATATTTGTCTAGAACTCTGAAAATAAAGCTGCAACAAAATTGTCAATTTGTATGAAGAATTTACATATTGAAAATTTGTCGAATCGTGCTATACTGTTAGCATTCAGTTAAATAGGACTCATATAATCGCGGGAATATGGCTCGCAAGTTTCTACCGGTCCGCCGTAAACGGACCGCCTATGAGGGAGTATGAAAAGCAGCTTTTCTTGCCGTCGGGCGGGAAAATGCTTTTTCATCTTTACAAGCGCAGATGCCGCTCTCTCATAGTTTATATGGGGATTGGCATGTGCGCTTTTTATATTTGTGTAAATTCGAAGGGAGCACAATATTGTGGAGTTGCTAAAAGACAAGATTCGTCAAGAAGGTAAAGTATTATCAGAAGAGGTATTGAAAGTCGATTCATTCTTGAACCATCAGATCGATCCGGCATTGATGTATGAAATCGGCAAGGAATTCGTTTCACGGTTCACCGATCATAACATCACGAAAATCGTCACGATTGAATCTTCGGGTATTGCTCCTGCAGCGATGGCTGGACTAATTTTAGGAGTGCCTGTTGTCTTTGCGAGAAAGCGCAAGTCTCTAACATTGACGGATCAACTGTACACGGCAAAGGTCTATTCATTCACAAAGAAAGAATCAAATGATATTTCTGTTGCCAAAGATTTTATTACAAATGAAGATACCGTATTGCTGATCGATGATTTCCTGGCGAATGGGCAGGCGGCACTCGGATTAATAGATATTGCACAGCAGTCAGGCGCGACAATTGCAGGCGTGGGAATCGTTATCGAAAAGTCGTTCCAGACAGGTGCAAAGCTTATACGTCAAGCAGGCGTTCGTGTGGAATCACTGGCTGAAGTTCAGTCACTGCAAAATGGCAGAGTTCAATTCGTCGGGGAGGAAACTGTCTGATGAAAACTACTTTACTTGGTTTTCAACATTTACTGGCCATGTATGCCGGTGCAGTACTGGTCCCGCTGATTGTAGGAAATGCGATCGGATTGACACCGACACAGCTGACGTATCTGGTTTCTATTGATATTTTAATGTGCGGGATTGCCACACTCTTTCAAATTTCCCGCAATAAAGTTTTCGGCATCGGTCTTCCTGTCGTCCTGGGTTGTACATTTACCGCTGTCGGACCAATGATTTTAATCGGGAATGAATATGGTATTTCGGCTATTTACGGTTCGGTTATTGCTTCTGGGGCAATTATATTTGTGATCAGCGGCTTCTTCGGAAGACTTGTACGTTTCTTCCCGCCGATCGTTACGGGATCAGTCGTAACAATCATCGGGATTACATTGATACCCGTGGCGATTAATAATATGGGTGGCGGTCAGGGGGCTGCGGATTTCGGTTCCATGACGAATATAGGCCTTTCATTTGGGACATTGCTGTTCATCGTGCTGCTATATAAGTTTTCTTCAGGATTCCTGCAATCGATATCGATTTTGCTTGGTTTAGTAGTCGGTACTGTTGCGGCTGTTTTCCTGGGGATAGTCGATTTTTCAAATGTTCAGGAAGCTTCTTATGTGCATATGGTAGCACCGTTTTATTTAGCAACTCCAACGTTCCATGTACTTCCTATTGTGATAATGGTGCTTGTTGGAATGGTTTCATTGGTCGAGTCAACTGGTGTTTATTTCGCGCTTGGAGATATTTGTGATGAGGAAATCGATCAGGAGAAACTGAAAAAGGGATACCGTGCGGAAGGACTGGCTTCTGTGATCGGCGGGATTTTCAATGCGTTTCCTTACACGACATTTTCTCAGAATGTCGGACTCATGCAAATCTCAGGTGTGAAATCACGGCGTGTCATTCTTGTGACTGCGATCATGTTGATTTCTCTGGGCCTCCTTCCGAAAGTGGCTGCACTTGCCATCATTATTCCTAACGCTGTACTTGGCGGAGCGATGGTTGCGATGTTCGGTATGGTTATAGCGCAGGGAATTAAAATGCTGAGTCCTGTAATTTCAAAAAATCAGGACAATGCAATGATTGTGGCCTGTTCAGTAGGCATCGGCCTTGGTGTTCAAGTTGTTCCTGAGTTATTTGCAGGATTGCCAGATAGCGTACAGATTTTGACAAGCAACGGTATCGTACTCGGCAGTCTCACAGCGATTTTCTTGAATATCATTTTTAATATGATTCCTTCTAAAAAGAAACCGACCGAACAGCAAACTGCAGAAATGAAAAGTCAGACGGCAGTTCGGAATGACGGACCTTCTTCTGTTCTGGTCAGTGCGTCAGCTCAAAGTAAGTAATAGATGTAGTAAAATAGCTGTCTTGGAAGTGGAAATCACTTTCAGGCAGTTTTTTTAGTTCGGCAAAGGGGTTCCGCGATAAAGTGCCGCGCCAAAAAAGTATTTAACCGCGCCAAAAGACTTTGGAACCGAACCAAAAATGCCGACAGCCGCACGTTTATTTCCTTTCAACGCGCCAAACGGATTGCGGAACGAACCAAAAGGAATGAATACCGCACCAAACCGGTCTTTTGAATAGTTAAGTGGTAGAATAATGTATAAAAGTTATGCAGCAATAGTACTATATATGATGAGTTTAGTTTTCAGTATTGACAGCAAATTAGCTTACGCAATGCTTAGTTGATTGGAGTGGAAGGCGGCGACTCTGGGAGGATCAGCCCGACAGGTGATGACAACTTAGGGGAGCGAAAGCCGTCACGAAGAACGGCTTTTGCGAGTAAAAGCGTAGCGTTAGGAGCACTGTTTGCCTTAATTTCTGCAAAAGGCGCAGAAATACGGCAAAGCGGACCCTTCGCTGTCCGCTTGGCTCACCGCGGGCCCGCAAGACAAGCGTCCGCCTGGAACGGAAATCAACGGTACTAGGTAACTTATAGAATGCTTATTTATTAATTAACTTATATAGTTGCGCGGAAAGAGGTGTGCGAATGGAAAACATCAATCAGCTGAAACAAGCTATTTCGAAATTGGATGAACGAGAAGTGAAGTCCTTTTTGCATCTAATGTTTTTGCGTCTTGAGCAATGTGAAGAGCGCGAAGTAAAAGAAACCCTGCAGGCTATGAAAGAATCATTGATCCAAACAAGCAGCAGAGAAGAAAATAACGGCTATGAAACGGTGCATATCATATTTGGAGGATCAGCCGGCGGCAGTTTGAAAGCAGCATTCCGCAAGAAGCCTTATAAAAAGACGGAGGAAGTCATTGTCGTCCCGGGTGTTTTATCAGTCGGACCGGTCGAATCCCTGCATACAGAACAAGGCGTCAGAAATCGGATTCAATGGCAGTCGCAGCATTTTCACTCATTTCCCGGTGACTTCGAGCAGGAAGAACAAGAGCTGTTAAAGGCGCTGAAGCAAGTAAAAGCCATCCCGCCGACCCAGCCGATCATCGTCTGGACAGGCGAGAATGCCGCAGAGCAGACCGGATTGCGAATTGTGATGTATCTGCTGAGAAATAAGCCGAATGATTTGTCTGAAATGAATACAAATAAAGCATTTCACGATATTCATGTATATCAGGAGCAGAAAACAGAATATTATTACCGGCATTCAGGAGAAATGGCTCCCGAACAGCTGCTTGAACTGTATGAGCAGTACAAACTCCGGCCATTGAAGCCGACAAAACGGCGTGCGCTTCAGGAAGAGGGGAATCATGTTCTGCTGCTGGAAGATGTGCTGAGGACTTGGGAGCACGGGGAATTATGGGGTTTAAACAGTGATCGTCACGACGATTTCATTATAAAGTGTGCAAAACGTCTTCATAAAGAACAGACAGAGCCCGATTTTATGCCTGCTGCCCGTGTCATTGGCGAAGTGCTTGGACATATAGAGCAATACACCGGTGACGAGTGGCTCGAGTACAGACTGCGTGAACTGATCGGTAAAGAGGTTTTTTCCTATCAAGGTGATCTTCATGAAATGTGGCGGTATCAAGTGAAACTGAATAACAAATATATGCATTAAATACGATTCGGAAATGAGGACCATACACTTTGATTATGTACACAAGAGTATCCAGCTCCATACCCCGCTTGTAAAGAATACCGTTTTCATCCTTTGAGACTCTTTGCAAGCCGGGGTCTGTCAAAGGAGCTGGATCATTGTATGAAAGAAAAAAGAACACGTGCCTACACGCGGCATCAGCGTGAACGGATCATAAAAAAGAAGCTGTCGATTTTGCGGAATGTGCTTGGCTATGAAGAGAAATATCTGCCGGTTGCCGGCAAGCTGAATAAAGGGAAAATACATTGTTCCTGTAAAATGTGCCGCTATGAACAGTTTTATGGGATACCGAAACCTAAGCATGCAGCATTATCCGAAGCGGCGAATAAGTATATGGACAGCTAAATAAAGCCAATTCACCTGCATAATTAGGTGAATTGGCTTTTAGGCATCGGACATATTCAGCTTTCAACCCGATGTTCTTCATAGCCGTGCTGGACAGTAACCTTTTCCAGCTCATCCAGCAGTTTGGGATCAACCGGAGTTCTGTAAGCGTCAAGTGTCTGCTGAAGCTGCTCAGATGTTCTTGAGCCAATCAAAGCCGATGCGACAACCGGCTGCCTAAGATTAAATGCCAGTGCAGCGGCATGAAAATCTGTTGTTATTTCAGAAAGTGACTGTACAGTCCGTTGCAGATCTGCGTGTGAATAGGATGCAAAACCACCCATTTTTGTCACACGTTCCATACTTTCATCTGTCAGCAGGCCTTTGGCAATCGTTCCGCGCGTGACGACCGATGCACCGCACTGTTTGATCATCGGAAAATATTCTTCAGGCCGTCTGTCGAGCAGACTGTACTGCATCATGACGGAAACAGCGCTGCTATTTTCAAGGAAACGCTGTATGACATTCGGCCGGATGGAAGAGATTCCGTATTCCCGGATGACGCCTTCTGTTTTCAATGCTTCAAACGCTTCGATCGTCTCCTCGGCATTGTCATCCATTGTACCGCCGTGAAGCTGATACAAATCAATCGTATCCAGCTGCAGCCTCCGCAGACTGTCTTTCACTGCCGACATAATATGTTTTTTTGAAGGATCCCACTCCCAGCCGTCTTTGCCGGGAGTCCACTTGTTTCCTGCCTTCGTCGCAATAATCAGGTCATTTCTCTTTTCTTTCAACACAGCACCGATCAATTCTTCATTTGTCCCTTTATCATAAAGATCTGCAGTATCGAAATAATTAATACCGTTTTCGATTGCTTCATCCAATACTGAACGGGCCGAATTCAGTTCGGCAGGCAGTGACATGCAGCCGAGACCGAGCTCAGAGACATATAAATCACTCGAGCCTACTTTTCGCTTCTTCATTTGCATCTCTCCTTTACCTTTCATGGTACAATGAAAACTGATAAGAAAACCAATGGAAAGGGTTGAGGTTATATGAAATTTGAAGAGCGGACCCTCTCGACAGAAAAGATCTTTACAGGTAAAGTGATTTCAATGCAAGTTGATGAAGTAGAACTGCCTGACGGAAAAATCGCAAAAAGAGAATTAGTGAAACATCCGGGCGCGGTCGCAATTATTGCGATTACTGCAGACCGCAAACTAGTCTTGGTGGAACAATTCAGGAAAGCGCTGGAGCGGACCATTCTGGAAATTCCGGCAGGGAAGATCGAGCCTGGGGAAGAGCCGGAATTGACAGCAATCAGAGAATTGGAAGAAGAAACAGGCTACCGGGCGAATTCATTCAACTATCTTCAGAGTTTCTCCACTTCGCCGGGCTTTGCGGATGAAATTATTCACCTTTACATAGCGCAAGACTTAGAAATAGTAGAAAATCCTGCAGCCGGCGATGAAGACGAATTTATTAATGTGATAGAAGTAACAATAGAAGAAGCGGAAGAACTGATTGCAAATGAACGAATTTATGACGCCAAAACTGTTGTGGCGGTCTGGTACGCAAAAAGTCTTTGATTTGAATATAAATTAGTACGGACAAGCATATGTTGTAGAAACGATGCGGAGGTGTCCTGTACTATGGCTCGATCATTGTCTTTTGTTTATTTATTCGTTATACTCGCAATCAGTTATATAGGAGGCGCTTTACTATTCAGGGAGTGGCCGGCTGCAGCTATGGATACGATTGTAGGATTATACGACCAGCGTGTAGTGAAAGGTCGGGAGGCTGTGGTTTGGTCTCCATTTCTTACATCCTTTGTTTTCATTGCAGTCGTGCTCTTCCTGTCACGCTATAAAAAGCTTCGATTCATCATTATGTTGTTTGGAGCTGTGAAATGCGTACTGTTCGGCCTGTCTTCTACATATTTATTGTCCGGCGGCATGAAACTCATCATGTATGCAGTCTGGTGGTTTCCGTTTCAACTGGCGGGAAGTTTTCTGTTTTTAATCCTTTGCACCGTGTTGCACCCGCCATTTTTCACTGCACCGGCTGTAAGAAAAGATCGCCCGCTGTCTGCTGTTCCGCTGCTGATTGGCATGCTGTTCATCATTCAGTTGCTAGAACTATCGATCTTTCATTTTCTGAAATAACTCTATTATCAAACCGGATGGACGGAACATTTCCTTTCTATTGTCATCTTGAAAGACAGTTTGGTATAATGGAGACAATTTGAGGGGGGCGTCGTATGGAAAGCCGAATCGAACGGATCAAGAAGCAATTGCACGGGGCCAGCTACAAGTTGACGCCTCAGCGTGAAGCGACTGTAGCAGTTCTTCTGGAAAATAAAGAAGACCATTTAAGTGCGGAGGATGTATTTCTCTTAGTGAAAGAGAAAGCACCCGATATCGGACTGGCTACTGTCTACCGAACGCTGGAACTACTGACTGAATTAAAAGTTGTCGATAAAATTAACTTTGGCGATGGAGTGGCGCGCTATGATCTCCGCGAAGAGGGAGCAGCACGTTTTCATCACCATTTGATTTGTTTAGAGTGCGGAGTAGTGGATGAAATCCAAGAAGATCTGCTCGGTGAAGTGGAGAAAGTAGTGGAAGGCCGTTATGGATTTACGGTGAAAGACCACTGGCTCACTTTTCACGGCATCTGCAAACGCTGTAAAGATGCAGAAAAAAACAAAGAGGACGACGGGATGGCATAAGTGCTGTCCTTTTTTACTTTTCCGGAAAAGGAGGAGATCGCTTTGATGAAAGATGCACAGTTTGCATTGGAAGATTACATACATTTCTTAACTGTTGAACGGCAGCTCGCACAAAATACCATTACATCCTATAAACGTGATTTAGCATCCTACTTGCATTTTTTAAAAGGGACACAGCTGAAAACGCTTAATTCAATTGACCGGGCTGTTGTACTGAAGTATATTCAAATTCTGAAAGACAGCGGCAAGTCTTCGCGCACACTCTCCCGGCACATATCTTCCATCCGTTCATTCCACCAATTTTTAGTGAGGGAGCAAGTGACAACACATGATTGCACGATTCATTTGGAGCTTCCGAAAATTGAACAGAAACTGCCGGATGTCTTGTCAATTCCGGAGATTGAGCAATTGATGGATATAGTGGATTGCTCTGTTCCGCAGGGTCTGCGTGATTTATCACTTCTGGAATTGTTATACGGCACAGGAATGAGGGTAAGTGAATTGATAGCAATCGATTTGGCTGATCTTCATTTGACGATGGGATTTGTCCGTGTATTCGGTAAGGGGAGCAAGGAAAGGATTGTGCCGCTCGGACGTTCTGCGATTGACGCATGTACCGATTATCTTAATGAAGCCCGCCCTGCATTTATCGGAACAGGGCAGGATACGGAGGCATTGTTTGTCAATATGCACGGCAGACGCCTGACGAGACAGGGATGCTGGAAAATATTGAAGGACGCCGGGCAGAAAGCGAATATTCAAAAGGTGATTTCCCCGCATTTATTGCGTCATTCTTTCGCTACACATCTGATTGAAAACGGAGCAGACTTGCGGGCGGTTCAGGAAATGCTCGGCCATGCTGACATTTCCACGACTCAGCTCTATACGCATGTAAGTAAAAAACGGCTGAAGGATGTCTATACCATGTATCATCCGCGGGCGTAAAAAATATACTGGAGGTTTTATTATGAAAGATTTACGCTATAATCGAATTCATTTAATCGTCATGGACTCTGTAGGAATCGGCGAAGCACCGGATGCTGAAGCTTTCGGTGATGCCGGTTCAAATACACTCGGTCATATTGGGGAAGAAATGGACGGTATTCATCTTCCGAATCTGGAACGGATGGGTCTGGCGAATATTGCGCCGATTAAAGGACTGTCTCCTCAAAAAGAAGCATTGGGCCACTATACAAAAATGGAAGAAGCATCAGTAGGCAAAGATACTATGACAGGTCACTGGGAGATCATGGGTCTTCGCATAGACAAGCCATTTAAAGTATATCCGAACGGTTTTCCGAAAGAATTACTTGATGAACTGGAATTGAAAACCGGCCGCAAGATTATCTGCAACAAGCCGGCGAGCGGGACAGAAGTGATTGAGGAGTATGGACCCGAGCATATGGAAACAGGCGCACTCATCGTTTATACGTCTGCGGACCCCGTGCTGCAGATTGCCATGCATGAAGAGATCATTCCAATCGAAGAACAATACCGGATCTGTGAAATTGCCAGAGAACTGACGCTTCAGCCGGAATATTTGGTCGGCCGCGTCATCGCCAGACCGTTTGTCGGCGAACCAGGTACGTTCAAACGCACGACCAACCGTCATGATTACGCGCTGAAGCCATTTGGCAAAACCGTCATGAATGAACTGAAAGATTCAGGATATGATGTCATTGCAATCGGTAAAATTGCCGACATTTACAATGGAGAAGGCGTGACAGAAGCAGTCCGTACCAGCAGCAATATGGACGGTGTGGATAAGCTAGTCGATGTTATGAAAAAAGAGTTTGAAGGAATCAGCTTCGTTAATCTTGTAGACTTTGATGCTTTGTACGGTCACCGACGTGATCCTATCGGCTACGGTAAAGCACTGGAGGAGTTCGATGCGAGAATGCCTGAAATAATGGCTGCTTTAAAACCTGATGATTTATTGATTATCACAGCAGACCACGGCAATGATCCGATCCATGAAGGTACTGATCATACTAGGGAATACGTACCGCTGCTAGTGTATTCACCAAGCAATAAAGCTTCAGGCAAACTACCGATCCGCAAGACATTCTCTGATATTGGAGCAACCATTGCGGATAACTTCCAAGTAGACCTGCCGGAATTTGGTGAAAGCTTTTTATCTTCATTGGCTGAGGGGGAGTAATTTTATGCTGAGAATGGTTGATGTAATTCAAAAGAAACGCGACGGCCGGGAGCTGACAAAAGAAGAAATTGAGTTTTTCGTCAATGGTTATACAGACGGCTCCATTCCTGATTATCAGGCAAGTGTTTTCCTGATGGCGATTTATTTTCAAAAGATGACGACGGAAGAACAAGGGTACTTGACGATGGCGATGGCGGAATCAGGTGATCAGATAGATCTGTCCGCTATTGAAGGCATAAAAGTAGATAAGCATTCTACCGGCGGAGTAGGCGATACGACGACTTTAATACTCGCGCCGCTGGTCGCTGCCTGCGGAGTGCCTGTAGCGAAAATGAGCGGCCGCGGACTCGGGCATACAGGCGGGACGCTTGATAAATTGGAAGCAATCGAAGGATTCCATGTCGAAATTTCAACAGAACAATTTATTGAGCAAGTCAATGATCTGAAAATTGCTGTCATCGGTCAAAGCGGAAATCTGACGCCTGCCGATAAAAAGTTATATGCTTTACGAGACGTTACAGCGACCGTAGACAGCATTCCTCTTATTGCCAGCTCTATCATGAGTAAGAAGCTCGCAGCAGGTGCAGACGCTATTGTGCTTGACGTCAAGACGGGTGCAGGAGCATTTATGAAGACGCTCGAAGATTCGAAGCAATTGGCAGATGCGATGGTGGCAATCGGCAATGAAGTTGGCCGCAATACGAGCGCCGTCATTTCCGACATGAGTCAGCCGCTGGGTTTTGCAATCGGCAATGCGCTTGAGGTGAAAGAAGCGATTGAAACCCTCCAAGGCAACGGACCGGATGACCTGACAGAACTTTGTCTCGTGCTCGGCAGTAAAATGCTTCTTGCCGCAAACAAAGCGGAATCAGAAGAAGACGCACGAAGTCAGCTGCAAACCGTTATAAAGAACGGTGAAGCGCTTCAATTGTTTGGTGAACTGATCAAAGCACAGGGCGGAAATCCTGAAGTCACCAAACATCCTGAACTTCTGCCGCAAGCACAATATCAGATTGAAGTGCCCGCTAAAACAACGGGCTACGTCAGCGCAATCGACGCAGACGAGGTTGGAGTCGCAGCTATGCTGCTGGGTGCCGGGCGAGCCACAAAAGAAGACGTCATCGACCTTGCAGTTGGAATCGTTCTCCAGAAAAAAATTGGAGACAGCGTAAAAGAAGGCGAAGCACTGGCCATCCTGCATACTAATAAACAAGACGCAGAAGATTCTATCAAACTGCTCCAAGACCACATCAGCATCACTCAAGAAAAAATACAGGCACCATCATTGATTCATACACGTTAAAAATATAAGCCATGCAGCTGTCTGGACCCTTGAAAAAGGATTTAGACTGACTGCATGGCTTTTTTTGCTGTTTATGTGTAAAAACGATTTTCTTTGTACATACTTTTATGTAGCTCGAGAGAAAACTATTCCCGATTTGATAGCGCCCAACTGGTTGATTGAATCGGAAGACGGGCGACTCACGAGGGAATCGTTCTGTCCGGAGCGCGATCAATGGCATGTAAACTGCACGCTCTGTCGCAAACTAAGAACCTTTAGGGGCTCTTGACTAGTTTTGTCAAAAGTAAAGGATTCGGGTTCTAAATATGTAATGATACCTTCATGAAGGAGGCGTTTGAACATATGGCAACTATTACCCAATTGGAAAATGGCATTGTCGTCATTACATTAGCAGGTGAACTCGACAACCATGAGGCCAATCAAATTAGAGCAGAAGTATCCAACGCGATTTTTGCAGGGAAAACCAACGCAATCATTTGGGATCTGAACTTACTAGGATTTATGGACAGCGCGGGAATTGGATTAATTTTAGGGAGAATGCGTGATTTGGCACCTGTCAATGGTGAAACATTGATATTGAATCCATCACCGACAATGGAAAAGATCTTTCAATTTTCGGGACTCGGTGAAGTAATTAGAAAATGTACAGTCGAGCAAGCAATCGACGAAATCGGAGGGGTTGTACATGAAAAATGAGTTAACCTTATCGTTTCTGGCGATAGAAGAAAATGAAGCACTCGCACGAATGGCAATGACCTGCTTCATCACGCCGCTGGATCCCACTCTGGAAGAAATATCAGAGTTTAAAACGATTGTGTCTGAAGCTGTGACGAATGCAATTATTCACGGTTATGAATGCGACGGCAAAAGCCTGGTAAAGATTCATGCAGTAATTGAAGACCGTCATATCAAAATGACGGTAACTGATGAAGGCATGGGGATTTTTGATGTGGAGCAGGCAATGGAGCCGATGTTCACGACGAAACCGCAAATGGAACGTTCGGGAATGGGCTTTACCATTATGGAAAGTTTCGCAGATTGTATACGTGTAGATTCTACCCTTGGAAACGGGACCGTCGTAACATTTGAAAAAAGTTTTTCTCCCATTATAGAAGTAAGCAGAATGAGGTGACATATGGAAGCATCTGTTGAGAAGCAGCACGCTCTATTGTCACAAGAGAAAATGCGGGAACTCATCCTGGAATCACAGGCGGGTGACAAAGAAGCAAGGCGAATGATGGTAGAGGGAAATACCCGACTGGTGTGGTCCATCGTTCAACGATTTGCTTCGCGTGGTGCGGATTTAGAAGATTTATTTCAAATTGGCTGTATCGGCTTGATGAAATCCATAGATAAGTTCGATCTTTCGTATGAAGTGAAATTTTCCACATATGCTGTGCCGATGATCGTCGGAGAAATCCAGCGCTACCTTCGTGATGACGGCATGGTGAAAGTAGGCAGGACCATCCGCGAGCTGAGCTATAAAATCCGCCATGCGACGGATGATTTCATTAAAAAACAAGGGCGCTCTCCTTCGATTTCAGAAGTGGCGGAAATTCTTGAAGTAACAGTGGAGGACATTATTTTGGCCACTGATGCACTGCGGGATCCTGCATCGCTTCATGAGCAGCTGTATGAAAGTGACGGTGACAGCCTGACACTGATGGATCAGCTGCGTGACGACCGGTCTGAGCGGGTATTCGATCATATACCGCTGCGTGATGTCATCACCCGCTTGAATAAACGCGACCAAACCATTATCTACATGCGATATTACTTGGACTGTACACAAAGTGATATCGCAGAACGTATCGGTATTTCACAAGTTCAAGTATCACGGCTTGAGAAGAAAATTCTCGCGCAGATGAAAACCTGGATGGGTGCAAATGCTGAGGAACAGCTTGAGAAGGTGAGGAGAAAATAATTTGACCGAAACTCTATTTACGTCTATAAGAGAAGGGGAAAGGTGGTTTATCAACCAGTTCGGCAGAGACGAGTCATTTGACGCGACACGCCGGCGGATCCACCTGTGGGATAAAGAAATACTTCTTCTGTATATGAATGGACTGGTAGATGGAGAGGTCTTGACAACCTTACTGACAGAAATGCAATACCGCAATGAATTATTTAAGTCTGCTTCGTCCGATGAAGAAACGGACCGGGCGATGATCGATTATTTTCCGTATCATGCACTGGAAGTAGCGAAAGACGAGGATACGGTTGCCAAGTCACTTTTGAGCGGGCTGGCTGTCTTTGTGATGGCGGATGGCTTTACGTTCATACTGGACGTCCGTTCCTATCCCGGCAGGCAGCCTGAAGAGCCGGATACCGAGAAAGTAATTCGCGGCTCCCGTGACGGCTTTACAGAAAACATTTTGACGAACACCGCGTTAATACGCAGAAGGCTGCGCGCAACGGAGCTGCGATTTGAAATGCATGAGACGTCCGTAAAAGGCAAGACGGATATCGCCATCGCTTTTATGAAAGGTGCGGCAAATGAAGAACATCTGAATTTCGTCCGTGAACGCTTGGACAACTTGGAAACGGATGGTCTGACGATGTCTGATAAGTCGCTCGAGGAATTCTTGTTTAAGCAAGGGTTCCATCCGATGCCCTTCGTCCGTTATACAGAGCGTGCTGATATTTGTGCAGCCCATTTGCTCGAAGGCCATATTGCGATCATCGTGGATACTTCGCCCTCCGTGATTCTCGTGCCTGTAACACTTGTACATCATATGCAGCATGCGGAAGAATACAGGCAAGCGCCGTTGATCGGGACATTCATCCGTATGGTGCGTTTTACGGGAACCTTTCTGAGTTTGGTGATGCTGCCGTTTTGGTACTTACTGTCGACTGAGAAGCAGTTTGTTCCCGAAGCCATCAAGTATATCGGGCCGAATGAATGGGGAGAAGTGCCGCTGTTTGTCCAGCTTATACTGGCGGATGTCGGGATTGAAGTGCTGCGTATGGCGGCGATTCATACCCCGACACCGCTGTCGACCGCCATGGGATTAGTAGCAGCAATTGTTATCGGGCAGGTGGCGATTGACGTAGGGCTGTTTTCTTCGGAAGTCGTACTTTATGTCGCTGTCAGTGCAATTTTGACGTTTGCTATTCCTTCATTCGAATTAAGTATTACGACAAAAGTATTTCGAATCTTTTTGCTCGTTTCAACCGCTTTATTCGGTGCGCCTGGATTTTTTATAGCTTTCGCAGTCATGTACTTCTATCTATGTTCACTGAAACCGATGAATGTGCCATATTTGTGGCCGTTTACACCGTTTTTCCCGAAAGCGCTGCTGCGCGTTTTGATCCGTTTCCCGATGACCATCGATGATCCGCGGCCTTTCGTTACGAAATCGCCGAACCGTGACCGAATGTCATAATTACTGTTCATTCCCATAGAAGATTGCCTCTCTCTATCTTATTATGATAAAGTTTACCTTAGAGAAATCGGGAGGGGTATGCTGAATGCATCTTTATGGAACTCAGGCAGTGAATGAAAAAGGTCATTTAACAATAGGAGGGGTCGATGTTTCTGAACTTGCTTCGCAATATGGAACACCTGTCATGGTTTATGATACAGAGCTGTTCAAAGAGCGTGCGAATGCATTTAAGAAAACATTCGAGACGAAGGGTATAAAAGCGCAGGTTGCTTATGCTAGTAAAGCTTTTTCCTCCATTGCGATTTATCAATTGGCGGAGCAGCAGGGGCTGTCTCTGGACGTGGTGTCAGGAGGCGAACTGTATACAGCGGTTGCTGCAGGTTTCCCTCGTGAAAGGATTCATTTCCATGGAAATAATAAAAGCAGAGAAGAAATCATATATGCATTTGAAGAACAGATCGGCTGTATAGTAGTCGATAACTTTTTGGAAATAGCGCTCATCCAGGATATTGCGGCAGAACGTAAACAACAGATGAATGTGCTGATCCGTGTCACACCAGGCGTGGAAGCTCATACACATGATTATATTACGACGGGGCAGGAAGATTCCAAATTTGGATTTGATCTGAAAAATGGACAAACCGACCGGGCA
Organism: Sporosarcina cascadiensis; assembly: GCF_009650995.1. GTDB lineage: Bacteria > Bacillota > Bacilli > Bacillales_A > Planococcaceae > Sporosarcina > Sporosarcina cascadiensis. The sequence continues at coordinate 87,246 of NZ_WHVV01000001.1, read as the reverse complement.
TTTGATGCGCTGCATGATCATGAATATATTAACTTCCTTGGTATGCACTGTCATATTGGATCACAAATTTTCGAAACAGATGCTTTTCGCTTTGCTGCAGAAGTACTGATGGAAAAAATGGTCAAATGGCGTGAGACGTATCAGTTTATATGCCCTGTACTCAATTTAGGCGGAGGCTTCGGCATACGTTACACGGAGGAAGATCAGCCGCTCGAGCCGGCAGTCTATGTAGAAGAAATGGCGGATGTTGTCAAAGCAATGTCGGAAGAGTGTGAGTATCCGGTGCCGGAGATTTGGATTGAGCCGGGCCGTTCACTTGTAGGCGATGCAGGGACAACGATCTATTCCGCCGGCAGCACAAAAGAAGTGCCGAATGTTCGCACATATGTAGCAGTTGACGGGGGGATGTCTGATAATATCCGTCCGGCTTTATATGACGCACATTATTCAAGCGCTGCTGCGAATCGAATGAATGAGCCGCATGATCAACAATGGACTATTGCCGGGAAGTGCTGTGAATCAGGTGATAAGCTGATCGAAAAAGCCTCCTTGCCGAATGTTGAAACAGGTGATCTGATCGCGATTTTCTGTACAGGTGCCTACACGTATTCGATGGCGAGCAACTATAACCGTCTGCCTCGTCCTGCGGTAGTATTTGCCGAAAGAGGACAGCATCAGCTGGTTGTAAGACGGGAAACATATGAAGACATTATCAAATTAGATCTCCCTCTTCAGCAAATGGGCAAGGAGTTTGCCGAATGAAGAAGAAAAACCTTTACCTATTTTTAGGAATTATTGTAATCGCACTGATTTGGGGAGTCGTCTATTGGTATTTTGTTGTTCCCGTCATCGACCCGAATTATCAATAAGGCCATGAGTTGAATAAAATGGAATGTTCGTGTAAACTGTACAGAGGATTTCTGAAAAGAAGGGGTTACTATTGAAACTTATCCGTTTTAAGAAAGCGCAAGAAAAAATCGCCATGGGTTTTCTATCTTATATTCCCAGCGAAAAAATGCTGCGAAAACTTCAGGAGACCATTCAGCAATATTTATGCGATGAGAACAGTCAGCTATTTCTATACAAAGAAGCTGAAGACTATATTGGGCTGATTGGTGTGGAACTGGATGAACTTAATAAAACCTACACAATTCAGCACATTTCTGTTAATCCATCTTTCCGCGGCGAAGGAATTGGCTATGAAATGGTGAAAGAGCTGGCATTGATCTATCCAGGCTATCAATGTAAAAGTACCGACTTTACAGAACAATTTATACAAAGCTGTAAAAGAAAAGAAGAAGGCGCAGATTCCTAACTGCTGCCCTTCTTCTTTTCTTCGCGTTGCAGCAGAATATCTGACCTGTCCCGCTGCATATGCTTATGAATGACGGACGCGCTGTTTTTCGGCAAGAGCAACAGGGAAGGTCTTGCAGTCTCTGCTGCCGCCTGAAGCTCAGGTGAAACAGGGAGCGGGAACGCCGTAAAACACGTACCAGATTGCATCCGATTTAAGCTGTTCTGGATATGATGAAGAACTTCATCAACCGCCACTTCGTCATAATAGACATCAAATTTAGCCGGTATCTGACGGAAGCGTTGCGAAGCCTTATTCATTGTCCGGGAAGCGCCGGTCACATTTCCTCTGCGCCAATGATACATACCGGTCGCCAGCAGGATATAAGCAGTCAGCGGATGATCTTTTGAAAAACCGTCCTGCGTTTTCCAATACTCCTCCAGCACTTCATGGCATTCGAAATAGTCTTGATTGTCATTGAAATACACAATAAACTGTAGAAAAAGAGGATGGTAGTAAGGGTTCAACCAAATCATTCCTTTCTGTTAAGGTAGGTAAGCAAAATGAGCTATAGTGTGAAACTAGAAGTATTTGAAGGACCGTTAGATTTACTGCTGCATTTGATCAACCGCTTGGAAATTGATATTTATGATATACCCATGGCAGAGCTGACCCATCAGTACATAGAGCATCTGCATGCCATGCGTGTTCTGCAGTTGGACGAATTAAGCGAGTACCTGGTGCTTGCGGCCACCCTTCTCGAAATCAAAAGTAAAATGCTGCTGCCTGTCAATGAGGAAGAAGAATTTGACGAGGAGTTTGATTACGACGAAGAAGATCCGCGTGAAGAACTGATTGCCAGATTAATTGAGTACCGAAGATATAAAGAAGCTGCCGACTCGCTGCGGGAATCAGCAGCAGACCGTGACGAACATTTTACGAAAAAGCCTGAAGATCTGGCGGATTACGGTGAATTACTGATACCTGAAACAGCAGAGCAGCTGAATGTCTTCGATTTGATTGGCGCGTTCCAAAAGATGCTTCAGCGAAAAAAACTTCGTCTGCCGCTTACTGCAAGTATAACAAAAACGGAGCAGTCTGTCGGCGATCAGATGTCCGCAATCATGGGCAAACTTGAAATCTGCGGTGGGGAATGTGGATTCCATGAGCTGTTTGACATGACAAATACAGCAGAGCTGGTTCTGACATTTGTTTCTTTGCTGGAACTTATGAAACTGCAAGAAGTCATAGTCCGGCAGAGTGATAATTTTGAAGAGTTGACAATCTCATTGATTCAGGGAGAGGAATGAAATGGAAATAGAAATTACACAGCTGGGCAAAGCCGAGAGTTTTTTATTCGTCGCGGGTGATGAAGGTCTGACACTTGCACAGCTTTCTGCTTTACTGGATTGTGACGAAGTGCAGGCAGATCAGATTATCGCCAGATTACAGAAGAATTATGATGACGGCGAGGAACGGGGCATTACGGTCAAGCGCTATGGCGGAAGTTTCCGCTTGGTGACGAAAGGCGAACTGGCGGATGAAATCAAGAAAATGCTCGAAAATCCGAAACCATCGACCTTTACACAGGCAGCACTTGAGGTCCTGGCAATCATCGCATACAAACAGCCCGTCACACGTGTGGAAGTGGATGATCTTCGGGGAGTGAAATCTGAACGGGCATTGTATTCATTGGCAGGCAAGGGTTTTGTCGAAGAAGTGGGAAGGATGGACGGTCCGGGGCGGCCGATTTTATATGGCACGACGGAGTTCTTTCTGGACCGTTTCGGCCTGGGGTCAATCGCTGAGCTCCCTCCGCTTTCATTGGAAGAAGAACAGGAAACGGAAGATCCGGATTTATTCATGACGAAGTTTCAGGAAGCTTTTTCAATACAGGGAGAAGGAGGACATGATGCTTGAGAAAGCGTTCGATGTTTGCACTCGTTGTCATGTGTATACTGCTGTTCAGCACACCACAATCGGCAGATGCATCTGGTTCTGCCTGGGCAGTAATTGATGCAGAGAACGGACGACTGCTAAAAGGAGAGAATGAGCATTCCCCGCTGCCGATTGCCAGTCTGACAAAAATGTGGACCGCGTATACATTTTTGGAGTTGCTGCCGGAAAATCAGGAAACAATCATTTCGAATGAAGCTGCCGCGGCAGAAGGCTCCTCGATTTATCTGGAGGCCGGATCTGCAGTGAAAACCCATGACCTGCTGTACGGACTGATGCTGCGCTCCGGCAATGATGCGGCACAGGCGCTTGCGGAGCATGCTGGAGGCTCATTGGAGGGGTTCGTTTATTTAATGAATGAACAGGCATCACATCACGGATTGGATCAGACGTATTTTACGAATCCATCCGGCCTGCATAACGAACAGCATCTTTCCTCAGCATACGACACAGCCAAAATGCTGTACTATGCAATGAAAAATCCAGACTTCCGAAAAATCGCCACGACGGTAAACTATCCGTTTGAGAATGAACAGGGGAAAAACAGCTGGCAGAATAAGCATCGCTTGCTCTTATCCGAGCCTTCCGCAATTGCGGGCAAAACGGGCTTTACGAAAGCGGCCGGCCGAACGCTCGCTACTTATTTTGAGAAAGACGGCAAGTCGGTCATAGTGGTGACACTGAATAACGGGGATGACTGGAGAACCCATAAACATCTTTCTCAGCAGGTATTTTCTGAATATCAACAGTACACTGTGGTGAAAAAAGGGCGCTATCAAGTTTTTCCTCATCTTACAGCGTCCATAGATCAGCCGATTAAAATGCTTGTCAGCAAAGAAGAGAAGAGAAATTTATCGAATGTGCTGCAAATTCCACAAACTGATGAACAACAGAAGGAAGGCTATTGGTCCGTCTACTTAGGAAAAGAACCCGTAAAGACTGTAGCAGTCAGCATCGAAAGCGATAAATAGCTATAATACTAACAATTTCGAAGATTGACCTGTCTAGGTCAGTCTTCTTTTCATTTAGCCCAAAGTGTGACATAATTTTTTACAGCATGTAACACCAAGGAGGAACCAATGGAAAGATTACAAAAAGTATTGGCGCAAGCTGGAGTGGCGTCTCGTAGAAAAGCTGAGAAACTGATTCTCGACGGCCTGGTTAAGGTGAACGGAAAAACGGTGACAGAACTTGGCACAAAAGTGAGCAGAACAGATACGATTGCAGTAGAAGGCGTTCAATTGACTAAAGAAACGCCTGTCTACTATTTACTCTATAAGCCCCGCGGCTACATATCTACCGTTGATGATGAAAAAGGACGCAAAACGGTCATGGACCTGGTACCTGAAGTAAGCCAGCGGATTTTCCCTGTCGGCAGATTGGACTATGACACGTCAGGCGTTCTGCTGCTGACAAATGACGGAGATTTTTCATACTTAATGACTCATCCGAAATTTGAAATTCAAAAACGTTATGTCGCGAAAGTAAAAGGCATTCCAACACGGGAAAACTTGAAAAAGTTAGAGACAGGAATTAATCTCGAAGATGGATTGACGGCGCCTGCTCAAGTAAAAATGACGACTGTCGATAAGAAAACTAATTCTGCTATTGTCGAAATTACGATCCACGAAGGCCGCAACAGACAAGTCCGCAGAATGTTTGAAGCAATAGGCTGTCCCGTTCAAAAGCTAAAACGTGAACAGTTTGCGAACTTGACGACACGCGGTTTAAATGCCGGCGAAGCGAGAGAGCTGACAACGCATGAACTGAAACAGTTGCGCGTTCTTGCGGAAACAGGCAAAATCGGCTGATAGAGGCGGTAAAAGTTCACAAACCTATCACTAGTGCTGCGTCAACTTTTTTTCCGTTTTGGTATAATGACTGTTGAACGTAAATTTGACGGGAGGTTTCATGATTGGCCAAGAAAGTAAACAAGAAAAAAAACCGGCTGATTTTCCGGACGGTCCTTCTCGTAATTATGGCGGCTATTATTGTATATGCGATTACTTCTAAAGATAAAGTGACAGTATTGGCTGAAGGAGACAAAGCTCCTGATTTCGAGCTGGTTGATCTGGATGGAAATGCGCATCGCTTATCAGATTACAAAGGCGAAGGTGTATTCTTGAATTTCTGGGGTACTTGGTGTCCGCCTTGTAAAAAAGAAATGCCGCATATGGAGGATATGTACAAAGACTTTGAAGCGAAGGGTGTAAATATCCTGACAGTGAATGTCGGAGAACCCAAAGTAAAGATTGAGCTTTTCAGAGATGACATGGGTCTTTCATTTCCAATGTTATGGGATAAGAATAAAACGGTAATGGATCTTTATAATATCAAACCGCTGCCTACGACTTTCTTAATTAACCCTGAAGGTAAAATTATAAAAATCATCAAACAAGGGATGACGGAAGAACAAATTAGGGAGTTTTTAGAAAGTATTCAGCCAAAGTAAGGAGTTTGTTACTCAATGAGCAATATTAAATGCCAATGCGGTCATGAAAACCCTTTTGGTACGGAGCTTTGTGAAAAGTGTGGACGGCCGTTGTCCGAAAAGGCGAAGAAAAGTGACATTGTGGATATGCGGTACGAAGGCTCTTCCAGAAGGTCTCAAACTTACAGCAGCTCCATCATCGATAAAATTTGGAACTTTTTCTCGAGTGTAAAAATCGGGGTCAGCATCATAGCAGCTGTGTTGATTGCTTCCGCAATCGGTACGATTTTTCCTCAGAAGTTCTATGTACCTGCGACAACTGATGCAGAATATCTGGCATACTATGAGCGTCTGTACGGCACTGTCGGAAAACTATATTATCAGCTCGGTTTTTATGATATGTATAATAGCTGGTGGTTTAAAATCCTGGTCGGAATGCTCGGAACTTCTATTATTATCGCAAGTATAGACCGTGTAATTCCGCTGTATAAATCACTGAAAAAACAGCGGACACGCCGTCACCCATCCTTTATGAAACGTCAGCGAATTTTTGGAGAAGGCGAAATCGTAAACACAAAAGAGTCGCTCGATAATGCTGAAAAGAAACTGAAAGATTTTCATTATAATATAAAAAGAGAAGACGGAGCGATCCTGGCAGAAAAACACCGGTTTTCCCGCTGGGGCCCTTATGTAAACCATACCGGCTTGATCATCTTTTTTATCGGTGTTCTATTGCGTGGGATACCCGGTTTCTATGTAGATGAAACGATGTGGCTTCGTGAAGGCGAAACCCGCAATATCATTGGTGCAGACGGTTACGTTCTGGAAAATCGCGGATTTATTTTAGAAAACTATACGAAGGAAGAAGCAGAGGAAGTTTTCGGAGCAGCACTTGACAAAGTAGGTAGTGTTGTAAAAAACTACCAAACAGATGTCACCCTGTACAAGAAAAAAGACGGGGCGCTGCCTGGAAGTGACGATCTTGAAAAAATGAAAGACTATTCCATTGTTGTAAATAAACCGTTGACATTTAATGGCTACAGCGTTTTCCAGATGGATTATAAGTTGAATGAATTGAGTACCATGACATTTCATTTAGTAGAAAAAACAACCGAAAAATCGTTGGGAGAATTCACGGTCAATCTGAGTAATCCAGAAAAAGAGTATGACCTAGGAAATGGATCTACAGTTGATATGCTCGGTTTTTATCCTGATTACGACGGAATTAAGGACGGCGAGCCATACTCCAAGTCGCCAATTCCGAATAACCCGGCCTTCATTTTTCAAATGAACACGCCTGATAAGCCGGAGGGCGAAAAGAGTTTTATTGCCATCCAGCAAACGTTAGAGGTTGAAGAAAATGATTATGCAGTGAAGTTTGCCGCTGCTGATACTCGAAACATTTCCGGTTTAACGATTAGGAAAGACAAGACATTATACATTCTCTTGCTGGGCGGACTGGTCTTTATGATCGGTGTTATTCAGGGCATGTACTGGCAACATCGCAGAATCTGGATTCAAGAGGATTCAGAAGGACATCTATTGATTGCTGCACACACGAATAAAAACTGGTTCTCTTTACGAAAAGAACTAGATAAATTACGGGAGTCTGCAGACTTGCCTGCTTATATTGATCGTCAGGATCCTGAGTTGGACAAGCTAGAACAGGAAGGGGACGAAAACATATGGACTTAGTTACCATCAGCAGTAACTTATTATTTGTTTCATTTGTTGCCTATTTAGTGGCTACACTGTTTTTTGGTGGAGCAATTAAGAAATCGAAAACAGAAAAAGCTTATCACAACAGTAAGTGGGGAACCATCGGTCTGATCATTACAATCATCGGATTCCTAACCCACTTAGGATATTTCTTTACAAGATGGGCCGCTTCAGGTCATGCACCGCTCAGTAACATGTTCGAGTTTACAACTGCATTTGGAATGATGCTCGTAGGAGCATTCATTCTGCTGTATATTATCTACCGGACACCGTCGCTCGGATTATTTGCATTGCCGGTTGCGATTATCATTATCTCTTATGCGACCATGTTTCCGCGGGATGTTACTCCGTTGATTCCTGCATTGCAGAGTAAATGGTTGTTCATCCACGTAATTACAACAGTTATCGGTGAATCTATCCTTGCGATCAGTGCGATTGCAGGACTTGTATTTCTAGTGAAAAATATAGATATGACAAAAAAGTCCAAACAACGTTTTTGGATTGAAGCAGTGATGTATACGCTGATTCTTGTACTTGGTTTTGTAGTCACATCCACGACATTCAAAGTGATGAATTATGAAGCTGAATTTACGTATATTGATAAAAATCAGGAGCCCGCTGAAATTACGTATCATGTCCCTCCATTATTTGGGATGAACGAATACGAAGCAATGACACCTGATGCAATGACGCCTTTCTTTGAACTGCCGCCGATTATAAACGCTCAAAAGATGTCTACTCTTGTGTGGTCTCTTGTGGTAGGTTCTGTGCTGTATATAATCTTGCGCTTGATTGCGCGCAAGCCGATTGCTGCGGTTTTCCAGCCGCTCGCAAGAAAAGCCAATTCTCAGCTGATGGATGAAATCGGCTATCGGGCTGTACTGATCGGCTTTCCGGTCTTTACACTCGGTGCACTGATCTTCGCTATGATTTGGGCGCACGAAGCCTGGTCGAGATTCTGGGGATGGGATCCAAAAGAAGTTTGGGCTCTCATCACATGGCTGTTCTATGCTGCGTTTCTTCACTTGCGTCTGTCACGCGGATGGGAAGGTCAGAAATCGGCTTGGCTGGCTGTAATAGGTTTCGTCATCATTATGTTTAACTTGATCGCGGTTAACCTGATTATTGCAGGCTTGCATTCATACGCATAACAGCGGACTGCATGGCAAACATTGTCATGCAGTCTTTTTATTTCTTTTTAAAGAAGATAAATTGTACAATAGGAGATAGAAGACTGTCGAAAGGGGCAATGATTTGTGGAAGAGACTGTGAAGCTATTAGTAGTTGACGATGAGGATCGGATCCGTCGGCTTCTGAATATGTATTTATCCCGTGAAGGCTACGAAATCGATGAAGCGGTAGATGGTGCGGAAGCATTGGAGAAAGCGTTTTCTGAACAGTATGACTGCATCTTGCTGGACGTAATGATGCCGGAGAAAGACGGACTGGAAGTACTTGCCGAACTGCGTGAAAATAAACAAATGACTCCTGTCATTCTGTTGACGGCAAAAGGAGAAGAATCGGATCGTGTCGGAGGTTTTGAGAGCGGCGCAGATGATTATATTGTCAAACCGTTCAGTCCCAGAGAAGTGGTTCTGCGCGTTAAAGCGATGCTCAGGAGATCTGTTTCTTTCCCGAACGTTTCGACTTCATCCACCTCCAAAGATTTGGTTGTCTTCCCTCAGCTGACGATTGATCACGATGCACACCGCGTCACGGCGGAAGGCAAAGAGGTAAATTTAACGCCGAAAGAATATGAATTGCTTTATTTCCTGGCGAAGTCTCCAGATAAAGTGTTCGACAGGGAACAATTGCTGAAAGAAGTTTGGCATTATGAATTTTTCGGTGACTTGCGGACGGTAGATACCCACGTCAAACGTCTCCGTGAAAAACTCAGCCGCGTATCTGAACGGGCAGCTAAAATGATCGTCACCGTTTGGGGTGTCGGCTATAAGTTCGAGGTTCCGAACGAATGATCAGAATATGGAATTCAATTGTCGGGAAGCTATGGGCCACCATATTGCTTCTCGTTTCATTTGTATTGTTCATTGTGACATTGCTTCTGCTTGAATTTCTGGATAATTTTCATACGAAACAGGCGGAAGAGTCTTTGCAGAGGGAAGCTGCCACCATCAGCAAAATTGTCAATGACCGGGAAGAACGATCATCGAGTTCCATGCACCAAATTATTGATGACATATTAGATATGGAAACGAATGCAGTAATAGTCGATGAGCAAGGGACTGTTCTGTATTCTTTTCACAATGCGGACGCGAAAGAGGAAATCGAAAAGAAACTGCTGTCTGAAAACAGCCTATTCAGATCTCCTGAGGCAGGGAAGCAGAAAGTGAAAGAAATGATTCTGCCTTCATTGACGGAAGATAAAGTAATGGAACAGTATCTGATTCTGTCCTATCCGTTTACACAGCTGTCAGGCGAAAAAGCCAGTGTTCTGATGTATCAGAGTCTGGATGCCGTGCATCGGACAACAAAAAGCACGACAAACATCGTATTTCTGTCAGCCTTCATCGCATTTATACTGACTACGTTTTTTGCATTTTTCCTATCAACACGAATTACACTGCCTTTGCGCAAAATGAAACAGGCGGCATTTGAATTGTCTAAAGGGAACTTTGATACACATCTGCCAGTCGCTCAAAAAGATGAAATCGGTCAGCTGGCGACGGCCTTTAATCAGATGGGACGGCAATTGAAATATAATATCGAACTGATCAAACAGGAGAAAGAGCAATTATCCAGCATCCTCACATCGATGGCGGATGCAGTCGTTACATTTAATCAAGATTATTCTATTTTACTGAAAAATCCACAGGCAGAGCTGCTGCTGAAAAAGTGGTACGGCTATAATAATAATAAGAATAAACCGCTCCCTAAGGAAGTTTTCCACATGCTGGAACATGCGATTTCATTTTCTGAAGAAGTGGAAGATGAACTGGAATTGGGCGGTCAGTTTTATGTTATATCCATTAGTCCGCTATACAGTGAAAACAGTATACGCGGTGCTGTCGCTGTGTTCCGGGATATGACGGAGCAGCATAAGCTGGATAAATTGCGCTCAGATTTCATTGCCAATGTTTCTCATGAACTGCGGACTCCGATATCCATGCTGCAAGGCTACAGTGAAGCAATTATAGATGACGTGGTCAGCAGTGAAGAAGAACGTATGGAAATGGTTCAGATCATTCATGACGAATCAAAGAGGATGAGCCGTCTGGTAACTGATCTATTGAACCTGGCAAGAATGGATTCCGGCCATATACAGCTGCAGGAACAGCCTATGCCGATTGTTGAATTCCTCAATCGAATGGTGACAAAGTTCTCACAGGTGGCAAAGGATGCACATGTTAACTTGTCACTCGATACAAATGAATCGTCCGATTTAACTGTTATGGCAGATGAAGACCGTTTGGAGCAAGTGTTTACCAATCTGATTGATAATGCGATCCGTCACACTCATGATGGAGGCGCTGTGACACTCGGTGTTTATCAGACGAACGGAATGATTGATATGACTGTGTCGGATACAGGTGTCGGCATACCTGAAAAAGATCTGCCTTTTGTATTTGAACGTTTTTATAAAGCGGATAAAGCGAGGACGCGGGGTAAAGGCGGCACAGGTTTAGGTCTGGCCATTGCGAAGAATATTATGGAAGCACACCGCGGTACGATACTGGCGACACGCGGAGATGTCAATGGGACCATCTTCATTTGTTCACTTCCATTAACAAAGAACTGAAACTTTTCCTCGAATAAAACGACTACTCTATAGAACGAGGGGATTGAATGGATGATTCCATTTTTCTGCGATTATATGAAGACTTTCATCACGATGTGTTCAATTTTTTGACGTACTTGACACGCAATCGCGACATCGCAGAGGATCTGATGCATGAAGTGTATGTGCGTGTGTTGAAATCATATGGAAGTTTTGAAGGCAAAAGCTCTGAAAAAACTTGGTTGTTTGCAATTGCGAAAAATGTGTCAATCGATTACTTCCGCAAGCAGGCGACAATGAAAAAACATACGGATCTTCATTTTGATTGGGAAGCACAGCAGCTTGAATCAGCAGATCGATTGCCTGAACAGCTGGTAGAAATGGATGAAGAGACACAATTGGTGTTGGAAGAACTGCATCAATGCACTGGTGATCAAAAAATGGTTATCCTGATGCGTTTCTTCCAAGATCTAAGCATTGCAGAAACGGCTGAAGTGCTTGGGTGGACTGAAGCAAAGGTGAAAACTACCCAGCATCGTGCGGTTAAGGCGCTGAAAGACAAAGTGGAAGCGCGTTCGGTGGGAAAGGGGCGATTATATGAGTAATGATCAGTGGAATGAAGACAAGATTAAAAAGTCATTACGCAATATGCCTGAGATTTCAGATCACCGCTCGAAAGAAGAAATATTGCAACGACTGAAAAACGACACGAGACTGAGCGAAGAATTACAGCCGAAAAGGAAACAGAAGAAACCAAAATGGCCGCCGATTCTTGCGGCAGTGGCAGCAGTTTTTTTGCTAAGTATTTTGATTCCAACTTTTCTTAATCAATCGAGTCAAGTATCGATGGATAAAGCGGTAACGGAGAGAGACAAAATGGATGATTCCCAATTGGATAACAGTGCGGAGTCAGCCCAAAGTCTTCCTGCTGAAACTTTTCAAATCCCTGAAGAGGAATCAGCCGCATTCTCAAGAAAATTCACGGGGGCACCGCCGCATTATGCGGTCTACCTGTCTGATGTAAAAGATTACACGGCATTTCATATCGGGCTTGCCACCAATCAAGCCACAATTGTCCCGATAACTTTCCTGATTCCAAATGAACAGATTGGGGCTGATCTGGGAATCGAGCCGGATGCGGTCGCATTGTATAACCGGTATGCGGGGGAAATCGATGAAGATTCACTCGGCTTTACTTCTTATCATCCTTATAAAGCGGATATTTCATCAAATGGGAATCAGGTTCTTATGAAGTTGTTTGACAAGCATTCCTATGACATGGGGAGTGCCGCGTTAGAAATGCTAAAACTTTCTGTCCAGGATACATTTTACGGCTTCGATGAAGTCCAATTTCTGAAAGAAGACGGCTCTCCGATTACTTTCGATCAAGCAGGAGAAGCAAGTGAGCCTGCGAAAATTAGCGGAAACAAGTCGCGGCAGGCCTATTACCGGTTCACTCAGGATAATGGCGAAGAACTGCTGTCATCGGATTTTGGAAAAACCTTTGATAGCGCGGAACAAGCACTGGCAGCTATGAAGGAAAATCCGAATGATGTGTATTCGAGTGTTATTCCCGAAGGCATAGATTTTACGGTAACCGAAAATAAGGAATTGCTGCAAGTGAAATTTACCGGGCCGTTGAATATAGAGCATTTAGAAATGGAAGATGCTATGCAGATGATTGAAGGGATTCTGCTGACTGCTGCAAGCTTCAATCTGCAAGTTGAATTTGAACAAGTGGTGCAAGAGCAGTGGAGCGATTTTGACTTTACAAAACCGCTGCCCAAGCCGATTGGAGCCAATCCTAAATTTCTTATTCTCGAATAATTCTGTTTTGTAGACGCCAGTAGTTTACAAAACAGTTTTTTTTAGATACAATAGGAGTATAACTTAATATTGATTCATCTTCGGGGCAGGGTGTAATTCCCGACCGGCGGAAATGAAATAGTTTTCTATTTTTAGCCCGCGAGCTTAACAGCTGATTCTGGTGAGATTCCGGAGCCGACAGTATAGTCTGGATGGGAGAAGGTGAAGGTGCAGCCATCTTTTTGTGTACGCAAAAAATGGTGCTTGTTTACACACGGATAAATCTCAGGATTTCATCTGTTATTAACAATGCATTTAATTCTCCCTAAAGCATAGTTGCTTTAGGGATTTTTTAGCGAAGCAGCAGATGTGCGGCCCTTTCCTCTTTTGAAGTGAATCGCAAAAGGAGAGAGGAACAAATGAATAGCAAGAAGTTACACAAATTGATTTTGATCGCAATACTGGGAAGTATCTCAACCGTTTTAATGCAGTTTAACTTCCCGCTGCCTGCAATGCCTGGATTCCTGAAAATTGATTTCAGTGAAATCCCAGCAGTCATGGCAATTATGACGATGGGGCCGGTTGCAGGAATTGGAGTGGAATTACTGAAGAACGTGATGCACTGGTTTTTATCCGGAAGCCCGACAGGCGTGCCGGTTGGTGAAATTGCAAACTTTATGACAGGCGTACTGTTCATCATGCCGATTTACTGGATTTTTATGAAATACCGTTCGGCAAAAGGCCTAGCTGCAGGATTGATTGCAGGCACAACCGCTATGGCGGTAGGAATGAGCTTATTGAATTACCTGGTGTTCCTGCCGATGTACACATATTTCTTAGGCATGCCGGCAGTGACAGGAAATGCGCTTTATCAAATGATTATTCTCGGAATCTTGCCTTTTAACCTGATCAAAGGTGTTATATTACTGGCAATTTCGTTAATGCTATATAGAAGCATGGAAAAATGGATTCTTCAGCAGCAGAAAAAACTGCTCGCATAATATATGAAACAGCAGCCTCCTTTTGAATAACAGAGGAGACTGCTGTTTTTAGTTTTATTGAAGAAAGGAGTGTGATCGCTTGTCAAAAGGATTATTTCATCATGTGGAGATATATGTCTCAGATCTAGAAAAATCAATTCAATTTTGGGGTTGGTTGTTAGAGGAATTAGGCTGCAGTCTCTATCAGGGATGGGAACAGGGGAGAAGTTGGAAAATAGATGATACATACATCGTTTTTGTACAGATAGAAGAACGCTTTATGGATGTGGCATACCATAGATGCCGGACAGGTTTAAATCATTTGGCCTTTCACGCTGAGTCGCGTCAACATATCAATGATATTATCGGGAAATTAAAAGATAAAGGAATTCCCGTCCTTTACCCTGAACAACATCCGTATGCCGGAGGAACAAAACATTACGCCGTTTACTTTGAAGACCCAGATAGAATAAAAGTGGAACTAGTCACTCCTTAAGAAGAAGGTTATGTCACTCGGAAATAAGCAATCAGTTAAGGTTACGTGACGAGTATTCAGATAAATAAAAAACAACACATCCATTACTCTGGAAGTGTTGTTGATTACGAATCAATCTTCATATTTTAAGGGATCGCCTTCGAAAGGGTCATCCGCTATTTTAATCGAATCAGTAGGACAGCCATCGAACGCATCTTCGAGATCCTCCATCAGTTCTTCTGGAACTTCAGTGTTTCCCGTGTTATCATCTAAAATAACAAACGCGATTCCCTCATCATCATAATCGTAGATATCCGGTGCCGCAGCTCCGCATGCTCCGCAGGCTATACATGTATCCTGATCTACAATTGTATATTTTTTTTCAGACATTGTCTTTCTCCCTTCCCGTTCACTCAACCTATTTTGTATCTACTCTATTCTAAAGCTGTTTTCATCACTTTTCAACAATAAAACTTTATTTCTTGTGGAGGGAGTGCAATTGAATTTTGTTTCGATCTTATTAACGATGTTCCAGCACCTGCATGGCGAACGTTCGGCTTCCGGTGTCTATCATATTCTGCGCGGCAAACGGTCAGGCCAGACATTGCAAGACGTAGAAAACTATCAGCTGAAACCTTTTTATGCTCTGTTTCCTGCTCTCTCAGCCGCAGATTTTCAACAATTGATTGAGCGGATGACGGAAGAAGGCCTAATACATACAGAAGAACAGGTTGTATTTGTGACAGCAAAAGGACACAATCAGCTGCCGAATGAAGAATGGCATTTCAACGGCTGGGAATACCGGGGCAAAGAGAGGGAATTCATGAAGCGGCTTGCCCTGACGGTTCAAACACTTTCGCAGCTTCGATCAGGTGAAACGATGTTTACCCCCATTCAAAACGAATTACATATCCAGCAATTTGTTAAAGAATTCATTCGCAGTCATCGACAGACGACTCGATTAGCGGATTCTTTGCGGCAGGAATTGGAGTTATTGCTGAATGAAGCAACATTCAGCGCAGTTCAGTGTACGATACTTATGTACCGCCTGACTGGTCATCAGAAGACGGCATTTACCTGGGATCAATTGGCGGAAGTACTGGCACTTCCTGTTGAAACCATTCAGCTGTATTTTTTGGAAAGTCTTCATAAAGCCCTTGATTTCATGGGTCGGTCTGAAGAATTGCCTCTGCTAACAACTCTTTCGGCCGGCTGCAGGGTGGAGATTTATTTGACACAGTCCGCAGAACGTTCAAGGAAGTTATTCCAGCAAGGCTTTTCAATAGAGCAGATTGCTTCGCTCCGTCAGTTGAAACTGAGTACCATTGAAGATCATATGATTGAAATGGCGGCAAACAGCCTGCATTTTCCATTTGCCCGGTTTATTTCGGAAGAACAGATTGAAAAGGTCTGGCAGCACATAGACCGGCTGCAGACGAAGCGGCTGCGCCTGCTGAAGGAACAGTCTCCGGAGTTATCTTATTTTGAGCTGAGGCTGATCATCATGCATGGAAGGCGGGTGGAGGACAAGTGAATCTACAGCAGGTACTTCATGACAAATTCGGCTATTCATCATTTCGACCCGGACAGGAAGAAGTGATCCGTCATATCTTAGAAGGCAGAGATACGGCTGCAATTTTTCCAACAGGAATGGGAAAGTCCCTGTGCTATCAGCTGCCCGCATACGTAATGGAAGGCGCCGTCATTATTGTGTCGCCCCTTGTTGCGCTGATGGAAGACCAGGTAGCAATCTTGCGTAAAACCAAAGAAAAACGTGTGGTGGCCATTAATTCATTTTTATCCAGACAGGAGAAGGATTTGGCGCTCAGTACACTGCACCGCTATAAGTTCATTTTCCTTTCACCTGAAATGTTGATGCAGTCCCATGTGCAGCAGCTGATCGAGCAACTGAAAGTCGCCTTCTTTGTCGTTGATGAAGCACATTGTATATCAGAATGGGGTTTTGATTTCCGTCCCGACTACTTACGGATGAAGGATTTCTTTTCTACAGAACACAGAGCGCCTATTCTGGCATTGACCGCGACAGCCAATGATCAAGTGATTTCAGATATCTCTTCTTATTTGAATTTACAGCATCCGCATATCGAAAGGCTGCCGATAGATCGTCCGGCTATTTCTTACCGGGTTCTGCACTTGGAAAACCAAAGAGCGAAAACCGATTGGATCATTGAGAGACTTTCTTCTACAAGGGGACCCGGCATTATCTATGTCGCCTCAAGGAAGCGGGCGGATGAACTGTCTGCAATCATAAGAGAGAATAATATCCGGACCGCCAGTTACCACGGCGGCAAGGAGCAGGATGAACGTTCAATCATCCAAGAGCAAT
Organism: Sporosarcina cascadiensis; assembly: GCF_009650995.1. Taxonomy (GTDB): domain Bacteria; phylum Bacillota; class Bacilli; order Bacillales_A; family Planococcaceae; genus Sporosarcina; species Sporosarcina cascadiensis. The sequence goes on along the minus strand of NZ_WHVV01000001.1, from coordinate 70,502 downwards.
TTGTTCAGGGAGAACTGGATTGGATTTGTGCAACAAATGCATTTGGAATGGGGATTCACAAAGATGATATCCGGCAAATTATCCACGAACACCTGCCTGCTACTCCGTCAGCTTATATTCAAGAAGTCGGAAGAGCAGGCAGGGACGGGAAGAAAGCGGCAGCTACATTGCTGTACAGTGAACGGGATATTGAAAAATTGAAGTTCATTATCTATGAAGATCTGCCGGTCGAACAGCAAATTCGTTATTATCATACACTTGTGCAGACAGGTGAATCGGTAAAGCTTGCAGCCGAACAGGCAGGACTGAGTGAAGTAGCTGCCCGTCTGCTGGACTACTATTTTGAACAATTTGATGTACATCATGTTATTCAGCAAATGCGAGATATCATTCAGGTCAAAGAACGACAGATCAGCGAGATGCAGAAGTATGTAAAAAGTGATGGCTGTCTGCGAAAACAGCTGCTCAGTTATTTCGGTGAAAAACCTGTTATCGCAGCAGATGAGTGTTGTTCGCTATGCGCAGAACCTGACGACAGCTGGCTTATGCAAACGAATGTCGCAGATAAACATTTGAGCGAATTAAACTGGCGGGAACGACTTCAGCAGTTACTTGGCTAAGGCATCTGTCCTTATTTACTTTTCCGACAAAATTCGGCATAATGGTAGTAAGTATACATTCGAATCGTGTCTGTTTCTTGAGAGTTTAAGAAATGAATTACATCCCATAATGAAAAAGGGTATTATGAGGTGTGAAGGAGAAGTTGCATATGAAAAAAAATCAATACGAAGAAGACTTTGAGCAGCAGCGCAAAGAGATTATAGTAGAAGAGTCTAAAGAAATTCCTTCCCGGACTGAAGTTCATCAGTCGAAAAAGAAGGAGAAAAAAAACCGAACAAAACTGATCAACATCATTTTGGCTGTGTTCACATTAATTCCAATCGTAATTTTAATATATGTTTTATCCGATCTTTATTCACCATCCGTGCCGAATCAAGTTCCGGTAGAAAAAGCTAAGGTATCGATCAGCAGTAACACGGCAGTGAAAGAAGACGAACCTAAAGCAGATGATACAAAAAAGCCTGCGGTCGTCGTCAATCCTGAAAAGCCTGTAGAACAGCAGAAGAAACCTGCCGAAAAGCCGGCGGATCCACCAAAAAAAGAGCCGGTTCAAAAGCAGCCTGCACAAAAACCGGTTCAGAAACCCGAACCAAAACCTGAACCAAAACCGAAACCGAAACCAGTTGAGAAGCCAGTACAAAAACCAGTGCAAAGCGCAAAGTCTCATGTTGTTAAATCAAATGAAACACTGTATCGTATTTCGGTCAATTACTACGGCGACGGTTCTCATGTGCAGAAGATTCAGCAGGCCAATGGATTATCTTCAAATGAAATCCATGTAGGACAGACATTGGTTCTGCCATAAACAGCTAAGCATCATTTTATGTTTTTCGTCAAAATCTTGATATGATAATAATGATTTTTCACAAACACTAAAAGCAAAGTGCAAGCTTTGCTTTTTTCTATGGGAGCTGTGTAATGAAAGGTATAGGAAAAGCGTTATTCACCACGTTTTTATCTGGAGTCGGTTTGCTGGTTTATATGTATACATTAGCCCATCGGAACCGGTTAATGAAGCATACTCTTACAGTAAAAGAAGATGCTTCTAAACAGCTATCGATCTTTTTTATATCTGATATCCACAGACGACGGATTCCGATGAGGCTCATTCAGAAATTGCAGGTCTCCGGAGTCGATGCGGTGATCGCAGGCGGTGATGTGGCGGAAAAAGGCGTTCCTCTCAAAAGAGTGAAACATAATATGCGGCAGCTTTCGTCAATTGGTCCGCTCTATTATATATTCGGAAATAACGATCAGGAAATTGGAACGGAGCAACTGCTGCAGATTATCAGGGAAGTACAGGGCGTAACGCTCGTTGACAGCAGCGCCCGAATCCCGGGTCATTCATCTTGGGGAATTTGCGGAATGGAGGACCCGTCAAACGGCACGGTGGATGCAGAGAAAGCAATCGAATCAGCTGTCGGCTATGAACACCTGATTCTGGCGGTTCATAATCCTTCATTATTTAGAAAAGTAGAAGATAGATTAAAACCCGACCTGATGCTTGCCGGTCATACGCATGGCGGGCAGATCCGGCTGGGCAAGTGGGGACTGCAAGACCTCGGACGTTACGAGAAAACAGCCAAAGGTGCTAAATTAATAAGCAACGGTTTCGGCACGACCATGGTGCCACTTAGGTTCGGTGCGAAACCTGAATGCCATCTAGTGAAAATACATTACTAGAAGGGAAGAATTAAGGAGTGTAGATGTCATGAATTCTGTGGACGTATTAATTATCGGCGGAGGGCCGTGCGGGCTGTCAGCTGCGATTGAAGTGCAGAAGATCGGTTTATCGGCAGTAGTTATTGAAAAGGGAAATATTGTTCATTCCCTTTACAACTACCCGACCCATCAAACTTTCTTCAGTTCCAGCAGTAAACTGTCAATCGGGGATATCCCTTTCATTACAGCAATCGATAAACCGAAACGCAATGATGCACTGGTGTATTACCGCACGGTTGTTCAGTTGGAGAATTTACAGATTAACAGCCATGAACGGGCGGAAGATGTGCAAAGGCAAGGCGAGAGATATATTGTGAAGACGGATAAAGCGGTCTATAACGCAAAATACGTGGTGATTGCGACTGGTTACTATGACCAGCCGAACAGATTGAATGTAAAAGGAGAAGAGCTGCCTCACGTGTACCACTATTTTAAAGAAGCTCATCCTTATTTTAATAAACATATTACAGTGATCGGCGGAAAAAACTCGGCCATAGATGCAGCGCTTGAACTTCAGCGTGCAGGTGCGCATGTATCGGTGGTCTATCGAAAAGAAAGTTATTCTGCGAGCATTAAACCCTGGATACTGCCAGGGTTCGACAGTCTGGTGCGCCATGGTCAAATTCAAATGTATTTTGATGCATGTGTGACCGAGATTACGGAAAACGCCGTTACGGTCAATCAGCAGGGAAAGAGTTTTGATTTGCCGAGCGACTATGTCTTTGCTATGATCGGCTATCATCCTGATCATGCGTTCCTCCGTAAAATCGGAATTCAGGTAGATGAAGAATCTGGACGTCCTGTCTTCAATGAATTGACAATGGAGACAAATATGGAAAACCTCTTTATTGCAGGTGTCATCGCTGCGGGTAATGACGCCAATGAAATCTTTATCGAGAATGGGCGTCATCACGGTGGAATGATTGCACAGGCAATTAAACAGAAGAATTGAAACCTCAGCCGTCAGACATTAAATTGTCCGGCGGTTTTTCTTATTATGAAGAGTTTTGTTTGGAAGATTTATGATACACTAGCGTCATGAGGAGGCGCCTATGTTTATTTTACTCACTGTTGCGATTGCACCAGGGCTGGCACTTTTTAGTTATCTGTACTTGCGCAAGCAAATTGCAAAAGAGCCCTCACGCACATTGTTCAACGCGTTTATTTACGGTGCAATCATGACCTTCCCGATTTTGTTTATCCAGCATGTTTTTGAAGAAGAACATGTTTTTAATAATGAATTTTTACGCAATGCATTATTTACCAGCAGTTTAGAAGAGTTTTTTAAGTGGATCGTTATCTTTATACTTGTTTATAAAACGGTTGAATTCGAAGATGCGTATGACGGAATTTTATATGGGGCCAGTGTCTCACTTGGTTTCGCCACCGTCGAAAACATATTATATTTGCTGTCATTCGGATTGGATACAGCATTTATCCGGGCTTTGCTGCCTGTATCGAGTCACGCGCTGTTTGGCGTGGTCATGGGCTATTATTTCGGTAGAGCTAAATTTTCTGAAACAGAAGAAAAGGGCAGATGGATCTGGATTGCATTCTTAGCGCCTTTCACTTTGCACTCACTTTATAATGCAATCTTATTCTTATACGATTATTGGCTGTATTTAATGATCCCGTTCATGCTGTTCCTCTGGTGGTTCGGCCTGACCCGTGTTAAGTACGCACATACATTTGCCATGCAGCAATTTAGAAAAAAAACTAAAGAAACAAGATGAAATCCGTCCAGAGTGGCGGTTTTTTTTATTTCTTTAATAAAAAAAGATAATTAGGACAAACTAGAAAAAAGCACATTGATTTGGAGGAGGATGTTACATGAAGCGAGCGGCTACACGCTTCCTTTTTCTTGTAATGGCAAGTGTCATGATTTGCTCTTTTTTCGTTAATCAGACCTCAGCATTTAGCGGACGTGATTTAGCGAAAGGTGCAAAAGGTGATGACGTCATTGAGCTGCAAGCAAGACTTCAATATATCGGATTCTACCACGGTGAGATTGATGGGAATTTCGGCTACGGCACGTATTGGGCCCTGCGGAATTTCCAAGAGCAATATGGTCTGCCTGTAGACGGGATTGCAGGTAAAAGTGCGAAAAAGAAGCTGCAGGGAATTTCGGATTATGACGAGAAGTATGTGAAAGGTCAAATTGCTAAAGGCAATCAGTTTACCTACTATGGAGGCCAGCCTTTGGCCTCTCAAGTAAAATCGGGAAGCAAGCCGCAAAAACAAATGCAGGCCCCTGCGAAATATTCTAATCAGGATATCAATTTATTGGCAAATGCTGTGTATGGGGAATCGCGCGGTGAGCCGTATGAAGGGCAAGTGGCGGTTGCAGCTGTCATTTTAAACCGTGTCGAACATCCTGATTTCCCCGATACTATCGGCGGAGTGGTGTTCCAGCCCGGTGCGTTTACCGCAGTGGCAGACGGACAGATCTGGCTGACTCCGAATGAACGTGCAAAGGAAGCAGTAATTGACGCGATAAACGGCTGGGATCCTTCTGAAAACGCCATTTATTATTTCAATCCAATTACCGCAACAAGCAAGTGGATCTGGTCACGTCCGCAGATTAAAAAAATCGGGCTGCACATCTTCTGTCATTAATAGAAAGGAGGGAAAATGCTCGAGATGAAACGAATGATATTTATTTTAAGCTATGCATTTATCGTACTAGGAGTTTATGCTTTTGGAAAAGCGCAGGAGAGTGAACAGCTGTCAATTGCACTGAACACGCAGTATTCCAAGAGTATCTCGGATGCGTCGGAAAAACTGGGTGAATTGGAGGAAGCCGTTAAGAAATCGATGCTTTTTGAAGATCAAAAAAGCACATCTAAGGAAAGAGAGAATATTTGGCGACTTTCATCAGATATTAAAAATTCCATCGGTTCTCTTCCCGTGAACGAAAGCTTTTCGACAGCCTGGATGAACTATCTGGGAAGATTGGGAAACTTTGCGAAAGAGTCAACGGAGGAAGGAAATCCAGATGAATATTATGCGGTGATTCAGCGTGCTTCGGAAAACTTAAATGAATTGTCGGCTGAATGGCAGTCTGCGACATCGGATTTACTCTCCGGACAAATGAACATGGTAAACTGGGAACAAAAATTAGGAGCAGCAAAAGAACATTCAGAGAATTGGCATCAGCTGGGGCAGTCAATTAAGCAATACGGCGAAGCGGTATTTCCTTTGACGGCAAGTGAAACGGATGCGCAAAAGAAGAAGGAGCTTCAAAATATTAAAGACGCTAAAATAACGGAGGAAGAAGCAATACGATTGTTTAAAAAGCTGCTTCCCGGCGTTTCCAATGATATTATTGCAGCAGAAAAAAGCAGGAAGGGATCGCCATACCCGTTTTACCATATCCGATTTGCTGAAAATTCCTCGATCGGCTATATTGATATCACACAGAAGGGCGGTCATATTCTGTCCTATCTAATTGAACGCCGGATGGGTGAGCCGACAAAGGAATATGAGGAATTGAAGAAATTGGCAGCCGATTTTCTGCATCAGGCAGAGTACCGTGATGTGGTCTTTGAAGAAGCAAGAGAAAATGACACAGCCTGGCACTTTGTGTTTGTCAGAAAAGATCCGGTGAATCAGGCCAAAGTATTTTCCGATCCTATTCATATCAAAATGGCGAAAGATACTGGCGAGGTATTAGGGGTGAATACATCAGAATATATTCGCGCAGAACAGCTGAAACCTCAGCCGATCAGACCGGTGAATTGGCAGGAGTTTTTCCGTCCCGGAGTAAAAGTGATGGAAGAAGAACTGGCATATGTAGAAAATATGCAGCTGCAGCAACGTTTGGCCCATTACCTGACAGTAGTTTCGAACGATGAAAATCCAGAGACATACAAAATTGTGATCGATACGGACACATTAGAAGTGATTAAAACAGAAAAACAATAAAAAATAGATTGGAAAAAACTTCTCCACATGACATAATAGGATTAAATAGTAATATTGGCAGGTGGAGAAATGAAGCTCACAATTGGTACGGTGTTGACGATTGAAAAAGATTACACAGAGGAATCGGAAAAGTTTAAATGCCGTGTAGTGGATATAGATGGAGAACATTTCATGATGGACTATCCAATCAGTATGGAAACAGGCAAAACTGCTTTCTTTATTGACGGGACACAGCTGGTCATCACTTTCGTTGATGACTACAAAATGTCTTATGCTTTTCGCACAGAAGTCCACAGCAGAATGAATAAAACCATTCCTATGCTGAAGGTTAAATACCCGGGTGATAAAGAACTGGTCAAAATCCAGCGAAGAGAGTTCGTCCGTGTAGACACTTCACTGGATGTGTCTGTACAGGCGGATTCAGAATCGCTGCAACTGGTATCATCTGATTTGAGCGCAGGCGGTTTAGCGGTCAATATGAAAAACCATGAGTTTTTTAATCCGCAGGAAGAATTGGATCTTCTGATCGTGCTTCATTTTTCGAAGACGGAGATCAAATATATCTCCTGTAAAGCAAAAGTTGTTCGGAACTGGGAACAGGATAATCGTCGCTTAACTTCTTTACAGTTTGAAGAAATTGATGAAAAAGACCGTCAGCATATTATACGCTACTGCTTTGAGCGCCAGCTGCAGCTGCGGAATTCCTAAGGAAAAGTCTATCTTCAACAGACTTTTCCTTTTTGCTTATGGTACAATAATAGCGAAAATGGAGGGGTAGGCATGACGCGTGAAATGAGAATTGCAATCGACGGACCTGCTGCTGCAGGGAAAAGCACGATTGCCAAATTAGTAGCAAAAAAATTAGGTTACACATATATCGATACAGGTGCGATGTACCGGGCGATCACTTATAAAGTGCTTCAAAACGCCGTGGATCCCTGTAATGAAGAAGAAGTGGCAAAATTAATCAGCCGGACTCATATTGAACTGGAACAGGGAAATGAAGCCCAAAGAGTTTTATTGGACGGTGCAGAAGTGTCGGAAGCAATTCGCTCACATGAAGTGACTTCTCAAGTATCTGCGATCGCAGCGCTTACATCCGTTCGCCAGCTGCTGATGAAGAAACAGCAGAATCTTGCGGAAGAGCGTTCGGTTGTAATGGACGGCCGCGACATTGGCACAACTGTACTGCCTGACGCCGAATTGAAGATTTTTATGACTGCTTCTGTGGAAGAACGTGCGCAAAGACGTTTACTAGAAGAACAGCTTCGCGGAATGAAAAGTGATTATGTAACTTTGAAGCGTGAAATCACGGAAAGAGACAAGGCGGACAGCGAAAGAGAAATTTCTCCGTTAAAAAAAGCAGAAGATGCGATTATAATTGATACAACGGGGAAAACAATAGAACAGGTAACGAATATGATTGTGGAATATGCTGAAAAGAGGTTGGCAAGATGAATTTGTATCCTTTAGGCAAGTTTTTAATCAGCACAGTCTGTTACCCCCTCTATCGAATAAAAGTGATTGGCAAAGAGAATTTCCCTAAAGAAGGCGGCGTGCTGCTGTGCACAAATCATATTGATAATCTGGATCCGCCGATTGTCGGGATTACTTGTCCGAGAACCGTTCATTTCATGGCGAAAGAAGAGTTATTCCAGAAGCCTGTCCTGAAAACCGTTTTGCCGAAAGTGCAGTCCTATCCTGTGAAAAGAGGGATGAGCGACCGGGAAGCTTTCCGTACGACGATTAAACTGCTGCGCGACGGGAAAGTGGTGGGATTGTTTCCTGAAGGCACCCGGAGCAAGACAGGAGTACTGGGGAAGGGGCTGGCGGGTGCTGGGTTCTTTGCTTTAAAAGGCGGCGACGCGAAAGTCATGCCTTGTGCAATCATCGGACCGTATAAAGCATTCTCCCAATTAAAAGTTGTCTACGGCGAGCCGCTTGACATGACTCCCTACCGTGAAAGAAAGGCTTCGGCTGAAGAAGTGACAGAAGCAATCATGTTTGAAATTGCCAAGCTGATAGAGCAGTATAAATGATTTTAGAAGAATCGGTTACGGCCGAAAAAGTTTGAAAACAGTTTCATCAAGCAATAAAGGAATTAAAAGAATAAGTGTAATTTTTTGTTTTTACCTGTAGTTTCGAATACTATAGAGATAAGATTCATTATGGAGGAGGACTACATATGACTGAAGAGATGAATATGGATGAAGTTAAAGAATACGGTGAAGGCGAGCATGTAACAGGTGTAGTAACAAAGGTTGAAGAGAAATCTGTAACAGTTGAAATTTCAGGCGCACCATTTGACGGCGTAATCCCGATCAGCGAACTTTCCAGCTTGCATATTGAAAAAGCTTCGGATGCAGTCGAAGTCGGTGATGAATTGCAGCTGGCGATTACAAAAGTAGAAGATGATGCTTATGTATTATCCAAGCGCCAGGTTGACGCGGAAAATGCATGGGATTCATTAAAAGCTAAGTATGAAAACGGCGAAATTATTGAAACAGAAGTAAAAGACGTAGTAAAGGGCGGCTTGGTTGTAGACTTGGGTGTCCGCGGATTTATTCCGGCTTCTTTAGTAGAAGATCATTTCGTTGAGTCATTCGAAGACTACAAAGGTCGTACAATGACATTTAAAATTGTGGAAATGGATCAGGAAAAGAACCGTTTAATCCTTTCACACCGTGCTGTCGTACAAGAGCAAAATAATAAGAAAAAAGAAGAAGTGCTTTCTGAAATACAGGACGGCGACGTAATAGAAGGGACTGTGCAGCGAATTGCTTCATTCGGAGCATTTGTGGACATTGGCGGCGTGGACGGACTTGTTCATATTTCGCAAATTTCCCACGGTCACATTGATAACGTGTCCGACGCCCTGAAAGAAGGCGATAAAATAAAAGTCAAGGTACTCTCAGTAGACCGTGACGCAGAGCGGGTGTCATTGTCGATCAAAGACACGCTGCCCGGACCATGGGAAGGCATTGAAGACAAAGCACCGATCGGTTCCGTTTTAGAAGGGACCGTGAAACGTCTGGTGGCATATGGTGCATTCGTCGAGATATTCCCAGGAGTGGAAGGACTTGTACACATTTCAAGAATCGCACACACTCACATCGGCACGCCGGATGAAGTGCTCGAAGAAGGGCAGACAGTTCAAGTGAAGGTGCTCGACGTCAACCCGGAAGAAAAACGTATTTCACTGAGCATCAAAGATCTTCTTGAAAAAGAAGAAGCGCCGGGTGAAGAGAATTTCAGCTACGAAATGCCGGAAGAAACATCTGGCTTTTCATTCGGGGATGTCATTGGTGATCAGTTGAAGAAGTTTAAAGAGTAAACAGGCAGTTGTGATCAACAAACGACATCTAATACAATAAGCGGGACGGGAATGATGATGCTTTCATATGCATCATCATTCTTTTTGTGTATAATATTCAAAGATAGGTCGGAAGGGTGTAATGAACTAAAATGAAAAAACCAACAGTAGCAATCGTAGGAAGACCGAACGTCGGAAAATCGACTATATTCAACCGGATCGTCGGCGAACGGATCTCCATCGTAGAGGACGTGTCGGGTGTAACGCGCGACCGTATATACAGTGCAGCAGACTGGCTGAACTATGAATTTAATCTGATCGACACAGGCGGCATCGATATAAGCAACGAACCGCTGATTGAACAAATTCGCATGCAGGCGGAAATCGCCATCGAAGAAGCAGATGTAATTATCTTCTTAACAAACGGCAGAGACGGCGTAACCGACTCGGATGAGCAAGTAGCAAGAATGCTGTATAAGACTAAAAAACCCATTGTATTGGCGGTCAATAAAGTCGATAATCCAGAAATGAGAGAAATGATTTATGATTTCTATTCACTTGGATTTGGAGAACCGTACCCTATTTCGGGTTCCCATGGATTGGGTCTTGGAGATTTATTGGATGCTGTTGCAGAAAGCTTCAAGGAAATGGATTTGGAGGAAGAGGACGAGGATACGATCCGTTTCTCCCTTATTGGACGTCCGAACGTCGGGAAATCCTCTTTGGTTAATGCGCTGCTTGGAGAAGACCGTGTAATCGTCAGTGATATTGCCGGAACAACAACAGATGCAATTGACTCAACAAAAGAAGTGGACGGCCAGCTTTATAAAATTATCGACACTGCCGGAATGCGTAAAAAAGGCAAGGTCTATGAGAATATGGAGAAATACAGTGTTCTTCGTGCACTGAAAGCCATTGACCGCTCGGATGTAGTACTGATCGTACTGAATGCAGAAGAGGGTATTCGCGAACAGGATAAGCGTGTTGCCGGCTATGCCGAAGAAGCGGGTAAAGGTGTTATGTTCGTCGTCAATAAATGGGATGCATTAGAGAAAGACGATAAAACGATGAATAAATTTATTGATGATATCCGTCATAATTTCTTATTCCTTGATTATGCGCCAATCGTCTTTGTTTCGGCTAAAACTAAGCAGCGCGTCCATACTCTGTTCTCCCAGATTCAAATGATCAGTGAAAACCATGCATTGCGCATCCAGTCCAGTGTACTGAATGAAGTCATTGAAGATGCAGTTGCCAGAAATCCGGCACCTTCCGATAAAGGAAAGCGTCTGCGCATTTATTATGCAACACAAGTAGCAGTAAAGCCGCCGACATTCGTAATCTTTGTCAATGAACCTTCACTGATGCACTTCTCGTATGAGCGCTTTTTACAAAACAGACTGCGTGAAGCGTTCGGTTTTGAAGGAACGCCTATTCGCTTGATCACTAGAGCAAGAAGTTAAATTCCAAAGCAGAAAGGGATTGAGCCAATGGAGAAAATTTCTATCGTTGGAGCAGGAAGCTGGGGAACCGCCCTGGCATTCGTGCTGGCTGAAAATGGCCACGACAGCTTGATATGGACAAGACGTAAAGAGCAATCCAATGAAATAAACAGGCAGCATACGAATCATCAGTATTTGCCGAATACCACCCTGCCCGAAAACCTGGCCTCCACCAGTGACTTGGCTGCGACAGTCAATCATTCGGACATCATCGTGCTCGCTGTCCCGACGGTCGCCATGCGTGAAACATGCAGGAAGATCCAGGCAACACTGAAGAAGCCTGCTTTATTTGTTCATGTTTCTAAAGGAATTGAACCGGATTCGCTGAAACGTATTTCTGAAATTATCGAAGAGGAAATAGATGAATCCATGCGTTCGGCTGTTGTCGTCTTATCCGGACCCAGCCACGCTGAAGAAGTAGTGCTCCGCCATCCGACAACGGTGGCTGCCGCTTCGTCAAATATGGAAGCGGCCGAGCGGGTGCAGGATGCATTCATGAATAATTATTTCCGTGTCTATACGAATACGGATGTGATAGGAGTGGAGCTAGGTGGTGCGCTGAAAAATGTCATCGCGCTGGCTGCCGGTATTTCAGACGGCCTCGGTTACGGAGATAATGCGAAAGCAGCGCTCATTACACGGGGACTGGCTGAGATTACAAGACTGGGCGTCCGCATGGGTGCCGACCAGCAGACCTTTTCCGGTTTGACCGGACTTGGTGACTTGGTCGTTACCTGTACAAGTGTCCATTCGCGAAACTGGAAAGCAGGCAATCTTCTAGGAAAAGGGCAATCTTTAGATAAGGTGACGAATGAAATGGGAATGGTGATTGAAGGCGTCCGTACGACGAAAGCCGCCAATCAGCTGGCAGAGCACTTTGACACGACTATGCCGCTGACGTCCGCTCTGTATTCCATTTTATTTGGAGAAATTCCTCCTAAAGAAGCAGTGGATCAATTGATGAGCCGCGGTAAGAAACAGGAAATTGATATGTTCTTCGGTGGTATTTAAACAGTAGGAAGGTGACAGTTTTGTCCTCGTTAGATAAAATGTGGCTATCTTTTTATGCAATGGGTTTTATGGTGATTTCCATGGGCTTGATTTATGTAAGCCGCTATAAATTGAAAAATCGTCTAGTAAAAGTCCTGTTAGCAATTATAGCCTATATATTATTAATTACCGCATTCTTTGCGATGGTCTATTTAGTGTTCAATGGGCCGACGGGAGGAGCGTAATCTATGAATAAAAGAATTATTATGCTAGCTGTAATGCTCTGCATAAGTATGGTTCTCTCAGGATGTCTGACACGTCCGCCTGATGAGAAGCAGGCCAGCGAGACGCCTTATCCGGATCAGATCGAAACGATTCAGAAAGCAATTGACCGGTATCAGGAACAGTCAGGCGGTCTGCTTCCAATTAAAACACGTGATTTGGAAACGGACCAATATATAAAATATCCAATCGAATTTTCAAAGATTGTTCCTGATTTCACAGAAAAGATTCCTTCCAATGCATTTGAAAATGGCGGGATCTTTCAGTATGTACTGACAGATGTTGAGGAAAACCCTACAGTAAAATTAGTAGACTTGCGGATTGCAGAGAAACTGCGCGATTTGAATTTACGTAAATTCATCAGCGGCGATCTTCCTTTCCTGGATCCTGTCGGGGAATTTGTTTACGAAGTTGATTTTAAGAAAATGGGTTTCAAGGAGCCGCTGACGGTTGAAAGCCCGTATTCCAACGCCCATCTGCCGATTGTTGTGGCGGGAGACGGGAACTTCTACGTAGATTATTCCATCGATCTGAACAAAATTCTAATGGAACAGAAACCTGAAGTGAAACCAGGTGAAGACATTCGCCATCTGCTTGTTGACAATTCTCAAGTCCTTCCGGCATACTCATTGCCATACACAGTGAACGAAGACAATGAGCCCGTATTTATGAAAAGATAAATAGAAACTTCTTAAACGTTTCGTGCTTTATGCATGAAACGTTTTTCTGTTTCATAAACTACTATGCGGAGAAAAAGGAGGGCGAAAGATGAAAGAAGAATTATATGAAAACCTAGCCAGAAGAACAGACGGTGATATTTATATAGGAGTGGTCGGCCCTGTACGTGTGGGGAAATCCACTTTTGTTAAACGCGTCATGGAAGAAGTCGTGATCCCTAACATGACAGACGCAAACGACAGGATACGTGCACAGGATGAATTGCCTCAGAGTTCACCGGGCCCTGTGATCATGACAGCGGAGCCGAAATTCGTCCCTGCCCAGGGTACCAGTGTGTCGATTGGCGACGGCGAGCTGGCATTCCAGGTTCGTCTGGCAGACTGTGTAGGTTATGTAATCGACGGGGTGAAAGGTTATGAAGATGAGGAAGGCCCGAAATATGTCCATACACCCTGGCATAATGAACCGATTCCATTTGAAGAAGCTGCACGGATCGGCACTGACAAAGTCATAGGAGACCATTCGACAATCGGAATTTTGCTGACGACTGACGGCACGGTAAACAATATCCCGAGAGCAGCTGCGGAAGTGGCAGAACAAGAAATTGTTGCGAAGCTGAAGGAAATCGGCAAGCCATTCGTCATTGTATTGAATTCTAAAATGCCTGCTCATGAGAGGGCGCTTGACCTTAAACAGCAGCTGCATGAAAAGTACGGTGTGCCTGTTATCGCCATCAGTGCGGATCAGCTGAATGCCCAGGAAATCCAGTTAATCCTCAAAGAAGCGCTTTATGAATTTCCGATCACGGACATTGAGCTGCAGCGTCCGGACTGGATGGAAGAGCTCGGTGATGAACATAAATTAAATGCACGGATTGATCACGTAATCAATGATGGTTTCCTCGGCGTATCGAAGATCAGGAAAGTGCAGGAAATTGCGGAATTGCTGCAGGAAGAAGAGTTTGTGCGCCAGGCGGATGTTGTGGAAGTGGATGCAGGCAAAGGCAAGGCCATTGTCAATATCGATATGGATGAACGAGCTTTTATTGCGGTATGTGAGGAGTTTATGGGCACAGAAATGCGTTCCAAGAAAGACTGGCTGGCATTCATTAAAGAAGCGGTCAAGGCAAAGAAATCCTATGATATGTACGCGGAGGCCATCGATACGGCCAAACAAACCGGATATGGTGTAGCACTGCCGACGATCGCAGATTTCCAGCCGACTCCTCCTGAACTTATTAAACAAGATACATTTTTCGGCGTGCGAATGAAAGCAAAAGCTCCTTCACTGCATATTATACGGATTGATATGGAAGCGGAATTTTCACCGTTGATCGGATCGGAATTCCACAGTCATCACTTGCTGAAAGAATTGAAAAATGCCTACTTGCATGACCGAGATGCATTATGGGAAACTCAGCTTTTCGGAACACCGCTGCATGAAGTAATGAAAGAAAGCATTCGTTTTAAGACCGCTGCAGTTCCGGATAATGCCAGAAAACGACTGCGGGAAACAATTGAGCAGATGGTGAATGACGGCAATAAAGGAATGATTACATTTATCGTTTAATACATGTAAGGGGAAAAGATCCGGACAATATCGGGTCTTTTTTCTTCGATTTCGGCAAGAAAAGCGGGGAAATGCTGATTATAAGCGGAAAGCGCGAGAATATTGTTGCACCGCAGTTTTTCTTATGTTACTCTTTTTACAGTGTTAACAGCAATAGCATCCCCCTTTGAGAGGAGGTGAACGGTGTGAATAAAACAGAATTAATTAACTCTGTGGCAGAAGCGGCAGGTCTAACTAAAAAAGACGCAACTAAAGCTGTTGAAGCTGTATTCGATACAATTCAATCAACTCTTGCTAACGGTGATAAAGTTCAATTGATTGGTTTCGGAAACTTTGAAGTGCGTGAACGTGCTGCCCGCAAAGGTCGTAATCCGCAATCAGGAGAAGAGATCGAAATCGCTGCTAGTAAAGTTCCGGCTTTCAAAGCAGGTAAAGCACTGAAAGACGCAGTAAAATAATTAGAGATGTTACATAGGAGTCCGTCCAGCGAATCTGTTCTGCAGATGCGAATGGATGGACTCCTTTCTTTTTACATAATGAAGCAGACTAGCTGTACGGAATGTGCGGAATATGCTACTATTTTGGTGAAATAGGTTTTGTTCCTAAGGAGGACATGCTGAAATGAATGAGCAGGATGTAAATAAAATTGAACTGGCTGTCACGATGATTTTGGAAGCAATTGGAGAAGATCCACAGCGTGAAGGCTTACTGGATACACCTAAGCGTGTCGCCAAAATGTATCAGGAAGTTTTTGAAGGATTAAATAAAGACCCGAAGGAATATTTCGAAACCATTTTTCATGAAAATCATGACGAAGTAGTATTAGTGAAAGATATTCCGTTTTATTCCATGTGCGAACATCATTTAGTGCCTTTCTTCGGCGTGGCGCATGTTGCTTATATTCCGCGTGATGGTGTCGTTGCAGGATTGAGTAAACTGGCGAGGGCTGTCGAAACGACTGCACGCCGTCCGCAGCTGCAGGAACGCATCACATCGACTGTGGCAGATGCAATGATGGATATGCTGAATCCGATCGGCGTCTATATCATTATTGAGGCAGAACATATGTGCATGACGATGAGAGGAATCAAGAAACCCGGTTCCAAGACAATCACGACGGTAGCGAGAGGGATTTATGAGCACGATGACGTAAAACGTGCGGAAATTTTATCGCTCCTGCGAACGAACTGAGGTCTTTGCCGGGCGCCCGATTTATATGCTATCATTAAGACCATATAGAGACTGGAGATGCGTACATGACACAACCGGATTATCTAATTATTAAAGCCAAAAAAGACGGCGTGAATGTCATTGGTCTGACAAGAGGCAATGATACGAAGTTTCACCATACCGAGAAGCTGGATCGGGGAGAAGTCATGATCGCTCAGTTTACAGAGCACACATCCGCCATCAAAATTCGGGGAGAAGCTGAAATTCATACAGCACATGGAGTGGTTTCGAGTGAAGAAAAAGAATGACCGGCACTTTTACAGCTGATGGGAATGGAGCTTACTGATGGAGACAAAAGGATACACTGACCAAATCGACAATTATATACAGAATTTGCGGAGAGCGATTTATCAGCCGATTGTTGAACGGGATGCGGGCCATGCCCTGATCGATAGAGAGAAAGCGTTCTTGCTTCTGCTGCCTTTATTGAATGGCGAGCAGTGGACAGATGAAATGAATCAAGCTGCTTTGGCAATCGGCGCTATTCATACAGCGTTTGAAGTCCATGATCAAATTGATGCCTCAGATGCTTCTTCCAAAGAACAGCAGTTGATGGTCCTTGCAGGCGATCACTTCAGCGGCATTCATTATAAGCTATTGGCTTCTATTCCTAATTTTCAGCTCATCCGTTCATTGTCTGCCGCAATCGGCCGGATCAATGAATGTAAAACAACATTGCTGCAATCTCCGCCAGCCCGATCTGAAGACCGGCTGCAATTAATCGGGGAAGTGGAAAGCGCCTGTATAATGGAATTCTATGAAACATTCGGATTCACACGCTATAAAGCAATTGCGCAAGTGCTGTTTCCGCTGCTGTGGCTGATCCACAGTAAAGAAATGAATCTGCAGGACATGAAATTTCCGCATTTAGTTCCCGATGCGCTGGATACAGATCAATGGATCAAGCAATTACAGGATAACTTTACAGATCGGGTTAAACAAAGCTTTTTCTTACATAAACCCTTGGTTGATCAATTGCTGGGGATGGCTGAACTTGACGCAGGCAACTTGACGTAGAAAGAAGGGACCAACTCGTGACACTTTCAAAAGAAGAGAAAGTTCATAACGTCTTTGAAAAAATCTCGACAGATTATGATAAAATGAATTCTGTAATCAGTTTCAATCAGCATATCAAATGGCGTAACGATATAATGCTCCGTATGAATGTGCAGCCGGGTGCAAAAGCGCTGGACGTTTGCTGCGGGACAGCAGACTGGACAGTGGCACTGGCTAAGGCAGCAGGACCTGAAGGGGAAGTAACAGGATTGGATTTCAGTGCCAATATGCTTGCATCGGGAAAAGACAAGGTGGCTCCTTACCCGAACCTGACACTCGTACAGGGAAATGCCATGTCCCTTCCTTTCCCAGATCATTCATTCGATTATGTGACGATTGGATTCGGTTTGCGGAATGTGCCGGATTATTTGACTGTTTTAAAAGAAATGCGCAGAGTATTAAAACCGGGCGGCATGGCAGTTTGTCTGGAGACTTCTCAGTCGAAGATTCCTGTCTATCGCCAAGTATTCCGTTTATATTTCAAATACATCATGCCGCTTTTCGGTAAAATTTTCGCGAAAAGCTATAAAGAATATTCCTGGCTGCAGGAATCGGCGAATGATTTTCCGGACATGAAGGA
This sequence comes from Sporosarcina cascadiensis, assembly GCF_009650995.1. Lineage (GTDB taxonomy): Bacteria > Bacillota > Bacilli > Bacillales_A > Planococcaceae > Sporosarcina > Sporosarcina cascadiensis. The sequence goes on along the minus strand of NZ_WHVV01000001.1, from coordinate 53,035 downwards.
GCTTGCCCAGCTGTTTGTAGATGCCGGCTTCGATGAGGTATCATACAAGTCCTATAGCGGCGGTGCGGCAGCTGGCCATATCGCTTTCAAATAAAAGAGTACACGGGAGAAGGTAATTGGTTTGGAAAAAATTAAGTTAATGTCACTTTATACGGATTTCCGAAAAGATGTGGCCTATATTGAAAAAGAACTTGAGCGCTCCGTGCAATCTTCTTCTCCCATTGTTCGTCAAGCTTCTTTGCATCTGCTGAAGGCGGGCGGGAAACGCATCCGCCCGATCTTTGTCATTCTGGCTGCGCAATTTGGCAATTACTCTCTTAACAATGCTTCCAAAGTGGCCGTGTCACTGGAATTGATACATATGGCTTCGCTGGTGCACGATGATGTCATCGATGACTCAGACATGCGCCGGGGCCTTGAGACAGTGAAAGCGAAGTGGAATAACCGGGTGGCGATGTATGCAGGAGATTTCATTTTTTCCCGTGCGCTGACATCTATCGGCGGGATTGAAAAGGAATCAGTACACGGTATTTTAGCCGAAACCATGCTGGAGATCTGTAAAGGGGAAATCATTCAGATTGATTTTCAGCGGCAGACAGATCAGAATCTGCGGGATTATTTGCAGCGCATCAAACGCAAGACCGCGTTATTGCTCGCATCCAGTTGTGAATTGGGTGCACTCAGTGCGAATGCTGACATCGAAACCGTCCGAAAGCTTCGGCGATATGGCTACTTTACAGGCATGGCTTTTCAAATTGTTGACGATATTCTGGACATCATTTCAACGGACTCTCAACTGGGGAAACCAGCGGGCAGCGATTTATTGAACGGCCATATTACGCTGCCGATTTTATACATAAAAGACGATGAAGAATTTAAGCCGTACATGGAACAGGCATTTACAGGAAATATGCCGGAAGAAGAACGTCAGCAGATGCTGCAGTACATCCGACAGAGCAGCGCAATTGAAAAAGCGCAGCACGTCAGCGATCTTTATCTGGCGAAAGCGCTGAAAGAACTTGAAGGACTGTCGGACGGCAAGTCCAAAAAGGCACTCATTCAAATTGCTGATTTCATCGGCCAGCGGAAATACTGACGGATTTTGTTATTAGTTGAAAGAAAAAGGCGTCAATGGTACGATTTAAAAGGGTATTTCCCAGATAGACAGATGAAGGAGTGTTTGACAGATGGAAAGAACATTTTTAATGGTAAAGCCAGACGGCGTACAACGTAACCTTATAGGTGAAATTGTCGGACGTTTTGAAGACAAAGGGTATCAATTAGTTGGCGGGAAATTAATGAACATTTCTCAAGAACTTGCAGAACAGCATTACGGTGAGCACAAAGAGCGTCCGTTTTTCGGAGAGCTTGTAGAGTTCATCACTTCCGGACCAGTTTTCGCAATGGTGTGGGAAGGCGAAAACGTCATCTCGACTGCACGCTTAATGATGGGTGCTACGAATCCAAAAGAATCAGCGCCAGGAACTATCCGTGGAGATTTCGCTGTTACTGTAGGCAAAAATATCATTCACGGTTCAGATTCATCTGAGTCAGCAAGCCGCGAGATCAACTTGTTCTTTAAAGAAGAAGAGCTTGTGACTTATGACAAAACAGTGAACAGCTGGATTAACTAATTGCCAAAAACAGCCGAGCGAATTTCGCCTGGCTGTTTTTGTTATACATACGCTATACATTTTCCGTTATAATAGGAACGTACATAGAAAGATAGGCAGCAGAGGGGGGACTCGAAATGTCTGATTATTCTATTTTGATTCAAGGAATCAAAAAGAAAACCGGCATTGACTTATCATTATATAAAGAAGCCCAGATGAAACGAAGACTCACTTCTTTATATGAGAAAAAGGGATTTAAAGATTTCAAAGAATATTTTCAGGCGATTCAATCCAATCAAGAGCTGTTGGATGAATTTTTGGACCGCATGACGATTAATGTGTCAGAATTTTACCGCAACGCAGTGCGCTGGAACGTGCTGGAGAAAAAGATTCTGCCGGAGCTTTTGCAGCAAAATAAACGTTTGAAGGTATGGAGTGCAGCCTGCTCAACAGGCGAGGAGCCGTATTCTCTGGCAATGGTATTATCCTCACACATGCCGCTGCGCGATATTTCCATTCTGGCCACCGACTTGGATTTGGGTGTCATCGACCGGGCGAAAGTCGGATTATATGGCGAACGTTCATTGAAGGAAGTACCGAAATCGGTTGTCGCTAAATATTTCATCAAAGAAGGACAGTCTTATCAAGTGTCTGATGAAATCAAAAAAACCGTCACGTTTAAACAGCATAATCTGTTGGAAGACCGTTATGACATAAATTATGATTTAATCGTGTGCCGGAATGTCATGATTTATTTCACTGAAGAAGCGAAAGATCAAATTTATTCAAACTTCTCGAAAGCATTGAAGCCGGGCGGAGTGTTATTTGTTGGCAGTACAGAGCAGATATTTAATCCTGAAAAATACGGTTTCGAATCAATGGATACTTTTTTCTACCGTAAAAAATAAACTTATATAGAAGGAGGAACAGAACATGCGGTTTATCACAGCTGGAGAATCACACGGTCCGCAATTAACAGCCATCATCGAAGGACTTCCTGCACAGATGGAATTGACGGCTGAAATGATTAACAAAGAACTAATAAGAAGACAGGGCGGACACGGAAGAGGACGCCGTATGCAAATTGAAAAAGACCGCGTGGAAATTTCCTCAGGCGTACGCCACGGCAAGACAATCGGCTCACCGGTCACTTTGACAGTTGTAAATGACGACTGGAAGCACTGGACATCCATTATGGGAGTAGAACCGCTCGGAGAAGATGTAAATCCTGAAGATGTGAAACGACAAATTACCAGACCCCGTCCGGGTCATGCGGATTTAGTCGGCGGCATGAAATACGGCCACCGTGATCTACGAAATGTACTGGAGCGTTCATCTGCACGGGAAACGACGATGCGGGTAGCGATTGGTGCTGTGGCGAAGCAGTTTTTAAACCAATTAGGCATCCATACAGTTGCACATGTGACGGAAATCGGAGGAATTGAAACGAATCCCGCTGCTTACGCAAATTTATCTATGGAAGAGCTGCGTGAAATCGTAGAAGGAGATCCTGTTTACTGTGCGGATAAAGAAGCCTCCGTTAAAATGACGGAAGCGATTGATGCTATTAAAAAGCGTGGAGATACGCTTGGCGGTGTCGTTGAAGTAATGATCGAGGGATGCCCGCCGGGAATCGGCAGCTATGTGCAGTTCGACCGCAAGATGGACGGTAAATTAGCCGGTGCTATGATGAGTATCAATGCATTTAAAGGTGTGGAAGTGGGTCTTGGGTTTGACATGGCTAAAATGCCGGGCAGTGAAGTGCATGACGAAATCGGATGGAATGATGAGTTGGGCTATTACCGCAAGTCCAATCGTTTAGGCGGCCTGGAAGGCGGAATGACTACGGGAATGCCTATTGTGGTGCGTGGAGTTATGAAACCGATCCCTACGCTCTATAAACCGCTTGAAAGTGTCGACATTGATACGAAAGAATCATTTGTTGCGACCATTGAGCGCTCTGACCCTTGTGCAGTGCCGGCAGCTTCTGTTGTAGCGGAGCATGTCATTGCGACAGAAATGGCAAAAGCGATTATGGACGAATTCCGTTCCGATACAATGGACGGTCTTCAAAAAGATATTGAGCAATATAGACAGTATGTAAAGGAGTTTTAAGATGGAGAAATTAACCGTTTCCGTCAAAGAACATACGTACAATGTCCATGTCGGTTCCAATACTTACGAGCTGTTCGCGACTGAATACGCTGATTTTATCAGCAGTGCAGATAAAATCGGAATTATTGCAGATGCACATGTGGCAGAATTGCACTTGCCTTTGCTGCAGGACGCACTGGCTAAAACAGGCCGGACAGTTTCAGTCAAGATTGTGCCGGGCGGGGAACGCTGTAAAGCCCCTGATGTCTATGTGGATTGTCAGTCGTTTTTGCTGAATGAAGGATTTACACGGAACTCTGTTCTCCTGGCATTTGGCGGGGGCGCCTGCGGTGATTTAACGGGTTTCGTGGCAGCAACATTTATGCGGGGAATCCGTTTTATCCAATGTCCTACTACGGTACTGGCACATGACAGTGCTGTAGGCGGCAAGACGGCGATCAATATGCCGGAAGGAAAGAATATGGTCGGGTCCTTCCACCAGCCCGCTGCAGTGCTGTTTAATACCAATGTATTCGAGACACTGCCAGCTTCAGAAATGCGATCCGGGATGGCAGAACTGATCAAGCATGCTTTTATTTCAGATGCGGACTGGTCTGATGAACTTCTCAAAGAACAGCAGTTTTCAGCACCTTCAATTGAATGGCTGCAGAAAGAACTGCTGCGGGGAATTAAAGTGAAAGCGCAAATCGTCGGAGAAGATGAATTCGAGCATTCCACTCGAAAGTTTTTAAACTTTGGCCATACATTCGGACACGCTATTGAGGCTGCGTCAGGATACGGCAGTCTTAGTCACGGAGAATGTGTCATGATCGGGATGGGCTACGCGTTTATTTTGAGTGAAAAACACGGTGATATTCTTCCGGAATATACAAATCGTTATCTGCAATTTGCCAAAGACAACGGTTATACATTTGAGCGGGTATTTTCTTATCCGTTTGAAGAGCTGCTGTCTTATATGCAGAAAGATAAAAAGGCTTCATTCGGGAAAATGAATTTTGTTTTGCTCAAGGAAGCCGGACAGCCTTTTGTTCAGGAAATCAGCACAGCGCAATGTCAGGAAGTATATGAAGAGTTTAAGCAAAGACTGGAAAGCGGGGGGATTGTGTGACGGTTAGGGGTATTAGAGGCGCAACGACTGTTGAACGGGACGACGCACAGGAGATTTTATCGTCAACAGAACAATTGGTGCTGGAAATGGCGGAAACTAATGGATTTGAGCCAGAGGATATTGCATCTGTCATTGTTTCGACGACGGTGGACTTGAAGGCAGCATTTCCTGCTAAATCAATTCGTTCCATTGAAGGATGGGCTTACGTACCGGTCATGTGTACACATGAAATTGATGTACCCGGCTCTATGCGTAAATGTATTCGTGTCATGATGAATGTTAATAGTGAGAAAAAACAGCATGAGATTCAGCATATTTATCAAAATAATGCAGTTCAGCTGCGGCCGGATCTGCAGAAATAATTTATTATTTATAAAGGAAGGTGACCCGGCTTATGAAATGGAAGCCTGTCTTATCAACTATGAAACCTTATGCACCAGGACGTTCGATAAATGAAGTGAAACGTACATATGGACTCCAGGAAGTAAACAAGCTGGCATCCAATGAAAATCCCTACGGTTCATCTCCCGCTGTTGCGGAATATTTGCGTTCAAAGGCGGATCAATTTGAGATGTATCCGGATGTTTATACAGCAGGTCTGCGAAAAAAATTAGCGGAGTTCCATCAAATAGATCCATCTGAAATTATTTTCAGCAACGGCTCCGATGAAATGGTGACGATTCTTTCCCGCGCTTTACTCCAGGCCGGTTCAAACACTGTAATGGCTGATGTGACTTTCCCTCAATATGCGCATAACGCAAAAATTGAAGGCGCAGAGGTGCGGGCAGTTCCTGTTCTTGAAAATGGTGATCATGACTTAGAAGGTTTTTTACGGGCAGCGGATGAAGAAACAGCAATTATCTGGGTGTGCAATCCGAATAATCCCACTGGCAATCTGCTGTCAAGTCAATCGGTAAAAGACTTCCTGGACCGTGCACCTAAAACAGCATTAGTTGTGCTGGATGAAGCGTACTTTGAATATGTGACGGCTCCGAATCAAGAAGATTCATTAAAATGGATCCACGACTACGACAACTTGATGGTCATGCGCACATTCTCTAAAGCGTACGGTCTTGCCAGCTTCCGTTTAGGGTATGCTGTGATGAATAAAGACCATGTCGCAGAACTGAATAAGGTGCGAAATCCCTTCAATAATAACTCACTTGCACTGGCTGTCGCAGAAGTGGCACTCGGGGATCAGCAATTTTTGCAGGACTGTGTATCGAAAAATGACAAAGAACGGAAAAGGTATACAGAGTATGCAAAGAAGAACTCGCTTGCCATCTATCCTTCCGAGACGAATTTTGTGTTGATCGAAGTGCCCGTGGATGCAGATGTAGCTTGTGAAGTGCTGTTGCAGCAAGGATTCATCGTACGCAGCGGCAATTTGCTTGGAACGCCGGGATTTGTCCGGATTACGATAGGAACAACACAGCAGAACACGGATTTATTCAAAGCGTTCGATGTATTATTAACTAAAAAGTAAGGATAGATGACGATGAAAACTACTGTAAGTATTATAGGACTCGGCCTGATCGGAGGATCTCTCGGACTGGCGCTGAAACGGAATCCCGATGTACATGTAACCGGTTTTGACCGTTCCTATGCGACTGCAGACGAAGCATTTCGCAGAGGAATCATTGACACGGTCGCGCCTTCAGCAAAATCAGCCTGCGAGCAGGCTGACTTTGTCATTTTTGCGACGCCGGTAAATACGACGGTCGCTCTTTTTGAGGAAGCGGTTAATTGGAATTTTAGAGAGAATGCGATTGTCTCGGATACAGGAAGCACCAAAAAGCCTATTATGCAGGCTGCGGAGGTGCTTAAAAAGAAAGGCATCCATTTCATCGGAGGTCATCCGATGGCAGGTTCACATAAAAGCGGTGTATCCGCTGCGCTGGAGCATCTTTTTGAAAATGCATATTATATTTTGACGCCTGCTGATTCCACAACGGAAGAACAAATCACCCGGCTTGAAAATGTGCTGGAATCGACAAAAGCAAAATTGATTGTTCTGCAGGCGGAAGAACATGACCGTATGACTGCGATCATCAGCCACTTTCCGCATATCGTCGCGTCTTCACTCGTTGGCCGTTTAGCCGCACAGGAAGAAGGACAGCCCTTCGTCAAAAGACTTGCGGCAGGCGGATTTCGCGATCTGACACGCATAGCTTCTGCCGATCCCGTTATGTGGCGGGATATTACCATTCAAAATCGGGAAGAGCTGCTGTCGCAGGTAGACGGCTGGCTGGGAGAGATGAATAATATCCGCGCGATGCTGGTGGAAAATAATTCTGATCATATATACAATTTCTTTAATCAGGCAAAAGAATACCGCGATCAGTTGCCTTCAACATACGACGGTGCCACTCAGGGTGCACTTTATATGACTTTTGATTTGCATATCGATGTACCTGACCATCCGGGGGTAATTTCTGAAATCACAAAGATTCTCGCAGAGGCGGATATCAGTTTGACGAATATTCGAATCGTAGAAACGAGAACAGACGTATATGGTATTTTAGTAGTCAGTTTCCAATCGGCAGCCGAGAGAAAACGTGCCCGTCAAGTTCTTTCACAGGAGACGGATTATTCAATGCATGTACTTTGATACAGCAATTTCATTTGTTAGGAGGAGAGCGAAATGACGGAAAAAAAGACGGTTTCATTCGAACAGCCTGTCCTCCGGGGAACGTTGGAAGTACCAGGAGATAAATCCATTTCTCATCGTGCGGTGATGCTTGGTTCAATTGCGAAAGGGAAGACATCTATCACAGGTTTCCTCGACGGCGAGGACTGTCTGAGCACGATCAGCATGTTTCAGCAGCTGGGGGTTTTAATTACGCGGGAAGGGACCTCTGTTCAAGTGGACAGCCCCGGGATTGACGGATGGAAAACACCAGATGAGACGCTTGACGCTGGAAATTCCGGTACCACAGCCCGTCTTATGCTAGGTATTTTAGCGGGATCATCTGTGACGTCCACGGTGCGTGGCGATCAATATTTAACCAAACGTCCAATGAAGCGTGTAACAGCGCCATTAGCCTTGATGGGTGCAGATATTGCCAGTGAAGAGCATGAAGATTACTTACCGCTTACTGTACAAGGAACAAAACTGCAGGCGATCGATTACCGGATGCCTGTAGCGAGTGCTCAAGTGAAATCCGCTGTTTTATTGGCAGGGCTTCAAGCGGAAGGTGTGACGGTCATTACGGAAACAGATATTTCACGAGACCATACAGAACGCATGCTGCGCCAATTCGGCGCTGAAATTTCACAAGAAGGAAAGACGATTTCAATCAAAGGAGGACAGCAATTGACCGGTACAGACGTGGTAGTGCCGGGAGATATATCATCTGCGGCTTTCTTTATGGTTGCTGCAGCAATGACAGCAGACAGCGACGTTTCGTTTGAAAAGGTTGGATTGAATCCTACACGAACAGGTATACTGGACGTATTGGACGCAATGGGTGTCCAGATGGAGCTGTCAGACGAACTAGGACTTGACGGCGAACGTTATGGTACTGTCAGAATCCGGCATTCGAAGCTGAAAGCGACGGAAATCGGCGGTGAACTCATCCCGAGACTGATTGACGAACTGCCCGTACTCGCTCTGCTGGCGACGCAGGCGGAGGGCCGGACAGTAATTAAGGACGCGGAAGAGCTTCGGGTGAAAGAAACGGACCGAATCGAGGCGGTCGCGGCGGAACTCGGGAAGCTGGGTGCCAATATCGAGACGACGCCGGACGGAATGATTATCACTGGTCCTACAGTGCTGAAGGGCGCGACCCTGGCCTCATACGGCGACCACCGTCTCGGTATGATGGCGGCTGTTTCGGGTCTGATCACTGACGGCCCTGTCCATATTGATGACGCTTCCTGTATTGCGATTTCCTATCCGCAATTCTTTGAAGATCTGGAAGGACTAGTGAACACATAAAGATTTACAGAAAGCTCAGGTGAAATAATGAATAGTTTGCAGGAACTGGAGCAGTTTTTATTGGACGGGGATCTGAAATCTCTCAACGATAGAATAGAAAAACTTCAAGCCACAACAGAGTTTGATCAGTTGTATGATGCGGCAAATCTTTTTATAGAATATGGTTTTCTCAGCCAGGCGGACGCTGTTTTCTCTCAGCTGCTTGAGTTCTTCCCGGATGAAGCACAGCTGAAAATCGACCGTGCTGCAGTGCTTCTGGAACTGGGCGAAGAAGATGATGCATTGCTTTTACTGACGGAAATCAAGCCGGAAGAAGAAGAGTATGCGCAGGCATTGCTGGCGCAGGCGGATTATTATCAGACGATCGGTCTTGCAGAAACAGCACTTTCTAAAGTGCGTGAAGCGAGCGCGCTTGCTCCTCACGAACCGGTGATTCAGCTGGCAGAGGCAGAGTTGCTGCTGGATTCGGGCAGATACAGTGAAGCGGTCAGAATCTATCAGAAGCTGCATGAGAAGGCGGATGAACTGGCGGGTGTACGCCTGTCTTCACGTCTCGCAGAAGCGTATAGTGCAGGAGCAGCTTATGAGGAAGCCATTCCTTACTATGAAGAACTGCTGGATCAGGAAACGAATCCAAATGAATTATTTGGACTCGGACTGGCATATTATCAGACAGAGCAATATACGGATGCGCTCAGCAAGCTTGAACAACTGCTTGAAATGGACCCTGACTATTTCTCGGCCTATATGCTGGCGGGGCAAAGCCATGCCCATCTGAATGAAGATGCACAGGCGCTGAAACTGTTCCAGAAGGGTATTGAGCGGGATGCCTATGACAAAGAACTTCAGCTGGCAGCAGGGAAGTCTGCCCTGAAACTTCAGCTGCCGCAAGAAGCAGAACGCTATCTGAAAGAGGCACTTGTTCTGGACCCTGAATATATTGATGCCCTCGTTACGCTTGCTTCTCTGTATGATCAGCAGGAAGATGACGGTGCTTTAATTGAATTACTGACCTATTCAGAAGCGGATCAATTAGAAATACCGCTGCTTCATGCGTTCATGGCCTATGCATATGAACGGACAGAAAGCTATAATGAGGCATATGAAATGTACAAGAAAGCATATGATGGAATGCAGGAGGATCCGGGCTTCATGGATCAGTATGCAAGATATTTATTGGAAGAAGGCAAGCAGACTGAAGCACTGAAGGTTATTCGTCAGCTCGTTGAAATTGCACCCCAAGCAGAAGAATGGACAGTATATCTAGAAGGGCAATCTGAAGAGGAGGTGTGAAATGAATGCCATGGTTCCTGTAACCGCTAAGAAAGACTTTTTAAGGTGGTTTTTAAAGCGCTATCGGCTGAAGCGCCGGGAATGTGTATGGATTTTAAATTATCTTCTTAGCAATGAGCATTTATTGACCAATGTACACTTTACAGACGAAGCTCATCATTGTCCGAGGGCAATGATTATTTCCACCACGGAAGTAGACAGTATTCCATTTCGGTTTTATAAAGGAAACTTAATGACTGCGGATGCTGAAAAATCGTTTCACGACTTACGGCTTCATCCGGATGAAAAGATGTACATTCAGCTAAATTTCAAAAACAGCAATAAGTGTCCGGAATATGCCAGTGTTGCAGAAGAGAATCCATACCTTCCAGAAGACCTTCTGACTAAACGGAAGGATCAGGAAATCGCTGAGCGTCTGCTGGAAGAAAGCGTGACGCTGATGACGAATGAGATGCTGATGAAACGAATCGATGAAGCGCTGGATAAAGGGGATCGCGAACTTTTTATCAGCTTGACGGCACTTCTGAATGAAATGAAAAAAGATAAGGACCAGTGACCAATGACTTCGCCACATTCGGTGAAGTCATTGGTTTGCCTTGCGGTAAAATATGCGCTAAACTTTATGGAGCACTGAGGGAGGAATGAATATGAACTGGATTCCAAAAGATGTGGATACATATATTAGCCAAAAAGAGTATATTGACACCGTAGTAGTGCCGCTGATTGCAGTCGATACGAAGCCGGAAACAATGAAAAATAGTGCGTCCTCCTCAGAATTTCTGATGAATCTTTCTAAATTCATCGAAAAACAATTCAAAGGACGGATGATGTTCCTGCCTCCTGTATCGTATACACAGTCAACAGATATTCAGCAGCTGGCGGATACACTCTCCGGGGATTTGAAGAAATCTTCTTTCCCGCATATTTTCTATCTGACTACTGATCCGAAGTGGACAAGCGTTTCCACCGATGAGAAAGTCATCTGGCTGCCTTCTATACCGCTTGAAACAATGGACGACCATCTGCGCCAGACCATCATGGAAGACCAGCTGAGACAAGTGCTGACTCATTTCATGGATAAATGGAATGGACAGCAAGTAAATGAATGAAAACTAGTTTTTAGTGCAACAGTAAAGACTGGAGGAAAATTCATTCTTGTGCAGGCTGACAAGTAAATCTTCTTTTTCTAAAGTCTTTTCAGGCTGTATCGCTCATTTGAACCTTCTATTTGAGAAAGTTTGAAGAACTGTTCTCGTTTGTCACCAAATCTTAATATTTGTTCACAAACTTAAAGGCCTACTAAAAGCATTATTGAATTTACTTTCATCTTGATATATCATAGATATGTCCTAGTATTACAATTAGCAAAAGAATGTCCGTGGGACTGACTTTGGAGTAAGAGGAGGGAAATTACTGATGAGCAATAAAGTGTCTAGACGCACGTTCCTGAGCTATACACTAATGGGAACTGGTGGGTTCATGGCTTCTGCGATGCTGATGCCGATGATTCGCTTTGCAATTGATCCTGTATTGGCGAGTGCTGGCAGTTCGGATTTTATCCCGACACCACAAAAAGAGGCTGAGTTGACAGAAACTCCGGTTCGAGTAGACTATACAATCAAAGACCGACAAGATGCATGGTATACTTCTGACGAATCAAACACAGCTTGGGTCTACAAAGAAGGCGACAAGGTCATCGCACTTTCTCCAGTCTGTAAGCACCTTGGGTGTACAGTAAACTGGGAAGGCGACGAGCATAAAAATGAGTTTTTCTGCCCATGTCACGCAGGACGTTACAAAAAGAATGGTCAAAACATACCAGGAACACCGCCGCTTGGACCGCTTGATGAGTATGAAGTGGAAATCGTCGACGGATTTGTCTATCTTGGTGCAACAATACCGAACACATTAGTCTAAAGGGTAAGGGGGTACGAACGCAGTGTTAAATAAAATTTACGATTGGGTGGATGAACGGTTAGACATCACTCCAATATGGCGAGACATCGCTGACCATGAAGTACCTGAGCACGTAAACCCTGCACATCATTTTTCTGCATTCATCTATTGTTTCGGAGGTTTGACGTTCTTCGTAACGGTGATTCAAATCTTGTCTGGTATGTTCCTGACAATGTATTACACACCGGATATCGAAAACGCATGGAAATCAGTTTTCTACCTTCAAAATGATGTTGCATTCGGTGAACTTGTGCGTGGAATGCACCACTGGGGAGCTTCGTTAGTTATTGTTATGATGTTCCTACATACTTTGCGTGTATTCTTTACAGGGTCTTATAAGAAGCCTCGTGAATTGAACTGGATCGTCGGTGTGCTGATTTTCGGCGTAATGCTGGGTCTTGGATTCACAGGATATCTATTGCCTTGGGATATGAAAGCATTATTTGCAACAAAAGTTGGGATTGAGATTGCCGCGTCTGTACCTTTCATCGGAGAACAGATCAAGATTCTTCTCGCTGGTGATTCCACAATTTTAGGTGCGCAGACGTTAACAAGATTCTTCGCGATTCATGTATTTTTCCTACCGGCTGCTTTGCTTGGGTTGCTTGCAGCACACTTTATCATGATCAGAAGACAAGGTATTTCCGGACCACTATAAGAACCAATTTTTTGGTTAGGGTCATCTGAAATTTAAGAAGGAGGGAATAACATGCACCGCGGAAAAGGGATGAAATTTGTTGGGGATTCGCGCATCAAAGCTTCAAACAAAATGCCGAATACACCAAAGGATTACTCAGAATATCCGGGTAAAACCGAAGCATTCTGGCCAAACTTTCTATTGAAAGAGTGGATGATTGGAGCCGTTTTCTTAATTGGTTATCTGATTGTCACACTTGCACACCCGTCTCCGCTTGAGCGTCAAGCGGACCCGACGGATACTATGTATATACCGGTTCCAGACTGGTATTTCCTATTCATGTATCAATTACTGAAATATGAATTCGCATCCGGTCCTTTCAACGTGGTCGGTGCCATCATCATTCCAGGATTGGCATTTATGGCTTTAATGTTGGTTCCTTTTATGGATACTACAAAAGAGAGACGTCCATTTAAACGTCCATTGCCAACAGGATTCATGATTCTTTCATTCTTGGCGATTTTCTACCTGACTTGGGAATCAGTTGCTAACCATGACTGGGAAGCTGCAAAAGTTCAAGGTGCAATCGTTGATGAAGTAGAATTTGATGAAACGGCTGAGGGGTATGAAATCTACCAAGGTTCTTCCTGTATTGGCTGTCACGGTGACTCATTCCAAGGCGGACTGGGCTTGCCATTGACGAATACAGGTATGACAGCAGATGAAATTATAAACATTGCCCATGAAGGCCGTGGAGGAATGCCTCCTGGTACATGGGAAGGTTCAGATGAAGATCTTCAAGTGCTTGCTGAGTTCATTGAAGGTTTGAATACTAAGTAAGAAAAAAGAGTCAGGAAACTGACTCTTTTTTTATATAGAATTCTAAAGCGGAAGATGCCGTTTAGCTCCGACAGGCCGAAACGACCCGAGGAGCTGGCATCTGCAGCTGGATGTATCTAAAGTGTAAAGCGCCGTTTAGTCTCGACAGGCACTGGAGGGCTTGCCGCAAAGGCATACATACAAATACATTAAAAAGTAAGGGGGATTGTTTTTGCGTATTTTATTCACGCAGCTCTGGATAACTTTGTCTCACAAATCTTTTTTGTGGATTCTGCTCTTCATTAATATATTTGGCACGGTTTACGGATATGACTGGTATATGTGGCAGCTGGAAATAACGGAACCGAAGTTTTGGATCTTCGTGCCGGACAGCCCGACCGCTACATTGTTTTTCTGTTTCGCCATTATCGGCTGGCTGATGAAACGTCATTTCAAGTTAATGGAAGCGCTCGCACTTATCACACTGGTGAAGTATGGTATCTGGGCAGTCGTCATGAATTTACTGACTCTGGCAGAAACAGGATCGATCGGCTGGGTTGGGTGGATGCTGATCGGCTCCCATTTTGCAATGGCGCTGCAGGGAATACTGTACTTGCCGAATTATCGATTCAACGGCTGGCATATCGCCATCGCTGCGATTTGGACCTTGCATAATGATGTGATCGATTATGTATTCGGCCAAATGCCAATTTACCACGATCTCATGAAGTACAGTCCGCAAATCGGCTATTTCACGTTCTGGATGTCGATTGCGTGTATCGGAATTGCTATTGGGAGCCTGAACTCGAGACGCGCTTCGCTTCAGAACTGACCGTAGTTAAAAGTTGCAGTAAGCAAGTAAACATTATAAAATTAGAGTAGAAAGAAAGGGGAGAGATCGGCTTGTTCTTGATCTATTTAGGTATTATTATATTGCTTCCGCTCTATGCGCAATTTAAAGTGAAAAGCACATATAAGAAATACTCGAAAGTAGCTTCTACGTCAGGTATGACAGGAGCGCAAGTGGCTCGTCTTATTTTAGACCAAAATGGTTTACATGATGTGAAAGTGGTGGAGAGCAAAGGATTCCTTAGTGACCACTACAATCCAATGACTAAAATTGTTGCATTATCTTCAAGTAACTATCACGAAGCATCGGTTGCAGGGACCGCAATTGCCGCGCACGAAGTGGGCCATGCAATTCAAGATAAAGAAGCGTATGCATTTCTGCGCTTCCGACACAGACTGGCGCCTGTTGCCAGCTTGACGTCGAACGCTTCATGGGTGTTCATTATGATCGGCATAATTTTCTCGAGTATGAACTCTTTGCTTGGGATTGGGATTTTATTGATGGCTGTAGGAGTTTTATTCCAGGTTGTTACTTTGCCTGTAGAATTCAATGCTTCTTCACGTGCTATGGATCAAATTGTTGCACACGGAATCATCCGCAACGAAGAAGAACCATTGGCAAAGAAAGTATTGAGCGCTGCTGCTATGACGTATGTTGCTGCTACTGCAGTGGCTGTTCTGGAGCTAGTGCGTTTGTTATTAATTTTCACAAGCCGCGACTGATTATTAGAAGTTTATATAAATTAAAGGCCGTCCGCTTAGCGGGCGGCCTTTAATCTTGTATCGGACGCTTTTGCTCGTCCAATGTAAAGCCTTCGCCCATTACGTCGTGGACTTCCATTAAGGATACGAATGCTTCGGGGTCGACTGAATTAATGATATTCTTCAAACGGATCATTTCGTTCTTGCCGACCACGCAATAAAGTATTTCACGGTCAGCTTTGGAGAAATGTCCATATCCTTTAAAGACTGTCACACCTCGGTCCATCACGGTGCTGATCATCTCTGCCAGCTCATCAGGATAATTGGTGATTATAAATGCCCCGCGGGCTGAATAGGCACCTTCCTGAACGAAATCAATGACTCGCGCGCCGACAAACAGGGCGACCAATGTATACATCATCGAGCGATAATCCAAGTACACAGCCCATGACAGCAAAATGACTGCCGCATCAAATGCAAACATCGTTTTTCCCATGGTGATGCCGTACTTTTTATGAGCAAGTCTTGCAATAATGTCTGAACCGCCTGTCGTTCCGCCGCTTCTGAAAATAATACCGAGACCGACACCGATGAAGACACCTGCAAATAAAGAAACTAGGAATAAATCGCCCTCCATATGGATCTCCACTTGGTATTTCATAAAAATCTTAATGAAAACAGAAACAGCGACCGTTCCGATAACGGTATAAATAAACGCCCGTCTCCCAAGCATCTTCCATCCGAGAAAGAACATCGGAATATTCAGCACCAGGTTCATTAAGGCAGGGTCCCATTGAAACGCAAAAAGCAAAATAAGTGTAATCCCCGTAAATCCACCCTCGGCCAGCTCATGCTGAATCGTAAAATTCACCAATCCGAAACTGAAAATAGCTGCCCCTAGTATAATTAATAATATATTCCGTATACGAATGCCACTGAACAAAGACAACACTCCTTTAATTCGAACAATAATAACAGTATGTCCCAAATATTTTATTTTGACAATAGTCAACGAAATGCATACGATAGGAAGGGGAGCTGATACCGCATGGAAACAACGAAAACAATGGTACAATTACAGCAAGAAGTCGATACATACATAACAGGCTTTAAAGAAGGCTACTTTCCGCCAATGGAACTGATGGCCCGGCTGACAGAAGAGCTTGGCGAACTGTCCCGCGAAGTGCAGGACCGCTACGGCATGAAGAAAAAGAAGTCAACCGAAGCAGTACGGACACTGGAAGAAGAAACAGGAGATCTTTTATTCGTCCTGATTTGTTTTGCCAACTCACAGAATATTAATTTGACCGAAGCGCTGGATACCGTAATGGATAAATTCAAAACGAGAGATGCAGACCGCTGGACCAAAAAGGAGGAATTGTAATGACAATCAAATTAGCAATAGCAGGCGCCCGCGGACGTATGGGTGGAACGGCGGTGCTTGCAGCAGGCGAAGCGGCGGATATAGAGGTTGTGGCAGCACTTGATTATAAACATGACGGGGAATTTCTACATAATGAAACGGTAACAGATATGGAAGGCGGAGTTCCGATCTATACATCACTTTCCGCACTGAACGCAGCGCATCATCCCGATATCCTGCTTGATGTGACAGATCCTGACGCAGTTTTTGCCAACGCCAGTGAGGCACTGACACTTGGTCTGCATGTCGTCATCGGGACATCCGGATTAACGGCGGAAATGCTGACGGACTTAGAATCTCTATCAAAAGAGCAGCAGAAAAGCTGTATTATTGCGCCGAACTTTTCAATCGGAGCAGTCTTGATGATGAAATTTGCACAGCAGGCAGCCCGCTATTTAGGTGATATTGAAATACTGGAAATGCATCATGACCGGAAACTGGATGCACCGTCCGGGACTGCAGTAAAAACAGCTGAAATGATCCGCGAAGTCCGTGCAGCGCATATTCAGGGACACCCGGAAGAACAGGAAAAGATGGCAGGAGCACGGGGAGCAGACGTTGAAGGAATGAAAATTCACAGTATCCGATTGCCCGGATTGCTTGCCCATCAGGAAGTATTGCTTGGGGGAGAAGGGGAATTGCTGAAAATCCGCCACGATTCATTTGACCGTAAATCGTTTGCGCCGGGAATTTTGCTGGCGATCCGTGAAGCAGTCTCAACAACTCAGTTCGTTTACGGACTGGAAAAGATTATCGATTAAACATCCCAGTGAGGCGGTAGAGCATATGCAACAGCATAAATTAAAAGTAGGGGTCATCTGTTATCCTTCATTGGGCGGGTCGGGTGTTGTCGCAACTGAATTGGGCTTGAAAATGGCAGACAGAGGACATGAAATGCATTACATCACATCCAGCAAACCATTTCGGTTTCTTGATGCGCATCCGAATATCCATTTTCATGAAGTGACAATCGAAGGATATGCTGTTTTCAAATACCCGCCGTATGATATTGCACTGGCTAACCGCATAGCGCAAATCATCGAGTCGGAGGACCTGGATCTTTTGCATGTACATTACGCAGTACCGCACGCGATATCTGCGGTTTTAGCGAAGGATATGGCGGAATCCACAATCGGAATTATCACCACACTGCATGGAACAGATGTGACAATTCTTGGCTATGATCCTAATTTAAAAAATACTTTATCCTATGGCATTAATAAATCGGACCGTGTTACTGCAGTTTCACATTCATTACAAAATGAAACGATCGAACTGCTGCATCCAAAAACTGCTATCCAAACCATTTACAATTTTATTGATGAAGATAAATACTATCCGCGCGAAACAACTTCGCTGCGTGAAGAACTCGGAATTACGGCTGACGAAAACGTACTGATCCATATTTCGAACTTCCGTAAAGTCAAACGAATTCCGGATATCATCAAAAGCTTCGAGCTAATCCGCGAGCAGCATGATGTCAAGCTGCTGCTTGTCGGTGAAGGTCCTGAGAAATTTGATTTGGAAAAGTATGTGGAGACGACGGGACTGCAGGACGATATCCTGTTCCTCGGCAAGCGCGATGATCTCCCCGAATTATTATCCCTCAGCGATGTCATGCTGCTGCTTTCCGAGAAAGAAGCATTCGGACTTGTGCTTCTCGAAGGCTTTGCGTGCGGTGTGCCGGCTGTTGCCACTGCGATTGGCGGCATCCCGGAAGTTGTGAAGGACGGACATAATGGCTATCTTGTTGAACTGGGTGATGTACAGGCGGTTGCGGAAAGAGTGTCGCGTTTACTGACGGATGAGGAGCTGCGCAGACAAATGAAACAGCATGCTGTCCAAACTGTGCAAGAACAATTCAGTTCAGAACATATTGTGTCACAGTACGAAGCATTATATGAAGAAGTGGCGGAGATAAAATGAAAACTTCTTTTGGATCGTCAGCGAGCCGGAGTGTCGTCAGGCAATTGGCGGCTGCTGGTTACGAAGCAGTATTTGTCGGAGGGGCTGTACGTGACTTTGCACTGGGCAAAGAACCTGCCGATATCGATATCGCAACGTCAGCCTTGCCCGAACAAGTAAAAGAGGTATTCGGCCATACAGTTGATATCGGCATCGCACATGGAACGGTGTTAGTCATATTGGAAGGCGAACCGATCGAGGTCACAACATTCAGGACAGAAGGCACGTACAGTGATCACCGGCGGCCAGAGGGAGTCTTCTATGTCACTTCGCTGAAAGAAGATCTGCAGCGTCGTGATTTTACGATCAATGCACTGGCGATGACACTGGATGGTGAATTGATCGACCTTTTCGGTGGACTGCAAGATTTGGAAGACCGGTTCATTCGCTGTGTTGGGAATCCTGCCGAACGTTTCAGTGAAGATGCTTTGCGGATTTTTCGTGCGCTGCGTTTTACTTCCGTACTCGATTTCCGGATTGAGCAGGAAACACTGGATGCGATGAAGAAAATGGCATATGAATTGCGTCACATCGCCAGAGAGCGGATTAAAACGGAAATGGATAAGCTGTTAACAGGCCAAAATCCGTCTGCTGCATTCCAATTCAGCAGAGAAATAAAACTTCCAGAACTGTTTCCAGAGCTGTTTTCTTCATTCGAAAGACTGGACGAGTATGCTCCTTTCCGAAGTGTCCGTCACGGCTGGGCTGCAATACTTGCGCTGAGTGAAAGTAATGCTTCAGAGCTTGCCCGACAGTTTAAGCTTTCCAATGAAGACAAACGTTTTTTGAAACAGTTTGAGGAAGCTTCGGCAAAACGAAAAAAACATTTATTCGAAGAGCTCGACCTGTATGATTTTCCGCTCGATGTATTGGAAATCACCGAAATGATCCATTTATCGCGATATCCCAATGAAAAAGTGGAGCCAGTGGAAGAATTAGCTGCACGAAAGCAGCAATTACCGATCCAGCAGCGGTCTGAACTGGCATTTACTGGAACAGATTTATTGGAGTGGTCAGGCAGACGCGGCGGAAAATGGACGAGTGAGTGGATACGAATCATTGAAGAAGCGGTTGTATGCAGACTGATTGAAAATGACGCGCAGGCGATAAAGGAATGGTTTGTCTATGAAATCTCCCGTAAAGAATGAGTTATTGAAAAGATTATTTGCTGCTCAAGGCGAGCCGGTATCAGGCCAGGACATAGCCGATGAATTTGGGCTGTCCCGCACGGCAATATGGAAATATATTAAAGAGTTAGAAGAAGAGGGCTATGAAATCGGTTCGATGCGTAAAAAGGGTTATTTTTTAATTCAGGCACCGGATTTGGTGAATGCCGCGAACATCAGTACATATCTGCAGACGGAGCGCTATGGATGTCATATCCAACATTTCTCCACATGCCCGACAACTCAGACGATAGCACATGAGAAAGCACAGGGCGGAGCAGTGGACGGCACGCTGATTATTTCTGAAGAACAAACGGCCGGAAAAGGACGCCTCGCGCGGCCCTGGGCTTCAAACGCCGGGCGCGGTATCTGGATGAGTCTGATCATTCGTCCCAAACTGGCGCCGCAGCAAGCACCCCAGCTGACTCTTGTTGCAGCAGTTGCAATCGTCCGGGCGATAGAAGATGTGGCGGAAATTCAGCCTGTCATTAAATGGCCTAACGATATTTTACTTAACGGCAAGAAAGTGACCGGTATTTTGACGGAGCTGCAGGCAGATCCCGACCGTGTAAAAGCGATTATCCTCGGAATAGGATTGAACGCCAATCAGGAGCCGAAAGATTTCCCGGATGAGCTGCAGGCGATTGCCACTTCATTGAAAATTGAAACAGGCATACATATAGACCGGGCGAAGTTGGTGGCAAAAATACTGCAATATCTGGAGCACTACACAACACTCTATGTAGAAAAAGGCTTTGCGCCCATAAAATTATTGTGGGAAAGTTATGCAACGATCACAGGTAAGCGAATTACTGCCCGTATGGTCAATGAAACG
The DNA here is from genome assembly GCF_009650995.1 of Sporosarcina cascadiensis. Lineage (GTDB taxonomy): Bacteria > Bacillota > Bacilli > Bacillales_A > Planococcaceae > Sporosarcina > Sporosarcina cascadiensis. Next base: position 32,614 of record NZ_WHVV01000001.1, on the reverse strand, counting down.
GTTGAAGGAACTGCGCTTGGTATTTCATCAGAGGGTATGCTGGAATTGAAGCTCGATGACGGAACGGTGCGGGGAATTTATTCTGCTGACATAGAAATTAAGAATTAAAACTATACAGAATCTTACTGTTTTGATATAGTATACATCGAAGGGCGGTATCGATGAAGAGCTGCACCTGTACATGAATTGAAATAGCAACTAGATCTGCCTTGATCTGAAAAGACAGGGACGGAGGATGCATTGACTAATGCTTACACAACCCTTCTGTCCAATTATGGATCAGCAGGGTTTTATTTTTGTGATAATGGACAAGAATACCCGCTGAAATCATTCCAAAAGGAGAAGATGAACAGTGAAAACTACAACAGATTTTTCAAAAATGAAAGCAGTCGGGGAAAAAATCAGCATGCTGACGGCATATGATTTTCCGACAGCACAAATTGCAGAGCAGGCAGGCGTAGATGTCCTGCTGGTCGGTGATTCATTGGGAATGGTCGTATTAGGATATGATTCGACAGCACTCGTGACACTTGACGAAATGATTCACCACGGAAAAGCAGTACGCCGGGGGGCAAAAGATACGTTTGTCATCGTGGATATGCCTTTTGGGACGTATCACGGTTCGGCGGACCAAACGCTTCAGCAGGCGCTGCGTCTATTCCAGGAAACTTCTGCGAATGCAGTGAAAGTGGAAGGCAGCGGCGAAGTGATCGACAAGATTCGTCTGCTGACAACAGCAGGAATTCCAGTCTGTGCACATCTGGGACTGCTTCCTCAGTCAGCGGGCGTAACGGGCGGCTATAAAGTGCAAGGGAAAACAGCTGCAGCTGCACAGCAGTTAATTGATGATGCCAAGGCTTGTGAAGCGGCAGGGGCATTCATGATTGTCGTTGAATGTATTCCGTTCCAATTGGCGAAAGAAGTGGCAGCTGCTGTATCGATTCCGCTGATCGGTATCGGTGCGGGCGCAGAAACAGACGGTCAGGTTCTTGTTTTTCACGATATGGTGCGCTACGGCAATCATAATCTGCCGAAATTTGTAGAAAGCTATGCAGATATTGGCAAAGATATTGAAGGAGCAATCAAACTCTATAATCTGGCAGTGAAAAACGGTTCTTTCCCTTCAGAAAGCCATCGCTTCACAATGAAAGAAGAAGAGCTGGATGCCCTGTACGGAGGAAAGAAACTATGAATGCAAATGCGACTATGCAAATCGTACGCTCGGTAGCGGAGCTGCAGAATATCTTAAACCCGCGGCAGCGTGAGGGCAGGACAGTCGGTTTCGTGCCGACAATGGGTTTCCTTCATGAAGGACATCTTGCGCTGGCCGGCCAGGCAAGAAGAGAGCATGATGTAGTTGTCATGAGTATTTTCGTCAATCCTGCACAATTCGGACCCGGGGAGGACTATGAGGCCTATCCGCGTGATGAGCAGCGCGATGCGGAATTGGCGGCGGCAGCAGGGGTGGATTATTTATTCATTCCGTCCGTTGAAGAAATGTATCCGCATGACAGCTCGATACGGATTTTACCGGGAACGCAGGCTGAACAGCTCTGCGGCGCGAGCAGACCGGGACATTTCGACGGAGTTCTGAAAGTTTTGCTGAAACTGTTCAATATCGTCGATCCTGATGAGTCCTACTTCGGAATGAAAGATGCACAGCAATTGGCGATAATTGAGACATTTGTACGGGACTTTAATTTGCGAACAGCGATTAATCGTGTCGAAACAGTGCGTGAAGAAGACGGCATGGCGAAAAGTTCGCGCAACGTCCGCCTGACAGAGCAGGAACGAAAAGAAGCAAGTGCGATTAACCGTGCGTTGGCAAGCGGCAAGAAAAGTTATTATGAAGGTGTGCCGCTTAGTGAAATTGAGAAAATCGTTAGTTCAGCAATTGAGAATCATACTTCAGGTACGATTGATTACGTCAAAGCATTAGCCTATCCTTCTCTGGATGAAGACTTCAGCGATGCAGATGAGGTAATTATCGCAGCTGCCGTTAAATTTTCTTCCACAAGGTTAATCGATAATATTATTATGTCAACAATAAAGGATGAGAGAAAATGATTAGAATGATGATGAATGGGAAAATCCACCGCGCGACTGTAACAGAAGCCAATCTGAACTATGTAGGCAGTATTACAATTGACCGCGATCTGTTGGATGCTGCAGGCATGCTGCCAAATGAAAAGGTACAGATCGTCAATAATAACAACGGAGCACGCTTTGAAACCTATATTATTGAAGGCGAAAGAGGGAGCGGCGTTATCTGTGTAAACGGCGCAGCAGCCCGCCTGGTACAACCAGGAGATATCGTCATCATTTTGAATTATGTCTACTTGTCCGACGAAGAAGCGCGCACACACCAGCCGAACGTTCTGATCATGGACAAGCAGAACCGCATTAAAGAACTCATCACTGAAAAACCTGGTGTGGCAATATTTTAAGACTGCCGGCACACAGGGAGAAAACGTTAAAAAACATAGCAATTGGGGACGCAATTCGCTTATGAATTGGTGTCCCCATTTTTGTTGTTATATCAATGTTTAAGACGATTATCGATAGTAAACCGCGTTAGAATCGGCAGACGAATTAACAACAGCACATAAATTTATGCGCCACTGCTAATTACGTAGTTAATATGCTTGTTAATTGGTGGGTGGAATGGATTCCTTGAAAGCAATTTTGAATCAATTGAAAACGTCGAAGAGAACAAAGCATTTTGTGCTAAAATAGATTATAAGAGGACGGCTTATTAAACAATCAGGGCCATATTGTTGCACAATGTAACAGGGAGATACAGAATTTATGAGGATTAGAGAGTTTCAAGGTTCTGATATTAATCAGGTTGTTTCCATATTTTATGAAACAATACATTCAGTAAACGCAGCAGATTATTCAATAGAACAACTTAATGCTTGGGCACCAAAAGATGAGATTGAGGCAAAATTGGAAAGTTGGAATAAGTCTTTAAGTAATAACGTCACTTATGTTGCTGAAATAAACGGTAAAATTGTCGGTTTTGGCGATATGACACATAATGGGTACCTGGATAGACTCTATACTCATAAGGATTTTCAGGGACAAGGAATTGCAACAGTTTTAGTAAATAAGCTCGAATCCCTAGCAAGGAAAATTAGGCTCTCGGAAATTTATACAGAAGCAAGTGTAACGGCTAAGTCATTTTTTGAGCGTCGCGGGTATCAGATAATAAGATCCCAAAACGTAGTACGCAAGGGGATTACATTACCTAATTTTCAAATGACCAAAAAGTTGGTTTCCGAGTAATTATAGCTAGTTGTCAGTATACCGCAAAAGGGCGCTTTTTCTTGAAAAAAGAGCAGCAGCAATACGCAAACTGACTGCGTTGTTACTATCAAACTATATGTGTGGAGGGGATTATGGTTTACTTACATGGCTTTTCATTTCCAAATGAGGGAATGGAATTTGACTTTTTCATGAAGATAAAAAGAACATGCTATGACTCATTTTATCCATTTAAAATTTTATCAAGAAATGATTTTGCAACGATTGTTTTTGAGCCAGTGACGATTTTATATGGTGGAAATGGTTCAGGAAAGAGTACAGCGTTGAATGTGATGGCAGAAAAAACTGGAATCAAACGTGATTCTGTCTATAATAAATCTAATTTCTACCCTGATTATGTCAATATGTGCGAAATGCAACTTAAAGCGGATATTCCTGAAAATAGCCGGATTATAACGAGTGATGATGTATTTGACTATATGTTGAATATCCGGAATCTCAACCAAGGAATTGATCAAAAACGGGAAGAAATCTTCGAGGAATATTTGGAAGTGAAGTACGCCCATTTTCAAATGAAGTCCATGGGGGATTATGAGCAGTTAAAGAAAGTTAACGCAGCCAGAAGTAAAACACAATCTCGCTTTGTGAGAAATGAATTGATGGACAACGTGAAAGAATATTCGAATGGGGAAAGTGCATTCCTGTATTTCACTGAAAAAATTGGCGACAATGGGCTTTATATTTTAGATGAGCCTGAAAATAGTCTTTCTCCAAAACGTCAAATGGAATTGATGAAGTTTATTGAAGACTCTGCCCGTTTTTTTGGCTGTCAGTTTATCATATCAACGCATTCACCATTTTTACTGTCCATGAAAGAGGCGAAAATTTACAATCTGGATGAGAACCCTGTCAAGGTGCGACGTTGGACAGAATTAGAAAACGTCCGTACATATTATGAATTTTTCAATAAACATAAGGAGATGTTTTGAGGTTCTGATGAATAAAAAATATCAACCTCAGGATACAACCTAGGGTGGAATTGTGACGAGGTTGGAGGACAGCATATATTCAACGCTCATTTTCATGTATTGCCTAGTTATGATGATGAACTACTTGCAGGCAAAGGTATTGTATCCATGTTTAAAAGTGCTAATAATCAAAGAGGAAGTTATTGATACTTATGATTTTTTTATCGCCGTATTACAAATGTATCTATATCGTAATCGGGCCATTTGGATGAATAGGGTGATAGCAAACAAAGCAAGGAGTGGGGAAATGGGTAAAACAATAGTTAGGCATTTATGGAATGCTATTTCAGGGGTATTTGTTTTGTTATTATCGCTGTGGATGAGCGGACCAGGAATTGCGGAGACTGACACATCAATGTACAGATGGTACTTCATGTTATTGTTTGTTTTGTGGGTAATTGGATTTGTATTGCAGTTCAAGAAGCGATCTAGGCTTTTAGGGGTTGTTATAACACTCCTACCTGTCATATATTACTTGGCAATTTATATACGAGCCGCATTTATGTAATCAAAAGGGCGCTTTAATTGAACAATCTGCTGCCTTTACATGGCAGTTTTTTCTTGTTGAGTGATTGAATTAAATATTTCCGAATTTAGCAGAATCTAAATCTGTCAGGTTTATGAAAAGACTTCTTTGATAACGTCATTTACCAAACAACCTAGCAAAAAAGCCTTCTTATAAGGAAAGACTTTTCATAAAAAAGTATGTATTAGAGATAAACATTCATCGGTAGTTTCTTGCGGTGCTTTGTCTTTCACTTGAAAATTGCGGGATCTCCAGTCCAAACTCTTAACCTGATCTGTCAAAACAGCTCCCGAAATAGCCAAGCCGGATGGCAAGGCTACTTCGAAAGGATAACCTTTGACTTGGTTTGTGATTGGACAGATGACTGCAAATCCTGTTACATCGTTAAAGGTTTGTGGCGATAGGACAATGCCAGGTCGATGACCAGCCTGTTCGTGTCCTGCTTGTGGGTTGAATTGAGCGTAAACTAAATCTCCTCGTTCAGGTACTGTCATTAAATTAATTCATTCCCTTCTGTTCCAAAATTAATTTCTGTATGACGATTTTCGGGTGTGATTTCCGCTAATAATTCTTCCAATACCGGAACTTTCTTTTTTGGGATTAATGAGATTTCTCGGTCATTCACTACATTTATTTCGATTTTGGAGCCTTGATGAATTGCCAATCTTTCAGCAAATGCACTAGGAATACGAACTGCCAAACTGTTTCCCCATTTTTGAACGGTAGTTTCAACTGTCATGGTTTTCACTCCTTTTTCATTATCTGATTCCATTATAACACCTCAATTCTATTGCGTATACACATAGTATATACATGAGGCGCAAAATTGATACTTGATATTGCAAAAAACAAAAGGAGTTAAGTATCCTGTCCAGTATATTTACTAACACTTAGACAACGAAAAGGAAGTGAATATGGCAAATTTTCTAACACATTTAAAGAAACCCATTCGCAGATGGGTTTCTTTTTTGATGAAGGCGGGACGTGAGTAGGTGCTCTAAGTATGATACAATTTGCTAGAGAAACCAAAACAGGAAGTGGATGATGGGATGTCTACAAGCAAATACGCAGTTGTGGATCTGGAAACCACAGGTCATTCACCTTCTAAGGGCGACCGAATCATACAGATTGCAATTGTCTTTATTGAAAACAATCAAATTACCGATACATATATGCGTTACGTGCACCCCGGGCGTGCGATACCGCCATTCATTCACCACTTAACATCAATCGGTGACCAAGACGTAGCAGACGCGCCTCCGTTTGAAGAAATTGCACAGGAAGTAGCGGACTTATTGGCGGGATGCGTATTTGTCGCGCACAATACAGACTTTGACGTGTCCTTTTTGCAAAAAGAACTCGTGCGCTGCGGCGTTTCAAAATGGCACGGCCAGAAAATTGATACAGTAGAGCTTGCGAAAATATTGTATCCGACGCTGCCGAGTTATCGCTTGCAGGATATTGCGGAAGCTCTCCAAATTTCACTCCAGCAGGCACACCGGGCGGATGACGATGCGGAAGCGACAGCCAGATTTTTATTGCAGGCGATAGCGAAGATTAATACGCTGCCTAAAGAAACGCTGAATCGTCTCCATGAGCGTTCATTTGCACTCAAATCTGATCTGTCTACGCTATTTTACGACGAGTTGCGCGCGGCACAGGGCAGAGAAACAACCAGAGACTTTGCGTTGTTCCGGGGGATTCCATACCTGAGAATGAAAGAAACAGTCGAATACACCGCTGCATCAATGGATTTCCCATCCACTGATGAAGAAAAAGAACAGCTGCTGCAGATGATCAGTCCGAGGTTTCATGTCAGAAGAGGTCAGGCTGAACTGATGGATCTAACTTGGCGGGCTTTCGCTGAAAAGAAACAAGTGGCTGTTGAAATACCGACAGGAGTCGGAAAGACCATTGGCTATTTGATTCCAGCTGTACTGCAGGCATCGATTACGAGAAAGCCGGTAGTCATCAGCACGTACACGAATCATTTGGTAGATAAGTTAGCCGAAGAAGTAGAACAGCTGGAAAAAGCTTTACAACTGCCTATACCGACTACTGTCATCAAAGGAATGGCAAATTATATTTCATTGGGGAAATTTGAAGAATTATTGCGGTTTACCGATGAAGTCTATGATGATTCCATGACGATCATGCAGCTGCTTGTCTGGCTGACAGAGACAAAGACAGGTGATGTCGATGAAGTTAATGTCTCAGGGGGCGGACAGCTGTTCATCGACAGAATTCGCAGACGCTCCGCTTATTTGAAGGAAGATGAACGGACTGCGGATTTTTATTCGCGGATTGTGGCGCGGAGCAAGCAGTCGATGATTGTCGTGACCAATCATTCGATGCTGATGAATGACAAAGAGCGAAACGATCCGTTGTTTCAGTCAATCGGCGGACTCATTGCGGATGAAGCGCATCAGCTGTATCAAGCGGCGATTCGCACACATGAGCAAGTCTTCTCCTACACAAATTGGAAATATGTCATGAGCCAGCTGAACTCATTCAGCAACGGGCAGCTGTTGTTTGATATACAGGAGATCTTATTACGATTTCATTTCAATCACAAATACGCCACTGAAAAACTGCAACAATCGTATGAAGAATTTATTCTGGCTTTTGACGATTCGATGATTGTTTTGATGAACGCGAGTGCAAAACATGGGAATCAGCGTACAACACGTACAGTAGAGACGCTGCAGAAACAATTGCCGCAGCCAGACAGTTTTCGAACGGTCCTGCGAAAAATGAATAACTATATTTCGCAGGCGGAAAATTATATTTCTCCTTTAGAGAAAGTGCCAAATGAATTGACGTTCCATGAACAGGCCGAGGTAAATGAGTGGCTGTACTGGATCAATGAAATGAAAATCAAGGCGGGGGAATGGGTGGAGCTGTTCTTGGATGAATCACAGAGAAACACAACAGTCTGGATGGAGAAAGACAGCAGAAGTCTCCCGGGAAGTTTGCAGATCAAAAAAAGTCCGATCTATGCCGGTTCCGTTGTCCGTACCTTCTTGGACCGGCTGGAAGGCGAAGCAGGAGTCATTTGGACATCCGGCACGTTAACAGCAGGCAAGGACGAACGGTTTGTGCTGGACCAGCTCGGTGTTTCCGATACCGTTCCGCTTTATACGTTTGATGCACCGGAAAACTTTTATGCAGGCGCCCATACATTTATTGTGGAAGATATGCCTGACATACAGCAAGTGACGAATGAAGAGTATATTGCAGCGGTCGCGGATTCACTGATTCAGACGGCTGTTGCGATAGACGGACGTGTTTTTGCTTTATTCCTGTCACATGATATGCTGAAAAAAACATATGAAGAAATTCTCGACAGCGGTTCCCTGCAGGAAGATTATATGCTGATTGCACAAGGCGTCAGCTCAGGAAGCCGCCACAAATTGCTGAAGACATTCAAACAGCAGGAAAAAGCCATTTTATTCGGCACGACAAGCTTCTGGGAAGGAGTCGATGTGCCGAGCGACGAATTGTCGGCGGTCGTCATCGTCCGTCTCCCATTTACTTCGCCTGAAGAGCCGCTGTATAAAGCCCGCGCTGCCCTTTTGCAGGAGAATAAGAAAAATGCATTCACTCACCTGGGACTGCCGGAAGCGATACTCCGTTTCCGCCAAGGTTTCGGCAGACTGATCCGTTCATCAGACGAGAAAGGATTCTTTATCATCCTGGACCGCCGGATCGAAACAAAATCCTATGGCAGAAACTTCTTAGAAGCGCTGCCAAAATCTTTTGTAAAAAAAGTATCCTTAGAGACTCTGGTGAACGAGATAGAAAATTGCTATAATGATTCATGATAATAAAAGCGGAAAGCGCTGTTTAGTCTCGACAGGCGTTGGAGGGCTTAAAAATAAAGGCGCACTTTGCCTTTATCTTTAAGTCCCAAAACGACCCGAGAGACTGGCGCTTGGAGCTGGATAGAATAAAAGCGGAAAGCGCCGTTTAGTCTCGACAGGCACTGGAGGGTTTGTCGACAAAGGTGCGCCCTTTGCACCTTTTCGTCAAATCTGAAGTGACCCGAGAGACTGGCGCTTGCAGCTGGATAAAATAAAAGCGGAAAGCGGCTGTCCAGAGGCGGCAGGCATAAGACGAAGATGCGAAGCGGCGTTCTGTGCCGCACAGCAGCTTTGACTTATGACCCGAGCCTCTAGCCGCTTGTAGCTGGATAAAATAAAAGCGGAAAGCGTCGTTTAGTCTCGACAGGCACTGAATATCTAAATTAAGAAAAACTACGAAAAAGGTATTAAAAATTACGTATTATATCGATAGGAAGGGCTGCATATGCTCAATTGGATTAGGTTTTTATCCGTCTTTTTACTAACCCTTTTTGTCACGATTACGATCATTGTCTTCTATCAGGCGGAAAAACCATTTGCTTCTTCACGTGATGCAGCAATCGATCTTGCCCGTCAGGAAGGAAAGCTCCAAACGGTCGACCGCGCAGATGTATATCATGGCACTGCTTCATTGGTTTCAGTTTATGGAATAGATGAAGAAGGGAAAGACAAAATTTTGTTAGTGGATGAACAGGCAGGTAAAGTCATTCGCAGTGTTACACCCAAAAAAGGTATTACAAAGCAAGAAGCTGCAGACATCGTAAAAAAAGAGGACAAAGTCAAGAAGATTCTTCATTCATCACTTGGACAGGAAAAAGAGAACTTATTCTGGGAAGTGGCGTATATCGGGGAAGATGACAGCTTGAATTACGTTTATCTGAACTTTACGGATGGCGAGTGGCGGAAGCGGATTATGAATTTATAGATGAGAATGGAATCAGGATTAAAGGGGAGCGGACAATTTGAGAAAACAATTGGCATCTAGAGTAAAAACGTTAGCACCATCTACAACATTGGCGATTACTGCGAAAGCAAAAGAAATGAAAGAATCGGGCATCGATGTAGTCGGATTGGGAGCAGGCGAACCTGACTACAACACACCTAAAAACATTATAGGTGCAGCGTATCAATCGATGAAAGATGGCAAGACAAAATATACTCCATCCGGCGGACTTCCGGTATTAAAAGATGCGATAATTGGCAAATTGAAGAGAGATCAGGGATTGACGTATGAGCGTAAAGAAATACTGGTCGGCGTAGGAGCGAAGCATGTGCTGTTCACGCTGTTCCAGGTACTTCTTGACAAAGACGATGAAATTATCATTCCGTCACCGTACTGGGTCAGTTATCCCGAGCAAGTGAAATTAGCAGAAGGTGTTCCGGTATTCATCGAAGGAACAGCGGCGGAGCAATTCAAAGTAACAGCGGAACAAATCGGTCAAGCCGTGACGGAGAAGACCAAAGCGGTAATCATTAACTCACCGGGCAACCCGACAGGAATGATTTATACAAAAGAAGAATTACAGGCGATCGCAGATGTGTGCCGTGAAAAAGATATCTGGATCATTTCAGACGAAATTTACGAAAAGCTTGTTTATGACGGCAAAGAACATGTGTCAATCGCACAGCTGTCTGCTGACGCGAAAGAGCGCACGTTCATTATTAATGGTGTATCGAAGTCTCACTCGATGACTGGCTGGCGGATCGGCTATATTGCAGGAGATGCAGAAGTAGTCGGCGCTATGACGAATTTAGCAAGTCACTCTACATCCAATCCTGCCACCACGTCACAATATGCAGCACTCGAGGCATACAATGGGCCTCAGGATGCAGTAGAAGTCATGCGCAAAGATTTTGAATTACGCATGAATCAAATCTATCCAAAACTCGATGCGATCCCCGGATTCCATGTGCTGAAACCGGAAGGCGCTTTTTACTTCCTGCCTGATGTCGCGGAGGCAATGAAGCATACAGGGTATGATACGGTGGATGATTTTGCAACAGCTTTATTGACGGAAGCAAAAGTGGCGGTTATTCCGGGATCTGGTTTCGGATCTGCCACTACGATCCGATTATCCTATGCAACATCGATCGATCAGCTGGAAAAAGGCGTCGACCGTATTGCGCAGTTTGTGAAAGATCATTGGAAAGCCTGACAGCATGCCTTGGAAAGTACAGAAGCAAATTTTCATTTGCTGATGAGAGGAAGTTTCAACTATGCAGCAAGATGAACGGCTGAAAATTTGGATTGAGCAGGGAAATGTATCTATTTCCCAGCTCTTTTTTCAACATTACCGGCAACTGCTGATTTCTGACAGTGATGCCATGGTCGTATTGCAGATTTTGTCGTTTCAAGAAGATGGAAATTATTTTCCAACACCTGTGGATATTGCCGGCCGCATGCAGCTGAGTGAAAAGGAAATCACGGAAAGTCTGCAGCGTCTCATGCAAAAAGGATTGTTTGCGATCGATCAGAGCACGGATGAAAGAGCGGTGCTTCATGAACGTTTTTCACTGTTGCCATTATGGAACCGGCTGGCAGAGTTGCTGGTTCAGCAGCAAGCCGTCAAGCAGGAGAAGCAGAGTCAGAATGAAGAAGGAGAAGTCTATTCATTATTCGAACAGGAATTTGGACGGTTTTTATCTCCGATGGAATGTGAAACGATTGCTATGTGGATCGATAAAGATGGCCATACCGCAGAAATTATACGAGCAGCCTTACGAGAAGCTGTGTTAGCTCAGAAAATGAGCTTGCGTTATATTGACCGGATTTTATTTGAATGGAAAAAGAAAAATGTCCAGACGATGAAAGACGTGGAAAGGCAGACACAGGCTTTTCGTCCGGTTGCTGCTGTCGCCGTCAATCAGGCACCGGAAAATCCGGTTAAGCGCGTACCTTTCTATAATTGGCTCGAGGAACGGGAGTAGGAGATACTATGTTGACAAAAACACAATGGCAAGTCTGCCTGCAAACTTTCGAAGAGATGTTTCCGGATGCTCATTGTGAACTTATTCATAAAAATCCGTTTGAATTACTGATTGCGACACTATTATCGGCACAATGTACAGACGTCCTGGTAAATCGTGTCACTGCCGATTTATTTCAGAAATATAAAGGACCGGAAGATTATGTACTCGTGTCCATAGAGGAGCTGCAGCAGGATATTCGTTCAATCGGTCTGTGGCGCAACAAATCAAAAAATATTAAAGCACTGAGTGAGCTATTAATTGAGGAGTATGGAGGCGAAGTGCCGCCGAGCCGCGATGTGATGATGACGCTGCCGGGTGTCGGGCGCAAAACAGCGAATGTAGTCGTCTCGAATGCGTTTGGAGTGCCGGCACTGGCAGTCGATACACATGTCGAACGTGTGGCCAAACGGCTGGGGATGAACCGCTGGAAAGACCGTCCGATTGATGTGGAAGAAAAAATCATGCGCTGGACTCCAATGGAGAAGTGGACACAGACACATCATCAGGTGATTTTCTTCGGCCGCTATCATTGCAAAGCGCAAAATCCGAACTGTCCTGAATGTCCGCTACTGTATTTGTGCAGAGAAGGCCAGAAAAGGATGAAGGATAAATGAATCAGCAGCATGTAAAAGACTCAGTGAAACAGCTATTAATAGAATGGGACAGGCTGAGACCTGATCTCGAAGCGGCCTATGCTTCCCATACACCGGAGAGACTGGATCTACTGCAGTCAGCGATTGAACCGCTTGAACAGCTGATCGAGAGAAGCGGAATGGAAGAAAATAAGTTTACGGGCAAAATGCACTTTGTGCTGGAGCCGAATAACTATACAGAAAGACTGGATTTTATTAAGCTTCAAAATACGAGCCACTATGCGCTGATTCAATTAACGATGCTCTATGAGGAAGTCAAAAAGAAAGCTGCGCGCCTGCGTGTGCAGAAATAAAATCAGGACTGAACTTGAAGATGATTGGTCTTCTGGATCAGTCCTTTTTTGTAGAAGAGACTTGGCAGGCGAAGGAAGCAGAAGCGAACCAAAAGTCAGAATGCCCGCACCTATAATCTAATGCAGCGCGCCAAAACGCCTCACAACCGAGCGTTACGGTTGCTGAACCGAGCCAATCACGGCAATGAACGAGTCAAACCGGCAATCCGCCGTACCTATCTCCATTTCAAAGCAAAAATAAGAGGATGTTCGGAAGTCAGGTGAAAATGACTTCTCGAACATCCTCTTTCTTTAATTGTTGCTATTGGACTGGGACGAGTTAGGGGTCGAAATGCTTGGGCTGCTGCCTTGTCCCTGGCCTTGCCCCTGACCGCCTTGATTCCCTTGTCCCTGGTTATTCTGGTTGCCTTGATTATTTTGATTTCCTTGATTATTTTGGCCGTTTTCATTGCCTTGGTTGTTTTGATTATCTTGTCCTTGATCCTGACCTTGATTATTCTGGTTTCCTTGATTATTTGGATCGGAATTTTCATTCTGATTCCCATCATTATTTTCTTCGCCGTCATTTGGATCATCGCTGCCGTCATCATTATTCTCTTGATCGTCCGGTTCCGGCTGCTCCACTTCCTGATCATCAGCGCCTTCAATAGACAATGTAACCGAAGTGGCGCCGCTCGTGTAACCGCCCATGCTGGCACTGACGGAGAATGTATAGCTTCTTCCTAGTTCGGCGCCTGAGAATACAGCCTGGTCATCGGAAGTGGTCGTGATGTTTTGCGCCGCACCGCCGTCAATCGAAACATTGACGCTGAACTGAGGATCCCCGAGATCATCAAATTCGTCGGGTGCGTCATAATTCCATTGAAGTTCTACTGTGTTGGCGTCTGCATCGAACTGAGCAGTCAAATCGGTAGGGCTCGGCAATGTAATCGTCTCAGGTATTTCCTGCTGAGCAGGCAGCGTGCCTTTAACAAATAGCTCAGAGCTTACCGCGCCTGATGAAAATGAACTGGCCAGAACAATCGGGTCACTGCCTTTGACAATTGTCGCTTCTTCGACGGAGTCAGGCTGTTTAAATTGTCCCGGATTGCTTGCGATACTGCCCATAACTGTGCGGAATAATTTCTGCGGTACATGGCGGCCTTTATCATAGGTCGAAATAGGTGTTACATAGTCTGCATATCCGCCCCATGTAGATATCGTATATTCCGTTGTATAGCCGGTAAACCACGTGTCAGGAACATCTGTGCTTTTCATATTGTGTTCCTTCATCGTTTTTGCTGAATAGTTGGTTGTCCCGGTCTTGCCGGCAATATCCATTCCGCTGATTGCTGCATTCGGTGCCGTCCCTTTTGATGAAAGAACCTCACGCAGCACATCGGTAATCATATAAGCTGTTGAATCCTTCATCGCTGTCACAGGGTCTGGACGTAAATTTCTCTCCGTCTTGCCGTCACGCATCGTAATTTTTGACACGGCATGCGGTTTTGTATAGATTCCGCCATTACCAAACGCTGCATACGCACCAGCCATCTGAATAGTGGAGAATTCGTCGCCGCCGCCTAATGCGTTAGACGAACTAATGTCTTTGTACGTTAGTCCGAGTCCTGCAGCGAATCCTTCTGCTTTCTTTGCCCCGACTTCTTCAAATGTTTTAACAGCCGGGATGTTCCGTGAATAATACAATGCTTCACGCATAGTCAGAGTGCCGAGGAAACGTCCGTCTGAATTGTTGATCGACTGGTTGCTGCCTTTGTATTTATAAGGTTCATCGACCACTTTCTGTCCTGTAGACCAGTCCATAAATTCAATTGCTGGACCGTAGGATAGAATCGGTTTAATGCTGGATCCGGGTGCACGCTTCTGCTCCGCGAAGTTCATGTTGCGTCCGGCATATTCCCGTCCGCCGCCAATGGCAACGATGGCACTTGTTTCCGTGTCAAGCACTGTCATACCGGCCTGCATTTTTTCTGATTCATAATAGCTCGGGTCATCTATCGCCGCTTCAACGGTTTCCTGGACTTTCGGATCCAATGAAGTATGCACAGTGATGCCTTCTGCCAATAAATCTGAGTAGCCTGCCGCTTCCAGTTCATCTAGCACCGCATCTACATAAGCCGGGTATTTTCCATTCGATTCCCGTTCTTCTTCTGCTAAGAGGGTAGATGTAATAGGAACTTTTTTTGCAGCTTCCATTTCTTCTTTTGTGATTTTCTCATGTCTGTGCATAAGCGTCAGTACGAGATTGCGTCGTTTTTCTGCACGCTCCGGGTGTTTAAAAGGATTATAGCCATTCGGATACTGCGGCATTCCTGCAAGCATGGCCATTTCAGGCAGTTCCAGCTCATTCAGTTTTTTGCCGAAGAAGTAGCTGGCGCCAGTACCGAAACCATAACGATTACCGGACATCAGCACTTTATTGAAATACATTTCAAAGATTTCTTCTTTCGTGTATTCTCTCTCTAATTTGAAGGCAAGCCATGCTTCCTGAGATTTCCGTTTAAGAGTTTTCTCTTTATTAAGGAAGGAATTCTTAATAACTTGCTGGGTCAGAGTGGAAGCACCCTGAGACCCAAAGCCGCCGCGCAAATTGCCTAGCACTGCGCCGCCCAACCGATAGAAATCCATGCCGCCATGCTCGAAGAAACGTACGTCTTCTGTAGCCAGAATGGCGTCTTTCATTTGTTCAGGAATTTCATCATACGGTACATAATCGCGTTTTTCTGCACCGAATTTCAGGAAAATCTCCCCGTTTGCATCGAGGAAGTTGGATGTCAAAGGATCTTTCAGTAATTCTTCATCTAAATCTGGTGCTGAACTTGCATAAAAGGCGAACAGTGAAGCGCCGCCCACCAAGATAACGAGACCTAAAATGAGGATTCCCATAATGATTTTCTTGAAAATACCTTTTGGTGTCTTTTTGCGCGGCTTCTTTTTCTGCTGCGACTCCTGCTGTTTCCTTCTGGCCGTTCTCGAGTTTATATTGTCACTCATATTTCTTCCTGCCTTTCACTATCTAAATCTAGTCTTTTTTGCTGTATCCACTGCTGAACCGCCTGTAAATAGTCCAGTCTGGGCTGGTAACCAGTTTCAATCTCAATTGAACATTCTTCAATTTCGCCAAGCGTGATCGACTTCCTGCCGCCGTCTTCCATTCGCTTCCATAAAGGAAGAAATACATCAAACGGCAGTAAGAAATAGCGGCCAAGCGAGCTGAAATTGACAATGAAAAAAGCCAGTCCCGATTGATCGATCACTTGTTTCATATGTTCTACTTGATGCAAATGAATGTTTTGCAGAGGCAGAGAGGTTTTATTTTTCGTCTCTTTTGCTTCGAAATCCATGTAATAACCGTTCCACACGCCATTATAGTCGGTTGTGGAAGGGGTGCGGAAATAAGCTTCTGTAATGACTGCAGCACTCCTTGCGGGATACCGCACATTGACAATTTGTATCGGCACCGGTTTTTTATGGATGACGGCCAGTCTGTGGGCCAGGTAGTATTCATTTGTATCGTTTAACTCATCCTCTAATGACTTACCCCGATTGCTGAATGAATAGTCATGAGTTTTCTTTTTAATTGCAGATACGGCAGGGGTGTACTTTTTTCCGTTTGGATAACGAATTGCCAAATTGACCACCTCGTACTCTCAATCATACCATACACGTTATTTGACGAGTTACTAAAAAGAAAGTTTCACAGGTCTGACATGGATGGGTTCTTAGATGGTTTTGGAATGTTTGTTCGCAGAAAGTGGAGAGACAGAAGCTTTTCTGATAAAATGAAGTCAGTGAACGAATGAAGAAGGAGTTTTTACAATGAGTCTAGCAGAGGATACAAACAAATTGCTCGCCATTTGTGATGAATGTGAAGAGCGTTTTTATACAATGAGAGAAACGGATCACGACCCCGAGTTTTTTGCAGAGGTGAAACCGTACGCAGACCTCAGTCACCAGGCGATTGCCGACTGGGCCGCTGAAATGAAAGAGTGGATCAGTAAAGCAAAGCCAAAATATGTACATGCTGTTCAAGTCGATTCGACAAAAGATGCCATGACACAGTTCGTCGTGCAGTCTTTTTATAAAGCGACGGGCAAGAAGCGGTTCATCTTATCTATTAATGCAGCCCGTTATACGCTGCAAACCGTTTTAACTGCCCTTGTCAATGAAAAAAGTGAGGAACAGCCGAATGAGTAAACTGCATATTCCTGACCTGATTCAGCAGTTGTTTAACGATGCACGTTTCGGTCCGAATATTTCTTATATTGAGACGCAGAAAGAACAGCAGGCAGTTGTGGCCGATTTCCCGCCTGAGCTGCATCCTTCCATTCGGCAGGCACTGGCAGATAAGGGAATTACACAGCTTTACAGCCATCAACGTCAGGCGTTCGATGCGGTGCGTGAAGGCAACTCGATTACTGCTATCACACCGACAGCTTCGGGAAAATCACTTTGTTATCATTTGCCGGTGCTGCAGTCGATTCTGGATAATCCGTCTTCGCGCGCGCTTTATCTGTTTCCGACGAAAGCATTGGCGCAGGATCAGCTGGCGGATCTGCATGATTTAATCGAAGCGAGCGGCGAGAAGATTTTGAGTCATACATATGACGGCGATACGGCACCGGGTTTGCGTTCGAAAGTACGGAAGTCAGGGCATATCATTCTGACCAATCCCGATATGCTGCATTCCGCCATATTGCCGCATCATACGAAGTGGATTTCATTATTTGAGAACTTGAAATATATTGTAGTCGATGAGCTGCACACCTATAAAGGCGTGTTCGGGAGCCATGTCGCGCACGTTATGCGCAGACTGCAGCGGATTTGCCGATTCTACGGCAGCGATCCGATTTTCATCTGTACTTCTGCGACAATTTCCAACGCAAAAGAATTATCAGAGAATCTGACGAATAAAAAAATGGTGCTGATTGACAAAAACGGTGCACCCCGCGGAAAGAAACATTTTGTATTCTATAATCCGCCGATTGTCCATGATGTGTTTGGAATTCGGAGAAGTGCTGTGCTGGAAGTCCGTGATCTCGGTGCGTTTCTTTATCAGGAACATATCCAGACGATCATTTTCGCGCGCAGCCGTGTCCGAGTAGAAATGCTCGTTACTTATATGAAGGAACTGACAAAAAAGAAGTTGTTTGATGAGACGGTGATGGGGTATCGCGGCGGTTATCTGCCGTCTGAACGCAGGAAGATTGAAAGTGGACTGAAAAACGGTCAGATCCGAACCGTCGTCAGCACAAATGCACTGGAACTAGGAATCGATATCGGTCAGCTGCAGGCATGCATCATGACAGGGTACCCCGGCAATATCGCGAGTGCACTGCAACAGGCGGGAAGAGCGGGCAGACGCCAGGAAGACGCGCTCATCATCTATGTAGCGCAATCCATGCCGCTTGATCAGTACATCATCAAGCATCCGTCATATCTGCTCGGACAGCAGCCGGAAGAGATCCATATTCATCCTGATAATATGCTGATTTTAATGGACCATCTGAAGTGTGCTTCATTCGAACTGCCATTCAGTTCAACGGAGACGTACGGTGAATTTGAAGTGCAGGACTTGCTGGCATTTCTCCAGAGCGAAGGCGTACTGCTGCAAACTTCGGATAAATGGCACTGGATGACGGACCGTTTCCCTGCAGGAGAGATCAGTCTGCGTTCGGCATCTCAGGAAAATGTTATCATTATTGATCAGACATTCCCGAAAGAAACCCGTGTCATTGGAGAAATGGACCGCTTCAGTGCCATGACCTTGCTGCACGAAGAAGCGATCTATCTGCATCAAGGAACGCAATATCAGGTCGAGAAACTGGATTGGGAAGAGAAGAAAGCCTACGTCACAGTAGTGGACGTTGACTATTTCACCGATGCCAATCTCGCAGTGGAATTGAAAGTAATCAGTGAGGATAAGAAAATGGACGTAGAAGAACGTTCATGGGCATACGGCGATTTGGCAGTGCTCGCAATCCCGACGATATTTAAGAAGATTAAGTTTGACACCCACGACAATATTGGATCAGGCCCGATATCACTGCCTGCAGAAGAGCTGCATACATCAGGCACCTGGATGGCATTCGATGTACCGGAAGGATGGGACAAAGCCGGCCTGACAGACGCCATGAGTGCGGCGGCTTATACGATTCAGTCACTGATCCCGCTTTTCATCAAATGCGACCGCAGTGATATCCATGTCGTGCCACAGGTGAAAGCCATCCACACACTTAAGCCGACATTTTTCATCTATGACAGCTACCCCGGCGGAATCGGTCTGAGCGAAAAAATTTACGGCAGCTGGAACGAGCTGCTGACAATGGCGGCGGAACATGTGGCCGAGTGCCGCTGCGAGTACGGATGCCCGGTTTGTGTTGGTGCGCAGGAAGCAGGGCAGACGGAGAATAAGTCGAATGCCGAGCAGTTGTTAAGGGATTTAGCGGGCTAATGGCGAAAGTTTAAAAAATTGCTTACATCTAAATTAATATAAAAAAAAGACTGCATACTCAAGATCAGAGTACTGCAGTCTTTTTTGGTTTAACTTCAATAACAGAGGGCCGATCATCACATTGCTTTCTGTACCCGCTCAAACAGCACATTGTTTTCCAAATGAACATGAGTGAAAGTGTCTTTTTCGAACTCCTCGAGGCGTGCGTAGACGAGACGGTACGTTCCGCAGGCTTCTTTTGGAGGTGTAAAGTTATTTGTGATTTCTCTCAGTTCATGAAGAAGCCGTCCTGCACTGTCGTGTTCATTTTCAAGCTCCGTGACATGCGGCTCCAGCTGCTCCTTCAATTCAGCTGTGGGATTTTCCAAAAACTCAAGAATAAGCGGAAAAACGTTTTGATCTTCATCGTCTGTATGATCGATCAGCTCCGCACGCAGTAATTTAAAGATCTCCTGGATGCGCAGCAGGTGGGGCTGTGTGTCTCCGTGAACGCGCGCGACTTTTGTGACATAGGGGGCAAGCAGCGGCAATTCTTCACGCAGTCCGGCATGATATTTCTCTTGTATGTATGTGACAAGCGTTTTGTCGCCAAAGTCTGAAGGTTCCATTTGCTGATGCAATTCTTTTTTCTTTTCGATTTCATGCACATCTGTTAAGACATTGTGAGGATCCAGCCCGCGTTGTTCGGCTGCTTCCTTTAGTGATATTTTTCCGCCGCAGCAGTAATCGATACGAAGGTTTCGAAACAGGTCGGCGCTTTGAGGTAACATCGTGACAATTTCAGAGACATTGAGGTCGAGCGTTATTTGTGACATATGAACTCCTCCTATGAATGTAATTGATAACTGTTCTCATATCTATCATACGGAATCCTTAGTGAGTGGGATAGTAGGGAAATGCCTAATTCATGCACGAAACGGCTATATAGCTGCCCGAGTTTTTTAATAGGATACATAGGCTGTTGGAAAGATGAATAACCTCCTCAGACTTGTGCCAATTATCACAACACTGTCTTGACATCATTCGGCTCTCTACCTATACTTAGGGAGATTATGAGATGATAGCATCTAAGTTTATTACGTTACTATTTTGAGGAGGCAGAAGTAGATGAAAAATAAAAATGTACGCAGGTTCGGTTCTACATTCGCAGTTGCTGGTGCAGTTGTATTAGCCGGCGCATCGGTCGGTGCGGCAGAGCAGTGGTATGCCGACGTTGCAAAGGACAATACGCATTACGAAGGGATTAAGGCTTTGACGGAACAGGGGGTTATCCGTGGTTATTCTGAAAATCAGTTTAAGCCCGGTAATTCAATTGAACGCCGCCATGCAGCGCTAATTCTCGCAAAAATGGGTGATTTCCAGGAACCGTCTAATGTGGCTGACGTCTTGAAACAGTATAAAGATATTACAGCCAACAGTTTTTATGCAAAAGAAATGGCAACGCTTACACATGCGAACGTATTTAAAGGGGATGAAAAAGGAAACTTTAATCCTACTCAGGCCCTGACACGCCAGCAAATGGCATCTGTACTGGTAAATGCTTTGAATCTTGAAAAATACGATAACGGCGAGAAAGTGAATGTTAACTTATCGAATGTAGGCGAGTCGCATAAAAAAGGCGTACAGATTTTAGCAAACCTAGGTTTGACTGATCAGTTGACTGATTATAGACCTAATGAGCCTGTGACACGCGGGGCATTTGCATCGTTCATTCACCGCGCGAATCAGCTGGTGAAGCCTGAACAACCTGAACAGCCGGAGCAGCCTGAAAAACCTGGTGAGGCTGACTTTACATTATCATTGATGCATATGAATGATTCACATGCGCGCGTTGCGGAAATGCCTAAAGCGATTACGGCTATTAAAGAAATCCGCAAAGAGAAACCGGAAGCCCTGCTTCTTCACGGCGGCGACGCATTCTCCGGAACCCTCTATTTCACTGAGTTTGAAGGACAAGCTGATATGGAACTCATGAATTTGATGGGTCTTGATGCGATGGTCTTCGGTAATCATGAATTTGATTTAGGTGACAGCGAAAATGGTCATCAGGCACTGGCAAACTTTGTGAAAGGCGCCAACTTCCCTGTGCTTGGAACAAATATCGATTTCTCTGCAGATCCCATCATGAAAGATATTGTAAGTGAGACGGAATTTACAAGTACTCCTGCATTGGGAGAAATTCATAAAGGGCTTATTAAAGAAGTAAACGGAGAGAAAGTAGGAATCTTCGGATTGACTACGGAAAGTGCAGAATTCGTCTCCAGTCCAAAAGCAGTTAAGTTTTTAGATTACAAAGAGTCGGCTGAAAAAGCAGTAGCTTACTTTGAAAGCCAAGGAGTCAATAAAATTATTTCCCTTAATCACATTGGTTTCGACAGTGATCCATCTGTAGGTAATGATTTGCTGTTAGCAGAATCAGTGGAGGGTATTGATATTATCGTAGGCGGACATTCGCACACGAAACTAGATAAACCAGTAGTCGTCGATAAAAAAGCAAACGGAGAAAAGAAAGATCCTACGATTATTGTGCAGGCTGACCAATATCTGACTCATTTGGGTACATTAGATGTAGAGTTTGATGATAAAGGTGTGATTACAGGCTATGCCGGTGAATTAATCAAATTGAGCGACAAGGCGGAAGATCCGGAAGCGGCAGAAGCGCTTAAAAAGTTCTCTGGTAAAATCGAAGAAACGTTCGGGCAGGAATTTGGAGCGAATCTGACGGTTGATTTGCCTAACCCGAGACACCGCGGTGAAGATAATCCGGGACCGAGCGTACGTGCCAATGAAACAGCACTGGGCAATCTGATTACTGACGGAATGTTGGCAAAGGCAAAAGAATATGATCCGAAAACAGTAATTGCTCTTCAAAACGGCGGCGGAATTCGTAATCATATAGATAAAGGACCTGTTACGATTGGTGAAGTAATGGAAGTACTGCCATTTGGAAATACGTTATCTCTCGTTACGCTGACAGGCGCTGAAATTAAAAACACGCTGGAGCACAGTGTGAGGAATGCTCCGAATGAAGAGGGCGGATTCCTGCATATGTCCGGTATGAAGATGACTTTTGATAGCAGTAAAGAAGTTGGCGATCGTGTGCAGTCCATGCAAGTGAAAGTCAACGGTGAATACGTTGATATCGACATGGATAAAGAATATGTAATTACGACAAACGCCTTTACTGCAAGAGGCGGCGACGGATTTAAAGTTCTCGGCGATGCATATGAAAAAGGCCGTGTAACGGATCTGGGATTAGATGATTGGGTGAATTTGCGTGATCATATGAAAAATTTGGGGACAGTTTCACCTGAAATTGAAGGCCGAATTGTTGATGTAAAGAAATAAGAAATGAAAAAAGTCTTCTGACCTGAATTTTATCGGTCAGAAGACTTTTTGTGATGATAAACTTTGCATTCAAGTCTTATTGCGGATTGCGAACAAGTATTGAGCATTGGTCCCGATCAATATCATTCCGATAATGAAAATAGAAAACAGCTGGGAATCACCTGTCACTGCTGAATAAATAATGAGAAGCAGCAAAGTCAGAATTAATATGAGATTCATTGTGTTAAATGCACGGTAAAGTCCCTCGAGCATAACATGGCGTTCACCTTCATCTGAGACGGCCAGCAGTTTTTGAGAATAATCCTTTGCTGACACATCCGGCAGTTCACGGTCGGGGTAGAGGGAATTGACAATGCTGGAAAGAGTGATAGAAAGAATGAAAGTCAGCGCTCCGATAATAATCGACGAGATCATCAGCCAGGACGGTTGATCTGTAATAATCGCAATTGCAATTGCTGAGATTCCGACAGCCATGGCGGCAGTGACAATCAGAGAGGTGTCGCTGAACCGTTTATATTGCCAGACATCCCTTTTATCCTCTTTTTCTCCTGTCAAATAAAGTTTCGATTTTTTCTTCATCTGCACAATACTGACTGCTGCTGTAATTAGTAATACGGCAGTAATAGCCAGAAGTGCAATATTCATTTCAAAAGCCACAGGTGCAAATTCCAATTTAATGTCTGCAGTCAAAACGGCATACATTCCAAAAAAACCAACTGCTCCACCAATCAGCATCCAAATAATTGTCTTCATTATAATTCCTCCTTATCGAAAATAAAGATTTCCTCTATTGCTTCGTTAAAGATCGCCGCAATTCTTACAGCAATCAGCAAAGACGGAATGAATTCTTCCCGCTCGATTAAGCTAATTGTCTGCCGTGATACTTTTGCGCGTTTTGCGAGCTCTGTCTGATTAAGCCCGTCACGCGCACGCAATTCTTTGAGTCTTGTTCTCAACAGCCCCACCTCTTCATTTAATTGTAACTTAACTATAACAATTTGACAAGTATAGTTGTCAAATTGACTAATTTACATGTCGTCTCATCGTTTAAAAATTAAACGTGTGGTAGTGAAATCTTTGGACAAAAAAGGAATGCACTTTGGCATTCCTTTTTCTCATCCATATGTTTTCTGATGCGCTTTCTTCCGCTTCAGATAATCATCATCTTTTCGAATAGTATCCCAGTATACCTTAAAGATTTCAGCGGACTTTGCTTTCTCGGCATCAATCACGCGCTCTTTCACTGTGCCGTCTTCATTATACTTCCTTCCGCTTTTATGATTGGCATAACGCCGGGCACGTGTATAGCCCATCTGGATAAACTTCCTCGCCATATCCATGCCGATGAAATCATCTTCTTTACGGTAATTTTCAAATAGCTCATAGATTTTTTCGGCGGAATCTTTTGCGATATCTGGTGTTCTGAAACGCCAATGCGGCAAGATTTCGCTTTTATAAGGTTCTACCAGCAGGACACCCTGCTCGCCTTTGCCGACTTTATATAGTTCAGGCTGCTTACGAAGATCCAGGTTTGGATAATCGAGTTCATAATCAAACGCCATACCCGTTCACTTCCTTTTACCATTACGTACCCCGGCGCACAGCTATGAAAACGCTTCATTTCCCAAGAAATAGTCTTCCAAAGTCAGACAAGTCCAAATGTGCTCGCAATCTGCTGAACTATAGTATAATTCATACAAATTATGTATTGATAACACGAGGTGACATCGTTGAATTTTCAACTAAATAAACTAGACTATATCGGGATTGCCATGCATACGATGGAAAGCCCAACTATAAAAGAGCTGAATGATTATGTCCTATGAGAAAAAGCTGATGGCAATGAAGTCGCTGGTAAAGAAATCAGCAGTGGTAAAAGAACCAGTGGAAGTCTTTAGTAAACCGCCTGTGCCATCTTATGAAAAACGATGGCTCACGACCCAGCTTGAAAAAGTGGAGAATGATTTCGGTATCGTCTATAAACGGATTATTCACTATCCGCTGTCTCATATGCATGGAAATATCCGCTTAGGTGATGTGCAGGATAAACTGGCTGATTGGTCAGAAACTGAATATAAACATCCGCTTTCACCTAAAGAAGGCAAGCTGCTGTTTTTTGATACAGAGACGACAGGACTTAAAGGAGCAGGTGCTGTTATATTTTTGATTGGGCTGCTTGAATTGAAAGAAGATGAATTTGTCATGACGCAGTATGTACTGCCGAATCCCGATCATGAAGCGGCATTTCTTTTTGAATCGGAGCTGTGGAAAGAAGGACTCACACTCGTCACCTATAATGGAAAGAGTTTTGATTTCCCGCAGCTGCAGACACGCTGGTCACTGCACCGGAAATTACTTCCGCCCCTTCCCGTGCCTCACCAAATTGATTTACTTCATGGATCGAGGCGTATCTGGAAAGGGGAGATGGACTCTTTCAAGCTGACCGAAGTGGAGCGCAGACAGCTCGGTTTCATTAGAAAAGACGATATTCCGGGGCATATGGCACCGATTATCTATCAAGATGCTGTGAAGAACGGACGTGCAGAAATTTTGATGAAGGTCATGTGGCATAATGAATGGGATATTTTATCTCTCGTTACACTGTTCAGCTTGTCAACTGATCTCATATTGCAGGACAACCAGCAAACGGCCCGGGTCGCAACGAATATCGCGAAATGGTTTCAGGACCTCGGATTAAGTGAACGCAGCTACTCGGAACTTGAGAAAATAGCAGAAGAGTTTGGCAGCAGTTATCCGCTTACGCACTACCATCTGGGATTTTTGCTGAAACGCTATAAAGAATTTGAACGTGCGATTAAGTCATTCGAAATTGTTGCCGAGTACGGTGAGGGCAGAGAACAGGTACTGGCCTGTGAAGAACTGGCGAAATTATATGAGCACCAGCTGAAAAATTTCCCGTTGGCGTATGAACGGATTCTCACCGGGAAATCCTTGCTGGAACAGAATGAAATGCTGTCACGGCGCTTCATTGAGCGCATGAAGGCGGCATTTGCGAAACGGGAAATACGTGTAATGAATAAATTATTTCCCGGGCAAGCGCAGGAACCGACAAAGGAGACATGACAGTATTATCAATTAAGACAAAGAATGACAGGATATGCTATAATGACCGTATGGAATCATAGACGGAAGGACGTTTTGTCATGGAATTAAAGTTAGATTCGAAAACAATTTTAGAAAAAGAATTTAAATCAGGGATGCGCGGGTATAAACAAGAAGACGTAGATTTATTTTTGGATGATGTCATTCAGGACTACGAGACGTTCAAAAAGGAAATTGCACGGCTTAAAGAAGAGAATGAAAAATTGAAAGCAGCAGCGAGTGCAGCACCCCAGAGGACAGCAGCGCCAACTCCCCAGCCGACAAATTTTGATATTCTTCAGCGCATTTCCAATTTGGAGCGGCATGTATTTGGCAGCAAACTTTCTGATGACTGATTAAAAAAAGAACAATTGATTTGGCAACCCGGCCGAATCCATTGTGTGAATGACTATTTTGATGTATACTAAGTAGTACCATAGATCTTATTCAGGTAATCGCTGCAATTTCGATTGTAGAGGAAAGTCCATGCTCACACGGATCTGAGATGACCGTAGTGTTCGTGCTCGGTGAAAAAATAAGCCGGGGCAATGCTTTTGCATTGATGGCGGGAATAAATCCTAAGTCTTCGGATATGGATGAGATTCTCTGAAAGTGCCACAGTGACGTAGTTGGCATGGAAACATGTCAAGTGGAACGGGTAAACCCCACGAGTGAGAAACCCAAATTATGGTAGGGGCGCTCTTCCGAAAGAATTCAATGGAGGAAGGGACAGGCAATTGTCTGTAGATAGATGATTACCGCTTCCAGTACGAGGTGCAAACCGTTTGAGTACCGAAGAACAAAACATGGCTTACAGAATATCCTATGGTTTACATCACAATTAGCTCTCCTACAGTTTTGGGAGAGTTTTTCTTTTGTCTTGAAGATTTCTTGAAAGATGCATATAGCAAAATGTACATAACCGTTCGGCGGAGAATGCCGTAAACGTTTCGAATTGGAGTGTTGAATGTGAGCGAATATAAATTAGTTGCAACAGCAGCGATGGGTTTGGAATCAATTGTAGCTTCAGAAGTCAAAGATCTCGGTTATGAGGGCCAGACGGAGAATGGTAAAGTGTACTTTACCGGAGATGAAGAAGCGATTGCCAGAGCAAATATGTGGCTTCGCGTAGGAGATCGAGTGCGCATTGTGGCAGGCGAGTTTAAAGCTTTTACTTTTGATGAACTGTTTGAACGGACCAAGGCTATACCATGGGAAGAATTTCTGCCGGTTGATGCGGCTTTTCCGGTGGCGGGCAAGTCTGTGAAATCTACACTATACAGTGTGCCGGACTGCCAGGCTATTGTTAAAAAAGCCATTGTAGACCGTCTGAAGTCTGCTTACAAGCGTACGGGTTTTTTAGATGAATCGGGTCCTTTGTTCAAATTGGAAGTATCAATCTTGAAGGATAAAGTGACGCTCACCATTGATTCAAGCGGCACCGGCCTGCATAAACGGGGCTATCGTCTCGGACAGGGGGATGCGCCGCTAAAAGAAACAATGGCAGCCGCACTTGTAAAACTTTCAAAATGGAGTCCGAACCGGCCGTTTATTGATCCGTTCTGCGGTTCCGGTACGATTCCGATTGAAGCGGCTATGATTGGACAAAATCTTGCACCCGGTTATAATCGTTCATTTTTGAGTGAAGAATGGCCATGGATGAATGCGCAGGTCTGGGACCGTGTCCGTGAAGAAGTGGAAGATGTGGCAAAGTATGATCTTCCATTGGATATCCGTGGGTACGATGTCGATGGAAAGATGATTTCCATCGCTCAGCAAAATGCGATGGAAGCCGGCTTTGCAGATTTAATCAGCTGGCAGCAGCAAGACATCCGCGATTTGCATGTGGAAGGTCAAAATGGCGTGCTGATCGCCAACCCTCCTTACGGCGAACGTCTAGGTGAAACAGAAGAAGCAGAAGATATCGCGGAGATTCTTGGCGGCATTATGAAAAATTATCCGTCATGGTCTGTTTATATTTTATCTTCATTGGAAAACTATGAAGAAATGTACGGACAGCGTGCAACGAAAAAACGCAAACTCTTTAACGGGTTTATTCGTACAGATTACTATCAATATTGGGGACAGCGAGTATAAGAGACGAATTAGGAAGAGGAAATTGTCCTCAACTTTCGCTTGTACACGGAAAGGAGTCAGCATGAATACGAAAATTCCATTTCAATTAGAAAAAGACCAGACATTTTTCGAGTCACTGAATGGCTGGCTGGGCGATACATTGTATGATGATTTGACAGAAAAAGGGTTTGAGTGCCGGGACGAACAGATTTATATGGCATTTCAAATTGAACAGGCACTGAAAGACAATAAGGTTTTATTGGCGGAAGCCGGTGTTGGGACTGGGAAGACGATTGCGTATTTATTGCCTGCAATTGCCTATGCGCGTTATACAGGGAAGCCCGCCGTTATTTCTTGTGCGGATGAAACGCTGATCGATCAGCTCATCAAAGAAGAAGGCGATATTCAGAAACTGAGTGAGGCGCTTGATCTGACTGTCGATGTCCGATTAGCAAAGGCACGGAATCAGTATATTTGCCTGAAGAGACTGGAAGAGACGAGCCAGCAGACAGATGAAGAATTTGTTGACTTAGTGGAAGACCAGCTGCCCGATTTTGTCTATGCAGATCGGTCACTGCAGTCGGTATCGCCATATGGCGTACGCTCGGATTATCCTTATTTAGCAGATGAAGAGTGGGATATGATTAATTTCCATCCGATTCAGCAATGTGCTGCTTGTGACATCCGCAACCGCTGCGGTCAGACGATTCACCGCAATCATTACCGTGAGGCTGTGGATCTGATTATTTGCTCACATGACTTCTACATGGAGCATTTATGGACAAAAGAATCAAGATCCCGTCAAGGACAGCTGCCGCTGCTGCCTGAAGTGTCGATGGTCGTTTTTGACGAAGGACATTTGCTCGAGTATTCTGCTCAGCGCGCTCTGACATACGAAGTGCAGCAGCAGACGATTGTGCAGCTGCTGGAACGCATTATGGTGGACGGTATCCGGGAAAAATCACTTCAGTTGATGGAAGTCTTGCTGGATGTCCATGAATTGTTTTTCAAACAGCTCCGCGATCATGCGGCGTATCATGATACGGAACGTCTGACGATCGAGAAAAATGACACGATGCTTTCATTGGCGAAAGAAGCTGTTTCTTTATCGAATCAACTTCTTGAAGAATTCGTCTTCGAGGGCGAACTGTATGTAATCCCTGAATATGACTTAAAAATTGTGGAAGAATACCTGGAGCAGTACATTTACTCAATGGAGCTTTTTTCCAATGAAAATGATGCGGTGGACTGGCTCGAGAACCGGCGCGATGAGAGTACATTACTGATCATGCCGCGGCTCGTGACATCCATCTTGAAAGAGAAATTATTCACCGGCAAGATGCCGATTATATTCTCTTCTGCTACTTTGTCAGTGGAAAATTCTTTTGATTACCTGGCTTATAGTTTAGGCATTGAGGACTTTCAATCGTTTTCTATTGAATCGCCTTTTGACTACGATGAGGTCATGAAGATTCATTTGGAACAGGGAACAAGAGATGAGCAAATTGCCCGCCTGTCACAATTGCTTGAAGAGGAAGAGCAGACGCTGGTCTTGTTCAGCTCCAGACAGTCGATGATGGAAGCATACGAACAGCTGCCGATCGAGCAAAGTGTCATGGCGACGTATGAAGGTGAGCGTTCTTTATCTTCATTGGTGAAAGATTTCCAGCAGCGCAAGGTTTCTGTGTTCTTCTCCTATCATTTATGGGAAGGGCTGGATCTGCCGCATGATTCACTTACACGGGTCATTATTTTCGATTTGCCGTTCCCGCCGAATGATCCATTGTTTGAAGCGAGAAGAGAAGCGGCGGAAGATCCGTTTGATGAAGTTGATCTGCCGTTCATGCTGCTGCGTCTGCGACAGGGGATCGGGCGTTTGATCCGGACAAGTGAGGACCATGGTTCCATCCATGTTTTTGTACAGCCGGACAGTAACGAATTACTGCCTGTCATTGAAAGGGTATTACCTGTACCATTTTCTTGAATCAAATATAAAAAAGCGCACAGACATTGAGTTGACAATGTTTGTGCGCTTTTTAGCTTGTAATTAAAGCAAAGTATAGGTGACTTTAATTTTCTTCATCGATGGTCAGCAGAAGGTTGAGTAATTCGCCGTCTTCAAATTGCACCGGAATTTTGAATGCCTGTTTGAATCCGTAAAATTTAGTTTTTCCAGTCAGTACGGTCGGCGGAGAGATATCAAGGATCATTCCTTCTTTTTCAAGTATCGTACACAGATTGCCCGCAATCATATTGCCGAGCTCGCCTGTGAATGATTCAGCCATTTCCCCTTCGATATGCATGCCGAACATTGCCTGTCCGATTTTATCGATGATCTCGTTAGTCGGTTCTACAATCAAACGGCCTTTCATATTGCCGATCAAACCAATCAAGACACTGATTTCCCTCTGTTCATAAGGCTGCTGAATTAAAGCAGGCGAGAGAACCTGGAATTTTATAGGGATTACTGTGGTAAGCGAAGAAATGGTTGCATTTAATACTTTTTGCACATTTGTAGCAGTACTCATCTGTCGAAACACCCTTTCGGAGAATTAATAGTAGTACAATCATATCACTAATGACGGCTAAAAGCCTATATAAAAATTTGTGAATTAGAATATTAGGTCTGCACCAAGACAACTTGTCTGGCAGGTATTGCGAGAACTAGGCGACTTAGCATTTACAGGTTTCGTTGCTCGACTTTGCAGGAGGTTTAAATGAGGTGTGAGTTTGCAGTTTAAAACCGCTTCGGCGCTGGGGGATTGCCTTACGCAGTGAGCCTGCAGGCGAAGGGCGTGCCAGCAGTCTCACTGCAACGGCCGACCCCGCAGTTGCGCCTTCGCTGCTATGGGGAATGTAAATATGTTGTTTTTTTAAAGGGTGCTAGCTTAGTTGGCGTATTTTTTCTGACTTTGCAAACGTATTAATCACAAGAATCTTAGCCTTTGCAGAATAATAAGTATTGCATGAAAGGCCTCACCTATCGCGATCATCTCAAATAGTATGCTCATACTGCAACTCACATAAAAATTATTGAAAAACTAGCCAGTGTACCGAAGTGGAAGGCAACCTAAGTACGCCGCGTCCTGCGGCAACGGTTGCATGACTCACTTCGTGTGAGCCTGCGGCTAAAAACACTCTGGGAGGATCAGCCCGACAGGTGAGACGACTTGCGGGAGCTTGCGACCAAGTCGGCTCACCGCGGGCCCGCAAGACACGCGTCCGCCTGGAACGAAGGGAAACGGTATCCCTCCACTTACCATTCAATACAGCGCAATCACAGTCAAATTTCAAACTGTTCATGACATAGACTGTCAAGCACAAATTTTGGTGAAGACCCAAAAAAGTTAACTTCTATTTAATTGTCCATTAATGGTATGATAGGGTGAGTTAAATTGAAAGGACGACGATTATGTCTACAAACCATGAATTTTTACAGCGATCTGCCATATACGGACAGATTTTCTCAACCAATGAAGATGATGAAAGAAAAACTAAAACCACTTTGCTTGCCAATAAAATCATATCCAAAGAATATACGATTGCCTTCGCCGGCCACTTTTCTGCCGGTAAATCTTCTACGATCAATGCACTGACCGGGGATGATTTGCTGCCTTCAAGTCCAATTCCTACAAGCGCGAACATCGTGAAAGTACATAAAGCTGATGAAGACTTCGCAATTATTCATCGTGTCGATGGAAGCGCGGTCAAATTCAGCGGTCATGGTTTCTCTGAAGCCGTGAAAGCGTTCAGTAAAGACGGAGCGGCGGTTTCATTAGTTGAAATCGGCCACACGGAATCGAACTTGCCTGAAGGCATTACCGTTATGGATACGCCGGGAGTGGATTCGACGGATGATGCACACCGATTGTCGACTGAATCCTCTTTGCACTTGGCAGACTTAGTATTCTATACGATGGATTATAACCATGTACAGTCCGAAATGAATTTTCGTTTCACAAAAGAATTGATGCGTTATAACAGCAATGTATACTTAATTATCAATCAGATCGATAAGCACCGCGACAGCGAATTGTCATTCGGTGCATTTAAGCAGTCCGTCGAAGATTCTTTCAAATTATGGGGAGTGGAGCCAAAAGGGATTTTCTATACATCTCTGAAAGAACTTGATCACCCTCATAATGACTTTGCGAAGGTGAAGGCGATTGTTGACGGTTCGATTGAACACCGTGAAGAAAACTTTGAAGAAAATATAGATCAATCCTTGCGCAAATTGAAAGATGAGCATGTATCTTTCCTGAAGCAGCAAGTCAATGATGTCAAAGAAAATTATGCTGACACGGTAAACGAAAATGAATGGTCGCAGTATGAAGAGCTTAATCAAGATTTAAAAGAAGCGAAAAAGCGGATGGAGCTTTTATCAGGCGATGAATTTTATATCAACTTTGAAAAAGAGCGCAATGAATTATTGTCGAATGCCGGACTGGCACCATTTGAAACACGCGAGCTATTAAAGGATTATCTTGAAGCCAAGTCTCCGAAGTTTAAAGTAGGGCTTTTATTCGGCGCAAAAAAAACGCAGGAAGAACGGGATAGACGCCGTCAGAAGTTAGATGATAATATTTCAGGCCTTGCGCATACGCAAATTGAAATTTACATGAAATCTTTGATGAAAGAATCGTTGAAGCAAGCAGGGATTTTCACGGATGAACGCTCACTTGCAATTGACGCAATGGATTTGTCGCTGCCGTTTAATGAAGTGGACGAACAGCTGCATGTGGCAGAAATCATTACAGGCGAAACAATTCTCAATTATACTGAGCAAATGAAGCGGGCCATCCATCTGGTTTATAAGCGTAAAACAGATAAATGGAAAGAAGAAATGTCCGTCATCGCAAAATCAGCAGGAGGAGAACAATCTGGACCCCTGGCTGCGGTAATTGAGACGCTCCAGGAAAAAGTGGATGCTATCAAAGAAGTGAATAAATGGCAGGAACGCTTGGAGTGGGTGGATAAAGAAATTGATAACCCGTCTGCTCCGACAAGAATCGGCCGCGATCAATTGCTGGCGGA
>NZ_WHVV01000019.1 GCF_009650995.1 Sporosarcina cascadiensis | reverse complement strand
AGTTGGGGGTTTCCCCCTGTGAGAGTAGGACGTTGCTGGGCACGAAGCCATTCCCTATGGGGAGTGGCTTTTTTGTGCGTTCAGGGAGATGTGCAAAGAGAAAGCCAACATCGGACGACAAGAAGCGACGAAGTATGAAACCAATCACCCTAAGGCTTGTTTGATCATACATTCCCTTCAAACGCTCCTAGCCTTCTGACCGCTGATCATACACCCTGCGCTCGTGCTCATTCTCTCCCTGCCAATGATCATGGACCTGCCGTACTTGATCATACACCTTGCCGCTGTGCTCATGGAGAGATAAATCACCCGTTCTCTTGCGTCGGAAACCTGAAGCAGTTTTTCGTTGGCTCGGCTAGCGGTGAGATTGGTTCGGTGGGAGAGATGTTTGGTTTGCAGACATGGAATAATAGCGCGGTAATCGGCTGGATTGGTTCGGCGACAATGTAGATTGGTTCGTTGAACGGCTTGTTTGATTCGCTTATCAAATCAACTTTGCGAGTTACGTATCTGCCTTGATGTACAGGGCATAAATGTCCCTGATAATAGACTGTGCATAGCAATCGCAACTTTTACTTTCATTAGTACTCTGTTTATAAAGTAATTAAAGGAGAGTTGGCTGTATGGAGTCGCTGCGTTATACTTAGTAAAAGAAAAGGAGTGCTTTGCGGATGAGTTATGAGGATCGGCCATTGATACAAGCATTAGAAGGTTTCCGTGCGAAGCAGCCTGTATCCTTTCATGTGCCGGGTCATAAGAATGGTGAGTTGTCCGGTCTGCCTATGGAATTGCGAAATGCCTTGTCTTATGATGTCACAGAGCTAACAGGGCTGGATGATCTTCATGAGCCTTCGGAAGCTATATTAAAGGCGGAAGAGAAACTCGCCAAGTTGTATCATAGTGATCAAAGCTTTTTCCTGGTTAACGGGTCCACTGTTGGAAATTTGGCTATGCTGTATGCGACAGTCGGCAGGGGAGATACTGTTCTGGTGCAACGAAATGCGCATAAGTCTGTGTTTCATGCTTTGGAGCTGACTGGAGCGCAGGCGGTTTTCTTGTCTCCTCTGTGGGATGAGCGGACTCGGTCGGCAGGCGGGGTTGCAGCTGCTGACGTGAAGGCGGCTTTGATAAATTTTCCTGACGTGAAGGCTGCAGTGTTTACGAATCCGACGTATTACGGGCTGGCGAATAAAGAAATGAGAGAGATCATTGACGTTTGTCATGCATATAATGTGCCGGTGCTAGTAGATGAAGCACACGGAGCACATTTCATTGTGAATAAGGGATTCCCGGAAGGTGCTTTGGCTTTAGGGGCTGATGTGGTTGTTCAGTCTGCACATAAGACACTTCCTGCAATGACGATGGCCTCTTTTTTACATGTTAGATCTGACCTGGTGAATACAGAAAAGGTTGCTCATTATTTACATATGCTGCAGTCGAGCAGTCCGTCTTATTTGCTGATGGCCTCGTTGGATGATGCGAGGCATTATGCAGAGACTTATGGAGAAACAGACTATGAAGAATTGCAGCTGTACCGTCAAAGACTCCTAGAGGGACTGCGGGGTATAGACAATATAGATCTAATCGAAACTGATGACTTACTAAAGCTGATTATTCGGGTGAAAGGTCAGTCGGGCTTTACTGTGCAGGAAGCACTTGAGGAGCAGGGGATTTATTCGGAGCTAGCAGATTTGTATCAAGTTCTGCTGGTGCTGCCTTTGGTAAAGGCAAGTCATAATAGAGGGCCGTCTGAGGCAGTGAATAAATTCAAGTTAGCTGCCAAGAAACTGAGTGCATTAGAAAGTAATGCGGTTCAGGTCAGTGTCCTGGAAGCTGTTTCGCCAATATCGGCCGTTGTCTACTCGATAGATGAACTTCAGAGAATGAAAACAATATGGGTTTCGTTTAAAAAAGCGGCGGGCAAGGTGGCGGGTCAGGCGGTAATACCGTATCCTCCGGGTATTCCTCTGCTGTGTGCGGGAGAGCGTATTACAGAAGGTCACTGCAGACAATTACAGGAATTAGTGAACGCTGATGCTCATTTTCAGGGAGCAATTGATTTGGAGAAAATGAGGATACAGACAGTGATTGAATAGGTGAGGAGAGATTTTTTGTGACCGGTTTATTTATTAGTTTTGAAGGGCCTGAAGGGGCGGGGAAAACTACGGTATTGCATGAGGTGGCAGACAGGCTGAAAACACAGGGACATACAGTGACTGTCACCCGTGAACCGGGCGGCATCGCGATAGCCGAAAAGATACGTGAAGTAATTTTGGACTCAAATCATCAGGAGATGGACGGAAAAACGGAGGCGCTGTTATATGCAGCGGCGAGGCGTCAGCACTTGGTAGAGAAAGTGCTGCCTGCCCTGAAAGAAGGACAGATTGTACTGTGCGACCGTTTTATTGACAGTTCTTTGGCTTATCAGGGTGTGGCAAGAGGTCTCGGATTGGAGGAAGTATTGAATATCAACCTATTTGCGATCGAAAATCATATGCCGGACTGCACAATCTTTTTCGATGTGCCGCCCGAAGTGGGATTAGAACGTATTTGGAATGATAAAGGAAGAGAACGAAACCGCCTGGATCTTGAAAATCTGGAATTTCATCAGCGCGTCTACGAAGGTTATCAAGAAGTTATTAGACAGGACAGGGAACGAGTCCGTACGGTTAATGCAGATATGCCTGTGGCACAAGTAGTCGAAAATGTTTGGGAAATTGTAAGTTCAGAAGTCAACTTACACAAGGATTCATGATATAATAAGAAGGAACCTTATTTTTACTAATAGGCATGATTCAATTTGTGTCTTGCATAGATAAGAAATCGGAAAAGGGGAGAGTACATTGAAACTGATAGTAGCAGTGGTACAGGACCAGGACAGTAACCGATTATCTTCCGCGTTAACTAAAAGTGATTTTCGGAATACGAAGTTGGCCAGTACAGGCGGATTTCTTCGCGCAGGCAACACTACATTCCTTATGGGTGTAGAAGATGAATTAGTATCAAAAGCATTGGATTTAATTCGAGTAAACTGCCGTTCACGTGACCAGATGGTTGCACCTGTTTCACCGATGGGCGGTAACGCTGATTCATATATTCCGTATCCTATTGAGGTAGAGGTAGGCGGAGCCACTGTATTTGTCTTGCCAATTGAACAATTCCACCATTTTTGATATTGAGGTGAGCTCTGATGAAAGTCAATGGTGACTATCGTACAGGGATGGAAAAGTTGCCGGATCCGCTTCGGCCGCACTCGAATAATGCACGTTTTGGGCAAATGGTTGAAAAACAGGAGTCGCGCCTGCAGGGGGAGCAAATCACCCGTTTATTTGGAGATATTTCAAGTGCTGGGGATCGGCTGGCCAGATCAAGAAATCTGCGCGACATGGCAAAGTACAAAATGCTGATCAAGCGTTTCTTGAAGGAAGCAGTAGACTCCGGTATTGAGTTGAAACAGTCTCATACGTGGAACCAATTTGGCGAAGGACGCCGGTTGAAAATTGTTCAGACGATTGATGAAAAATTAATTGCACTGACAGAAGCTTTATTGGATGAAGAATCATCATCGATTGATTTGTTGGCAAAAATAGGAGAAATTAAAGGCCTTCTGATCAACTTATATACGTGATCCCGTGCTGCCCAAACCGAGTAGCACGGGGTTTTTTACAACAGCCAGGAAGAATCGGCAAGGAGGGATTGCATGTCGGAAGCAATAAAAAATCATGCACTGCAGTCTCAGCAGCAGATAATCCAGCGTTTACAGGCGATTCATCGACGTAAAAGGATAGGTCATGCTTATATATTTGATGGGCCTGCGGGAGCGGGCAAAGAGGAAATTGCAAAGCATTTCACCAAACTTCTGCTTTGTATGGATCCGAATGAAAATGTTCCATGTGAAACATGTCATTCGTGCAAACGAATTGATTCAGGGAACCATCCTAATATAAAGACAATCCGGCCAGACGGACAAGATATTAAAAAAGAACAAATTGAAAATGTGATTCAGGTGATGGCGAAGAAGGGCTTTGAAGAAGGGCGCAAAGTTTATGTCATTGTAAACGCTGAACGTATGAATGGTTTCGCGGCTAATACTCTTCTGAAGTTTCTCGAGGAACCTGAGGGAGAAGTGACTGCCATTTTGTTAACGGACTCTTATACTTCACTGCTGCCGACCATACAGTCGCGCTGCCAGAGGATTTCATTGCAGCCGATGAATCGGGAAGAAATTATGGAAAAGCTCATTCAAAGAGGAATCACTGCATCGATGGCGGCTACGGTAACGTTAATGACGGCAGATATAGAAGCGGCATATGAATTGGCGCAGGAAGATTCTTTTGTACAGAGACGGAAATTAGTGTTAAAATTAGTAGAGGCAATTGAGCAGCGTTCGCCGAGTGAGGCACTGCTGTTCATCCAGACAGACTGGATGCCTTTAATGAAGGAAAAGAGCGATTGTGAACAAGGCATTGACTTGCTTCTCTTTGCTTACCGTGATATTGTTGCGGTGAAAGCGGGATTGCATGGAACTATTGCTTATCCTGATCAGCTGGAAACCTTCACTAGACACTCTGTCAAAAATGCGTATAGCAGTTTAACTGTGAAAATAGATGCCGTCTTGCAGGCAAAAAAGCGATTGCATCAAAATATGAATCGTACGCTTTTACTGGAACAATTGGTGCTTACTATGCAGGA
This sequence comes from Sporosarcina cascadiensis, assembly GCF_009650995.1. Lineage (GTDB taxonomy): Bacteria > Bacillota > Bacilli > Bacillales_A > Planococcaceae > Sporosarcina > Sporosarcina cascadiensis. Next base: position 50,878 of record NZ_WHVV01000019.1, on the reverse strand, counting down.
GGGGTTATTGTTTGTATAAAGTCGTAGGCGTCCGTTTTAAAAAAGCGGGTAAATTATATTATTTCGATCCATTGGATATGCCGATTGAAATTGGCAACTATGTCATTGTGGAAACTGCAAGAGGCGTAGAGTATGGCAAGGTGGCCAGTCGGAGTAATGAAATAGATGATGAGGATGTCGTCTTGCCATTGAAGAAGATCATTCGTCTTGCAGATGAGAGTGATCGGGAGCGTGTGAAAGAAAATCAGACAGAAGCAGAGCATGCGTTTGTTGTTTGTGCTGAAAAGATTATAGAACATCGGTTGGACATGCGCCTGGTTGATGTGGAATATACGTTTGACCGCAATAAAATAGTGTTTTATTTTACTGCTGAAGGACGTGTTGATTTCAGGAACTTAGTCAAGGATCTCGCATCCATCTTCCGCACAAGAATCGAACTTCGGCAAATCGGAGTGCGCGATGAAGCAAAGATGCTCGGCGGTATAGGTCCCTGCGGCAGAATGTTATGCTGTTCAACTTTTTTAGGGGACTTTGAACCGGTTTCTATTAAGATGGCTAAAGATCAGAATCTTTCTTTAAATCCTTCGAAGATTTCAGGGCTGTGCGGCCGTTTGATGTGCTGTCTGAAATATGAGAATGACGCGTACGAGGAAGCGAAGGTACAGATGCCGGATCTCGGCACACAAGTAGCGACACCGGATGGCGTTGGAAAAGTTGTTGGACTGAATTTACTGGAACGTGTACTGCAAGTGAATATGCCTGCATTTGAAAGAGTGCTTGAATATGCGTGGAGTGAAATTGAGGATTTGCAAAAAGAAATGGCTCAATTGACGAAATGATGAGGTGGAACAGTTGAAAGAAGTGAACTTTCTTGATCGAGTGATGGAATTTGAGCAACAGTTAGATTCCATGCAAAAACAATTCAGGGAACTCATTGGATTTGTTGCAGAGATGACTGAAGAAAACCACTCGCTTCGTCTGGAAAATCATCATTTGCGAATGCGTCTGGATGAAATCGATAAGATTACACAAAATATAGAAGAGACCGCACGAGATGAACGTCCGAAGAAACTGGATGTCGGCGAAGGCGTTGATAATTTAGCCCGTTTGTACAATGAAGGGTTCCATGTGTGCAATGTACATTACGGCAGCAGCCGTAAGGGTGAAGATTGTTTGTTTTGTCTGTCATTTTTAAATAAACAGAACGGTTGAGAAGGTCAATTCCTATTTTTAGGTATTGGCTTTTTCTTTTGAGTAAGGAGTATGCTGGATGAATTTACAGGATGATGAACGACTGGATTACTTACTGGCAGAGGATTTGCGAATTATCCAAAGTCCCTCTGTCTTTTCCTTTTCATTGGATGCGGTATTATTGGCTCGCTTTGCTTATATGCCGATACGAGGAGGAAGAGTGGTGGATTTGTGTACAGGAAATGGTGTGATTCCACTATTTTTGAGTGCTCGGACCAAGGCTAAAATTACTGGAATTGAGCTGCAGGAGCGGCTGGCTGACATGGCTGAGCGGAGTGTGGCATTTAATAAACTGGAAAATCAGCTGACGATTATGCAGGATAATGTGATCGGGATTGCCAAGAAGATCGGCTATGACCAGTTTGATACAGTAACATGCAATCCGCCGTATTTCCTGGCAAACGATGCAAGTGCCAGAAATAAAAGCGAGCATTATACGATTGCACGGCATGAAATCGAATTAACACTGGATCAGGCAGTGCAGTCTGCAAGTGAATTGCTGAAGCAAGGCGGGAAAGCTGCATTTGTGCACCGCCCGGGCAGGTTGCTGGATATAATCACTTCAATGAGACGGCATCGGCTGGAGCCTAAACGCATTCAATTTGTTTATCCCAAAGAAGGCAAAGAGGCGAATATACTGCTAATTGAAGCAATTAAAGATGGAAAGCCGGACCTGAAAATCCTTCCTCCTTTATATGTCTACCAGAAAGACGGTGAATACACAAAGGAAGTGAGGCTCTTGCTGTATGGAAACGAGTGAGCATTTCTTTTATGTGTTAGAATGCAAGGATGGTTCCTACTATGCTGGTTATACAAATGATTTAGAACGTCGTCTGCAAGTGCATAATGAAGGAAAGGGCGCCAAATACACGAGAGGGCGTTTGCCTGTGCGCTATATATATAATGAAGTATTTGAAACGAAGCGGGAAGCGATGCAAGCGGAGTACCAGTTTAAGACATTAACCCGCACACAAAAAGAGCAGTATATTAGAAAGGAGCGGATTGAATGATTACTTCTCAAAAGAGTGCCGAAGAAACAGCTGCAGGAAAATTATTTATTGTCGGCACACCTATCGGCAATTTGGAAGATATGACGTATCGCGCCGTACGAATTTTACAGGAAGCAGATTTCATTGCGGCAGAAGATACGCGCAATACGATTAAACTGTGTAATCATTTCGATATTCATACACCGATGATCAGTTATCATGAGCATAATACGCGGGATGCCGGCGAAAAGATTATAGATTACCTTCAAAATGGGAAGGATGTAGCTATAGTCAGTGATGCCGGTATGCCGTGCATCTCAGATCCGGGAGCTGATCTAGTGGAATTGGCAATTGAACATGATTTGGCAGTCGTTCCCGTTCCCGGTCCGAACGCAGCTGTTACAGCACTGGTTGCGTCAGGAATTACGCCCCAGCCGTTTTTATTCTGGGGGTTCCTACCGCGGCAGAAGAAAGAGCAGAAAGCACAGCTAGTTGAATTACAGCGCTATAAAGAGACGCTGTTGTTTTATGAAGCTCCCCACCGGCTCAAGCAAACGTTGCGAAATATGGCAGAGCAGTTCGGCAATGAACGAAAGATTGTTATGGCACGTGAACTGACGAAACGTTTTGAAGAGTTATTGAGAGGATCGCTGGCGGAAGCAATAGAGTGGGCGGATACAAATGAAATTAGAGGTGAATTTTGCTTAGTAGTGGAAGGAAATCAGGAGACTTCGAATGAGGAAACAGAAGAGTGGTGGACAGAGCTTTCGATCAAAGAGCATGTGGAACGGGTTATTGAACAGCAGGATATCCGCTCTAAAGAAGCTATTAAGGAAGTGGCAGAAGCACGAGGAATGGGCAAGCGTGATGTCTATCAAGCGTATCATGTGGATTGATGAATTTTAAATGAAAAAAGAACCCGGAACGGAAATACGCTCAGGATCCTTTTTCGTTAATTGATTTTATCTTGAATTTCTTCAATTAATTGCTTTGCGCCTTCTGGGCTTAAAATCAATTTACCGTCAATTAGACGAAGATTGTCGTCTGACACTTCTCCTGTAATAGAGCATGTCATATTCGGCATGTACTTCTTTAAGATAATTTTGTCGTCGTCCACGTATATCTCTAACGCGTCTTTTTGCTCAATACCAAGTGTGCGGCGCAATTCGATGGGGATAACCACACGGCCTAGTTCGTCAACTTTTCTTACGATTCCAGTAGATTTCATGACAAGAATTCCTCCTACACTCTAGTTTTCTATTCGTCAAAATTCGACATGATTCTCTTGTCTATTAAACATCATACCAACTCTTCCAATAATCGTCAATCATCATAACTCGAAATATCCATAATAAATTTTATTAATTTTTTGATAGGGAAAAAATGAGAAATGACTGGAATTTCAATTTGTTTTTCATTAACTGCCAAGGGAAAATGATAGAGTTAAGCTTTAGCGGAGGAGAACATGGCACTTTTGTACAATATCCGATAAAATGAATTTATACATTATTTAATCTGGAGGAATTTGTGTGGAGAATCAATCTAAAACATTTTATATCACAACACCGATTTATTACCCGAGTGGAAAATTCCATATCGGAACTGCTTATACAACGATTGCGTCCGATGCAATGGCACGCTATAAAAGGTTACGTGGGTATGACGTCCGCTTTTTGACAGGGATGGACGAGCATGGACAAAAGATTCAAGAAAAAGCAGAAGAAGAAGGGCTTTCACCAATTAAGTATGTAGACGCTATTGCAGATACTGCGAAGAATTTGTGGAAACTGATGGACATTTCGTATGATGATTTGATCCGTACCACTGAGGATCGCCATACGAAAGTAGTTGAAAAGATTTTTCAAAAGTTTCTCGATAACGGAGACATTTACAAAGGAAAATATGAAGGCTGGAAATGTGTGCCTTGTGAATCATATTTCACAGAATCACAGCTGGAGGACGGAAATTGTCCGGATTGCGGACGTCCCGTGCAGCGTGTCGAGGAAGAATCATATTTCTTTAACATGAAGAAGTATGCGGATCGTCTCTTGGCTTATTATGATGAAAATCCAACATTTATTGAGCCGGAGTCGCGTAAAAACGAAATGATCAATAACTTTATTAAACCCGGTTTGGAAGATTTGTCCGTATCCCGTATGTCATTCGACTGGGGAATTAAGGTGCCTGGAGATCTAAAACATGTCATTTACGTGTGGGTGGATGCACTGACGAACTATATTACGGCGCTTGGCTATATGACAGACGATGACTCCCTGTTCCGTAAATACTGGCCGGCAGATGTGCATGTGGTCGGGAAAGATATCGTTCGTTTCCATACGATTTATTGGCCGATTTTCTTGATGGCACTTGATTTGCCTTTGCCAAAGAAAGTATTCGCGCATGGCTTTATCATGATGAAAGATGGAAAAATGTCAAAGTCCAAAGGCAACGTCGTGTATCCTGAAATGCTGGTTGAGCGCTATGGCTTGGATGCTACACGCTATTTCTTGCTGCGTGAACTTCCATTTGGACAGGACGGCGTATTTTCTCCAGAAGCATTTGTCGAGCGGATCAATTACGACTTGGCGAATGATCTGGGTAACTTATTGAACCGTACGATTTCTATGATCAATAAATATTTCGACGGAGAGATTTTGACAGAAGGACTCACTGCAACTGAATTTGACGAGCCGCTGCGCGCAATGATTCAGCAAACCGTGAATAAATATGAGCGATCAATGGAAAAAATGCAATTCAGTGTCGTTTTGTCTGATGTCTGGGCATTAATTTCCCGTACGAATAAATATATCGACGAAACATCGCCATGGGTATTGGCGAAATCGGAAGAAGACCGTATGAAACTTGCTTCCGTTATGTATCATCTGGCGCTTTCACTGCATCATACAGCGGTGTTGCTGCAGCCGTTCATGACGAATGCACCGAAACAAATGGTGGAGCAATTGGGTCTCCCGGCAGAATCACTCGGGTGGGATTCATTGGAAGACGGTTACAAAATCCCGGCCGGCACAACGGTCATCAATAAAGGGGTTCCGATCTTCCCGCGTCTCGATACGGAAGTGGAAGTAGAATACATTCGTCAGCAAATGGCCATCACGGCACCGGCTGAAGTGCAGGAAGAGCCTGAAGAAGCCATAGAGGAATCCAATGAAATCTCATTTGATGATTTTATGAACGTAGAACTTCGTGTAGCGACGGTAACGGCGTGTGAAAAAATGCCAAAAGCCGACAAATTACTGAAGCTCCAGCTCGATCTCGGCTACGAACAGCGCCAAGTGGTATCAGGCATCGCTGAGCATTACGCAGCTGAAGATGTAGTAGGAATGAAAGTCATTGTGGTAGCAAATTTAAAACCTGTAAAACTACGAGGCGAGCTATCCCAGGGAATGATTTTAGCCGGTCAAAAAGACGGTGTGCTGAAACTTGCCACCGTGGATTCTTCATTGGAAAACGGAGCGCAGGTTAAATAATAATAAAAGAGGCTCTTCACCAAAACATGTGCTTGATAATCAATTTAATGAGCAGTTTGAGATGGGATTGCGCAGAATAGGATGGTAAATGGGAGGATACCGTTTCCCTGCGTTCCAGGCGGACGCGTGTCTTGCGGGCCCGCGGTGAGCCAAGCGAACAGCGAAGGGTTCGCTTTGCCGTATTTCTGCGTCCTTTGCAGAAATTAAGGCAAACTGTGCTCATAACGCTACGCTTTTATTCGCAAAAGCCTTTCTTCGTAAAGGCTTTCGCTCCCGCAAGTTGTCTCACCTGTCGGGCTGATCCTCCCAGAGTCGCCTAAAACCAGTGCTCCTTACGCTGCGCTTTTACTCGCAAAAGCCGTTCTTCGTGACGGCTTCCACTCCGGTACACTGGCTGGTGTTTTAATACTTTTTATGTGAGTAAGCAGTATGAGCATAATATCTGAGACTGTTACAATAGGTGTGGCGTTTCATGCAATACTTAGCATTCTGCAAAGACTTAGATTCTTCTGTTGAATGTATTTGCAAAGTCGAGAAACGGGAACACCACCAACTAAATCCATACTCTGCAAAAAAGCAACATGTTATACTTTCCCCACATCAGCGAAGGCGCAACTGCGGGGTAGGCCGGTGCTATGAGACAACTGGCGTGTTCTTCGCCAGCTGGCTCATAGCGTAAGGCAATCCCCCAGCGCCGAAGCAGGTTTAAACTGCAGCATAATTTTTGCAATACAGACATGACAAGTTTTCAAGAACCGATTTTGGGGCAGACCCATAAAAGATGCCAATTCTTAGACGGATTGGCATCTTTTTTATGTGTTATTTAGAAGTAAAGACAGCTTGTGGTAAAATGAGTGAAAAACTTGCAGGGGGCGTCTATGGAAACGATCTATATTGCTGGCGGATGTTTATGGGGCGTACAGGCATTTATAAAAACACTGCCTGGCGTGATGTTTACAGAAGCAGGAAGGGCAAATGGCACAAGTCCAGTACTTGAGGAAGATTATGACGGGTATGCAGAATGTGTAAAGACAGAATTTGATCCAGCTATCGTAACAGTCAGGGAATTAATGGATTATTTATTCGAAATTATTGATCCTTACAGTGTGAATAAACAAGGACAGGATGTAGGAGAGAAATATAGGACCGGTATTTATAGCAGGGAACCCGAACACTTACGAGAAGCGCAGGCATTTCTCCGAAAGAGAGATGATTATAAGAGAATAGCGGTAGAAGTGTTGCCTCTCACAAACTATGTGAGCAGTGCAGAAGAACATCAAGACCGATTAGCCAGATATCCTGACGATTATTGTCATATACCAGAAAAACTGCTGTATAAGTATTCGTAAAAAGGCTTTTCTGTCATAAAAGCACTCAGACATTTTCTGGGTGTTTTTATTTTTTATTGGTCTTTTTCCTATTTCTCGCGGAAGCAAATAAATTCACATGCGGGATAAATTATGATTTACTAGTGCAATCTGGTAATACGAATTGCACACTCTAAAGCAGGTTTGTTACACATTTGTAATATAAATGAGATGAAAGACATAATGATTGCTCTTAGAATAGAGAATACTGTGAGGAGAGATACAGATGTTTATCGATACACATGTCCACTTAAATGCAGATCAATATGAAGAGGATGTTGAAGAAGTCATCCAGCGTGCAATTGATGCAAAAGTAGAAAAAATGGTGGTCGTCGGGTTTGATACGAAGACGATTGAAAAGGCGATGGTACTGGCAGATCAGTATCCATTCATCTACGGCGTAATCGGCTGGCATCCTGTTGACGCAATTGACTGTACGGAAAGAGACCTGCAATGGATCAAGGAACTGACCGCCCACCCCAAAGTAGTAGGAATTGGAGAAACGGGTCTTGATTATCATTGGGACAAGTCACCAAAGGACATTCAGCAGGAGTTGTTCCGCAAGCAAATTCAACTGGCAAAAGAAGTAGACTTGCCGATTATTATTCACAACCGTGATGCAACGGCGGATGTCGTTCGAATTTTGCAGGAAGAAAATGCGAGCGATGTGGGAGGCATCATGCATTGTTACGGAGGCAGCGTAGAAACTGCGAAACAATGCATCGACATGAATTTCCTCATATCTCTTGGCGGACCTGTAACTTTTAAGAATGCCAGAATGCCAAAAGAAGTGGCAAAAGAAATTCCTTTGGACAAATTATTAATTGAAACCGATGCGCCCTATTTAGCGCCTCATCCATACAGAGGGAAACGCAATGAACCCTCATACGTACCGCTTGTAGCAGAAGAAATTGCACGGCTAAAAGAATTGTCTGTGGAGGAAGTCGGCAAGCAAACAACCGAAAATGCCATGCATCTTTTCGGAATACAGTGAGTATAGTGTCACTGGGTTTGCGTTTCTGTACAGACAAAAAAGTGCTGCCGTCTCCCGACTGGCTATCAGTTTAAAAGGTTGACAGGCAAAATCAAACACTATATACTCAGCCGAGTAATGAAGGAGGAGTTTTTTTCATGTCTCAGAAACCCATGAAAAACCTGTTCATGCTTTCAACGAAGGGTAAGCGTATTGCAATTTTAGCAGTTGCAATGGCTTTATTTATAGCTACCACATCATTAGTTTTGATTGATGGTAAAAAGAAAAATGTCTCGTTGGCTCTAAACGGTAAGCAAACCGAATTGCGGACGGCAGCAGCAACGGTAGGGGAAGTGTTAGCTGCACATGACATAGAAGTAAAGACGCAAGACCATCTTGAACCTTCAATGAACACACCAGTGGAGAATGGCTTAGCGATCCAGTGGGAACAGGCGAGAAAAGTTACTATAGATATTGACGGCAAAGCAACAGAAATGTGGACGACGGAGCAAACGGTGCAAGATGTGCTGAAGACAGCAAATATTGAAGTCAGCACGCATGATCAAATTGAACCTGCTCTCGCCTCAAGCGTTTCAGCCAATCAGCCGATCACGATTGAAAAAGCATTTCAAGTTACGGTAAAAGACGGTGGAAAAGAAAGTAGCCACTGGTCAACTTCGACTACGGTCGCTGACTTTTTAAGAGAACAAAATATCCGTCTTAATGAATTGGATAAAGTAGTAGGCGATTCAAAAGCAACGCTGACATCGTCTAATGCAACGGTAAAAATTGCACGAGTAGAAAAGGTCACCGATGTAGTGGAAGAAGCAGAGAACTTCAAAGTACAGACGAAAGCAGATCCAAAATTACTGAAGGGCCACGAAAAAGTGGTTCAGGAAGGTAAAAAAGGAAAAGTACAGCGGAAGTTTGAAGTAACGAAGAAGAATGGAAAAGTGGTTTCTCGTGAGCTGGTAAGTGAAAAAGTAATTGAGAAGCCAACACATAAAGTAGTGAATGTAGGATCGAAAGTTATGGTCGCCAGTGCGAATACAGCTTCCGCTTCGCAGAGTAAAGGCAATGTAGGGGTATCACGAGGCAATGAACCAAGCGGCGGCCGTGAATTTTATGCCAACGCCAGTGCCTACACGGCATATTGCAATGGTTGTTCAGGAAGAACGGCAACAGGCATCGACTTGCGCGCAAACCCGAATTTAAAAGTGATTGCGGTCGATCCAAGCGTGATTCCATTAGGCTCAAAAGTGTGGGTTGAAGGCTATGGCTATGCAGTAGCAGGAGATACAGGCGGCGCGATTAAAGGCAACCGTATCGATTTGCATATGCCGACCAAAGCAGCGGCTTATCAATTTGGACGCCGTACAGTGAAAATTAAAGTAATCAACTGATAGATTGCCGGTAAAAGAGAGCGAGACTTTCTTTTACCGGTTTTTTCATGTGCCGGTCAAAGGACCTGTATGGTTGTACAGCATGTGAAAAAACTGTAAAATAGAAAGAATGATAAGGGCAGAAAAGAGGAATCTTGTGAATATAGAAGAAGTCATCGTAGTGGAAGGAAAATCGGACACAGTCGCTGTCAGGCGGGCAACAGGTGCGGATACAATTGAGACAAACGGCTCTGCTGTCAATAAAAAGACTATAGAGCGGATTCGTCATGCGCAAAAGACGCGTGGTGTCATCGTGTTTACAGATCCAGATTTTCCCGGAAGACGCATTCGTGCGATTGTGGAAGAAAAAGTTCCGGACGTTAAGCATGCTTTCCTGCCTAAAAAAGATACGATTGCGAAAAACGGCCGCGGACTCGGGATTGAGCATGCCAGTGATGAAGCAATTCGCCGTGCGTTGGCTTCTGTTTATACAGTCAATGAGCATACTATAGAAGAGATCCCTATGTCTATGCTGCTCGAGGCACGGCTGATCGGCCATAAAGATTCCAGAAAACGGCGCGAACGACTGAGCGAGCTGCTGCAAATTGGCCAGGTCAACGGTAAAGGATTAAAAAAGCGTTTGGAAATGTTTCGGATTTCCCAAAAACAATTAGTCGAGGCATTGACAGTTCTTGACGAGGAGGAAATGACAACTGATGTATAAAGACATCGCAACACCGATAAGGACGAAAGAAATACTACAGAAACACGGATTTTCATTCAAAAAAAGTTTAGGACAGAACTTTCTGGTGGATCCGAACGTTCTGCATAATATCGTATCTCACGCAGATATCACGAAGGAAACTGGTGTCATCGAAGTGGGACCTGGCATAGGGGCGCTGACAGAGCATCTGGCACGTCAGGCAGGAAAAGTGATAGCGTTCGAAATAGACGGCCGTCTGCTGCCTGTGCTGGAAGATACGATGTCTCCTTACCCGAATGTCACGGTGCTTCATCAGGATGTGCTGAAAGCGGATCTTCATCAAGTGATTGAGGAGCATTTCGCCGACTATGAGGATATTGTGGTTGTCGCCAATCTGCCGTATTATATTACGACACCGATTATCATGAAATTCCTGATGGAAAAAGCGCGGGTCAAGCAGCTGGTGATCATGATGCAAAAAGAGGTGGCGGACCGGATTACTGCTGTGCCGAGCACCAAAGCATACGGCTCCTTATCGATTGCCGTGCAGTATTATATGGATGCAGAAGTGTCAATGATCGTGCCTAAAACGGTATTTATTCCGCAGCCTAATGTAGAATCTGCTGTGCTGCGTTTAACGCGCAGGGAAGAAGCGTATCCTGATGTGGCAGATGAAGACTTTTTGTTTACGGTTACGCAGGGTTCATTCCTTCATCGCCGTAAAACAATCTGGAATAACCTGCAGGCCTCATTGCCTGATGGCAAAGAGAAAAAGGAATTAATACAGGAGGCTTTTGAGAAAGCGGAATTGGATCCTGGACGAAGAGGCGAAACTTTATCCATTCCTGAGTTCATCAAGCTGGCAAACGCGTTATACCCTCATTTTCATATGCCGAAACCGGAGTAGAAGTCAACAACATTTTGTTGTGAAAATATAGTGAAATTTATAAGAAAACATTTGACAAATATATAGGTTGACTGTTAAAATAAAAAATTTGGTTGACAGAAATGAACAGAAATGTTATGCTAGTAGTTAGTGAGGTGTAAGCAACATGCCAAAAACATTAGCAGACATTAAAAAGTCACTGGACGCTCATTTAGGAAAACGTCTCCACCTAAAAGCGAACGGCGGTCGTAAAAAGACGATCGAACATGCTGGAGTATTGCGCGATACGTATCGTGCGGTTTTTGTAGTTGAGTTAGACCAGGATGACAATGCGTTTGAAAGAGTTTCTTACAGCTATGCAGATATTTTGACCGAAGCGGTTGAAATAACAATTCTTGATGGTTCAGATCAAACGGCCTTTATCATCAAATAATTACCAAGCAATTTTAATTTATTTCCTAGTAAATCCGCCTGGAATGTTCTGGCGGATTTTTTGTTTTGGAAAAGTAACTTGTACACGGTCTGTATCACGATCGGTTTGACAACTTGTCATGTATGTATTGCGAAGATCATGCTGCAGTTTAAACCCGCTTCGGCGCTGGGGGATTGCCTTACGCTATGAGCCAACTGGCGAAGAACACGCCAGTTGGCTCATAGCAACGGCCTACCCCGCAGTTGCGCCTTCGCTGATATGGGGAAAGTATAACATGTTGCTTTTTTGCAGAGTGTGGATTTAGTTGGTGGTGTTCCCGTTTCTCGACTTTGCAAATGCATTCAACACAAGAATCTTAGCCTTTGCAGAATGTTAAGTATTGCATGAAACACCACACCTTACGTAATAAACTCAAATAGCATGCTCATGACTGTCATTCATATAATAATTCCTGAAAAACCAGCCAGTGTACCGGAGTGAAAGCCGTCACGAAGAACGGCTTTTGCGAGTAAAAGCGCAGCGTTAGGAGCACTGGTTTTAGGCGACTCTGGGAGGATCAGCCCGACAGGTGAGACAACTTGCGGGAGCGAAGCGAAATTAGCATGTAGAAGGAACCCTGTATTGCCTTAATTTCTGCAAAGGACGCAGAAATACGGCAAAGCGAACCCTTCGCTGTTCGCTTGGCTCACCGCGGGCCCGCAAGACACGCGTCCGCCTGGAACGCAGGGAAACGGTATCCACCCATTTACTATTCTATACTGCACAAGTCAAATCCATGGAATAGACTACCAAGCACATGTTTTAGTGAAGAGCCTTTACCATTCATGAAAGTTTTTTGTGCCGGCACCTTATCGTGCATAACTTTAGTTAATTTCATTTTGCAATGCGTCAAGCGTACATAATATACAAGTCTTATCTATAAAAAGAAAGAATAATTCCTCCCATATACCACATGCTACACATGTCAGCCAAAGGAGGAAAACCGAATGGCCAGAAAAGGTGTCATGTCAGAACAATTGAAAATAGAAATCGCGAAAGAATTGGGCTTTTATGAGACAGTGCAGCGGGAAGGCTGGGGCGGTATTCGATCACGTGATGCAGGCAATATGGTGAAACGTGCAATTGAAATGGCAAGCAGGCAGGCAGAGGAGAAAAAGTAACTTCCAATGTCACGGACAATCCAATAAAGGCTGACAAAAGGAACTGTAAACGCGAAATGCGCTTTACAGTTCTTTTTTCGTTTATTCCTCCTACGTTCTATCTATTGTGTGGTAATATAATGAGCAAGAACATGCTGTGGGGAGGGAGCTTTTATCATGATTTACGAAAAGGCGCCTGCAAAAATCAATTTAACGTTAGATGTGCTGAATAAACGGCCGGATGGATATCATGAAGTTGAAATGATTATGACAACTGTCGATCTGGCTGACCGTATTTGGCTGCGTCCTACACGGGACCGCAGCATTACGATTAAGTCATCTCATCGTTTTGTGCCGAATGACCGGAAAAACCTGGCGTATCAGGCAGCGGACTTATTGCGGAAACGTTTTCGAATAAATGAAGGCGTGGAGATTACGCTGGACAAGAATATTCCGATTGCCGCAGGGCTTGCCGGCGGCAGTTCAGACGCGGCTGCTGCATTGCGCGGTCTGAATCGACTGTGGAAACTCGGACTGTCACTGGACGAGCTGGCGGTGCTCGGCGCGGAAATTGGTTCAGACGTTTCATTTTGTGTTTATGGCGGCACAGCGATTGCCCAGGGACGCGGCGAGAAAATCACTCATTTGCCGCCACCTCCGAATTGCTGGGTCATCCTGGCGAAACCGGTAATCGGTGTGTCTACCGGAAATATCTATGGACAGCTTGATCTGGCGTCTATCAAACATCCGCAAACGAAGACGATGATGGAAGCCTTACAGGAAGGTGATTACGAAAAAGTGTGTTCATCTTTAGGTAATGTACTCGAGCCTGTCACAATGAATCTGCATCGGGATGTAGTGGTGCTGAAAGAGCAAATGGAGCGTTTCGGCGCAGATGCTGTGCTGATGAGCGGCAGCGGCCCAACGGTGTTTGGCCTGGTCAAGCATGAATCACGCGTACCGAGAATTGTTAATGCGCTCAAAGGATTTTGCCAGGACGTTCATGCTGTACGAATGTTGGGTGAACGTGTGACAGTTGATTAATTCCGTACGATTATGATAATGTACTTATAATTCATTCGGATTTAGGAGTCGGTATTTATGAAGTGGAAAAGAAGTGAAAGGCTAGTCGACATGACGCGCCATTTGCTGGAAAATCCGCACACACTCATTTCTTTGACGTATTTTTCTACTAGATACGCTGCAGCCAAATCCTCCATCAGTGAAGATTTAGGCATCTTAAAAGAAACATTTGAAGAGAGCGGTACGGGGCGGTTAGTGACCATATCCGGTGCAGCAGGCGGTATTAAATATATTCCTTTGGCAAGCAAAGAAGAAATACAGCAAGTGATTGATTCGTTAATGGAAGAGCTGGCCCAGTCTGACCGTCTGCTTCCAGGCGGTTATCTGTATATGACAGATCTGCTCGGCAATCCAAAGTTTCTCGATCGAATCGGCAAGGTGATTGCTACTGCGTTTTTTGATGCAGGCATTGATGCCATCATGACAGTGGCTACGAAAGGGATTCCTATCGCGCATGCGATTGCCCGGCATTTGAATGTCCCGGTGATTGTTGTAAGGCGTGACAGCAGAGTAACAGAAGGTTCCACGGTCAGTATTAATTATGTGTCAGGTTCTGCACGCCGGATTCAAACGATGGTACTGTCGAAGCGAAGCATGCAAAGCGGCCAGAAAGTGCTGCTGACGGATGATTTCATGAAAGTTGGCGGAACCATTCATGGCATGAAAAGCTTACTATCAGAGTTTAATTGTGAGCTTGGCGGGGTTGCAGTGCTCGTAGAGGCGGAACATCCCGAAGAGATTTTGGTGGATGACTATCTGTCTCTGATTAAACTGCACGCAGTGGACGAGAAACACAGAAAGATCGAGCTAGAAGAAGGAAACTATTTTTCGAAAGGCGGTAATGAGAAATGGAATATGTAAAAACAGAACAGGCACCACAGGCGATTGGCCCATATTCTCAAGCAGTGAAAGTAAACGGAATGGTCTATACATCAGGAGCAATTCCATTGAACGCAGCGGGTGAACTTGTAGAAGGCGGAATTAAAGACCAGACAAACCAAGTGTTTGCCAATCTTAACAAGATTCTCGAAGAAGCGGGATCAAGCCTGCAGCAAGTAATCAAAGCAACTGTATTCATCCAGGATATGAATGAGTTTGCTGAATTAAATGAAGTATATGCAGAGCATTTCGGTGACCACAAACCGGCACGTTCCACAGTGGAAGTCGCACGTCTTCCAAAAGACGTACGCGTTGAAATCGAAGTAATTGCGCTTTGTAAATAATCTCAACAGTCAAACAGGCGGTTCCTATTTCTAACACAGACATGGGAACTGTTTTTTTATTAAAAGGAAACTTTCTTATGCAACAGAAATAGAGGGTCTGCACCAAAATCTGTTCTTGCCAACTTGTAATGTATGTATTGCGAAAATCATGCTGCAGTTTAAACCCGCTTCGGCGCTGGGGGATTGCCTTACGCTGTGAGCCTACTGGCGAAGAACATGCCAGCAGTCTCACAGCAACGGCCTACCCCGCAGTTGCGCCTTCGCTGATGTGGGGAAAGTATAACATGTTGCTTTTTTGCAGAGTGTGGATTTAGTTGGTGGTGTTCCCGCTTCTCGATTTTGCAATGCATTCAACACAAGAATCTAAGCCTTTGCAGAATGCTAAGTATTGCATGAAACGCCACACCTTACGTAATAAACTCAAATAGCATGCTCATGACTGCTATTCATATAAAAATTCCTGAAAAACCAGCCAGTGTACCGGAGTGGAAGGCGGCGACTCTGGGAGGATCAGCCCGACAGGTGAGCCAACTTGCGACCAAGATGGCTCACCGCGGGCCCTCCAGAAAGCGTCCGCCTGGAACGCAGGGAAACGGTATCCACCCATTTACTATCCTATTCTGCGCAATCCCATCTCAAACTGCTCATTAAATTGATTATCAAGCACATGTTTTGGTGAAGAGCCGAAATAGAATTTAAAAATTCACAAAAATTCTATTTTAATCTGAGTGAAAAACTAGTATTATAGAATCAACACAAAAATTCTGGGTAAAAAGAGGAAATTTTCCATTCTATCTAGAATATATACATTGTGAATAACTGACAACAAGGGAGTGGGGAAAATGGAGATTACAGATGTGAGATTACGCAAAGTAGACACAGAAGGCAGAATGAGAGCGATTGCTTCCATTACGCTGAACGATCAATTTGTCATCCATGACATCCGGGTCATCGAGGGGAATGACGGATTATTTGTGGCGATGCCGAGCAAACGCACGCCAGACGGGGAATTCCGCGATGTAGCGCATCCAATCAATTCTGATGCGAGAACAAAAGTACAAGAATCAGTCTTGGCAGCTTATCATCGAGTTGGGGAGCTTGAGGAAGTTGCGCTTTAAACTAATTGAAACAAAAGAAAGCGTTCTCATATGATTGAATCAGCCAGAAGGCCGTCTATTCGAGTAGATGGCCTTTTGGTTTCATTATATGATGAAAGGGTATAAACAAGACATTCCTGTTAGTTTGGGTTAGTGATTTAGCGGAGTACTGCAAAATCCGCAAAAAGATTAATAATGATAAAAGATAGTTCTGCAATTGTCAAGGGAGTATGCTTGAAAAACCCTATCACTTCCTATATAGTCAATATTGAATTAAGGATGGGGGCCGGCAGATGACAAACACATATGCTATCGTCCTGGCAGCAGGACAAGGGACTCGTATGAAGTCGGATTTATATAAAGTGCTTCACCCGGTCTGCGGTAAACCGATGGTAGAGCATGTTATCGATCATATTCGCCATTTGGATGCAGACCGAATCGTTACCATTGTTGGTCACGGTGCAGAAATGGTAGAGCAGTCATTAGGAAATAAAAGTGAATACGCGCTGCAGGAAGAACAGCTCGGCACAGCACACGCGGTGCAGCAGGCGGAAGAGGTACTTGGCAATCTTGACGGTACAACGCTTGTCGTCTGCGGGGATACGCCGCTGATCAGCAGCGAAACAATGAAGGCGTTACTTGCCCATCATCATGAGTCGGAAGCAAAAGCTACAATACTTACTGCAAACGCAGATGACCCGGCAGGCTATGGCCGGATCATCCGCGCAGAGAATGGTGACGTATTGCGAAACGTCGAACATAAGGATACAAATGATGAAGAACGCAAAGTAACCGAAATCAACACAGGTACGTATTGCTTTGATAATCGTGCATTATTCGAAACACTGAAACAAGTGAACAATGAAAATGCCCAAGGTGAATACTATCTTCCGGATGTCATCGGCATTCTGAAATCTAAAGGACAGCGCATCTCGGCATACACGACACCGAACTTTCACGAAACATTGGGTGTCAACGACCGTGTAGCGCTTGCCCGGGCAGAAAAAGAAATGCGTCACCTGATCGCAGAAAAACATATGCGCAATGGTGTAACGATCATTAATCCGGAACAGACTGTGATCAGTGTGGATGCACAAATCGGCCGCGACACAGTCATTCAGCCGGGCGTGATGATTGAAGGACCGACAAAAATCGGCACGCATTGTATTATCGGACCCAACAGTCATTTGCAGAACAGTACAGTGGGCGATCACACGACAGTCCACTCTTCTGTTGTACTGGACAGCCGGGTAGGCTCAAATACCGCTGTCGGTCCGTTCGCACATTTACGTCCTGATTCCCAATTGGGCAATCACGTAAAGGTCGGGAACTTTGTTGAAGTGAAAAAGTCTCAGCTCGGCGATCACAGTAAAGTATCTCATTTGAGCTATATCGGAGACGCAGAAATCGGTACGAATGTAAACGTCGGCTGCGGTACCATCACAGTCAATTATGATGGCAAGAATAAGCATAAAACCGAAATACAGGACAACGCATTTATTGGATGCAACGCCAATTTAGTAGCCCCTGTGACAATAGGGAAAAATGCTCTTGTAGCCGCCGGATCCACTATTACAAAAAATGTTCCAGAAAATTCACTTGCAATTGCGCGTGTTCGCCAAGAGAATAAAGAGGGATACGTAAAAAACTAATCTTACCCAACTAACAGGAGGGCCATCATGGCAAATCATTATCCAAACAATAAACTGAAAATCTTTTCGTTAACTGCGAATGAACCACTGGCAAAAGAAGTAGCAGAACAAGTCGGACTTCCATTAGGAAAATGCTCAGTCAAACGCTTTAGTGATGGAGAAATCCAGATCAATATTGAAGAAAGCATTCGTGGCTGTGAAGTATTTGTTATTCAGTCTACTTCCAACCCGGTAAATGATAACTTGATGGAACTCCTCATCATGCTGGATGCACTGATGCGTGCTTCTGCGCGCACAATTAATGTGGTTATGCCGTATTACGGCTATGCACGCCAAGACCGCAAAGCGAGTTCACGTGAACCGATCACGGCGAAATTAATTGCGAATTTATTGGAAAAAGCAGGTGCAGACCGTGTAATCGCGGTAGATTTACACGCCCCTCAAATCCAAGGTTTCTTTGATATTCCGATCGACCACTTAATTGCTGAACCGATCTTGACGGAATATTTCCAGGGCCTAGGTTTAGCAGGTGATGATCTTGTCATCGTATCGCCTGATCATGGAGGCGTTACAAGAGCGCGTAAAATGGCGGACCGCATGAAAGCGCCGATTGCGATTATCGATAAACGCCGTCCGCGTCCCAACGTGGCAGAAGTCATGAATATTGTCGGAAATGTAGAAGGGAAAACTGCAATTCTAATCGATGATATCATTGATACTGCCGGTACAATTACCATTGCAGCGAGCGCGTTAATTGAAAGCGGAGCGAAAGAAGTGTATGCTTGTTGTTCACATCCTGTATTATCCGGTCCCGCAATTGAACGGATAAACAACTCGCAGATTAAGGAATTAGTTATTACGAATTCCATTAAATTGCCGGAAGATAAACAATCTCCGAAAATCAAACAGCTGTCAATTGCGCCTTTATTGGCATCTGCAATTATTCGGGTGTTTGAGAACAAGTCTGTAAGCACGCTATTTGATTGATGACAAGTTACCTGATGTCGTCTGGTATTGAATGTTTCAAGAGTTAGAAAAAACTTTTTCAAAGGAAAGGTGACTATACAAATGAGCACAATGCAGTCGAACTTAAGAGAAACTGACAAAACAACACTGAAGCACTTACGAAGTGACGGATGGATTCCTTCCGTAGTCTATGGTTACAAGACAGAAAGCACACCGATCTCCGTTAAGGAGCGCGACTTAATTGATACGCTCCGCGAAACAGGAAGAAACGGTGTTATCAAATTGAACGTAGACGGCAACGATGTAAATGTCGTGTTAAGTGATTATCAATCTGACGTACTTAAAGGAAATATTACGCACGCTGACTTTTTGGCAATCAATATGACAGAAGAGCTAGAAGTTGAAGCTGCGATCAACCTGGTTGGCCAATCACCGGGTGAAAAAGAAGGCGGGACAGTTCAGCAGCCGCTGTGGGAATTGTCTATTCGTGTAAAGCCGTCTGATATTCCTGATGGCATTGACATAGACGTTTCAGAACTTCAGATCGGAGATACTATACTTGTCAGCGATATTCGCGACAAAGTGAAGTTCGAAATTCTGAATGAAGATGAAACAGCACTGGTCACGATTTCTGCACCTCGCACAGAGGCAGAGATGGAAGCGCTGGATGAAACAACTGAAGCAGAAGCAGAACCAGAAGTAATTGGTGAAGATAAAGCAGCAGAATAAGTAATGAAATGGGCGCACGGAGTTTGTAACGTGCGCTCCTTTTCTATGCATATATCGATCGCTCAGAAAAGGAAGAGAAGCAAATGAGATTATTTATTGGACTCGGAAATCCCGGAAAAGCGTATGAGAAGACGCGTCATAATATTGGTTTTCAAGTAATTGATGAGTTGGCAAAACGCCTGGAGGCACCGCCTTTCCAGCAAAAGTTCAATGGGCACTATACGACTGTTCATACGGCACAGGGGAAAGTAATCCTAGTAAAACCGATGACGTATATGAACTTGTCAGGAGAATGTGTGCGCCCGCTGGCTGACTACTTTGAAGTCGATGATGAAGAACTTGCTGTCCTTTATGATGACTTGGATCTGCCGGCAGGTAAAATCCGTTTGCGTCAGAAAGGAAGCGCGGGCGGTCATAATGGAATGAAGTCATTGATTGCACATTTAGGGACTTCAGAATTTAACCGGATCCGCATAGGTGTAGACCGTCCGACAGGCGGCATGAAAGTTTCAGACTATGTATTGGCTCCTTTTACTAAAGAGGAACTGCCGCTAATGGAAGAAGCCGTCCAGAAAAGTGCAGATGCTTGTGAAGCTTGGAGCAAGGAGACACCTTTTCTTGAAGTGATGAATAAATTTAACGGATAAGCATAACATATGAATTCTTTGCCTATACTTTGTAAAAGGAAGGTGAAGAGTACGTGATCCGTTATTCTTGCAATCACTGTCACACGGAAATAGGTTCGATTCCATTTGAAGCAGCGAAGGAAACCCTCAGCCAGATTGAGAAGCTGGAAAAAGAAGAGAAACAATCTATGTTGTCCGTCGATCATGACGGGGGTCTGCATATACGCTGTATTTGCGAACACTGTGAACAATCGCTGAAGTCGTTTCCGGCCTATTACACCTTAAAAAAATGGTTACAATAGTAACAGTTGCTTTGGCGCTTACAGCCAAAGCTTTTTGTGCATAAAGCTTTCTGTTATGAAAGAGAAAACTAGACTTGGCAGACAAGTCATAATTGATATATAGAGAGGATTATTCGATTGGAAGTACTAGATCAGCTATTTTTAGAAGAAAAAGAGATTCAAGGTCTGTTGAGTGATTTGCAGACTGGACAAGATCAGCAGTTGGTTACCGGGCTCTCCGGAGGATCTAAAGCTATCTTCTTTAAAGTGATCCAGCAGTCATTGAAGCGGCCGGTCTTAATCGTCTCGCCAAACATGCTTCAGGCACAGCGCACGTATGAGGATCTAATCAAGATGACAGATGAAGATCATGTCCATCTGTATACGGCGGAAGAGCTGGTCGCTGCGGATTTTTCATTCGCAAGCTATGAGCTGCGGGCGGGCCGCATTGAGACACTGGATCATATGGCGCGCACAGGCAGCGGGATTTATATCACTCCTGTGGCGGGCCTCCGAAAATTGCTGCCGTCAAAAGAGCGGTGGCTGTCAAATTACATCACGGTAAAAACGGATGAAGAGATTGATGTCGGCATTTGGCTTGAGAAACTTGTTTCGATGGGCTATATACGTCAAGACTTGGTCAGTGCGCCAGGTGAATTTGCATCGCGCGGGGGGATTCTGGATATTTATCCGCTGACGATGCAGGAACCCGTGCGAATCGAGCTGTTTGATGCAACGATCGATTCAATTCGTACGTTTTCAGCTGAAGATCAGCGTTCGACAGGCAAGCTGGATACTATTACACTGCTGCCTGCGACGGAGTTCATTTGGTCGCAGGAAGAACTGCTGCAAGTATCCCGTAATGTCGAGCAGGCACTGGGTGACAGTCTGACACGAATCAAAAGTGAAGAGCTGCAGCAGCAACTGCTGACGGCCATTATGGAAGACATCGGTCTCATGAAAGACGGAATTGTCCCGGATACGATGAAAAAGTATGCCTCATTTTCATCTGAAGCAAGCGCTATGCTGACGGATTATTTTCCTTCAGACGGCCTGATTGTATTTGACGAATTAGGACGGATTCAAGAGTCGGTTGCCACGTTGGAAGCGGAAGAGCAGGAATACCAGCTGGCGATGCTTGAAGACGGCAAAATGCTGCATGACACGAAGCTGGCATGGAAATATGAGCATGTGCTGACCGAAATTCATCAGCTTAGGCTGTATCTGTCTTTATTCACGCGTACGGTGCCCGGTTTCACCATCAAAAAAACACTAGCGATTTCCTGCAAGCCAATGCAGCAGTTTCACGGTCAGATGCCTTTAGTAAAGAATGAGATTGAGCGCTGGAAGAAAGAGAATTTCAATGTCTTCCTTCTCGCGTCTTCAGATGAACGCATGAAGCAAATTCAAGAAATTTTGCGGGAATATGATATAGAAGCCGTGTTTAATGGCTCGCCGACTAAAGAGGGAACGCTGTCGATTATTGAAGGTGAGCTGACAGCTGGTTTCGAATTGCCGTTTCAAAAGCTCGCGGTCATCACAGACACTGAATTGTTCACGGGCAAGCCCAAGCGCAAAGCCCGTCCGCCTAAAATTACAAATGCGGAACGGATCAAAAGTTATTCGGAAATTAAACCAGGTGATTATATTGTCCATGTCCATCACGGAATCGGGAAATATTATGGTGTCGTGACGCTCGAAGTGGGCGGTCTGCAAAAAGATTACCTAGATATACGCTATCGCGGGGAAGATAAATTATTCGTACCTGCCGATCAGATTGATTTGATTCAGAAGTATGTTGCTTCAGGAGAGAAAGAACCGAAGCTGCATAAGCTTGGCGGCGCAGAATGGACGAAGACGAAACGTAAAGTCACAGCTGCCATCCAGGATATAGCGGATGATTTGATCAAGCTGTATGCCAAACGGGAAGCGGAAAAGGGCTTTGCTTTCAGTGAAGATGATGATTTACAGCGCTCGTTTGAAAATGCTTTCCCGTATGATGAAACAGCAGACCAGCTGCAGTCGATCGGTGAAATTAAGAAAGACATGGAAAGAGAACGCCCGATGGACCGGCTGCTATGCGGGGACGTAGGCTATGGAAAGACCGAAGTGGCGATCCGGGCAGCATTTAAAGCAGTTACCAACGGCAAGCAGGTAGCCTTTTTAGTGCCGACAACCATTTTAGCGCAACAACATTATGAAACAATGAAAGAACGTTTTGCGGATTATCCGGTGACTGTATCCTTGCTGAACCGATTTCGTACGAAGAAAGAGCAAGACGAAACAATTAAGGGATTAAAAGCGGGAACGGTCGACATCGTCATCGGCACGCACCGATTGCTTTCAAAAGATGTAATCTACTCAGATCTAGGGCTGCTGGTAGTTGACGAAGAGCAGCGCTTTGGCGTGACGCATAAAGAGAAATTGAAACAGCTGAAAAATAATGTCGATGTACTGACATTGACGGCTACACCGATTCCGCGGACATTGCATATGTCGATGGTCGGCGTGCGTGATCTGTCTGTCATCGAAACACCGCCTGCCAACCGTTTCCCGGTCCAGACCTATGTTATGGAGCACAACGGCGGATTGGTGCGGGAAGCGATTGAACGGGAGATGGGCCGCGGCGGGCAGGTATTTTATTTGTATAACCGCGTAGAAGATATGGATCGAAAAGTTGAGGAAATCCGTGAGCTTGTACCGGAAGCGCGTATTGCATCCGCACACGGCCGTATGGGAGAAGCTGCACTGGAAGCGGTGATCATGAGCTTTCTTGAAGGGGAATATGATGTGCTCGTCACCACAACAATCATTGAGACAGGAATCGATATTCCGAACGTCAACACACTGATAGTCCACGATGCCGACCGTATGGGTCTGTCGCAGCTCTATCAGTTGCGGGGACGTGTCGGGCGTTCAAATCGTGTAGCTTACAGCTATATGCTCTATCAGCGCGATAAAGTGCTGACGGAAGTGGCGGAAAACCGTCTCCAGGCAATCAAAGAGTTCACAGAGCTTGGTTCGGGCTTTAAAATTGCGATGCGTGATTTATCCATTCGGGGTGCCGGAAACTTGCTGGGTTCACAGCAGCATGGCTTTATTGATTCGGTTGGGTTTGATCTGTATTCTCAATTGCTGCAGGAAGCGATCGAGGAACGGCAGACGGGCGTTGCCAAGGAAGAGAAGACCGATGTCGAAATTTCCCTGCCGATCAATGCTTATCTTCCTGAAACGTATATTCGGGACGGCTATCAAAAAATTCAAATGTATAAACGTGTAAAAGCGATTGAGAACGATGAGGATTATGTGGAATTGGTCGATGAGATGATCGACCGGTTCGGCGATATGCCGCTTGAAGCAGATTTATTGCTGCGTGTCGGTCGAATGAAAGCATGGGGGCGCACGGCTGGTGTAGAATCTATTAAAAAGCAGCAGAATATGGTGGAAATTAGGCTGACTGTAGAAGGAACTGCACGCGCAGACGGCGCCAAGCTTATGGAGCATTCATTAAAATTTGGCCATGCTGTTGGACTGACTCTTGAAAACGGCCAGATTATCGTGACTGTGAACGAGAAGAAGTCGAATCAATTTACGGAGTTTGACATGATTGAGGATATGGTGCACACCATGCAGGAGACGGCAAAAGAAGATTGATCAGCAGATTCCGCGGAAATCCTTCATTGCATAAAATGACCAATGATGATGCATACTACTCTCAGAAATACATTTCATTTCGAGAAAGTGAGGCATTATACATGAAGGCAACGGGTATTGTCCGCAGAATTGATGACTTAGGCAGAGTGGTCATCCCAAAAGAAATCAGGAGGACACTCCGAATTCGTGAAGGAGACCCTTTAGAGATATTCACCGATCGAGAAGGGGAAGTCATTCTAAAAAAGTACTCACCTATATCAGAGCTTGGCGAATTTGCAGTGGAATATGCAGAAACTCTGTATGAAACGCTTGGAACGCCTGCTTTGATCAGTGATCGTGATGAGATGCTGGCGGTGGCGGGTCTGTCGAAAAAGGACTATGTCAACCGTCAGTTGTCAGCATCTTGTGAAGAGCTGCTGAACGACAGGACGGTTATTGTAGAAAAGCATGAAAAGTCAGTGGAATGGGTGCCTGGACAGGTGGAACAGATTAAATCCTATTGTATGGCGCCGATTGTGACGAATGGAGATGCAATTGGTGCAGTCTATTTATTGTCCAAAGTTCATTTTGTTGGGGAAGTGGAACAAAAAGCAGCTGAAACTGCAGCGAATTTCTTAGCAAAGCAGATGGAAAATTAAACAGATGCGGTTATTGTGTCAAATTTTTATCGGAAAACTCACAGTCCAGAGTAATGGGATTGTGAGTTTTTTGTTTGTGGAGTTAGTATGTGCAGGTTTCGTTACTCGACTTTGAAGGAAGCTTAAATACGGTGTGAATTTGCAGTTTGAAGCCGCTTCGGCGCTGGGGGATTGCCTTACGCTATGAGCCTACTGGCGAAGAGCATGCCAGCAGTCTCACAGCAACGGCCGACCCCGCAGTTGCGCCTACGCTGGTGTGGGGAATGTATGTTATGTTGCTTTTTGCAAAGTGTAAATTTAGGTGGTATGGTTTTCGTTTCTCGACTTTGTAAACGCATTGATCATAAGAGTCTGAGCCTTTGTAGAATACTAAGTATTGCATGAAACACCACACCTATCGTAAGAGTCTCAGACATTATGCTCATACCGCTACTCACACAAAAAGTATTGAAACACCAGCCAGTGTACCGGAGTGGAAGGCGGCGACTCCGGGAGGATCAGCCTGATAGGATGAGACAACTAAAGGGAGCGAAGCGACCAGTTGGCTCACCGAGGGCCCTCCGGAACGCGTCCGCCTGGAACGCAGGGAAACGGTCTCTTTCCGCATAACCCTATATTCACAATCAAATCTCAGACTGCTGATGAAATGGATAGTCAAGCACACGTTTTTAGTACAGAACTTTAATTTATTTCGATTTTCTCCGTTCTTGCCGAGGATTGGACAACTTCTAACCAAAAAGCGAATATTTTTCCTTCTATATAAGGTGAAAAATTTCACATACTACTCATGTGATAAATTTCACATGACAGAAATGATTAAGTGAAGCTTTTCACATGGGTGATACGTGAAAATATTCACATAAGCCAAATCAAAAGTGAAGGATTTCACATACTACGAAATTAAGCAAAAGTCAAAACTTTTTTTAAAAAATTTTCATCTGTCAGAAAGGCCTTGACAAAGGCAATGTAACCGCTTTCCGATTTTCAATTTTTAGAGTTGATAGAATATTCCCCCTTGTATTTGCTTTGTCAATGCGTTTATAATCACTAACAACAAGAACCACCAACTATTTAACAGGACAGGGAGAGAGATATTTATGAACAGGCAATACAAATCTTCTTTACACATGCATCAAATCCACAACGGAAAAATGGAAACTGTTTCAAAAGTGCCCTTGGAAAATAAAGAGGATTTAAGTTTGGCGTATTCACCAGGAGTTGCTGAACCCTGTGTAGAAATTGCACAAGATCCGTCACTTGCATATGAATATACAATTAAAGGGAATCTGGTGGCGGTTGTAACAGATGGAACTGCTGTACTGGGTCTCGGGGACATCGGTCCTGAAGCAGCTTTGCCTGTCATGGAAGGAAAAGCTTTATTGCTGAAGCAGTTCGCAGGAATTGATGCATTCCCGATTTGTCTGGATACGAAGGACCCGGACGAAATTGTCAATATAGTCAAAGCGATGAGCCCGACGTTCGGTGCAATCAACTTGGAAGACATCTCCGCTCCGCGCTGTTTTGAAATCGAAAAAAGATTACGCGAAGAATGTAATATCCCGATTTTCCACGATGATCAGCACGGTACGGCAATTGTTGTCGGTGCTGGATTGATCAATGCATTGAAACTGGTCGGCAAAAAAGCCAATGAAGTGAAAATCGTTTTGAACGGTGCGGGCGCAGCAGGTGTAGCTATTACAAAACTATTGCTTAGCATGGGCTTTGAAAACATTATCATGTGTGATTCTAAAGGGATTATCTTTGAAGGCAGAGATTACTCCATGAATAGTGTGAAGCATGAGATGTCACGCATTACCAACCGTAACAAAATCGAAGGTTCATTAGAGCAAGCGATGAAAGGTGCAGACATATTTGTAGGTGTTTCCGTAGCAAACTTACTGACGAAGGAATTAGTTGCGAGCATGAATACTGATCCGATCGTTTTTGGTCTTGCTAACCCAATTCCTGAAATGAAACCTGAACTGGCTGAAGAATACGGTGTCCGCGTAATCGCGACAGGACGTTCCGATTATCCGAACCAGGTAAATAATGTCTTGGCATTCCCGGGGATTTTCCGAGGCGCGCTTGATGTCAGAGCAACGGAAATTAACGAAGAGATGAAGCTTGCGGCAACTTACGCAATCGCGGGATTGATTAGAGAAGAAGATTTACGTGAAGATTATATAATCCCTGATCCATTTGATGATCGTGTGGCTTCAATTGTAGCGCATGAAGTAGGTAAGGCGGCAATGCGCACGAACGTGTCAGTAGCTAAAGAAATCATACTTCCCACCCGTTAAAACTGAGTATACCGACCAATCTTTCACTATTTATGAAAGATTGGTTTTTTTATGTGCAGAGGTATTCTCTGCTGCACGCACACACGCTGTCTTCCCTCTGTACGTATAGTAAGATAAAACCTATAGTCTGGAGGGATATACAATGACTTGGCTGCTTATCGCAGGCTTCGCGATTTCATCAAGTATAGATAACTTTGGAGTTGGACTTTCATACGGTGTCCAGCGGGTGCGAATCCCTGCATTATCTAATTTGCTGATTGCAGTAATTTGTTTTGTTTTCAGTTTGCTGGGGATTGTATCGGGTGTCTGGCTGGCGGAATTACTACCGGGGATACTGCCGGATCTAATCGCATTTGCCGTTTTGAGCGTCATCGGGCTGCGGATTATGGTAATTGCGCTTTCACAACAGAAGAAAAGGAATAATGGTGTGCTGAATGAACCGGAAAAGATGGATTTTGACGGTTCATCCCATATTAGTCTTGGTGAGGCACTGTTGTTGGGGGTGGCGCTGTCTGCCAATGCACTGACGAATGGCATCGGGGCAGGGCTTCTGGAACTGTCAGCGCTCGCTATCGCCCTTTCGGCAGCTGCCGGGAGCTATCTAACTCTTTGGATAGGCGTCGCATTAGGAGTGAAACTGTCAGGCTTGCGGATCGGCAGGATGACTGTCGGACAATTTGGCACGTTCATGAGCGGTGTTATCATATTACTGATCGCATGCACCCGTCTCTTCTAACAGCTCGGGTAAATGGTATACTAGTAACCATTATCGAATGAAAGAGGCACATGTATGGCATTGACTAAATGGAATATGAAGTCGTTTATGAAAGGTGCGTCCATTTTGACGATTGCAGCAATTATTGTCAAAGTACTGAGCGCAGTCTATCGAGTGCCTTTTCAGAATCTGGTGGGAGATAAAGGGTTCTATATTTATCAGCAAGTCTATCCGTTCATCGGGATTTTCATTGTCTGGACATCATCGGGTTTTGCGGTGGCGGTATCGAAAATGCTGGCAGAAAGCAAAGGGCCGGGTGAATCACGCGGAATCTTGCGTATATCCCTTGCCTATCTGCTTATTGTGTCAGGAATGATTTTCCTGCTGCTGCGTGCAGGCTCGGCTTTTTTTGCAGAAGTAATGGGTGATATTGCGTTAGCCCCTGTATTGCAGGCGGGCGCGTATATTGTTTTAGTGCTGCCGTTTCTTGCTGTGCTCAAAGGAACTTTCCAGTCGGAAGGCCGGATGATACCCGTGGCGATTTCAAATGTATCAGAGCAGCTGCTGCGGGTGGTCATCGTTCTGGCGGGGACGTGGATTGCGGTAAAGGCCGGGACTTCTCTTTATAAAATAGGGGAGATTACGATGTGGGCAGCGGTTGCCGGAGAAGCGGCGGGTGTATGTATTCTAACCTGGTTCTTTTTGCGGCGGGAGAGGGCGCCATTGGTTTTCGTGAAACCGTGGCATGTGGTGAAGGACCTGACAACGCTTAGTATCAGCGTCAGTGCCAGTTCCCTGATATTGCTCGTTTTCCAGCTGATCGACTCGTTTACAATTTATAATGCACTTGTTGAAACAGGAATTGCGAGCGAGACAGCAATGGCAATGAAAGGTGTGTACGACCGGGGTCAGCCCCTTGCGCAAATGGGGATTTTATTGGCTTCTATATTAGCGCTCGCCCTCGTCCCTTTGATTGCTCATCATGCTGCGAAAAAAGACGGAAATAGTGCGCTTCCTTTCATCAGTCTGACGTTTCGCACATCGATTTTATTCGGCTGGGCCGCTACGGTAGGACTTGCGCTAGTGCTTCCTTACGTCAATGAAATGCTGTTTGAAACACGGACGGGCTCTGCAGCGCTCATCATATTCTGTATCCAAATCTTATGGCTGTCGATCATCCTGCCGCTGACCGCCATTTTGCAGGGAAGCGGAAAAGTACGGGGGCCGTTGTTATTGATGCTGATCGGTGTCGTCATCAAATCAGCGTCGACTCCATACCTAGTCCGGCAGTATGGGATTGAAGGCGCTGCAATCTCGGGAGCTGCGGCTTTTGCAGCAGTGGCCATTTTATTAGTGATCTATTTTAAGCGCTATTGGAGATTCTCCCTGGCCCCGAGACGATTTTACACGGTGCTGCTGGGTGCGGCGGGTGCAATGGCGGCGGTGCTGATTCCTTGGATGCTGCTTTCAGATATTTGGCTGTTTGATTGGCTGCCTTCACGCTTGCAAGCAACCATGACAGCTATGACGTCCGTTACGATCGGAGCAATCATATTCCTGTTCGTCGTATTGAAATCACGTATAATGAAGGAAAGAGAATGGTACTTGCTGCCTTTCGGAAAACGGCTGGCTGCAGTACAATTATGGCTGACTAAAAATAGAAGGTGAAGCATGTGAAGAAAATTACAGTGATCGGACTGGGTGCAGGCGACTTGGAGCAATTGACGCTCGGCACTTACCGTTTATTACAGAAGGCCGAACATCTGGTCATCAGAACTGAAGAGCATCCTGTTGTAGGCGAACTGCGCGCAGAAGGTCTGCAAATGGAAAGTTTTGATGCAGTCTATGAAGCGAATGATTCATTTGAAGATGTCTATCAGACAATTGTCGAAAAGCTGCTTGAAATGAGTGCAGAGCAGCCGGTTACGTATGCAGTGCCGGGCCATCCGCTTGTGGCGGAGAGAACGGTGCAGTTGTTGATTGAAAAAGAGCAGGCTGGCGAGGTTGAACTGCAGATAGCAGGCGGCAGCAGCTTTTTGGATCCCATTTTCACTGCTTTGCGCATTGATCCGATTGAAGGCTTCCAGCTGCTCGACGGCACTGATGTAAAGCGCGACGATATTCGAATGGACCAGCATGTGTTAGTGGGACAAGTATATGATGCCTTCGTTGCGTCTGACGTCAAACTGTCGCTGATGGAAAAGTATCCTGACGAGCACGTGGTGACCATTGTGACAGCTGCCGGTTCTGCAGATGAGAAACTGACTGCCGTGCCGCTGTTTGAACTGGACCGCGCCGTTGCGCTGAATAATCTTACGACGATCTACGTACCGCCACTTGTAAAGCGTGAGCAGCGTCTGAAAGAGTGGAGTTCATTCAGAGAGATTATTGCGGCTCTGCGCGCGCCTGACGGCTGTCCGTGGGATCGTGAACAGACCCACGAGACGCTGAAACGCTATTTGATTGAAGAATCGTATGAATTAATTCAGGCGATTGACGAGGAAGACGATGAAGCGATTATTGAAGAGCTCGGAGACGTGTTGCTGCAAGTCTTTCTGCATGCGCAGATTGGAGAGGACAGCGGATACTTTTCCATGGAAGACGTGCTTGAATCGATCGGTTCCAAGATGATTCGCCGTCATCCTCATGTTTTCGGACAGACAGAAGCAGATACAACGGAAGAAGTACTGACGAATTGGCAGGCAATCAAAGAACAGGAAAAGCCGCAGCTTGATTCTTTGTTGGAAGATCAGGCACGTTACGCTTCCTCTTTGCTGACTTCGTTCAATTATCAAAAAGCGGCTGCCAGAGTCGGCTTTGACTGGCCTGACAGGGAAGGGGCTTTTGCGAAGTTCGAAGAGGAGTGGAAAGAGTTTCAGGCAGAAGTGGAGAACGGCGATAAAGACCGTCAGCTTGATGAGCTGGGCGATGTCCTGTTTACAATCGTCAACATTGCCAGATTCCTGAAAATTTCACCTGAAGAAGCCATGTGGCACGCCAATGAAAAATTCAAATCCCGTTTTCAATATGTTGAGCAAAGTGTCCGGCAAGGAAGCGGCGGATTTTCCGATTACACATTGGAACAGTTAGAAGAATTCTGGCAGCAGGCCAAACGAGAGGAAGAAACTACATGAGACTGGATAAATTTCTAAAAGTATCCCGCTTGATCAAGCG
The DNA here is from genome assembly GCF_009650995.1 of Sporosarcina cascadiensis. Lineage (GTDB taxonomy): Bacteria > Bacillota > Bacilli > Bacillales_A > Planococcaceae > Sporosarcina > Sporosarcina cascadiensis. The sequence continues at coordinate 20,129 of NZ_WHVV01000019.1, read as the reverse complement.
CCGTACATTAGCGAAACAAGTGGCAGACCAAGGACGGATTACCATCAACGGAAAAGTGGCAAAAGCGGCTTCAGATGTAAAACCGGGTGACGAGCTGGCGATTCGTTTCGGCCAGAAGATTGTGACCGCAACCGTTAATGAACTAAAAGCCTCAACGAAAAAAGAAGACGCAGCAGGCATGTACACCATCGTCAGCGAAGAGCGCCTGGACAAAGTGGATCCCGAGTTTGTGGATGATGAGGATTGAATAGGCATTGAAGCAGGAGACAGCTGTGTTTTGGCTGTCTTTTTAGTTTGCAGGTAAAAGATTGGCAGGAGGACCCTCCGGAAAGCGTACCGGCTGAAGCGCAAATCCCATACTGTAACCCGGTTTCAACCTTCTAAACCTTTTGTAATGTTTGCCCAGCCCGCTGCATATGATATGGGGAACGCACTAGAAAAGGGGGACGCATATGCAAATTCAAACTGACAGTTCTACGTATACCATTCCAACAGGAGATCATGTAGTGACCATGCGCAATCGCAAAAGAATGGATCTCACGTCTGTAAAAACAATTGACCGGTTCGACCAAGAGGAATTTCTCGTACGTACTTCGCAGGGAATGCTGCAAATCCGCGGGGAGGAATTGCGCATTGTACATTTGGATGTGGACAAGGGCTTGCTGACACTCGAAGGCTCTGTTCAGACCTTGCAGTACGATGAAGAAGAAGCCGGTTCAAGAAACTTTCTCCATAAATTATTCGGATGAGTCTATCCGTCCAATTCTTCAGCTTACTCGCAATGATTGGAGCAGGAATCCTGGCGGGAGCCGTCATGGATTTATTCGGCACAGTCATTGCTGCCTGTGATAAACGATCCTGGATCCGCAGGCGGGCATTCTGGTTTGAATTGGTCATCTGGGTGCTGCTCGGGATCGGTGCATTTTGGGTTTTGCTGATCGTACGTGAAGGGGCCTGGCGGATGTACGACCCTATTGCGCAGGTCAGCGGCATGCTGCTGTATGCGGCGTTATTTCATTATCCGTTCCGGTTTGCCGGAAGACTGATACTGCTGTTGGTCATCCGTCCTGTTTGGTATTTCATCCGCTTGGTCATCTTTATCATTCAGCGAATCGTCCAAGCTTTGATCTCCATTCTGACATTTGTCAGCTGGCCGGCTGTCCGATTTGCTAAGAAGACCGGGAAATTCCTTCAAAAAAAAGGTAGAGTGCTATATAATAGAGAACAATAGAGTATAAGAGCAGGAAAGGTGTGTGCGCCATGAACAAATCACAGAAGCCGGCATCTCGGAATGTTACATCAATCGAAACTGAATATGTGCGCTCCATGCAGAAAAAAGAAAAATGGAAACTGGCACAAAAGAAGAGGCTGCGGAATCGTCTCATTGTCTTCGCCGTTTTGACGTGCGTAGTGTTTGGAAGTTTATTCAATATGTATTCCGGCCAGAAGAAGTTATTGGCAGCGAAAGAACAGGAAAAGACCGAAGCGATTGCGACACTAAAGGATTTAGAGGCTGAGCAGGAACAATTGAATAAGCAGCTGGCTAAGTTGGATGACGAAGAATATATCGCGAAACTGGCGCGTAAAGAATACTTCCTTTCTGAATCTAACGAGATCATATTTTCCATTCCTGACAAGAAGAAATCGTCAGAAAAAGAGACGAGAAAAGAGTAGTCGTATTGACACTCTTTTTTTGTTGGCTATAATATAGGTAGGAGCCTGTAAAAAACAGGCACTGCCAATATGGTTGATAGGCTTACGGGCCGCTTAAAACTTAAGGAGGAGCATTTTTTTTATGTCAATTGAAGTAGGCAGCAAGTTAGAAGGTAAAGTAACCGGGATCACAAATTTTGGGGCATTTGTTGAGTTACCGAACGGATCCACAGGATTAGTCCATATTAGTGAAGTAGCTGACAATTACGTCAAAGATATAAATGACCATCTAAAAGTCGGTGATATGGTAGAAGTAAAAGTGATGAATGTGGGGGCAGACGGTAAAATCGGTCTTTCCATCCGTAAAGCAAAACCTGAGTCAGAACGTCCTCAGCGTCCACAACGTCCACAAAGACCTCGTCCAGGCAGCAAACCGAGCTTTGAGCGACCAGAGAATTTTGAACAGAAAATGGCAAAATTCATGAAGGACAGTGAAGAACGTCTAACTACCTTGAAGAGAGCGACAGAATCTAAACGCGGCGGTCGAGGAGCAAGAAGAGGGTAACTTGCTGTCTGTTTCAAACACTTAAGTTGTTTATATATAATGGGGCTGCCCGAAAAGTGAACGATCACTTTCCAGGCAGTTTTTTTGTGCTATGAAATAAGCAATGGGAAAGGAATTCGTCAAAGTAACCCGGCAGCTATGATCGCGAATGAAGGCTGTATGAGCGCTTGGGCAACGGATATGATCACACCGACTGTCCGCATGAGCCGCTGGCCGGGCTGAATGATCACGCAGCCCCATCCATGAGCGCAAACAGATTTTTCATGATCACCGACAAGTTCTGCCGCCATGTTAAAACGTATGAACGCACCAATAATGCGCCTCAGCGCGCGAATGAAGGCTGGAAGCGAGCCAAAGCCCCCCGGCAGCGCACCTTTCGCTTGCTGTCGCGCGCCAAACCGGTATCCCAACGAACCAAACCAGCCGCCCGCCGCACATTTGCGACCTCAATAGACAAAGCAGGATGCCCCGGCCTTTATAAATTTTAAACAAAAAAAACCTCCTGCATAGACAGGAGGATCTTACATATATAGCGGCGGAGGGAGTCGAACCCACGACCTTTCGGGTATGAACCGAATGCTCTAGCCAGCTGAGCTACACCGCCAAGACGTATTTGCTGCACATTCAAATAATGTAATTCGAGCGCAACGTCTTTTATCATACAAGGCAAAGCAAGAAGTGTCAACAATTCTTTGGAAAAAAGAAAAAAACAACCGGATTACGTCGAAATGTTTTTTAAACCAGCTGTCACAATGTTACAAAATCTCTTGGGAACCCCATGTATAGTTGCTAGTAAGAGAACATAGGGGGTATGGGAAATGAAGATGATTGACAATATGGAGAGACCGTTTGGCGAACAGTTCAGAGTGGCATGGCAGGGACTGATGAACAGAAAAGTCTATTTTCTGACTGCGTTCCTTTTCTTGATCGGCTCCTTCTTTCTGTCGCAGGCAGTAGTATTCGACATGGCGGTTCCATTTTTCTTATCGATCTGGGCGCTGGCCGCTGTACGTTATCGACAGCATCTGATTTACGTATTCATCGGAGGGATGGCCGGAAGTGCGTTTTTAGGAATGGGACAAGCCGTTATCCATCTGGCACAGCTGCTGCTGTTTCATACGGCAATCAAGTCTCCGTTTGTAAAGAAATCAATACCGCTCGCTGTGGCAGGCTGCATGATCATCCCGCAGATCATCTGGCAGCTTATTATGTACAGCGGGAGCCCGCCGGTGACGGTGCAGCTGTCAATCGGGCTGGAAGCGCTGCTTGCACTGTTCATGACTGTCTTCATGCTGCTCGCCTTTCCTTCTATAGAAAGGCTGCTGTACGGCCCTTGGAATCCTGAGCAGGTAAGTGCCATTTGTATAGTAGGGGCGCTTGCGACGACCGGGATGGGCGGTCTGCAGCTCGGCTACGTCTCGGTGGCAGGTGTGTTTTTATTTCTGGCTATTTATGTAGCCGCCATGGTCGGCGGCGTTCCATTTGCCACAACAGTTGGTATGATTATCGCGTTAATTATAGGTGTTTCCGATTTGGCGTTTACCGGCATGATGGCGCTCTACGGGATGACAGGGTTGCTTGCGGGTGGTCTGAAAAGGTTTGGGAAAATAGGAATTGTGACAGGAAGTTTATTTGTATCGGTCTTTTTCTTGCTGTACGATGCGACTTTGCCGCTGGATACAGTGCATTTTGCAACAATCGGCGTCGCGGCCGGGCTGTTTTTCTTCATTCCTTCGCGCCGAATGAACAAGATCCGCCAAGTGTTCTTACCAAAGCAGGAAGGGATCTCAGAGAAACGTCAGCAATGGCTGGCGGATAAATTAGACGGTCAGCTGGAAGAGTTTCAGCAGTTTGCTCATTTTATGTCGACGCTCGTCAATGATCGTTTTTCTCCCGAAGAGGAAATCGCCGCCACAGACTCGGTGCCGTCTATTTGTCAATCCTGTTTTCGCTATAAAAAGTGCTGGGAGAGTGAGGACAGCAGTATGGCGGGGTTAGTGAATGAATGGGAATCGACTTATTCCGCAACGAAAAAAGCAGCCCGTCTGCGTGTAGAAGAGAAGATGAAGTTTAAATGTCTGCGTTTTAAAGGACTGCTCAATGAATTGGAAGAGCACGGAACAAACCGTCTGTTAATGGGGCAGCTGCAGCATGGAAGGAAGATGCTTGCACTGCAGTTGCGTGATATGAGCACACATATAGAAAAAGTGATGCGGGAAGTGAAGGAGGATCTGACGACGTATAAAATGGCGGAAGAGGAGCTGGCAAATCGTCTGCAGGCGCAGGGAGTGGAATTTTTCCAAGTGGATATACTGTCTGAAGAAAGAGGTTCCTGCAAAGTAGTCATATCAATTCCAGAGAAGAAAGCGGATTTCGAAACGGAGACAACGGTAGGAGAGTATTTAATTTTGCCTATATTGGAACAAATGTATGAGGAACCGATTTATATTTCAAAGTCAGTCTATCAGCCGTTTCCGTTCCCGCATATGCAGCTGACATTCAGTTCGGCCGTTCGTTTTTCATTGGATTATGATATTGTTACGACGGCCGGCGGAGGAACATTCCAGGCGGGTGATGCGTATGAAGTGTTTAAAATTCATGATGGCCTGTATGCTGTGCTGTTATCTGACGGGATGGGACAAGACCTCAATGCCTATCACGAGAGCAGGAAAGTGATCCGTCTGATGCGTGAATGTCTGGGGCAGAATATGGACCCAGAAACTGCCATCCATACATTGCATTATATGATGGCGCTGAACGGACTGGATGATATGTACGCGACGCTTGATCTGGCGTTGATTGATTTGCAGGAAGGCAGGCTGTGGTCGTGGAAAGCCGGTTCGATGAGCACGTATATTAAGCGGGGAGATGAGTGCATACGTCTGGACAGCAAGAACGTGCCGTTTGGCTTCCTGCCGTCCTTTTCGATAGAAGCGAAACAGGAGCAATTGAAGTCAGGGGATATTCTGGTGATGATGACAGACGGTATCTTTAACGGAGAAATTCCTCTGGAAGCACAGGAGAAGGTTCTCGAGCAGACAATCGAACGATACAAGGAACTGGATTGCCGGACGATTGCAGATCAGGTCATGGCCGAGATGGAACGGACATTTGAATCGATCGATGACGACCGGACAATCCTGGTAATGAAAATTGATCATGTGCTGCCGAAATGGTACAGCGTAAATAAGAAACCAAGGATTATTTCACAGAAAAAGATGGTAGGATAGAGACAGAGGGGGAGAATCATGAAAAGTTTGACGCAGAAAGTATTGGAATTCATCGGTAGACAAACGTTGATTCCTCCCAATTCACGTGTGCTTGTCGCTTGTTCAGGCGGCGTTGATTCGATTGCGCTGCTGCATTTTTTGGCAACTCACAGGCAGACGCTTTCTATTGAAGCGGGCGCAATTCATATCGATCATATGCTTCGCGGCAAAGAGTCGGCTGAAGATGCATATGCGGTAGAACAGCTGTGCAAGGAATTTCATTTGCCTTTTTACTCCGAGAAGGTTCCGATTCCGTCGCTGGTGAAAAACAGCGGGGGAAATGTACAGATGCTGTGCAGAGAAGAGCGTTATAAATGTTTTACGAAAACGATGGAACAACAGGGATTTTCTATCTTAGCAACCGCTCACCATGCAGAAGATCAACTGGAGACATTGCTGATCCAATTAACTAAAGGCCGCTCGATGAACGGCATGCCCTTGCAGCGGCCATTCCATCAAGGGAGCGTGGTTCGTCCCTTCCTTCCCTTAAAAAAGAATGAGCTGTATGAGTATGCCGCTTATCACGATCTTACTTTCAGAGAAGATCCGAGCAATCAAAAGGATGATTATTTACGGAACCGCATCCGTCATCAGGTAGTGCCGTTTTTAACGGAAGAAAACCCTTCGGTAGCAGCGGGTGCTGTCCAATTAACCGTACAGCGCCAAGCGGAAGAAAATTTCCTGCAGGAACTCGCGCTGCAGTCTTGGCAGGCAATTGCAGCTTATACTGATGAACAGCTTCCTTCTTTTGACCGCAAGGCATTTCTGGTTATACCCCAAGCTTTACAAAAGCGAGTGATTCAACTACTATTAAGTTGTCTTCCCAGCCAGGAAATCGTCAAAGCGGAGCGGCGTTCTACATTAGTGGATGAGCTGTTGCAGCACATTTGCAATTCCGCTGGAAATAGTACGATGGATTTGGCATATGGCTACCGATTTGTTAGAGAATATGATAAACTGCTAGTTACAAAAACGTATACGGATACAGCCCCTCTTCGTCCAAAAGTACTGTCAAAAGGAACTTGGCATTCTTGGGGAAGTGTTCAGTTTTATTGGCAGCATACCGAAGCGCACATGATCGAGCAATTCCGATCTTCAGATGAAGTGCGCTACTTCCAATTGCCCGCCTCTGAACTGCCGCTGACGGTGCGTCTCCGGGAATCCGGCGATCGTTTACTTGTCAAAGGCATGTCTCATGCAAAACGTGTTTCAAGATTACTGATTGATGAAAAAGTTGGAATGGCGCAAAGACAGCGGCAGCCGGTTCTTACAACGGCAAGCGGTATCGTATGTGCGGTGCCGAATGTTCGGTACGGTGAGATGTTTTCATCTTCCCGGCCGGAAGGCGAGTCATACATATGGATTACGCGAGAAGGCGAAAACAGATAAAATGGAGGGGACGAGCCGATGATCGCACAAGATATCGAGCAAGTGTTAATATCAGAAGAAGAACTTCAAGAAAAGGTTCGGGAACTCGGAGCTACTCTAACGGAAGAGTACCAAGAGAAGTTCCCGCTGGCAATCGGTGTCCTAAAAGGTGCACTGCCATTCATGAGCGATTTGATCAAACGGATTGATACGTATATTGAATTGGATTTTATGGACGTATCTAGTTACGGCAATGCAACAGTTTCCTCAGGCGAAGTAAAAATCGTCAAGGACTTGAACACAAGTGTAGAAGGACGCGATGTACTGATCATTGAAGACATTATAGACAGTGGCAAGACATTGAATTATTTAGTGGAACTATTTAAATATAGAAAAGCCAACTCCATCAAAATTGTAACCTTACTGGATAAACCGACAGGCCGCAAAGTGGATCTGAAGGCAGATTATGTAGGTTTCATCGTTCCGGATGCATTCGTTGTCGGCTACGGACTCGACTATGCGGAGAAGTATCGGAACCTGCCATACATTGGTGTGCTGAAAAAAGAAATTTACTCTTTTTAACGCTTTCCGACTGGATGCAGACTGACCAGTTTGAAAGCCTTTTTCCATGAAGGCATTTTCATTGTAGAGTCGTGTTAATCTATGTTAAAATTTACAATAGTTTTCTGTTTAGTTTTCTGTTGAATGAGATGAGGAGGCTTGGGATGAATCGAATACTTCGATACTTTCTTTTATATGGGTTGATTTTCCTTGCAATTATGGGGATTTTCAGTTCGCTAAATAATCCAAATCCGAAGATGAAACCGATTCGGTATGACGAATTTGTCAAGGCACTGGAGCAGGGAAAAGTTGAAAACGCTACTTTTCAGCCGTTACAGCTCGTGTTTGAAGTAAAAGGGGAAATGGAAGGCTACGAAAAAGGAGAAACATTCGTAACCAACATTCCGAGTAATGATATGGACGGTATTAAAGAGATCGCTAATACCACAAAGACTGAAATAGAGATCCTGAAGCCGGCTGAAACCAGCGCGTGGGTATCCTTCTTCACAGGACTTGTGCCATTTATCATCATTATTATTCTTTTCTTCTTCCTATTGAATCAGTCACAAGGCGGCGGTGGCGGCCGAGTGATGAACTTCGGAAAGAGTAAAGCGAAACTGCAGACCGACGATCGAAAGAAAGTACGTTTTAATGACGTAGCAGGTGCAGATGAAGAAAAAGCTGAGCTTGAAGAAGTCGTGGACTTCTTGAAAGATGCCAGCAAGTTTGTGGAATTGGGTGCACGGATTCCCAAGGGTATTTTGCTTGTGGGACCTCCGGGTACAGGGAAAACATTGCTTGCGCGTGCGGTTGCAGGCGAATCAGGCGTGCCGTTCTTCTCGATTTCAGGTTCTGATTTCGTTGAGATGTTTGTAGGTGTCGGTGCTTCCCGAGTTCGTGATTTGTTTGAGAATGCCAAGAAAAATGCACCTTGTATTATCTTTATTGATGAAATTGACGCAGTTGGACGTCAGCGTGGAGCCGGCTTAGGCGGCGGTCATGATGAGCGTGAGCAAACATTGAACCAGTTGCTGGTCGAAATGGATGGATTTGAAGGAAACGAAGGAATTATTATCGTTGCCGCGACAAACCGTCCGGATATTTTGGACCCGGCACTTCTTCGTCCGGGACGCTTTGACCGTCAAATTACGGTTGGCCGTCCGGATGTAAAAGGAAGAGAAGCTGTATTGAAAGTTCATGCACGCAATAAACCGCTTGATGATACCGTCGATATGAAAGCTCTTGCCCAGCGTACTCCAGGATTCTCTGGTGCGGATCTTGAGAACTTATTGAACGAAGCTGCTCTTGTGGCGGCGAGAAGAGATAAGACGAAGATCGATATGTCTGATATTGATGAAGCGACGGATCGTGTCATTGCCGGTCCGGCGAAGACAACGCGTGTCATCTCGAAGAAAGAACGAAACATCGTTGCATTCCACGAAGCGGGCCACGTGGTTGTGGGGTTAATGCTCGATGACGCGGAAATCGTCCATAAAGTAACCATTGTTCCTCGCGGGCAGGCCGGCGGATACGCAGTCATGCTTCCGAAAGAAGATCGTTACTTCATGACAAAACCTGAGCTTCTCGATAAAATTGCGGGTCTTTTAGGCGGACGTGTAGCGGAAGAAATCGTGCTCGGTGAAGTATCGACCGGGGCGCATAATGACTTCCAGCGTGCTACTGGCATCGCGCGTTCGATGGTGACAGAATACGGGATGAGCGATAAGCTCGGACCGATGCAGTTCGGACAGACGCAGGGCGGCCAGGTATTCCTTGGACGTGACTTCAACTCCGAGCAGAACTATTCTGAAACGATTGCATACGAAATTGATTCTGAAATGCAAGTAATCATTAAAGAACAATATGAACGCACAAGACAAATCTTGACGGAAAAAAGGGATTTGCTTGATCTGATCGCTACGACTTTATTGGAAGTCGAAACGCTTGATGCAGAACAAATCAATCACTTGAAAGACCATGGCGTCTTGCCTGAAAGGTCATACGAAAATAATAACGGCAAGAAAGAAGCGAAAGAGTCTGATAAGGAGACTCCGAAACTTGCTGAAACGCCGGAAAATGATTCGGATGAAACACCTAATGCAAATCCGGACGTAACGGGTGCTCCGCAAGATCCGTCTACTGGAGATTTGCCGCGTGAAGGCGGAACGGGCAGCAAAACGCTCCCTTCCATTGATGAGGAACGCAGAGATTAAGCGTAACAACAGCCGACTGTATATAGCAGTCGGCTGTTTTCTTATGACAGGTTTTATTTTCGGGGCAGCGAATTCCGTGATGAAATACACCAATCATCAGCGTGTATAAACGATGATTGTTTATGGTATGATGTGTGGGAAAAGTCAGAGCAAGAGAGGAAAGCGACTATGCTGTTAGTATTAGATACGGGCAATACCAATATTGTTTTAGGTGTATATGAAGGAGACGTATTAAAGCATCACTGGCGGATGGAAACGTATCGCCATAAGACGGAAGATGAATACGCAATGCAAGTTAAAGCGATGTTCCAGCACGTCGGTCTGTCATTCAAAGACATTACAGGGATCATTATTTCTTCTGTAGTCCCGCCTGTCATGTTTCCGTTAGAACAGATGTGCAAAAAATATTTCAATCAGAAACCGATGATTGTAGGTCCCGGTGTAAAGACGGGCTTAAATATTAAGTATGAAAACCCCCGGGAAGTCGGAGCCGACCGCATCGTGAATGCAGTCGCTGCTATCCGTGATTATGGAAGCCCACTTATTATTGTTGATTTCGGTACCGCCACAACGTACTGCTTTGTCAATGAACATGGTGAATATATGGGAGGTGCCATTGCTCCCGGAATTAAAATCTCGATGGAAGCATTGTTTGACCGTGCATCCAAATTGCCGCGTGTAGAACTGACACGTCCGGAACATGTAGTAGGTAAAAACACAGTGGCGGCTATGCAGGCGGGCATTGTATTCGGCTATGTAGGACAGGTCGAGGGCATCGTCAACCGGATGAAAGCAGAAAGCAATCTGGAGCCGACCGTCATTGCGACAGGCGGAATGGCAGAACTGATATCTACAGAAACAAAAATCATTGATGTAGTGGATAACTTTTTGACACTTAAAGGGCTGCATCTCATATATGAAAGAAATCTGTAATAGGAGTGAAGAACATGTCAACAGATTATTTAGTAAAGGCGCTTGCATTTGATGGAGTGATCCGGGCATATGCAGTGCGTTCTACAGATACAGTAGGAGAAGTTCAGCAGCGTCATCAGATGTGGCCGACTGCAACAGCGGCACTTGGCCGTACGATTTCGGCATCTGTCATGATGGGTGCGATGCTGAAAGGTGATAACAAACTGACTGTCAAAATTCAAGGCAACGGTCCGCTTGGTCCAATTGTGGTGGATGCCAATGCTCACGGCGAAGTGCGCGGCTATGCCACGAATCCGCAGACGCATGTTCCGCTAAATGAAAAAGGCAAATTAGACGTGCGCGGAGTTGTCGGTACTGAAGGAACACTTTCAATTGTCAAAGATCTAGGGTTGAAGGATTATTTCACGGGGCAGGTTCCGATTATTTCCGGGGAAATAGCAGAAGACTTCACGCAGTATCTTGTGGTCTCTGAACAAGTGCCTTCCGCTGTAGCGCTGGGTGTGCTGGTGAATCCGGATAACACGGTGAAAGCTTCGGGAGGTTTTATCATTCAGGTAATGCCGGGTGCTACGGATGAAACTATTTCACTTCTGGAAGATAAGATTGCAAATATGTCTCCGATATCTGCACTGATTGATCAGGGTCTTACTCCTGAAGGAATCCTTGCGGAAGTATTAGGCAAGGAAAATGTAGAGTTCTTGGATAAAGTAGATGTGAAATTTGACTGTGAGTGTTCGAAGGAGCGTTTTGGCGATGCGATAACCGGCCTTGGCGCTGCAGAGATTCAAGCGATGATTGACGAAGATCACGGCGCTGAAGCACAATGTCATTTCTGCCTGGAAAGATATCAGTATTCGGAGCAAGAGCTGAAGGGGTATATCGATGAGATTCAATCGGCCGACTGAGCCTGTTCCGGCTCCTCAAAAAAAGAGGCTGAAGACAAAACCCTTCATCGCGTTATTAGGTATACTTTTTGCAATGAATGTTTTTTGGTTGTTTCATTGGCTGTTAACGGATCGTTCTCCTGCTGCAGATACAGAAGAAGTGGCTTCTGTAGCGGGTGAGCCGATCACCAGAGCGGAATGGATGTCGGCGATGGAGCAGCAGGTAGGCAGGGAAGTTCTCGAAGATTTGGTGAATCACCGGGTGATGAGTGCTGCCGCTGATGAATATGGCATTAAAGTATCGGATAAAGAAATTGATCTGGAGCTTGCGCTCATTACATCGGTTGATGGCCAGCAGCATTCGGGACTTGATACGGAACAAACGAGGAATCAAATTCGCAGTGAGCTAATTTTGGAGAAAGTGCTGACGAAAGATGTAGTGATTAAGGAAAGCGCTGTCAAAAAGTATTTTGAGCAAAATGAGGTGTTCTTTCATGTGCTGCCTGCCTATCGCACATCGGTCATTATTTCCTCTACCGAAAAGGAAGCAAAGCAAGTAACCGATGAACTGAAGGATGGTTCTGCATTTTCTGCACTCGCGAAAGAGCGGTCTGTTGATCTCTCTTCAGGTAATTTGGGCGGGGATCTGGGGTACGTGAACGCACAAACCGAAGATGTCGATCCGCAAGTGGTCAAGACGGCGGAAAGCCTGAAGACTGGCGAAGTGAGCAAGCCGGTTGCGTTGAAGGATGGAACTTATGCGGTTGTCACTGTTCTCGAAACGATTAAAGAACGCGATTTCACTTATAAAGAAGTAAAAGACCATATTAAACGTCAGCTGGCTTTGGAACAGCTGCCTGAATCGATAAGTCCGGAAGCCTTCTGGAAAGAGTTTGATGCAGAATGGTTTTACGGCAAAAAGTAATAGGTTGATAGCCGATTGAAACTCTCTGAATAATTTAATTGACAAGTGAAAACTAAGATAGTATGATTAAAACAATAAAACATATCAACCTACTAGGGATTAGGAGTGGATCATTTATGAGTAAAGTCGGAAATTCAGTAATTGATTTAGTCGGCAACACGCCTCTCGTCAAATTAAATCGTTTAGCAGGTGCAGAGGACGCAGACGTTTATTTGAAATTAGAGTACTTTAATCCGGGTTCGAGTGTTAAAGACCGAATCGCACTGGCGATGATTGAAGCAGCTGAAAAAGACGGCAGCTTGAAGGAAGACAGCACAATCATCGAGCCGACAAGCGGCAACACAGGAATCGGCCTTGCGATGATTGCGGCAGCCAAAGGATACAAGGCTGTCCTTGTAATGCCGGATACGATGAGCTTGGAGCGCCGCAATCTGCTTCGTGCATACGGAGCAGAATTGGTATTGACTCCCGGCGCTGAAGGTATGAAAGGTGCAATTGCAAAAGCGGAAGAACTGTCAAAGCAAAATGGCTGGTTCCTTCCACAGCAATTCAACAACGAATCAAATCCGGAAGTGCACCGCTTAACAACGGGACCTGAGATCGCAGATGCGCTCGACCGTGTGGATGCATTCATTTCTGGAATTGGAACAGGCGGTACGATTACAGGAGCCGGCGGCGTTTTGAAAGAGCGTTTCCCGGAAATTCAGATTGTAGCTGTCGAGCCCGAAGATTCAGCTGTACTTTCTGGAGGAAAACCGGGACCGCATAAGATTCAAGGTATCGGAGCAGGTTTCGTTCCAGAAGTGCTGGATACAGATATTTACGATGAAATCATTCAAATCTCGAATGACGATGCATATGATTACGCACGCCGCGCTGCACGCGAAGAAGGAATTCTGGGCGGCGTATCGTCAGGGGCTGCCATTGCAGCTGCACTGCAAGTCGCAAAGAGACTGGGCAAAGGGAAAAAGGTAGTGGCGATCATCCCGTCCAACGGTGAGCGCTACTTGAGTACACCACTCTACCAATTTGATGAAGAATAATCCGGAGAGCGCTCATTTGCGCTCTTTTTTTATTCCAGCAGCTAAAACCTCTACACTTTCGTCAGACTATAAGAATCTGTATAATTAAAAATAAGTGAGTTGCATAACGAGGAGGATGGCTGTGAAGAAGTGGGGTATGTTGATTTCAGTTTTGATTATCATCGGTATGATCACGATTGTTATCATAACAAGACAAGAAATTAAGAAAGAAACCGGCGGGATTCCGGGATATGAAAGTGCCATGATGAAAGATATGTCAAAAGATGAGCTGGCAGACGTGCCGGAAGAATGGCGGGTTGCTGAAGGTGATGACAGCGGAACAGGTGATGTGAGTGAAACGACCGGTCTGGCAAGAGGAGATCTTGCGCCGGACTTTGAATTGACCACGCTTGCCGGGGAGACGGTCAAGCTGTCTGATTACCGCGGAAAGAAAGTCATGCTGAACTTTTGGGGGTCGTGGTGTCCGCCTTGCCGCATAGAAATGCCGCATATGCAAACTTATTATAATGAATACAAAGAGTCGTCAAATATGGAAATACTGGCAGTGAATATGACGAAGAAAGAAGTCAAGAAGGAAGAGAGCGCGAAGGAGTTTGTTGAAGAATACGGCCTGACCTTTCCAATTTTATTGGATGTAGACGGCGAGGTGGTGGAGACCTACCGGGTAAAAGCATATCCGACGACATATATTCTGAACACAGAAGGAGTCATCACGGATATCGTAGTGTCCGGCATAGACGATAAATTCCTGAAGAAAATCATTGATGAAAGTAAATAAATATAAACACGAATGCAGGGGGAAACATCATGGAGACAGCAGCCTACACATCCGTTTCAATGACGAGAGACGAATTCTTTTATTCCTATAAACAACTGGCAGCAAAGAAAGAGCGCCACATTTTATTGGAGAGCGGACGCGGCGGAGAGATGTGCATTGCGGGAATAGATCCGATTGCGACTGCGAAGGCAGTGTCGGAGGGTCTGCATATAGAATGGAAGGATGGTACGGAAGAATTGCGTAAAGGGGAAGATCCGCTTACGCTTCTTCATGAATTTATTTCGCGGTATGAATTGCGGATGGATGAAGAGCTGCCTGCTTTCCAGGGCGGCGCAATCGGAATGATCAGCTATGATTATGTCAGACGTTATGAAACACTGCCTGCTCTGGCAGATGAAGACTTGCTGACACCGGATATTTACTTCTATGTATTTGACCGCTGGGCTGTGCTCGATGTGAATACGGAAACAGCCTACTTTATGGCGCTGCCTGATGCCGGAGTTTCATTGGCGGGTATGGAATTGGAATGGCTGGAAGCTGCGAAATTGGCTGCCCGACAGTTTTCGGCAGGAAAAGCTGCAGATGTTTCGGTATCAGAAGAAGAGTTGGAAGTCTCCGTAACAGGCGGGCAATTTGAAGAGATGGTACGTGATGTGCAGCGATTTATCGAACTGGGTGATGTGGTGCAGGTGAATCTTTCTGTCCGCCAATCAAAGCCGCTCCGCGCGACATCTCTGTCAATGTATGAAGCGTTGCGTTCGTTCAATCCGTCACCATATATGGCTTATATGGCCGCTCCTGATTTTGAAGTGGTGTCGGGTTCGCCTGAACTGCTGTTGAAAAAGCGGGGGGGCGAACTGAGCACCCGGCCGATTGGCGGGACTAGAAAACGGGGAACGACTGAAGCGGAAGATGCTGGCTTGCAGGAGGAATTAGTATCGGACACGAAGGAAAAGGGCGAGCATAAGATGCTGGTTGATCTTGAGTGCAAGGACTTTGAACAAATCTGTTTACCCGGAACGGTAGAGGTCGATGAATTCATGGTCGTGGAAAAATACTCGCATGTCATGCATCTTGTCTCAAATGTCCGTGGAACAGCTGCAACGGAAGATGTCGGAACGATTATCCGCGGTGTATTCCCCGGCGGTTCAATCACGGGGGATCCGAAGCTGCGGACGATGGAGATTATTGAACAATTGGAACCAACGCGAAGAGGATTGTATACAGGCTCAATGGGCTGGATCGGTTTCAACCGCGATATGGAGCTGAACATCACAATCCGCACTGCATTTATTCAGGATGGGATGGTTCATATTCAGGCGGGGGCAGGATTAGTGCCTGATTCGGTGCCGGCAGCGGAATACGAAGAATCGCTCAATAAGGCAAAAGCATTATGGCAGGCGAAAGAGATGGCCGAACAGGCAATGGGTCAGCTGCATTGATTTGTTGGATGAACGGAGAGCTGAAGCAGTCTGATGAATTGCGTATTTCGCCTTTTGACCACGGATTTCTGTACGGACTTGGATTTTTCGAGACATTCCGTACGTATAATGGGACTATCTTTTTATTTGATCTTCATATGCAGCGGCTGCGGACGGCGCTTGCGGAATACCGCATCAATATGTCGTATACAGACAGTGAAATCAAACAGGCAGTTTATTTGTTATATGTGCAGAATGGCTGTGAAGATGGTTATTTCAGGTTGAATGTGTCAGCGGGAGTGCATGATATTGGACTGGCTCCCATGGATTACGAAAAACCCAACGTGCTGATTTTTCAAAAACCTTTAGTGTTGCCGCCTGCCCATACTGAAAAAGACGGAGTATGGCTGCAGACGAAACGCAGTGAACCGGAAAGTTCACAGCGGCATAAATCACACCAGTATGCGAATAATGTGAAGGGAAGACTTGAATTATCTTCACTGCAGAAGCTGGAAGGTCTTTTTGTAACGAAAGAAGGTTTCGTTGCGGAAGGAATTACGTCCAATATCTTCTGGGTAAAGCAAGGAGTGCTTTACACGCCTTCATTGGAAACGGGTATTTTGCCGGGGACTACTCGGGCGTTTGTGCTGGAGTTAGTTGATGAGCTCGGTATTGCTTCAGAGGAAGGATTTTTTCTGCCGCAGGAGCTGGATTCGGCAGAAGAAATGTTCGTTACGAATGCAATTCAGGAAATCGTGCCAATTCGAAGTGCGGGAAGCAACGAATACCTAGGCAATAGAGGGCCTGTTTATCAACGATTACATACCAGCTATCAACAAGCCGTCAACCGAATGAAAGTGAGTGACCAGTAATGAAGTTAGAGAAGGCGAAGACGTCATACCAATTTGGTAAGACGACGATGAATTTTGCTGAGGAAACAGTCATCATGGGGATTTTGAATGTAACGCCTGATTCATTTTCGGATGGCGGGAAGTTTGGCCGACAAGACCCCGCGCTCCGTCATGCACAGCAAATGTTGATGGACGGCGCAAAGATCATTGATATCGGAGGGGAATCAACACGTCCCGGATATACGCCTGTTTCATTGGAAGAAGAACTGGAGCGGGTTGTGCCGGTTGTCGAGCTGCTGACAAAAGAGCTCGGCTGCGTCATTTCCGTCGATACTTCCAAAGCAGCGGTAGCCGAAGCGGCTGTTCAGGCTGGGGCGAGTATCATCAATGATGTGTGGGGAGCGAAGCGCGAACCGGCGATTGCAGAAGTGGCGGCGCGCTATAATGTGCCGATTATTTTGATGCATAACCGGGATAATAGAGATTACCAGCTGCCGTTCATGAATGCGGTTGTGCAAGATTTGCAGGAAAGTGTGGAGATTGCGAGAGCGGCAGGAGTTCGGGATGAGATGATCTGGCTGGACCCGGGTATCGGTTTTGCGAAAGATCTAGAGCAGAATATCTTGGCGATGCAGGGGCTTCCGGCGATTGCGGATCTCGGCTATCCGGTGCTGCTCGGCACTTCCCGCAAAGGAATGATCGGGAAAGTGCTCGATGTGCCGGTTGAAGAGCGAATGGAAGGCACCGGTGCGACGGTATGTTACGGAATCGAACACGGCTGCCATATTATGCGAGTTCATGACGTAAAGGAAATTGCGAGGATGGTCAGAATGATGGATATACTGACGAAAAAGACTGCGTTCACTATGTAAGCACTCAAAGGGGAGATTTCATGGATTATATTCATTTGAATGATATGGAGTTTTATGGCTATCATGGAGCGCTGCCGGAAGAAAACAAGTTGGGGCAGCGTTTTCGGCTGACAGTTTCATTGGCGGTGGAACTGGCGGATGCAGGGCAGACTGATGATTTATCGAAAACAGTCAACTATGCGGAAGTATATGAGATGTGCAAAAACATCGTGGAGGGGGAAGCTGTGCGGCTGATTGAAACGGTTGCGGAAACAGTTGCAGGAACAATCATGACGGATTTTGCCGAAAAAGTGAACGGGGTGCGTGTGGTACTGGTAAAACCTGATCCTCCGATTCATGGCCATTACGCATCTGTCGCTGTCGAAATCAAAAGGGGGCGCTATGCGTGAAGACTGCCTATCTGTCGCTGGGATCAAATATCGGCAACCGGCTGGATCATTTGAGGCAGGCAGTACGCTTGCTGCATGATCATCCTGCAATTACGGTGAGGAAAGTGTCATCAGTATACGAAACGGAGCCGCTTGGATTGACCGAGCAAGCGAAGTTTTTAAATATCGCTCTGGAATTAGTGACTTCATTGGAAGCAGCAGAGTTACTGCGTGCCTGTCAGTCGATTGAAAACAAACTCGGCAGAATGCGGAAAATCCGCTGGGGACCGCGGACGGTTGATTTGGATATTTTGCTTTATAACGAAGACAGCATACAAACTGAGGATTTAATTGTTCCTCATTTGCGCATGCAGGAACGTGCATTCGTGCTTGTCCCGCTCATTGAAATTAATTCGGAAGTGAAGCATCCCTCTACAGGTGCGCTTTATCGCGAAGAACCGGCTATGAGGGAAGAGGGAGTCATCCTCTGGAAACAGATTCAAAACGCCGGGGAGTTCTTGCAGCAGGATTGAGCTTGCCGGCTGTATAACGATAAAACTGCTCTTTAATAGGGCAGTTTTTTCTATGGAATCAAACTGGATAACCATTTGGACTTTTGTTAGGCGGGTAATTTGTGTACAATAGTTGCAGACGGCTGGATCTGAGAAGAAGATGAGCCAAAGTATAAGGAGTGAAAGGGAATGTCCAATTTGGATGAAATGAATGATCAGCTTTTGGTGAGACGCCAAAAGATGAATGATATACGAGAAGGCGGTTTAGATCCGTTTGGCCAGCGTTTTGAGCGTACTCACCTGACAAATGAAATTCGTTCGGCTTATGAAGAGCAATCGAAGGAAGAGCTTGAAGAAACTGAGCATGAAGTGACGATTGCAGGCCGGATTATGACGAAGCGCGGTAAAGGAAAAGCTGGTTTTGCGCATATTCAGGATCTAGGCGGACAGATTCAAATTTACGTACGCCAGGATGCAATCGGTGAAGATGCGTATAAATTGTTTACATTGGCGGATTTAGGCGACATTGTCGGTATTCAGGGTGTAATTTTTAAAACAAAAGTAGGAGAGCTTTCTATTAAAGCGACGAACTTTACGTTCCTGACGAAATCACTTCGTCCGCTGCCCGAGAAATTCCACGGCCTGCAAGACGTTGAACA
This sequence comes from Sporosarcina cascadiensis, assembly GCF_009650995.1. Lineage (GTDB taxonomy): Bacteria > Bacillota > Bacilli > Bacillales_A > Planococcaceae > Sporosarcina > Sporosarcina cascadiensis. Next base: position 1,254 of record NZ_WHVV01000019.1, on the reverse strand, counting down.
GCGCTATCGCCAACGTTACCTGGACTTGATTTCAACGGAAGGAAGTAAAGAGACATTCATCATGCGCAGCCGGATTATCCAATCTATGCGTCATTACCTGGATGGACAAGGCTTTCTGGAAGTTGAAACACCAATGCTGCATTCGATTGCCGGGGGGGCCGCGGCACGCCCGTTTGTTACTCACCATAATACATTGGACATGACACTCTATATGCGTATTGCAATTGAACTTCATTTGAAACGCCTGATTGTTGGCGGCTTGGAGAAAGTCTATGAGATCGGACGTGTATTCCGTAATGAAGGAATGTCTACTCGACATAATCCCGAGTTTACGATGATTGAGTTATATGAAGCATACGCAGATTATAACGACATTATGGAACTGACGGAAAACCTGGTTGCACATATTGCGCAAGAGGTTCTCGGCACAACGACCATTCAATACGGCGAAGACCAGATTGATTTGGCACCGCGGTGGAAGAGACTTCATATGGCAGATGCAGTAAAAGAATATACAGGAGTAGACTTCTGGCAGCAGCTGACAAGAGAGCAGGCGCACGAACTTGCGAAGGAACATAATGTTCAAGTAACTCCTTCAATGGAAGCAGGCCACGTATTGAATGAATTCTTCGAGCAAAAAGTTGAAGAAGAGCTTGTGCAGCCGACATTCATCTACGGGCATCCTGTAGAAGTGTCGCCACTTGCTAAGAAGAATCCTGAAGATCCGCGCTATACGGACCGGTTTGAGTTGTTTATCGTTCGCCGTGAACACGCAAATGCTTTCACTGAGCTGAATGATCCAATCGATCAGCGCCAACGCTTTGAAGCGCAGCTAGTAGAGAAAGAGCAAGGCAATGATGAAGCGCATGAAATGGATGAAGATTTCATTGAAGCGCTTGAATACGGCTTGCCGCCTACCGGCGGACTCGGTATCGGTATCGACCGTCTCGTCATGCTATTAACAAATTCTCAATCAATCCGTGACGTTCTGCTTTTCCCGCAGATGCGTTCTAAAGACTGATCTGAACAGCTCTGACTGCAAATGTCGGAGCTGTTTTATTATGTTCAATGATGAAATATCGAGAAAATATAAAAGTAATTCAAATTAGGCTTGCATTATAAAAAGAACGATGGTATATTAATAAGCGTCGCATTTGCAAGACAGCTACTCAGCTGAAAAAACACTTTAAAAGAAATTAAACAAAAGTGTTGACAACAATACAGCGATTTGGTATTATTAAAAAGTTGCCTCTT
>NZ_WHVV01000018.1 GCF_009650995.1 Sporosarcina cascadiensis | reverse complement strand
TAAGATACTCATTTTGTTTGTGTCACTAGAGTGCACAAACTGTATTTCGTTAACGTTTTGCTGTTCAGTTTTCAAGGATCATTTGTTTTAAATTGTATGGAGCGGGTGAAGGGAATCGAACCCTCATCATCAGCTTGGAAGGCTGAGGTTTTACCACTAAACTACACCCGCATATAATGTTGTATTGGACAGCATGTTTGGTGCGGTAAAGAGGACTTGAACCTCCACGGGTTATTCACCCACTAGGCCCTCAACCTAGCGCGTCTGCCATTCCGCCACTACCGCTCTGTTTTAGCGACAAGTTCTATTATACATGACTGATTCAATAAGTCAACTACTTTTTTTAAGAAAGTGGTGAGCCGTACAGGATTCGAACCTGTGACCCTCTGATTAAAAGTCAGATGCTCTACCAACTGAGCTAACGGCTCGTTTTAAAGTAAAAACGATATAATGTAAATGGCTGGGGTAGCTGGATTCGAACCAACGAATGACGGAGTCAAAGTCCGTTGCCTTACCGCTTGGCTATACCCCATCAATGATAATCTGAAACAGATCTGCAGGCATTCATTCAATTTGTTAAAGTGACCCCTACGGGATTCGAACCCGTGATACCGCCGTGAAAGGGCGGTGTCTTAACCGCTTGACCAAGGGGCCTTAATTTTAATTGTCCGGCCAACCGATATGCGATTTGTTTCGCTTGTCTCAGTCGACTTTTCCTATTATAGACAGGCCTATCCTATTCGTCAACCTTTTTTCTCAATCTTTTTAAAAAAACTTCACCAACGACCTGAAAACCTTGATTCTATGGGATTAAGAGCCTTACATTTTCAACTATCATTTATCAATGTATTTGAACCTATTCCTCGTATGACATATAAGAGTAGTCTGCAAAGTACTTCATCGCTGATAGTTTTATACATCTGCTGATTATGCTATGGGCTCTTTCCAGACAAAAAAGAGACACGCATGGAAGTCATAATTCCATGCTGTCTCTATCCTTCTCATTCTGCCTTCACAATTTTACCTGCGCATTTTCCGCAGCGGTATTTCCTGCAGTCCATACGTCTTCTTCTGCGGTATTCGCAGCCGCAAGCTGTACAGCGATACAAATGGACGGCTGCACTTCTTGCCTTAGGTTCAGCCAGTGGTTTACAGTGGCGCGGTGAATTTGTTATTTTCATAAGATGCCTGAAATCTGCATCGCCGTGTTTGTAGCCTCTGCCTTCTAAGTGCAGATGGTAGTGACAGAGTTCATGCTTGATGATTCCTATAAGCTCTTGTTCATCATGCATCTCTAGAACAAGTGGATTGATTTCTATAAAATGGTTACCCAGTTTATAACGCCCGCCTGTCGTGCGCAGCCGTTTATTGAAAATAGCCTGATGGAGAAATGGCTTGCGAAAGATATCGAGTGAAATGCGCTCGACCAGCTGCTGTAATTGTTCATCCAACATATTCAATTACCCCTTATTTAAAGGAACCATGGAAAGTGCAATACGGCCTTTTTGACGATCTACTGAATCAATCCAAACGGTGACGATATCGCCTGAAGCCACGACGTCTAACGGATGTTTGACGAAGCCTTTTTTCAATTTAGAAATATGGACAAGTCCGTCTTCTGAAACACCGATATCTACAAATGCGCCGAAATCCACTACATTCCGGACAGTTCCTTGCATTTCCATTCCTTCATGAAGATCTTTTATATCTAAAACATCCGCTTTTAAGAGCGGCTGAGGGTAATCGTCACGCGGGTCACGGTTTGGCCGCTGCAATGTATGGATAATGTCCTTAAGGGTGATTATTCCTACATCCAACTGTGCTGCCAATTGCGTCAGGTCAATATTTCCTAACGCTTCTGTTGCTTCATCAGTACCCAGCTGTTTTTTACTCAGACCTGCTATTTTGAGCACTTCTTCTGCAACTTTATAGCTTTCCGGGTGAATTCCCGTTGTATCAAACGGCTCTTTTGATTCAGGTATACGCAGGAAACCGATTGCCTGCTCATATGTTTTCATACCAAGTCTCGGGATTTTCTTCAGATCTGTGCGTTTTTCAAACTTGCCCGCTTCTTCCCTCGCTTTGACGATATTCTCTGCAACAGTTTTGGAAAGTCCGGATACATATTGTAATAGAGAGGAAGATGCCGTATTGACGTTGACGCCCACTCGGTTCACTGCCGTCTCCACCACAAAGGACAGCGATTCCGTCAAATTTTTCTTGGCGACATCATGCTGGTACTGCCCTACCCCTATGGAACCCGGATCAATTTTGACGAGCTCTGACAGAGGATCTTGCAAACGGCGGGCGATAGATACTGCACTTCGCTGTTCTACTTGTAAATTAGGAAACTCTTCTCTTGCTTGCGGTGATGCAGAGTAAACACTTGCCCCTGCTTCATTGACAATGACGTATGATACCGGTTTGTCAGATTCTTTAATGATGTCAACGATGAATTTCTCAGATTCCCGCGAAGCTGTTCCGTTGCCGATCGCGATGATGGAAATCGGATATTTCTCTAATAAATCGTTAATTATTTTTTTAGATGCTTCTTTCTGCTGCTTCGGCGGATGCGGATAGATTACAGAGATATCATGGAGCTTCCCTGTCTCATCGACGACCGCCAGCTTGCATCCTGTACGGAAAGCAGGGTCTAAACCAAGAACAGTTCTGCCTTTTAACGGAGGCTGCAATAGCAGACTGCGAAGATTTTCCGAAAATACATGGATAGCTTGTGTTTCTGCTTTTTCTGTCAGCGCTGTACGAACTTCTCTTTCAATAGAAGGAGCGATTAATCGTTTGAATGAATCCTCGAGCGCTTCTTTTATATAAGGGGCAGATGGAGAGCTTGTCCGCTTGAGATATGTACGCTCTAAATCCCCGATGATGCGTTCAGCAGGAAAAGTCACGCCGACACGCAGCACATCCTCTTTTTCTCCGCGATTAATCGCCAGCACTCTGTGAGGCACAATTTTATTCAGAGGCTCTGAGTAATCATAATAGTTTTCGAAGACATTGCGCTCATCTTCTGCTCCTTTTTTCAAACTCGCTGTCAGATGTCCGGAAGCCCAGGATACTTTACGGATTTTTTCACGGATTGATGCATCTTCTGAAATACGTTCCGCCAGAATAAACTTGGCGCCATCGAGAGCATCTTCTGCTGTGTTCACTTCTTTTTCAGGGTTTATATAGTTCTGCGCTGTCTGTTTAATCTCTTTATCGGTTTGCAGCATCATTTGATCCGCCAATGATTCCAAACCGTTTTCAATGGCAATCATTGCCTTCGTTCTGCGTTTTTGCTTATAAGGACGGTAAAGATCCTCAATACGCTGTAAAACTGAAGCTTTTTCAATATCAGCTTTAAGTTGTTCGCTGAGCTTGCCCTGTTCTTCAATTAAACGAAGGACTTCTTCTTTTCGCTGCTCCAGTGATTTTACATAATGATAAGAGTCTTCTATGTCTTTTATTTGGACTTCATCTAACGAACCCGTTGCTTCTTTTCGATAGCGTGCAATGAAAGGTACTGTGTTACCTTCTTCTAATAGTGCGATAACGCTTGCAGTCTGACGTTTGCCAATGCCAGCCCGGCTCGCAGTTGCTTCCATAAGATCAATCGACAATACAACCACCCTTTCTTCTTTCCATATAATAGCATAGGTTCAATGTATATTCCCGCTAAAACGGTCGGGATAATTCGGCAAAATGCGCACATAAAAACCCGCCTCAACTTAATGAAGCAGGCTGGCCGCGATGAAAGTCGCGTCATCATTATCGTCAATTGTAGTTTCGATTTTCTTGTACAATTGATAGGGTGTAGAATTTTCCTGCAGGTATTTCTTCGGACTTCGCAGGCTGACACCGTCCGAATGCAAAAAGAATCGGTCATTCTTGCTGTATGGATAACGCTGAGTGCGGAGTGACTGCGGACGTCCCGATAAGTAACCCATGACTGGTAATGGATAAATCATCTGACCATTTGATTGCAGAATATATATACGGATATTGCCGACACAACTATATTCCAAAGTTTGTTGCGCAAAATAAACTTTTACAATACCGACCGCCGCGCCGCGCTTATGGAACATTAGTTTATTGCAGCGCAGCAACAAATCGTCAGGTGATTCATGATGGTACTTTTTTAAGACTTCCGGGATTACTTGAGCAGATTCCATTGCATCTGAACCGCTCCCAAGTCCATCTGCAATTGCACAAATGAAATAATCTTCTTCTGAATGAATGTAGTATGCATCCCCAGAATCTTTATTCCCTTTTTTCGACTGTTGATAGATATATGCCTCTACATATTCATTCTCAAAAGTTTCCACTACTTTGCACCACCACTTGTTAATATTACTTCCTGAAGTTTCTTGATCGCTTTTCGCTGCAGTCGTGAAACGTGCATTTGAGAGATATCCAGCAATTCTCCAGCTTCCTTCTGACTCATCTGGTCAATATATGTATACTGGATAATTTGCCGCTCGCGTTCACTCAGCACGTTCAATGCATTTAATACAAGCATCCGCTGATCTGTTTTTTCATATCCGTCGTCCGTGTCACCTATGATGTCCAGCAGTGTAATCGTTCCGCCTTCTGAATCCGCATCGAGAGTATGGTCAATAGACAATGCTTGATAGCTTCTGCCCATTTCCATTGCTTCTAGGACCAATTCTTCGTCGGTATCGAGATATTCAGCTATTTCATATACCATCGGTGAACGTTGAAATTCCGTTGTTAACGTTTCAACTGCCGCTTTTATTTTCGGTCCCAGTTCTTTGATTCGTCTGGGCACGTGAACAGCCCATGTTTTATCACGCAGAAAACGTTTAATTTCACCGATAATCGTCGGCACGGCAAACGCTTCAAAACTTCTGCCCTGCTCTGGATCGTACCGGCGAATCGCACCTAATAAGCCAAGCATTCCTGCCTGAACGATATCTTCATGGTGGGATTGACCGCGTGAATATTTCCGGGCAATCGAATGGACCAATCGTTCATAATGAAGGACCAGCTCAGTCTGTGCATGATCGTCATTCGTTTCCTGGTATTCATGTATCCATTGAATGACCTGTTCTTTCGTTTCTTTATCACGAGAAGACTGTTGGTTTGACATGTCCTTCTCCCCGCTCTCTGCCCAAATATTTGGTCATGAAGACGATGACACCCTCCCCATGGTCAATCTTCACTTCATCCATTAATGTTTCCATTAAGTAGAGTCCCAATCCACCTTCTCTTAAAGGGGAATCTTCATTCCATTCTTGGTAGGGTCCAACTTTTTTCTTTGTTTCCTCAAAGTTGAAGCTTCTTCCATGATCAGTCACGACGATTTCCAGTCGATCTTCATAAAGAGCGCATCCTAAAATCACCTCTCCCGTATTCTCGTCATTATAGGCATGCTGTACTGCATTTGTCACAGCTTCACTGGCAGCAATTTTTAAATCCTCGATTTCGTCATATGTAAATCCGATGCGGCTAGCCAAACCAGAGATCGCCAACCGGGCTACGCCGACGTATTGCGGTTTTGCAGGAACTTTTACTTCAATGTAATCAAATGCTTGCATCATGTTCGCCACCTTCAACCTGTTCTATCTGCATAATATCGCTCAGACCTGTAATTTCAAATAAGCGATAGAGGCGTTGATTCAGCCCTTTGATCACTAATTTTCCGTTATGCGCAGTAATTTCCTTGTAAAAACCTACAAAAACGCCCAGACCAGTGCTGTCCATATAATTCACTTCTGATAAATCCAGCTCGACTTCCATACCTTCAGCCTGTTCTAATCGCGCCAAATGTTCTTTCAGCTTTGGTGCAGTATAAATATCTATTTCTCCAATGATTTTAAAATTATGGACTAAGTCCTTGTCAACTTGCTCAACTTGTAAATTCATTACGCCACCCCGATCGGTTTCTCTATTTTTTATCATGTGCATCCCACGTAACTTGCTGCACACTTCTTGTGTAATACCCGCTTTTCGAACACCTAAACCTTTATTTCGTTTTCTTTAAGATGACTAGTGTAAAATCATCACGAAGCTGATAGTTTTGCATTTTCGAAAGTTCGGTAAATAAATAATCGACCATTGTCTGTGCATTCTCTGTCTTTACGTCCAGCAGCAAATCTTCAATTACATCCATTTCAATAAAACCTTCTTCAGTTCTCGTTTCACTTACTCCATCTGTCATGATGGCAATAAAATCGTTTTCCTCAAGCCGGGCCGCACGTTCTTCGTACACCGCATCTTGTTTCACTCCAAGCAGCAGGCCCTTGCTTTCAAGCAGACTGAACTTTTTTTCTGCGGCACTATAATAAAGCGCGGGCTCATGCCCTGCCGACGAATAACGGAATGTTGCAGTATCTGCATGATACTTGCCGTAAAACATGGAGATAAACATTGAATCTGAAATACTCTGTTCAATCATTTTATTGATAAAACTCAAGACTTCTGAAGGATCTCTCTTTTCATAGCGAAGGCTGTCCATTCCGAACTTAACCATGGACATATGCATGGCCGCGGACATACCTTTTCCTATAATATCTGCCACTGCCATGCACACTTCATTCGTAGATTCATTGAGGAAGTAAACGTAATCTCCGTTCATCTGCTTAGCAGGTTTTGATATCCAGCCGATATCCAGCCCCTTTGCCTCAGGAGTCGCCGTCTGCAGCAGCGTATTCTGCATCCTCACCGCCAGATCCATTTCCATTTGAATCGCTTCCTGTTTGCGGATCAGACTCTGGTGTTCTTTCAAAGCCAGTCCGTAATGAATCATCATTTCTATGAGAAAATCAAAGGAGACACTTACATCTGATGGTAACTCTTTTATTAATTCTTCAATCGAATTTTTGTGAATGCTGATTACATCTTCAGGCGCAATATTTTTATCGATGAAACTGCGGCTGAACTGCTGGCCCAGGTAGAGATCTTCTTCACCCTGGGAACGAAGAAAATTCTCCAGCATTTTTTTATACTGTTTCCCAGCCTCCTGCGGCAATGTTCCTCAACTCCTAGTGCAACCATTTCGTCGCTGTAATGGTAGTGCCGGTTCCTACTTCTGTTTCAACACGAAAGTCATCCATTAGACGCTTGACGCCGGGCATGCCCGCACCCAGTCCCCCGGATGTAGTAAAGCCATCTTCCATGACTTTCTGCAGATCCGCAATTCCCGGGCCTTCGTCTGACGCAGTAATGATCAATCCCGCGCGCTGCCCTACCCGTACCGGCTCAATCTCAATTTTGCCTTTTCCGGCATAAAGATAGATGTTTCTCGCCAACTCACTGATAGCGGTAGTGATCCTCGCCTGGTCCACCGTGCCGAAACCTGTACTTTTTGCTTCGTTACGTCCGAGTTGTCTCGCTGCAACAATATCCCATTCCGTGTTGATCTCTATAGAAGACCTGTGGTTCATGGTCAGGCCTCCAATTCTCTAGTCAATTTCTCTAGCCCGTTTTCTAAGTCTAAAGCTGTTGTTACATTCGCCAGTCGGATGCCCAGTTCAATCAGTGTAATCGCTACAGACGGCTGAATGCCTGTGATAACTACTTTCGCACCCATCAAGCTTGTCATATGAATTACGTCGCCAAGTACTTTGGCAATAAAGGAATCAATGAAATCAATCGGCGTCAAGTCAATTACAACTCCGCGTGCAGCAGTTTTATGCAATTGATCTAATAAATCTTCCTGGAATTGAAGAGCTGTCTGATCATCCAGCTCTACTTGAATGGATACGATTAATGTGTCTTTTAATTTCAGAATCGGGATTCGCATCTTCATACTACTCTTCCTCCTCCACTATTGAACGACCTGTCATTTCCAGAGCCTTTTGCATACCGCGTCGCAATGTGCTCGTTGTTGAAAAGTCTGTCAAGTTAATACCCAGTGTCACAATTGTCTGAGCGATTTCAGGACGGATCCCGACCAGCATACATTTAGCGCCAACCAGACGAACTGCATCCGCCGCTTGAATAATATGGTGTGCAACCATTGTGTCTACTACAGGAACGCCTGTAATATCGAGCAAAACAACTTCCGCCCGCTGCTTGACAACACCTTCAAGCAAGTTTTCCATGATTAATTTCGCACGTTCCGTATCGATTGTTCCGACCAGCGGCATGACAGATATTTTGTCGAATACAGGAATCAAAGAAGCCGACAATTCCTGTAACGCAATTTTCTGCAGGCTGTCTGTCCGCTCCCACTTCGTTGAGTATTCTTCAATAATACTTTCACGCAAAGGATTAATCCAGCGGGTGAAAATACCTACACCTTGCCGCAAATTAGCATCTGATAAAATTCCCTGCTCGTAAAACAATTCATATACCACAGATGAAAACGTATCAATTGCCCGGTTAATGAATTTGATAGACCAGCCAAAATGAATAATTTTCTCCGTGAACTCGTCCAAACGTTCTTTATCGACTTGTTCACGGTCAGATAAATTAGACGTCATCAATTTTGTGAATTCCCTGCTCGTCGTATCCACCACACTTGCCGGCATTAAATCTAAAAAGCGTTCAGTAGAGTTATCTTTCATTTGCTCTACCCACCGGCCTGTGATGGTGTCTATATTATCGGATATCCCTTTTTTCATAACCTCATTCATGGCTATTTGTTCCTCCCTATATCTTCAGTCTTCTCTATTGTAACGAAAATTCGTGTAAACTACATGTATTTTGCGGTTATTTTACAAATAGAATTGCGCGGTAAAAAATACAAATCCTCCTCAAAGCGTCTGTCTTATGCGGTGCAGCGCATTTTCAAAGGGCTATATTCATCTATGCAAAAACACTATAACCATTTGGCTATAGTGTTTTCTTGTGAGCAGCCATGCATCCTGCCGTTGTCTGCGTGTGTAAAAAATGTAGTAAGAATATGTATGCTAAAATTTAATGAGTCCGAAGCTTACTTGCAGCGCTTCGTCAACCTGCTTCATTAACGCTTCATCTAAGTGTGTAATTTTGTCTGTGAGCCTGGACTTGTCGATCGTGCGGACTTGTTCGAGCAGGATCACTGAATCCCGCTCGAATCCATGCCGTGCCGCTGTAATTTCGACATGTGTCGGCAATTTTGCTTTTTGTATTTGCGCAGTAATGGCTGCTACGATTACTGTAGGACTGAACCGGTTTCCGATATCATTCTGAATGATCAAAACCGGCCGCGTCCCTCCCTGTTCAGAACCGACTACAGGTGACAAATCTGCAAAAAAGACGTCTCCACGTTTAATTGCCAACTTTTCATCCTCCGGTGACGCAACGTTCCACGGTATGCTGTGCTTCAAATTCCGCATATAAACATTCTGCCGCTATATTGAGGTTGATCTGCGACATTTCCACATAGCCTCTGATCATAGCTTCCCGCAACAAAGAAGCCTCACCACTCTCCATATGTCTCTCTGTTGTCATATAAACGAAATCGTCCTGCATCTGTTCCCGTTGAAAGATTGCGTCTTCATTTTGCTGTTGCAATCTCGATGAGGCTATACTTATTATTCTTTTTTCGTTTTTATTCGTACGCAACTTGAGCACCTCCGACAAACCCATCCCTATTATTTCTATATCAAATCTATCTTACCATTGAACTGCTAATATGAAAAGACATGGTTTGAACTCTTCTGACAAGAAATACAAGTTTATTCAGTAGTTTGTCGAAAATTAACGGTAGCTGCTTCGAATATTATCATGATTTTCAGTCTTTTATTTGTAAACTCTTGGAATGCGTTCTGAGAGTGTTACGGCTATCTCATACGGGATGGTGCCCAGCCGTTCTGCCCATTCTTCCATGGTGATCTCTTGGTCTCCCTGTTTACCGAGCAAAGTCACTTTCTCACCTTCCGGAAATTTTTGCGGCAGCTTCACCATACACTGATCCATGCAGATCGCGCCCACAATCGGCGCTCTTTTGCCGCCTACTAATACTTCTTGCCCTGTTAGCGCACGTTTTAAACCATCCGCATAACCAATCGGCAACGTACCGATCCAGTCGTTTTCTGACGTAATATATTTTCCGCCATAACTGATCTCCTCGCCTGCCGGAAGCTTTTTCACAAAGGAAAGTTCCGTTTCCAGCGTCATCGCTCTTTGCAGCGCAAACGGCATTTTTTCGGCTACTAATGCAGAGGGCGCGATGCCGTAGAGACTGATGCCAAAACGGACAGCGTCCAACGAATACTCAGGAAAAATCAGCGCCCCCGCACTATTGGATGCATGAACGAGACGCGGCTTCCTTGGAAAAACATCCACTAACTTCATGAACTTTTTAAACTGTAAATCAGTCGGCACTGTTTCTTTTTCATCCGCCCGCGCAAAATGCGTGAACGCTCCGTCGATTGAAAAATTCCCGGACTGATTGATCAGTTCAATCAGACGGGCCAGCTCCTGCTCCGTTCTTACGCCGATCCTGCCCATTCCGCTGTCAATCTTCACATGCACTTTGCACTTTTTATCGAATAATCGCAAAGCGCCTGCCTGCTCTGCCCATACTTTGCTTGTCACTGTGATGGTAATGTTATGCTCAGCTGCTGCATTTACAAATGACACAGGGGAAGGGCCCAGCACCAGAATATCGGCATGCGGCACCTGTTTCCTGAGTGCAAGTGCTTCATCAGGCGTCGCGACAGCGAGCATTTCTGCTCCTGCTGCCAGCGCCGCTGATGAAACTTCTGCTGCACCATGTCCGTAACCATCCGCTTTTACAACTGCGATCAGTTTGGTTTCATTTGGCAGATAGGATGTAACTTGCTGTGCGTTATGCTGTATTGCCTCTATATTGATTATGGCTCTTGTCGGCCGGTAATCCGTGTTGTCATACATACTAATTCACCTCGTCGGGATAGACTGTTTGATTAATTATCTATCCTGAACCAGAAGCAAGTCAATTGTTAAAGCTGCTCGTTATTTTGCTTCCGTGGCAGTCATCGAATTTGCGACAGTAATCAATTCTTCCTTACTCAGCGTTTCAGAGGCCACAAAGAATGATACACCATTCATTTCCCAATGAATCGACTGATCGGTTAATGCAGCTACCGCAAAGCCTAAATCCACAGGATCCCCTTCTACCGACACAGCCAGCTGGTTCATCGGCTTTTCTGCCGGCTCCTGAATAACCAAAAATTCTTTTTCCCCGCTGAACGTCATCAAAATACGCTGACCGCTGTCCGTCGTGATGACTTGTTCGTCTGATAAAGTAGAGCCTTCCCAATTTACTGCCGGGTAATACGTTTGATAACCTGTTTTGTCATCTGTTTCTGCTGCCTTTTCCTCTTCGTCCGCATCCGCCTGGTCATTTTCCGCTTTAGGCTGTTCCATCTCTACAGCATAATCCGCAACTTTATGCTCTACACCCAATGAAATCTTCGCGAATTTAATGGATATTTTTTCCTCGCCGGTTTCATCTTGGATTGTTACTTTGGTCGGGAGCAATGTTTTCTTGTCAATATGAATTTTCTGAGAAGGTAATAATTTCTTATGATTATTACGCGTTGCCGTTTTAAACACATATTCTTTGTCTTTCTCTTCCATTACCGCTTCTTTATCCGCTTTGATATCCTCCGCCAACGTACCGATTAAATATCCCTGGCTGTTTTGTGCCGGCCAGTCACTTTGGAATTTATACGTTTTGCCGAGTGACGGCGTAATTACAAAGACACCTTCTTCATTGCGCACGATCATTTGTGAATCTTCATTTCCTGTTTGCGTTACGTTGACCTTGTAGAATTCCGGCTTCGTGTGCCATACTTCCACGTCATATACCCGAGGTTCTGCACCTGTTTTAATTTCCATTGATGCTTGTAGTTCATAGCCTTTCGTTTCATTCCATTTATTGCTGAGCTTCTTCATAACGTCTTCCTTAGAAGGCTTTCCGCATCCCCCCAGTACTAGCAAAAATGCTGCGACCATTACCAACAGAAATCGTTTCCGCATTCAATTCATCCTTTCTCCAATCAATTCGGGTAGCTTATCTTATGAAGGGGATGAAGCGATTATGCGAGCTTGTTTTAAAGTTTACGAGTTTGCATCAGTTTGCATTAGAATTACTTGCGCTGCAGCAGCCGTCCGGGTATGCGTGATGCTGACGAAGCCGCTGACCCGATGCTGCTTGAAGTAGAGCACAGGGCGGCCGCTCGGTTCCGACAAGATTTCAATGTCGAGAAAACTGCAGTCTTTTCCAATGCCTGTGCCGCGCGCTTTAGAAAATGCTTCTTTTGCGGCAAACCGGCCTGCCAAGTACTCCGTCCGGCGATGCCCTTTTAATTGTTGATAGATTTCCAGTTCCGCTTGTGATAAAATTCTTTCTCTAAACTTCGCATTGCGGGCGTTGAGACTGGCCACGCGCTCGAGTTCTACAATATCCAGACCAATTCCTTGTATCAAAATGAACATCTCCTTTCCCATCAGCGTCAAATATAGGTATAATCAGTAGAGAAGATTGAGGTGAAACCATGTTTATACGAACAGAAAACTTTTCACAGTATGTGCGCGCCTACCCGGTCGTCACATTTTTGCTAGCCCTGAATATCGGAATTTTCATTTTGACATGGCTTCCGGGAATCGGCGGGCAAATTCTGCTATGGGGAATCGGCGATAATTTCCTGATTGCAAACGGCGAGTATTGGCGCCTGATTACGCCGATGTTCCTGCATGGCGGATTTACACATTTACTGTTTAATATGTTCTCTTTATTTATTTTTGGACCTGAGCTTGAGAAAATCGCAGGAAAGGCCCGGTTTATCACGATTTATATGCTGGCCGGTCTGTTCGGCGATATTGCTACGTATTTCCTGCAGTCACCCGATTACAGACATCTGGGCGCAAGCGGTGCAATTTTCGGCGTGTTCGGTGCATTCGGCGCTCTGGTTTATTATACGAAGCACGTGTTTCCGCAACTGAAACAAGTGATCCTGCCTATTATTGTGATCAGTGTGGTGATGACGTTTGTCGGTACGAATATCAACGTAACCGCGCACATCGCAGGTCTCATCACTGGTTTCATTATCGGATTGAGCTATTTTAATCCAAAGAATATTGTCAGCTGGCGAAAGAAGCGCTAGCTGAACACAAAGCCAGACAAGTTTTCTTGTCTGGCTTTTTTGCAGCTTGCGGCTTGCGACTTTTACAGTCAGTTGCTCATGAAACATCGGCGGGTGCTCATTGAATCCAGCCGGCCGCTCATAATGTACGGCCGAGTGATCATTAAAACTCCGCCTGTGATCATACCGGGCCTGCACATGATCATAAGACATTCCCTCGTGCTCATAGCTATTCAACCCGATGCTCATACCATGCCAAAAACTGTTCTGCTGCTTCTTCGGGCATGTGACGGATTGCCGGAGAGTCTGCTGTCATGCCGGATTTTACGTTGATTGTCAGGGTAGCCACTTTTTGTCTGCGATGGAAATAGTTTTGGTCCATCTCCATGGACTGTATTCGGTTCTTTTCCGTAAACACAGTATGTCGGCTGACAGTCCGGAACCGCATCGTCAGCTGTTTCGGCAAAATGGAGTAAGCTGCGGTGTTGTACTGCCAGCGTCCAAATGCCCAAACAACAGGGAGCAGAATCAGCGCAAACAAGCCATATGGGAAGAAATAATAGGATACGGCTCCTGCTGCGGCCAATACCAGAAAAAGTTTGAAACGGTAATAGAAGCGTCTGCCGCGACCACTCAGCTTGTCTTCAGGCATATTGAAATCAAGAGCAGGAAACAGTTCTTGCAGCGGCTCGATTACGCGGTTTCGTTTTGCCAGAGGAAACAATTTGATACGGGCACTCTCGCCCATCCCGCCCGCACTGTTGACAATGACGGTGGAATAACCGAATAACTGCCTAATCGGATTCTCTGCAATCGTGATATTTTGTATTCGATTAAGAGGCACCGTGACACGTTTCTTCTCGAGTAATCCTCTGGTGATAATCAAATCATCTTTTTCCAGCATGACTTTGAAATCATAATTTGCAAGAAAAGTCATCACTACAGAAAGCAGCCAAACTATTAGAAGACCCATCGTAATCATAATAGTAATTACCAGCACACCAAAACGCATGAATGATTCCAATTCTCCAAATAACCATTCAAATGGAATCAGCTCTTCAATTTGTGATAAAAACACAGCGGCACCTGATAAAATAACGCCGATACCTCCTGAAGTGGTTGCCAGCATCAGCAAATCACCTGTCGTCATCGAGAAAACGGTTTTTACAGGCTTAACTGCTTGCTTTGCAGAAGCAGATTCAGGTTCCCTGTGAAGCACCAGCTCTGCGTCTTCATTGCTTCTCAGCGAAGGACCGATAATCCTGAATTGTTTCGCTCTCTGAATTTCCTCCTCGATCTGCCTAGCAGCCTCTTTCGTAATCGCTGTCAGCTCCGCCTCTGCATCCTTGCCGGATGATGACCCTGCCGTTTCCACTTTCACTTTCACCAAATTAAACATCCGGTGAAAGATTCCTTCCGTATAATCCAGACTCTGAATGCGATCAAACGGAATATAGCGTTTTTTCCGGACAAATAAACCTGAGATCATCCGCAGTTCCTGATCTTCAAACCAATAATCAAAACGCCGCCACTTAATCACGCCCGAGACCAGCGTAAAGAGCACAAGAATACCAAAAATGATCAGCGTCCAATACTTAAAAAACCAAGGAGCAGTGCTTTCGCCTTTGAAACCGTTTACCACCACCAGGAGGATGAACGGTCCAATCATTTCCTTTAATGCCTTTGCAGTTTCCACAACCGCGGTCACCCAATGCAATTTATAACGCTGCTCAGACATCGTCTTTCGCCACCCTTGCAAACATGGAAATCCGGTTGCGCAATTCATCTGCTTCCTCTGTCACCAAAGCAGGAATTGAATGATTGGTTGCTGCAGTGGAAATGGTGATGGAGGCAAGACCGTATTTGCGTAAAATTGGTCCTTCTGCGGTATCCACATGCTGTACGCGGACCATCGGAATCAATGTACGGTTGACAATGAAAAGTCCGTGCTGCAGTTCAATCTCCGCTTCCCGCACTTCATAGCGCCAGCGTTCCCACCTGATTTTCGGAAATAAATAAATAGAGAAAAATGCTTGCAGGATGATAAAGACCGCGATTATAATACCGATCCACTTCGGCCACTCAAAATAATAAATCAGAAATCCTAAACCAGCCGCTACGGCCAGCACAATTACAGTTTGTATCATGCCGTATAATCTCCAGACGGTCAGACCTTTCCTGGAAATTTGATTGGCAGGCTGCTGTCTCATTGCATCCGCTCCTTTGTAAAAATCTAATATGTATATGCTATGTATACGGTACAGCCGTAAAAACGTTTCATCCTACCCGATCATATCATAATTTATGCAAAAAAAATCCGGGCTGCCAGAAGCAAACCCGGATCAATATATTCTTTTTCTTATCGTTCTGAACGATTACTGCTGCTGCTGCGACGTGAACCGCCGTCTCTTCTTCCGCTGTCGCGCGGGCCGCTGCTGCGTCTTGAACCGCCTGCACCGCCACCACTGAAGTTTCTGCTGCGTCCGCCTTGTGAGCGTCCGCCACTGCCGCCGCTGCGATTGCCTTTATAGCCGCCACGATTGCCGCCCGAAGAAGTTCTGCGTGATGGAAGAGGACGCTCTTCTGTAATAGTTACAGGAGTCTCATCCACATCCTTCGTTAATGAACGAAGAGCTGCTGCGATGATATCTTTCGCATCAAATTTCTCAAGAAGCTGTCCTGCAAGTCCTGCATAGTCTTCTGAGTTATTTTGTTCAACCGCTTCAGCTAAAGATTCTACCGCTATTTTCTTTTGTTCCATGAGTGCTTCATCAGATGTCGGCGGACGTAAAGGAGTCATACGCTTCTTAGTCGTTTCCTCAACGATGCGAAGGTAGCCCATTTCACGAGGTGTTACGAATGTAACCGCCACTCCGCTCTTACCTGCACGGCCTGTACGTCCGATACGGTGTACATAGCTTTCCGGATCTTGAGGGATATCAAAGTTGTAAACATGTGTCACACCAGTGATATCTAAACCGCGTGCTGCTACGTCTGTCGCTACAAGCACATCGATTTTATTCTCTTTGAACTGACGCAATACTGACATACGCTTCGCTTGAGTTAAATCACCGTGGATTCCTTCAGCTAAGTAACCGCGGATGCTAAGTGCATGTGCAAGTTCATCTACCCGGCGCTTTGTACGGCCAAAGACGATCGCCAATTCAGGCTGGTGAACGTTAAGCAATCTTGAAAGGATATCAAACTTCTCACGTTCATGTGATTTCACGAAAAACTGCTCAATATTTTCAACAGTCATTTCTTTTGATTTAATTTTCACCATTTCAGGATTCTTCATGAATGTTTCTGCAATTTTACGGATCGGAGCAGGCATCGTTGCTGAGAACAGCAATGTCTGACGCTCAGCCGGTACACTTGCAAGAATGGTGTTGATATCTTCAATGAAGCCCATGTTCAACATTTCATCTGCTTCGTCCAAGACAAGTGTCTGAACGTTATCAAGCTTCAATGTTTTACGGTTGATATGGTCCAGGATACGTCCTGGTGTACCAACTACGATGTTCGGATTATTACGTAGCGCACGGATTTGACGTCCGATTTCCTGTCCGCCATATACGGAAAGTACTTTCGCACGGCTGCCGAAACCTACACGATAGATTTCTTCTGATACCTGGATAGCCAATTCACGAGTCGGTGCGATGACCAACGCTTGAACTGCCTGGCTTTTAGGGTCCAATTTTTCAATGATCGGAATACCGAAAGCTGCAGTTTTCCCTGTACCTGTCTGAGCCTGACCGATTACGTCGCGGCCTTCCATACCAAATGTAATGGTACCTTCCTGGATCGGTGTTGCTTCTTCAAACCCCATGCGCAGCAAGGCGTTCTGTGTTGTTTCACTAATATTCAATTCTGAAAACTTCGTCAAAATATTCATTCTCCTTTATTTCTTCATTTGACAATTGGTTACATTTGCAAATGAAAGCGCGGCAACTTCGAGCCATATACTTTGAAAGTGGGAGCATTTCCGATAGAACCATCTCTGGCATTTAAAAAACTCACAGGAGCATTTTTGCGGATGGAGAGGGGTCATATCAATCACGCCTCGGCGTAATTGCGTCCAGATTTATTTAAGAAGCACAATGGTTAAACCTGTGACATACAAGGAAAGCTCGGTCCTTGCCGAGCGGTTGGATCGACAAATCATTGTTAGTTTGTCCGATAATCCACCGTTTTATTCAAAAAAAAGTACTCTCCGTGAAAAACGGAAGAGTGCCGTGTAAATGTATCCAATTCCTCTCATGAGTTTACCACGGCCGGCGCCAGACTGCAACGAATCAGCTTAAGTTCCATTAATCAGTCTTTTGAGAGGAATGCCAGCACTCTGGAAAACCATTCATACCGGTCATTGCTGTAGCAAATATGATGCTTTCCGTGCTCTGAATAAATCAGCTGTTTTTCATCCGAGCCAAGCTGTTCGTAAAGCAGATCCGCTGTGACAGCCGGTACAATACCGTCCCGTTTTCCCTGAACAATACAGACAGGTGTCCGAACATCATGATGATACGGGCGGACCAGGCGGACTACTTTTAAGAACTCAAGCGCTGCACGAACCGGCGTATGTGTCAACTTGTAATTGTACAGATGATAAAAAGAATCTGCAGGATAGCAGCCGCTCTTCGAAGTTCTCATCACTACTTTTGCGTCTTCCACGAGAATCCGCGGGCTTATGTATTTGGCCGCCGCACTCAGCAAAACCAGTTTATCAATTGGATAGCGCAGGGACAGATACATCGCGATCAAACCGCCCATAGAAAATCCAATGACAATTACGCGGTCCGTTTCTTTCATCAGCCGCTGCAGTTCCAGTTCCGCCGCCATGATCCAGGAAGCAGCAGAGCCTTCCTGCAGATTGCGCCCTAATTCATGCCCCGGCAAAACCGGTACTGCTATTTCCCAGTCCGTATGCTGTTTCAAATACTGTCTAAGCGGGGCAATTTCAAACGGACCGCCGGTAAAACCATGGATAAACAGTACGCCTGTCTTCACTGTCTTCCCTCTGTCAACGCGTCGATAATCCGCTCCAGCTTCATTCCTCTTGAACCTTTGCACAGCACAACGGTCTGTTTCGTCAATTTCGGCCGCAGTGCTTCCACAATCAGTTCCGCGTCGTTTGCCGTCCACATGACTTCGCCTGAAAAGTCCGTCAGCTTATCTGCCAGCCACTTCATCCGGCTCCCGAGCAGCGCAACTCCCGCAAGGTCCATTTTCAGCAAATCCTCCGCGAGGCCTTCATGATACGCCTGTTCTTCTTTTCCCAATTCGAGCATATCTCCAAGGACGAGCCATTTTTCCTGACGCACTGATGTGTCTTCTATAAAACGGAATGCCGCACGCATCGAAGTCGGTGCTGCGTTGTAGGCATCATTGATGAGCAGCGAGCCGTTCAGACCGGCAACCGGCTGCATTCGCATATCGGTCAGCGCTGTTTGCTGCAGCCCGACTTTAATCTGCTGATCCGTCAGCCCGAGTTTATTGGCAATCAGCATTGCTGCTAATGCGTTCTTCACCTGATGCGCGCCGTATACCGGAATTGTGAACTGACCCTGCAGCCTGCCCGTTACGTCAAACGAACTTCCTTGATCCGTCGAATGAACTTCCCCTACCGTCAAATCCGCCTGTCCATAGCCGAATGAAACACTTTGCACAGCAGGCTTGCCAGCCGTCAGCGTACGCAGCAGCGGTTCATCGCCATCGTATAAAAGGATTCCGTCTTCGGACAGACCATCAATGATTTCAAATTTTGCTTTCGCAATGCCTTCACGTGAACCGAGGTCCTGCATATGCGCTTCCCCAATATTTGTGATGACCGCAAAATCTGGAGCGGCGAGTGTCGTTAAGAAAGAGATTTCTCCAAACCCGCTCATGCCCATTTCTAAAATGGCTATCTCGGTTTCATCTTCCACAGCTAACAGCGTCAGAGGCAGGCCAAGTTCATTATTGAAATTACCTTCCGTTTTCTTGACGCTGAAATACGGAGACAAGACACCGGCGATTAAATCTTTCGTTGACGTCTTGCCGTTCGAGCCGGTTACCCCGATGACTTTACATTTGAGTTCCTGCCGGTAACTCCGTGCCATTTGCTGCAAAGCCAGTTCTGCATCCTCTACAAATAAGAGAGGAAGATGCGCTGGCGGGTTCGGTTCATCTTTCTGCCAAAGAGCCGCGGCTGCACCGCGCTCAATCGCTCCTTCAGCAAAACGATGCCCATTCACTTGCTCTCCCCGAAACGGAATGAACAGATCTCCCGCCTGCACATTGCGTGAATCGATACAGACGCCTGTGATGAGCTGCCCGCCGATGTGCTGCCCGTCAGCCTGCAGCCATTGCTGAATTCTAGTTAGTCTTCGTTTCACGTTATATCCTCCGCTCAGTCCATTGTATAATGCAGTTGTTGTTTTTCCGCATGGCGTTCAATGGCAAGATCGATCAATCGGTCAATTAAATCCGGATACGCGACTCCTGATTTCTGCCAAAGCAGCGGGAACATGCTCGTCGGCGTAAAGCCCGGCAGCGTATTGACTTCATTGATCAGCACTTCATTATCTGAAGTCACAAAGAAGTCTGCGCGGACGAGTCCTGCACAATCCAATACTTTGAATGCGCGGATCGCCATATCTTTCATATGCTCCGCGACAGAAACGGGAACTTCAGCCGGAATTGAAAGCTCTGTGCTTTGATCCTGATATTTTGCTTCATAGTCATAAAACTCTGCAACCGGACGAATTTCGCCGGCAATCGAAACTTCCGGGTGGTCATTGCCGAGAACTGCCATCTCAATTTCGCGTGCCGTAATTCCTTTTTCCACGATGATTTTGCGGTCAAATTTCAATGCAAGCTCGATCGCTTTTCGTAATGATTCACGGTCATCCGCTTTACTGATGCCGACACTTGATCCCAGATTTGCAGGCTTGACAAACATCGGATAAGGCAGTGTTTTTTCCGCCATGTCCAGTAAACTTTCCGCATCATCCTGCCAGGCGCTGCGAATAAAATGCACATATTCCACTTGCGCCAGACCGGCCTGTGCGAATAATTGCTTCATGACAACCTTATCCATGCCCGCTGATGAAGCAAGCACCCCGTTGCCTGCGTATGGAAGATTCAGCACTTCAAACAATCCCTGCACCGTGCCGTCTTCCCCGTTTGTTCCATGCAGCAGCGGCAAAATTACGTCTGGCATATCGCCTGCCAGAAAGCCTTCGATATGATCAGGCTCCGGTGTTCCTTCTTTTTTCAGGCGAAGTGTTTCCATCTCATCGACCGGCCCTTCAAGCGGCGCACCCTTCAGCCATTCTCCCTGCATCGTAATATAAATTGGCAGCACTTCATATTTTTCCAAATCAAGCGCCTGTGTTACTGCGCGTGCTGTTGAAAGAGACACCTCATGTTCTGCGGATTTTCCGCCATATACTAACCCTAATCGTTTTTTCATTTGATCTCCTCGCATTCCGTAGATTTCATTCATACAGTTTACCATGAAAACCGCCCGTTCATGAACGAAAAACTAGCGGCCGGTATTCTTTTTGGCGAATACCGAAACTAATCATTTCACTATGCGTCCATTAATCAGTGTACTTCTTAAAAACATATACGATATAATAAGAGATTGTAATAACAGATTATACTAGCTAGGAGAATGACAGCTAAAGAAAAGGTGAGTTCTTAATTGAAACAAACAAACAGGCTCGGTGAACGATTCGACTGGACACTGGCCTTTATTATTATGTTATTCGGGATTATTAGTTTAGTTGTCATTGGATCTGCTCAAACTTCAGAGCAATATACACAGAACTTCGTCATCAAACAAGTCCGATGGTATGTACTTGGTTCCTTCATCGTTGCGATGGTGATGTATTTCGAGCCCGAGCAATATAAGAAAGCCGCCTGGTACTTTTATGGATTCGGGATTTTTCTACTGCTGTTCCTTATGCTCGCACCGGGAGGAGAGGGACAGATTGCAGAAATGCGATATAATGCGAAGCGCTGGCTGCATTTGCCGGTCATCGGCACGATTCAGCCTGCTGAATTCATCAAAACCTTCTTTATTCTGGGACTGGCCCGGATGGTCAGCATGCATAATGAAAAAGTACTTCAGCGGGACATTCAGTCAGATCTGAAGCTGCTCGGAAAAATTGCTCTCATGCTTGTCGTACCGCTGTTTTTTATAATGAAACAGCCGGACTTGGGGACTTCTCTGGTCTTTATTTCGATTACCGCGGCTGTCGTCATTGTGTCAGGGATTTCATGGAAGCTTCTGATGCCGATCTTTTCAATCGGTGCCGCCACTGCCGCAGGGATACTCTGGATGGCGATCTACGCACAGGATTTTTTAGACAAAATCGGGTTCTCCCCTTATCAATTTAAAAGGGTCTATTCATGGCTCGACCCGTATTCTTACCCGACCGATGAAGGTTACAATCTCATCACCGCGATGACCGCAATCGGTTCAGGCGAGCTGACGGGAAAAGGTTTTCTTGGCCGGATTGTCTATATTCCGGAAAATCACACAGACTTCATATTCAGTGTAATTGGCGAAGAGTACGGTTTTATTGGAGCCTGCATCGTGATTACCTTGTATTTCGTTTTAATTTATCATTTGACAAAAGTCGCCCTATCCTTGCATGATCCGTTCAGCGTCTACGTCTGTACAGGCGTCATTGCGATGATTGCGTTCCACGTTTTTGAAAATATCGGCATGAACATCCAGCTGCTGCCGATCACAGGGATTCCGCTGCCGTTTATCAGTTACGGAGGCAGTTCACTGTTCAGTAATATGCTGGCGATTGGGCTCATTTTCAGTATGAAGTTCCATCATCGAACGTATATGTTCGCTTCAGACGATGATAATTAACATAAATGACAGTCCATTCTAAACCTAAAAGGTGACCATCATGAAAATATATAATAAACCGCTTGAACGTTTCGATTGGACGTTGGCTTTTATTTTACTGCTGTTCTGCACGGTAAGTGTCATTGCGATTTCATCCGCACAAACAACGGGACAGTATACAATCAATTTTGTACCTTCACAAATTCAATGGTATATCGTCGGTGCATTTATTATTGCGGTAACCATGTATTTTGAGCCGGAACAGTATTTCAAGGCAGCCTGGTGGATATATGGTGCAGGAATTTTCCTATTGCTGATGCTGTTTATCTTGCCGGAAAGCATGGATTTAGTCGCCCGGCGGAACGGTGCGAAGAGCTGGTTTCATCTGCCGATTGGAAGTATCCAGCCTGCAGAGTTCATGAAAACCTTCTTTATTATCGCGCTCGCCCGCCTGATCACGCAGCATCATGAAAAGTATCTCGTCAAAACACTGAAGACAGACGGCATGCTGCTCGCCAAGATTTGCGGTGTACTGCTTGTGCCGCTGCTCTTTATTATGCTGCAGCCTGATTTAGGGACCGGCCTTGTATTTTTGGCTATTACCGCTGCCCTGATCATCATTTCGGGGATTTCATGGAAAATCATCGGCCCTATCTTCATCGGCGGATTTGTCGGAGGAGGCACTTTGCTGCTGATGGCGCTGTACGCGCAGGATTTTCTGTTGAAGCTCGGATTCAAGAAGTATCAGTTTGAACGTATCTATTCCTGGATTGATCCCTATTCCTACGCTTCGAATGAAGGAATGCATTTGATTACTTCGTTGAACGCGATTGGTTCGGGAGAGATTTTCGGCAAGGGTTACAAAGGCAGAGAAGTTTATGTAGCGGAGAGTCATACCGATTTTATCTTCACAACGATTGGCGAAGACTGGGGATTTATCGGAACCAGTTTGATTATCTGCCTGTTTTTCATTCTGATCTATCATTTAACAAAGATTACGCTCGAACTGAAAGATCCGTTCAGCACGTATATTTCTGCCGGCATTATTGCGATGATCACATTCCATGTATTCGAAAATATCGGGATGACAATCCAGCTTTTGCCTATCACCGGCATTCCGCTTCCGTTCATTAGTTATGGCGGCAGTTCGCTGATGGGAAATATGCTGGCTATCGGGCTGATTTTCAGTATGAAGTTCCATCACCGCAATACGATGTTCCGTGCGTCCAAGGATTATGAATAAGCTGACCCCTCCTTCCCTGACAGTTACAAGTTGTGTAAACTGTATAGGAAAGGGGGTTTTTTTATGTCAACACTGCCAAATTGTCCAAAATGCCGATCCGAATATACTTATGAGGACGGAAACCTTCTGGTCTGCCCGGAATGCGCTCATGAATGGACGCTTGAATCTACGGAAGAAGCCGAGAAAGATGCTGTAGTGAAAGATGCAAACGGTAATGTTTTGCAGGACGGCGACACGGTCAGCGTGATTAAGGACTTGAAAGTGAAAGGAAGTTCTAATGCGCTGAAGATGGGGACGCGCGTGAAGGGAATCCGTTTAGTCGACGGTGACCACAACATCGACTGCAAGATCGACGGATTCGGCGCGATGCAGCTGAAATCGGAGTTTGTCAAGAAGATTTAAAAGGCTGATATCCTCTCTGCTGCAAAGTTGAGATAAGTAACCACAAAATCTTATTCCGACTTTGAAAGGCATAATTCAAATCATACAAAAAGATCGCCTCCGAAAAGCGTCGGGGGCGATCTTTTTGTTACAGATTACATTTAATTGGGTTGTACGGGCGGTGATTGTACGACAGGCGTCAGGGCTTGCAGCATGTCACTTCTAGATTTTGTGAGTGTTGCGGAAACGCCAAGCTTTGCCAAGTTGGAAATAATCTTCTTTATATCCATTTCTTTAGCCACTTCTTCCACCTCAACCTTCCTGAGTTAATAATATAGACGTTTTGTCTGTTCATGATGTTCTGGTTTTTCGGATCAATCTTGTGTCAATTTTAAGACATCAGACTCTCAGACCATTCGATTTTTACGTCTTTGACTCTGTTATCCCTATCATACCACTCTGAAAGGAGTTTTAATCTTTCATTTATGTTACAATTGTATATTTTTTGCAAAGTTTTAGTCTGAATTGGGTGAAATAAAAACTCCAGCGTACCCCCACTCGTATAGTAGGGTGAATTTATACAAAGGAGGCGAGATGCTGTAGACAAAGTCCAGAAACGAAAACACACCAACTAAATCTGCATATTGCAAAAGAGCAATATGCTATACCTTCTCCACACCAGCGAAGGCGCAACTGCGGGGTCGACCGTTTAAACTGCAAACTCAACTTCAATTAACATCCCTACAAAGTCGAGAAACGAAATCCGCACATATTACATCCACACACTGCCAAAATGCACGTGACAGGTCGTCAAGCACATGTTTTGGTGAAGAGTCATAAAATAAGAAGCAAAGGCCGCTTTACACGATATTTTGCTGCCGGTTCTTTATTCGGAATTAAACTGTTCTCCATACTTGAACGCTCTCCGCATTCATCGTACGATGTGAAAGACACAATATACGCAGAAAGCAGGTTTGCTATGAAGAAAACGATACTCTTGCTGATGTCTGTGCAATTCTTTGTTTATTTAGGGTTCGGCATCATTATTCCTATTTTACCGGAAGTTATCCTGGCGGAAGGCTATTCTGAGGTTCACGTTGGCGGATTGCTGACTATTTATGCACTGTCCTCATTTTTCACTGCGCCGCTGTGGGGTGCTCTGTCTGACCGCACAGGCCGAAAAAAATTAATCATGATTGGATTGCTGGGATTCAGCGCCAGCTTCTTTTTATTCTCCGCGTTCATGAATCATCTAGTACTGCTGTATGTATCGCGCATTGTCGGGGGTGTTTTTTCAGGCGCGCTTTACACTGCAGTCACCGGCTTTGTTGCTGATTTGACGACGGAAGAAAACCGTAATAAATATATGGGTCTGCTCGGCATGTCGATTGGTCTCGGCTTTATTTTCGGACCGGCAATCGGAGGAATCCTTGGAAATATCCATCTGCAAGTTCCATTTATCGCTTCAGGAGCTCTGACACTTTTATTGACAATTTATGCATTCATCATCTTGAAAGAACCGGAGAAACACAACACGGCGAATAAACGGGCCATTCTTCCAAAAGGTGCTTCGACACTTTGGACATACCGCATTCGTTACTTGTTTATCACTTCTTTCATCATTACGTTTTTATTAGCGGGGGTTGAATCGACTTTCCAGCTGTTTCAGATTGATAAAATTCACATTACACCTTTGCAGCTCGGCTATTTATTCATGGCAAGCGGTTTAGTTGATGCCGCGATTCAGGGCGGAGTCGTGCGGCGTGTTAAGAACGGACAGGAAACATCTTGGATTATTGTTGCCCAAGTCGTTACGGCGATCGGTTTATGTCTGATCCCGTTTTCAACGAACTTAATTTGGGCAGGCTTTGCGATGAGTGTATTCACTGCCGGAAATGCACTTGTCCGGACCGTGCTCGTTTCCCTGACTACGAAAGAAGCAGGCGGGATGTACGGAACAGCTGCCGGCCTTTCCTACTCGATGGACAATATGGGACGGATCATCGGGCCCTTGCTGTTTACGTGGATCTTCACGGTGCAGGCCGGAAATATGTATTTCATTTCCGCTGTTATTGCACTTTTATCAATCATTCTCGTATGGTTTTTCAGGAAATCCAAGTATTCATTGAAAGAGGCCTCAGCTTCTTAATATGCAGCAGGCTTGGCAATCAATCCATTCGGTTATCCTTTCTTTTCCTGCTAACTCCGCTATACTATAGGAATAGCATAACGTTCATGGGAGGAAGCTTATGACGCAAGTGATTAGTATAATGATCACAAGTACGCTGATCATCAACATCTTTTTGGCAATTGCTTTAATCTTTCTCGAGCGCAGGGATCCGGCGAGTACGTGGGCATGGCTCCTTGTCTTATTTTTCATCCCAATCTTTGGATTCCTCATTTATTTATTGCTGGGTCGCCAACTCCGGGAAAAACATTTATTCCGCTGGGAAGGCAGGAGTAAGATTGGAATTGAGAAACTTATCGATTATCAACTAGAGGCGATAGAAGATGAGTCCTTTGAATTTTTAAAGACCGACACGGAAGATTATTACGATATGATATATCTTCATTTAAAAAACAATCATTCAGTCCTTACGCAGGACAATGATGTGCAGATTTTTTCGGATGGAAAAGATAAGTTTGAGGCGTTAATAGAAGATTTGGAGCATGCGAAAGATCATATCCACATCCAGTATTATATCTTCCGTCTGGATGGCATCGGCACGCGAATCGTAGATGTTTTATGCCGCAAAGCGAAAGCTGGTGTTAAGGTGCGCATGCTGTTTGACGATATTGGTTCCAGAGGCCTTCACGTCAAACATCTTCATAAATTAACAGAAAGCGGAGGAGAAGTGGCGGCTTTCTTCCCTGCCACCATGCCCTTGATCAATCCACGGCTGAATTATCGAAATCACCGCAAGCTCGTCATTATCGACGGACGCATCGGCTATATCGGCGGCTTTAATGTCGGCGATGAATATCTCGGTTTAAGCAAGAAGTTCGGGTACTGGCGCGACACGCATTTACGAATGGAAGGAAGCGCTGTGCATCCGATGCAGACACGCTTTATATTAGATTGGAACCAGGCTGCCGTAAAAACAAACGTTCAATATGACGAACGTTTTTTCCCGGCTATTCCGCGCAAAGGGACTGTCGGCGTCCAAATTGTTTCGAGCGGGCCCGACTCTGAATGGGAAGATATTAAAGACGGTTATCTTAAAATGATTTTCTTGGCGAAAGAGTATATCTATATTCAATCACCTTACTTCATCCCCGATGTCAGTGTGCTGGACGCCTTGCGGATTGCTTGTCTATCAGGCGTGGATGTACGCATTATGATTCCGAATAAACCTGATCACATGTTTGTTTATTGGGCGACCTATTCAAATGTCGGTCTTTTGCTGAAGGCCGGGGCAACAGTATATATTTACGAAAATGGTTTTATCCATTCTAAACAGATTGTCGTGGATGATAAAGTGTCTACAGTTGGAACCGCAAACTTTGATGTGCGGAGTTTCCGTTTGAATTTTGAAGTGAATGCCTTTATCTATGATCGTGAAAAATCTCATGAACTAGCGGAAATCTTCGAGAAGGACATTCAGTTCTGCACCGAGCTGACGTACGAAGACTATCTCAACCGCGAGCGTTTCATTAAGGTCAAAGAATCCGTTTCCCGTTTATTATCACCTATTTTATAGGCTCTTCACCAGAACATGTGCTTGACAGTCTATTTCATGAGCAGTTTAAGATTTGACTGTGATTGCGTAGGACAAGATGGGAGTGGAGGGATACCGTTTCCCTGCGTTCCAGGCGGACGCGTGTCTTGCGGGCCCGCGGTACACTGGCTGGTGTTTTAATACTTTGTATGTGAGTAGGCAGTATGAGCATCATATTTGAAATGATTACGATAGGTTAGGTGTTTCATGCAATACTTATCATTCTGCAAAGGCTTAAGTTTTTGTGATCAATGCGTTTGTAAAGTTGAGCAACGGTAACACATCAACTCAACACGCTACTCTGTAAGAAAGCAACATGTCATACATTCTACACACCAGCGAAGGCGCAACTGCGGAGTTAGCCGTTGCTAAGCGAACAGCGAAGGGTCCGCTTTGCCGTATTTCTGCGCTATTTGCAGAAATTAAGGCAGTGAGGCGCGTTCTTCGCCAGCTGGCTCACTGCGTAAGGCAATCCCCCAGCGCCGAAGCGGGTTTAAACTGCAGCATGATTTTCGCAATACATACATAACAAGTCGTCAGGAACCGATTTTGATGCAGATCTATTTTATAATAAAAAAAAGCTGTCCGGTCTGTCATCTTGACATGTCGGACAGCTTTTTATTCGGTTATCTAATTCCCAAGTATTCTTCCAGTGTAATATTTCGTTTAAAGATTTGCTCTGCCATATCCTTGCCCACGTAACGGTAGTGCCAAGATTCGTGCATATAACCTGTGATATGTTCTTTGCCTTCAGGATAGCGGAGGACGAAGCCGTATTTATAGGCATTCCCCCCCAGCCACCTCGCCGCTTCTGTATCCCCAAAAGAAGTAGACGCCCAGTGCTTTTCGTGATTGACTTCACCAATGTCAAACGCCAATCCTGTCTGATGCTCTGAATAGCCGGGCCGCGCACTGTAGCGATCAGCTGCTTTCTCCCCGTCTCTTTCTACATAGCGGTTATATAACGTCACTTGATAGTCATAAGAACGGTACGTACTGAATGCCTGCAGATTAATCCCTGAAGTCACTGCAGCGGCAGCTAATTCGTCAAACGCCGCTCTCGCTTCTTCACTCTCACCGGGTGCAAAATCTTTTGGCAGCGGATATTGCTTATTCGCAACCAATACCCCTTTTACGTATTTCGGCTCCTTGGGAAGTTCCTGACCCTCAATGTAACCTGTCGGGCTAGATGGCTTTTTCTGTACTTCATCCGGTTTTTCCGGCTTCTCGCCGTCTTTCAGGTCTTCTTCCAGTGCAGCTGGTGCTTCTTCTATTTTCTTAAGCGGAGTATTCGTTGCTTCGTCCGTTTTTCCCTGGTCTGTTTCCATATCATCTGTATTCGGCACTTCTGGTTTCGGTTCAATTTCTAAAAACTCATCTGGACGGTCTGGATCACCTTTCAGACTTTCAATCGCGGTGCCTATGTTCCAGCCGTTCGCCCCAATCCAAATGACGCTTCCAGCCAGAATTAGTAGAATGATCCCTGCTATTATATTGGTCCATTTATTTGTTTTACTGCGTTTCCGTGCCGTGAATCTTCCTCTTTTTTTCATAAATTGTTACCCTGCTTTCTTTCTAAATCCCCTGTCAAACTACAATTCCCCTTATCCGCACAAATTAGATCTGTGCTTTATCTTTTTCTCTAGTGTATCATCATTTCTCTTTTTCGTCTGTCTATGCTAGTATTTTCTAAGCTAGTATTTAATGAAATCTATTGCGAGGTTATCAAATTTGAACAATCAGCGTTGGCTTTCTATGAGCTTTTTTGTATTTTTCTTTACGTGGGGAATTTTCTTGCCTTATTGGACAGGCTGGCTGACTTCGGCAAAAGGTTTGTCCGTTACAGATGCGAGCATTATTATGGGCGCCGGCATGATTGCCCGGTCGTTTTCTACATTCTTCTTATTCCCGCTTGCCATGCAGAACCTGTCACTCCTGCGCGTCATTCGCTGGACAACGCTTCTATCTTTCGTCATCGCCTTGTCCTATTTTCCTGAAAGCCCTTTTTATGTATTATTCGGATTAACTGTTCTTTTCAGCGCAGTATATCCTGTTATTTTGCCGAGCGTAGAAAGCGGCGCTTCGCTGTTGATGCAGAGCGAACGTATTCACTATGGCAAAAGCCGTTCTTATGGTTCAATTGGCTATACTATTGCACTCTTACTGATCGGTATCGCAACGGCTGTTTGGGATGAACAGGCAATCCTTTATATGATGATTGCCGGTTTGGCCGCAGCTTTATTGTTTTTCTTCCGGCAGGCCCCTGTTGCTCTGCAGCAGCCTCCTATAAAGAATACTGCCGCCGCAAATTCAGGACAGCTGAAGTCTCTTTTCTCCAATAAACCATTCGTCTTAGTACTCTTCATTTCAATCTTGCTGCAAGGAGCCCATGCTTCTTACTATAATTACGGGTTTATTTTCTTGGATGATATGGGCATCAACGGATTTTATATCGGTATTATTTTAAATATCGCTGTCCTGTTTGAAATACTTTTTTTCACACAGGCCGATCGTTTATTGGCAAACGTCAGAACTTCTACTGTTTTTTTACTTGCAGCTGCTGGATCTACTGTACGATGGGTCGCGATATTCCTTTTCCCTGTAACAAGTGTTTTTATCGCTACGCAGGCACTGCATTCCGTCTCATTCGGCATGGCGCATTTTGCTTTCATCCAGTATATTTCAAAAAACTTGCCGCATTCGCTGATTGCCTCAGCACAAGGTGTGTATGCTGCTGTTGCGATGAGTCTCAGCGTTGCAATCCTGACATTTCCCGCTGGCTATCTGTACGACCTGTCGCCGCGCTACGCTTTTCTGAGCATGGCGGTATGCTCGGTTGCGGCATTATTCCTCATTTTATGGTCAAAGCAACGGATTACCCCCGCAGATAAATAAAAGGAAAGGCCAAACAAACGGCCTTTCCTTTTTATTGTTAAAACATCCAGATATAAATCAAGGTGCCAAGTGACCCGGCAGCAAAGAACAACGACAGCCACAGCATCCATTTGGACTCTTTTATAAGCCCTTGATTTTTATACATGACGGCGCGTGCTGCATTCGTTAATGTGAACATGATCAGCATGGAAAGAATGGCGAATTCCAGATTCAGCTTAATGATAAAATATAATGATACAGCAGCAGACGCTGCAATTGCTGCACCCATGATCCACTTTGCCTTCATACGCGTCTTCCTTTCTGCTTCAGACATCCGCCTTTATCTGAATTCAGATAAAAAAAGCTGGTATGCACCAGCTTTCATGTCTTTATTTTTCTTCAGCAACTGGCGGATCTACATGCTTATAATAAAATTTACGTCCCAGATACGTCTGGAAAATTAACAGTAAACCACCGACTGCCCAGTATAATGGGAGCGCGGCCATGACGGTATAAGAAATAAACATAATCATAATCGGCGACATGTAAATAAACAGTTTCATTTGCTTTTGCTGCTGTTCCGGCATTGTCCATAATGATACGCGTGCCTGGACGAAATAGACAGCCCCTGCTACAAGCATCATGATAATATCCGGCTCACCTAATTTAAACCATAAAAATTCATGGTTCTTTACTTCAGGCGGTGAATACAGGATCGCAAAATACAGTCCCATAATAATCGGCATCTGAATCACAAGCGGCAAACAGCCCATATTCAGCGGATTGACTCCATGTTTAGAGTAAAGCCCCATCATTTCCTGCTGTAATTTCATCTGCTCTTCTTTATCTTCCGACTCTTTGGATACTTTCATTCGCTTTTGGATATCTTCCATTTCCGGTCGCAGCGCATCCATTTTTATTTTCATTTCTTGTTGAGCTTTATAGTTCTTCAGCATCAAAGGCATGAGGATTAAACGAATTGCGACTGTAATGAGGATAATCGCGAAACCGTAGTTTCCGTTAAACATTTCTCCAAGATAATGGAGAAGCCACGCCATCGGGCGCACAAACGTACTGTAGAAAAACCCTGTCTTATTTTCCACTCCAGAACAACCGCTCAAAAACACAGCAGTAATAGCCAACAAACTTACAAGCCCTATTCTCTTCTTCAATGATTTCACCTACGCTATCTCAAACTATAGAAAAGTATACAGCAAAAAGAGTGAAATTTACAGCGAATCATCTTTTTTCACCTCAAATTGAAAGTAATTTCCGTTCAAATCTTTACGGAAACGCCGGGGTGTCAAACCAGTATACTTTTTAAAGACGCGGGTAAAATAACTTTGATTACAAAAATGAAACCTTTCTGCGATCTCCGCAATCTTTTGATCGGTGAAGCGCAGATAGTATTGTACTTCTTCGATCTTTCGAATAGTGATAAACTCGACAAGTGTAACACCTGTATATTCACGGAAGATTCTTGAAAGATGGCTCGTACTCACATTGAAAAGTTTAGCTATTTCCTCGACAATAAGCTGTTTTTCTACATTTTCATGTATATACTTAATCACGCCATTTACTGTTTCGTGCGAAAGTGCAGGTGCTTCTTTTTCTTTCAGGACATAGTGAAAAAACTCAATTAACTCATCACCAATTTCGGGCGCGTTCCCGGCAGTTAAATTTTCTTCCACTAATCCAATACATGTTCCGCTGAATGTAAACGCATTTTCTTCATTCAATATAGATTCTTTCTTCAATCGTCTGGCAACCAATGAAGAGAGTACTATAAAGTAATAATGTATTACTTTGACGGAAAATCCGGGAGTATGCAATGATAAAATATATTGGATCTCTCTGAGTGTATTGCGGGCCTGTTCTCTTTCCAAATGAAAAATTTGCTTTAGGAGCAGTTCCTCAAGTTGAAAGAAAGTTTTAGCCTCTTTCGTGCTGTTTTCTTTTTCTGCAGCACTGATCAGTTCAAGACTAACGACTTCTGTCTTTTTACCAGTCATGAGTATCACTCCACTCATTTGCTCTATATCGTCCAATTGTCATGACGAAATGTTATATGTAAATCATTTTACCTTATAAACCAGTTTTATCTACTGTTTCTATATTTACTGACATATATAGATTAAAGCGCCTCTTAAAAAGAGGCGCTTTTAGTAAGAAATTGCTTATTTTGTTTTTCAGTCTTTCTCCGCTTCTTTAGTGGATTCATCTTTGTTGTAGAGTGGCTCATTGTCTGAGGTGTTTTTCTGTTTCTTATAGAGGCCGTCTTTCTCTGAAGATTTTTTATCGGGATCCTGTATCTCTTGATTGTAGTAATGCACGCTTGTCTGTGCACCCTCGGATACCATATTGTTATCGCCTAAATCATTGGGATCGGAATGACCGACTTTATCAGCCGATTGATCAACCAGCTGATTATTGTTCATAAAGGAATCCAGCTTGCCCTTTAATGTGCCGACTGTTTCCATTGCTTTGTCGCGATTTTCCTTCTTGCTGAAATATGCATATGCTCCAGCTGCCAAGGTTGCCATTAATAATCCATTTGATTTTTTAGCCATGTATACCATCCTCCATCATGATTAATTGTAGTGTTTATCTACTTAATGCTTAATATACCCGACAGTTGTATTTTCAAACGTAAA
The DNA here is from genome assembly GCF_009650995.1 of Sporosarcina cascadiensis. GTDB lineage: Bacteria > Bacillota > Bacilli > Bacillales_A > Planococcaceae > Sporosarcina > Sporosarcina cascadiensis. The sequence continues at coordinate 23,239 of NZ_WHVV01000018.1, read as the reverse complement.
CCATATGAGTTAGTTACTTATCTGCCCTATTTAGGTCAAGCCAGTGACAGAGTAAGTAAATGCAGGTAACGCAGCTCTTCTATAACTTGAAACGGAACAAGTGTGTGCTAGGTAAATTGCCAGAATAGTATATTTCATTTTCATGACATCGTAGTTTTGAGACCGCTAATTTGATATACTGTATAGAAAGAAAGTTAGGAGTGAGATGGCCATGATCAGACACATGACGTTAGATGATATACAGGATGTTCAATATATTGCCCTCACCTCGTGGCGTTATATATTTCAAGAACATATTCCGCCGGAAGTGCTCGAGACATTTATTGACCGCTCCTATTCCGAATTGATGTTACGTAAACAGATGGAAAAAACGACTATACTGATTGCTGCAGACTTGCAGGGACTCCCTGTAGGCTATCTGAGCTACACGCCGATTGATGAAGACGGTGAATGTGAAGTCACGGCTCTTCACGTCCTTCCTTCGCATTTGGATAGCGGCTATGAAGAATTACTCCTTAATGCAGCGTTAGAGCTTCTGCATCAAGCGACTTGCATTGATGTATATATTGATGAACACGCAAATGAACTGCAGCATTTCTATCTGAAACACGGATTTGTGCTCGTTGAGTCTTTCCCGGAATTATTTGAAGGAATTCCTGTAGACACCGCCCACTATTCCTTGCCAGTAAATCAGCTTGCCTATACATAAAAACCCATTCTCCTGAGAATGGGTTTTTTATGTCTTTAATTCATCCAAGTCGATTGTGCAGCTGCATAGTCATCTTGCAATGGTTCGGGTGCCATCGGCGGTTTCTTCGTGAAACAAAGTATACCTGCTATATAGAGCAGAATCGATGTCAAAGAGATAATTCCGCCAAATAAACCCGCAACAATGAACAAAATACCCGCTGCCTTTGGACTGGAATTGTTCCAAATCTTAATCGTGCCGATAATGTTCAACACAAGACTGATGAACGCTGCAATGACAGCAATCCAAATAAGTATATAGAATGAGTCAACCATTCCAATCATTACATCTACCTCAGATGGAGTAAACGTACCATCACCGGACAGGATTTGCCGCATTTCATCCTGAAATCCGGGTTCTGATACCGCTGCACTCATAAACAGTGCAATAAATACAGACGCCACGAGCCCGATCCCTGTAAGAATTACGGCTATAATTGAAAGTACTCTTTCTGCTGTCCGATTAATCATTTCCCTATCATCCTTTTCTGCCAATTTGCTTTTCTCTCACCTATACGCCAGGCAGATGAAAAGGTTTCAAAAGAGTGATGCAGAAAACTTACTGAAAGACATTCAGTACAATTGGCTTACGCTTTTACATCGTTATAATCATCACTTCGGTCGAATGCGTTCACTACATAAGAGCAAACCGCCTTCATTTTCAATCCCTTTTCACGTGCATTTTCTGCTGCTTGGTCAAGAAGCTTTTTCGCAATCCCCTGACCGCGCAATGAATCATCTACAAAGGTGTGTGTCATTGTCATGATGCCATTGTCTTCTGTCCATTCGATTTCAGCCGTTACTTTGTCATTTTCTTTGTGCTGGTACGCGTATTTATGTCCGCCCAGTTCAACAAGATCAAATCCGAAATCCTGGGGCAAATTCATGTCTTTTTCACTCATGCAAAATCTCTCCTTTTGTAGTTTCATCTCATATTCTTTAATCTACCACATTTACCGCTTAACTAAACAATGATTTGAGCGAATCAGCCATATTCCTGAAGAACTCTTTCACTTTCTCCCAAAAGCTCGGATCAATATCTCCCAGTTTGTCTTTAATTTTAGAAGCCATATCGGAAAGCTGCTCATTCAGCTTCGAGAAATCAATGTCCAATTTTGAAATCCGATCCATCAAGTCAATTAATAACTGGCGGTCCGCATCGCTTAATTGGATATTCAATTTACTCAATTGCTCATTGACAATCTTTTCGACATCCTCTTTTGTAGCCGGTTTTTGTTCTGCAATTTGCTTTTTGATGTCCGTCAGCAGTTTAGCCACTTCGTCTTTATCGACGCCCGCTTTTTCAGACAGCTTTGTCGCAAGATTCAACTCATCGTTTGCTGTATCGGTACGTTCAGTATCCAGTACTTCCCCCGATACTTCATAGGCTTTATAGATGCCGACCAGTGCAGAATGGCCTGTGACTTTTTTCGGTGCGGCTACCTCCACAACGGCATCTTCAATACCCGCTGTCAGCATAGCTGTGGCGTACATATCCGCAGTGACTTGTGTAATATTATCAGGCGTCACGATGTTGATGACCAGTCCTTCGCCTTCTTCCTGGCGAGTAATTTTCGCTGAAGAATACATGCGCGCGTTACGGTCGCCGCCAGGAATATATTTAATCAGATCATTGCCGTCCACTGATAACTCTTCCACTTCAGCTTCTTCCGCTGTTTTCAAGTCTTTCTTGACGATCTCCAATTCACTTTCAGATAGATTCGCGCCATATACAACGATTGGCACACCCAATTTTTCATTGATGACGTCATCCGCTAAAGCAGTCGGAGTTACAATTCCCGCCATCAATATCACGGCCAATAAAAATGATAACCCTTTTTTCATTTGGTCTCTCCTCCTTGTTCCTTACAATAGATACGTTGAGGCAAGCCAAAAAGTTCCGTCTGATTTATGATTTACGGTGCGTCCAGCCGTCTTGCTGCTCGATCCGGCCTTCCTTCATCAGTTTCCCGAGCGCGCGTTTAAAAGCGCCTTTGCTCAATTGGAACATCTCTTCAATTTCTTCAGGCGTCGATTTATCGGTAAATGGCATCTTGCCGCCGGACTGCTCCAAATAGGATAAAATCTGCTCCCCGTCTGTCTGCAGCCGGTCCTGTTTTCTTGGAAGCAAAGAACCGTTCAACGTACCGTCATCACGCATTCCGATAATCCGCAGTTCCACTTCTTCACCCAGTCTCGGTTCCTGCAGACGTTCTGATTCATGAACAAAAATCCGGTACAGATCTTCCGTTAAAAAGAAGGAGCCCACCGGCAGTAAGCGATAAGCTCTCGCTTTCATATTCTGATTGTACAGATTTTCTTCAGCAATCGTAAAATGATCCTGCACACGTTCTTCTGTCACTAAACGTCCGAATAAATTGCCGCCCGGATCGCTGCGCAGCGTCATATACAATTCATCGCCCGGCTGTGGCCAAAGATTCTTCAGGCGCGGGAAGTCTGCGCGGTTCACCAGCACTTCAAATGAAGAACCAATATCCACATAAGCTCCTTCTTCTTGTTCCAAACGAATGACTTTTGCCCAGCCGAATGTATCATTCGTTATGTCGGGCAGCTGTCCGCTCGCTGTCAATTCGCCTCTTCTGTTCATATAAAGAAAGACTTCGACCGTTTCGTGCTCCTTTGCATCAGGTGCTTCAGAGACATTCAGGTAAATTTCTTCACCGTCTGCATTCAATACCCAGCGCGATCCCTCTTGGCGAATGATCTCGAGTTTCACACGATTTCCTGCTTGTAGTTGTGTCATATAGGATAATCCTTTCTAGAGTGCTTTGCTTTTTAGTTTCTTGATAAATTCCGGATCCTGCTGCAGCGTCTCCACTAAGTCCGTAATACGGTCCATGGCATTCCAGCTCAAATGATGTTCAATTCCCTCGACATCGCCATAGATATTTTCTTCTTCCACCCCAATGATACGCAGAAACTGTTCCAATAATTCATGGCGGTGTACAAGCTTTTTACCAAAACGCAGACCGCGGTCTGTCAGGACAAGTCCCCGATAGCGTTCATAGTGCACATACCCTTCTTTGTCCAGCCGCTGCGCCATTTTCGTAACAGAAGAAGGAAGCACAGAAAGCGCCTCTGCCACATCTGACACACGCGCTTCTCCTCTTGCTTCCAACTGTAAATAAATTTGTTCGATGTAATCTTCCATACTCGGTGTAGCCAAAACATCTCCTCCTTATTTGACCGCCATTTCATCGTGAACCCATGTTTGGAAGTTTAGGATTCTGTTGCTTGGGTAAATTAACATTACAACAAAGAAAAGGAGTGATATAAAATGGCTCGTTTATTATGGCTTGTTATTGTAGTTCTTATAGCGTTATGGGTTATCGGTCTGGTTGCAAAAATCGGCGGCGGATTTATTCATATTCTTCTGATCATTGCAGGAATTATCTTTGTCCTTCAACTATTAACCGGAAGACGATCGGTATAGTAACTACTGGTTTTACATCAATTAATGCTCTTTCTGCTTTCAGGAAATTCTTGCGTACAGACATGTATTGCGAAGATCTTTCCCGTTAGCAGAGAGAGCATTTTTGCGTAAGATTCCTTCAAGATCGAAACCTGCACGCTTGGCCACCGCCCTGCCTTTGCTGTGCTTTTCATCACAATAAAATTCCACACGTTGAGCCTGCAGTTCTTCGATAGCGAAATCCGTAAGCCCCTTTACAGCCTCTGTCATATATCCATGCCCTTCGAATCTCGTATCTATCCAATATTCCAATTCGAACTTGCGGATACGCCAGTCAATTTGATGCAGACCGGCACTGCCGATTAATTCACCTGTTTCCTTCAGATAGATATGGAAGAACAGTTTATTTCTGCTGATGAAATCCGCAACACACTGGCGGACATGCTCTTCCGAAGTTTCTATCGTCAGATCAGGCTGTGCCCAGCCGGTCCAGCGGCGCAAAGCGGGCATAGAGTGGGAGACGGCTTCCCAGACATCTTTCGCGTCCTGTAATTCTGGCGCGCGCAAGGATAAACGTTCTGTTGTGAACTGTTCATTGAAATCTGGAATACGCTTTTCATAGAGTTCCCGATCTTCCCAGTGAACCGGTGTGGTCGTTCCTCCCAGATAATCTTCTCTCGTCATGCCGTATGTCACAGCATCATAATAGGTGTTTTCTTTAGGGAAAAACCATGCCTGGCGCAAATGTGCTTCCTTCACGAATCCCGCACGTTCAAACGCTTTACGCATGGCCGCGTTATCGTGCCTTGTATGCCCCTGTATGCGGATCTTTTCTTCCGGCAGTTCGAACACGTACTGCGTCAGTTTCTTCAACGCGCGGGAACCATAGCCATAACCTCTGTATCGATCGGCAATCCGCAAATCAAACAGCGGCACATCCTCCTGCATGTCGTACACCTTCACGATTCCCACTTTTTCATCTTCATTATTCTCAATCCAGAAGGTCTTTACATCATCTGATGCATAGCCGCCTTCTTCAATCGACTTTTCCAGCAACTCTTGACCCGGCTGGCTGATATCATGGTACGGCCAGGAGTTCGTCGTCATAAATTGAATCAATAAATCTTGTTCCTCTATCGTCCATTCTTGTAAACGCATCAAAATTCCTCCATCGTACTCGCATTGCGGCTAGCGATTTACTGCCAAGGTATCATATGGTCTGTTCTGCTTCCACAGCATGTTCATGCGCGATTTTTACCAAATCAGCCACATGCTTGTCTGCTAGCGAATAGTACACCATTTTCCCACGTCTTTCTGATTTTGCCAATGAATGTTCACGCAAATAACGCAGGTGGTGAGAAGCAGTTGCCGATGATGATTGAATCACCGCAGCCACATCACAGACGCACATTTCAGATTCCAACGTAAGTGAGTAGGCGATGCGCAGACGTGTTTCATCGGCAAGCGCTTTGAATATCTTTGCCATCTCCCTTACGTCCGGCAGCTCTTTCTGTATTTTCCGTACTACATCTTCGTGCACAATTGTCACGTCACAAGCATCTTGATTTGTCACATTGCCACCCCATTCGCAAGACTTAATATTACGGCCATTATATAGATTGCAGTATGAAAAATCAATTTACTTCAATAGTGTTTTGGTCCTTTACCAAACGTTTCTTGATTGTTTATTCAGTATAGGAGGGTAAGTAGGAAGAGACCGTTCCCCTGCGTTCCAGGCGGACGCGTGTCTTGCGGGCCCGCGGTGAGCCAAGCGAACAGCGAAGGGTTCGCTTTGCCTTAATTTTTGCGCTCTTTGCAAAAATTAAGGCAATACAGAGTTTTTTCTACAAGCCATTGTCGCTTCGCCCCCCTAAGTTGTCTCACCTGTCGGGCTGATCCTCCCAGAGTCGCCGCCTTCCACTCCGGTACACTGGCTGGCGTTTCAATATTTTTTATGTGAGTACGAGAATGAGCATACAGTCTTAGATTATTATAATAAGTATGGTGTTCATGCAATACTTATCATTCACAAATGACTCAGATTCTTGTGATCAATGTGTTAGCAAAGTCGAGAAACGAAACCACACCAACTTCATTCGCACTCTGCAAAAAAGCAGCATGACGTATATTCCAAACATCAGCGGAGGCATAACTGCAGTGCGGGGCTATGAGCACGAAGACCGGTTCAATGATCACGTCGGGATGCGGTATGATCACGCGGCCGAGCCGAACGATCACGTGGCCGGTGTGTATGAGCGGCTGAGGTTGGTCTATGAGCGCTTGAGCGTGTACTATGATCACCCGCCAAGCTTCTTTGGCAGATAGCCACGCTTTTCGCCAGTAGGTTCACAGCGTAAGGCAATCTCCCAGCGCCGAAGCGAGTTTAAACTGCAGACACATACTATATTCAAACCACTTGCAAAATCGAGAAACGGAATCGCACCACTTAATTCACGACTTGCAAAACAGCAGACCCGGTGTTTAGAATCAGTCTTCATTCGGCGGCATCTGTTTCTCGCCGTGAATTTTCTCGTACAGTTCGTCCTCCGTTGAGATATCCGCGAGTTTGACCTTCGAACGATAGGCAGCCCGGATGATGACGTGGCCTGCAACCGGCGCCGTCAAAAATACAAAGCCTATTCCGAGCAGCAGCCGAACACTGATAAAGTTTTCAGAGGACAGAAAATAGACGAACGCCCCTGAAAGGGTCAATAGGACAGCCAGAGTCGAGCTCTTCGTGGCTGCATGCGAACGGGTATAGACGTCCGGCAGCCGAATCAAACCAAATACACTTAAAATACTCGCAATTGCACCAGTTAAAATTAAGAGCGCACCTGCAAACTCACCCATCTCGCTTACGTTCAACGATTTTCCCCCTCTCGATAAACTTCGAAAACGCGATGGTCCCGATGAATGAAAGAATACCTAGAATCAAAATGGCTTCCAAGAATGCTTTGGTCTTCATCATCACTGACACCACCGCAATCGTCGCAATCAAGTTCACACCTATCACGTCCAGCGCTACAACGCGGTCCGGCAATGAAGGACCTAATATGATACGAATGACCGCCACTAAAATTGTCAGCGCAAATAATATGACAGATACAGTCAGCATGCCTTCAATCATCGTGTCACCTCCATAATCGCCTTTTCAAAGTTTTTCAGTTGCTTGATCAGTCCATCCCGCGATTCCTCTACATCCATCGCGTGAATATATAATTCATTACCTTCCAGGGAGACCTCCATTACGACCGAACCTGGCGTCAATGTTAGCAGCATCGACAGCATTGTCACTTCCACGTCACTTGTCAAAATAGTCTCATACTTAAAGATTCCTGGTTTAATTTTTAATTTCGGCCTGATAATCTGTGAAATAATCACGATACTCGACTGCGTTAATTCGCGAATGAAAATGAGCAGAAGTTTACACGCTGCGTATATTCTCCGCAAATAAAAATGTGTGCCGAAAAAACGATTACTGAAAAAGATAATCCCAATTCCGACTAAAAAACCCATGAAGAAGGTTGTGAATTTCAGCTCGTCTTCATCCATCAGCAACATCCACAAAAGCGCGATGAATAAGTTCAGCAAAAGCTGCAACGGCATGCTACGTCCCCCTTTCTATTCTAGATTGTCACCGAGCACTGCCCGGATATAAAGTTCCGGATTTGCCAGCGTCTGTGCAGCGTCCTGGATATACGGTGCAAGGAGTTCTGTACCCACTCCCATTGCGACAACCAGCAATGCCAGCAGCACAAGCGGCAGGCCAAGCGACTTGTCAAAATGTTTCTGATCATCTTCACTGATCGTCGTCTCACCCCAAAAACTGTTGAGAAAGATACGAAGAAGTGAATACAGTACACCTATACTCGACAGAAATGCAACGGCAAGAAGAACATAAGCCTTTACCTCTATCGCCCCTAAACCGATATAGACTTTCCCAATAAAGCCGCTGAACGGCGGAATTCCAGCAACGGCAAGCATCGTCAGGAAAAACAGCCAGCCCACAAGCGGATAATTTCGGATCAGTCCGCTGATTTCATGAAACTTCGAGCGTCCCGTCAAATAGACGACCGTCCCTGCCAGTAAAAATAACAGTGCCTTGCTGACCATATCGTGAATCAAATAGTAGCTCGCTCCCTGAAATGAAGCAGTAGTAGAAATCGCTAGCCCCGTCAAAACGAAGCCAACAGAAAGAATGACATTGTACGAGACGATCTGCCGGATATCCGAATACGCAACCGCTCCTAAGCAGCCACCTACCATTGTAAGAATCGCCAGCACACCAATAATCTGAAACACCAGTGGATCATGAACAAAAATCAGTGTGAACATCCTGTACAGCGCATAAATGCCCACCTTCGTCAGCAAAGCGCCAAACAGCGCAGCCACAGCCGTGGGCGGTGCAGAATACGAACCGGGAAGCCAGAAATATAACAGCAGCCCCGCTTTCAAACTGAATACCAGCAGGAAGATGATACTGATCAGCGTGAGCAGAGGCCCCTGACCTGCTTCTGCAACACGCACGGCAATATGCGCCATATTCAGCGTGCCAAGCGCGCCATACAAATAGGCAATGCCTAATAAAAAGAACCATGAAGCGAGCACATTGATCAGTACATATGTAATGCCTTCTTTCAGTTGCATCTTCCGTCCGCCGAGTGTCAGCAAAACGTACGAAGCAAGCAGCATCACTTCAAAGCACACGAACAAGTTGAATAAATCACCTGTCAGAAACGAGCCGTTGACACCCGCCACTAAAAATAAGACAAACGGATAGAAAAACATTTCTTCTGTCTGTAAACCCGTTGTGCTAAACGCATAAATAAGTATGATACTCGAAACCACACAGGCAGCAAGCACTAGCAACATCGCAAACGAATCGCCAACAAATAAAATCCCGTGCGGCGGTAGCCAGTTCCCGAAATCCAGACGCATGATCCCTGTATGGCGGATATGTTCCAAACAATAAGCGGCAATTCCGGCTGAAGCAAGCAGCGTAACCAAACTCAACGCCCGCTGAAGCCGGATATATGGCCGTAAAAATACCAGCAGTACTCCCATTAAAATCGGCAAGACCATCGGCAGCACTAATAAATTATTCATCTCGCTGCCCTCGCAATTCTGATCCGCGGCCTGATTCCTGATAGACCCGGTAGGATAATACTAATAAAAAGGCCGTCACGGCAAAACTAATGACAATGGCCGTCAGTATCAACGCCTGCGGCAGCGCATCTGTATATTCTGCTGCCCCTTCCTGAAGCAAAGGGACGTCCCCTTTTTTCAAGCCGCCCATCGTCAGCAATAACAGATGAATCGCATGAGACAAAATCGCTGTCCCGAGAATAATCCGCAGCATTTCTTTCGACAGGAGCAAATAGACTCCCACCGCCACCAGCACACCAACCAGAAGGGTAATTAATGTTTCCATTACTCCACATCCTCACTGATCCCTAAAATAATCGTTACAACAGTTCCGAGCACCGTCAGCGCGACGCCTGCTTCAAAAACCGTCATCGTTCCAAGTTCCGTCTCACCGAAAACCGGCAGATCCACTACACGTGTCGCCTGCGATAAAAAAGGCACATTAAACACGATAGACAAAACACCCGTACCGACAGCCAATAAAACACCCAGCGCCGCCACACGTTTAAAGTCAAAAGGGGTCCCTCGGTGAACCGTTTCGATATCGTACACCAGATACAGCAGCACGAATGCCGAAGAGAGCACCAAACCGCCGATAAAGCCGCCGCCCGGATTATTATGTCCGGATAAAAACAGCTCGACACCGAACGTCAAAATAATAAAGAATACAATTTTGGTAACGGTCTGCAAGATCACATCATTTTTCTTCAGTTTGATCCGCTCCCCTCTTACGCCGCAACTTCACTAATGAAAAGACACCGAGTCCTGCGATAAACAGCACCAGTACCTCGAGCATCGTATCAAACGCCCGGAAGTCACCGAGTATCGTATTGACGACATTCAATCCGCCCGCCAAGCGCGAAGCTGTTTCATAGTAAATTGAAATGGAAGGATACAGCGAATGGCCCTGCACCAGCAATGCCACCACCGTCACAGCGATTCCTGAAGCTGTCGCAATCAATCCATTGCGCCATTTCGTTGAGCGTGATTTATGTTCCGTACGCCATTCCGGTAAGTAATAGAAACAAAGTAAGAACAAGACAGTCGTCACCGTTTCTACAATAATCTGCGTTAGTGCGAGATCGGGTGCTCGGAAGACCACAAACAGAATTGCGATAGAATACCCGAGCACTCCATTCAAAATGATAGCTGTAATACGAGAACGCGCAAAAAGAATGGCGATACTCGAACACATCATGACAAAAACAATTAGGCCTTCATTGATTTCAACCGGTGCATCATTTGAGAAGTCAAAAACAAACTGCTGAAAACCGGCGAGTCCAATCCCAATTAACGCAATGAAGATCAGCATAATATAGGCTACATAGTCTCGGACAGATCCTGTCATATAGGTTCTCGTGACAAGCGTACCGACTCTCTCTCCGAAAGTCAGAAATGCATTATACAACCGGTCGAGCGTCCATTGCAGAAACCCTAAACGATATACACCTTTCCAGTAGCCCAGGAAACGATAAAGCAGGATACCCGCTATGATCACACCAAGCGTCATGAAGATCGGCATATTCCATCCATGCCAGACATGAATTTCCGGCACCAGTCCTTCGATCGTCCTGAACTGCGGATACACAGCAACCATTGCCGGTCCTAAAATATAAGTACCGAGAATATTAGGGAAGAAGAAGAACAGTACGACAAGACTCGCAAGCACGAGCGGCGCAATCAGCATTTTAATTGGCGCTTCATGAGCTTCCCGCTGCCCTGGAAATGGCTCAGGTATTTTCCCGAAAAACGATTGGAATACAATCACCATACAATAGATGAATGTAAAGATACTTCCTATCCACGCGATGATCGGGAATAACAGAGCAAGTGAATCAAGTGTCAGTAAATTAGCATTTTGAAGTGACAGCATTGCTTCAAAAAATAGTTCCTTACTCAAGAAACCGTTAAAGGGCGGAAGACCTGCCATGGAAAAACTGCCGATTAAGGCAATCGAAAACGTAATCGGCATGATGGTCGCGAGTCCGCCTAATCTTTGAATATTCCGAGTACCGAGCTCATGGTCTAAAATCCCGACAACCATAAACAGCGAACCTTTAAAGGTCGAGTGATTAATCAAATGAAACAGCGCAGCAAATGTTGCGGCTGTAAACAAAGCGATATGCGCACTTTCAGAAGACGCAAATGCGAGCGATCCGACTCCGAGCAGACTCATGATCATCCCGAGCTGACTCACCGTCGAAAAGGCGAGCAGAGCTTTCAGATCCGTCTGCTTTACAGCGTTTACTGAACCCCAGAGCATCGTCAGCAGACCGACACCGGAGACCACATAAAACCACACTGCGTGACCTGCAAATACCGGTGTGAAACGGGCAACCAGGTAAATTCCGGCCTTGACCATCGTGGCAGAGTGCAAATAGGCACTGACGGGTGTCGGTGCCTCCATCGCATCCGGCAGCCATATATGGAAAGGAAACTGCGCAGATTTCGTGAAAGCACCGAGCAATACGAGAATCATCGCCGGAATGAATAACGAGTCTGCAGCAATAACTTCTCGCATCGCAATCAATTCACGCAGGCTGAATGTTTCGGTCATCGTATACAGCATTAAAAAACCCGCCAGCATGAAAAGCCCACCTGTCACAGTGATCAGCATCGATTTCTTAGCTCCGTATCTGGACTGTTTCCGGTGATACCAGAAAGCAATCAGCAAGAAGGACGAAATACTCGTCAACTCCCAAAACACATACAGCACGATTAAGTTATCGGATAACACCACTCCGAGCATCGCACCCATGAACAACAATAAATATGTATAAAAGCGACCAATGGCTTCCCGTTCAGAAAGATAAAATATCGAATAAAACACTACCAAACTGCCTATGCCTGTAATCAACAGCGCAAAAATCATACTCAACCCATCTAAATACGTCGAAAAATAGACACCTGCTGAAGGTATCCAGGGGAAAGTATATTGATAAACAGCATCATTTGAAAGTGAAGGAACTAAACGAAGAAGTAACAAGAAAAGAAACAGTGGAACCGTCATCACAAACCAGCCAATACGCCGGCCCGTCAAAAATTTATGTATAAATGGCACGAGACATGCTGCGATAAACGGCAGAAAAATCGCCAACAAAACGGTAATCAACCTTACACCTCCAAGAGAAATTTATCATAAGATGCCTCATCCTCTTGACTGAACATCATACGTTATGCATAATGAGACCTTAAGAAGAGAATGCATTCTCTACTGGAAAGTATACACTATTTTTCCGTAAACCGCATGCAAAGAGCGGTCAACCATGCTCTTGGACATCTGGACTAAGCTGTACAATGAGGTATGCTATATAGGAATCAAAAGTCTTATCTAATATGAAGAGGTGAAGAGTCATTATGGGCAAAATGAAAAGCCGTATGGACGAGAGCATTCTCGTTTGTGTGTATTACGGTCCAAATGGTGAACGTCTCATTAAAAGAGGATATAAAATTGCGGCAATCATGGACTGTCCGCTCTACATCTTAACCGTCGACCCGGCGCCGCTCGACGACTTCGATGCGGAGAAATCCGAGTACATCGAACGCTGGCAAGAGCTTGCGGAGGAACTGGATGTCGAAGCATTTATTATTCGCGATAATGAAAAAAGACCAACTGCTAAAGTCATCAAAGAGGTGGCTCATCAGCATGGCATCACACAGATCATCATCGGCCAGACCGCACAGAGCCGCTGGGAAGAAATCACGAAGGGTTCGTTTATGAATGTCCTGCTGCGCGAGATTTCTTTCGTTGACTTCCATGTAGTCTCTGTCGACAGAGCCATCAAAAATGAAGTCGAAGGAACATTTGAAAAAGGAGTCCGCGCATATCTGACAGCTGACGGCGAAGGATTCCGCATTAATTTCACCCTATCCAAACAAGCACAGTATGAAGGGATCTTCTTCAAGGAAATCGGTACGGACTTTAACAACGGCATTTTTAAATTCATGCAGAACAATAAAATTTGCCAAGTTCAGATCGAAGACGATCAGGTCGTCGAAACCAATAAAATTCAGTGTAGAGTTCACGACTGACATTACAAAGGCTGCAGGAGCCCGCTATTAACTTCTGCAGCCTTTTTTATCCGTGCTCGCCCGCGCGAAAACTGCGGTCTGCCGCACCAAAAATTGCCGTCACCGCACCATTTATGCGGAGCAGCGAACCAATACACTGTCCCAGCGAACTAAAAACTTGTTGAACCGCACCAATACCATGACATGCCGAACCAATCCCTCTCCCGCGCATAAAAAGCGGCACCGACTGTCTCAAACTCAGACATCCGGTGCCGCGCCTATCATTTATTCCGAGAGCTCTTCCCCGACAATCTTCACTTCCATCTCGAGATCGATCCCGAACTTCTTCTTCACTTCTTCTTTCACCATTTGAATGGTCTGGATATAATCCGCAGCCGTCGCTTCATTCTTGTTGACGATAAAGCCAGCATGCTTTGTTGAAACTTCCGCGCCGCCAAAGCCCTTGCCCTGCAATCCGCTGTCCTGAATCAATTTCCCCGCGAAATAACCCGGCGGGCGTTTAAATACACTGCCTGCAGAGGGATATTCCAACGGCTGTTTTGACTCGCGCTGAAAGGTTAAATCTGCCACAGTCGAATCAATATCACACTGGACACCCGGCGTTAACTTGAATTCAGCAGACAGGACGTAATAGCCCTTTTCGGTGATAATGCTCTTTCGGTAACCGAGCTCCAATTCTTTCTTTGACAGCACAAAAATTTTACCCGTATTGTCCATCACAGTTGCTTGCGTAATAATATCCTTGATCTCTCCGCCATAAGCGCCGGCATTCATCGCCATTGCCCCGCCGATTGATCCGGGGATTCCGCAGGCAAACTCCAAGCCTGACAAACAAGCTTTGGCTGCTGTTTTAGAAGCATCAATAATATGTGCGCCCGCATCTGCAATCATTATATTTCCGTTGATTTCAATCTTATTAAAATTGGCCATGTACAGAACGATTCCGCGTACTCCGCCGTCGCGGACGACCATATTGGAACCGTTGCCCAGCAATAAAATTGGTATATTATTTTCGTATCCGTAAGTTACAGTGTCTTGCACTTCTTTTATAGTGGCAGGCGCCACGACTACATCCGCCTTGCCGCCTAAACGAGTTTTAGTGTATTTATTCAACGGTTCATCCAGCAATAACCAGCCATCCTGTATTTTCATTTGAAGATCTTCAAACCAGCGATGTTTTGACATCTTTACCCAGTCCTTTCACTTTACCTGTTCCAGCTCACGCAGAAACAATCTTATCCCTTTATTAGTATGCTTGCAATGAGGATTTTTGACAAGGTTTTTCATTTTGACTTTTGCCGGATATTCCATTACAGTTTACATACTAAAGTCCCTAGGAGGAATGAAAGTGAGCAAGTGGAAAATAGATTCTGCGGCTTCATCTGTCGGTTTTTCAGTTCCTCATATGATGGTATCCACGGTCACAGGAAATTTCAGCGATTTTTCCGGAAACATAGAGGGTGATCCCGCTGACCTGTCAAAGAGTACGGTGCAGTTTCAAGTGTCTGTAGCCTCGATTGACACCGACAATAAAGAACGTGATATCCACCTGTGCTCAAAGGATTTTTTTGATGCAGCAGCTTTTCCTTACATGACGTTCATTTCGCGTTCAATTTATTGGATGGAACAAGAAGGTATGTATCGGATGAACGGCGATCTGACCATTAAGCAGACGACAAAGAAAGTCCTGTTTTGTGTCACGCCTATAGATCCTGAGGATTTTGAAGCCTGCTATGAGGCAGACGCCAAGCTCAAACGCAAGGAGTTTGATCTGACTTGGAATCGGGCGATAGAAGCGGGCGGTGTCATGGTCGGTGATACTATCGATATTCAGCTGACGATTGCCGTAAGAAAGAATCTTTCTTAATTGAAGAGGTTACCACCGCATGTTTCAAGCGACTTTCTGGCGGGTATGGGCCATAATAGGCGCTGTATGAACAGTACAAAACAGCAGCCGTAATGGCTGCTGTTTTTTTGCATCAGATGTCGCATGATCCGTCATTACACTGCAAGTTCTCTTCTCCGAGAACTTTCAATGATGGCTGAACACTTTCTTCTTTTGCCGCCTTTTTCAGTGACTCTGCAAATGTTTCGGCAGATTGAGCGCCGGAAATTGCATATTTCCGATTGATGACGAAGAATGGAACACCTTGTACACCGATTTGCCGTGCTTCCTCTATATCCGTCTGCACCTCATCTTTGAAGTCATCACTGCGCAGTACGGCTTTCGTCCGCTCTGCATCTAAGCCTGCTTCTTCCGCGATTGCCAGCAGCACTTCTTCCGTGTCGATCTGCTCGCCTTCAGCAAAATAACCATGCAGCAGTCGCTCTGTAACCTGCGCTTCTTTACCATGCTGCTGTGCAAGCTTCGCCAAACGGTGCGCATCCAACGTGTTCGAAGTTGTCATTTTATCCGTTTGATAATGAAGTCCAACCGTGCCCGCCAATTCTTCGATATTCTTCATCATGTTTTCCGCTTCTGTCCTGCTGACGCTGAATTTAGCAGCTAATCCTTCCAGCAGCGACTGACCGGAAGCAACCGGTGTATGCGGATCCAGCTGGTACGCCTTAAATTGCACATCCACCTGCCCCTCCAGTCCTGTCTGCTTCAGCGCTTGTTCCAATCGTCTTTTTCCGATATAGCAAAACGGACAAACATAGTCTGACCATACTTCAATTTTCATTTATTCCGCCACCTTCCTATATTCTATTTTAGATTTAAGAAAACGTGGCAACAATATAAATGCCTGGAATAGTAAAACTTACAGAATGAGGTGTTGAAATGAATGAATCATTATGGCTGGCTACAGCTGGCTCGCAAGAAAAATATCCCCCTGTACAAGATGATCTTTCCTGTGAAGTAGTAATTATCGGCGGAGGATTGAGCGGAATTGCGAATGCCTATTTTTTGGCGAAGCAGGGAAAAGACGTAGTACTCTTGGAAAAGAACAGTGTACTGCACGGAGCGACCGGCAATTCCACGGGTAAACTGACTGCGCAGCATGATCTGGTGTATGCAGATCTGATCCAGCATTTTGATACCGAGAGCGCAAAAACTTATTTCAATGCCAACGAAGATGCTTTGCAATTCGCCCGCTCCATAGCGGATACCAATGAACTGCAGGCAGCTCATTCTGCTCTTTATTCGCAGACCGCAAAAGGTACAGAAGATTTAATGAGGGAAAAGAAAGCCTATGAGGAAATTGGAATACCGTTCAAATTATCAGGCAAGGCAAGTGATCTGCCTTTTGAGACAGCGAATACACTGATTATAGAGGACGAAGCACAAATTCATCCGGTACGTTTCGGTCAGAAGCTTTTGAAGCTTGCAGAAGAGGCAGGCGCCCGCATTTTTGAACACTCACAGGTCGCTAAGCTTGATACCGACCGCCATTTCGTCAAACTCGCTTCTTCTAAACAAGTCAGTTATCGGCAGCTCATTATTTGTTCTCATTATCCGATTGAAGCGCTCGCAGGCATGCAGATTCTGAAACTTGATGTCGAACGTTCTTATATCGCGGCGGCAAAAACGGAAACTTCTTTTATGAATCAGTACATTGCCGTAGACAACCCCAAACGCTCTATCCGCACAGCAACGATTGACGGGCAGTCTTATTTGCTGCTGAGCGCAGAATCTCATCCGGCAGGTGCTGAGAAAGACACACAAATCCATTATGACCGGATCGCAGAAGACTTGAAAACGACGTTCCAGCATTCGGACATTGTCTATAAGTGGTCTGCACAGGACCCTTCCACCCCTGATCTCGTACCCTATGCCGGTGTGATTTCGGATTCATTGCCCCATGTCTTTATCAGTACCGGCTACAGAAAATGGGGGCTTTCCAATTCACTGACAAGCGCATGTGTCATTTCGGATGCTATCGTAGGCAGGAAAAATCAGGCGGCTGCGCTATATTCGCCGAGCCGTACAGATTTCGGCGCCTTATTCAGTCAGGCTCTGTTATTGACAGGCCGCACTGTCAAAGAATTTGCTGGCGGACATATTGCACGTACAGATTCACCGATCTGCACACATATGGGCTGCCGCACCCGCTGGAATAAAGGAGATCAGACATGGGACTGCCCTTGTCACGGTTCGCGCTTCCGGGCTGACGGTTCGGTATTGGAAGGTCCTGCTACCGAGCCGCTTGACCTGGGATAAAAAAAGACTGCATGGAGACGGTTTTGCCGTTTTCCATGCAGTCTTATACTTATGAAAGTGCTTCAGTCAATACCGGCACAATCTGTTTTTTACGTGACACAATGCCTTTCAGCAAAGCGGAGTTATTATTGAACGAAACATTAAACGCAGATCCTGCGCGTTCTGCTTCTTTCCCGAGCGCGATGATAACAGAATCACTGTTGATGATATCTGTCACAACGAATAAAAACAGGTCCAGATTCTTCTGCTCGATGACTTGTAAAAGTAATTCCTCGAGTTCTGCCTGGCGTCCGAGAATATCCTGCAAATCCACTGCGTTGACTTGGGCAATTTCTATTTTGACATCGCCGAATGAAAACTCTTTTGCATCCAGTCTGACTAATTCATTGACAGGAGTTGCACTTAGATCTGCTCCCGCTTTCAGCATGGCAAGGCCATATTCTGCTGCATTCACTTCAGCAAGTTCAGCTAATTCTTCAGCTGCCTTCTGATCTTCTGCAGTAAATGTAGGGGACTTGAACAATAATGAATCAGAAACAATGGCAGACAGCATGAGGCCTGCAATATCTTTTGGAATCCCAACTCCATGCTCCTTAAATAATTTATTCAGGATAGTTGCCGTGCAGCCTACAGGCTCAGCGCGGTAATATAATGGATCATTCGTCTGGAAATTTGCGATTCGGTGGTGGTCAATAACCTCCGTAACTTGTACCTCGTCCAGATCGTCTACACTTTGCTGTTTTTCATTGTGGTCAACCAGAATCACCTGTGATACTTCCGGCGAAGCTTTTTCAATCAGACGCGGCGCTTCAAAACCAAATGTTTCCAATGCATACGCCGTTTCTTTTGAAATGTTTCCTAAACGCACCGCTTCTGCATCCACACCTATTTGCTGCTTCAGATATGCATACGTAATGGCAGATGCGATGGAATCTGTATCCGGGTTTTTATGCCCGATGACTAACACTTTTGACATTCCTTAATTCCTCCTAATACAATCAGTTCTTCCAAAATTGAATACTTATATTCTACCACATTACTCAGGATTGACTAGTGGGAAATAATAACGCATGAATCTCCTCTTTATTATGAAGGAAATCTGCGATCGTATAACCGTCAAGCACAGAGAAATAGGCTTGCAACGCTTCATATAATACACCTTTCAACCGACAGGCTGAGGATAAGACACAGAGGTTTTTATTTGGATCAAAACATTCGACCAGATGAAAATCGTCTTCCGTTTTACGTACGAGTTCACCGACGTTTATGTCTTTCGGGTCAACGCTGAGACGTATTCCCCCGCCGCGTCCGCGAATTGTCTCGATCAGCTCGAGTTTGCCTAACTCGTGGACAATTTTGGTGAGGTGATTTTTGGAGATTCCATAAGCATCCGAAATTTCCTGAACGGTAGACAGTTCATCAGGTCGCTTGGAAGCAAGAAAAATCAAAACGCGCAGCGAGTAATCAGTATACATTGTCAAACGCATCGTATCACCACTTTCAGTTCTATTTCAAGTATAGCATTTTCAAACGGATTTTCCTTATTTCGCAACCGCACGCCTGTCAGGAAATCATGGCAGCTTTTTGAATGAACTGTGTCCAAATTTTGTATTTCATTTAAACATGTATTTTAAATATAGCTTTAAGCGAAATAATGTTTTATGATGAGAGTATCAAATCCGGAAAGGTTGTGCATTACCCATGTTAGATCAAAAAACTATCGACATTATCAAATCCACAGTACCTGTTCTTGAGCAGCACGGTAAAACCATTACAACAGTTTTCTACAGAAATATGTTCGAAGCCCATCCAGAATTACTAGATATATTCAATCACGCCAATCAATCACAAGGGCGTCAGCAGACAGCTCTTGCGAACACTGTATACGCAGCAGCGCAACATATTGACAACTTAGGCGCTATTTTACCGGCAGTTGTCCAGATTGCACACAAGCACGTATCTTTAGGAATTAAACCTGAACATTACCCGATCGTAGGAGAATATTTACTTGGTGCGATCAAAGAAGTTCTCGGCGACGCAGCAACTCCTGAAATTATTGAAGCATGGGCGGCAGCTTACGGCGTAATTGCAGATGCGTTTATCGGTGTTGAAGCAGAAATGTACGACAATACTGAAAATGCAGAGGGCGGCTGGAGAGAGTTCAAGAATTTTGAAATCGTAGACAAAGTAGAAGAAAGCGACATTATTACTTCCTTCTATCTAAAGCCGGTAGACGGAAAGAAATTACCGTACTACTTGCCAGGACAGTACATCACAGTTCGTACATCAATACCGGGCGCAAAAAACATCGTTAATCGTCAATACAGCCTGTCACAGAAATCTAACGATGAAACGTTCCGTATTTCGGTAAAACGTGAAGATACATTGCAGCCGAACGGCGTGGTTTCTTGCTATTTGCATAACGAAGCATCAGTCGGAGATATCATCGAAGTAAGTGCACCGGCAGGAGATTTCTATCTAGAGCCTACAGGTACAGAACCTGTTACATTAATCAGCGGCGGTGTAGGCATCACGCCAATGAAAGCTATGTATTCTACAATTGCAGACTTGTCTCCAGAGCGCGAAGTGGCGTTCCTTCACTCTGCACGTACTCGCAGCCAGCAGGCATTCGCGAACAAGTTGGAGCAGCTGAACGCCAAGTTGCCGAACTCAACGTATAAAGCTCTTTATTCAGAAGAAGGAGACGGCATGTTTACCCGCGAGTTCCTTGAAGAGAACGTGATCCCGGGAAGCGACGTGTATGTATGCGGACCTACCGGCTTCATGGAGTTCGTCATCCAGCAGCTTCTTGCAATTGGAGTACCGGAAGATAAAGTACACTACGAGTTCTTCGGGCCTGCAGTACAGCTTGAATTAGCAACAGTTTAATAACAACAGGCAAAAGCCCGCGATCTTCATATCGCGGGCTTTTTGTATGGTGTTATTGAGATTGTAAGCTATATAGAGACCGTTTCCCTGCGCTTCAGGCGGACGCGTGTCTTGCGGGCCCGCGGTGAGCCGACTTGGTCGCAAGTCGTCTCACCTGTCGGGCTGATCCTCCCAGAGTGGTTTTAGCCGCAGGCTCACACGAAGTGAGTCATGCAACCGTTGCCGCAGGACGCGGCGTACTTAGGTTGCCTTCCGCTCCGGTACACTAGGCTTATTTTTCAAAGTTTTTATGTGAGCAGGAGCATACCGTCTGGGACCTTTTTGACATTTGTTGTTTCATGCATTACATATCATTCTGCAAAGGCTCAAATTCTTGTGTTCAATGCGTTTACAAAGTCGAGAAACGAAACCACGCCAACTCGACTCACACTCTACCAAAAAGCAACATGCCTTACATATCCCACACACCAGCGTAGGCGCAACTGCGGGGTCGGCCGTGGCTATGAGACTGCTGGCACGCCTTTCGCCAGCAGGCTCATAGCGTAAGGCAATCCCCCAGCGCCGAAGCGGGTTTAAACTGCAAACGTATACTTCATTTAAACTTCCCGCAAAGTCGAGCACCGAAACAACACCACCTAAATCCACACACTGCAAAAAAGCAGCTTGACATAAATTCTCCACACCAGCGTAGGCGCAACTGCGGGGTCGGCCGTGGCTGTGAGCCTGCTGGCACGTTCTTCGCCAGCAGGCTCACAGCGTAAGGCAATCCCCCAGCGCCGAAGCGGGTTCAAACTGCAAACGCATACTTCATTTAAACCTCCCGCAAAGTCGAGCAGCGAAACAACACCACCTAAATCCACACTCTGCCAAAAAGCAACATGCCTTACATATCCCACACACCAGCGCAGGCGCAACTGCGGGGTCGGCCGTGGCTATGAGCCTGCTGGCACGCCTTTCGCCAGCAGGCTCATAGCGTAAGGCAATCCCCCAGCGCCGAAGCGGGTTTAAACTGCAAAACTCACACTTTATTTACACACTCTGCAAAGTCGAGCAGCGAAAAGGTGTTCATTCCACTTACCCTCTCTTCTTTTTTAGTCCAAACGAAGCAACAATCAGCGCTCCAACCAGAAACAGCCCCAGATATCCGACGAGCGGGTAGAAATTGCTTACCAGATTGGTAAAGCCAAAGAAGCTGAGGCCGTAGCCGATGACCAGTGCGAAAGCGGTGAACCACCTGAACTTAGCTGTTCCCGCCTTGATAAACCGCGCACTAAACGCATAGAACATGCTGACCGCCGTGTTGAAAATCATACCGTACAGCACTAGAGACATAAATATCGCAAACACGGGTGAAATATCATTTATGATGGCAAGCATCGGCAGTTCTGTTCCTGCCACCGATTCCACCTTTGAAAAAATCGCCAAATGACTCAGTAAAATTAAACCGCCTAAACCCAGGCCTCCGACAAAACCGCCCCAGCCTGCAATCCGTTCATTCTTTTCTGCACCGCCCATGACAATCGCCATCGAAGCACCGAGTGCAATATTGAACGATACATAATTAACGGCAGACAGAAACCAGTTCGGCAGCGTGGTAGGCACTGCCTGCGCCACAGGATCCAGCACGGCAAACGTCGTATCCATCGTCGTCAGACAATAGACAGATACGCCAATCACAGTGATAATCAGAAATGGCGTAATACTGCCGATTACCGATACTACTTTATCCACATCCAGCAGCATCGTCAAAAACACCAGCACGATCATCAGCAAGCTGCCTGCAAATGAAGGCAGTGCGAATTGCTGCTGCAGATTGGCCCCTGCTCCGGCAAGCATAACGACACCTACACCGAACAGCGTGAAAATGATGATCGCATCTACCACAAAACCTAAATAACGCCCGCTGATTTTATATATAACATCTTTATGAGAACTGGTATGCATGCGGCTGCCTAAACGGGTAAGCGTCATACCTAAGTAGGCGAACAGCGCTGTGCAAAAAACCGCACCCGCTATTCCCCATAATCCAAAACTTGTGAAATACGTCATGATTTCATTGCCCGAAGCAAATCCTGCTCCGACAATAATGCCGATAAAGGCGCTTCCCATCTTCAATATGTCTTTCATTTTCTCCCGATCCCTCTCTAGATTGGACATACTTTACTCATTTATTTTCTATATTTCGAGACGAACGGGTTGTCTTTCTCATAAAACCGCCATGGATAATGAACAGCCTCACCAGAGTTACCGATGCCTACACGCGGGCCGGTTTCTACTTCATTTTGCGCCAGACCATCTGCAATATATAAAGGTTTTTCAGCCCAGCTGCGGCCATAGTACTGCATGGTGACGCCAAGCGCTTTGGACAGTTTCCCCGGGCCATTAGTCAAATCGACTGCTTTCTTAATATGACTGCCTCGGTTTACTTGCATCAGCTCCAGACCTTCCACCGGCTCGCCGGCGCGCAGAAGCACAGCGTGTGGGGTTCCTTCAGCCGCTGCGACTACGTTCATCAGGACATGCGTGTGCATCTGATATGTATATACCATGCCCGCTTCTCCGAACATCACCTCTGTCCGCTTGGTGGGACGGTTGCTGAAGCTGTGCGCCGCCCGGTCTTCCGGTCCGTGATAGGCTTCCGTTTCCACGATTCGGACTGCCAGAAGGCCAGCCGGTGTTTCATGAACTAGATATTTGCCGATCAGACTGCGGGAAAGCTGCAAAACCGGCTCCTGAAAAAAAGATGCATCGATCGGTTCATACATAATATCTTCTCCTTTTTCTTCAGGCGAGGCCCTGACCTGCAGCAAATTCTCGATAGAGCATATGTG
>NZ_WHVV01000017.1 GCF_009650995.1 Sporosarcina cascadiensis | reverse complement strand
TATAGAGCGTATACTTATTTCAGAATTGTGCCTTTTAGCTGCATCACATTCGGGGTTATTTATTTACAGTATAATGTAATTCAACAAATTGATTGAAAGTTCTAGTACCTCTAAGCGAAAGATCTAACTGGTAATCCCCTGCTTTAAATAAGGGAATTCCCTCTCCGATGATTATTGGTGCCACTGTCACAATCAGATCATCGACTAACTTTTCTTTTATAAACGTATATAGTATGTCTCCACCACCAACTATCCAGATATCTTTACCGTCTTCTTTTTTCAAGTTATTAGTAAAATCAACAATATCTCCATTTACAAATGTAACGTCTTTAGTATCCTTTATTGATGACCTAGAAAAAACGTAACTATCTTTATTTGAATAAGGGAATTGACCTTTCTCTTGTTCCATAACCCAATCATATGTCCTTTTACCCATTAAGACTGTATCTACAGTTTCAAAAAACTTCGAATAACCATTATCTCCTTCGCCCTCAACCTTAAATAACCAATCAAGAGAGTCATCTTTCGTTGCGATATAACCATCTAAACTTTGAGCAATAAATAATACTAACTTCCGCTGTTTTTTCATAATAATCCTCCTAATCACTCCTAAAAAGGGAATGTACGTTCCCAATGATATTAGCAGAGCGACGCCACTAATTCAATTTATCAAAATGATCCTTTTACGGCACAATCCTTATTCCAGAATTGCCCCTGATAACAGTAAACCCTTTAATTATCTAAATCATTATCAAGAAATGATTTTTTATTCACTACAGACTCGGGTGTTCTTTCGATTGATTGTCCCACCACAGACTTGTTAATTCCTTCTTTGACTGCTTTATAAATCACTAGATAAAGAATGAATAATCCTATAATCCAGAGAATAATCATCCCAAAAACCTGACTTACCATTATCTCTCACTCCATTCTTAGCTATTATCTAAAATCTTCAGCAATGAACTAACAGTAAATAATACAAAGGCTATTTGAGTTGCGATAATTCCAAACGAATGAGATAACCATGAAAAATAATGGAGACAGAAGAAAGTAACCAAGAAAGCACCTCTTTTGTTTCACCATTTTACCTGCCCACATTTAGCATTGTTGAAAGGCCGTACATACTTTTCCAGAAAATACGCTCATGGGCTTTAAGGAATAAAGTTGGTTTGTAAGATCATTATAACCATTATGAATAAGACCGCCATCTCGGACAAAGTTAAAATGGCCTGTTTTGGATACGCAGAATATTTCCACTCAAAAAATGCTTTTACCAGCATCCTTACAGACACTAAAATAAAGGCAACTATTAGAACCAAATTAAAGGATTCCTCAAAATAGACTATGCCTGCGACCAAAACAATAAATACGATAACTATAGAATAGTCTCTAAGTATCTTGTCTATTTTCCGATACGATTGATTGATATGATTGTCGGAAGAGGCATCTTCGTATCTTCTTTCAATATCAAAAATCTTTCGCATTAGTGTTTGAGCTATAAACATGCCAAGAAAAGTAAGTGCTGCAACCAAACCTGCTTTCATCCAAATCCAAACCATAGCACACCTCCAGTTTGTAGAATGAACCTTTACGTCTTTTTACCCCGAATCTTTCGTAATAATTCTTACCACTTTACCATACATTCCCTGATCTCTCAGTCATTTGATTGGCAGGAATGAAAAAAACGCTCAGTTTTGAGCGTTTTTTTGTTTCTATCTTTTCTCTTTGAACGGATGTATCCTTACACTGAACAGTTCTTATTTCTTAACCAGCTCAATTTCAATCGGTTCAAGCATCACTGTTTCGTTTTTATTTCCACTGCCATTATACATATAGATTTCCGGAGTAAAAATTAGAGAGGTTGCCTCTTTGTCGATTTTTTTCAGAGTCGTGCTAAAGTGGTAATCCTGGCCATTTTCACTGAACCCACCATTGCCATTGGACAAATATTCACTCCCCAGATTATCTTTCACTGCCAGATCGGCCGTGACCCATTCCCATTCATCCGTTACCGCAGAATCAACTTTCTGACTGTATTCGATGATTGTCGAGATCTCGGTGAAGCGAATTTCCTCAATAGTTATTTCAACACCTCGTTTGGCAGCCGACTGGTCAACCAGCTGAACATCGCCCGTCATCGGCTTCAGCTTAAAGTGAAATTCCCAGTCTCCTGCTGTTTCTTTCATCGTGTCATAATTCACGATACTGTCTGGAACCCAGCTGACGTCGACGAAATCTGGTTTCTTGTCAAAGTCTGGAGTAGTCGTGATCATTCCGACATACTTATTGTCCGCCACCTTCTTCAACGCCGTGGAAGTTCCTGAAGAACCATTGGTGTGTTTTATATCCATTGGTGAATTGACGCCTGCATTTTGCCCCAGTTCTTTTGCGGTTTCAACGGAGTAGGTAAGTGTGACCGTCTTTCCGTCATATACCGCCCGATCCACCATGATGGTAATCCCTTTACTCGTCTGTGACTCGGCAATGTCGACAGCATATTCTTCATAATCGGTGTAAAATCCATCTTGGTCTTCGTTGAATATAGAGAAGATATTGCTGACGATCGGGATTTGGCTGGCAAGTGTCGGGAAGGCGATGCCGACTGCCGTCACTGACGCTACAGTGATGATTGCCGCAGCCGCCACATTCCGCCAGACTCTCGGAACACGTCTCCTCCGCTGTATTTTCATTCGCACTTGCTGCTTCATCGCCTCTTTCTCTTCATTCGAAACGTCCATCGGCTCAATCTCCTCCTCACTTTTCAGCTCGTTGAACCGCTTATACAAGGATTTCATATGCATTCTCCTTCCCACTCGCTCTTAATTAAGGCAGACAATTGCTTTTTGCCGCGATACAGCCGGTTATCAACAGCTGCCTTTGTCACGCGCAGGGATTCCGCAATTTCCCCGTTCGACATGTCGAGAAAATATTTCATTGTGAAAATATCTCGGTCCATTTCATTCAGCTTGCTCATCGCCATCAATAATTCTTCCTGCTCCTCTTTCGCCAGAAGTTCGCCTGCTGCATTGCTGTCGCTGATGAAATACATGTCATCCATCCCCTGTTCCCGATTATTCCGTTTCTCCATTCGCCGGTACTGATCAATCGCTTTGTACTTTGCGACCATGCAGATCCACTTTTTAAAATCCTCTGCTTCCCCTTCGAACTGCTCACTGTTCTCCCACACCGCCAGAAATACATCACTGATGCACTCCTCAATATCCGCGTCCTTCTGCAGGGGGCCTAGCACTTTATACACCACCGCTTTGACGACGGGCAAATAAGCATCCACGATATATTCCACCGCATCTTCCTTTTTGCGTTTCAGCCGCCGGATAAAATTTCTCTCTGTCGATTTCATCAGCAATTCTCCTTGAAAAACTGTTCTCACTTACTACAACGAATGAACACAACAAGTATTCTCATGAAAATTTAAAAAAGTCCTCACGTCTCCGGTGAGGACTCATCAAGTTCTATAGGCGTTTCCCAATCCATCCTGCGCAGCGCTGCAATCAGCGCCAGCAGAACAATGTCCATCGCAATAACCATCAGACTGAAAAACAAGAATACTGACGACCACTCATTGCCGCCGACATTTAACGAAAATGCAGTGAGCAGCATCATCACAAAATGAATACCCATATACCACACATACGTTATTTGCACGCGTTGGCGCAGCCGGCTCTGTCCGACGTTCTGAATGGCCGATTTCCATGCTCCGAATAAATAATAGACCGTTATCACTTTCCAGATGAACAAGCCTTCTGCGTACAGCGTCCACAAGCCTCCGGTCACTTCAGACAAGTTCACGAAAACGCCCGGCACAGAAATCAGTATGCCGACAAATGCCGCCTTCTCCGCTTTCTTCGCTGCGGGAAAACGTTCCGTCATGAGGTCGGCACCCAAATAAATTAGATAATAGCCAATCGGATCTGCCAGCAAATCGATGCCGAATTGAATCCGAAAAAAAATAAAAATATAGCCCCAGAACATCAGGCGAAACGCTTTATTCATTCGATTTCGCCTCCGTTCGCTTCTTTATCAGCTGCTTTATTTCCTCTAAGGTAAACTGCGGATAGGAGATATAGTTGGCTATTGTCGTAAAAGGCTCGTTTGCAGCTGTTTTTCCTGCTACTTCAATATCCATCTGCATAACGCCCCGCAGCTTGAGATCCGCTGCGCTGGTGATGGTCAAACGCTCACCTTTCTTCATATCAAACGGAAACTGAGCGGTCCGTACGTCTATTCCAGGAACATTCTGCCAGGACTTTTCTTCATACTCTGACATCCCTTCAGGCAGAGTTCCTTGATCCAGTGAATGTTCACGCATATATAGCTTGATGAAAAATTGATTTTGCAGTACGTCATCAAAAGAAGTCTTCACCGATTCTATCGTCACATCCTCACCCGGCAATAGCTGCGTTTTTTCGTACTCTCCACTGGCACTTGACTGATCTGTAAACGGCTGGGCTCCATCATAATCATAAGGTGGCTGAACCGTAACTTGCCCGATCTCCGTCTGGACAGTTGCACCATCCGTAAAGTTAACCGTTATCTCACGGAACTTCTGCGCCTCCGTCATGGCCGACGGCTGATCCATCTGCAGCGTCACACGGCGCAAGGAATAGCGGCCATAGTGCTCGACTTCTTCAAATTCAGGGCCTGTGCCAAAATGTAAGGGTGCACCTTGCCAATCGCCTAATTCCACCCATTGTATCATCGAGCGATCCTCTTTATTGGCAAGATAATACAATGAAAGTTCCGGACTCTCCTCCCGCCAGACGTCTATATAATGATCCAAGAAGATAGGATGGGCAAGCTTTGTGGATTCCGCATACGCATAATTCGCAATCCAGCTGACGACCGCAATCGCCATCAGCACCCAAAACGGCTGAATTTTCATCTGCTCCCCTCCTTACAATGTCTTGAGAAATGCAGTCAGATCACGTTGATTCTCAGGCGTCACGCCATGCCCGTCACCATACGTCTTAAACGTCACATTTGCCCCGAGGGATTCAAAATAGTCTTTGCTTTCCACACCCGACTGAGAAGGTATGACATAATCATAGTCCCCGTGCGAAATGAAGACTTGCAATTGATCAACTGGCTGCTTTGCATATTCATTCTTCACAAAGTCGGGGATATAGCCGCTGAGCGCTGCTACTCCATGTAAAGATGGAATCATCGACAAACCGAGCGTTTGCGCAAGCACCGCTCCCTGACTGAACCCGACGGTCGTCAAGCGGTCCGGATCCAAGTTAAATTCCGTAATCGCTTCGCGGATGAATGCCTGGATGTAAACCACTACTTTATCAAATACTTCACGCACCGGTTTGCCTTCTTCTTCGATTGTAAAAAATGCATAGCCGGGTGCATGAACTACCGGCCCCCTTAAACTGAATATATGATGGCTGTCTTGGAAGTCCGAGACAAGTTGAGGAAGGTCTCCTTCATGACTGCCCATGCCGTGAAACAAGAATATTGCTGGCTGCTTCCCCTCTTTTTCTGCAGGTGCTGTATGCGTAAACGTAAATGGTGATTGCATCTGTATTCCCCCTTTTCTTCTTCCATTCTTTTTTATAGTTTACCATAGAAAAAAACGCCTGCCATGATTACCCGGCAGACGTCTTCAAATCCTTATTTCTTTTCAGCGGGAGCAAGTACTTCATCCCAATTAATTGTGCCATCTTTAATTTCATCGCGGCGCTCTTTCGTCATGGTATCATTCGGACGTCCGCCGTTCGGCCAGTCCTTATCATGATTTTTCCATTCAGGACGGTCTTTGGAAAGAATGAAGGCTGCCAGGTCACTTGCTTCCTGATCCGAAAGTGTGTTTTCCTGACCCACCGGCATGTTTTTCTGTACATAGCCGGCCATTTTCGTCATACGTGCGATTCCGGCTCCGTCATTGAATGAACCGTCACCCCATAGTTTTGGGCCTGTGTTCGAACCGGTTCCCTCGCCGTTTTCACCATGACAGGCAATACAAGACGCCTGATACAGTTCTTCGCCGTTCTCTACGTTTGGTGTCGGCAACTCATCAATACTGTTCTGATGGCGCCAATCTAACTCAGCACCTACTGGAATACCTTCAGAAATGTACGTTAAATAGGCAACCATTGCATCCAGATCTTCATCGTCTGCCGCAAATTTCTGGCCGTCCATACTTCTAACCATACAACCATTGATGCGTTCTTCCAATGTCACCATTTGTCCGGAGCGTCCGATGTACATCGGATAAACCGCAGACATACCGACCATTGAAGAAACTCCTTCATCTGTTCCCGCTCCTGCGTGACAGCTTGTGCAGGACAATTCGTTTACACGTGCAATTCCGTCTTCTACTGACGCTGCTTCTGAGCGCAGTACATTTGATGTATCATCAAACAAGTCAAATCCTCGTTTGATCGCTTCCCCTTCAGGTCCATCTGGTACATCATCCATTGATGGCGGGTTGTGTTGAATTCCAGCTACTTCTTGTGTTGCTTCTTCATTTTCAGGAGTTTCTGACGCTTGATCCTTGTTGACACGGATTTGATTACCCATCAATGCGATGACAACCAAACAGACGATGACAATAAAACCCAAGACTAACGATGTTGTTCGTTTCATGTTTACTCCTCCTTTATTCTACATTTTTTTCATATCTTACACTGCAAACTTACCATATTTGGAAGACCTCGTCTATATCACTCCTGACTCAAAGTCAGTGCGAAATATGTCGAAAGCTCGCTATGTAGGTGTTTCCTGTACTGGAATTTTTTTATGACAAATTACAAAACAGACGGCGACAGAACGCCGCCATCTGTTTATTCCACTATATAGCCGTCCCGCATTGTAATAATGCGATCTGCGTACGGCAGCATTTCCTCATCATGTGTGACCATTAACGTCGTTAAATTCAACGTCCTCGTTAGTTCCTGCAACAGTTCCATGACGCCTTTTGAACGCTTTGTATCGAGACTTGCCGTCGGTTCATCTGCGAACAAAATTTTCGGACGGTGAATGATGGCACGCGCAATTGCCACACGCTGACGCTCCCCTCCTGATAAAGAAGAAGGATAGGCGTCTTTTCGATGTTCCATATCGACTAACTGTAAAATTTCAGCAATCGCTTTTGCCTGCTCTTTTTTATTAATTTTTGTTTCAGAGACATCCAGCATCAACTGCAGCTGCTCTTCTACTGTCAAGAAGGGCACAAGATGAGAGGACTGGAAGACAAAGCCGAAATCTGTAGCGCGTATATGACGGATTTCTTCTTGGCTCATCTTTGTCATATCTTTTCCTTCAAACATGATCTCTCCGCCAGATGCTCTTTGCAAACCTGCAGCAATCGTCAGGATGGTTGACTTGCCCGAGCCAGACGGGCCTACAAGTGCCGTAAT
The DNA here is from genome assembly GCF_009650995.1 of Sporosarcina cascadiensis. Lineage (GTDB taxonomy): Bacteria > Bacillota > Bacilli > Bacillales_A > Planococcaceae > Sporosarcina > Sporosarcina cascadiensis. The sequence goes on along the minus strand of NZ_WHVV01000017.1, from coordinate 50,907 downwards.
TTCTCCTTCTTTCAGCGATAAGTTGACACCTTTTAAAATCTCTTCTTCAATTTCACCGTTCGTAAAGGTTTTTTTCACTTCATCTATAGTAAAGGCAGACATCTTACATCTCTCCTTGTTGAATCGCCTGAAGCGGTTCGATTTTTTTGATTTGGAAACCGGAAATCGTAGCACCTATGAAACCGACGGCTAAAAATACGGCTGACAACATGAGAACAGTATCCATTGTTAAGTGGAACGGCATGCCTTCAGGTGCGATAAAGCTGAATCCTTGGCTAAGCAGGATGGAAAGCGCCAAAGCCACAATTGTAATGACGATCATTTGATACCAGATCATCTTGAACAATGATAGTGTTTTCATACCGATTGCTTTCAAGATACCGTACAAACCGATTTTCTGAACGTTCATCATATAGAAGAAAATCGCAAACAGCATACCACTGATAATCACAAGGAACCACACGATCATGTTAAGTGACATCTGTTCCGCACTGTAACTAGGGATGGCATTTAAGAACTCTTTATTCGAAAAAGCCTCAAGCCCGCTGATTGCCGGCGTCTCTTTTCCAGGAATGAAGATTGTCTGCATTTCCATCACACGATAGATTTCCTGATAGTTTTTCATGTGAATGAATGCGACCGGTGCGTGACTGTATTTCTGCTGGTCAACAAATCCTTTGACGGTGAATTCGCCGCTGAATTGATTGTTGGTCAGCACATCGCCGACTTTGATTCCTTTATCCTTCAATGAATTGTCCAAGACGATTTCGCCTTCTTTAACATTTTCGAACAATTTGGAATCCGTAGATGCAACGAAAGCTACGCTGTGCTGCTTGTCTTCGCTGTCGTTGACGAAGCCCATCTGCACCGAGAATGCTGTTGCTCCCGGGTTATCTGCCAACGTTTTCTTTTGTACCTCTTCATCTATTTTCGATAAGTTATAAGTTTGGTCTGCATCTTTGTCTAAGTAAAATTGTCCTTCCGGCAAATCCTTGATGAGTGCCGCATTATCCTGCGACAGCCCGTTAGCCAGTCCTGAGATGATGAACGTCAGGAAACTGACGAGGAATATGATGGATCCGAGGATCAGGAATTTCGCTTTACTTTTCTTCATTTCTTTCCATGCTATTTTCATGGATACCGCCTCCGTGTTTTGTGTATACCTGTATCTTACCCAATGAAGATGAACGCAAAATGAACTGGGCATTATAAATGAGCTCTATTATTTCCCATCATCTTATTAATATGTGAAAATTAAAACAGTTAGGAGTGAGTGACTTGATTCGATTTGACGAAGTTTCGAAAAGTTATGATGGTGAACGTTTGGTGGTGGATTCAATAAATTTACAGATCGAGCGCGGAGAGTTTTTAGTGTTGGTCGGCCCAAGCGGGTGCGGGAAGACCACTACACTGAAGATGATTAACCGCTTAATTCCGTTAACAAAAGGAACCATCCGGCTCGATGAAAAAAGAATCAGTGATTATCCGATACATGAGCTGCGCTGGCAGATCGGCTATGTGCTGCAGCAGATTGCACTCTTCCCGCATATGACGATTGAAGAGAATATCGCGGTGGTGCCTGAATTGATCGGCTGGAAAAAACAGCGGATTCAGGAGCGGGTAACTGAACTGCTCGAAATGGTCGGACTAGATCCATCTATTTACCGCCGCCGCAAGCCGAGCGAGCTGTCAGGCGGACAGCAGCAGCGGGTCGGCGTCGTACGTGCACTTGCTGCTGATCCGGATATTTTATTGATGGACGAGCCTTTCAGTGCGCTCGATCCGATCAGTCGGGTAAAACTCCAGGATGATATGCTGGAACTTCAGCGCAATATTCAAAAGACCATTGTATTTGTGACGCATGATTTGCAGGAAGCTTTTAAATTGGGTGATCGTGTCTGCATTATGAACGCGGGAAGAATTGAACAAGTAGCTTCTCCACAGGAAATCCTGACACATCCGGCTACTCCTTTTGTGCGGGAGTTCACGGCGGCGGCTATAGCGAGGACATTCTCTATAGAAGACTATTTAGAGCCGGTGCCGGACGGCTTCATTTCATCTTTTGCGCTTTCCATCGACAGCAGCTGGGGAGCGTTAGTACAGGAGCTGAAAAATAAGGAGCGTGTGGCGATTGAGAAAGACGGCCGGATTGCCGGTTTCATAACGAGGGACAGCATTATGCAATTTTTAGCAGAGCAGTCAATGGAAGGAGCCGTGCCGAATGAATAATTTTCTGGAGGTATTTCAGGATCGTCGCGGACAGCTGCTGAGCGCACTGCTTGAGCATATTCAAATTTCATTGATTGCGCTGCTGTTCGCTGTGCTCATTGCCATTCCAATCGGCATCTACTTGACCAATCACCGAAAAATTGCGGAATCGGTCATCGGTGCCAGTGCCGTGCTGCAGACCATTCCTTCCCTGGCATTGCTGGGCCTGCTGATCCCTTTATTCGGCATCGGAAAGATTCCGGCCATTATTGCACTGGTTGCCTACGCGCTGCTGCCAATTTTACGCAACACGTATACCGGCATTAAGGAAGTTGATCCTTCCTTGAAGGAAGCAGCGACCGCGATGGGCATGAATACGTGGAAACGGCTGGTGAAAGTGGAGCTGCCGCTGGCGATGCCGGTGATGATGGCAGGAATCCGGACCTCGATGGTGTTAATAGTAGGAACAGCTACGCTCGCTGCATTAATCGGGGCAGGCGGTCTCGGTGATTTGATATTGCTCGGGATTGACCGCAATAACCCTTCACTGATTGTACTCGGCGCTATTCCGGCTGCTCTGCTTGCATTGTTCTTCGATTTCCTGTTAAAGATATTTGAAGGCCTTTCATTCAAAAAAGCAATGACTTCATTTACTGTATTTGTTATGGCGGCTGTATTGATGATTGCAGCTCCTTTGTTCAGCGGAAATGCCAAAGACTCGATCGTTATCGGCGGCAAACTCGGTGCTGAACCCGAGATCCTGATTAATATGTATAAACTGCTGATTGAAGATCAGACCGATCTGACAGTTGAATTAAAGCCGGGGCTCGGCAAGACCTCGTTCGTATTTAATGCACTTCAATCAGGAAGCATTGATTTATATCCCGAATTCACGGGGACGGCAATTTCTGAGTTTCTGAAAGAGGAAGCCGTCAGCAATGACCGGGAGCAAGTGTATGAACAGGCAAGAGCGGGCTTGGAAGAAAAGTTCGAATTAGCACTGCTGCCGCCAATGGATTACAACAATACGTACACGCTGGCTGTTTCAAAAGAGTTCCAGCAAAAGTACAATCTGCAAACGATATCAGACCTCGCTGCAGTGGAACAGGCCGTCAATGCGGGCTTCACGTTGGAATTCAATGACCGGGAAGACGGTTATCTCGGCATACAAAAACTGTACGGCATTACCTTCCCTTCCGTACAGACGATGGAGCCGAAGCTGCGCTACCAGGCAATTGAAGCAGGCGAAATTAATGTAATGGATGCGTATTCCACAGACAGTGAACTGCGTGAATATGAATTGACCGTACTTGAAGATGATGAAAATTTATTTCCGCCTTATCAAGGAGCCCCTCTGGCAAGAAAAGAAACGCTGAAAAAATATCCCGAACTTGAGGAAGTTCTGAATGTACTTGCCGGACTGGTGACGGATGATGAAATGCGTGAAATGAACTTCCAGGTGAATGCGAAAGATAGAAAGGCCGGAGAATTAGCAGAAGAATTCTTGAAAAAACATGATTTACTAAATTAATTTTCATTTCTTCATCCGGCCGTCAACCCACGGCTGCCAATTATTTGTAATTAGCAAGCGAGCCCTTCTTCAACGCTCGGAGGTAAAAAAGAAGTTTACTTCATGGCTGACGGGCTATACAAGAGGATGTAAGGCATACAAAAAATTCAAAAGGAGAGATTTTCATTATGGCAAAACGCAACAATAATCAGCAGGACCAGAATAAAATGTCCCTTGAAGAAGCAGGCAAAAAAGGCGGAGAAGCGACTGCCAGAAACCACGGCCATGAATTTTACGAGGAAATCGGACGCAAAGGCGGAGAAGCTCGCGCCCGTCAAAACGATTCCACTAACAACTCAAACAACCAAAACAAAAATAGTTAACAACTGAGGATCGATTAGTACCTAATGACACAGACGGCACGGAATAATTTATTAGCAGAAAAGGAGAGATTTTTATTATGGCACAGCGTAATAACAACAATAACAACTCAAACAATAACCAGAACAAAATGTCTTTGGAAGAAGCAGGTCAAAAAGGCGGAGATGCAACCGCTAAAAATCATGGCCATGAATTCTATGAAGAAATCGGGCGCAAGGGCGGAGAAGCCACTGCGAAGAACCACGATAAAGAATTCTACGAGGAAATCGGCCAAAAAGGCGGAGAGGCACGCGCCAAGCAGAACAATTCAAACAACAACTCAAACAATAATAAGTAATGTGTAAAGTGATAGACAAAAATTCCCCCTTTTGCCTTCACTTCACATAGTCAAACAGGCCAAAGCAGTGTAATCACTGCTTTGGCCTGTTTTTACTGCTTTATCTTAATCCATCCAAGGAACCTCGATCAATGTACGGCCGATCCACTCGCGTAATATTTCGTTTGTAGGACCCATAATAGCACCTGCGCGTCCGTCACGCACATATCTCTCGACCTGGCCTGTCATATAACCGCGGCCTCCTGAAACTTGCAGTGCTTTGTTCGTTACGTCAATGACCATATCTGCAGCATGAGTCTTCAGCTGCCATAATGGATACAGGGTTTCTGACAATTCCTTGCCTTCCCTATTGTATTTGTCCATTGCTTCTGCTGTGCGGTACAGCATGCTGCGCGCACTGTCGACTAGGATCTGCGCTTTCGCCAATTCATGACGGATTACTTGATAATCTGCTACAGAAGAACCGGTGTCTGCGTGAACTGTTCGTTTTGCACCTTTAGTCGCCATATTTAAAGCGCCCTGTGCTATACCGACCCAGCAAGCTGCCGAGCCCAGAAGGAACAGCGGGTCAATCGTGTTGTCATTAAAGTAACCCATGCCGCCCTCGCCGCCGATCCGGTTGTCGAGTGCCACTTGCACCTCTTTGAAATTCATCGGACCGCTGGCATTTCCCCGCAGCCCCATTGCATCAAACGGGAATGCCTCTACGCCTTTCTGGTCATTTTCCACCAATAAAAACATTAGGTTATCGGGATCTTTCGTTTCAGGTGAAGTCGTTGCAACCAAATAGAAGTCCGCTTCTCCGCCGCTTGTGACAAAAGACTTTTCAGCATTCAGCAAGTAACCGTTTTCATTTCGTTTCGCAGCACTTTTGACATTCCAGAAATGTCCGCCTGTTGCTTTTTCACTGAACGCCAGTCCTCCGACATGACCTGCTTTCAAACGAGGAAGCAGACGCTCACGCTGTTCTTTCGTCCCTGCTTCATAGATCGTATGTGCAGTTGTCATATGCATGACCCAGCACATCGTCGTGGACGGGCAATACTGGGCAAAGCTTTCTGAAAGGACGGCAAATGCAGTAAATCCTTCTGCAAGACCACCCGCCTCAACCGGGATGGTAACAGCAGAATAACCCGCTTTCGCCAATTCACGCAGACTTTCGCGCGGATATTTTCTCTCCTGATCCGAAACTAACGCACGCGATAGAAGTTCTTTTTCTCCGAGCTCATGTGCAGCTTTTTGTAATTCCTCGTGGCCTTCCGGACAAGTCCACCAATGAGGAATTTGCATGATTCCTTCTTGTTGTTTTTCTTTTTCCACTACAGCGCTCTTTACCAAAACTACCACTCCATTTATCTAATTTGCTGAGCTTGCATTTAGTTAATAAGCCAGCAGTACTCTTTCAACTTTATCACGTTTAATAAAAAAGTAAAGTATATTGTAAACTGATAATTTGGTAATAGTAATTCAATATAATTAAATTAGCATGCTGTTTACTATTTCACTAATTTTATTGATATACGTAAGCAATGTAGGAACCTATTTTATTTCATTCTGATAATCTGCTTTTCAATTCCTTGAATGCCCGGAATGAAACAGGACATACCGCACCGTTTGACATGGTGACCGTGCGGTTCCTTCTATCCACCTCTATGACATGCAGCAAGTTAATTAAGCAGCTCGTATGGCAGCGGTAAAAAGAGGGGGCCATCTCTTCATACTCTTTCATTCTGCCGTAGAATTCATAATTTCCATGCTTTTCATACAAACTCAGTTTATGCGGAATACTGGAAGTTTCGATGAAATAAATATCTTGAAGGCTAATATTTTTAATGCGTTCCCCTATCGTAATTTGAAGAATGTCCGGCTGCGTATCTTGCCCAATCTGAACATATCTTTCAAAAGCAGCCTGCAGTGCACGCTTTACATCGGAGGCTGTCCGATCCGGTGTATCTTTCACGATATAGTCAAGCGCTGCCAGCTTATAAGTAAATGTGAGTTTGAGGCGGTCTGCATGCGTAGTGATAAAAATGATGGACGCCAGCGGATCTTTTTTACGGATTTCTGCAGCCAATGCCATTCCATCCATTTGGTGGTTTAATTCGATATCCAAGAAATAACAATCTGCTTTTTGGTATTCCAGATAACTCAGTACTTCATCAGGCCTGCTTGCACGTAAAACCACTTCCACGCCAGGCTCGTGGAAACCAGCATAATTCACAATTTCTTTATGGATAAATTCTCTTTGAATCGGGTGATCCTCGCAAATAATGACTCTCAATCAAACTCCTCCTTTATCATGATTTCATGGATGAACCATTGATTATCAATGCGGGTATTCCAAGTGATATTCGGATATCCCGACAAGATTCCCCTCACCGCCGGCAAACCCCAGCCCCTGTTCTCTCCTTTGGTCGAATACCGTTCGCCAAATAATGGCTGAACCGGTAGTTCGCTATCCGAGATTCTGTTTTCAATTACAATCACTAATTCGCCCTTCATAGCGAGAAATGCCAAGTTAATTTGTGGATTATCCACAACGACAGAAGCTTCTATCGCATTGTCTAATAAATTTCCTATGACCCGAGACAAATGCAGACGGCTGACAGAGCAATCCTCAATCAACTCTGGCACTTCAACCGAAACAGGTATGGATAATTCATCCGCACGCAGCAGTTTAGTAGAAATTAGACCCTTTATTTCTATCAGCTGAAGCCGGTCTAATTGGCTGAACAATTGGTTTTGGTACAGTGTATGATGCTCTACTTTTGTAACTTCTTCATCAAAATAAGTTTTAAGACCCGTCATATCTCCGTTTTCCATATAGCCGCGCATTGAAAGGAGAATATTCGTATGATCATGACGAAAAGCCTGCATATTGCGATTCACTTGTTCCAAGGACTGCATGTACTGAGTGAATTGCTGCTGTTCTATAAACTTTTCCTGAACCTCCTGCTCTTTTATCATGGTTTGCAGAAGGATTCTTATCAGGACAAGCATGGTCATAAAATAAAACATCAGAATGACCAAGTTGCCTGTGGAAATCGGGATTTCCCCTTTTCCACCAGGTAAAAATATCAGCACATAAAAGACTAGTCCCGTGCTAACAGCAACAAGCAGTAATACCAGCTGAGAACTCCCCGGCAGCCTGACTTTATCATCATAGCGGGCCAGAAACGTTTTGTAACCGATCATAATGACAGCAATTTGCAGCAAAATGATGCCGCTATGAACTGCGATCGATAGATGAAATATATCCACTACAATCAATGCGATATATTCTGCGAGCACACAGCAGAGATAGATAAAAAGTAAATGAAAAAAGGCCAGCTGCTTTCTCGTCATCACAAAAAATAACACGCCGCTTGCCACAATACTGACAATCATCGGAATCCACAGCGATTGCGGATAACTGACAGCCAATACAGCAACGAATGTATTAATCAGCAAAGAAGCTATTAATCGCTTGATTGTTATACGCAAATCCATAATGTAAAACATCGATCCGTAGATAATCAAAAAATTGAATAGAGCAAAGAGAAAAAACATGTCGGTCATTTCATCGCCCCTTCTATAGTTTGCTGTTCTTTTGTCTGGTAATTGTACAGATATGATGAAATTTCTGACGTTTACGATAAAAACACCAAAAACCATCCTGCCATCATTATAATAAGCCATGATCCGCTTACGGATTATTTTCAAGTCTGGAGGCTTACATGAATATGGAGCGTTTAATAGAAATCAGTAATCAGTCGTTATTTACAGCGTTTATTCTCCTGCTGGCCGCAATAGTGCCGATTGGTTTGTCGGTTACATCTACAAACAATTGGACAAGAAAGTTCGGTGTAGGATTGATCTATGCCGCTTTTGTGTTACAGCTCACTTATTTCGTTTTAAGATGGATTGCCATTGAGCACGCACCAGTAAGCAATATGTATGAATTTATGACATTTTTCGGTATTATGCTGATCGCAAGTACATTACTACTATATCAGCTATATAAACAAATCGTGCTGGTGTTATTCTCAATCCCTGTCTCAATAATTATATTGGGATTTGGAGGAGTATTCATGAGTGATGCTACTCCCCTAATCCCCGCCCTGCAAAGTAATTGGCTGTCTATCCATGTAATTACTGTAGCCCTCTCCAGCGCCATACTATCGGTTGCGTTTGCAACGGGTGTTATTTATTTGCTGCGTGTACTGGATCCGGAAGTTACGTCTGGTCAGACATGGTGCTTGGAGTTCGTTATGTCTTGTCTCATCTCGGTAATAGGATTCGTCTTTTGTTCCATTGCCTTTTCATTGGGGTCAGATGAAACAATCATCCAATTTGAAAATAAAGCACAGGAATTGGAGCAAGCTGTTTATTCCATGCCTGCGCTTATCGTAAACGAAGGAGCCGTAACTGTTAACGGCGGACAGCCAATTGGATGGTTTGAACTGCCGAATTCAATAGACGCAGCACAGACTAATACTCTCCTTTGGACGTTTTTGGCAGGCAGCGTACTCTATCTGCTCATTCGTCTGCTGACCAGGAAAAAGATCATTCAATTAGTAAAGCCATTTACGAATAAAGTGAGCCCCGTATTGATGGATGAAATCTCATATCGAGCTGTGATTGTTGGATTTCCGTTATTCTCGCTCGGCGGTCTATTATTTGCGATGATATGGGCGCATCTCGCGTGGGGACGTTTCTGGGGATGGGATCCGAAGGAAGTATGGGCGCTCATTACGTGGTTGTTTTACGCAGCCTTTTTACATTTGCGGACCGCGCAAGGCTGGGAAGGAAAAAGAACGGCCTGGCTGTCAATTATAGGTTTTGGTCTAATTGTGTTTAATCAAGTATTTGTTAATTTGGTCATTGCGGGTTTGCATTCTTATGCGTAGAGTTGATGGGCGTCCCATACTCTGCAAAAACAGTACATTGTACGTTCTCCAACATCAGCGAAGGCGCAACTGCGGGGTAGGCCGTGGCTGTGAGACTGCTGGCACGTTCTTCGCCAGTAGGCTCATAGCGTAAGGCAATCCCCATCTAAACTGCAGACGCACACTTCAATTAAACTCCCTATAAAGTCGAGAAACGAAACCCGCCCATTGCCAAAATGCACGTGACAGGTTGTCAAGCACATGTGTTGGTGAAGAGCCCTTTTTTATTTATGGTTTAAAGTCGAGATTTCTAAAACTGTTTACTAATAATTTATGATTACCGGTACTCTATCAAACCAGATAAACCGAAAAAACATCCGTCCTATCATCTGCTGATGATAAGACGGATGCTATTTTTAATACAGCGGCACTTTCCACGGCTCTTTCACCGGCACATAGTGTTTCGCTGAGAACAGATGCAGTGTCAGCTCTTCCGGCACCTTTTCTAATGCAGGAAAATCCAATGTAAAACCGATGTCTTCATTTGAAATGGAGCCGCTTGGGCCTGATGAGTAGACATTTCCTTCGCCGTCCTCGAGCAGCCAGATGCCCAGCTCACCCGCGTCCTTCTCTCTCTTGCCTTCCATCTCCACAACGAATGTTTTCACTCTCCTTACCGGCACGACTGATTTCTTAAAAAAGTAATCCGTCTCATTCTTCGCATGGACCACCTTCATCTGATTGCCTTCAAATTCGAAGGAGAACGGCTCTTTCCTGAGCTCCTTTGGATTGAATGTGATAGAGAAATTCGCCGGCTCTGTCTTGTACACGCCGTCCAGCACGAACGTCATGTCCGGCTGTTCCTTCTGCGGCACGAACGAATTCACCCACTTGAGATTCCCTATTGTCTCCAGGTTTTCACCCGTTCCCTGCAGCATCCCCGCGTCGCTCACATATCCTTCTTCCGTATCCCAGCGATTCCAAGAATATAGTTCCGCACCGCTTTCATCCTCCAAATGATACGCGATTTCAGGATCAAACGTACGCATCAATGATTCCACCGGCTCCGCACCGAACCGCTGCTTGAACTCCTCTCCCGCCTTTTCAATTCTTGCGCGTTCTTCTTCTGTGAATGAAGTCTCATAAAAGAGCTCAGTAGATGAAGGTGCCATCTGCATTTTCTGCAGTTCGATTGCCACGCCATCCGTGTCAAATGAAGCACCCTTCAGCGGCCGCGTTTGGGTCAGCTGACGCTTTTCGCTGAGATCCACCGGAACATCAAGTTGCCAATTCCCTTTCTCTCCACGTAACTCGGTGACATCAAATCGGATGGTCAGCTGATCGATATCCTCGTATCCGCGCAATGAAAGCTCATATACTCCATAATCGCCGCCATCCCACCAACTGTATCCAAGCTGGTCCAATTCATTGCCATTCTGGTCGATTGCTATGACACGATTTGGAGTACCATCCTCTTCAATATAGGCATTTTTCGGCTTGCCATTTTTCAGTACCTGATAGGACAGCGTGATGCGTGAAGAATCCGCCATCACATCTTCGACCTTTAATGTAATTCCCTGATCTTCCACTGCCAGATCTACTCGTTCGGCAAGCCCCGCCTCCATCGCCAGACGAAGCCCGTCATCCGCTTGTTCGGTGTTGAAAAACCCGCCAATCAATTGAGCGAAGCTCGGGCTCAATGCCGCGCTCAGCCCGACTGCCAGCACAACACCTGCCGCGGACAGCATCAATTTTTTCCAAGGTGCTTTTCGTTTTCTAACTTGCCGCTCATATGGTTCCAGCTGATCTACTATTTTTGCCGCAAAATCATCCGGCAGTCCGGGTGTCTGAAATGTTTCCACCATAAAATGCTGCTCTCCGAGAAACGCTTCCACTGCTTCCCGACAATGCGGACAGTCTTCCAGATGAGCCTGCACACGGTCCGTTTCTCTTTCCGTCAATAAATCATCGACGTATTTTGCTAGTTCATCTATCGTTGGACAGTTCATGAAAATAGCCTCCTTCTCGTTTTACTGTTTCCCTCATTTTCTTTTTCGCCCGATGAAGTTTATTGCGAACAGTAGATAATGGAGTATCTGTTACTTCACTGATTTCTTCATAGCTTAATTCATTCGCATAACGCAGCAGGATGATCAATCGCTCATCTTCCGGAAGCGTGGCAAGCAGCCGTTCCAATTGCCGCTGTTTTTCTTTCTTCAAAAACACCACTTCGGGATGGTTGCGGTCGACTGCCTGTTCTTCTGCAAACTCTGAAGGCACGGCTTGATGCCGCTTCTTCCTAAACTCATCCATACAATGATTCACAGCCACCCGATACAGCCAACTGGAGAAAGACCCGGTTTCTTTATACTTATCCAGCTGATAATACACTTTCAAAAAAGCATCCTGCACAAAGTCCTGTGCATCCTGCGGGTTCCGCGTCATCCGTAAAATCACGGCATAGAGCGGATTTTTGTATTTATCGATAATATGGGCGTACGCCTGCTTATTCCCCGCAAGCACCTCACGCACCCACTGAACATCCTCTTCCATAAGAACCTCCCTATCCAACGACCATGCGCATGTCTCGTTTCTTTATTTCATCAGTATAACGGTTGCAGGATGGAAAACATTTCACTTTCCCAGTAAAATATTTTCACAAATGAATAACTGAAGGTTTTGAAAACTGTTATACTTGAAGAATAGTAGTAGAGGAGGTGCAGCGAAGTGAGGAAAATCATCCTGCTGTTCTGCCTGAGCAGCGTGCTGGCGCTCGGTGCATGTGCAGCGTCCGATAAAAATAAACTGACCATCCCTGAACTGACAGACCGCGAGGAACAAATCATTCAAACAGCTGCAGACCAGGTATTTATATTTGATTATGCAACCGATCAAACCTATTCCGGCATTTCGCTTTGGATGGATAAATACGAAAAAGGGGAAAAGATTGGCGGTCCCATCGGTGAGCTTTCCATTCCGCTGCCCGGCGAATCAACGAACGGCACATTAATTATGGCCATCAAACCGTCAGACGATAAATTATTATTCTCCGCCAGCATCAGCGGCGCCGGTTTAACAAGTGAAGATCAGCTGCCAGATATAGAGGACATGGCTACCCTGACAGCCGTCAATCCGCAGGAAGGCCTGCCGCTTTCCGAAAACATGCTGCTCAGTGCAGTGGCCTATACAAATAGCTCCGTAGGCGTGAAAGTCAGCTCCTTTTCTGTCGATTTTTTTGAACAGAATGAAGGCTATTTGGAGGAATTGAAAGAGTATGATGTGGCGTATCTAGTGAGGGCTTCGTTTAAGAAGTGAGGAAAGGTGCGGTAAACAGTCCGATTGGTTCGGTTCCGGCCTGGTTTGGTTCGTTTACAGCCTCGTTTGGTTCGGTATTGATGATTTATGGTTCGGCACAGAAGGGTTTTGGCGCGGTTCAAGGCTGTTTTGGTTCGAATCTACAGCACTTCGATGCATCTAGGCACCTCTTTCGCTCCACACAATAAAAAAAACTGCCGGGAAATCGCATCACTTGCGATTTCCCGACAGCCTTTACCCCTGCAAATATTCTTTTACAGCCTGCGAAACAGTCTTGCCTTCCGCACGTCCGGCAACTTCTTTCATCACCGTGCCGATTGCCTGGCCCATCGGCGTGTCTTTTGAGATGCCGAGTGAGCTGATTAATTCCTTCACTTCTTCGACATTCATCTGTTTTGGCAGATAGGATTCAACAATCGTGATCTTCGCTTTTTCAGCTTCCGCAATATCATCCCGATCCGCTTTTTGCGCTTCTTCGAGAGATTGTTTCGTCTGCTTGAGTTCGCGCTGGACGATTTTAATTTCCTCTTCTTCTGTTAATTCACGCTTCAGTTCCAGCTCCTCGTTCTGCAGACCTGCACGCAATAAATTGATGACGCCTTTTTTCATCTGGTCTTTTTCTTTCATTGCTGTCTTGATATCTGCCATCAGCCGTTCTTTTAATTCAGACATTCTGATCCCTCATTTCTAAAGTGTTAGTATCAGTATACAAAAAATTACTGCTTTCAGTCGCTTTTTTTCTCTTGAAGAGGGATTTGGAAAGAAATCTCTGTTCCGTTTCCTTCTTCGCTCAAAATAAATAAACCTTTGCCAAACAGCTGCTTACAACGTCGGTCGGTGTTGACGATTCCAATTCCGTTTCCATCTTGGATTGATTCCCCACTGGTCAGTTCCTGAATTTTTGCCGAATTCATTCCGACTCCGTCATCTATAATCGAGACTTCTGTATAATCTGTATGATTGGTAATTCGTATTGTGACAGTGCCTCCTTCCACCTTTTTCAAAATACCATGTCTGATGGCATTTTCGACAAGCGGCTGAATCGACAGCGGAGGTATTTGAATAGCCGGGTTATTGTCAGTTTCCCATTCAATTCGCAGCCGTTCACCGAAGCGTTCCTGTTCAATATAGACATAAGAACGTGTCAGATCCAGTTCTTCCTCTAACGGAATGAGGGAATCGATATTGACATTGCTGAAACTTCTACGTAAATAGTTGGCGAATTCTTCAAGCAGACGAAGCATTCGTTTCGTGTCAAATTCAGCCAATGAAGCGATGGTATTGAGCGTATTAAATAGAAAATGCGGCTGTATTTGCGCCTGAAGCCAAGCCGCCTCCATCCGCAGTTGCTGATGAATAGATTGTTTTAATTCGATTAACCCTTCTACACGCATTTTCAATTCCATTGAGTCTACAGGCTTTGCGACATAATCGTTTGCACCTGCATCAAATCCTGTATAGATATCCTGCAATTCACTTCTTGCCGTTAGCAGCAAAATTGGTAATTCAGACATTGTATACAGTTGGCGGATATATCGTGTCAATTCATAACCGGACATTCGCGGCATCATCACATCGGAAATGACCAGGTCAAACTCGTTCCTCTTTACATAGGCAAGCGCGTCTTCACCGCTAGTAGCTGTCGTGACCTCATAGTCTGAATCCAGCAGCATTGCCATAACCCGGACATTTACAGGATCGTCATCAACGATTAAAATGGCTGCTTTTTCATTAACGGAAGCACTGTTTATTGAAAGACTTGAAGATTCGGCTGTAAAAATAGAAGATTCATTTGGATTGGCCACTGGCAGAGAAGTTTTTGGCTGATGAGCTGCTTCCAGTTCCGGCTCAGGTGATAACGGCAGTGTGACAGTAAAGACGGTACCTTCGCCAACAGATGAAGCAACTGTGATTTTACCGCCATGCAGCTCTGCAAGCTCTCTACAAACTGCAAGACCTAAGCCAATCCCCCCTTGCGAAGCGGCGTTGCCATGCTCCTGTTCATACGGCTCGAATACTTTCTCTTGCATGGCATTGCTCATACCGATGCCTGTATCTAGAACATGAATCGCAGCCATACCTTTCTCTTGCGTTGCGCTTACGACGATATGGCCTTCATTGGTGTACTTAATCGCATTCTGGATCAAGTTGGATAATATCTGAATCAGCCGGTTTTCATCCGCATACACCGGCGGAAAATCATCTTCCATCTCAAGATGCAGCTGCACAGGTTTACCATCCAGCACATAACGATTCAAATCAAATATGCCGGGGACAATCCCTTGAATCCTGACACTTTTTTGATCTAGCAGTATAAACCCCTCCCGCAAGCGCGTCACATCCAGTAAATCATTGAGCAACAGAGTCATTCGCTGACCAACACTCACAAGCAACTTCAAACTGTTTTTGTCCTTTTCGGACTGACTTTTATTGTTCATAAGAGTTTGTGCAATTGTAATGATTCCGTGGAGAGGATTACGCAACTCATGGGCAGTATTCGCCAGGAACGCATCTTTTTGCTGATCGGCAGACTGCAGCTTCAGTGTTTGCTCCTCGTTTACTTTCACTATCCTGTCATGTTGCTTGAATAAGAGAAACGCAATAACCACTACAGAAACGATAAAGTCGAACGGGTAATACGGTATGTGAAGGCCGCCCGCTTTGATGATGGATCCCCAGATAACATTTGATGAGTAGCATGCTATCCAAAACAGGATGAAAATCGCCTCAGAGTAGCCTTTGCGAATTGTTTTTATCGTCTGGCTGAATAGAAAATACAGCGAACTTATATAAAACAGGGATAGCGGCACGCTCAGGAACAATGAATGCGCGTATGGAATGACAGTCAGCGCAATGGCGAGCACCGCATACAGCCCCGTTATATAAGTAAGAAACCGGCTTTTGATGTTAAATAAATGCTTGACGACATACAACATCGCCAGCAGGATACTCATGAATAAAAACATCAGCAGGTGATTGGCCGCCTGTACTCCTATTGGCAGCTGAATGACCGCATCATCGTCCAGCAAAATGGAAAACGCGCTGATCACCAGGAAGATTCCATAGATCAGCAGCTGTCTTTGACCTTTTCTTTTGCCGGAGAAGTAAATCGCAAATGCATAGAGACTATGAAGCAAATAAATGATGCCGACTGTCAGTTGCAGAGAAAAAGATTGATTAGCCTCTTTAATGACAGCCGTATCGGAACCGATCATCACTGACTCCAGGATTCCTCCGCCAAAAGGATATTCATAATTGGAGACATGGACCAATAATTCGATGTCACTTTTATTCTTGTGAAATAACGCGTAAAACGGACCGCGCACGGAAGCATTTTTAGTACCCGCTTCATTTGGCGTATTATATTCCCCGACTTGTTTGCCATTTACAAAGACCGCAGCCGCCGTTTTTATTTCTTTGAATCGCAATCCGTATAACTGCTGCTCACTGTCAGGCAGCTTAATGATAATCCGATATGTGCCGTAACCATAACCCGTTTTCTGTTCTGCATCGGCGATTTGCTCTTTCCAGTCTTGCGGGACATGTATATATCCGCTTGGAACTTCCAATTTGCCAGTCATAGAAGGCTCAATGAACTCCTCCGGATAAAACTCCCATTCACCGTCAAGTGAAATGGTCTGATCATCGGTAAACGTCCAACCCCGTAAATCAATGACACCTTTTTCCGCTTGCACGTTGTCAGGCGACTGAAAATAGGAGATCCAACCAATTCTCGAGATGGTTAACGTCAATATAAATAAACTCCCAAGTAGAAAAATCTTCTTTTTTGGCATGGCACTCCTGCTGTTGCCTCCAACCATAGAACTCAATCCCTTTTCGATTTTCAGCTTCCTTTCCACTGGATATACTCCAATAAATTACCTGGAAAAGGATACCTATTCCTTCTACTTTATCCTACGTCTCCGTAAAATACAATGCGATTTCCGCGGAGGAAAACAGTGTTGTCGCCTTCCATTTCTCAATGGAAACAGGCCCTGTTAAATTGACGAATCTTCTCCGCTGGTTTACACTTTTCATTAAGCAGCTCCTTCTGATAGCATAAGGCCTTCCCTTATCTACGCGAGGAGTTTTTTGACATGTATATACCCAAAGGAGTTTAACTATATGAAAAAAAGTGTTGTATTGGCGGAAAAGCCTTCCGTGGCGCGGGATATTGCCCGTGTGCTTAATTGTAATAAAAAAGGAAACGGTTATTTAGAAGGAGATAAATATATCGTGACATGGGCGCTCGGACATTTGGTGACGCTTGCCGATCCCGAGACGTATGATACGAAATATAAGGCGTGGAAGCTGGAAGACTTGCCGATGATGCCCGAAGATCTGAAATTGACGGTCATTAAGCAGACAGGCAAGCAATATAATGCGGTGAAATCACAGCTCACGCGCTCCGATGTGTCGAATATCATCATTGGAACGGACGCAGGACGCGAAGGGGAGCTTGTTGCACGATGGATTATCGAGAAGGCGAAAGTGAAGAAGCCGATTCAGCGTCTCTGGATTTCATCCGTTACGGATAAAGCGATCAAAGACGGATTTGCTCAGCTGAAGCCGGGCAAAGCGTATGAAAATCTGTATGAAGCGGCGGTCGCCCGTTCCGAAGCCGACTGGTATATTGGACTGAATGCCACCCGCGCGCTGACAACGAAATTCAACGCCCAGCTGAACTGCGGCCGTGTCCAGACACCTGTTGTCGCCATCATTGCGAAGCGCGAGGAAGAGATCAACACATTTCGTGCGAAAACATTTTACGGCGTCGAAGCACAGACCGATTCGAAATTAAAGCTAACGTGGCAGGATGGAAAAACGAATGACACGCGTTCATTCGACCGTGAAAAACTGTCTGCCATCGTCAAGCAAATCGACGGTAAGCCGGCGGTCATCGAAAATGTCGATAAAAAAGCTAAAAAGACGTTCTCGCCGGGCCTGTATGACCTGACCGAATTGCAGCGTGATGCCAACAAGCTTTTTGGTTATTCTGCGAAAGAAACGCTGAACATCATGCAGAAGCTTTATGAGCAACATAAACTGCTGACGTATCCGCGCACTGATTCGCGTTTTCTCTCCAGTGATCTCGTCGAAACACTGCCGGAGCGCTTAAAGTCCGCCGGCATCGGTGAGTACCGTTCAGCTGCCAATAAAATCCTGAAGAAACCGATCAAAGCGAATAAATCATTCGTCGACGATACCAAAGTATCCGATCACCACGCAATCATCCCGACGGAAGAAATTGTTCTGCTAGATAAACTGTCCGACAAAGAACGCCGGATTTACGACTTAGTTGTCAAACGCTTTCTGGCTGTCCTGTTTCCTGCCCATGAGTACGAACAGCTCACAGTCCAAGCGAAAATTGCCGATGAACGCTTCACGGCGCGCGGCAAAACCGTTCTCGTTCCCGGTTGGAAAGAAGTTTATAATAACCAGTTCGATGAAGAGGAAGCAGAGCAGGATACGAAAGAACAGCTGCTGCCGAATCTCTCAAAAGGCGATACATTAAAAGTTCAGCTGATTAAAGAAACATCCGGCCAGACCAAACCGCCGGCGCGTTTCAATGAAGCAACTCTTTTATCCGCGATGGAAAACCCGGTGAAATATATGGACGGCACGCAGGACAAAAAGCTGGCGGACACGCTGAAATCCACCGGCGGTCTCGGCACAGTCGCGACCCGTGCGGATATCATCGATAAATTATTTAATTCCTTCCTGATCGAGAAACGCGGAAAAGATATACACGTGACGAATAAAGGGAAGCAGCTGCTGGAATTAGTGCCGGACGAACTGAAGTCACCTACTCTGACTGCTGAGTGGGAATTAAAGCTCGAGAAAATCGCCAAAGGCCAATTGAAGAAGGAAGCTTTCATTAATGAAATGAAGGGCTATACGAAAGAAATTGTGTCGGAGATTAAAGCGAGTGATGCCAAGTTCAAGCATGATAATATTTCGACGAAAACCTGTCCGGACTGCGGCAAGCCGATGCTCGAAGTGAATGGCAAGCACGGCAAGATGCTTGTCTGCCAGGACCGCGAATGCGGCCACCGCAAAAACGTCTCGCGTGTTACGAATGCCCGCTGTCCGCAGTGTAAGAAGAAAATGGAGCTTCGCGGAGAAGGCGAAGGACAGATTTTCACTTGTAAATGCGGTTACCGCGAGAAGCTTTCTACATTTAAAGCGCGTCGCGAGAAAGAGTCGAAAGGCAAAGTAAATAAACGTGATGTACAAAAGTACTTGAAGAATAATAATGACGAGGAACCGGTCAATAATCCATTTGCGGATGCATTGAAAGGTTTGAAGCTGGACGACTGACGGTGTTTGGTTCGTGCAGCTGTGCATTTGGGGCGGCCAGCGTGAACTTTGGTTCGCTGCCGGGCTGGTTTGGCGCGGCGGGCCTGAGTATTGGTTCGCTGCCGGGCCGGTTTGGTGCGGTGGGCCTGAGTTTTGGCTCGCTGCCGGGCCGGTTTGGCGCGCTGCCGGGCCGGATTGGTGCGTTATATACGCCGATTGGTGCGGCTGCCGCGTCGTTTGGCGCGCGGACACAGGTTTTTCGCGCGGTTCGCCCGCATATATAAAAAGGTGCCGTACGCAGTTCATCGCGTACGGCACCTTTTCATTTCATCCGCTTAGTAAGCTCGCGCAAACCAAACGGTATGTTTCGCTTCTTTACCACAATTCATACACGTCTTCTTCTCAGCCGGCGGATTGAACGGAATATTACGTGTCGTGAATTTCGTTTCATTTTTCACATGCTCTTCACATGCATCATCGCCGCACCAGCCGGCCAGGATCCAGCCTGGGATTTCTTCATTCGCAGCACTGTCTTCAATATGCTTCTTCAGCTCGTCCAGCGTGTCGATATGCGTATGCGAATGTTCTTCGCGGAACGCACGCGCTTTCTCGAGCAGACGTGTCTGCATCGTTGCCAGCTCTGCTTCGATGCTTGCCACTGCTTCAGCCAGATCGACAGCTACTTTTTCTTCGCCGTCACGCGCTTTCATCAATGCCTGGTTATTTTCCAGGTCACGCGGTCCAAGCTCCAGACGAACCGGCACACCTTTTAATTCCCATTCATTGAACTTAAAGCCCGGTGACTGATCGGAATCATCCAGACGCACGCGGATGCCTTTTGACTTTAGCTCCGCATAAATTTCATCCAGTTTTTCCATGATCGCCGGATTCTTTTTCCAAGGACCTACCGGAATCAAGACAACCTGTGTCGGCGCAACACGCGGAGGCAGTACTAATCCCTGCTCATCGCCATGTACCATGATGACTGATCCGATCAGACGTGTCGATGTTCCCCATGAAGTTGTATGAACAAACTGGTGCTTATTTTCTTTTGTTAAATATTTAATATCAAATGCTTCCGCAAACTTGGTTCCCAAATAATGTGAAGTTCCTGCCTGAACGGCTTTTCCGTCTTTCATCATCGCTTCGATGGAGAACGTGTCCACAGCGCCCGCAAAGCGCTCAGATGGTGTTTTCTGGCCGTCGTATACCGGAATTGCCAGCAACTCTTCTACGACTTCTTTATAGATCTCCAGCATCTGCATCGTTTCATGGCGCGCCTCTTCTTCATCCACATGCGCTGTATGCCCTTCCTGCCAGAGGAATTCAGACGTCCGGATAAACGGCAGTGTCTTTTTCTCCCAGCGGAAAACGTTTGCCCACTGATTGATCAGTACAGGCAGATCACGGTAGCTCTTGATCCAGTCGGAGTACAAATGACCGATCATTGTTTCAGAGGTCGGACGCAGCGCCAGACGCTCCTCTAACTTTTCTCCTGCAGCTTCCGTCACCCATGGCAGTTCTGGAGAAAATCCTTCGATATGATCTTTCTCTTTCTCAAAGAACGATTCGGGAATCAGCATCGGGAAATAGGCATTTCGGTGCCCCGTCTCCTTAAACCGGCGATTCATTTCATCCTGAATATGCTCCCAAATTTCAAAGCCATCCGGTTTGAACGCGATACAGCCGCGCACCGGTGTGTAATCCATCAAGTCTGCTTTCTGGATTGTATCGATATACCATTTCGTAAAATCATTCTGCTGATTGCTCATTGCCTTATTTCCTCCTTAATAAAACCACGCGCTAGTTATTCCATACTGCTAATCATATAACAAAACAAGCATTCCTACAATTGAATCCGCCAATGAATGCACAGCAGACGGCAGCATGATCATAAATCCTTGACAGGTGCTCATACATCCCCGGCACGTGATCATTCAACCCTGGCGGCGATCATTCAGACGCCGCCTGCGCTCATACGCGCCGATCAAATGCTTATAACCACCCTGCAGGCGCTCATACTCTGCCTGCATAGGCGTTTCATTGACCTAAAAAAAGCTGCCCCCTGCAAGAGAGGACAGCCAGCATTTCATCAAACCAATTTTTCTTCCGCCAAGACGAACTGCGGCTCTTTCTCTTCATTCGCAGCTTCCGTACCAAAACGGCCTTCCCACTTCGACATCACCACTGTTGCCAGCGCGTTTCCTACCACGTTGACTACTGTGCGCGCCATATCGAGCAAACGGTCAATCCCCGCAATGAACGCCAATCCTTCGAGTGGAATTCCCACAGTCCCGAGCGTCGCAAGCAATACGACAAATGAAACGCCGGGCACACCTGCAATCCCTTTAGACGTGATCATCAGCACCAACACAAGCGTAATCTGCTCCGTAATACTCAATTGAATCCCGTACATCTGCGCGATAAACATCGCAGCGAGTGCCTGATACAGCGTCGAACCGTCGAGGTTGAACGAATAACCGGTCGGCACGACGAATGACACGATATCTTTAGGGCAGCCGAACTTCTGCATTTTCTCCATCACTTTCGGCAATACCGTTTCAGAGCTGGACGTTGAATACGCTAACAGCAACTCGTCCTTTAGCACTTTCATAAAGCTGAAAATATTGACGCCGACCAGCTTTGCAATCCCGCCCAGTACGACAATGATGAAGAATGCCATCGTTGCATACACCAGCAGCATGAGCTTGCCCATCGGAATGAGCGATTCCAGTCCAAACTTGGAAACCGTCACACCAATCAGTGCAAACACGCCGAACGGAGCGAATTTCATGATCATATTCGTCACCCAGAACATCGCATCGGCAACACCTTGAAAAACCTCCAGAACCGGCTTTCCGCGTTCACCGATTGCCGCCACACCCAATCCGAATAAAACAGAGAAGAAAATGATCGGCAGCATATCACCGTTTGACATAGACTCCACGATATTGCTCGGCACGATGCCGACCAATACATCCATAAATCCGCCATTCTGCACTTCTTCCGTCGTCTGAACATACTGCGAAATATCTCCTTTTTCAAGAGAAGACATATCGATTCCTTCGCCCGGCTTGAAAATGTTTGCGGACATCAAACCGACGACGATCGCGATTGTCGTAACGATTTCAAAATATAAAAGCGTTTTACCGCCTAATTTACCTAGTTTCTTAATATCTCCCGTGCCTGCCACGCCAATGACCAATGTAGAAATGATAATCGGCACTACAATCATCTTAATCATATTAATGAACATTGTTCCGATCGGCTGCAAGTACTTTTCTACGCCGGGATTACCATAAAAAATGGCACCGACCGCAATACCGAGAACTAATCCAATTAAAATCTGATAGGCCAATGACAGCTTGAATTTCTTTTTCATAGATAATCCCCCTTAGATTTACTCCTGAAAACGCTTTCTTGAAGTAACTTAGGACAATCATATGGGAAACCTACAAAATTCTACACTATCCTACAAAAACTTTTTTTGCTCCTCCAACGTTTCCATATACAAAACTTGCAGAAACTTCTTCGCATTGACTTTAGCAGGCTTCATTAGAAAGCTTTCCTCTTGAATTTGTTTCATTCGCTGGGTGATTTCCTGGAAGTCAAAAAACCTCGGTGCATAGTATTCAAATTCTTCAATTGTATAATCTATCGCTCCAAGCGATGCTAAATGTTCCATTGCAGTCTGAATAGA
Source organism: Sporosarcina cascadiensis (assembly GCF_009650995.1). Classification (GTDB taxonomy): domain Bacteria; phylum Bacillota; class Bacilli; order Bacillales_A; family Planococcaceae; genus Sporosarcina; species Sporosarcina cascadiensis. Next base: position 28,288 of record NZ_WHVV01000017.1, on the reverse strand, counting down.
GCGTCGGATCCGCTGCTCCATCGCTTTGCTTTCCTTGGCGATATTCTTCGGTTCCACTCCTGTCTTCTGCAAAGCCATTTCATATAACTCTTTTAAGGGAGGTAATTGCGCCGCCTTTTGTTCAATCAGCACTTCTACGATCGCCACAATATCCCGCGTGCTGCTTTCACCGATAATTCCCATATCATGCAGCTTTGACAGCACAATATCCTTTGCCGGGCGCTTCATTTTCGGCTGCTCCACAGAACCAATCTGCGCAAGCGATTCCCGGATCGTCATTAAAGAATTTTTCAGCCGGATTTGTTCTGCCGTCCGCCGCAATACGCTTTGCACTTCAATTTGATTGATCGGCTTATGAATAAAAAACTCCACTCCGACTTGATACGCTTCGCCCACCATCTCTTTGCTGACTACTTGACTCAGCATGATGAACTGTCCTGTAAACCCTTTTGATTTCAGCTGCTGAATCGTCTCGATACCATCGAGTTCCGGCATCAGCAAATCGATAAGCACTAGATCGGGGGCTATGGACAATATTTTCGGGATCGCTTTCACACCGCTGTCCGATTCTCCCACAACCATTCCCACGTCCTGCTCCGCCAAGATATTCCTTAGCATCAAACGGCTTGCCTTATCATCATCTACAATGAAATATCTCATGATTACGTCTCCTTCATAACCGATTCGACAGGGATCCTAACACTGACGATCAGCCCGTCTTTTAGCCGCTCCAAACTAATCTCGCCCTGCATGGATTCAACAATCCTCAACACATGCGATAATCCGATACCCGTAGCCGCAACACCCTGTTCATTGAATTTAGTCGTGTACCCCGGTTCGAAAATTATTTCTTCATGTTCAGCAGGGATACCTTTGCCTGTATCCTGCACACTTACACGGACCTTGCCTTCTTCAATCTCTACAGTAATCATTACACGCCCCTGCCCGTCCAGCGCTTCTATGGCATTAGACGTCAGATTATTGAGGATTGCGAGCAGTGGAATATGCTGATCTGTCTGAAAATCCGCATCAAAAGCTGTTTCGATCGTACAGTCACGTCCAATTAATTCGCTGTACTTTTCATTTGCCGTCACAACGAGCCCCAGTAAATCGGATATGTAAAATGATGTCACTTCCTCGCGATTTATCCACTTCGACAGTCCTGCCAAAATCCGCTGGGAATCTTTCTTCACTTCGTGGATTTCCTGCGCGATCTGCAGCGCCTGCGTACTGAGCTGGCCCTGCCCTTCTCTCTTTAACCTGCGGTATAAGTCATGACTGGATGCGGTAATCAGTTCAATATTGTTCATCGATTTCTGCAGATACAGTGTTTCTGCATAGAGCTCTGACCCAACGCCAAGCATTTCTACCACCCGCTGTTTTTCTTTTGACAGCGCTACAGAGCTGTAAAGTCCCACAGTGAAAAAACTCCGCAGTAAAGCTACACCCATCAGGATGCCACATTCTTTCATTTCCAACATAGATTCATGCATTAAAAAGTTCCGAAGCGCATGCTCTGACGTATTGCTGATCACTTCGAATAAAAATGCCAGAGTGCCTAATCTCAGCGGAAACGATTTATACTTTTCCAGATCAGCAAAATGCCAGCCGACCGCGATTATGAAATAGAATAGGAAAACCGGTACATGCATGCGCAGACTATCTTCTAAAGGCGCACCGAACCACATTTCCTCAATTACACGGAACAGTACGACCGTTACTGCTGTGATAAAACCCGTTCGCAGCATGGAAACCGGGGGATATATTAAAATCAGCAAGAAAAATACGATGCCGCCCAGTGCAAACCGAAACGTTTCATCCGCAAATGGCAGTACTTTTAATTCCCCTGTCAGGGCTGTCAAAATCGCGATAATTACGATGCGTGCTGCTTCCGACTGTGAAATCTGAAGCCAAGCGGATTTAGTGTTCATTGATCTTCCCCTAATGAAATAGTAATCGTAACCGTATTATAACAAGTCAAAAAAGTTTATGCAGTTTTGTGATTCACTGAACAGTGTGCACCTGGAATATTCCATATCCAGCAAGAATGAAATATCACTTGCTCCTCATGTTGCAGCGAAGCATTATGCAGATGAATGGCTACGCGGAACAGGTCTGGTTTATACGATGATTCATCTAGGTGCATTGACGAATATTGATTCCATTTACTAGTGACGCTATAATGTGCCTGTACAAGAACAAACATGAAGTAACGAATTCATAAGTTGTTTTATGCAGGCATTCTGTGAAATAGAGACATTCATTGGATTTTATAGAGAGAGAATTTATCGGAGGCGGCGTACATGAGTCAAGAAGAATCAACAGTTGGCTGGGATGCAATTGATCATGCATTGACTACAATTTACGGTGAGCAAGAACCTGCACATTTTGGAACTCTTTTATCCTATGCCCTGGGAGGAAATGATCCCCTGGACGGAATAAGTGTTTATAAATCGGAGACGCCAGTTCCCCACTGGCATTTTGTCACGTATGGATTTTCAGAACTCTATGACAAAGAATTGGAAGACCCTGAAGAGAGCGGCTACGGGTTCGAACTGACATTCCGGCTCACCCGCAACAAAGATGCGATGGAACCGCCGGCTTGGGCGCTGAACTTATTGCAAAATATGGGCAGATATGTATTCAACAGCGGAAATGTCTTTCGCAACGGAGATTATTTAGATGCTAATGGTCCGATTTGTCTGGGAGCGGACACATCGCTGACTGCTCTTGCATTTGTTTCGGATCCGCAACTTCATTCTATGGATACACCGAATGGACATGTGCAGTTTTTGCAGATGGTTGGTATTACGAATGATGAACTGGAAGCTATGCAAACTTGGAATACACTCGGCGTACTGGCTTCAGGAGAAGAACAAATCCCTAGCTACGTAACCGACCTGAATAGAAAATCACTCCTGTCAGATGATTCGATAGCCGATGCCATACAAAGTGGAATGGAGCACGAAGGATCCAATACAGGCATACTGTTTGTGGATCAATTAGGATGGTCGACAGCTAAAAAAGGCCTGTTTCGCAAACCAGTGTCAACGCTGACTCTCGGAGCGAAACAAGCAGAAATTATCGGTAAGCTGCTTCAAGGACGTTTGTTGAAAGAGAAAGAACTGACTCTTTCCGGTCCGGACATCTCCATCCAATTAAAACCGATGGAACAGACGACGTTCGTGTCAGAAGGAGACAGCATCAAACTCTTCTTGGATGAACGCACCGTAAAAGAATTGAGCAAACTGCTGCTGCCAAAAGAACGTACATTCAAGCTGGCTTCTGCAGACTGGCTTTCTGTACAAGTTTTGAAAACAACGATCACTGACGATGAAGGCACTATCGTGAAAGTTATTGGTTAACTAGTAGTCAAAGAAACAACGGATTCTATTTAACAACAACACAGCAACAGCCAGTGCGGTCCGTTTTCTGCACTGGCTGTTTTCATGACGAAAATTAATCAAAATTTTTTTCTTATGATGTATACTTTTTTCGACCTTCTCCGTCTTATAGGTGTTAACAACATAAAGTAGGTGGCCGCTTGCAAAATCAAACCATCGAGGACTTATATAGGGATAGATCCCGCATCATTTTCCGATATCTTCTGAAAATCGGCTGTTCTAAAGAAAACGCTGAAGATATCGTTCAGACAGCCTTTTTCAAAGCTTTTGAGCATATGATCCATCTGAATACGGATAATCCTTCCGCGTGGCTTTTTAAGGTATCCATTAATCAGTACCATGATCTTTGCCGAAAGCAAAAGCGATATCCCCATGTGCAAATCGATGAAAACTTTCTTGAGAATATGTGCCGGATGGATGAAGACGGTGAACACCTGATGCTGAGGAAAGAACATAAGTCAGAAGTAGAATTCGTTCTGAATCAGTTGACCCCGGCTCAGTCTAACATGTTGATCCTGAAATATGAACTCGGTTTATCGTACGAAGAAATCAGTGTTCTGCTGCATATGAAAGTCGACACAATCCGAACGACACTCTATCGCTCACGGAATACATTTAAACAGAAGTGGAGTGAGTTTCTTGAAAGACAATCATGAAATGGATGATCTTTTCAGTTTTGAAGGAAACGAAAAGAATATCATTACTAAAGCAAAACGAAAAAGTACACTCCGTATTGCCAGCATCAGCGGACTTGTATCTTTTCTAGTGCTGATCCTCGTCATCTTACTAAAGCTTCAAGTGACACCTTGGCTGCTGAATAAAGAGATAATAGCTCAAGATCAGTACTACGATGTATACGGTGCAAATACATTTATCGGGCCGTGGGAAGAATCCATCCGAATTATAGGAAGCAACGCGACAGCTCCCCAGTATAAATTACTGGACGGACAGCCTGTCTACCGAGGAGAAATCAGCAATGACTCCAATCATATCGAAGTCCATCTATCTCCGAACCGTTATGAAACATACAACTACTTTGGCGGTAAAGTAATGAATTTCCTGCATCCTGAGGTACTGTCCGCGCAAATTCCAAATGAAGTGCAGACTATCGATGCCTTTCGTGAACAACAACTCATTGAAGTGGGTCTTTCATTTGACAAGGGCTATTCATTGGCCGAAGTACAGTCTATGCTGCCAGAGGAGTTAACGCTTCAATGGGCATGGGTGGAAACCTATAGCAAGGGCGCTATCGAATCACTGCAAGCTTCTGATCCGCCCTCTCATATGCTGACAGAAAATGAAGTCATCGGGTTTTCCTTGACTGATGAAACGGGCGCCCCGGTACAAGAACCGGAGGAAAGATTCATCGAGTCTGTGAAGTCTGCCAAAGATCAGAAAGGACGCTATCAAAAAGAGATGGCTTCTATTTATGACGGCCTGAGCAAGTCGGGATCACCTGAAATTAAAATTATTGGAGCAGTGGTTGTCGGAACCAAACAAGAACTTCAGCAATTACAAAATGCATCTTATATCCGCGCATCGAGTATAGGTGCTGTGGCAGATACTTTTAATTAAAGGAGAAGAACATTATGAATAAAACTGTACAATGGATTATTTGGGTGCTGGCGCTGATTGCGATCAACCTTCCTGCCATTTCGTTCGCTTCATTTGCGCTTTTCGGCACATCGGAAGGCACTAGCTTATTTTCAATCGACTATCTTATCGCAGCACTTATCGTTATGTTGGCGAACGTCATTAACTTGCAGTTGTTTATCGTCATCAAAAGAAATCACTATAAAGGCTTTATCTACGGCTTGATTCTGGCCGTGATGGAAGCGGGCAGCCTTTATCTATTTGCGTTCACATTCTATATGCCATGGATGATTATTTCAGGAATTATTATATTGGCAGCAATCGGTTTACTGGTAAAAGAAATGATTTTGAAAAAATAAGAGGATATAAAAAAGCTGACCCGATTACGTCAGCTTTTTTATAATTCCCTCATATCCAGGATATTGTGACAGCAGTTCTTCTTCCTCAAACAGTTCGAAATCTGCGAAATCAAACCCTGGAGAGACCATGCATCCTACCAATGAAAAGGTGTTTTGCTCTTTGACTGATGATCCAAATATCGTATGTTTTGGGACATTAAATTGCGGCACCTCTCCATTACGAATATCCAATCCAAGCTGTACTTCTTCATATAATCCTTGCGGCGTAATCATATGAACAGTAAGCGAACTTCCGCCGTGGAAATACCAAATTTCATCCGATTGAAGACGGTGAAAATGAGATACATCCTGTGAGCGTAGTAAAAAGTAGATACTGGTGTAAAGCGGACGCTCACCCTGCTTTTGCTGAGTAGTCAATTGCGATTGATAAGTGGACTTATAGAATCCGCCTTCCGGATGCGGCTGTAAATCCAAATACTGAATCCATTCGAGTGCGTTCATTCGGATCACTCCTCACTAATTTATTTCGTTAGTATAACAGGTTTCTCAGCCCTGCGGTTCACGAAGTAGATACTGATTCCCACTAACACTAATCCAATCAGTAATTTGTACGTCACTGGCTCGTTTAAAAATATCGTACTGATGAATACAGAAATCACGGGCACTAGGAACGTATACACGCCGACTTTACTGGCCTCTCCAGCGTTGACGAGGCTGTAGTAGATCACATAAGCTACTGGAATCCCCATCGTACCGCCAAAACCAAGGCCGAATACATACAGACCATTCCATTCAATCGCAGACCAATTTTCCGTCAGCGACCCTGCCGTCAGAAGAACGATGCCGCCAATCGTAAACTGCATCGCCACCATCCAGTACGCATCAATTTCATGGCTGACCTTTTTGACATATACGACACCGAGTGCCCAGAAAAATGCTGTCAGCAGGCCTAAAAGAACGCCAATCACCGACACATGCGTTGTTAATCCATCCAGGCCAACCACCACAATCCCAATGAAACCGACAATCAAGCCTGCCAGTTTAACGGGCGTCATCTGCTCACCGAGCCACATCCATGCAAAGACACCGAGAAGCACCGGCTGAAAATAGACAAGGACCGAAAACAGACCGCCGGGTAAATAGCCCAGGCCGATTGTATGCAGTCCGAAAAAAAGCACTGTATTGAACAATGCAGAGATACAATATTTCCACCAGTGCTGACGCCACATTAACCGGCGGCGCCTCTTCCATATAATAAGCGCAACCAGACACCCGCCAAGCAAAGCGCGCATGCCTGAAAACAGCAGAGGCGGTGCATAGACGGCAGAGGCTTTATAGATTGGCCAGCTGATTCCCCAAATCACAACCAGACACAGCAGAGCAGCCGTTGATTTTGTGAACCGCTTATTCAACGCCCCATCCTTCCCTCACGTATTGTCTCCTTCTGATTATTCTATTCTTCTGATCGGGCTCATGACTCAAACCATGTTGAGGGTTTTCTTTTCGTGAAAAATTCATTATGATTACTTACGGAGGCGATTTTGAATGAAAAAACTGATGATGTTGATAATAGCGGCTGCCATGCTCGCAGCTTGCAGCAATGAAGAGAAAAATGAACCTGCAGCAGAACAGCAGCAGGATGCCGTGAAAGATCAGGCAGAGGTTGGAATGGAAGAAGGAATGGAAGAAGGTCTGAAAGCAGGTACAGTAGAACAGGATTATGCGGCTCTTTCGCAAGATGAAGTGACTGTTAACTCGAAAGTGAAATTCATTGGCACGGTGACAGCATATGAAGACGGAAAAATGGAAGTACAAGGTGAATCTGCAGATGAAATCGTACGTGTGGACGATATCCGAATCAGCGAACGCACAGAAATTGTTGAAGGTACTGAAGTGATTGTATATGGGAGCTATAACGGAAAAAATGATGACGGTGTACCAGTCATCAAAGGGATTTTTATCGACGCGGACTGAGACTGCATGCAAGCCAGAGATTTTATCCCGCCGGACTACGGGTATAATTTTTAACAAAATTCGTAAGGTGGCATACAACTGTATGTCGCCTTTTTTGAGAAGAGGAGATTGAGTGCAGCGAAAACTAATGGATTACTCCGCATTAATTATTGGCTCTTTAATTTTTGCGCTGGGTATTAACTATTTTGCGATTCCCAATATGCTGTCCGAAGGCGGCGTCATCGGAATCACTATCATTACCTATTATTTATTCGAATGGTCGCCAGGGCTGGTAAGTTTCATTTTGAATCTAGTATTGATTGCAGTCGGATATAAATTCTTCAGCAGGAAAACAATCATTTATACACTCGTCACAATTGTGTTCATGTCCATTTTCCTCGAATTAACGAAGGCATGGGGCGAGCAGCTCGGCAGTGACACGCTGCTGGCGGCATTGTTTGCGGGTGTATTTGTCGGAACCGGGCTGGGGATTATTTTCCGTGTCGGCGGCACATCAGGCGGGGCCACGACCTTAGCCCGGCTAATGCAGCAGCTGCTTGGCTGGAGTGTCGGAAAATCGATGCTGGTGATCGATATTACGGTAATTGCGCTGTCCATTTTCGTCATCGGGAAAGAGAAAGCGATGTATACGCTGGTGGCAGTTTATATCGGAGCAAAAATCATTGATAAGATCGTGGACGGCGCGGATGACCGGAAAGCAGTCATGATTATCTCAAAGCATCAGGAAAACATACGGCAGGAACTTCTCAATACGATGGGCCGGGGCGTAACGATTTTAGAAGGCCGGGGCGGCTATACGTTGGAAGCACAGCCCATTCTCTATATCATCATCAACCAGACGGAAGTCGTGCAGCTGCGCCGGATTTTAGAACGTGTAGATGAAGATGCCTATGTCACGATTAATAATGTGCAGGAAATCTTTAAACGAGGATTTAAGGAGCGGCGTCCAAAATAAATTATTTTTATACAGATAAACCTATTTTATTCTGCAGACACCGGGAACAGGCATACTTGCATGTACAGTCGGATAAAAGCCTGCAATATATACACTTATCCAACTATTCACCATCCTCCCGCAAGTCGAAAGTATTTTCCAATTTAATTAATTCATCAAAGTATTTAATTTGATATCTTTCTTCTATATACTGAATTAAGTTTAAAAAATTCTTTAATTTTTTAAAAAAATGATTCAGAATATTCATAGATGGAAGGTGTTTTTCATGCAAACGGAAAAAAGAGGTTTTTTCCAGAAGTTTTTGGATATGATCGAGAAAACCGGTAACCGTCTGCCTCATCCGGTGACATTATTTGCGTTGCTTGCTCTTTTAGTCATCGTCTTATCGGCTGTCGTTTCCTATTTCGGCATCAGTGCCGAGCATCCCGGTAAAGAAGGAGAAATGATCGAGGTACATAATCTGCTGAGCAGTGAAGGAATCCATTATATTATCACGAACATGACGGATAACTTCATTGGCTTCGCTCCGCTCGGCGTTGTGCTGATTACGATGCTTGGAATCGGGGTTGCAGAAGGTTCAGGCCTGATCAGTGCATTGCTGCGCGGCTTTGTCATGTCGGTTCCGAAGCGTCTGATTACGCTTGGACTAGTATTTGCAGGGGTTATGTCCAGTGTTGCTTCTGATGCAGGATATGTTGTATTGCCGCCACTCGGTGCGGTTTTATTCGCAGCTCTCGGACGGCATCCGCTGGCAGGGCTCGCTGCGGCATTTGCAGGGGTTTCCGGCGGATTCAGTGCCAACTTGTTGCTGTCAGGCACAGATGCATTGCTCGGAGAATTGACGATCATGTCGGCCGCGATCATCAATCCGGAATATGCGGATGGCATGAATATTGCCATGAACTATTACTTCATCGCATTTTCAGTTGTCGTGCTGACACTCGTCGGAGCCTGGGTGACGGAAAAGATCGTCGAACCGCGTCTTGGCGAGTATAACGGTGAATACCGTGAAAAGGTTGAGAAACTGACTGCTCTTGAAAAGAAAGGTCTCATCTGGGCTGTTGTATCTGTGGTTGTTGCAGGTGTGCTTGTTGCGTTACTGGTTATTTTCCCTGGTGCGCCATTGCGCGGAGACGAGGGCGATATGCCGATTATTAAATCACCATTCATGAGCTCACTCGTGCCGATTATCGCATTTATGTTCTTTGTTCCAGGTTTAGTCTACGGTAAGGTAACGAAAGCGATCCGTGACGATAAAGATGTAGCGGCGATGATGTCCGCGACTATGGCGGCGATGGGGATGTTCATCGTTCTGTCATTCACTGCGAGCCAGTTCGTAGCCTTTTTCTCTGAATCCAATATGGGATTGGTGCTCGGCGTGTACGGGGCGAATTTCCTTGACAGCATTAACTTAAAAGGAATTCCGCTTTTGCTGATGTTCATTCTGATTGCCGCATTCATCAACTTGTTCATCGGCAGTGCGTCTGCAAAATGGGCGATGATGGCGCCGGTGTTTGTGCCGATCATGATGCAGCTCGGCTATTCTCCCGAATTAACGCAAATGGCGTATCGTGTGGCGGATTCTTCAACTAATATCATCTCTCCGCTGATGACCTATTTTGCGATCATCATCGCGTTTGCACAGAAATACGACAAGAAAATGGGTATCGGGACGCTTGTCTCGGTCATGTTCCCCTACTCCATGTTCTTCCTGGTATTCTGGAGTCTGACACTGATCATCTGGATGCTGCTGGGCATCGATTTAGGACCTGGTTCACCAATCTACTATATGAAGTAAGCAGTTAATAAGGCTGCCCTGCATGTCAGAAATGACTGTCCGGGGCAGCTTTTTTTGTTACCCGCTGTCCATCCGCGCGAAAAAACTGATTTGCCGCCCCAAAACGCTTCCGGAACGAACCAAAACTCCTTGGAACCGCACATTCATCAAGTGCCGCCGCACCAAAAACAGCAGTACACGAACCAATCCAGTACTTCTCCGCACCTTTCATCCAAATTTTCGCTTATGTACAACAGTTGAGAATATATATACTCATGATATGATGGTAATTGATAATGATTTTCATTAACGTTATTAATTTGAAAATGAAGGGAGCTTTTATTCGTGAATTATGAAGGAAAAAACGATGTAGAACGAGCCATCATGAGCAGAAGAACGATCAAGGCATTCAAGACGGATTCTGTAGATATTGAGGAACTCATTGAATTACTGAACGTCGCGAAGTGGGCTCCGAATCACAAGCTGACGGAGCCTTGGCGTTTTCAACTGTATGCAGGAGCAGGAAAAGAACAATTTGTGCAGGCCTACATAGAGTCCCAGCCGAAAACTGACGGCGAAGTGCCAGAAAAAGTACAGCGAAAAGCAGATTACTTCCGGAATATCCCGCTGCATCTCGTCGTCATCATGCCCGAAGATCCTCGGCAGCGCAGATGGGATGAGGATTACGGAGCTGTCTCCACGATGATTCAGAACTTCCAGATCGCCGCCTGGGGACGCGGCATCGGGATGATTTGGCGTTCGAATGATTGGATTTATGATCCGGTTTTCAGGGAAGCCATCGGTGTCAAGCCGGGCGAGAAAGTCGTTGCCACGCTGATGATCGGTTATCCGAAACATATTCCGGAACCGCAGGAACGAACAGATATCCGTGAATTATTAACGATTATCGATCAGTAAGTCCGGGCATACCAAACATTCTGCCGGGTCCCCGTTGAAAGTTTTCTTCTTAATTGGAGTATTTTTCACTTGATTTCTCATTAATTAGGACTACACTAGAAAAAGGTCTTTTTATGAGGAGCAATATCGAATGAAAACAATAGTTCAATCACTTTTTACTCGCTACTGGAATCCCTATGTCGTTCTGCTTATTGCAGGGATTTTAAGTGCTTTATATTTCGGGCTGACATCTAAGGTTTGGGCAGTAACCGGTGAATTCACCCGGCTTGGCGGCGATATTCTGCTGCTGTTCGGAGTGGATATATCCGGCTGGCAATACTTCGACATGGTTCATTTGAAAGGCACGACATGGAATCGTCCGGATGGCTGGATTGTCTGGGGAATGTTCATCGGCGCGCTGATTATGGTGCTGTTCAGCAATAGTTTCAAGATCCGTCTTCCAAAACAGAAACGCCGCTACGTACAGGGGCTTGTCGGCGGCATCATCGCCGGGTTCGGTGCGCGTTTGGCGCTTGGCTGTAACTTGGCCGCTTTCTTCACAGGCGTTCCGCAATTCTCTTTCCACTCCTGGATTTTCATTGTCGCTACGGGAATCGGCACGTATTTCGGTGCCAAGCTGACCAAGACGCGCTGGTGGAAAGGCAAGCCTTCGATTACACGGGGCGCCGGGAAGCCGTCCGCTGTTAAGAAACGTGTCATCCAGCCGTATGTCGGCGGTGCGATTGCCCTTGTGTACACCGGGCTGATCATCTACTTTTTTGCATCCGGACAGAAATTTCTCGGGCTGGGAGCTTTATTCGGCCTCTTCTTTGGTATTCTGATTGAACGCGGCCAAATTTGTTTCACTTCTGCGTTCCGTGATCTGTTTCTTGTCGGACGCAGCGTCATGGCAAAAGCGATTATCGTCGGAATGGCTGTCAGTTCTATCTGCACCATCATCGTGATTTCGATTTATGACTTGACACCGATTACCCAGATTGCCGCAATGAGCACATTTGTCGGCGGGGTTTTATTCGGAGTCGGCATTGTCATGGCATCAGGGTGTGAGACAGGCATGATGTACAGATTGATGGAGGGACAGGTATTGTTCCTGCCCGTCTTCATTGGCAATATTGCCGGGGCTACGTTCCTCGCATATGCATGGGATCACCTCGGCGTGTATAATGTGTTGGTAAAAGGCGGAGCAAAAATCAATCTGCTGGATTCTATCGGACCGATTGGAGCTATTACAGCCACCCTTGCTATGCTTGGCGTACTCTATGCTTTGACGGTTTATCGAGAAAAACGCTATCATCAGAAGTTAGCAATCAAGAGAGGAGCAAACGTACATGCAAACTGAAAGAGAAGCTGATTTCACACTGGATCTGCGCGGCGAATCTTGTCCCTACCCTGTCATCTATACGTTGGAGACACTTGAGGGAATGAACAAAGGCGAACTTCTGCAAGTCATCACCGACTGTCCGGGATCTTTCCGCAATGTTCCGGAAGAAGCAAAGGCTCACGGATATACTTTCGCGCAGGAACCGGTTCAAAACGGGCAGGAATATTTGTTTTATATTTATGCGTGATATGCTTGAAGCATAGATTACAGGAAAAGATGAGTAAAAACGCACAGTCATGTGCGTTTTTATTTGTCTTATTTTATTGTTGAATGGAATATGCTTTGCTGGACCCTCGCGCCAATTAATAGGGTTAGACTAGAAAATCATTAATCAATTGATCTGTTGTAAGTACTGTAGCAAATTCATCATTTATTGTAGCTAGAGATACATTGTGTATAGTTTCAGCATCGTAATATATATTATTTTGATCATTCAAGCCAAAAGCAGCCGTTGCATCAGAAATCAGATATGTTTCAAAACCTAAATTGCCACTCATTCTTGTAGTCGTTGATACACAATGTGGCGTAGTCAAACCAGTAATAACAACTTGTGATATTTCATTTACTTTTAAAAAGTCTTCTAAATTTGTACCAATAAAGCTACTGTTTACTTTCTTTTCAATGACTACTTCTTTACCAATAGGTTCTACTATTTCTTTAATGGCAAAGCCTTCATTCTTCGGATAAAATACTGAGCTAGGATTATCGGAGGTGTGTTGTATATGTATCACCAGCCAGCCCTTCTCCCTCCATAGCTTTAGAATGCGACTGATATTTTCTTCCGCGTTGAGGTTATTACGTTCCCCCCACTTTTTGTCCTCAAAAGCCTCTTGTACATCAACTATAATTAATGCCTTTTTCATTCCCACGATATGATCACTCCTATATTTTAACTTTCCAAAAATCTGACCTTTTATTGAAAAAGATCAGCAATACACTTGGTACCTCATTTAATTAAATACTGCGTAGACCCTCTATATCTATAATAAGAATAAAAAAATAAGTTAATTCACTTTCCTGACAATCAGCGCATACAAAGATTTTGACGGGAAAAATTTCTCTGTTACCTGGAATCCTGCTTCTATCATTTCCCGTTCCATCCCTTCCATCGTTACTCTTGGAGCCCTCTCGGAATTCTCTTTTGGTTTAATTTCAAGACAAACGAGATATCCATCACTCGCAAGCACACTTTTCATTTGCTTCAGAATGGGTCCCAGCGGTTTGATTTCGTGAAGTACAAGAGATGCGATGATGATATCGATGGAGCTATCAGTTACAGGCAGCGACTCCATGCTTCCCAGTATCGGCACGATATTCGCAAGTTGTTTCTCCATAGCTTTTTCCTTTATAATTTCCACCATATCAACATCCTGATCGAGCGCATAAACATTTCCTTTTGTTCTTTCTGCAGCAGGAATGGTAAAATAGCCGGTTCCAGCACCGAAATCTACTATATTGGCCGTTTCTTTTACAGGTATGCTATTAAACAGCATATCCGGAGAAAATTCTTTTCTTCTTTCAGCACTTTCTAAATACGATACTTTTCCTTTGTGATGCTTGCTGTGTGAGTGATGCATGTGAACCCTCCTCTTTATTTTAAGCTTGCTGTTCTTTTTTGTTAAACTTCTCCTCTATAAGTGCTCCATTGACAGCTATGGCGGCCATCGAGCCTTCTCCCGCTGCCATAATTAATTGAGATGGACCAGCAATCCTCGTGTCTCCGCAAGCATATACACCTTGAATGTTCGTCTGCTGCCAGCTGTCTGTCATAATTCCTCCGTACTCGTTCAATGAATAGCCAAGTGTTGAATCAAAAGCAGCTGCCTGCTGCCATTCTGCGGTAACAAATCCACCGGTAATGCATACTGTTGTCCCATCTTCGAGTTCGATTTTTTCCAGCCTGCCTTCCTGGCCGATGAATGCAGCTATCTTTTTTTCATATATGGAGATGCCTTTACTCTTGAGCAATTCCTGTTCTTTCAAAGAAAGCACTTTGTTTCCGTTCGTGAAGACGCTCAGGTCATCTGTCCAGTTGGAGACTACCTTTGCCAGATGAAATGCTTTCTTGTCATCTGCAATTACGGCGAGCGGCTGATCTTTCATTTCCCATCCATCACAGAAAGGACAGCTGAATAGGCTCTTGCCATAGAACTCTTTCAATCGCGGGATGTCCGGAAGAACTTCCTTGAAGCCGATTGCGAGAATAATTTTCTTCGCGTGATGCACTTCTCCAGTTTCTGTCTCCAACTTGAACAAATCATCTACTTTATGAATACAGTGAACCCGCTGTTTTACAATTTTCACATCCGGGTACGTGCTTAATTCTTCCTGAGCGATCCTTTTGAGTTCCTGTGGATTTACGCCATCACGTGTAATGAACCCATGAGATTCAGAAGTTACAGCATTTCTCGGCTTGTTATCATCAAACAGAATCGTCTTGCGTCTGGACCTGCCAAGTACGAGCGCGGCATTCAGCCCAGCCGGCCCCCCTCCAATCACAGCACAGTCCAATATCATTGCGTCATCCCCTTTTCATTTATGTGCTTCGCTTCCGCTTCTTTTGCGATATCGATTAGGAGCTTCGAGGAGAGTTCATTTCTCAAATGATCTTCAGCCTCTCTCATGACATTTTCAATCAAGCAGCCTTCATGATGAATCGAGCAATCAAACAAACTAGCATCTCCTTCAATAGCATTAATGACATCCAAAAAAGATATTTCATGCTTGAGGCGAACTATCTTGTACCCGCCCTTCGCACCCGGCGTCGAACGGATCAATCCTGCTTTCGTAAGTTTCGTCAATATTTTGGACAAATACGTCGGGGAAAGATGCTGCATTTCAGCCAATTCCTGCACGCCGACTGTACTTCCCTCAGGCTGCAGCAGAATATGGACCATTGTATGCAATGCGTAGCTTGTCGCTTTTGAATATCTCATTATTTTCTCTCCTTCCCATTAGTAGATATCGCAGACACCAGATATCTGTAATTGATTTTATTATATTGCCGGCTATTAAAAAAGTCAAGACAAAAAGCTGCCAGGCTGAGAACATCTGCCGAGTGATCTTTCCCATCCATCACATAAACATAGCCATGATCAATTAGATGATGAAGCGACAGGCAGTGCTGTAATAATGGAGGAGGGCGTCTGCAGTGCTTCCAAATCATCGCCCTACATGAGAACGATTGAAACACTTGTCCCAAGCAACGAAATAGGGCTGTCCCGGTAGTGAATTCCCGAAACAGCCCTTTTCACTTTTTTTACTTTGCCTGTCATTGTTACCGCTTACAACGGTTCTGACTCACTTATTACTTTTTGATAGAGAAATCATTTGTTCGTGACTAACATTTCCTCTTTCCGTGCCTCTTCCACTTCTGCTAAGATGGCCGGTTCTATGTTCGTTTCTTCCGGCTTTTCTGGTTTAGAAAGTTTCGGCTTCGCCTTCTCCATCTCTTTCGCTTCTCTCCCAGAAATGATGGCAGCTTCTTCTTTTAACCCGATAAATGTAGAGTAGCACATGAAGAGCATCAAGACTGCGATTGGAATGGCTGTGGCAACAAGAGCCGATTGCAGTCCTGCCAAGCCACCGGTCATGATCAACACGACAGAGATAGCTGCGATAATTACTCCCCATACGATCTTCGTCAGATGTGAGGGATTCGGATTGCCGTTTTCACTGATCATACCAAGTACAAATACTGCTGAGTTTGCGGAAGTAATAAAGAAAACAATGACTAGCACCATGGCTAAAATACTCAAAAATACGCTCATTGGCAAATATTCAAAAAACTTAAACAGTGCCGAAGTAATGTCGGCTTCCACCGCATTTGCAAGTGCAGTCTCGCCCGCATTCTGGATAAACGTAAGCGCCGAGCCGCCCATGACCGAAAACCAAGCGAAAGATCCCAATACTGGGATAAAAATCGCACCGAACATGAATTCCTTTATCGTTCTGCCTTTCGAAATCCTGGCTACAAAGCTGCCGACCAACGGAGCCCATGCGATCCACCAGCCGAAATAGAACAACGTCCAACTAGAAATCCATGAACCGTCTCCATATGGTTCCGTACGGAAAGACATGTTGATGAAGTTCTGCGCATAATCACCGATTCCTTGGAAGAAGATTTTCATAATCATCTGTGACGGACCAAAGAAAAACACCAACCCCAATAAAACGAACGCCAGAAACATATTCAAGTTTGATAGATGCTTCATTGCCCCTTGAAGGCCCGAGACAGTCGATGCCACATAAATAATACTGACGACTATGATAATGATAGCTTGTGTGGAGATGCCAATCGGCACATCCCAGAGATAGTTCATACCGCTATTAACTTGCAATGTCCCGAAACCGAGCGAAGTTGCAATCCCAATTACAATGGACAGGATGACGATGACGTCGATGCTCTTGCCGAAAGGTCCTCGAATTTTATCGCCGACCAACGGATAAAAGACGGAACTTAAAGAAGCGGGCAGCTTTTTCCGGAACTGGAAAAATGCTAATGATACGCCGACCAATGCGTAGCAGGCCCATGCCGAAACTCCCCAATGCAGGAAAACGTATTGCATGGCTGTTTTTGCAGATTCTTCCGAATAACCCGTACCGAACGGAGGATCGATGTAGTAGGAGACCGGTTCTGCAACTCCCCAGAAGACAAGACTGATTCCTATGGAAGCACTAAATAGCATACCGATCCAAGTGGCCGTCTTATATTCTGGCCGGTCGTCATCATCTCCCAATCGGATATGACCGAATTTGGACATTCCGATATAAATACAAAAAGCGAAAAAGATGAAAACGCTTCCCAAAATAAACCAACCTAGATTATTATAGATGAAACTAAGTGAGGAATTGGAGAAGTTCTCTAGCTGCTTCGGCGCAAATATACCGATACTTATTAAAACTAAGCTAACAGCCAATGAAGAATAAAACACAGTTTTTTTATCTCTCATATTACCGCTCCTATTTCAAAGACCCACTTGTGTGGATGTATCGAGAATCCCCACATACAGCCAAACGAGCGGGCATTTGTTATATTGTAATCGGTGTTATTTGCATAACACCGATTAAATCGAATTTACGCTTTTACTGACTGCAAGTTTCCTATGATGTCTACAATCCGGTCGCCTACTTCAGAAGTAGAAGCGCTGCCTTTCATGTCAGGTGTGAGAACTTCATCCTCCACCAGCAATCTTTCGATGGCATCCACTACCTTCTTGCCGTATTGTTCGTAACCCAAATGATCAAGCATTTGACTTGCAGACCAAATTGTTGCTAACGGATTACCAATTCCTTTACCGGCAATATCCGGTGCCGAACCGTGTACCGGTTCAAACATCGAAGGGAATGTGCCTTCCGGATTGATGTTCGCACCCGCAGCCAGACCAATTCCGCCAGCAATCGCCGCACCGACATCAGTCAGGATATCGCCGAATAAATTCGACGTGACCACGACTTCAAACCGTTTCGGGTCTGTAATCATCAGCATCGCGGCCGCATCGACTAAATAAGAAGCGGTTTTCACTTCCGGATAATCTGCGCTCACTTCCTCGAATACCTGATCCCAGAAAACCATCGAGTAATTCAAGGCATTTGCCTTACTGATGCTTGTCAGGCTGCGTCCCTGCTTTTTAGCTGTCTCGAAAGCATAGCGGATGATCCGCTCTGTTCCTTTGCGGGAGAACACGCCGTTTTGCAGGACGACTTCATGCTCTTGCCCTTTGAACAGCCAGTCCCCTGCTCCTGAATATTCGCCTTCCGTATTTTCCCGGATGAACAGCATATCAATATCTTTGCGCTCTACATTTTGCAGCGGGGTATGTGCCCCTTCCAGCAATGTTACCGGACGGATATTGACGTACTGATCAAAACTTTTGCGGATGATTAGCAGCAGATCCCATAAGGAAATATGGTCGGGAACACCCGGGAATCCGACAGCACCCAAGTAAATGGCATCAAATCCCTTCAGTTGTTCCATACCGTCTTCCGCCATCATGCGTCCGGTCTGCGTATAATATTCGCATCCCCAAGGAAAATAAGTGAAATCAAATACGAAGCCGCCGTCCAGTTCCGCCACCTTTTTCAACACTTTAATCCCCTCATCAATGACTTCCGGGCCGATGCCGTCTCCGGCGATTACTCCAATTTTATAAGTCTTCATTTAGCACTCACTACTTTCATCCTTGATTCCAGACGACAAGTTTCATTTCTGTCATTTCTTCGATGGCATATTTCAGTCCTTCGCGTCCGGTTCCGCTTTCTTTCACTCCGCCATACGGCATTTGATCCACGCGGTAGGTCGGTACGTCATTGATAATGACGCCGCCCACTTCCATAGTTTTCGCCGCATACAGCGCGTGCTGTACATTATTCGTATAGATTCCAGCCTGCAGGCCAAAACGTGAATCATTGACCAGTTCAATCGCCGACTGCACAGAATCCACTTTATTGACTACAACAATCGGTGCAAATACTTCCTGGCAGGATACTTTCAGCGCATGATCTGCGTTGACGATGATTGTCGGTTTTAGCACGCCATTTTGCGCCTGGCCGCCCGCAAGGATTTCCGCATCGCCTTTCTTTGTTTCTTCAATCCAGCTCAGCGTTCGTTCCAATTCTTTTTTCGAAATTAAAGAAGAAATATACGTATCTTCTGCCAGCGGATCACCCAATTTCAATTCCATGGCTGCAGCCGCAAATTTCGTTGTAAATTCTTCGTAACGGTCTTCGTGAACGTAAATACGCTGTGTGGAAATACATACCTGGCCTTGATTTGAGAAAGCACCCATAATGCAGCGGTCAATAATAGAATCGATTTCGATATCTTTATCAATGATCAATGCAGAGTTGGAACCCAGTTCTAAAGTCGTTTTCTTCAATCCAGCCTTGTTGCTGATGCCGATTCCGACACCCGGGCTGCCAGTGAATGTGACCAATTTTACGCGGTCATCCATGACGAGAACATCACCGATGACACCGCCGGGTCCTGTCACTACATTTAATACGCCCGCCGGAAGACCTGCATCTTTAAATACTTCTGCGATGAACAGAGAAGACAGCGGTGTTTGAGATGCCGGTTTCAGAACGACCGGATTACCAGCAGCGATTGCCGGTCCCAGTTTGTGCGCGACCAGGTTCATCGGGAAATTGAATGGCGTAATGGCTGCGATGACACCGATTGGCTCGCGCAATGTGTAACCGATCCGCCCCACTCCGCCTGAAGCTGCATCAAAAGGAATCGTTTCGCCGTGAATGCGCTTCGCTTCTTCTGCAGCAAATTTATATGTCTCAATCGTTCTTGAAACCTCGGCTCTTGAAAACATAATCGGCTTAGCAGATTCAGTAGAAATGAGAATTGCTGCTTCCTCTGCTCTTTCCGCCAGAATACGGGCAACGTTTTCCAAGATTTCTGCCCGCTGATATGCAGGCATATTGCCAATTACTTTTCTGGCTTGATAGGCGGCTTCAATCGCCTGCTCCGTCAATGCCTGGTCTGCCATCGCGATGTCTGCGATCTTTTCATCGGAATACGGAGAGAAAAGTGGGGCATAGCTTGGTGCTTCCACGTATTCTCCGTTAATGATCAATTGTTTAGTCGTTGATTTATCAATTAGTTTATTCATTGAGCGCCTCCAGAACCATTTCATGAAATTGTACGATTGCTTGTTCAGACTGAGAATAACGGCCTTTTTCAAATGCACGGGATTTGAAGCCGAGCTGCTCTAGTTCAACCAGTTCTATATCTTCAAAACGGACTTGCTCCGCAAATGTCATCAAATCTTTCTCTTCCTGAGTCAATTTGTCCAAGCTGTCTTCGCTGAAATAGTATGTGTAAACGATTTCAGTATTTTCATGATCGATCGGCACCAATTGAATGGAAGCCATATTTGCAGGTCCCGGATAAATAGTAAGCATGAGATTCGGCCATAACCAGAAGAATGATCCACCCTGCATTTCGGCTTCATTCAGGTTCACTTCCCCGTATTGCTTGTCAGGCTTCACCATGGAGCCCTGAATGGAGTAGTTTTCACAAGTAATGATCTGATAATCATCCATATCCAGTGTATCAATGAAGCTTGGGTGTGCCACGTGGCAATGGTCGCATTCCAGATAGTTTTCAATGAATGCTTTCCAGTTTGCCTTGATGTGACGGGATTTCCGGTGAGTGAATTGTAAGTTTTTCAGGAACTCAAACTTCCCAAGACGGTCAAAGAAGTCACCATATGATTCAGCCAGCGGTTTCGCATCATCGTCCAAATTAACAAAGATCAATGATTCAACCACTTCCATCCGTACTGCGCGCAGACATGCATCCTGTACGCAGGCTGCATCTTCTTCACTGCGGAAGTTCGGTGCTTTATTCAGTGCGCCATCTGTCTTGAACGTCCAGCCATGGTAAGAACACTGTAAAATTTTCTTTTTGCCGGACTCAGTTTTTTCAAGCTTTGTCGCACGGTGCGGACAAACATTATAGAACGCGCGGAGAACTTCATCTGTTCCACGGATAACGATAATCGGATCATCACCGATTTCAGCTGTAAAGAATGCACCTTTCTTTTCCACTTGGCTCACATGACCGACGAGCTGCCAGCTTTTCGCAAAGATCATTTCTTTTTCTTTTTCCAATACTGCCGGATCTGTGAATAAATTATAAGGCATCGTTCTCTCGAATGTTCTGTTTGTCGCGTTCTGTACTTTGTTATAAGCCATTTCTCATTCTCCTTTGGATTTGTGTTTTTATATTTAAATCGTTAACTAGCTTCAATTCTCTGACAAGCGAAAGGAGTTTCTGACATTTTGATAGAGTTGGTCGGGCACCCTTCGAATGCGTCTTCCAAGTCTTCGATCAAGTCTTCGGGAACTTCTGTGACGCCTTCGTTATCATCTAATAAAGCAAAGGCGAATCCGTCAGCCGTGTACTCAAATAAGTCAGGTGCAACCGGGTTGCATGCCCCGCAGGCGATGCATGTACTTCGTTCCACCATTGTATATTGCGCCATTTCTCTACCTCCTGTTATACGTAATCAGTTGACTCCGGCAGCAGCTTTCTCCGGCTTCCCTTCCTGGTCACCCATGATGCTTGTGCTGTGCAGCGGCTGTGTTTTTGCAGTTGGATCGATATATACTTTCGCACTGCTTACTGCTACAGGCGCTTCTCCAAAACCGGTCGCAATCAGCTTTACTTTTCCTTCGTATGTGCAAATATCGCCTACCGCATAAATGCCTTCGATATTCGTCTCCATTTTCGAGTTGACGACAACCGAGTTCTTTTCAATTTCCAAACTCCAGTCCTTAATCGGCCCGAGTGAAGAGACAAAACCGTAATTGACCAGCACGTCATCCACTTCAAGCTCTACCAGCTCGTCTGTTTTTGAATGCTTGATAATCACTTTTTCAATCTTCCCATCGCCTACCAACTCAACCGGTACATAAGGTGTCATTCGCTCTACCTTGGACTGTTTCAACAGTTCCACGCTGTGTTCATGCGCACGGAATTTATCCCTGCGGTGGATAATGGATGCTTTTTCAGCAATCGGTTCAAGCATCAGCGCCCAGTCCACTGCAGAATCTCCGCCGCCGAATAAAGCCACTTTCTTACCTTCAAACTGATTCATGTTCTGAACGAAGTAGTGAATATTTTGTTCTTGGAATTTCTCTTCGCTTTCTATTTCCATCTTTCTTGCCTGGAAAGCACCGTTTCCAGCAGTGATGATGATCGTCCGGGAATAATGTGTTTCTTTATTAGTCGTCAGTTTGAAAACGCCATCATTTTCTTTCTCGACTTTTATTACCGTTTCGCCTACACATACGGTGGTTTCGAATTGATTCATCTGTTCAATCAGATTATCGACAAGCTCCTGTGCTCTCACTTTAGGAAAACCGGCGATATCATAAATGTATTTTTCAGGATACAGTGCAGCAAGCTGACCGCCAAGCTGTGGCAAACTTTCAATGACTTTTACGGACATTTGACGAAGTCCTGCATAAAAAGCTGTAAACAGGCCAACCGGACCGCCGCCGATGATGGTTATGTCGCTGACTTCAGCTGTTCTATTCATGTTGTTCCTCCTTATAGCTATTATTTACTTGCGGACAACTAGGGAATTCCCTCACATGCACCGCGTTACTAAATACTATTGCAAGTATCATGCCAACTTTTGAAATTTGCATAGGAATAAGTTTTCTATCGTTTTTTTTCATTATGCTGTTACAATTGAGTCAAAATTGAGTCAGGTTTGATTCGAAAAAGCAGAGGTGTTTTTAAAACTGACTCACATCAACCAGCAGGAAGGTGATAAAAATGCCTGATGACAAAGAACAAATAAAAATGGACTTATCCGTGGATTCACTGCTTAGAATACTGGATTATTCGTCAGATGAAATCTATGTGTTAGACGGGGAATCGCGGATTGTTTATGTCAACCGAAACTGCGAAAAGCATTACGGAGTGAAAAAAGATGATGTGATTGGCAGATATAATGACGATTTTTTTAACGAAGGCTACTGGTCACCTTCTGCTGTACCGCTTGTCTTAGAAAAGAAAACCCCTATTTCAATGCGTCAGCAAACAAATATCGGCGCTGACTTGCTGACTAGGGCTTTCCCTATATTGAACACACAAAATGAAATTGAATATATGGTGTTTACGGCAACTGAAATAAAAGATTTTACCCGGCTCATCAAAACGGAAGAACAGCCTTCACCGAGTGCGATGGAAGAGGAATTGGCAAATACCATCATTATGAACAACCCCAAAATGCGCAAAATCCTGCGTTTCTGCGAAAAGGTGGCGCCTACGGATTCCACCGTATTAATTCAGGGTCAGTCGGGGACCGGCAAAGGGGTCATCGCCTACCATCTGCATAAATTGAGTCAGAGAAAAGAAGGTCCTTTTCTAAATGTGAATTGTGCCGCTATCCCAGATGATTTGCTGGAGTCAGAGCTGTTTGGATATGCAGCAGGTTCATTTACAGGAGCCAAAAAGGACGGGAAAATAGGTTTATTCGAAGCAGCAGACCAGGGTACGATCTTTTTAGATGAAATCGGGGAATTGGCTCTGACTTTGCAAGCTAAAGTCCTGCAAGTGATTCAGGATAAAAAATTCATTCCGATCGGCAGTAATGTCAGCAAGACGGTGGATATCCGCATCATTGCGGCGACCAATCAAGACTTACTGAAGATGGTGGAAAATAAAACGTTCCGGGAAGATTTGTATTACCGGCTCAACGTAATCGACATCCAGATGCCGCCGTTAAGCGAACGCAAAGAGGATATCATTCCCCTGGTCTACAGTTTTCTGAGTAAATTCAATGATAAATACAATTCCACTAAGATTATTTCAGAAGAATGCGTAACTGTTCTTTACCACTATTCTTGGCCCGGCAATGTGCGGCAGCTGGAGAATTTGATGGAGCGTTTGGTGATTACGAGTGAAGCAGTCATAGGAGTGGAAGATCTGCCGGAAGTAATTTTGGAGAAGGTGAAGGAAATTCCTGAACTGCTGTATTCAAATTCATTGGAAAACGCTTTGGACGGTGTAACCCGGACCATGGTCAGAAGATCGTATGAGAAGTTTGGTTCAACGAGGGCAGTGGCCGAAGATCTGCAGATCAGCCAGTCCAAAGCTTCCCGGTTGATTCGGGAGTTCTGTCAGAACGGAGAATGATGGTATAACAGCAAAAAACAGGCTGCCCTTGAGACGATTTCGTCCTGAACGGCAGCCTGTTTTTTACTTGTTGAATTCCTCTTCCATGAACTCGACGAACGCCTTCACAATATTCAAATGAAGAGATTCCTTATGATACAGCATCCAAGTCCTGCGCACGATCGGTTTTCCATCGACAGAATAAATATCGATTTTCTCAAGCTCTGGTGCGTCGTCCAAGATTAGCCGCGGCAAAATAGCATAGCCAAGCCCGTTCATCACCATCTTTTTGCACGTATCCGCCTTATCCACTTCGATGCTGACGAGCGGCGGCTGGGCGAAACGTTCTGTCCACCAATTATCGAGCGAATTCTTCAACAGGGCATCCGTATGATAATCAATTCGCGGAAGGTTTGGGAGATTCTCCATATCGATCTTCTCTTTCGAAGCGATGCAGATCGTCTCCTCCATCAGCAAATGCTTCTCATCTTTCCAGCTGAAGTCTCCTTTTACAATGCCGATATGCACGTCCTGATTATACGTCAGATGCGCAATCTGGCTGCTGAGATTGGTCGTCACCTTGAATTCAACATCCGGATACTGCTCTTTGAACAATTTCAGCAGATTGGGCAGCATATAATCGGTGAAGAATGTCGAAACTCCGAGCCGCAGTGTACCAGTCAGATTCTCTTCCATATTGATGACATTTTCCTTAATGCTTTGGATCCTTAGCAGCATATCGCGCGCACTTTTTGCCAAATACTCCCCTTGTGGCGTAAACTGGATTCCCCTTCTCCCGCGATTGACGATCTGCACTCCGAATTCCCTCTCCAGCACCTGCAGGCGATTGGTCAGCGCAGGCTGCGAAATATACAGCCGCTGGGCCGCCTTTGTAATATTCTTTTCTTCGTATAGCGTCTGCAGCACCAGCCAGTCTCTTTCATTCAAATGAATTCCTCCTTTTCTGGTATAGGTATAGGTTATGGATGAGGATACAAAACGAGTATTTTATTTATCATTAATAGTATCTTATACTATAGATAACAAGCAATGGATTTGGACGATACACACAACTTAGAATGACTGAAAGAAGGAATAGACATGAAGAAAGGAAAACCTCTGCACAAATTTCTACTGTTCATCGCACTTAGCGGTTTCGGCGGATTCATCGTTTCATTGACCGGGCTTCCGATCGGCTGGATGATTGGAACACTCCTGACAGCGACCGTCCTCTCTATATTTTATCCGGCAATTGTCAAGCTCCCTCCCAATCAAAACGGACTTCCGAAGTACTGGCTGTATATCGGTCAAGCGATTTTGGGGATTGAACTCGGACAGCGAGTGAACGGCACCGTTCTTTCTGTGTTTCATGAGAGCTGGCTGAGTATTGTTATTATGCTCGTGCTGTCTGTGGTGATTTCATTGGGGTCGGGACTGTTTTTATGGAAATACAGCAAACTCGATATGCTGACCAGTTTCTTCGCCACTACACCGGGCGGACTTTCTGCGATGCCGGGGATTGCGGAGGAATTTGGCGCGAATACAGGCGCGGTTAGTATTGTACAGACGTTGCGGGCGTTTTTGGTTATCCTGACTATACCGATCGCTATAACTATTTGGTTCGGTCATACTGCGTCTGATGTGACGACAGCTGCAGTGGCTGGATTTGATATACAGCATGTTGGCGTTACGGTTTTATTTGCTGTCCTGGCTGTGGCGGGATACAAAGCGGGGAAACTGCTGAAACTGCCTGCCCCTTGGTTGATCGGCGCGATGTTCAGCGTGGCCGGCGTGAAAATTATCGGATTCGCGTGGCTGGGCTTTGACTTCATTGCCTGGTGGCCGCACAGCCTGCTGATCATTTCACAAGTATTGATCGGCGCCAGCATTGGTTCCCGTTTCACGAAAAAAATGTTCGCAGGATTAGGCAGGATGATTGTTGTTTCCATGGTGAGCACGATCGGCATGATCGTTGCAATGCTTGCCTGCGCGTATGCCGTCTCGCTGTTCTCCGACATCAGCTTCCTGACATCTGGACTGGCTTTTGCGCCGGGTGGAATTGCCGAAATGTCAACGACTGCCCTCGTGCTCAATGGCGACGCAACATTTGTCGTGACGGTGCAAGTACTGCGGGTCATCGTCGTCTGTGTTACTCTGCCTCCACTTTTCCGGTTGCTGCGGTATGTGGAGCTTAGGAGGAAATCGATTCCTTTGCGGAGTAAGGAAGTGCATTGAGGGTGAGGTTTTTCCTTTTAGACAAAACTGATTGGGATCTGACAAGTCAGATATTAAACGGGATTCCGTTGTAGTACGAGGATAATCGGGGTTTCACCACAACATCTATCAAAAGTAGAAATTTCTACTTTTGAAAAGTGTATTATATAAGCGAATAAACTTTTTACATCATAAGGAAGCTATGTTCTGTGCTCAGTTGATTGGATCAGCCCGATAGGATGAGATAACTAAAGGGAGCGGAGCGAAAATAGCATGTAGAAGGAACCCTGTATTGTCTTAATTTTTGCAAAGAGCGCAAAAATACGGCAAAGCGAACCTTCCAGAAAGCGTTCGCCTGGAACGGAAATCAGCGGTACTAGTAACTTATAGAATACAGATTTTTTAATTCAACTTATTTAGGATATTAAAATTGTCACGCAAAATGCTGAATAATTTTATTGGTATCCAACTGTTACTGCAATATACAGAGCCATTTAGTAGAAAACTGCCACATCTTAATGTAAAATAGGGGTTAATTAAATTAATCAAATGTTTTCTAGGGTTCCGCAACAAGTTGTTGGACTGGACCGAGAGAAAACTCATAGCTTTCGCTATGTCACGGAGGGATAAAAGCCTGGGAGATGCTGTTTAACAGCGTTCTTCTGGGCTTTTTTATTTTTATAAAAATTGATTGAGAGGTGTCATTTCGTGAATCGAAATTGGATTACGGTTTTTATTGCCGCATTTATTGAGATCTTTTGGGTGATTGGTTTAACTCATGCTTATGACTTCTTGACTTGGACTGGAACAATCGTCCTTATCATAGTCAGCAATTACTTAATGATTACATCAGCATATGTGCTTCCAGCTGGGACGGTTTACGCCGTTTTTGTGGGTTTAGGTACAGCTGGCACGGTCGTTGCAGGGTCACTTTTCTTTGGTGAGTCATTCAATTGGGGAAAGATTATTTTGATTATAACGTTATTGATTGGAGTTATCGGATTAAAGTTAGTTACGCCGGAAAAGGAGAAGAAAGGAGTTGAATCCTGATGGCATGGTTTGCTCTGATTGTGGCTGGATTGTTGGAGACATTTGGCGTCGCAATGATAAATCAACTTACTGTAAAACGTGATTTGCGAACGGTCATCTTATTAATTTTAGGATTAGGTTCAAGTCTTGCGTTACTCAGTTATTCATTGCGATTTATCCCTATGGGAACTGGTTATGCTATTTGGACGGGGATTGGTGTTGTCGGTGGTGCATTAGTCGGCATGATATTCTTTGGTGAATCAAAAGACTGGAGAAGGATGGTTTTTATAGCAATTATTTTGTGCTCGGCAATCGGATTGAAATTAGCCGGATAATTGCCAGAGAGTGCCCACTAGCGTTGCATACCAGTAAAAAATAGTAATATATTGAATATCCTAGCGTTTTATCGTTGCGAAGACACAAAAAAACTCCTATTGTAGATAGGGACGACGACTAAATCAGTTCCCTACACTATCAAAAGGAGTATTTCTCATGAAAAGTGTAAACCAAAACTTAGTCTTTTGTCAATATCTATCGAACTTGCCAAACCATGTGTTAGCTTGCCCACTCTTTAATTATGATGCCCGGAAACTTACCGATCTTGCCATCGTGAAAATTTTTATTATGGCCAACGTATGCGGTTGGAAAAGCCTTCGCAAGATGGAGATCGGTATCCGTGCAAAACGAGATTTTCAGAAAGAAATTTGTACAGAGTCCTTTAGCCACGCGCAGTTAAGCAGGCGGCTTGCCGCTCTTGATACGGGGCATTTAGCAGACCTATTAGGACGTCTCGCCTCTCACTTTTGGCAAATCAAAGGGGATGCGAAAGGATTACAACCGAACGTGGGACTCATTCGGATTATTGATGGGACCTACGTGAAATTGCCAAACAACGCAGCGGACTGGACAGCGATCTCCACCGATTCCTGTGGTATCAAGCTGCACGTTCGCGTGGCTGTCGCAGATGCGAATTGTGTATTTCCGGAAATGATGATTCCTTCTACTGGTAATGTCGCTGATTCGGACGCTGTCAACCATAT
>NZ_WHVV01000016.1 GCF_009650995.1 Sporosarcina cascadiensis | reverse complement strand
GAATTGCTGATTAATCAGTACAAAATGGGTAGAACCAAAAAAGAAAATAAGGACAGTTTGAAGTAAAATATATAGGGAGTCCAGCCCCATTATGCTTGGCGTCAAAATCCGGTTATGCGTAATCGTCTGGAATATGACCGTAGAATAGGCAACCGCCACGCCTGTCAAAATCATCGCAATCACTTTGACCGCTCTTCGAGGAAGCGCGTAATCATAGCTGCCGTTCAATCCTTGAAATAAATACAATCCGCAAAACACCAATGCCAAAGCGGCTAGAATCAATAACTTTGTTCTGTTACGCATATGCCTTCCCCCTAAACAACAGATAGAGGAAGATTCCGCTTCCAATCACACCGACCATTAAGCTGATCGAGATCTCATACGGATAAATAATGACTCTCCCTAAAATGTCGCAAATGAGAAGAAAGATTGCGCCGAGCAAAGCGGTGTGCGGCAACGTCTTTTGCAGATTATCTCCTTTAAAAATCGAAACGATATTCGGGATGATCAGCCCTAAGAACGGAATCAAGCCCACCGTCAAGACAACAGTTGTCGTAATTAACGCTACTAATACAAGGCCAATATTCACAATCCGTTTGTAAGCCAGCCCTAAGTTCTTGGAGAAATCCTCTCCCATTCCAGCCACCGTAAAGCGATTCGCATATAAATATGTAATGATCAGGACCGGTATGCTTATATATAAAAGTTCATAACGGCCTTTCATGATCATAGAAAAATCACCTTGCAGCCAAGCTGACATATTCTGAATCACATTTGCTTTATAGGCGAAAAATGTGGAAATGGATGACAGGATATTCCCGAACATCAAGCCGACGAGCGGAATGAAGATCGCATCCTTAAATTTGATCCGGTCCAAGATTTGCATGAACAAAAATGTACCGAGTAGGGCGAATGTAAAAGATACCGCCATTTTTTCTAATAGTGTTGCATTCGTAAAAATAATCATCGAAACCAAAATCCCAAGTTTCGTTGCGTCCAACGTTCCTGCTGTTGTTGGGGAAACAAATTTATTGCGGCTTAGTTGCTGCATGATAAGCCCGGCAATACTCATTCCGGCACCCGCCAGCAAAATAGCAACCAGCCTCGGCAACCTGCTGATTAAGAAAATCTCTGTTTCTTCTGATCTCCAATCCAGTAAATCCGCTGGTGTGATACTGCTTGCACCGACGAAAAGCGAAAGGAGTGAGAGTAGTATGACAGCTGTAATTAAATAACGTTTCTTCATGAAGAACTCCGATATCGAATATTTGAGCTTTCTCACTTAAATGAAAATGATTATCATTCGCTCATAAACTACTTTAAGCGTTTTACGATACGAAGTCAATAGCTAATTGAAAATCATTATCATCACTTTGTGACAATCGTTTTTCCACAGTATGCTGTGTGCTGACTGCTGAAAACACTATTGTACAGCGAAAAAACTGCCCTCCGGTAATTCGGAAGACAGTTTTGTCATGTTACTTATTGCTGCTGCATGGCTTCATTCATGTCAACTGCATTATCAATCACTTCTTTTGGCACTTTGATTTCATCAATCTCATTGATTTTCGAGATATCGCCTTTGATCTTCTGTGAAATCTTCACTTGCTGGCCTTCTTCTTCCATTGTCATGACCATATCCATGTCAAAATGATTTGTGAAGAATGTTTTCTTGTCAATGGTGAATTCCACATCAATACTTTCAATTTTCATTTGAGAGATGAGATCCAACTGCGCTTCTTCCATTCCCGCAGGCATGTTTTGCTCCATCATATCCTTCATTAATTCACTGAACTTCTCGCCAGACCCTTTCAAATGAAGAATATATTCGTCATTTGTCTGTTCAAAAGTGAAATCATCGGCAAACTCTTCATACATAGAAAAGTCTACTTGTGTATTCATAGAGCCGGCCATCTGCCCTGCAACTTCTTCATACATTTCATTCGGCAATTGCATCCAGTCGCCTGACTCAGGATTTTTCATGAAAAACCCGTCTTCAGTCATAAACATTTCTACAGCCGTCTGTTCTTCGCCCA
This sequence comes from Sporosarcina cascadiensis, assembly GCF_009650995.1. Taxonomy (GTDB): domain Bacteria; phylum Bacillota; class Bacilli; order Bacillales_A; family Planococcaceae; genus Sporosarcina; species Sporosarcina cascadiensis. Next base: position 59,659 of record NZ_WHVV01000016.1, on the reverse strand, counting down.
TTTGCATATTCATCGTCTGACGCATAGCAAGCGGTTCAAGAATCATATCCATATCGATTGTCGAATGAACTTCCTGCTTATCTTCACCCATCTCAATGTTCTGGTCCATCTCCATGTCAGCGTGCATGCTTTGCTGTGTTTCTGACGCAGCATTCGCCTTCTCCATTACTTCTTGTACAGTGAGGTCACTTTTTACTACAACCTCTTCTTCTTTTCCAGGGTCGGTACTGGCATCCTCTTTCGGTGTTGCTGTCTGTCCGCAAGCACTTAGGGCAAATGCCAGCGCGCCGGCACCTATAAATGTTGTCCACTTTTTCATATTTGCATCTCTCCTCTTATTTTGGCTTCAATTAGTTGTACGGCCGAAAAACGTAAAAGGTTCAATTTCCCTTACTTTTCGACATAATCCGAACCATTGTACCAAATCTATCCAGTGACTCTGTAGGTAATTAAAACGAGCGTGTTAGGTAATTACACCTTATTTTGCCAGAAAGGTTTAGATACAGCAGGAGCGGGCATACTAGAAACATCCCACCCCCTTTCTCTTCTTATAAAGATAAAAGGATTTGGCTGCATGCATTGCGCATGCAGCCCTTTTTTGATTCATTATTTACAATACAAACTCCTGGAGACGTTCGCATTCGCTGACCGGCATTTCCACTGTCAGCAAAGTGCCTTCTTCTTCATAAGCAGTCTCCTTAATCGCAGCTGTCTCATTCAAATGGGACACGAGCTCTCCGCGGTCATAAGGGATGAGCAGTTTGCACGTAACATATTCTCTGAAAAGATTCTGTTCAATCAGCTTCAGCAGTTCAGGCACTCCTGCGTTTTCTCCGGCGGACATCCAGATGTTCTGATCCTGTACGCGGGGATAAGGCACTTCTGCCAAGTCTGCTTTATTGTACACATTGACTGTCGGAACACTTTCCACTCCAATATCCTGCAATGTTTCATTGGTAATATCCATCATATAACCATGTTCTTCATTTGAAACATCCACTACATGTAATAACAGATCTGCATTTTTTGCTTCTTCCAGCGTAGAACGGAATGCTTTGACCAGGTGGTGAGGGAGCTTGGAGACGAAGCCTACTGTATCCGTCAAAATAAATTCCTTCTTGCTCTGCAGTTTAATTTTTCGGACGGCCGTCTCTAATGTCGCGAACAGCATATCTTTTTCGCTGACCTGCTTTGATTGATCAGCATCTACGTATTGAAGCAGCCGGTTCATCAACGTCGATTTTCCCGCGTTCGTGTAACCGACAATCGACACTACCGGAATTCCGCTGCGCACTCGCTGTTTGCGCTGCGTCTCCCGCTGTTCACTGACATGATCCAGTTCTTTGCGCAATTTTGCAATCTGATCTTCAATCTTCCGGCGATCGAGTTCCAGTTTCGTCTCACCGGCCCCTTTGTTCTGCAGGCCTCCTCCAGTTCCCCCGCCCTGCCTGCTCAATGAAGCGCGAAGCCCGACTAGACGCGGCAATGTATATTGAAGCTGTGCCAGCTCCACCTGCATCTGTGCTTCTCTGTTGCGTGCACGTCTCGCAAAAATATCCAAGATCAGCATGGTCCGGTCAATAATTTTACATTCCAGTTCTTTTTCCAGATTACGTAATTGAGACGGTGACAGTTCATCATTGAAAATCAGCAAGTTTGCACCTGTCTCTTCATATATTTCACGGATTTCATCAATTTTTCCTTTGCCTAAATAATGAGATGGATTTCTTCTTTCAAGATTCTGTGTCACTTGCCCGACGATCGTGACATCAATTGCTTCTGCTAAGTTGCGCAGCTCCTCCATTGCATATTCGAAATGAAGATCTTTCTGTTCATGAACGCCGACTATGACGGCTTCTTCTATTAATACATCCATTTCCGTATCCTCCCCGACGTTTTTTTACAAGTAGTTTACCCTTCAGAGCGCTAACTAACCATGACTGTTCTTTCATCATCATAACAAAGATGCATACATAAGCATTCATTTCGAATATCCTGCTGAATGTTTTGTCTGTATGGTGATTGTTTTGTATGATAAGGGCAGGAAACCAGACAATATTTCCCGGGAAATTTAATTATTCGACAGGAGGAAATGACATGAATCATGAAAAGTGGCTGAAGCATACAGTGGAAATGGCAACAGAAAATGTTTCAAATGGCGGTGGTCCGTTTGCAGCTGTCATCGTAAAAGATGGTGTGATTATCGGGTCTGGGACCAATCTGGTAGAATCCGCTTGTGATCCTTCTGCCCATGCGGAGCTGCTGGCAATTAAAGAAGCCTGTGCGAAATTACAGTCGCTGGATCTGTCTGACTGTGTATTGTACGCAAGCGGCGAACCTTGTCCCATGTGTCTCGGAGCTGCTTATTGGGCAACCGTGGGCAAAATATTGTATGCCTGCAGCAAGCAGGATGCTTATGAGGAAACAGGATTTACAAACCCTGTGCAGGCTTTCTTTCCCGACCAGGAACTACAGCCCGAAGAGCGCTTTATTCCATTCATTCAGCAGAAAACTGCGGATGCATTGCAACCGTTCCTGGCATGGCAGAAACGGTTGTCCAACTGAGCTTGGGTATTTCCTGAAAGCTCTGAATAGTGTAGGATGAAAGTAGATATTCAGGAGTGAAATATATCCTGCTGAGAAAATAAAGGCGGAGGGATCGTATGGTTATTGAATTATTGAAATCTCACTCTTCAGTTCGGCGCTACAAAGACGAACCGATCACACGGGAGACCGTAACAGAATTGATTCGGGCAGGACAGCATGCAGCAAGCTCACATTTCGTGCAGGCTTGTTCAGTGCTCTATGTAACAAATACAGAAAAACGAGGACAGCTGGCAGAGCTTTCGAAGAACCGCCGTCAATTTTATACAGGCGGTGCCGTGCTTGTTTTTTGCATGGATTATAACCGCCTGTCGCATGCCGCGCGTCTGCACGGCAGAGAAATTGATTATTCTGCAGCTGAAAATGTCCTGGTCGGTGCAATTGATGTCGGTCTGTTCGCTCAGAACGTCGCAATCGCCTCTGAATCAAAAGGCTACGGCATCTGCTATATCGGCGGTGTTCGAAATGCGATTGAAGAAATTGCAGAAGTGCTTGAACTGCCAAAAGGTGTCGTTCCTTTATTCGGCATGTCCATCGGTGTGCCGAATGAATCCAACGGTGTTAAACCGAGACTGCCGGTAGAAGCGGTCTTGCACGAAAACACGTATAATGAAGAAAAATATGATGATCTGCTGCCTGCTTACGATGAGATTATGAAGGAATATTATGCTGGCCGCGATTCCAACCAGCGCGAAGCCACGTGGACTGCAGAAATGGCGGATTTCCTGGAGAAACCGCACCGTCTTCACATTAAAGGCTTTTTGGAGAAGCAAGGCTTTCTCTTTAACTGAACGCAGACAGACAGGAGTGTCAGAACATGTCAGTAGATGAAGTACTCGAACTGCTGCAAAAACGCATGACAGACGGTACTTTCATTCGGGGTACGATCAGTCAGCCCCGCTTGAAATCGAATGAAACGAAACGCATCAAAATGAAGCCTCTTGAACTGAAAGGCGAATTTTATATCCAATTTGAATATCAGCATGAGCGGATTCTGAAGCATGAGAATGTGCCGCTCGATAGTATCGCTGGCCCTCTGCAGAAGGCTCTTGAAGAATACAAGCAGTTCCACATTGAGCTGACGGATGAAACCATTCAGATCTTGCTGTCGAAGAAAATGAAGGTTTCCATCAAAAGAATTTTTCTGGATACCGAGAAAACAGTGGATTACGCACATAACCGAAAAAAACATTACGCCCTGAACGAAGGAACACCCTATCCATTTCTTGTACGCCTGGGTGTTCAGACACCTGAAGGCAAAGTGAAGAATCAGAAACATGATAAATTCCGGCAGATCAACCGATTTGTCGAACTGATCGACGATACTCTGAGCCATCTTCCGAAAGACCGGCAGATACGCATTTTGGATTTTGGTTCCGGTAAATCCTACTTGACGTTTGCTCTTTATCATTATTTACGGATCGAAAAAGGACTGGACATCCGGGTTACCGGCTTAGATCTGAAGAAAGAAGTCATTGAAGAATGCCAGACGATTGCAGAAGATTTGCAGTATGACCAGCTGGAGTTCCTGGTCGGTGATATCAATGAATATGAAGGCGACACGGCAGTCGATATGGTTGTTACGCTGCATGCGTGCGATGTTGCGACGGACATGGCGCTTGCGAAAGCTGTTACATGGGGCGCTTCGGTAATTTTATCTGTTCCCTGCTGCCAGCATGAATTGTTTTCGCAACTGCAGTCCCCGGCATTCGATGTCATGCTGCAACATGGTCTAGTGAAGGAACGCTTCGCGGCGCTCGCTACCGATTCAATGCGCGCTGAACTGCTGTCGCTTGTCGGCTATGAAGCGCAGCTTGTCGAATTCATTGATATGGAGCATACGCCGAAAAACATTCTGATCCGTGCGTACCGCAACGGCCGCCAGCCCGATCAGGCACAGATCGCACGCTACGCGACTTTCCGCGATATGCTGAACGCCCGCCCGTTTTTAGAGAAAGAACTGCAGCAGCTTGGGTTTCTTTCGGCGGGCAGCGATGAAAATGACTAGGGTGATCGGCTTCTGAAATTATTGGATAACGTTAATGAGTCTATGAGCATGAGACTCGCAGGTATGATCACGGCGGCATGCAGTATGATCACGCAGCCGCTTACTATGATCATGAATCAAGGGGCGATGAGCGGCTGGCGCAAGCGTATGAGCTCTTGGCTGTTTACTATGATCATCCAGCTGTTCCAATGGCCATTACTAATTCGGCAGCTTAATGTCCACATCAAATTTAACGCGTAATACGGAAAAAGGCTGTCCTGATAAAAACTCAGGCAGCCTTTCTATAATTATCGCGGCAAATGTTCAATAATCGCGTCCACTGCCTGTTGAATATGCCGCGGCTCTGTCCCGAGGTTTAAACGGATGAAGCCCTTGGACTTTTCCCCGAACCATTCGCCGTAATCGATGGCCAGTTTGCATGTATCCTGCACGAATTCCTTAACCTGATCCGGCTGAATATACGCACGCAGATCAATCCACAGCAAATACGTACCTTCGAGCGGACTAACGATCAGTTTCGGTGCATGCTCCGCAAATTGTTCCACTGCATAGCGTTCATTCGACTTGATGACGGCGCGCAGCCCGTCCAGCCAGTCTGCACCATGGCGGAATGCGGCTTCAGAAGCAGTCATCCCGAGTAGATTGACTTCTGTCTGGTTGACCGAGTTGACGAAACGGTCGAACTGTTTTCGCAGCTCTTCATTTTCAATAATGATCTGCGACGTCAGCAAACCGGCCAGATTAAATGTTTTGGAAGCAGCCGTCACTGTGACTACTTGCTCAGAAAACTTGCCGTCCGCCACGATTGCAGACGGAATATGCGTGTGCTCGCCAAATGTCATATCATGGTGGATTTCATCCGATACAACGAGGACATCGTATTTTTCACAGATTGCCAGCAGTTTCTCCGCCTCCTGTGCCGTCCAGACGCGCCCCACTGGATTATGCGGTGTACAATGAATAAACAGCTTCACGTCATTGTCTGCAATTTTCTTTTCAAAGTCTTCAAAGTCAATTGTATACTTGCCGTCCGTATTAACCAGTTCACTGTTCACCAGCGTACGCCCGGTATCTTTCACCGCATTGCTGAATGGATAGTAGACAGGCGACAGAATAATGACTGCGTCTTCCGGTTTCGTAAAGGCATTAACGAACCAATAAAGCGCCGTTACGACGCCAGTTGAAAAGCGCATCCACTCTTGCTTCACTTCATAGCCGTGGCGTTTGCGCTCCCAGTTGATGAACGCTTCATAATAGGAATCGGGCACATATGTATAGCCGAACACCCCGTATTCCACTTTCTCTTTGATTGCTTCCACTACCTGCTCAGGCACTTTAAATTCCATATCCGCCACCCAGGCAGCCAATAAATCCGCGCTGCCGAAACGTTCCTCCAGCTTATCCCACTTCAGCGAGTTCGTTCCTTTTCGGTCAATCGCATATCGTTCCAAAAACTCTTCTTTATTCATAATTACATCCTCCTTCATCTTTCCTATTCAACCCTATCTGTCTACTCAGATTGTATCATATGTTCCTTTTTGATTCCCATTCATACTGAGAACAATTATTTTGGGGTATAGTCATACTAGTGGTTTGCTAACTTGTTGGAGGTAATATTAATGAATAAATGGATGGTTTCGCTGAGCTGGGCTGCACTGATTTGCTTTTGCTCTTTTCATTCCGCATATGCACAGACAGCGGCCGCGTCCTACACAGATCTGCCCGGCTCTTACTGGGCGAAAAATGAAATTCTGCAATTGAATGAACTGGATATATTGTCAGGTTCAATGGACATGCAATTCCGTCCGGACGCGCCATTGACAAAAGGGCAAGCTGCGATGGCTTTATCGAAAATCTCCCCGTCGAAACCAGCTGCAGAGTATGCTTGGCTGCAAACAGAACAAAATTCTGATGAGCCAATTACACATAAACAGCTACTGGATGAACTGGCGACTAAGTTTGAGACAGACTTTGCACATCTGATTTCGATCTGGCCTTCCCGCCTCGAACAGGCAGCTATTAACAATATTTCGATTTTCACTATCAACTCTGCAGAGGATATCCTGCGCAAGAGTTCGCCAACGGTTTCAAGGGCTGTTTTCGCTAACGTTCTACACAGACTGCTGCTGGATGCCGGTTATATTAAAGAAGCGAAATCGTATGCAGCATCCACTATAGAAACATCAAAAAATTATATACCGATGAAACATTCTGTTCATTTAGAAGAGGTCCCTTTTTCTTTGCATACTCTCTATTTACGTGCCGAAGAATCGATTCGGTTTAAATCGCAGACGGAAATTGATCATGGTTTTGCACGAGACTATATATATACATATACAGTAGGCAGAAGCGCTGCAGAAATGGAAGTGACTTTCCGAGTGCTGCCTAATCAGGATACCTTTGTATTTTCTAAACTAACGAATCCTTCAGGGTTCCCTCTAACTGTAGATATTCTGCAAGAAGAGAAAGATGTTGCCTATTTTGACCTGTATCGCTATGATCGATATCCACTGCAGCGGGAAAATACAGATTTAACCGATGCTGATATGACTTCCTATCCGACAGGCGTGCTTCGTTTCATTCGAAATGATGGCACAGTGGAAGAGCGAATGGTCGGCCAGTCTTATCTTTCGAAGCAGCTTTCCATGCGTTATGATAACGGCGAGCAAAGCTTTACCCGTGAACTGCTTGATGAACAGGAAGCCCTGTCCTATGCTTCGACGGGTGACTCCCTATTGTCCGTCTATACGCTGCGTTCTAGAGGAAAGGATATTGTGGATCAGTGGTATCTGAATTCCCATCATCAGCTATTTAATTCGAAGAAAAGCATCTATGCCTGGATGAGAGAGACGGGACAGAACCATAAGAAACGCAATAACTGGTATACTGCGGACGGTCCCTATAATAAACTGGCAGACTCCACCGAACCGATGCCGAAGTCCGGGCAAGGATACGGCCGTACGTTGCTAATGCTGAAAGAAGATCGCGCGCTGACGCTTTATCATGAGAAGGAAGAACGTTATTTTGAGGATCTGGTCTATAACGCGTTCGTAAATCTGAAAAGTTTCAAGAAAGACAAAGCGTACTGGGAGACGGAAGTAACGAGCACGTATTTAAAGGATTTATACGGCATACATGCTCCTTTCATCGATACGCGTTTCAATGAACAGATTGCACTGTTTTATTATGATATCGGTCGTGAATTCGAGATTCCAGAAGCTAATGAACCGCTGCGCGACTACGCAGACTTGCTTGTGTCGCAAGAAGACAAAGGCAACATCATTACTGTAAAAACATACGCTTATTATATCGCGGATTACTTCCCAATCAATCAGGAAGTGACGACGCATGCTTCTATGAATCACGCACTTGGCGGAATGAATATTTTGTTGATGGCATATCAGGAATTTCAAGACCCGCGCTATTTGCGGACCGCTCGCCGTATTCAGCAGGCGATCGCTTATCAGCAGGATAACTGGATTCGTGATAACGGCGATATCTGGTATCGTATCTCGCCTGATTTGACGTTTAAAGGGGACGATTACAAGCATCTGACACTCGAAGATCTGATTGATTCCTACCAGCTTTGGCAACAGTTCGATCCTGTATATCTTCCCTACCTGAAACAGCTGATCATTACCAAAGCCACGTTCTTATCGAATGAAAATTTAGGCTATACGCCAAAAATTAAAGATGGTCTGGAACAGATTGGTTTGTCGGAGTATCTTCCCAAAGGCGATGAAGTGACGGACGCATTGTAGACGCGAATATTACTGAAAACAATGGATTTCATTCACGGGCTGTTCATTTTCCTAATAGGCAAAAGAGTGTAAGAAAACAAAAGAGTGTTGCTTTTTATAGGAATTTATTATAGCATGAAAATAATTTAATGCACGTAAGCGACAGAATCATAAGTTATGCTCTTTTTAACTTGTGAGAAACTGGGTGGAACTACGGGTTAAAAAGCACTCGTCCCTTGCTTAGGGATGAGTGCGTTTTTTTGTTTTATATTTATTACTTTAAAGGAGTGTATATCATGAGTGAAATAGGACCACAGAAATTAACCAGATCTATTTAGTTCAGGAATGGGCGCTGTAATTAGCGAATTCACTTTTTAAAACATCGCGCGATTTAATGGGATAAGGAAGGAATAAAAAATTATATGAAGCGTAAAAAGAAAACAATGAAATACATTTTTTATACGGCAATTGTTATTTTAACATTACTCGCAATAGCACTTTTATTTCCCACATGGACATCAAATATAAAGGGTAATAATAGCATTAGCACATTGGAACAAGTAATGATAAATGGAACTGGTCATGAAATTATGATACGCGGAGCTAATAAGAATAATCCTATCGTAATTGTTGTACATGGAGGACCAGGAGCCCCGGAAACACCATATGCTGTTAAATATCAAAATTTATTGGAATCCAATTTTACGGTTGTTAATTACGATCAAAGAGCAAGTGGGAAGTCGTATCACTTTCATGAAGACTATTCCAATCTATCAACAAATTTATTGGTCGATGACCTATTGTTGTTGACAGATTATATATCAGAACGCCTTGGGAAAGAAAAAGTTATCCTTATGGCTCATTCATCAGGAACATACATTGCCATGCAAGCGGCCAATAAATCTCCTGAGAAGTATGAAGCGTATGTGGGGATTGGACAGATGAGCGATACATTAGAAAGTGAGAAAGAAAGTTTAATTTACTGCATTGACCAAGCTGAAAAGGCAGGCAATACTGATGATATAGAATACTTACAAGGGTTAACTGAACAAATTGGCAACGGTGAAATAGTTACCCCAAGGGAATACGTCATGAAATATGGCGGATCTACTAGAAGCATTGATAACCCCGATGGTGATATTATAGGAGCTCTCTTTAGCAGCGAGTATAATTTGTTAGATGTCATTCGCTATAACTATGGAATGGGATACTCTCAAGAGAAGCTGGTAAATCATATGTTAGAAAAATCATTACCAACTATTGTTTCAAAACTTGATATTCCTTTATATTTTGTAATGGGTACATACGATTACATGACTTCATCTAATGCAGCAAAAAAGTATTTCGATACGATTTCAGCCGAAGATAAGCATTTTATTACTTTCGAGAAGTCAGCTCATTATCCACAATTTGAAGAGAAAGAAAAATTTAATGAATGGATGTCAGATACATTTATTAATGAAAATAAATAAGATGCTTTATTCCGTTAACTGGCACAATTTCTAAAGAAACATCTACTTACTAGTCGTCTCAAAAATTTTGAGCAACATAGGAAGAAATCTAAGATACTGCTTGCAAGTGCACATATTCAACAGAGCTTTTATTGTCTGCTGTTACAGGATTTTGTGGATCTAAAAACCGACTGCCAGTAATTTATCACTGGCAGCCGGTTTTATTTGTTTGGCATGTGCAATTAAACAACAGCGATACTGTAGCCGATTATTCTTTCCAGATTCTCTCTGCCAAGCAATTCTACAGTTCTGGCGTTCTCTCTAAAGTCCTTATTCAAAGCTGCGGATGCGGTGTTGATCAACCCGGTGCACGTAGGCGTTTCTACATTCAGCATCCGACCCAGTGATTCTAATAAGACCAACCCCTCAGGTACATCTTCTGTGATGAATCTGGAATCGGCGACGAACGGCCCTTCCGGTGAACTGTTCTCCGCATACGTACGAAACGCCTCTATGGCATCGACAGTCAAATCCACAGAATTACGGAACCGGCACGCTTCTACATATGACAGTCTTTCTGCCCCGATCTTTTCAAGCACATTCATTTTTTCGTTATCAAGACTTTCAACCAAATTCCATACGTGAGGCGTAAATACCTCTTTGTACATCCAATAATCACCCTCGGTATGTTCAATCCGGGGTATGCTCATAATCCCGCCGATCGTATGAACAATCAAATTCGGATTATGAAGAGCCGCTTCTATTATGGACGTCAGATACACAAAATTATATTGAAGTGCGTTCAATTTTTCCTGTATGGTCTTTTCGTCTTTATCTGTAAAGACTGCTACAGGATTTCGCACGTTTTTAAATAATACTTTTACTTTTCCGGGTTCAATAATCCGGCAATCAATCGGCGAACTCTGCGCTTCTGCGATGGTGAAGCTTTTTTCTTTTTCATGCTTCAGAAAATAGGCCGTTGATAAATAACCCGGCTCCAGCAGCACAATTTGATCTTCATTCATGAATGGAATGATGCGCTTGATCACTTCTTCATGAAAATTAGTTTGAATATACATAATGATGATCTCAGCACCGGATATAGCGAGTTCCACATCGGTTGTGACAAGATCTAGGTTCACGCTTGTCTCTTCAGAACCGTCTAAGATTGTTACTTTCCCTTGATTTTTCACTATATATTCAAAGTGTTCATTATGCAGTCCCTTAGATGTTTTCAATAACGTTATTGCATGACCCTTCTTCTTCAAGTCTGCTGCAATTGTCGTACCTCCGTGCCCTGCTCCTACTACTGTGATATTCATAACGTTCCCTCCAATGATTTGATTTAGCACACTAATCAATTCCATGGTTACGGGCCCATTTTATACAAACCTCCGAGAGCGTTCACAAAAAGTCTTCGATCAGGTTTTTAGGGTAACTTTCCTCTCAATAAAATGATAACAAGCCACTGCCAAAGTAGACTACTATCTAAATTTAGTGACTATTATTCATCCTGCTGTATTACTATACCACTAATTACTTTAATTAGCATTTTTCACTACTCGTTATCATTTCCAAAAAATAAAACTGCTAATCCTAACAATCGGATCAGCAGTTTGTTTTATGCAACATACCTATTCTGTCTCTGCAATTCTGCGTTCTGCAAATATTCTCATCGCGTCCTTCATAAACGTTGCAAGTCCCTCGCCAAACTGATCGATATTTTGCGTAAAACGTTCATCCGCCGCATACATTTCACCGAGCCCTTTAAACGCCGCCAATGAATAACTGCCCATTCGGTTCAGCAGAATGAACCATTCTTCAATAACAACCTGCGCTTCATCGGAATCTGCCTTTCCATGCCGAAGTTCTGCCAGTTTGAAATAAATCCGGTTCATGTCATCCTGCATTTCCTTTCCAAACTTACGGTTAGTCTGATTCACTTTCTTCTCTCCCCATCTTGCCTTCGCTTCTTCCTCATATGGATTCTTTCGAAAATCAAATCCCCTGAACTTCTCTTCATTGGTCATCTTGTTTTCCCCTTTCTCTGTTTGAATGGTGCGGTCAATCGTCTGGAGCATAACCTCCAGCTGCATTTTTTTCTTCAACAGCATATCTCGCTGCATTTCCAATGCTTCCAGGCGCTCAAATTCCGGACTTTCCAGCAGTTCCTTTATTTTCTTCAATGAAAAGCCAAGTTCTCGAAAAAATAAGATCTGCTGCAGGCAGGCCAGATTTTCATTCGAATACAGACGATAGCCTGATTCAGTCACTTGGTCAGGTGCAAGCAGTCCAATATCGTCATAATGATGCAGAGTTCGTATACTGATGCCTGTCAGTTCTGACACTTCTTTCACTTTCATCTATCCGCCGCCTCCCTAATCTTCACTATAAGGTCTGACGTTACGTGAGAGTCAATCTTTATTTTAACAGCGAATGAGCCTTCAATTTTGAAGCTTTCCGACAATTGCGTTAGTATAATGCTAGAATCAAGAAATTAATAGGCGAAAGGAGATTTTATATGGCACAATCATTCAAAGCACTTACCGTTGACAAACAGGGGGATGACTTTTCAGTAGAGGTACGCAAACTCTTACTTGATGATCTGCCTGAAGGAGACACGGTCATTCGTGTGCACTATTCAGGCATCAACTATAAAGATAGTCTGGCATCTATACCTGACGGAAATATCGTACAGAACTACCCGATGGTTCCCGGCATTGATCTGGCGGGTGTGGTCGTTTCTTCAACGGATCAACGGTTTAAAGAAGGTGATGAGGTCATTGCGACGAGTTATGAAATCGGCGTCTCACACTTCGGAGGTTACAGCGAATACGCAAGAGTGAAAGCCGACTGGGTTGTGCCTCTTCCCTCAGGTCTTTCATTAAAAGAAGCGATGATTATCGGAACAGCGGGCTTTACAGCAGCACTGTCAGTTCAGCGTTTAGAAGATAATAATCTGTCGCCTGGTAAAGGGAAAGTTCTGGTGACAGGTGCAACCGGCGGAGTAGGAAGCTTTGCGGTTTCGTTTTTATCTAAACTTGGCTATGATGTCGAAGCGAGTACCGGAAAGCAGAATGAACATGCATATTTAGATTCTCTGGGAGCCAAGTCCATTGTATCTCGTGAAGAGGTCTATGACGGTAAAATCCGCGCTCTCGGCAAGCAAAAATGGGCAGCAGCAGTCGATCCGGTCGGCGGTGAGCCGCTTGCTTCGTTATTGAGCCAGATTGAATATGGCGGATCAGTTGCTGTAAGCGGATTGACTGCCGGCACTAAATTACCTACAGCCGTGTTCCCTTTCATTTTACGTGCTGTGAATCTGCTCGGCATTGATTCTGTATACTGCCCGATGGATACGCGTAAAAAGATATGGAATCGGTTAGCAACAGACCTGAAGCTTTCGGATCTGGAACAGCTTGTGCAGCATGAGATTTCATTGGAAGAATTGCCTGATGCATTACCTGCTTTACTGAAAGGCCAAGCACGCGGACGGACCATTGTACAATTAATTTGAGTATTTGAAAGAGCCATCCTTACATTGCAGGATGGCTCTTCTCATACGATTAACGTTCTTCTCCCAATAACTTAATCGTTTCATCATATTCACGTTCAATTTCAGCATTCTTTCTATACGTTGCCAAACTGACGATATACGTCACGATCAAACAAGTAATGAAGCCCGGCACAATTTCATACAATGAATTCGACAGGAATTTAAAACTCCCCCAAATTCCTACTGTAATCGCTCCGGCGACCATACCGCATAGTGCGCCCTGCGGAGTAATCTTCCTCCAATAGAGTGATAACAGAATGACAGGGCCAAATGCACCGCCGAAACCTGCCCAGGCGAATGAAACCAGTTTTAATACCGATTCTTTATTCGGCCACGCAAGAATCACTGCAACCACTGCAACGATCATAACTGCGGCACGTCCTAAAAAGACATATTGCCGGTCTGAAGCGTTCGACTTAAAGACAGCTTTATATAAATCTTCGATCAATGCAGATGACGTCACGATCAATTGAGAAGAAATCGTACTCATCACTGCAGCCAATACTGCCGCCAGCATGATTCCTGCAATCAATGGATGGAAAAACAGTTGGCCGAGAACTATAAATACCGTCTCCGGATCTGCAAGCTCTGCTGCATTTTGCTGGAAATATGCGATTCCCACCAATGCTGTAGCAATTGCACCGATCAAACTTAACAGCATCCAGCCGATTCCGATCCGTCTCGCACTTTTCGTTTCTTTTACCGATTTTATTGCCATGAAACGTACGATAATATGCGGCTGGCCAAAGTATCCCAGTCCCCATGCCAGCGAGGATATAATTCCCAGCAAACCGATGCCCGATGAAAAATTAAACAGCGCAGGGTCTACTTGACGTATACTGTCCGCTGTTGCTGCAAATCCGCCAGTCATGAAAATCCCGGCGGACGGCACTAAGATCAGCGCCAGAAACATGATCAATCCCTGAACGAAGTCTGTATAGCTTACTGCCAAAAAACCACCGAACAGTGTATAGGCAATGACAACTGCTGATACAATCAACAGTCCTGTATGATAGTCCAGCCCGAATGAACTTTGAAAAAATTTCCCTCCGGCGACCATTCCCGATGAAACATAGAAAGTGAAAAACACTAATATGATGATTCCTGAAGCCACACGCAGTAAACGCGATGTGTCCTTTAATCTATTCTCCAGGAAGCTTGGAATCGTTATGGAGTTATTCGATACTTGCGTATACATACGCAGACGCGGTGCCACAAGCAGCCAGTTTAAATAGGCCCCGATTGTTAATCCGATGGCAACCCATGCTTCGACCATGCCGTTCAGATATATTGCACCCGGAAGACCCATTAAAAGCCACCCTGACATGTCGGAAGCTCCGGCACTCAACGCCGTAACTGCAGGTCCCAGTGAACGTCCGCCCAGCATATAGTCTGTCAGATTGGATGTCCGTTTGAACGCGTACCATCCGATAAATAACATAGCTGCCATATACAAGATGATCGAAATGAGCTGATACGCTTGTTCCGTCATACAATCTCCCTCCTTTTTTAAAACAACAGTCCCATTTTACATGATTCGCAAACTTCTTTGAACCATAATCCTGAAGTGTGTATATTGAAACTATTGCTATCGACAATATTCCCCGGGAAATATGAATTTATGACATGATTCTTCCTGCCAATAAGTGCAGGTCAATCCCAGTGTTTTCTTCGGCTCTATAACATTTCTCATTATTTTTTCGAAGGTACTGGCAATGATGAAACCCCGCCGCCCTTTGATTCGTATAAAAGGAAACATAAGGAGGAGATCGAATGTTACACACGACAACGAACACACTGCAAGGCCGGA
Organism: Sporosarcina cascadiensis; assembly: GCF_009650995.1. Taxonomy (GTDB): domain Bacteria; phylum Bacillota; class Bacilli; order Bacillales_A; family Planococcaceae; genus Sporosarcina; species Sporosarcina cascadiensis. The sequence goes on along the minus strand of NZ_WHVV01000016.1, from coordinate 44,490 downwards.
CAATCGAAACATACCACGGAATTGTATCTGGAGAAACCATTATGGGCGCAAATATTGTCCGCGATATCTTTGCTTCCGTCACAGATATTGTAGGCGGAAGAAGTTCAGCATATGAGAGTAAGCTGACAGAAGCCCGTGAAACTGCAATTGAGGAAATGTCAGAAAAAGCGCGGCGCATGGGAGCTAATGCTGTAATCGGAGTAGATTTGGATTTTGAAATGGTGCGTGAAGGTATGATGATGTGCATCGCTACCGGTACGGCTGTGACGTATAGAGAGGGTTTGTAAATATATGAATAAAAGAGAGGATGCAACACCCTCTCTTTTTCTTATTGCTTTTCATTTGGATATAATTCTTCTAAAAATATAACGGATTGCCCGATTAATTCCTTCATCACGTCCACGTCGATATCCTCAACTTTGTTAATATACACACACGCTTTACCGCTCGTGTGCTTGCCGAATCTTTCCAACAACCGTTCACGCTCAGCATCACCCGTTGTGAAATATAAGCTGATCTTCGCCTTTCGCGGTGAGAATCCGACAAGCGGCGCGTCCCCTTCATGACCGGTCTTATATACATAATGATAAGAGCCGAAGCCTATTATACTGGGTCCCCACATCTTTGCTCCATATCCCGTAGTGTCTGTAAAGATATCAAGCAACCGATAGGCATCTTCCCGTTTTTTAGGATTCTCCACACTCTCAATAAATTCAATTACACTATCATCGGTTCGCTTCGTCTTCAATTCATACAACCGGATTCAGCTCCCTTCAACCCAATATCTCAGCCACCCGTCCGACTTGTCCATCTTCCAGCCGCACCTTAATGCCATGCGGATGAAAGCTCGAGTTCGTCAATAAATCTTTGACAATCCCTTCTGTCTTTACTCCGCTGCGCTGGTCTTTCTTTAAAATGACTGCTACACGCAGTCCTGGTTTAATATCTGCTCGATTCTGTCCGTTCATAGGATGATCGCTCCTCTTTTTTATTCAGTGTACCATAGATTATTACTATCCCTGCTGCTGAACCCGTGATTGGTGCGGTTGTAAGGCCGTTTGGCGCGTTTAACTAGCGTTTTGGCGCGGCAACCATAGACTTTTACGCGAATGCAGAAAACCAAGCAAAGTACATCTACTGAATGAAAAGAACAGGCATGATACAATGAAGTCTATCAAACTAGGAGGAGATTTGTATGCGTTTAACAGTATACTTAGCCGGGGAGATACATACGTCGTGGCGGGAGAAAGTCAAACAGCAGGCAGAAAAGCTGCAGCTGCCGGTCGACTTTGTCGGACCGATGGAAGACCACGATCGCTCGGATCATATCGGGGAAGAAATTTTAGGAAAACAACCGGACGCCATTTTTAAAGACGCAGCGGCTTCCAACTTCAATAACTTGCGCACCGAGATTCTTATGAAGAAATCAGACGTCGTCATTGCGCTGTTCGGAGAGCAGTACAAGCAATGGAATACTGCAATGGACGCAAGCGCTGCTGTAGCATACGGCAAGCCGTTAATTTTAATTCGCCAAGAAAATCACCATCATCCGTTGAAAGAATTGTCGCGCAAAGCTCATGTCACCGTAGAATCGGTCGACCAGGCCGTACGTGCGCTACAATATATTTTTGAATAAACACTTCAGGACACAGCCTGCTGTGTTCTTTTTTTCGCAAAATTTTACGAATGAAAACCTGGTTTCTTTTATTCCCAGACGTTAAAAAATAAGCCGTATATTCCGTCTGCCCTAATCCTGCTTCGGATGGTAGAATAGAAGTATAGAAACAGGAAGGGGTAACCGAATGTCGCGAAGAAGAGGTATTCGCCAGCAATATATTAATATCTTTATCGTATCATTGTTAGTGGCTGTAATCGGCATGGGCAGTATGTATATATATGTAAAGAGTTCTTGGGCCGAGCTAGAGGAAAATCAGCAGGAGACTTTTGAAAAGTCCGAATTAGTAGAGCAAATATCCAATTCTGTTCAAGATCTGTTCTTTAGAATCCGCGGATACTATGCTTTTCAAATAGAGGATGAATTGAACGGAGCCTATCAGGCAATTCAGGACATTCATACGTATTCAAGACAATATAAAGCACTTCCCCTCAATGAAGAGGAGCAAAAAATCGTAGAAGAGATTGATGATTTTCTAACCGACTACGAAAATGCGACGCTGCCCAGAGCCATTCAGTACGTGCAGGAAAACGATTATGAAGGGCTGCGCGAACTTGCGAATGGCGGAACGAATTCTTCAGTCAACCGCTTTATCAAATATGCCAATGAATATAATCTCAATGTAAAAGAAATGCTGCAAAAAGACTATCAACAAACAAAAAACCAGACCAACCAATTCTTTTTACTTATTACTTTGCTGGGACTTGCGTTTTTACTGATTCCAATTTTCATGGTATGGAATGTGATGAAACGGGTAATTCGACCTGTCGAGACCATCACACATGCAGCAGATCAATATGAAACGGATGGAAAGATTTTATTTCAGCTGAAAGACAGAGAAGATGAAATAGGTGCTTTATCGCAAGCTCTTCACAAAATGATGCAGCGAATTCAAACGAATGAACAGGAATTGCTGGTCCAGAATGAAGAGTTAATTTCTCAGCAGGATGAATTATTTAATCGCCAGACAAAAATGGAATACGCTTTATCGGAAGCCCGTTTTTCTAAAGTTCGTCTGGAGCGTCATAATGGACTTAGTCATTTATTGTCCTTTTCGCTGGACAAGCAAGAAGTCTGCGATCAAACATCCGAGTACCTGAATACCATCTATCATTCAGATCTCAGTTTATTATGGTTTCCTATAAGTGACACTTTTTCGTTAAAAGGTATGTCCAATGAATTTTTTGAAGAGATAAAACAAGAGCGGATGGATTATCTGAAACTTCGCTTGGAAACAGAACCTTATTTTATCATCAAGCGTGAGGCAGGCTATGAAAAGGGTGTCGCAGAAAATACCACTTTCGTTTACGATTTTGTCACAGGAATATACAATTCCGCAAACCACTTGAGCATCATTGCCGTTCTCTCCCGAATCGGCAAGCCGTTTACTGAGGATGACCAGACGGACTTATATGGTTTATTTAAACGGATTGCAATAGCCGTCGACCGGATCGAACAGCATGAACTGATCAGCCACGAGCGCCAATTGAATCAAAATATTTTAGACAATATCAATGAAGGCATCCGTTTTGTTTCCAATAACAACGAGGAGGATAAATACAATACGGCGCTATTTGAATTGCTGGGTATGGAGCCTAAAGCATGGCCGCGGGAAGAATGGACAGAACACTTCCTTCAGCAGATTAATGAGCCTGAGCAATACCGGGTGTTTTTAGAAGAAGCGCTGGACTCGGATAATCAGGAGATGAACCATAATTCATACATTGTCTCACTTCCTTCAGAACAGTCGCGAGTCATGAATGTTTATAGTGTGCCCATATTGATCAGCGGAGAAAAAGTAGGAACCATTTTCGTTCATCGCGATATTACGCGTGAACATGAAGTAGATCAGATGAAGACTGAATTAGTCTCTACGGTGAGTCACGAACTGCGAACGCCGCTGTCCAGTATTTTAGGTTTCTCTGAGCTATTGCTGAATAAAGAGATGGATGAAAAACGCAAGAAACGATATCTGGAAACAATTCAAAGCGAAGCCAATCGACTGACTTCTCTCATCAATGACTTTTTAGATATCCAGCGAATGGAATCAGGCCGTCAGACATACGCCGTTGAAGATGTATCGATAGCCGAACTGGCAGAACAGACAGTTACGTCCGTGCAGTCTTCTCTGCATTCCATTCAATTACAGGACGTCACCTGTTCTTCCACTGTAGTCGGCGACAGAGAACGGCTGCTTCAAGTATTCAAGAATATAGTAGGCAATGCCATCAAATTTTCTCCAGACGGCGGTAAGATAAGAGTCACGTTGAGAAATCAGAAAGATAGGGTTATCGTCTCCATTTCTGATAAAGGGATTGGAATTCCTCAAAATGATATCAGTCACTTATTCGAGAAATTTTATCGTTTTGATAATAGTTTCAGCAGAAAAATCGGCGGTACAGGTCTTGGTCTATCTATTTGTAAAGAAATCATCAACAATCATAATGGCCAAATTTGGATTGACTCGGAAGAAAACGTTGGTACAACTGTATTCTTCTCACTTCCGCTTAAACAACAACTGCCGAATGAGCCGGTTAATCTTGAATAACCTCTCGTGGTCATAGTGGAGGATGATGTAAGCATCGCTTTATTATCAGATGAAAAGCTGACAAGTAGCGGATTTTCTGTTGTACACCATGGAACTGTGGAGACGGCATTAAAATGTATCCAAAAAATGCAGCCCGCTGCAGTAGTAGTAGATTTAATTCTGCAGGACGGTGAAACAGGCTGGGAGTTAATCGGGCAGATGAAAAAGCTGAAAGATACAGAATCAATTCCCATCATCATCTCTTCCTCTGTGGAAAAGGATCCTCGATTGATGGAAAAATTTCATGTCGATCACTATTTGACGAAACCTTATCCGCTGCATGATTTTTCTGCAACAATCATACAAAATATACACCGTTCGGACGGCAGAATTTTATATCCACAAAGTGATCATCCCGACAAAAAATGAAAAAACGTTCTTTCCAATTTGGAGAGAACGTTTTTTTCTAGCTTCCTGTTAGAAAAATGATTTCAGCAATTCCATTAATTCATTCGGACTAAAAGGTTTTGACACAAAGTAGGCAGCACCTTTTTCCATCGCAGCCTCCTGATCGGCCAACTGTGCTTTTGCTGTGAGCATGACCACTGGGGTTTGAAGATTCATAGGCTGAATTTTCTCCAGCACTTCCAGTCCGGTCATATGCGGCATCATGTAATCAAGAAGGACTGCATCATAGTGATTCTCTTGAATTTTCTTAAGACCCTGCAAACCGTCCTCTGCTTCATCCACGATGAACCCTTCGAACTCTAATGTATCCGTCAGCAACATGCGAAGTATTTCCTCATCATCTACTACCAGCACTTTTTTTCCTGTATGTGACAATTTGGAGGCGCCCCCTTCCTCTTACTCTCTCTTATCAAATAAACGTGTGGCCAGCTTATCAATACGTCCGAGTACCTCAGCCGGCTGAAATGGTTTGATGATATAGTCATCAGCACCCAGCCATAAAGCTGCCTTAATATCATTGGCACTCTTTCTGGCCGTCATCATAGAAACTGTTACATTTGTTTTAGCATGATCACTCTTCAGACGGCTCAACACTTCCAGGCCATCCATTTTCGGCATGACACCATCCAGCAGTACAATGAAGTAGTCATCCGGCGAATACCAGTCATCTTCTAAAAATGCAGGACCGTCAGAATAAGTTTTCACCATAATTTCAATATCTGATGATTTTAATTCCAATAAGGTTTGCTGAAGAATCTGACGAATGAATGAGTCATCATCTACGATTATCACCATTAGCTTTCGTTTGACTGCCAGCTTGCATTGATCATAGACAACTGTTTTATTTCTGCCTTCACGTTTTGCCTGATATAAAGCTTGGTCTGCAGCAGAAACTAACTCCCCGGTATTCCCTTCATACGTTGCGCTTCCTGCTGAAAAGGTAACTTGAAAGGTCTCCTCTCCCGAAGCGAAAGACATAGCATTGAATCTCGAGCGGATGCGTTCCACCGCGTTGACAGTCTCTTCTGCCGGTATATTTGCAAATAACAGAGCAAACTCTTCCCCGCCATAGCGGAACACATAGTCGCCCTCTCTTTTTTCTTCTTTAATGATTTCACCAAATTTACGAAGCACTTCATCTCCTGCTGGATGGCCAAATAAGTCATTCACTTGTTTGAAATGATCCAAGTCCACCATCACTAAAGAGAAAGACCCGTCCAATTGATCAGCATTCTTTGACAGGTTATTGATCGTTTCATCAAAATACCGGCGATTGCCGACCCCTGTCAGACTGTCTGTAATCATGCTGCTGCTAATAGCACGCTGGCGTTGCTGCCGATTGAACAAATAAGGGAAAAAGACATCCATATCAAAGGGTTTTTCAATAAAATCCATCGCACCTCTGCGATAACTCTCAATCTTAAAATCTTTTGTCGCATGTTCACTGGAAATAGCCAATGTCGTATTTTTCTGTCTCGCAGTCTCTGCTATTTGATCCAGAACTTCAAAACCGGTCATGTCAGGGAGTTTGTGATCAATAATAACGATGCTCGGCCGCATAGAATAAAATTGCTCAATACCTCTTTTTCCATTTAGAGAAATGATGACTTGTGCACCGAATTTCTCAAGCAGCTCTTTTAAATACGAAACAAATTCCAAATCATCATCAATAATTAAAATAAATGTTTCTGAGTCCAGACGGTTCACGTACCGATCCGGTAATTGAAATTCTTCTTTCTTTACAGTAATTGAGTCATCAAAATACATGCGAATGCGATTTTTTAAGTTTTCCAATGAGGTAACCGGAATTTTCTGATCATTGGAAGAGGATAAGATCTCCAGCTGAGAGGCACAAAAAAGTGATAACTGATGCAATCCGATAGTTCCAGATGTGCCTTTGAGTTTATGCAGAAAGTAATATAGCTCACGCTCAGTTAAGCTGCCTCTTGTTTCCCACCCATCAAAGATATCCTCTGTTCGCTGTGCTAGCATATCCTGATATTTTTTTTGGCTCATTCTATCTGTTTCCCCCCGTTCATCGGAAGCATCTCCCCAACGATCTCTACTTCAAGTACCACTTTATACAATCATTTATGAAAGAAAGCCGGAAACATGGGTAACCCCTGTGTCCAGCTGCGAAACTATTCGTTTACTCCAAGCCCATTTCCTCAGTCACTATTTGCGAAATACGTTCTGAATAGTCTTCGCACAGTTCCTTTGTTGTCGCTTCTACCATGACTCTGACAAGCGGTTCTGTTCCTGAAGGGCGGACTAAGACACGTCCTTGCCCCGCCATTTCCTTTTCCACTTCATTGATCATGCTGGCAATGCGCAAATTATCCATTACGGCATGTTTGTCAGCCACTCGGATATTTACGAGTTTCTGTGGATATATAGTCATTTCATTGGCTAAGTCAGATAGTTTTTTGCCTGTTTGCTGCATGATGTTCACTAATTGCAAGGCAGTAAGCAAGCCGTCCCCTGTCGTATTATAATCCATGAAAATGATATGGCCGGATTGTTCGCCGCCTAGATTATACTGGCCATTTCGCATTTCTTCCACTACATACCGGTCACCGACAGCCGTCTGTACACTTTTCATTCCAAACTTTTCAAGCGCCTTATAAAAGCCTAAATTACTCATTACAGTTGACACAATAGTATCTGCTTTTAAACGTCCTTTACTATGTAAGTAACGTCCTACAATAAACATGATCTGATCGCCGTCTACTATATTTCCCTTTTCATCTATCGCAATGAGACGATCTCCGTCGCCATCAAAAGCCAGGCCGATAGCTGCATTTTTCTCTACGACCAGTGCAGCCAGCGTTTCAGGATGTGTAGAACCGACTCCATCATTAATATTTAATCCGTTTGGTGAAGCTCCCATTGTCGTTAAGTCTGCATCCAAATCAGCAAATACATGCGTAGCCAATACAGAAGTAGCACCATGTGCACAATCAAGCGCTACATGGATTCCATCAAAGTCTTCATCCACTATTTGTTTCAGATATTGGATATATTTTTGGCCGCCTTCAAAATACTCTGTAATCGTTCCTACCCGTCCGCCAGTCGGCCGCGGCAGCTGATCTTCTTCTTCGTTCAGAAGTTTTTCAAATTCTGCTTCCTGATCATCTGTCAACTTGAATCCATCCGCGCCAAAAAACTTGATTCCATTATCTTCTACCGGATTGTGGGAGGCAGAAATCATGACGCCCGCCTGTGCGTTCATTACTCTTGTGAGGTAGGCAACGCCCGGTGTGCTGATTACGCCCAGTCTCATAACTTCTGCCCCTACCGAAAGGAGTCCTGCGATTAATGCATTTTCTAGCATTTCACCGGAAATACGTGTATCTTTACCGACAAGAACTTCTGCTTTTCCTTCAATATCTCTCGTGAATAAATAGCCGCCAATTCGTCCTAGTTTAAATGCTAATTCAGGCGTCAGCTCGGTATTTGCAACTCCGCGGACTCCATCTGTACCAAAATACTGTGTCATTTTAACTTCTTCCTTTCGATCATATCCTCATTGGATCAAATCTGTTGTTGTCAGGCTTTTGTTTCTACGGATTTTATATCCAGCACGGCATTACGCACTGCCAGCTTCCATGTGATGCCTCTAGGCGCTTCCACCAGTAATGCAGCTGCTTGCCGGCCTTCCGTTTTTACATCTGACGCATCTATATAGATTAAGATATCTGTACGTTTCATTTGTTCAAGTTCTTCTTTTGTGCCTGTCACTTGCAGGGAAACATTGCCGTTAGCCGGCTCCGCAATCGATGCTGTATAGGCAGCGTCAAGATTCCGGATGGAGATGGGCACTTCACTAATTTGCTGGGTGATTTGACTGGGAACTGTTACATTCTCAGGATTACTGTCTTCCGGCGGAGGAGCTGTTTCCTCATCCACCGGCTTGGCAGCAGATTCCTCTGATTTATCCGGCTCATCAGAATCTGCCGGTTCGCCGGCTATTACTACTTGGACTTTTACTTTATTCGGTGTCACTTTGCTGACATCATCCGGCTTTTTAATGGTCACTTCCACTTTACCGGATTTACTGACCTTCGAAAGATCGACTTCTGCAGGTATCTCTTTCACTGCATCCACCGCACTTTTCGGACCGTAGACACGGACAGACTGCTCTTCTAATGTCACACTCTCTACAGTCAGGTCACCGGCCGGCTTCCCTTTACGAATAAGCTTCAACGGTACATCGCGGCTGTATTCCTTCACATCTACCTTCACCGTCACTTCTTCCGGTTCCAATGAAACAGATAATTTATTCAGATCACGGTCAAGCACACGAACACGCGCTTTTTGCTCAAATGATTTATTTATTTTATCATCTCCAGTTACAGAGACTTTGACAAAGCTGATGGCTTCCACAATACTTTTAGCCCCTGTGACATTGATCGAGCCCGGCTGTACATCCATACTTTTCACTTCATAACCTTCCGCCAGCAGCCTGGTGTTCATTTCAGGATCTATGCGGAATGACTGTGTGACTTTTTCTTCGATATTGACATGAACATTTGGCGGTTCAATCCTCACATCCAATTTATCGGAAAGATTCTCTGCCTGTATCCGAACTGTATGTTCACCCAATGTCAGATCCTGCAAGTCTAATTTCAATGTGAAATCTTTCAGCACCTTTGTTGTCTGCACAATATTGGCAGGCCCCTCTATTGTCATGTTGACCATTTCCGGAACACCTGTCACAACCAGGTTTTCCGTATCGTAGTACACCTCTACCGGCACATCCTGAATCAGGGCGAAGACATCATTTGCAGTGTTGCGGTTCGATTGATCTTCCGCCTGCACTGAGAAAAATAGAATAACCGCCAAGAACAGGGCAATCAGACGCAGAAACCAGGGGCTGTCTATGAATTTATCCATTATTTTTCTTCCCCCACTTCCATAGAGAAGTATCCGCTTGACCAGTTTCGCTGCCGAACCATGAAATTCTCAATAACTTTTCGAATTCCTCCATATCTAAATGACGGTTGATATCCCCGTCCGCCGTTAAGCTGACTGCACCCGTTTCCTCAGATACAATAATCGTTACGGCATCTGTCACTTCACTGATGCCGAGTGCTGCACGGTGGCGTGTACCCAGTTCTTTAGAGATGAATGGGCTTTCAGACAACGGCAGGTAGCATGCTGCAGCGGCAATGCGGTTTTTAGTTACAATAACTGCCCCGTCATGCAGCGGCGTGTTAGGAATGAAAATATTGATCAGCAATTCGGATGAAATATGCGAATTCATTGGGATTCCTGTTTCAATATATTCGCTTAAACCTGTTTCTTTCTCAATTGTAATTAAAGCACCGATCCGACGCTTCGCCATATAACTGACCGATTTGCTGAAAGCACTCACTAAGCGATCGCGCTCTTCTTCTTCCTGCATGGCAGTGCGCGCAAACAGCCGGCCTCTTCCCAATTGCTCAAGGGCCCGGCGCAGTTCCGGCTGGAATATAATGATTGCAGCTAAGAAACCCCATCTGAGAACTTCTTCCATTATCCACTGAAGCGTATTTAAACCCAGCCATTCCGTCACATAACGACCGATCAGGATAACAAATATCCCTTTCAGTAACTGAACTGCTTTTGTGCCTTTAATAATAGTAATTAATTTATATAATACGAACCAAACCAGAAGCACATCCACTATATTTTTCAAAATTTCCATTGGTGCTAATGTTGTTACCTGCTCCAAAACCGGCATGTGCTTCCCCTACCTTTTACAAAAGTTCTTATTCATACAGTATAGCATAATTTCCAGCTTACATGCCTACCTTAAGGGTATGCTTCTATTTTTTGGACATTAAAAAAATGATGCCGGAAACCCTGTTCCTGCATCACTTGATAAATGTTTACAACCTCTTATTCAGTTTGCTCTTTATCCCCTTTGGAAGAAGGGATCACATCTCTTGCAACAGACTTTATTTTGTACCAGAGCCAGTCGAATACTTCGTTGATTTCTTCACTGGAACCAGTTATGACAGCGGTGGAAGCCATAAACTTTGAACCGCGTATCACTGTTACATTGCCATCGACTTCTCCCTCAATGCGCAAATCACCGTTCTTCACGACAAGATCGCCTTTGACGGTTTCACCGGCAGGCACCACCACAGTTTCACCTTCCACCACTACGTTCGGCTGTTTGGTAAATGAAAATTGCTGTTCATTTTCAAAACTGGAGAAGAATGATGCACTCATCAGAATCAGGAACAGTGCAGCCGCTGCCATCATAGGATGCTGCCGCAGCCATTTCTTCGGCCCCTTTTTCACATTTTGCTGAGGCAATCTTGCTGTTACTCCGCTTACAAAGCCTGAAGGCGCCTGAACAGTTTCGACACTGCTGAATAAGTTCACTGTCTGTTCCAGCTCTTCCATCATATTTCGGCATTCATCACATGTGCTAATGTGCTCTGTTAAGATTTTTTCTTCTTCATTTGTAATTTCACCATCTAACAACGCATGCATATAATGGACAACATGTTTAGGACATTTTTCCATGAATCCAACCTCCTACATACTCCCCATTTGTTGCCGAAGCGCTTCTCGCCCTCGGTGTACTCTTGTCTTGACAGTCCCTAAAGGCATTTCTAAGATATCAGCGATTTCCTGCAACTGTAGGTCTTCCATATATCGCAAAATAATAATTGTTCGGTATTTATCGGGCAGCCTGTTCACTTCATACTGGATACGTTCCTTCATTTGCATCTTTTCCACTTCTTCTTCCGGAAGTTGCTGATCAGCTGCGATTTGCGAATACATATCTAACCCTTGTGTACCCGGCACTTCTGCGTCTAAATAATAATCCGGTTTCTTCTTGCGGATGCGGTCAATGCACAGATTGGTCGCAATCCGGTATAGCCAAGTGGAAAACTTCCGCTTTTGATCGTACGTTTCCAAATTCACATACGCACGCACAAATGCTTCCTGCGCAATATCTTCTGCCTCTGCCGAGTTATTCAGCATGCGGTAACATACTTGATACAGCCGATGCTGAAAATGAATGACAATTTCTTCAAAGGCTTCCTGATTGCCACCCAGCACTTCTTTTACACGCTTTGTAATCAATTCATCCAATAGGCTTCACCCTCCGCTCTATGCGGCTGTCCCTTTATATACGTTACAGGCTTCATTTGGTTTCACTTTTTCTTTTCTTTTTATGTCCACTACTACAATATCATTTTTCGGTCGGTTGGTGATAGGAAAATCTCCACAAAAAAAATGACCGAAACCAATAAGCTTCAGCCACTCCTGTAATCATAATAATTTTTCACCGAATAATGAACCCATCAATCCCACTGCCACATCTGCTGTTTTATTATATTTGTCGAGGATTGGATTTACTTCAACAAATTCAGCAGAAGTAATTACACCCGCGTCTTCGAGCAGCTCCATCGCCAAGTGACTTTCCCGATAGGTGATACCGCCCGGCACCGGTGTACCAACTCCAGGAGCATAAAGAGGATCGAGCCCGTCTAAATCTAATGAAAGGTGGACACCGTCTACCTGTCGTGATGCCAAGTAGTCCAGCGTTTGCTGTATCACCGCGGTCATGCCATATCGATCAATCTCATGCATTGTGAAAACTTTTACGCCTTTTTCTTTGATCAGCTTTCGTTCGCCCGGATCTAAAGCCCGTGCTCCGATAATAACAATGTTCCGAGGATCAACCTTTGCACCCTCGTGATGTACATTGACTAAATTTTCATGGCCAAGTCCTATACTGACAGCCAACGGCATCCCGTGGATATTGCCGGAAGGGGATGTTTCACTTGTGTTCAGATCTGCATGCGCATCATACCAAATAACTCCTAAATTCTGATAGTGTGCAGCTAAACCGGCAAGCGTCCCAATCGCTATACTGTGATCTCCGCCCAGAACCAGAGGGAACCTTTTTTCTTTTACAATGCGCGAAACAGCTGCGGCCAGTTCTTCCGTCGCTGACGTGACTTCCTGTAAATTCTTCAGACCGGAATCAAAACAATGATTTTCCTGAACTGCGGAAATCGCGATATTTCCTTCATCTGTCACCCGGCATCCTAGATCTTTCAGGCGCTCGGCGGCACCCGCATATCGAATAGCACTCGGACCCATATCTACTCCCCGGCGGCTCTGACCAAAATCCAACGGTACACCGATCATCGAAATATTCAGTTCACGCATCAGCAACTCCTCCTTCAGCTGTCTCTCATCCGGCTCTCCCGTGTCTCTTTCGCTTCCAATAACATAGTCGGTCGTCCAAAATAATACCCCTGTCCTTCTCTGCATCCCAGACGGTACAGCATATCTGACTGTTCCTGCAATTCGATGCCTTCTGCTACTACATTTAACCCCGCTGTATCGGCAAGGGTGACAATCGCCTTTACGATTGCCTGACTGTTTTCATTTTCTAAAATATCCCGCACAAACGCCATATCGATTTTCAATGTATCGGCAGGCAGCTCTTTAATATAACTGAACGTGCTGTACCCTGTCCCAAAATCATCGATTGCAATTGTAATACCGGCACTCCGAAGCTTTTGTATGGAATCTTTCATTCCTTCCATATCCATAAAAGAACTTTCCGTCAACTCCAGCTCTAGCATTTCAGCAGGTACACCGAATTCCTCCATGATCTGAAACACCGAATCTACAAAGCCGTCTTCCTTCATTTGAACAGTCGAAACGTTAACCGCAAACTTGCAAAAAGAATTTTCAGCAAGCTCTTCTGCCGCACGTCTGCAAACTTCTCGTAAAATCCATTCGCCAAGCGGAACAATGATTTTAGTTTCTTCTGCAAGAGGAATAAACTTCATTGGCGGTATAATTCCTAGATCCGGATGTTTCCATCGGACCAGAGCTTCTACTCCCGCGAGTTCACCTGTGCTTAAAATTACTTTAGGCTGATATTCCAAATAAAAATGCTGCTGCTGAACACTTTTCCGCAATTCATTTTCCAATAATATTCGCTCTAACGACATTTTAGAAGTGCCATGCTGATACATCTCACTGTCTCCGCCGCCCCGCATTTTCACTTTACCAAGGGCCAATGTGGCTTTGGTGACCATTTCAGAAGGCTGATTCGCATGCTCGGGATACATGGAAATACCGCAGCTGATCGACAGCGTGTAAGATTGCCGGCCGACTTGAATCGGTTTTTCCAAATATAAACGGATATCTTCTGCATAATTGTAAATATCAGTTTCTTCCGTTAATCCTGTAACGATGAATGCAAACTCATCTCCCGCAATTCGAGCCAGCAAACTTTCCGGACCCGTTTTTTTCTTCAGGCGCTCGCCAACCATCGCCAGCAAGTAGTCCCCCGCTTCATGCCCCAACAAATCATTGGCATAGCGCAACCTGTCAATATTGATGTGAACGAGCGCAAAGACTTGGTTTCGGGTACGCGCCCGCTCAAATGCCAGCGCCAATTGCTCGCGGAAAGAGTTGCGATTCATCAGAGAAGTCAGCTGATCATTGTAAACCAAATAACGAATCTTTTCTTCTGACTTCACCCGTTCTGTTACATCCCGCATAACAATCAGCAACTGATCCTCGTAATCTACCGAACCATGCACTTCGTTCAGCTTAGCCTCCATTATATGGATGCCGCCCTTCACGTCGAGCAATGAAAATTCTAAACTGATCGTATCGCCATTATACTCGCGAAACTGAGACACTTTTTTCTTGGCTTTCTGACGGTCTTTCTTATAAATAAGAGAAAATAATGAACCTTCATACAGACTGTCCAGAGAATATCCCAGCAACTTTCCAAATGAAGGAGATACGTATTTGAATTTCCCATCGCGATCAATAACCGAAATGAAGTCGGAGGCGTTTGTCGTAATGATTTCATAGAGTTCTGCACTTTTACGTATTTCTTCTTCCATTAACTTTCTAGCTGTAATATCGTATCGGATAGATATATACTGATAGGGTTTTCCTTTATTATTTAAAAACGGAACTATAGTTGTATCTACCCAATAAAATGAGCCGTCTTTTTTCCGGTTTCGTATGTCACCGCGCCAAGTCTTTCCGCTTCCAATTGTGGACCACATATCTTTAAAGAAAGAAGAGTCATGATAGCCTGAATTGACAATACGCTGATTAGCGCCAATCAAATCATCCAAAGAATACTGGGAAAGCTTTTCAAAATGTTCATTTGCATATCGGATTGTACCTTGGGAATCAGTAATAGAAACAATCGCTGCCTGCTCTAAAGTATAAGCAATATCCCCAAGGGTTTTTTGTATACCTAATTCACTATCTGGGTCGGCGAACTTTTCCATTCCTTTTAAAAAACGCTGCATATCTATATCACAATCCCTATATTTGTATATTTTCTTTTCCATCTGCAAGAGAAAATACCTATGCGTAATATTATTTATTATACACCATTATCCATTCTCTTCTAGATGTTAAACAAAATTAAATCACAAAAAAACCCTTCATTATTGTGAAATAATAAGGATTCGTCATATTTCTTTTTAATTGTAATATAAGCACTATATCGAAAGGTAAAATGGCTGGGGTAGCTGGATTCGAACCAACGAGTGACGGAGTCAAAGTCCGTTGCCTTACCGCTTGGCTATACCCCAACGTGTTGCTTGGTTATGGTTAAAAAGGTAACAAGTAAAACAAACATGGTGGTGGGGGACGGATTCGAACCGCCGAACCCGGAGGGAGCGGATTTACAGTCCGCCGCGTTTAGCCACTTCGCTACCCCACCGTGTTAAAATTTCGATAAGCTTCGCATTACTGCGTCAGCTGCACTCGCTCAGTCAGTCACGTACTTTTAGGTACGCTCCTTCTTTCTCTCGATTGCTTCCTTGTTCTGCTCGCTTCTCCCAATTTTAACGGGATTGCGATAAGCTTCGCATTACTGCGTCGCTTGCACAGGAAGTGCTGACTTCGATGTTGCCACAGGACGTGGCGTTCTTAATCGAAGATCCTTTAAGTCAGTCACGTACTTTAGGTACGCTCCTTCTTTCTCTCGATTGCTTCCTTGTTCTGCTCGCTCGGGCCTACAGGATGTAGGTCATGCATCCGTTACCGCACGATGCGGTGATTTTAGGATGCCTTCCTTACGATAAGCTTCGCTTTAGAATAAGTTGGTGACCCCTACGGGATTCGAACCCGTGATACCGCCGTGAAAGGGCGGTGTCTTAACCGCTTGACCAAGGGGCCAGAATAAGAATGTTCTCATGGAGCTTCCAGCCGGGCTCGAACCGGCGACCTCTTCCTTACCATGGAAGCACTCTACCTGCTGAGCTATGGAAGCATAAAAATGGCTCCGCAGGTAAGATTCGAACTTACGACCGATCGGTTAACAGCCGATTGCTCTACCACTGAGCTACTGCGGAATAGTTAAATTGTTAGTTATTATCTTTGACGACAAAAATCATTTTATCACGCTTACTAAGTATGTGCAACCTTTTTTATATAATACCTCGAACTTTTTTTATTATATAGCTTACTCATCATATGCGTCAAGACTTTTTCATATAATATTTTATCGGAATCCATGTACAGCCTCCGGCGTTTGTAAACATTTTGGAGGAAGTTAATCATGCCTGCACGATTAACTTCCAGACGCAATCACACCGGGGGGTGATTGATACTTTACTGTCATAAGGAGATCAGTATGCTGAAGAAAATCATCCTAATTTCTATGCTTAGTCTATTATTCATTTTGTACCTGCCCAAAATTACCGCACAGCCTTCTTCTTTAACAGCAGTTTTTCGCCTAGCAGAGCATCCGGCAGTTATCGTAAAAGGTGTTCAAGGCTCAGCCGCCACAATTGATATTTCATTTGGTGAGCAGGAAATTGAAGAGCTTGTGGACCAGCTGTCACAGCCATATCCTCTCCTTTTTATAGATAGTGACTGGGCACTGCGTTTCCCTCATATCGTCGAGAAAATCAAGAAACGTTCTATTCCTGTTGCTTTACTGGGGCAGGAAGGCAGCAAATATGAGGAGAATACTTCATTGTTCATACAGCAGCTCGAGCAGTTTGAAGAGGCTTTCAAAGCCCAGCCGCTATGGTTCCGCACAACCGATGAAGTGTTTCCGCAGTCGCTGCTGCAGGCCGTCAATGAAGCAGAAATCAATGCATTGGGCTCAACTGTGCATTGGAGCGGAGGCGACTTGCCTAAAAAGACTGAAGGTGAGATTATTGCTGTGCCTCATCATCGTGAAGAGCGGGTCCGTCTTAAAGATATTGAGCGTTTATTGGCGAGCAGACCATTTCAATCAGTAGAAGATTTACTGTTCCAGCCTTCTGTTAAAACTAAAAAGCTGCCAAAATAAAACCGATGGGAGATGTGAACTCCCATCGGTTTTATTTGGCTTTAGCCGATTTTTGCAGCTTTACTTTCTTTCGTTCAATGCGTCGCTTGTCCAGCTCTGCTTTGTCAATATCCGACTGCCTGTTATATTTCGGCAAAATGAGCAATTGATAAGCATTTACTGCAAGCAGCGGGAATAAAAGGATCGTGACCCATTCATCTCTGTTGCCAGATTGGACCATCAAAGCCGGCAGCCATTCGAGCGTCGTGATGACGATCATAAAGAACAGCGCGGAAATGAGTGCATGTTTCTTTGTCCACTGTGCTTTGAAATAAGCGGTCACTGCGGATACCGCAACCAATGTGAGAAGCAGGAAGATATACAAGAATGTCTGTCCTGTACTTGCCTGTGATAATTTAAATCGGAATACTACCAGGTCAAACAGCACAACCACGATGATCAACATCTGTACCCAGTTCCATAACGTTAAGGTACGGAACATATTCACACCGAATTGGTGAACTGTCAAATACGCAAAAAAGCCCATTTGTGCCACGACACTCATGGTGAAACCTAAAAAAATCATCCATAGGAACGCGCCGAGAAACTGCCATATTTCGCCTGCCTGTATATATCCAAAAAAGAAGTTCCAACGTACGATTAAGCCGACAATGGCTGTAATCCCACCGCCGATTGCCATAGCTCGCAAGAAAAATTTAACCCAATTTCGTATTGTCACAACACTGTTCCCCTTTTTTTCATGTCCTTAACAGTGTATCAACGATTCTCCAAAAAATCTATTTCATTGAACGAATCATGCATATTCCTTCTGATATTGTGAACAATAAATGAAAATACAAGTGGAAGGTTGATTGGAATGAAAAAAATTGCAGGTCTTCTCCTATTCCTTGTATTCCTGACGGGTTGCAGCGGCGGACAGCAGGCAGGTCCAAGCTATGACGAAATGAAAAAAATGATGACAGACGCGATCCAGACGGAAGACGGAAAAAAAGCGCTGCGTAAGTTAATGACAGATCCGGAGTTCCGTGAGTTGCTAGTGCTAGAACAGCCTGAAGTAAAACAAAGTATCGAAAACGTACTGCTTTCCAAAGAAGGAGAGAATTTTTGGAAAACTGCGTTTGAAGATCCTAAATTTACGGAATCTGTAGCGAAAAGTATGAAAAAGCAGCAGGCCGATATTATGAAAGATTTAATGGGGGATGCATCATTTCAAAAAGAGATGGAGAAGTTTTTCGGTCAGCCCGACATGATGAAGCAAATGGAGAAAGTTATTAACTCGAGCACATTAAAAAAAGAAATGGAGAAAGCAGTGGAAGATACGATTAATAGTCCGCTTATGCAGGCAAAATGGCAGCAGCTCATTATGAAAGCCGGAAAAGGAAGCGAAGCGGAAGGGGAAGATAAAGGCGGCAAGGAAGAGTCCGGCGAAGAAGAGGAAAAAGCAGGCGGTGGGAAATAACTTTCCACTCGCCTGCTATATTATTTACCGCGTTTTTCAATTACTGTATCAGCTACTTGTAAGTAAATTTTTCCGATCGGATGATCTTCTGCATAGACTGACGGCGCAAATTCTGTTTCATTCCAGTCGGGCTGGCCTAATGGAATCTGTCCCAGCAGCTCTGTGCGAAGTTCTTCAGACAAACGTGTACCGCCGCCTTGCCCAAAAACGTACTCTTTCTCACCCGATGATTTTGATTCAAACCATGACATATTCTCTATAACGCCAAGCAGTTCATGATCCGTCTGCAAGGCCATCGCTCCTGCACGCGCCGCGACGAATGCTGCAGTCGGGTGCGGTGTTGTCACGACGATTTCTTTGGAAGCAGGAATCATTTGGTGAATATCAAGTGCAACGTCCCCCGTTCCCGGCGGCAAATCCAGCAATAGATAATCCAGCTCGCCCCATTCAACGTCACGGAAGAATTGATCCAGTACTTTACCCAGCATAGGCCCTCGCCATACAACCGGTGCGTTGTCTTCGACGAAGAAGCCCATGGAAATTACTTTGACACCAAATCTCTCAACCGGCATAATGCGGTCTTCTCTAACTTCCGGCATAGCGGTAATCCCCATCATATCAGGAACACTGAAACCGTAAATATCCGCATCAATCAAACCGACTTTTTTACCGCGTCTTGCCAATGCCACTGCCAAGTTTACAGATACAGTCGATTTACCGACGCCGCCTTTTCCGGATGCAATCGAAATAAATTCGATATTGGACAAAGGAGACAGAATATCCTGCGGCTCTGCTTCTGTTACCGTACCGCGAAATTGCTCAAGCACTTCTTTCGGCAGTTCTTCAAAACGAATTCCGACAGAGTCTGCTCCTGCCTCTTTCAAAACGTCCACTACTTTCGATTGAAGCGCTAATTGCTCACCGGTATTCACTTTCGCAATTGCTACTTTGACACTGACATGCTGCTTTTCAGGTTTAATGGTCACGCCGACAATACCATTAGTTTCTGCCAGTGTTTTATGTAAAAACGGATCTTCCAATGCGCCAATCAATTCACGGACCTGTTGTTCATTAATCACATTCGACACTCCTAACTAAATTCATTCACTCCCCTTTATCATACCATATTCCCAATAGTCTCAACTGTCATTTGCTCACTGTTCATCTGCATGCTCATATTTCACGATGCCGTCGACAATGGCAGCCGCCACTTTTTTCTGATAGGCTCGATCTGCCAGTAACTTTCTTTCTTCGGGATTCGATAAAAATCCGGTTTCCACTAAAACAGCAGGTGACGGCACCTTTTTCAGCAAATAAACGCCCGTTATCTTCATGGCTTCCCTGTCCGTATTTTTCAACTGGTCACGCAACTCGCCTTGAATCGAACTTGCCAGCATTTTTCCGGCCGGATTGCCTCCAGGATGATAGAATACCTGAGAACCGCGCCAGCGTTCTTCCGGAATCGCATTTACATGCACACTGATGAACATATCGGGTTCTAACTCCACTGCCATGCTTTCCCGTAATTTAAGATCTGCAAATTTCCGGCTTCTTGTCGAATTAAACGATTCAGACGGTGCATGTTCAGCAATTGCGTCTCCTTCCTTTTCGCGGGTCATTTTGACAGTTGCCCCTTTTCTTTCAAGTAATTTCTTTACTTCGTGAGAAATACTCAGTGTGATGTCTTTTTCTATAATATCTTCCGCCGAAGCTCCTCCGTCTTCCCCGCCATGACCCGGATCAATCAGAATACTTACACCACCCAGTTCTGCAGGTGTGAAAAAACCCCGGTCAGACGCCTTTACGCCATACCATACCCCGCCCAATGAAAAAAACAACAGCAACCCTGCCACAAGCCACTTTTTCATCTATACACCGCCTTTTTCTTTCACTATACGCTTGGACAGCCGGTGTTATGTATCGGGTCAATTAAATAAAGCCGCAGGAGCACCATTCTGCTCTTGCGGCTTTACATATTTCACGGGCATGTTCGCATTTTTTATTCTGTCTTACCTTCCCAAGTCAGCATGC
The DNA here is from genome assembly GCF_009650995.1 of Sporosarcina cascadiensis. Lineage (GTDB taxonomy): Bacteria > Bacillota > Bacilli > Bacillales_A > Planococcaceae > Sporosarcina > Sporosarcina cascadiensis. The sequence goes on along the minus strand of NZ_WHVV01000016.1, from coordinate 24,023 downwards.
CGCCCGCCATATTCGTTACATCAAAGCCTTCATCAGCCATGATTTCCTGTGCTCTTCCGCTTCTGCCGCCTGAACGGCATACGAGGATATAAGGTATTTCTTGATCAAGATCATGCATTTCGATGGGAAGATTGCCAAGTGCGATATGCGTTGCCCCCGGGATCTTGCCTTCTGCTACTTCATCATCTTCGCGCACATCAATAATATTTAATTCCTTGCCGCTTTCTAATTGTTCTTGCACTTCTTTTGCTGTCAATTGTTTCAAAGCCATGAGCTGTACCCTCCAAAATATCTAATATACCCTCATTCTATCCCGCCTATTGAACGGTTGTCTATAGATATGAACTGTTCTTACCTACATCAATTCACTCGGCGTATGTCCTCTGTTTTCCCACAGTCTTGTAGTGTTGGCGATTTCGATGACTGCCGGAATATAACGTTCCGCTTTTTCAATCGGCAGCCCGAGACGGCCCAGGAAGTCAGATAGTTCTTTAGTGAATTCTCCCCCGCTCATCTGCAGATCGAGCACGAGCTGCTCCACTTCTTCCTCGATATTGACCGAAGCATCGAAGTCTTCGCGCATCATCTCTTTCAGACGTTCTTGCTGGGGCGTCTGCTGAAAATAAAACTGATCCATATAGGACAATAATTCATTTTTTTCCGGCACATAAAACGGTTTTCCGGCAGCCGCTTGTTCCAGTGCCTTTTTTTCATTGAAAATATGAAGAACTTCCGCTACAAACGTGTCCCGATAGACATGAACAAATCGTTCTTCCAGCTTTTCCTTTACAGGTGGCTCATTGACTAAGGCAACCAGCGCCTCCAATGAAATCCTATTCTCCGTATATGTATGATAGATTTCCAGCACTTTTTCGAACGGCGTCACACCATAAAGGTTCGTACAGGCCGCTATATAATCCAGCAGCAAATTTTCGTCTATATCTTTCATTCAGATCACCCCTTTCAAGTAGTAAATCTTCTTTATCTGTCAATTGTAACAAAATCACCTGCGGAATACAGACAAACCCGCATCTATTTTCAGATGCGGGTTCATTAATTTATTCGCCTGCATGCAACTCTTGGAATTCTACGCTGATCAGCTTGTCTGTTCCCACCGCATATGTCACGTTTACAAGCACGCCGAATTCACGGCTTCCCTCTTTCAGCCACAGTCTGAATTTCTCAACGGCGGCTCCTTTCTCCGATTCACTTCCTATATGCAAGTAGTCCACAACATTCGCCTGAGGATACTTCACCTGCGTCTCCTTAATTGCGAGCCGGGACCATTTTGCATACGTGGGGGCCTCGGATTGTGCAGCAGCTTGGAACGGTACTGAAGCGACAGTAGAAGCACCTGCCAAGATAAGCCCAAAAGCCAAGCATAGATTTCGAATGATGACATACACCTCCTCCCGCTATAGGATGCGTCATTTCTTTTGATTCATTCTAGGTGTCTTCTAGGTGCCTGTGCGCAAAACAATCATGAAAGTTCAAACAATCATGTTTGTTCAAACAATCATGATTGTTTGCTGCACAGGCACCTTTTCTAAAAAAGTTGAAACGAAACGTTCCGCTCTGAAGTCTAATGTATGTCCGGACGAAAGGAGTTCTTATATGTTTCACTCAGACTTATTGAAAAAAGCACAAAAAGGGAATGACCAGGCGTTTCTTGAGCTGATTAATCCTGAAAAAGATAAATTGTACCGAATTGCTTTTACTTATGTGAAAAATGAAAGTGACGCACTTGATGTAGTTCAGGAATCCATTTATAAAGCTTATACTTCTATCAAAAATGTTAAAGAGACTGCCTATTTTTCCACATGGCTGACCAGAATTCTGATTAATACCGCTTTAGATTTCATTAAGAAGAAAAGTAAGGTGGTTCCCATTGAACAGGATTCCCTGGAAAGAGTGGAATCACCACAAAAACCATTTTCCGAAGATAAATTAGATTTATTGGAAGCCATCGAAGAACTAGAGGAGAAATACAAGACTGTGATTGTCTTGCGGTTTTATAAAGATTTAACGGTAAAACAAATAGCCGAGCTTTTGGAGTGTCCAGAAGGTACGGTGAAAACAAATTTGCATCGAGCCATTAATCGATTAAAAATACGTTTTAAGGAGTCGTGTATCAATGAATAATGAAAAGCATGATGTGAAAAAAGCCATCGATCAAATTGACGTGCCGCATGATAAATTAGACCAATCGATAGCAAATGCAATCAAAAAGGGAAAAGTAAACAACATAAAGCAGCGCCGGAGAGTATGGCCTTCCATTACAGCAGCTTCATTCGCGGCCTTTATCTTGCTTAGTTCCGCTTACGTATCACCGACGATGGCAAGAGTGTTATCTTCCGTTCCAGTGCTGGATTCTGTTTTCGAATTTGCAGGCGACAGAGGATTAGTCATCGCCAGCCAAAGAGGATTATCAAATGAGATTGAACAAACTGTCACAGACGAGGGTGTTAGTTTGACCATTAAAGATGTGTATTATGACGGAACACGCCTGTCGATAAGTTATATACAGGAATCTGCTCATCCGAAAGATCATCTAGGTGAATTTCAGCTGAAAGCAGACGGTCAGGTAATCAACTTCTCAGATAGTCGCACAGGCAAACTTTTATCCGAAACACAATTTGCAGGTGTTATGAATATAGCGCCTGTTGAAGAACTTCCTGATTCATTTGAGCTGAGTATGTCATTGAAGGAAGTAGGAAATGTCGCAGGCACATGGGATTTTGAAGTTCCAGTTGTGCTGTCCGACGAAGACGTAAAGACGATTCCAGTCAACAAGAAACTAGTCTATCAGGACACGGAAATGACAGTGAAAGAAGTGAAAATCGGAGCAGCAGGCATTAAACTTTCTGTGTCCGTTACCTCCCCTGATGAAATCGATCCAAACATGGTAGGTGATCATCTGCTGAATCTTAATTTGCTGAGTGATCAAGGAATAGCTCTGACTCAACTGGATGTCTACGGCGCAGGAAACATGGTAAACGGCCAAAACGTGATAAATATGGAATATCGATATGAACCGCTTGAATACGCTTCTGAATCACTCACAGTCAGCCCGTATTTAGTTCCGGTGAATACAGGCCAACCTGTGCGAATTGAACATTCGTTACAATCTGATCAATTGCCACTAACTATCGATCAAGGAGAAATGGGCAAAATTATTGTTCAAGATTTACAATACGAAGATGAAAAAATGCTTCTGTACTTCGAAGTAGACAGTGACTTTACTTACGATGGACATTTCCAGTTCAATACGCTTTGGCTTGAAGATGAAAAAGGCAATAACCTGACGATTACAGGCTATCCAGAGCGTGTGGAAGGCAACACATACGTACAGGAATTCAAAAAGACTTCTAAGGTTGAGCAATTGACCCTGGTATCTTTTGAAATGCCTTATCTGGAAATGCTTAATGAGTTAGAATTGGAGATACCTCTGAAGTAGATTTTTGTAAACCGCCTGAGCGTCATTCAGCTCAGGCTTTTTTCTATCCCTTCATTTATTACCGTTTACAGCAATAACAGAAGGGAAATGGAATACTAAGGAGGGAACACGGATGCCTATGTTTGTTGACAATAAAAAAAACTATGAGGTCAAGATAGGAAAGTATGCGATCTTCTTCAATAAAAATTACCGGTATATTTTCATTATTAATGAATTAATACTCGGTATTATATTTATTGTTGGAAGCATTTTTTTCTTGTTTGAATCGTTAAAAACAGCGGGAATCATACTTTTTATTGTGGGAAGTGTCCAGCTTTTCATACGTCCTGCACTGAAGATTCTCCATGCCACTACACTTCGCAATATAGACAGTATCAAGAGAAATCACGAGGGAATGGATTCATGAGATTAAGCATTCAAAAAACTCCCGGCTGATATGCTGAGAGTTTAACATTCAGGTGCCTGTGTGCAAAACAATCATGAAAGTTCAAACAATCATGTTTGTTCAAACAAACATGATTGTTTGCTGCACAGGCACCTTTTCTAGAAGAGTTAATGTTGATGTTCGTGCACATACCCAGTTTCTTCCACGTAGTTACGGAAATTCTCTAGATCCTGCATGCCAGTTGAAGTACCGTCTAACGCTTGATTCATACGTTCTAACAACACTGTCTGCAGCTTTGGATGATAGCCAAAATACTCAGCGATTTCAATTGTCGCATGTGGATAATCTAATTTGAATTGTTCCGCCATTTTATTCATTCGCTTCATTAAAATTCCCGTGAATAAAAAGTACGGCAGCATAATCACTTTTTTTGCACCTAATTCTATACAACGCTCCATTCCATCCTGCACTGTAGGCGTCGTAACCCCTATAAAAGCACATTCAAGGATCGGCACATGTAAGTTTTCTTTTAACAATCTGCTGATTTTATAAAAATCTTCCTTCGCATCTACATCACTGCTTCCTCGTCCTATAAAGAGTATGGCTGTATCCTCATGTTTCTGATTTACATCGAAGCCCACTTCAGTAAGTCTTGTCAGTAAGATCTCAATAATCTCCTCATGAATACCAATCGTTTGACCATACGTAAATCGAATATCCGGAAATTGTTCTCTTGCTTGTTCAATTTCAGCGGGAATATGGAGTTTCGAGTGGCCTGCATGTAATAAAATGATTGGGATCACATGGACTTCTCCTGCACCTTTTTCAATGCACAATTGAATTCCATCTTCAATATTTGGCGATGCAAATTCTAAAAAACACGTTTCTACAAGCAAGGACGAATCGATTTGTCCTCTCATTCGTTCAATAAATTGGCGGACTTCTTCATTTCCTGCCTCCAACCTGCTGCCATGTCCGACAAACAATACTGCTTTTTTCACCGGTCCTCTCGCTCTTCTGTATTTATTAATCCCTTTGAAGCGAGTTTCACCACGTTTTCGTTCGCCGTGCTCCATTGAATAAATGATCGACTCTTCCTTCACTGTTTCCTGAACAATTGCCCGTGACGTTTCTTCTTCTTGCACGGAATACCATGTTCCTTTTGGGTAATCAATGACAACGCATTTATCCTTGCAGCGTCCATTACAGCGAGTGCGTGATGTGTGAATATGCTCGTCCAGACGATTGGTACGGATTTCATCACGAATTTGTTGCGTTACCTCTTCAGCCCCGGCCCCCATACAAGTATCGCCATTGCATATAAGTAAGTGACGCTGCATCTGCGTTAAATTCCATGTTGTCATAAAATAGATCCTCCCATTCTCTTAGAGTTAATAGGCTTCCGGATAGAAACCTTTTGCTAAAATTTCGACTGCTTCTGCTACACGAACACCTTCAGAAGCTGCCGACAATGGCAAAGTAACAAATCTCTCATTTTGTACAGCAGGCGTTTGACTAAGTGCTGGGTCTGACTTAAGGAAATCAATTTTCTGCTCTACTGTAGTTGAACCGTAATCAATTACAACGATCATTTCCGGCTGACGGTCAACTGCATCTTCTTTTGAGACGGTAGCCCAGTTTCCTTCCACATCACCAAAAATGTTGTTCCCGCCCGCCATCGTCACAAGTGTATTCATAAAGTTCTGTGTTGCTGTAAACACGTCTGTTTCTCCACTATCGAATACTAAAACATCCACGGGCTCTTTCACTTCTGGTAATTTAGCGGTGATCTCTTCAATCTCTTGATTCATTTGGCTAATTAGTTCTTCACCGCGTTCTTCTACTCTGAAAATCTTTGCGATATTACGAATATCTGCATAGATATCTTCTAATGTAGGTCCAACGTTAGTAGATGACATTTGTAAATAGCTATCAATGTCTAACTCTTTTAATTCTTCTCGCGTCGCAATTCCTTTTTCATTAAAAGCGCTTGACCAGCCGCCATATAGAAAGTCTGCTTCTGCTTCGATCACTTGCTCTTTCGATGGGTATTGTTCAGCTAATACCGGCACTTTCTCATATGCTTCCTGTAACGGTTCGTAAATTTTATCATCTAAGTAAGCGGTACCGACCATTGAATCTTCCAAACCAAGCGCTAGCATGATTTCCGTTACGTGCTGATTTAATGAAATCGCACGTTTGGGTGCTGCATCGTATTCAATTACAAACCCGTCATTATCGATGACAACTTTTTCAGCCTGCTCTGTTTTCCCATTTTTCGAATCGTCTTTTTCTTCTTTGTCCGCATCTTTACCTGAGCATGCCGCTAATAAAAGCACTGCCGTTAAAAACATGAATGCCCAGATTACCCTTTTTTTCATGTGTCCCCACTTCTCCCTATGTTTTCTGTATAAAAAAATAAATGTAATTTTTGTGTAAACGGATTCTTTGAAATACCAGCTTGTACATGAAATACTTGCTCTATGATCTCCATCGTCAGGACCTGCTCAGGAGTTCCTTTCTTATGAAGAGCTCCCTCTTTCATCACAAGCAATTCATCACAATAGCTGGCCGCTAAATTCAAATCATGCAGCGCTGCTATAATCGTAATCGGCAGTTCCTTCACTAAATCCATCAGCTGGAGCTGGTGCTCGATATCCAAATGATTGGTTGGTTCATCTAAAATCAGGATATTGGCCTGCTGTGCGAGTGCACGGGCGAGCATAACCCGCTTCTTTTCACCGCCGGATAATTGACCGAGTGTCCGATCTTTTAAAAACAGTACGTTGGCAAGCTTCATGCTCTCTTCGGCGATTGCAAAATCTTCTTTGTTGTCTTTCGCCAGCCATTGTTTATACGGTGTCCGTCCCATCATCACTAAATCTTTTACGGTAAAGTCAAAGAGTACAGGAGTTTCTTGACTCACCACGGCCATTTCCTGAGCGATCTTTTTTTGCGTCATATAGTCCATGTCTTTCTCATATAACGTCACGACTCCGCTTGTTTGTTTCAAATAGCGATAGATAATTTTTAACATCGTCGATTTCCCGCTGCCATTCGGGCCAATTATTCCAATAAACTTGCCTCGATCCAATGAGAATGAAATATCATGCAATATCTGCTTTTCCGGCACTGAGAATGAAATATCTTTTACTTGTATCATCTTTATTCACCATCCCCAAATGAGTATCGACGGCGTCTAAGCATCCAAATAAAGAAGGGACCTCCGCAAACAGCAGTGATGATCCCGATCGGCATTTCTTCAGGTGCTATTGCAATACGTGCGATCATATCCGCCCAGATTAAAAAAACCGCACCCATTAATGCACTAATTGGTAGCAGCAGCTTGTAGTTTGAACCTACGATCATTCGCACAAGATGCGGGATAATTAACCCGACAAAACCAATGCTTCCGCTGCTTGCAACCACAACACCCGTTAGTAACGAGACAACCAGAATAATAAAAATTCGAAAACGATCTAAGTTGATACCAAGTGTAGTAGCCAGTTCTTCGCCAAGTAGCAGCGCATTAAGCTGACGATAATTCAATAAAAGCAATATTAAAACCAGAAGGAATATAAAAAAAGGTATTCCGATAGTTGACCACTTCGCACCGGCTAAACTGCCAAGCATCCAATGCATAACAGCTTGAATACCGCCTTGCTGTTTTGATGTCATAAGCATGAAATTTGTCATCGCCGAAAACACCATAGATATCGCGATTCCTGCCAAAAGCAGACGAATAACAGATGTCCGTCCATTGACCCGCGCTAATAGGAACACAATCACGACAGCGAAAATGGCCCCTAAAAAGGCTGCAAAGGATAAAGCATAGCTTCCTAAGAAACTAAACGCACCAAGTAATATGACCATTGTTGCGCCAACTGATGCCCCGGAAGATACCCCTAAAATATAGGGATCTGCAATGGGATTCCTTACTAATGCTTGAATCGCTGCACCACTAATCGCCAAACCTGCACCTACAATTGCTGCGAGTATGACCCTAGGCAAACGGATTTCCCATATAATAACGCTTTGTGCTTTTGAAGCCGTAGCCTCTACTGATAGACCGATTTTTGAAAAGAGTACTTCCCAAATAACGCTCGGCGTTATCCCGACAGAGCCTACCATCACCGCAAATGTCATTGAAACAATCAACGCGGCCAGTAACACCCCTACTAATAATGTGAAACGTAACCTAGTCATGTGAATTCGAAGGCTCCCAACTAATTATTGCAGCGTAGAACGGATGACGGTATACATATTGGCCTTCCTCTAGTGTAATAAAAGGTTCAAGTGAAGCTTTTACATGATCGATTTCAAACTGTAGTGATAAGATTTTTTTACTTTGAGCTTCATATAGTTGCTCTAGTGTATCGTAACGATATATACGTTCTAGCTTGATCATTTCACAATCCGCATAAATGTTTAACTGATACAGTATATTGAGAATGGCGATGTAATCACGACGCGGGTATTTAATTTCATAACCGAACTGCTCATCTAAGATTACATAGTGCGGCTGGATTGGACCTGTTGTTAAGCCAATGATCGCACGTTTTTGTGCAAGTTCATCCATCTTTTTCAATGCTGCTTTCATTTCATACATGCGATAAAAACAGTTCACCCCGACAACGACATCATGCGGCTCAATTTGCGCTTCTTCCCATTTACTATAAACAAACTGAACAGCTGCATCGTGCTCATAATATTGTTTCAAATAAGCAAGCACGCTTTCGGAACCATCAACAAGTGTTAAACGATTTACATCTTCACTTATTTGAAATGTATAGTTGCCCCACCCTGGACCGATTTCAATGCAACTTGCGTCTTTAGGAATATGCTGCTTCATTTTTTTATAGATTTTTTTTGCATAATCATCTGTTTGTTTATATGTTTTCTTCTTCATTGACTGCGCCCAAAAAGCTTCTTCCAGCTCATCATCAACCATGCGTTCCGGCATTTCGCCATGCCAGTCCAACATGCCTTCTTTCCAGAACTTTTCGAAGTCGATTTGTAAAGGGGATCCCTTTATCATTGAATCTTCTCCTTAATGCTTTCTGTAATCGTATTGCTGCATGGGTCCATCTATCAATTCATAAATCTTTTCCATATTCAGATGTTTGCGGACATGATGATCCAGCATTTCATATGCTTGCTCACGTCGTTCATAATCTGAGAGTATCTCATCTGAAACCTCTTCCAGGCCTTTTTCTACACGAATCTTATTGAAATAACCACGTGTAAATATTCGATTCTGAAAAACTCCATGTACATATGTACCAATTGTTTGCTCTGTATAGACACCGTCTTGTCTGCCGTCGTGTAGTTGGATAAAGCATTGAACAGGTTGAGTCGGTGTACTGTGCCCCAGACGAATCTCAAAGCCCTTCATTTCTTGACCTGCATAATTTATCCCTTCGACTTGTACGGTTTGCTGTTCATCAATGAAGACCGTTTCTATCGGCAACAAGCCAATCATGGTATACTTCGCGCCATTGTCTCCAACTGCCTGTTTGTCTATAATCGTTTCACCCAGCATTTGATAACCGCCGCAAATTCCGACAATCTTTTTTCCTTTTCGTGATAGCTGTGCAATTTCATGCGCCAAACCTGTTTCTTGCAACCATATATAATCGTTAATCGTATTCTTCGTTCCAGGCAGAATAATGACATCCGGCTGCTTCAAATCTTTTAAGGAAGAAACAAATCGCACACCTACGTCAGGCTCTTCAAATAAAGGGTCAAGATCTGTAAAATTAGAAATCAAAGGAAAACGAATGACCGCCACGTCAATATCAAACTCCTGATGTTGAGGTTTCTTTAAACGCAGGCTTGATAGAGCCATGGAATCCTCTGCTTCAATTTGCACATCAAAATAAGGAATGACGCCAAGTACTTGAATGCCCGTATACTCCTCGAGCCAATCGATACCGCTAACGAGCAATTCCTTCATGCCTCGAAATTTATTAATAATGATCCCTTTGACACGCGCACGCTCTTCATCATCCAGTAGCATTAAGGTGCCGACAAGTGATGCAAAAACTCCTCCACGTTCAATATCTGCAACTAAAATAACGGCTGCATCTGTTTCATGAGCCATGCGCATATTGGCGATATCCCGGCTTTTTAAATTAATTTCAGCCGGGCTTCCTGCCCCTTCCAGTACGAGCACATCATATTGCGCTTCTAAACGTCGCAGCGACTTTCGCACTTCGGGCATTACTTGCTCAACGAAGTTTTCGCGGTACGACACCGCATCCATGTCAGCAAATGGTTTGCCGTGTAAAATCACTTCTGAAACCATATTCCCTGTTGGTTTCAGTAAAATGGGATTCATGTCAGTCGTAGCATCTATTTTTGCAGCTTCTGCTTGAACGCCTTGCGCTCGACCGATTTCTCCGCCCTCTTTCGTGATGTAGGAATTGAGTGCCATATTTTGCGATTTAAATGGTGCAATACTGTATCCGTCGTTCGCTAAGATTCGACAGAGCGCTGTGCATAAGACACTTTTTCCTACATCAGATGCGGTCCCTTGAATCATGATGGCTTTCATTAAAATTCAAGCCCCTTCATCGCCTGGACATCTTGCTCTGTATAATAATGTTTTGTTGCTTCAATTGTGGATACTAAATCGGCTAAAGAGAGGAGGGACGGATGGGCAGAGCGTCCTGTGATGACTAAGTGCATCGTTTTTGGACGGTTCTCAATTGCCTCCAGCACTTCTGCTAAAGGTAATACATCATCGACAGGAAAACGTGTGATGGCTAATGCATTATTCAACTCATCCAAAACTAATACATCTGTCGTTTCATCTTGCAATTCTTCTTTTACAGTTTGCCAAGCCTTTGCAAGTGCTTCCCGATGTTCTTCGGGTGTTTTCGTCCAAGTGAAACCGATACCTAATTGCACGGTTTCAACTCCAAGTTTCCGCAACGCAATTTGCTCACCATATGTACGTTCAGGTGATTTAATAAATTGAAAATATTTCACCTTCATGCCGCGACCGATTGCACGCAAAGTCACACCAAGTGAGGCAGTTGTTTTTCCTTTGCCTTCCCCCGTATACACTAACAACATTCCTTGTCGTGCCATATGCAATTCCCCCTTATAGCCAAGTTGTTTTTTCAGTAAACGATGTACGTTTTTTCATAGAAGCCTTTTCTTCTGCCGGGTACCCGATACACAGCGTGCCAACTAATTGCTCTTTATCTGATGCGCCAATAAATGTATGTAAGGCTGTTTCATGAACTAAACCAACCCCTCGCGTACGCCATACCATGCCTAAATCGAGCTGTTCTGTCATCAGCCACATCGACATGATTGCGCTGCTGACCGCAAAGGTATTATCTTTTGTCGCACCTTCGTCACCATCTACAATCGCTGATGTCACTACAATAACAAGCGGCGTTTTCGTGATTGCTTCCATTGAGCTTTCTACTAAATGTGGCTTTGTCGGGAAGCGTTTCTCTAAATAGTCAAGTGCTACCTGTTCATAACGTTTCAGGCTGTCGCCTTGCAATACATAAAAATGCCACGGCTCGCGCATGCGGTCATTGGGTGCATACGTTGCTGCTTCCAATAACGACTCAATTTTTTCTCGTTCCACTTCACGCGTTTCAAATTGGCGAATCGCGCGACGATTTTTTAAGGCTTCTAACATTTTTTACACTCCTTTTCTTCAAACCAGGAAATTTGCTCTCGTACACTCACCACATCCCCCACTATAATCATGGATGGATTCGAGATATGATGCTGTTTAATTTCCATTGCAATCGTTGCGAGAGTGCCTGTGATCGTACGTTGGTTTTCAGTTGTGCCCCATTCAATAACCGCAACAGGCGTTGTTTCACTTTTTCCATTTTGAATTAAGCTTTTCGTAATATGTTCAATATTGCCGACGCTCATATAAAATGACACGGTATCAATTTGGGCTAATGCTGCCCAATTTAAAAAGTCTTTTCCTTTTTCTGCACGGCCATGACCTGGAACGATTGCAAAGCTTGCAGCATGGTCGCGATGTGTGACCGGGATCCCTGCATAAGCCGGAGCAGCAATACCTGCCGAAATACCGGGAACGATTTCAAATGGGATGCCTGCTTGCCGTAAAACAGCCGCTTCTTCAGCACCGCGTCCGAAGACAAACGGGTCGCCGCCTTTTAAACGAAGCACCTGCTTGCCAAGACTTGCCTGTTCCACTAACACACGATGAATTTCGTCTTGAATCATTCCATGCTTCCCCGGCTCTTTACCGCAGTAGACCAGTTCTGCATGCGCTTTTGCATGTGTTAATAATTCAACATTTACTAGACGGTCATATAAAATCACGTCTGCTTGCTGAATACACTCTAATCCTCTAATCGTCAATAACTTCGGGTCACCAGGACCAGCACCTACAATATATACAAATCCACTCACTGCAGTTCTCCTATCCGTTGTTGCAGCCACTCTTCACACTTCTCAGGTTCACCTTGCTCCATCCACTGCAATAGTTTTGGGTCCAGAAGCTCAGCCAGTACTTGTTTTTTCGTTTCTCCGTTACACACTTGCAAGATTTGCTGACGGGCTTCTTTCAAAAAAGTCACATATGACGCATAATAGTCTCCAAATTGCTCCGACAAATCCGTCTTTACTTTACGTGTTAAACCTGGACTTGCTCCAGATGTTGATACAGTTAAAACAAATTCTCCACGGCGAACGACGGCTGGATTGATGAAATCCACACGTCCTTTTGCATCCGCACGACTGAGTAATTGCCAATGCTGTGTGGCTTCTTCTACTGCATTGTTTACCTCTTCGTCATTTGTCACCGCAAAAACCAATATTGCATCATCCAGGTCGGCTGATTCAAACACTTTATTTTTCCATGATACAAGTCCTTCATTGATATAATTCTGTAATGTCTCCGTCACAGATGGGCTAACTACTGTGACAGACGCTGCAGTTGGAAGTAACGCCTCTACCTTTTGGCGCGCCACATGCCCGCCTCCAACAATAACCACCTTTTTATATTCAATATTCACCATAAGTGGGAAGTAATTCATTGTTCTGCCTCCAAACATGCTCTCAACCAATTTTCCACAAGCCGCGGGTTTGAAGCAAAGTGAAATTGTGTAAAGCCCGCTACAAGATTTTGATGTAAATATCCTTCTTGCTGTGCGCGAAAACGACCTTTACTAAAATAAGCAGGAGTAGTGTGCTCTCCCTCATATTTTGAATAATGAAATTCATGCCCTTTTGCCTGCGTCTCTTCGTCGATCAAGAAATTGCCCGCAACGCCTGTAATTTCCCTATATCCAAGAGCCGCCCGCTTATCTTGCATACGCACACGTCCTGGAATCACTCCAAGCATTGGAAATGATTGCGCCTGACGATCTATTATTTCTTCTGTTAAGTACATATAACCGCCACATTCGGCCACTGTCGGAAGCCCTCGGCTGATCGCGTTTCTAATAGAATCCTTCGTTTTCTCATTTGCCGCTAATTGCTCTGCGAATTCTTCCGGGAAGCCGCCGCCGATATACAGTCCCTGCGCTTCAGCGGGAACTTCTTCATTTTGCAATGGTGAGAAGAAATGTAACGTTGCGCCATGAGCACGCAATAATTCCAAATTCTCTTCATAATAAAAGTTAAAGGCTGCATCCTTGGCTACTGCGATATGAACCTCTTCTTGTTCAGGTTTCCTGTCAAAAATCGATGAAGATACTTCTATTGGTTCTGCTTTAGTGATTTCCATCAGTTGATCAATATCTACAGTTTCTTCAATAGCTGTTGCCAGACTATCAAAATAGGAATCCAAATCACCGCGTTCAATGGCTGGCACTAAACCTAAATGACGGCTTGGCATTGAAGGTATAGCATCTTTCAATAAATAGCCGATCACTGGAATTCCACATTCATTTTCAATGGCTGTTTTGACAATTTCAAAATGGTTTTTACTTCCCAGCTGATTTGCTATGACGCCAACAATAGTGGAGTTTTCGTCCAATAGTTGAAAGCCCTTGACGATCGCTGCCACGCTTCTCGCCATGCTGGCTGCATTGACAATTAAAATGACAGGACTTTTTGTAATCTCACTAATATCGGCAGCCGATCCTTCATTTGATAAAGGGGATTTACCATCGTAAAAACCCATCACACCTTCAATGATCGCTACGTCTGTATCTTGACTGGCTCTTGCAACAATGGCACGAATGACATTACGCTCCATCATGAAACTATCAATGTTACGGGAAGGGCGTTTGGTGACAGCTGTATGGTACGTCGGGTCAATATAATCAGGACCGCATTTAAAACCTTGTACAGTTAAACCGCGCTTCATCAGTGCACGCATGATCCCAATCGTAAACGTCGTTTTTCCGACTCCGCTTCCTGTACCCGCTAGCACAAATCGATTCATTGACCTCGCTCCTCAAAATTAACGCGCGCAATGGAGACCGTCACATTGCCACTTTTCTTTTTCTCCAATACCCATTCTTCCGCATCTGCATAGCGTAATGCTGCCGGTTCACTCACACCATACGCACCTGTATACTTAAATACTGTTTCTGATGGGTTACGCAGCGGCATTTCATTGAGCTGTTCAGGTGTGTACGTAATAAATGGCCAATTATGTTTGGCAGTCAATGCAAGCAGCCCTTCCTCATCTTTCTTTAGATCAATGGTCGCTACTGCCTTCACGCTTTTCTTACTCAATCGCAGCTCCGCTAAGGTTTCGTCTATGACTTGCTCGATTTCTTCGAGTGTTGTCCCGCGATTGCAGCCAATGCCGAGCACGATGGATTTAGGACGATAGATGACTCCATTTTCAAGCAGCACTTCTTCATCCGAATCGATTAAACGATCTGTGATCAGCAAAGTTGCATGTGGTTCAGCCTGAATTGCTTCTGTTATCGATGGGTAGATTTTCAAGTTTTCCGGCATGGGACGATCGTGCATCCACCAATTTTTCTCTCCTGTTTCCTGCACGATGGCGACATGCTCTTCATTGACGACCGATGCGCTGACCGGAAGCAGTTTATCTGCGTTATCCCATATCCAGCCAAATTTAGCTCCAAATAAATCTACAGGAATTGTTTTTTGCACATCAGAAGCTGTTGTCACTACAGGTGTTGCGCCAATTGCTTCCGCAAATTCGTATGTTAATTCATTGGCCCCGCCGATATGGCCGGACAGCACACTGATAACATATTCACCTTTATCATCCACAACCAGTACCGCGGGATCTGTCATTTTATCCACCATGATCGGAGCAATCATCCGAACAACCGCGCCGAGCGAAATGACACAAATGACTCCTTTATATTGTTGAAACAAAGCAGGCAATAGTAAGCGTACCGTGCCGTCAAATAATTGAATTTGACGGGCTTCTTCATCTCCTCTGGCGAATTTCTTCATATAATACAGATCGGCATACGGGAATTTCTCCATATAGCCTCTTGCATTAGCAACGCCGTGTTTCGTAATGGCAACGAGAGCATAAGGCTTACGTTTATCAACGACAGGAATTTCACCTTCGCGTAAATTAATCATCCGCCTTCACGCCTTTTCGGAAACCATGAGTAAATGTTTTGTCATACAGCTTGGAGCGATACTCTTTTTCATGGATAGTCGGATCCAATGCCCAGCCTGCCAAAATCATCGCATGCTTACGGATCCCATTGACACGCATTGCTTCATCCAATTCAATCAATGTGGTCTGGACAATTTTTTCATCCGGCCATGTAGCACGCTGTACGACCGCCACTGGCGTATCATCTGCCCACCCTGCCGCTTGCAATTCTTTTACTATTTTCTTTGTTAAAGTTGCACTTAAAAACATAGCAATCGTGCAGTGGTGACTTGCGAGCGCCTGCAGCTTTTCGCGCTCTGGCACAGGCGTGCGTCCTTCAGCTCTAGTTAAAATAAGTGTTTGTGTTAAATCAGGGACCGTCAGCTCTGCACCGACTGCTGCTGCAGCTGCAAAAACGGAACTGACACCAGGCACGACTTCATAACCAATATCATGTTGCTTCAGTAACGCCACTTGTTCCATTGTTGCTCCATACATTGCTGGATCCCCTGTATGTAATCGTACAACCGTTTTTCCCGCATTGACCCGTTCCACGATACAATCTACCATTTCCTGCAGATGCATACCTGCCGTACGAATCACTTCTGCCGATTCCTTCGCTTCCTCCACTAACGTTTCGCTCACGAGTGAATCTGTATACATGACGACATCAGCTTGTTGTAATAGCTTCAAACCCTTTACCGTAATTAAATCGGGATCTCCTGGACCTGCACCGATAATCCAAATTTTCTTCATCATTTGCGCACCACCATACATGACAAGTAATTTAAATCTGCGCCCCGAAGTTCATCCGTCTTCCAAATCACTTCTTCGTCAGATGTAACTTTTGTAACCACATGTGTTTTCTCCAGCAAATTCATTTCTTCCAATAAATCGAGCATCTCATCTAGAACTTTGGATACTTTGATAAAGACGATCGCATCGTGACTGTCAATCACTTTGCGCATTTCCTCCATATCCTCTGTAGCAGGAATCATCGCGACATGGTCGTCTCCTTCGGCCAATGGAATCCCTAAACGATTTGCAGACCCATTGAACGACGAAATGCCAGCAACCGTTTCAATCGGGACCTCTGGGTGCTTCGATTTCATTAATCCCATTAAGTGAATAAATGTGCTGAAGAGCATCGGATCTCCTTCGGTCACAAATGCAACATCTTTTCCTTGTGCTAAATAGCCGTAGATCTCTTCTGCTGACTTTTCCCATGCAGCACGCAATACTTCTTCATCTTTGGTCATTGGAAACACCAATCCGAGCATTTCTTTTTCAGCTGGGTTAATATACACATCCACGATACGATGGGCATACGATTTGCTGCCTCTTAATTTTTTCGGATACGCAATGACCGGGCATTCTTGTAATTTACGAAATGCCTTTACAGTAATTAATTCCGGATCCCCTGGTCCAACGCCTAATCCATATAATTTTCCTATTGTCATCATTCTTGTCCTTTCTGTGCTGTCACTATGTAGATAGGATTTAACGGTTCAAAACGCGTTAAATGTAAAATTGGTTTACTCTTTGAGAGCTGTGCCTGCAATATGGATACTTCACAGCCTAACGTTTTTAAATGGCTCATCGCTTCTGCCAGATTCTCTATCGTGGCGATATTCATGACTAGCCGGCCATTTGGCTGTAAGCGAGAAATACAGGTTTGCAGTAAACGCTCCATATTCCCTCCGTTACCGCCAATAAAAATAGCATGTGGGTCCGGGAATTCCTCAAGACGGTCAGGGGCTTTCCCCAACACTGCGACAAAGTCTGTCCGATGTTTCAATTGATTTTCCAAGCAGTTTTCAAGATCGCCTTCGTTCTTCTCGATGGCATACACTGCCCCTTCACGCGCGATCTTGGCTGCTTCAATCGCAACCGAGCCCGTGCAAGTTCCAATGTCCCACACAATGCTGTTTTCTTTAAGCTTTAGCTCTTGCAAGCAAAGAGTCCGAATTTCTCTTTTTGTAATGAGCCCTTTATCTGGTTTTCGCTGAAGAAAAGCATCATCCGGAATACCAAGAGAGGCACGTTCAATCGCGATGCGTTGCTTTAAAATCACCACATTCAAAGTTGAGAATGAGGTTTGTTCCATTTCGTCTAACGACAGAAAGCGGCAGCGTTCATTTTCGCCTTCCAAATTTTCAGCGACAAAGGCATCGTATTCTGTCATATTGAAGCTTTTTAAATACGCTGCGATGGCTTGCGGTGAGTTCGTTTCATCTGTTAATACAGCTATTTTTTTACGCCCATCTATTTTCTGTGCAAAACCTTTTATAGAACGCCCGTGTAGGCTGACAATATATGCATCTTGCCAACTTTCCTGCATCTTTGAAAAGGCCAGCTGAATTGAACTGGTGTATGGATAGATCTCCAGCGGCAGCTTTTTCGCAAGCACACCTCCGAGTCCATAAAACAACGGATCGCCAGACACTAAAATTACGACATTGCGTGTTTCCTCTTGTAATTCCGCTGTTAATGCAGACAATCCACCCTTAATTACTTTCTTCTCTTTTTCAAATGAAGGTAAGAATTGCAGATGGCGCTCCCCGCCTACAAGAACATCACATTCATTGATCCACTCTATATATTGAGGAAGCAATCCTGCCGCGCCATTATCCCCTATACCAATCATTTTCATCCAATTTGTCAATATTCTCAGCCTTTCCTAAACAGTCTCCATTCATGGCATACAATGATGTCGACACTTCGATTTCGGCTTTCATGTGATTCAGTGCATAGTAGCAGCAATTTTTACTGAGCGCTTCAAAGTATGCATCATTTCCTTGAAGTATCTCACCGACTTGTGAAGCTGTGTTCGCTTGTAAAATCTCTTGTTGCACCGCTTCGTCAACGCCTACTCTATCTGCCATTTCCGCTAAAAACTCAAAACTGATCGGCGCGCTTTTTGAATGAACCATCATGACGCCGCGTGCCAGCTTCGAAAACTTCCCCATCATTCCTACCATAGAGACCTTTGGGATTTGCTTGCGTGCAATGTGTTTAAGAGTAAATCCGATAAAATCGCCCATTTCTATAAATGCCTCTTCCGGCAAGTGCGGATATTGCTTTAAAGCAAACTTCTCACTGCGCCCGCCCGTTGTGATAACTAAATGATCACATCCCGCTTCTTTTGCTACACTGATCGCTTGCTCAATACTTGCCATATATGCAGAGCTTGAGAAGGGCACTACAGTTCCGCGAGTACCTAAGATTGAAATGCCTCCAATGATGCCAAGTCGGCCATTCAACGTTTTCTTGGCAATTTCTTCTCCATCGGGCACGGAAATAATTACGTCAATTCCGCGAGTTAATTGATACTGTTCAAGTCCTTCTTGTGCCACACCCATGATCATTTTATAAGGCACCGGGTTAATGGCTGCCCGACCAACAGGAACAGGCAGCCCCGCTTTTGTTACCCGGCCTACTCCAACCCCGCCATCCAAATGAATGCCTTCTTCATTCGAATAGTAAACGGTACTTTGAATCCGCGCTTTGTGTGTAGCATCGGGGTCATCTCCGGCATCTTTGATCGTTTCACACATGACTCCGCCATCCACTAGTTCGAATGACGTTACTTTAAAGGTAGCGTACTTGCCGACCGGCAAATAAATGGTGACTTCTTCCGGCACTGTTCCCGTCACCAGTCCTTGCAATGCCGCCTTTGTCATAGCTGTGGCGCAAGAGCCTGTTGTATAGCCATGACGCATTTGTGAGGGATCTTTTTTAGTTCGTTTGCTTGGCTCGCTCATCTGCCATAATCGAGATGGCATTCAGCGCAGCTACGGTTACTGTACTGCCACCCTTTCTCCCTACATTAGTAATAAACGGAATTCCTTCAAGAATTGCTAGTTCTTCTTTAGATTCTGCTGCCGAAACAAAACCAACCGGCATTCCGATAATCAAGTCTGGTTTGGCGACGCCATCTTTAATTAAACGAATTAACTCCAGCAACGCAGTCGGTGCATTACCGATAGCATAAATCCCGCCTTCATGTAAACGTGTTGCTTTTTGCATCGAAATAATTGCGCGTGTCGTCCCTTGAGCTTTCGCTTCTTTTGCGACATCCTCATCTGCGATATAACAATGTAAGTCGCTGTTATGCTTTTGAAAACGTTTACGACCCGATCCACTCTCAATCATTTGCACATCCACCACAACATGACGGCCTGCCAAAATCGACTCTATTCCGGCTTCCAGTGCATCAGGCGTGAAAATCATACTGCGTCCCAACTCAAAATCCGCTGACGCATGGATTACGCGGCGAACAACCATCCATTGCTCATCTGTAAATGGATGCTCCCCCATCTCTTCTTTAATGATGCCGAAACTGTGATCGTAAATTTTATCTGGATCTACAGTAAGCGGTGTGAATTTTGTATTAAAGTTCATGTTTGGATTTTTCAAGAATAAAACCTCCTAATAGTTGAGTAACTTTTTCAAACGAAGTACAAAAGTTTACATATCGAAGCTTTGGCCGCTTAATTAAAATAACGGGAATTTCCAAGTCCAGAGCAGCTGTGATCTTTTCATCCACAGACCCTACTTTGCCGCTTTCCTTGGTAATCATTAATGTCACGTCATACTGCTCACATAAAGATTTATTCAGCGACTCAGAAAACGGACCTTGTATGGCAATAATGTCTTTTTGTTTAATCCCTAACTTATCGCATTTTTCCATATTCCCTATATTCGGCAGCATTCTGCAAATCAGCCGGATTTCGTCTCGTAATAAGTATTCAGCAAATACTTCCAGCGTCTTGCTGCCTGTTGTCAACATGATTGTTCCTTTATGCGACTGGGCTAGTTTGGCAGCGTCTTCATACGTCTCCACCTCTGTGATCAGCGGTGATACAAACTCTTCCTT
Organism: Sporosarcina cascadiensis; assembly: GCF_009650995.1. Classification (GTDB taxonomy): domain Bacteria; phylum Bacillota; class Bacilli; order Bacillales_A; family Planococcaceae; genus Sporosarcina; species Sporosarcina cascadiensis. The sequence goes on along the minus strand of NZ_WHVV01000016.1, from coordinate 3,751 downwards.
TGGCCGCTCATAGCGAATATATGGGATACCGCATGCTTTCGCCGCTTCCATTGCAGTTTTCGATGCCTCTTCTGCATAAGGATGACTTGCATCGACTACACAAGTCATCTCATGTTTCTGGATGACCGCTATCATGTCATCAAGTGATAATCTGCCCACCAGATACGGGATATCATTTGCTTTTAGACTCTCGGCTGCAGATTCAGTGACTACTGTAGCTATTAAAGAATAGTCCAGATCCTGCAAATGAATGGCCAAAGCTCTAGCATCGCTAGTGCCTGCTAAAAATAAAATCATAGTTTCCTCCTAATCCCCACAAGGTGCCGGCTCTACTTCAATTTTGCAGCTCATGTCATGATAATCGTAATTCAGCACTTTTTTGACACGCTTGAAATATTTGAAGAAACGCTCGTTGGGATGTGCATTCTGTTCATATTCTTCAATAATCTTCGTCACCAGCGGGATTAAGTCATCCGGTTCAATTCCTTCCACTATCGGCTGAGCAGCATGAGCCGTACGGCCAACGGGCTTCGCGCCGATGAACAGATCGAATTTTTTCTTCCGGTAGACGATTCCAATATCATCAAAAACAGGACGATAGCATGCCATTCCACAACCATTGAAACCAACATGCAGCTGCTTCGGAAGCTTCATTCCTGCAAATTTCGCTGCGATTTCTTCCGCATATGGAATAGAGTCTGCCTTTTCCCCGTAACAGAAATCACAGGCTTTCACTTTTAAGACTTCTCCTGCTGGCAAGACCGTCAAATGAATCTGCTCCAGCTGCTCAACAATCGCTCCCGGATTATCTGTCGTAACCTTTACTAGAAATTGATGGTCAGGAGTATATTCTAATGTGCCTTTTTCACCAACGACTTCTGCCAATACACGCATTTGCTCCGCTGTGATCATTTTATTGGCAACGCCAGGTGAAACAGCAAATTCAAATATATCTTCGATCGGCTGACGTACCAGGAAAGGATTTTCCACTTCCTCTTTCGTTACCATAGACAAAGCCTTTAAAGCCATATCCAATGACTGGACTTTTTGTTCTTGCTCTTTCTCCTGCTGTGGCACATATGCCTGCTTTGGCGCGGGTGCCTGCTCTGGTGCTTTACTTACGATTTGCTCATGCCCTGACTGAGCCTCTCCCGTTTCCTGATCAAGCGCCCACGGTTCCGCTTCTTTCTTCAAACGCTGATGCGGTTTTAAACTTTGCTTTCCTTCACCCAGCGTATATTTTCGTTGATAGCCCCGCGGGGTAATGATTTTATTATCATAGAAGAATGTAGAGGAATTCCCGATCACGACGGTCGTCAGCATTCCGATATCATATTCCAGCATCTCCGCCAATGTGGTCAGGACAATATTTTGATTTTCGCGATACGCACTTTTCACTAGTCCAACCGGTGTATTGGGAGAGCGATATTTCAATAAAATCCTCTGTGCTTCAACAATTTGACGTGTCCGGCGTCCACTTTTCGGATTATATAGAGCGACTACAAAATCCGCCATACCCGCTGCCTCGATACGCTTTTCAATAACAGTCCATGGCGTCAGATGGTCACTTAAACTGATCGTACAGGCGTCATGCATGACAGGGGCACCCAGTAAACTCGCACATGAGTTAATTGCTGAAATACCCGGGACGATCTCTACCGAAATTCCTTCTTCTTCCGTCCAACCTTGTTCAATCAGCACTTCATATACTAATCCGGCCATACCATAGGCACCTGAATCTCCACTTGAGATGACTGAGACAATACCGCCTGCCTCCGCTTTCTTCACAGCATCTTGCGCACGTGACACTTCTTCCGTCATGCCTGTACTGACAATGGATTTTGCTGTAACCAAATGTTTAATTAACTCTACGTAAGTTTTGTAGCCAATAATATAAGTACTTTCCTGCAATGCCTCTAATGCTCGTCCTGTAATATGTTCAGTTGCTCCAGGGCCGAACCCAACAACGAAAATTTTTCCCTTTTTCATGGTTTACCTCCAAATCAATTATGTCTCGGTGAAATTCCTTCTTGTCTTTGAACTGAGAAAAATCAATTCATTCCTTTTACCATCAGTTACATCTACCGGAGACATTATCTTTGTTCAGCGGGCTTTTGAATACACGCTGAGCAGGATATAAAATTGCATTTACCTTACCACCTAAAAGTGGGAGTTTTCTTCTACTGAATAAAAATGAAAAAATGCCTACACTCCTTTTCAAAGGAATGTAGGCATGTGAAAGTATAATGTGAAAAATCATACTGAAACATAGAACAATTAATGTTATTGTCCCGCCTATACTTCTCCCTCCGAAAAGTAAGTGTCGTTTAAATAAGCAGGTTTCCTGACTTAAGCTTCATTTTACTCTTACACCTTCCCGATTTCTCAGTGGTATTGTAATTTCATCAGCTTTTACAGTAGCGGGGGCTGTACCAGACTTTCACTAGTTTCCCTTTCAACTCACAAATGTGAGCACTCATTTAAATAATTTATTTAATTTTCATAAATATAACATACAATCTACTAGTCTACAACCAACCATCTTGTCTCATGTGGAGTTTCTTTCATTAAATAGGATTGCAATGCTTAGGATACTTATGATTAATGATAAGTGCAAACATGCCAGCAGAGCAGAGATACACACAGTTTCCTTTTTCACTTATTGGAATATAGGTAACAAGTCAAGCATATTTATACAATTCGCAAACTGTTCACTTATATACTTTACAAGGTTGTGAACTCTCCATATAGGCATTAAGCTATGGGTTAAAATATTCAGGGGGAGGTCATTAATTATGAAGGAAAACAAAGCAATTGTAATACAAGAAAACCCTATTTCACAGTTTTTATTCAACGATTCTCGCTCTGGACTTATTTGGTTGGTTATTCGGGTGTATGTAGGGTTTTCCTGGCTGAAAGCGGGTTGGGGGAAAGCCACAAGCGATGCCTGGACTGGAGAAAATGCCGGTGCCGCTGTTAGTGGATTCGTCAGCGGGGCTCTTGAAAAGTCGACAGAAGGCGGAGATGTCACCGGCTGGTATGCGTCTTTCCTGGAAAACATCGTCTTGCCGAATGCCAAGGTATTTGGCTTCTTAGTCGCGTATGGAGAAATCCTCGTTGCTCTCGGTTTAATCTTTGGACTATTAACAGGGATTGCCGCTTTCTTTGGCGCGTTCATGAATGTCAGTTTTCTTTTTGCAGGCACGCTGAGCATAAATCCCGTGTTGTTCATTCTCTCCACTTGGCTTGTGCTGGCATGGAAAGTCGCAGGCTGGTACGGTCTTGATCGCTGGGCATTGCCTATGCTTGGTACGCCTTGGATGAAGAAAGATCATACTTGAAGGAAGGTCTGGCAACCGCACTATGGCGATTGCCAGATCTTTTTGATCCAGTGAATACACCTTTTAGATCGCTCTACCTTTCGAATAAGGAATTTAAGAATCTAAATAACCCCTTCCCGAAAAAACGGGAAGAGGCCATAAAACTTAATATGTTATAGATATTAACTTTTTGAGAAATATGCTTATAAATTTTAAGTATATCTAATCCATTGAAGACCATTTATATCAATAACTCATTCGGAAATAAATGGATAAAACTATATGAAAAAGTATTGAAAATGATTATAGTTGAACCAATTTGAACAAATAGATGTAGTTGAATACAATACTAACCCCTGATTATTCACGAACCAATATAAAATCCCACTCAAAAGCATCCATATCGGCTTTTGAGTGGGATTCTTTTGTTC
>NZ_WHVV01000015.1 GCF_009650995.1 Sporosarcina cascadiensis | reverse complement strand
GATTCGTGATTGCTGAATTGAGGTGCCAATTAAATTGAGGTGCCTGTGTGCGACACAACTTGGACACTATTCTGAATTGTGTTGAAGTTGTGTGGCACACAGGCACCGTTGACAAACAGAAGACTTATTTGGATTGGAGACAGAGCAATGGAATTCGTAACGTACACGGACCCACAGCAATTTTCATTGAAAGCAAAACCTATTTTGACACAGCACGAAGATACTTTCAGCCTGTTCTACGGCATAATGGAAGCGATCAAAGCTGGCCGTTATGACAATCCGTTTATGGCGGCTGTAGAAGAGGATGGAGAAATTACCGCCCTGCTGCAGATGACGCCGCCTTATCCGCTGAATATAATCGTCAACCATCCAGAAAAGGCGGATGAAATTTTGGGGCAGACAGTACGATTGCTCGCTGAACAATCCATTTCCATCCCGACGGTGATCAGCAGAAAAGAGTGGGCGATCTCATTCGCAGAGAAGTGGAAGGCGGAGACAGGCCGCGGCTTTCAAGTAGAAATTGATGAGGGTGTGTACCGGCTTGATGCGGTTAATTCGGCGCTGGAAGACAGTCCGGGAAATTGGCGGCTGGCGACGAAAAAAGACGCGCTGCGGATTGCGGCCTGGCTGATGCTGTTTGAGAAAGAGGCTGGATTGCCGTTGACCCCTAAGGACGCGGTGCGTGAGGAAGTCGCCTCGTTCATCGACAGGCAGGAAGTATTCGTTTGGGAGAATGAAGGGAAAGTTGTCTCGATGATGAAAAAAGCACGTCCAACCGAGCGCGGAGTCACTGTTTCGATGGTTTTCACACCTAGGCAGGAACGCAGAAAAGGCTATGGCCGGACGATGGTCGCAAAGGTTTCTGAGGAACTGATGAAGGAATTTCAATTCTGCTTACTGTTTACGGACCTGGCAAACGCCACAGCGAATAAAATCTATCAGGAAATCGGCTATATGCAGATTGCGGATTTTGCGGTGGTGGAGTTGGACTGAAGTAATTGTGGTGCCTGTGTGTGACACACAGGCACGCGATACGGTATAATATAAGGTAAGATTGTACTGATAAAGGAGTTGTTTACATGAAGGCATTGAATCTGGAATCAAAAGAATTTAGAAGAGTAATGCATAATCTTCATCTGGAAAACTTAAGTCTTTCTCCTGAAGTACAGGAAAAAGTATTAGAGCTCGTAAATACAAAGACCTTAATTACCCCTAATTTAATTAAGGATATATTGCGACATGGGAAAGTATAATGAAAAAGAAAATGATGATTATCTATTAAAATATAATTTATTGGGGATTGATTCCCGTGAAGAACTTGAAAGAGCAGAAGCATTGGCATTTTCTCTCCGTGCAATGGCGCTAGAACAAAACGACTTTATATTTGGATCATTTACCTTGAAAGAGTTTCATGACCTGCATTATTACCTATTTCAAGATATCTATCCGTTTGCAGGAAAATTTAGGGATGTTCAGCTTATGAAAGGCGCTACTCGTTTCTGCCAAGTTCAATTTTTGAATAGCTATGCAAGTGACTTGTTTATGGAGTTAAATGAAGAGCCTCTCTGGAATTCATTGAATGAAGCTGCGGATCGTTTAGCATATTTTAAGACAGAATTAAATATGTTGCATCCTTTTCGTGAAGGAAATGGCAGGACTATCCGGATTTTCCTATATGCTTACGCAATGGATCGAGGAATTGAGTGGGCGTATGAAACACTGGAGAGGGAAAAGTATATACAGGCAATGATTCAATCTGTTACTGATCTAAAGCTGCTAAAAGAATTGTTTTTAGAAACGATTCAATATATTGGGGAATATAACGGGCACTGATCATTTACACAGATTAGTGCCCGTAGTTCATATAGGGGGGGAATTGGCATAATTAAGGTGCCTGTGCGCCACGCAATTCAGACACTATTCCGAATTGTTCCGAAGTTGTTTTGCGCACAGGCACGTAACTGATCCAAAGATAGAGAGTGATTCACATGAGTATTTTTATTTTAGAGGACGATGTTCATCAGGCACAGCGTCTGAAGGAGATCGTGGAGACCATCTGCGGGAAACATCATATAGCGTACGACAGGCTGCTGGTCACGGCAAGGAGCGAAGATATCCTGGGCCAGCTTCATTTGTCTGCGCGGATTCCGATTTACTTTCTGGATATCGAGCTGAAAGGAGAAGAGCGCAAAGGGCTGGAGACGGCACAGGAAATCCGCAGGCTGGATCCGGACGGTGTGCTGGTGTTCGTGACGACGCATGCGGAACTGGCGCCGATTTCCTATCAGTATATGGTGTCGGCTCTGACCTTTATCGATAAAGGGCTGCCGGTTAATGAACAGAGCGAAATCATTGAGAAATGTCTGCTTCATTATGCGGAACGCAACGAGTCGGCGCATGAGACGGATGATTTTGTGGTGGATAATGAACAAGCCACTGTACGTATTCCGTTTACTGAATTGGAGTTCATCATGACGGACGGACCTCACCGTTTGTCAGTGGTCACGGCGAATCGGCTGGTCCAGTATTACGGAACGCTGAAGGAGGCAGAATTGCTCGACGGCCGGCTGCTGCGCTGTCATCAGTCGTATGTGGTCAATGTGGAATGCGTGGCGATGTATCAGACGGCAGACCGCATGCTGGTCATGAAAAGCGGGAAACAGGTGCCGGTGTCACGTCGCCTGCAGCGCAAAGTGCAGCAGCGTGTGAAGGAGGCGAGCCGATGACGATCTACGATGTGGCGGCCGTGCTGCTGAACGGATTCAGCCATGTATATGTCTACCGGCAGCTGGCGGGCTATGACCGTCTGTCGGTCCGGATGATGCTCGCCGTCAGCGTCTTATTTACCGTGTTCCTGCAAGTGGCGGTCACGGTGACGGGCTATCCAGAATTAAACGGCATTTTGCTGTTCGTTTTTCTGCTCGGCATCGGATTCATGCGAGGCGGCATGCCGATTATACATAATGTGTTATACGCTTTAGGGAGTACCGCAGGCCTGACGCTTACGAGGCTTGTAGGGCTGGAGTCTGCCATGAAACTGTATATGGAGAGTCCGTGGAATCTGTATATTTGGACCCCGAGCCTTCTGCATCTGCTGGTCTCCGTTTTGATTTTGATTGCCGCTGTCGTGGGCCGCCGGCAGATTGCGCTGTTCGGGCGCTATGCCGTGATGGGCCGGTTTTACGCGGTCAGCTATGTTCTTCTGACTGCGAGTTTCGTCGCGCTTATGCTGCTGTCATCGCCTGCTTCGTTAATGTCGGCAGCCTGGTATCAGCAGGCTGCGTACGTCAGCTATGTCGCCGCGTTCGTACTGTTTTTTCTCCTGCTGACCGTGCTGCTTGTCAGCTGGCAGATCGCAAAAGACCGCATGGCCGAACGGCAGCAGATGCTGCTTGATAATGAAATGCTTGCCTACGTCGGCAAACTCGAGGCAATTCACGATGACTTCATCAGCTTCCGCCATGATTACCTGAACGTCCTGCTGGCGCTGGATGAAGGCGTGCGGCAGAAAGATCTGGCGCTGATTGAAGATGTCTATACAAATGTTGTGGCGCCGACTTCGGAACAGCTGAAACTGCGGGAATATGACCTGCTGAAGCTGTCCCGGATCGAGGTGCCGGAAGTGAAAAGCGTACTCGCTGTGAAAGTGATGACAGCGTATCAGCAAAATGTTGACGTGATGATCGATATCCCTGAAACGGTGGAATCGATTGCCATGCCGGTGACTGATTTTATCCGGGTCATTACGATTTTGCTCGATAATGCGATAGAAGAGGCGGTTGCCAGTGAAGAAAAACAGCTGCAGCTGGCGCTTTTCGATACGCCGGCTATTCAATATATCATCGTCCGCAACAGCAGCCGGGCTGAACCAGCCGATATCCGGCAGCTGTATGCAAAACAGTATTCGAATAAAAAGAACGGCAGAGGAATCGGGCTGTTTTCGCTGAAGCGGATTCTGGACAAGTCCTCTTATGCAACGCTTGAAACGTCATCTGCCGCCCATTTGTTCAGCCAGCAGCTGCTGCTGAAGAAAGAAGCGGACCGTTCATGACTGAATTCCGGCCGTTTGGGAAGAATCCGTTTTCGTAACCGGCCTGCTTCGGTAAGGTAGAAGCAGGGGGGTGACCGTATATGGCAGGAATTCTGTTCGCTTCAGCAGTTGGTCTTCTGCTTCCTGCAGGGCTGTTCATCGCGTCTTTCTTGAAAAAGCAGTGGCTGCCGTACGTGCTCGGCATACTGGCGTTTATCGTCTCACAGGTGCTGATCCGACTTCCGCTGTTGTCGTATCTGAGTGTAAACAGCACGGAATATATGATGCTGAGCGCTCTTCATCCGCTTCTCTATGCCGTATTTCTTGGCGTGACGGCGGGACTCGCGGAAGAATTGGCCCGTTATGTCGCGATGCGCTATTTCATGAAACAGCGCCAATGGCTATCGGGGCTGTTTTTCGGTGTGGGACATGGAGGAGTGGAGGCGTTGCTGCTGCTCGGCTTGCCGGCAGTGAGTTTGCTGTTCACGGCAGGACCTGCGATCTCGGGCGGACTGTATTTCATTGGCGGGCTGGAACGGATCTTTGCCATTCTGCTGCATATCGGCCTGTCGCTTCTTGTGCTGCAGTCGGTCAGGCAGAAGAAATGGAGATTTTTGCTGGCGGCGATTGGACTGCATGCGCTGATTGATGCGATGATCGGCATTGTGCCGCTATTTGTAGCGAAGAATCTGCAGCTGCCGGTCATGGAAACACTGATTGGCCTACTCGCTGTCGGCTTGTTCCTATACGGTCTCCGAATGAAGAGAAAGGACGGATGGATATGAAAAAAATGATGATGATCATCGCAGTGGCGCTGCTGCTCGCCGCGTGTGGAGGAAAGAAAGTGGATGAAGAAACATCGGAAATATATATCGGCAAGGCGGAGGAAGTGGTTGCGCTGCTGAATGCAGGCGATACGGCGAGTGTCCACGAGATGCTCGATGCCAATATGAAAGAGGCGCTGACTGCTGACCAGCTCGAAGAAGTGACCGGCCTGATACAGGATTCCGGTGAATTCAAAGAGGTGGATAAGTCGTCTGTCGAGGAAGACAAAGGGCATTTCATTACGGTACTGGCTGTGAAGTACAGCGAGGGGACACGGGTATTTACTATCACATTCAATGACTCGCAGGAAGTGGCGGGATTGTATATTAAGTAACCTAGGATTTTCGCGGAAGGGATTAAGGGTGCCTGTGCGTCATACAATTCGGACGCTATTCTGAATTGTTTATAATCTGTTTGGCGCACAGGCATGCCAGAAAGGGTGAGGGAGATTTTATTCGCATCTAAAAAAGACGGCGTGTACTTTGCGGCGGTTTGGATCACGGTGGCGGTGATTGCAGTGAGTATCGGCTTGGAGTTTTCATTCGACGTGGTATCTGTGCTGTGGCTGCTGTTTGGCTTGCTGCTGATAGGATTCCTGCTGTGGCTTTGGTTCGGCACGAATTATCATGTCGGGGAAGAAACCCTCACCATCCGGAATGGCCCACTGGTGTATCGTGTCGCAATGGAAGATATTCACAGGATCCGTAAAGTGAAAAGTGTATTGGCGACGCCCGCGCTCTCCGTGGACAGATTAGCTTTGGAGTATGGGAAATACCGCGATATACATGTTTCACCGAAGAATGAACAGGAATTTGTCAGGGTGTTGTTGGCCCGGAATCCGCGTATAGAGGTGGATGAGAAGGTTTTGGGGTGTTAAGCAGATAAATCGCTTTGAAAATTTCGTACTACGAACTTTCCAAAGCGATTTTTCTAGCTTCTTGGACATCGAATTCGGTGCCTTTATGGCTTACAGTCATATCTTTAATTCCGTAAAATAATATAAACCAAATACACAATATACGAAGCGGCAAGTACCACTCCTTCACGCTTTCCGATTTTGAATCCGGTTCTTGAGAAAATCAGTAGCACGACAGTGAGGACAATCATGAAGACCACGTCCACGACAACTTTATCGTTTATAGCCAATGGGGAAATGGCTGCCGATGCACCGAGTACAAATAAAATATTGAAGATATTACTCCCGACAATATTCCCGAGCGCAATTTCACTTTCTTTTTTCAGCGCCGCTGTAATAGAAGTGACCAGTTCAGGAAGAGAGGTTCCAATGGCGATGATCGTGAGTCCTACCAGCGTCTCACTCATGCCGAGAGAGTAGGCGATTTCCGTGCCGTTTTTCACAACTAGATCCCCGCCGAATATAATGGCGGCCAGTCCGAGCAGGGTGATGCCTATATTTTTACCTCGGCTAATGTTGGTGGTTGATGGTTTGATTTCATTGTTTTTACGGCTTTTCAGACCGGTCTCAATTACATAATACAGAAAGATGGAAAGAAACAGCAGGAAAATAAAGCCATCCCCGCGCGTGATCATATTGCTGCCGGACCCGAGGACCACGTCGCTCATCAGGACAAGCAGCGCCACACTGGCGAGCAGGGTGAACGGGATTTCCTTTCGGATGGTCTCACTTTCGACTTTCAGGGGATATAAAAAAGCGGCCAGTCCGACAACAAGCGTGATATTGAAAATATTGCTGCCGACCACGTTTCCGACTGCGACGCCCGAATTGCCTTCGAGTGCGGCAATAATACTGACAGTCGCTTCCGGAGAACTTGTCCCGAATGCCACGATGGTCAGGCCGATTAAAAGTGGCGGGACCCGCAGCAGTCTTGCAATATTGGAGGATCCCTCAACGAAAAAGTCTGCTCCTTTTATTAATAAGGCGAATCCGACGAGTAATAGAATATATGCCATTGAACTGTTTTCTCCTCCTTTGAGTAGTGGTGCCTGTGCGCCAAACAAACGTGAAAGTTTAAACATTCATGTTAGTTTCAACAATCATGAATGTTTATTGCACAGGAACTTCCGAGATTAGGCCGGTGAACAGCAAATAGATTCCTGTACATAATAAAATACCATAGGTGACGCGTCGAAAGGTATTCTGGCTGATCCATTTAGATGATAACTGGCCCATCACGATGCCGATAAAAAGAGCGGGGATAGCTGACATGGACAAAATCCACGTCTCTTTGGAGGTCCCGCCCAGTGCTATTTGCATAATTAAACTAGCGGCATAAACGAAAAGATAATAAGCCAGTGTCGTGCTCCGGAGTGTTATCTGGTCAATACGGGCTCCCGAAAAGTATAGCAGCAGAGGGGGACCTGGCACGCCGATGCTGGTAGTTAGTGCACCGGAAATGCCTCCAGCTAACAGATCCCTGTTCTGTGTCCGGCTCATCGTAAACTGCAGCATCAATAAGACGGTCAACAGCAGGATCAGAGCTCCGACGGCCATTTTCAGCAGTCGGATGTCCAAGAAAAGATAAATGAAGATACCGCATAGTAAGCCGGGGATGCTTCCTTTGACCAATTGGAGCAGCATGGATCGGTCGATTTCATTTCTGATTGTGCGGATCATAAATGCGGACAGGCAGATGGACAGGATGATATTTATCTGAATTGCAGTTTGCGGCGGATACAGAAATAATAAAAATGGCGTGCCGATAATAGAAAAGCCGTAGCCGGTACTCGTCTGCAAAAGTGATGCAATGAGTACAATCACCATAAGTATGATAACCTCTTCGCTCATAAGAAAATCACCTGCTTTTCTGCAGCGGAACTGCGGGAATCATTCGATCTTTTCTACTGTAAGGGTAATGATCTTGAGCGGAGCCGTTTCCATAATTGTTCCGTCATACCCTATCTTAACTTTATCCCCGATTTGAAACGTTTCATTCGGGTTTACTGAGAGGTTAATTTCAATTTGTCCAAGGACTTTGCCGTCTTCTTGTGCAGCATCAACCAGTGCGCTGTCTCCTCTGATTTCCTGAATAGTACCTATGAAAGTTGCCTTCACATCGTTTTTAGAACTGCAGGCAAACAGCAGGCCGGCAGCCAGGATGAGGGTGAATACTATCGCCTTATTTTTCATAGCTGCATTCCTCCTTTAACAAAAAGACGAATATTCTGGATTAATGTTCGTGTGTGTGAACACTGAATGACATGTGGAGTTTTGATTGAACATGAAACATTTCAATGAATGAATCCGTAGAATAGGCAGTTTTGATTACACTATAAGGGATGAATACGTTGAAATCCAGTGAGAGAATTTTTATCCTCATCGCCATGACACTGCTGATCGCAGTTTCAGCTGCTGTCGTGTTTGGCGGTTTGTATTTCGGGCTTGCAGGTTTCTTTTACTTAATCGGCGTCACTTATGAATCAAACGGAACTTTGCTGCTGTTCGTTTTCTACTGCATCTTGATTGGAATCATTTTTGAAATCATTGAAAAAGTCATTCTGTTTTTCCTGATGAAGTCGAATTTGCAGGCGCGGAAGAAGTTTATTTGGATGGCACTTGTGAAGCTCGCATTGACATGGATGGTCATTCATACGGTTAATGAATGGATGACTGGAATCACGTTAACGGGCTTTGCGGAAATCCTGACAGCGATTTTGATCTTCAGCGTGGATATCGTATTTGATGACGAGCAGAAGAAAGATCATAGGAGGCCGTTATGAAAATCAGAGAGCTGCATTCAAATGAAACGCCTCCGGTTGATTTGCTGCTCTTAGCAGATCCTTCCAGGCAACTGGTTGACGAGTACGTGGAAAGAGGAACTTGTTTTGTTGCGGATGATGGAGAAGTAATCATTGGTGTATTCGTCCTGCTGCCTACAAGACCTGGTACGGTGGAACTTGTGAATATTTCAGTAGCGGAGGGGCGTCAGGGCGAAGGAATAGGAAAGGCATTGGTTCTGGCAGCGATCAGGGAAGCAAAGTCCAATGGCTATATGACGATGGAGATCGGGACAGGCAATTCGAGCATCGGCCAGCTGGCGCTCTATCAGAAATGCGGTTTTCGAATAACTGGCATCGATAGGGATTTCTTCACCAGGCACTACAAGGAAACGATTTTTGAAAACGGAATCCAGTGCAGGGATATGATCCGGCTTTCGCAGGATTTGTGAAGAATGAAAGCATATACAGTAAGGAAGTGAATTTAATGGAAATTAGAAAACCTGACGAAATGGAACAGGAACAGATTATTTCTTTATCTCCTCAGGCAATCGCTGACGGCACGCTGGGTGAGGTGAAGCCGACGAATGAAAAAGTGCGGCAGCTGACGGAGCCGCTTCTGAAAAAAGGCTGCTATTATCTGGCTGCTTATGAAAACAACGAATTGCTGGGCTGGATTCTTGCCGGTCCGAGTAAAGATCAATTCACGGATCAGCCGATTGGTTTTATTTATGAACTATTTGTCAGAGAGGAATTTAGAGGAAAGGGAATCTCGAAGCGGTTGATGTCTGTTGCGATTGATCGGTTGAAAGAGACCGGATATCCTGAAATCCGCCTGAGCGCATTTGAAGGAAACCCCGCGATCCGGCTGTACGAAAAGATGGGGTTCCATGCGAGGAACGTGACGATGAGTCTACAGATAAAATAGAGAGCAGTCCCTGTGTGACAATCACACGTGAAACTGATTATCGCACAGGGATGGAAGATCTCCTTGAAAAAGCCGTTGTATCACTACATACATTGAGCAAAAATCCCGGACGGTATCAGGTGTTATAAAAGTTGAATGCCGAGCAGCTTTGCGATTTTTTCGCGATAGATGTCAAATTCTTTCACCGCCTTTAAGTTAGCCAGCATTCCCTGGAAAATGTACGACTCCAATTCCGGCTTTTTCAGTTCAGCAGACAGAAAATCAATCACGCCCTGCAAGCCTTCTTTTTTCTCCGAATCAAACTTCATCACCTCGAGCTGTTCTTTCATGTCCGCCAGCAGCGCAAGGACTTTTTCCTTGCGGTTCGCTATGCCGAATGTCTCTTTCGAGAAAGGGTTCAGCAGATTATTTTTCATGATTGGCACTTCGCCGTTTTCAAAGGATTCGACCATGTCATCAATTCGGTTCATCATGAAATTCGAGATCAGGGAAGTATCGATCTGTAAATCTTGAAAAAGCATGACGGCAAGGTAACTGGTACGGATTCCTTCAATCAGTAAAATAATATCTCCGGTATAGGCAGTGATCTTTTCCCCGAATAATTCAATTAAGTTTTTTTCATACCAGCTCAGCATTTCATATTGGGTTTTCTCCATCACTTCGCGCAGTTGTTTATTGATGGAAAAATTTTGTTCGCGCATATAGACCATCAAGAATTCTTTCTGCTGATTCAGTTGTTCAAATGGCACATTCAGCTGTTTCTTCATTTTATCCCGTGGATTTAAACGTTCCTGATCAATTTCTTGAGTTCTGGTTCTTAGTTGCTCAAAGTAGTATTCAAAAATAGCGATATGCAGTTCTTCTTTAGAAGAAAAGTGATGATAAAAAGCCCCTTTGGAAATCCCGCAGTCATTCACGATGTTTTGGACAGACGTGTTCGTAAAGCCATCCTTCGCAAATAATTTAATGGCAGACTCTATAAGTTCTTTGCGTTTCTTTTCCTTCATTTGCCTCCCCCTTTTCACAGTGCATATTTACAAGATTAGCCAACAATTTATCAACATGCAATGAATTGTCAACAGTAGGATAATTTTGTTCCACGCTCTCCTTTTGACCGACTAGTCACAAAATGGACAAAGCATTTATGAGTAGATGAAATTTATAATATCGTAACAGATTGAAACTTGATTTTGACTGACTGGTCATTTATAGTATAAAACATCGTGACTGACTGGTCAATTTGTCATTGGGGTCAGTAAATGTTTTAGCAGACAGTTGCGCAGATGATAGTTCACTGCTCAGGGGAGGGAAAGTCTGAACGGGAAGTTTCTAATGCAGGACATCATAAATGATCGCTGATTTAATATTATTCGAAACTAATTTGCCGGGAGTGTATCACTTGAAGAAAATAACGAATTTTGCGCTCAACAATAAATTTGCCGTATGGATTCTGACGGTAATGGTAATTGTTGCAGGCTTGTACTCTGGTTTTAATATGAAACAGGAAACGATGCCGACGATTACTTTGCCGAATGTAACGGTACTGACTGCCTATCCGGGAGCTGCTCCTGATGAAGTAGCGGAAAAAGTGACGGTTCCCATTGAACAACGGATCCAGAACCTGGACGGCGTAGAACTGGTCAGCTCGTCTTCGTTAGCCAACGCTTCTTCTATTCAAGTTCAATTCGGTTTTAAAACGGATATGGATAAGGCAACAGAAGAAATAAAAGAAACCTTGTCCGTACTTTCATTGCCGGAGGGTGTGAATGAACCGCAAGTCTCACGGTTAAGTTTCAATGCGCTTCCTGTTTTGACATTGAGTGTCAGTGATAACAAACGGACTGCGGATGAGATGAGTGCGGTGGTGGAGGCGGATGTCCTTCCAGTTTTAGAGGGAATCGAAGGTGTTGCAGACGTACAGATCAGCGGACAGCAGCTGAAAAAAGTCACAATAGACTTTGATGAAGAACAACTGAAGAAATACGGAATGTCACAGGAAACGATCCAGCAGATCATTCAAGGATCTGATATTACACTGCCGTTAGGTTTAACGAATTTTGACGGTGAAGTAAAAAACTTGGTGATTGACGGGAATATTGCCAGTGTCGATGATTTGAAAAAGCTGAAGATTCCTGCCGTGCCTTCACAAGGAGCCGGTCAAATGGATCCCGCACAGCCTGCTGCTCCGACTGCACAGACACAGGTGCCAATGGAGATACCTTCTGTCCAATTAGGCGACCTGGCTGAGATCAAGGTGGTAAGTGAAGCAGAATCAATTTCCAGAACAAACGGGGAAGACTCCATCGGCATCCAAATTGTCAAAGCAGCCGATGCCAATACAGTAGAAGTTGTCAACGATGTAAAAGATACACTGACTACTTTTGAAAAGGATTTGGCTCTGACGGTCACTTCGACGATGGATCAGGGACAGCCGATTGAGGATGCGGTCAGTACGATGCTGAGCAAGGCGTTGTTCGGTATCATCTTTGCGGTGTTAATCATCTTACTGTTCTTGAGAAGTATTAAAACGACCCTTATTTCTATTGTCTCTATCCCATTGTCTTTATTAATGGCAATATTTCTCCTGCACCAAATGGACATCACTCTGAATCTGTTAACACTGGGTGCTCTGACCGTAGCAATTGGGCGAGTCATCGATGATTCCATTGTGGTCATGGAAAATATTTATCGCCGTATGGCATTGCCGGATGAAAAGTTACGCGGAAAAGACTTAATTCGTGAAGCGACACGGCAAATGTTCATCCCGATATTTTCTTCTACCATTGTAACCATTGCGGTATTTTTACCGATTGGTTTAGTGGGCGGAATTGTTGGGGAAATGTTCTTGCCGTTCGCTCTGGCCATCGCATTTGCGCTCGCAGCTTCCTTGATTGTGGCAGTGACAATTGTTCCGATGCTTGCTCATTCATTGTATAAGAAGCAGTTAACCACTGTTGGTTCCAATGAAAACAGCAGGAAAATCGAGAAGCCCGGGAAGATGGCTCATGCTTACAAGCGTATTTTGGAATGGACACTCGACCATAAACTGATTACATTCGGTGGATCGGTTGTACTGCTCGTCTTAAGCTTCTTCTTGGTACCGCATATCGGCGTTAGCTTCCTGCCTGAAGAGGAAGAAAAAATGATTATTGCCACGTACAGTCCGGAAGCGGGCCAAACAAAAGAAGATGCTGTAGAGATTGCACAGAATGCAGAGGAATTCTTCAGCAAACGTGAAGGGGTAACGACTTATCAGTATTCATTGGGAGGCGGAAGTCCGATGGATGCTATGATGGGAATGGGCGGAAGTAATTCTGCGCTATTCTTCATTGAGTACGATAAGGATTATAAGAACTTTGACGGAGAAAGCTCAAAAGTCATTGACACGCTGAATGAAAATTCAGCCCGTGGCGAATGGAAAAGCATGGACTTTGGCGGTATGGGCGGCAGCGGCCTGCAACTGTTTGTCTATGGAAATAGTAAAGAAGATATTGAGGCTGCTGCGAAGCAAATTTTACCGATTCTTGAAGACCATAAAGATTTGGAAAAAGCTGAGTCCAGTCTTTCTGAAGCATACGATCAATATACGCTAGTCGCCGATCAGGAAAAGTTGAGCAGCCTGGGACTGACTGCTGCGCAAGTGGGCATGAGCCTGATGGGAGCAGGGGAAGAACCTGCACTGACTACAGTAAAACAGGACGGCAAAGAATTACAGGTCTATGTTGAAGTAAAAGAAGACGAGTACAGCAGTATCGAAGAACTGCAGGATAAAGTGATTCCAACACCGCTTGGCGTTCCCGTCAGACTGGGAGATGTCATGGAGGTGGAAGAAGGAAAAACACCGGATACGATTGATCGGCGTGACGGAAAAATGTATGCTTCTCTGACAGCTGATGTGACGAGCAAAGATGCTGCTGCAGTTTCAAGTGCTGTTGAAAAGAAAATTAATGACCTCGATTTGCCGACTGGCGTTAAGGTTGACTTTGGCGGCGTCACAGAACAAATCAATGAGTCATTCTCACAATTAGGTCTGGCGATGCTTGCCGCAGTAGCAATTGTCTACTTTGTGCTGGTTGTAACATTTGGCGGCGCACTGGCACCGCTCGCCATTCTGTTCTCACTTCCATTTACCATTATCGGAAGTCTCGTGGCACTCTGGATTGCCAATGAACCTCTAAGTGTCTCAGCGATGATCGGCGCACTGATGCTGATCGGTATCGTCGTGACCAATGCGATCGTGTTGATCGACCGAGTCATCCATCAGGAAAAGGCAGGGTTCTCGACCCGGGAAGCTCTGTTGGAAGCGGGATCCACTCGTCTCCGTCCGATTTTGATGACGGCTCTTGCTACTATCGGAGCACTTATCCCATTGGCAATGGGTGTGGAAGGCGGCGGTGGCGGTTTGATTTCTAAAGGATTGGGCATCACAGTAATCGGCGGACTGATCAGTTCAACTTTATTGACGCTGGTGATTGTTCCGATTGTTTATGAAACATTTATGAAACCGCGGAAGAGAAAAGTGAAACAGCAGAAGGAGACAGTACGCGATAATTAATGAATGACGATAATTTACAGCAACAGCGCCCTTTGACCGGTCATTTGGTCAAAGGGCGTTTTTTAATGAATTAAAAGAAGGACGACAAACAAAATGTGAGGAGAATTCAGAATGCCTTCATGCTGGCTCAGGGAAAGCTCGGGATTGTCCGGCTGGTTTGAGTGAAATTGAACTGTTAAGAAGGACTTGCTCACCGCATTTAGTTCTTCATCAGATAAATATAGCCGTCTCTTCTGTCGACTTGAAAAGTTACATCTTCTTGCGAGCTGCGTATGGAAGCAGGAGAAGAATCGTCAGTACTGCCGTCTGAGAAATAAATTCCATATCCATTATTCTGGGGATAGCCATATACATAACAAACCACTTTTTCATCCTTCATGAAAACCAACTGATTCATCCCTTCGCTGACAGTTTCACTGATCCTGTCCCACTTGTAGCCGACGGTCTTATAGATTGCGTCCTTGGATGTATAGGGATCGAAAGAGTATACAAGATCCCATTCGAACGGAGTGACATCGGATAAATTCACCGACTCCACGGATTCTCCAATGTTCAGCACTTCTTGTTTCAGCAGCGCTTCATTCGTTTCCCACATGTCTTTTTTGCAGGCTTTTATCAATAGAACGGCGATCAGTATTACGACAGCTATTGTCATTATTTTTTTCTTTTTCACACGGCCGCACCCCTTCAATCCCCCAATTTTTATGACTATGACATATAAACGAATTGTGTTTGAGGAAGTTGCTATTCTGCATATAGTTTATTCTGAGTAGTTTCAAAGTAGTTTCGCACATAGACACCCCGGTTTAGTATCTAAATTACATAGTACACAAGCACGAATAATGCAGATATGTTCAGTAATTCTGTAAATTGAACAATGAATCTGTTACGATTGTGGAGTGTCTAAAAATAATCTGAAGTAAATACATAGGAACTAACACTGTGTCTTCGAGAAAGTGAGAGTAAATATGATAGAACTACAAAAAGTGAATAAAGTATATGAGGATGGGTCTCATGTACTGAAAGATATCGATTTGCTGTTTGAAAGTGGGAAAATAAACGTCTTAATTGGCCCGAGTGGTTGCGGCAAGACGACGACCATGAGACTTTTGAATCGCTTGACTGAACATACAGAGGGAGAAATCTTTATTGATGGCAAGAATATTGCAGAGTTTAACCCAATTGAATTACGTAGGCAAATGGGTTATGTGATTCAAAGCATAGGCCTTTTTCCACATATGAATATCTATGATAACGTAGCGACAGTGCCGAAGCTCTTGAAATGGGATAAGAATAAAATAGACGAGCGGGTAACCGAGTTGCTGGAGATGGTCAATTTACATCCAGAGCAATATAAAAAACGGTATCCATCTGAACTTAGCGGGGGGCAGCAGCAAAGAGTGGGCGTGATCAGAGCTTTGGCTGCAGAACCTTCTACCATATTAATGGATGAACCGTTCAGTGCATTGGATCCTATCAGTAGAGAGCAATTGCAGAATGAACTCGTTCGTCTGCAAAAGGATATTCAAAAAACGATCATCTTCGTTACGCATGATATGGATGAAGCAATTAAAATAGCAGATCAAATCATTTTAATGAAGGATGGACAGATTGTGCAGCAGGGAACTCCGCAAGAACTTTTGATGAATCCTGCTAATGACTTTGTCAGAGAGTTTATTGGAGAAGATCGACTAGCAAACGCTAAGCCAATCCCTTTGCTTTCTAGTTTCGTTGATCCTCTGGTACAAGCTATCCGGCTTTCCGAATCAAAGGAATCGGTAATCAAGAGAATGCTTCAGCAGAAAAGCTTCACGTATCCGGTTGTGGATGAAACGAACAAACTGGTAGGACAACTTTCATTGGGGGCTTTATTGAGCGGGGATTTCACATGTTTGGAAGAAGCTGTAGATCCATCTGTTCAGGCATTGTCGATTGATCAGTCTCTTGATGATATTTTTGAACAACTAGAACAACAGGAGATGCAAAGCGTGCCGGTTGTTGATAAAGAGAATACGTTTTTAGGAATGATTGATATGAAGAATTTTATTCAGTCGTTCCGCTCTTTCTACGGGAAACGCGGTGAGATTTAAATGGAGTTTATAGTAGATTATCTGGACTTTTGGAAGGAACGATATATATCCATTTTAGAATATACCTATCAACACCTGGTCATGTCTGTGATCAGTTTATTGTTAGGGATACTTATCACCATCCCCCTTGCAATTTTATTAACCCGTTTAAAAAGTAATTTTTTAAAAAGTCTGGTCTTTAATATCGCCAACGTATTTCAGACAATCCCTACGATTGCGATGCTGGCGCTGATGATTCCAATTCTGGGAATCGGTATGAAACCCGCTGTTACTGCCATGTTTTTATACTCGCTTCTCCCTTTGCTGCGAAACACCTATACAGGCATAAAATCCATAGATCCAGGTGTTGTAGATTCAGCAAAAGGAATGGGCTACAGCGCATTTCAAAGTTTGGTTAAAATCGAACTTCCTTTGGCGATGCCATATATCATGTCAGGGATTCGAGTGACGTCTGTTTACATAATCAGCTGGGTTACGATGGCGGCCGTTATTGGAGCCGGCGGGCTGGGTGGACTCATCATTTCGGGGATTGGATTTAATAATAAATACTTAATTTTTACAGGAACGATCTTGGCGATTATTTTAGCAGTGGGAACTGATTTAATTTTTGGCCGTATTGAAAAATCTAGAAATAAAAATAGGAGGAAGACAATTTAATGAGAAAACTACTAATCGCAACTTCCGCACTTGCACTGTTATTCGTTTTGACTGCATGTGGCGGGAAAGACAAAGAAACAACAGCTGGTGGTACCTATTTTGAAATGGGTACACAGGATTATACGGATCCTAAAATCATTGCGTACATGGTAAAAGAACTTGTTGAAGATCAAACGGACCATGAGGTGAATATAACGGAAAATATCCAAGCGAGTCCGTTAATTATTACCGCGATGGATAAAGGAGATTTTGATCTGGCCACGTTGTATTCAGGTGAAGTGTATAATAATCACTTTGATGATGACAAAGTAGAATATACAACGGATGCAGACAAAACACTTGCACAAGCGCAGAAGTTATTTAATGAAAAGTTTGATTTGAAATGGTTCGATTCATTAGGCTTTGAAAATAAATATACCATCGCTATCTCAGATGATTATGCGAAAGAAAAGAATATCGAAACGATGACTGACTTGGCCGAATTTGCGCCGGATCTGACAATTGGTACTGACTCCGCATGGATAGAGCGTGGGGATGATGGTTACCGAGCGTTTCAGGAACATTATGGCTATTCATTTAAAAAGGCTTTAGGAATGGAAATTTCATTGATGTATGAAGGATTAAAGACAGGAGAACTGGATGCAATCACAGCCTACTCAGTAGATCCAGAAATTAAAGAGCTGAATTTGAAGGTGCTGGAAGATGATAAAGGATTTTTCCCTCCATCCACCGCATCGCTTGTTGCGAGAAATGATAAGTTGAAAGAGTATCCTGAACTGGAGGATATCATTAATTCAATGACTGATCTGATCAATGAAGAAGAAATGACGCAGTTAATTTATGAAGTAGATATTGAGAAGAAAGAACCGAAAGAGGTAGCGAAGAACTTTTTAGTAGAAAAAGGCTTACTGAAATAAGGAGAATGTAAATGGAGTTTCTGACAGAGTTAATGCAGTATGTAGTTGAAAATCAGTCTGAAATGCTATCCTTAACGATTGAGCATATTCTATTAGTTGTTTATGGAGTAGCCTTAGCGTTTGTTGTCGGTGTTCCATTAGCCATTCTTGCTGTGAAAGTAGAACGTTTGGCGCCGGTTATTTTGTCGGCGGCCAATGTTCTGCAGAATGTTCCGAGCCTGGCGATGTTAGCCATCCTTATGCTGTACTTTGGTTTAGGTAATACCGCAGTTATTATTGGTTTGTTTTTCTATTCATTACTTCCTATTATTCGCAATACCTACGTGGGTTTACAGGAAGTGGATGGAAACCTGTTGGATGCGGGTAAGGGGGTTGGGATGAGTTCATTTCAACTTTTGACTAAAGTTCAAATTCCTCTTTCCTTGCCATTTTTAGTGGCTGGACTAAGAGTTGCCGCCGTTATTGCGGTCGGTGTAGCTTCCATCGCTCCTTATGTTGGCGGTGGGGGTCTGGGTAAGGAAATCGTTTCGGGTATTGCACAGCGATCCGATATAAAGATTTTGGCAGGCGCTATACCTGCTGCGTTATTGGCAATCATTGCAGACTATATTCTTGGTTTTTTTGAAAAGTACGCAAAAAAGAGAACAACTTAAAAAGGTGGGCTAGGTATGAAACAACAGTTATTTACTCGCCTGGAAGACGGTTATGAAGAAATGATCAAGCTGCGCCGTGATTTTCATATGCATCCCGAACTTTCATTTCAGGAAGTGAACACGGCAAAGAAAATAGCTGAATTCCAGCGGAGACTAGGGTTGGAAGTACAGACAAATGTAGGTGGACATGGAGTCGTTGCGACGTTGCGGGGGAAGCATCCTGGAAAGACCATTGCAGTACGCGCGGATTTTGATGCGCTACCCATACAGGAAGAAAATGATGTGCCTTATAAATCGACAAATCCAGGTGTCATGCACGCATGTGGACATGACGCACATACTGCGATTGCATTAGGTCTCTCAAAGGCACTTGTTGCAATGAAAGATGATATCGCAGGCAATATTGTATTTATTCATCAGCATGCAGAAGAGGAAGATCCCGGCGGCGCAAAGCCGATGATTGAAGCGGGTGCTCTGGATGGAGTGGATGTAATTTTCGCTACACATATGGAAAACTATATTCCTGTAGATCATGTATTGTACAGTGAGAATTATATCCTGGGTGCATGCGATGATTTTACAATTGAAATAATCGGTTCTGGCGGACATGGGGCGTTTCCGCAAGACACGGTGGATGTCATTGCACTAGGTGGTCAATTAATCGGTAATTTGCATCAAATCACCAGCAGAAAAGTGGATCCGCTGAAATCGGCTGTATTGTCGATTGGTTCGTTCCATGCCGGAGAGGCAGCAAATGTTATTCCCGAAAGAGCGATACTAAAAGGGACAATCAGAACGTTTGATGAAGATGTGCGTCAAAGTATGTATGAATGGCTGAAAACCATTACCACTCATACTTGCCAGGCATTTGGCGCGACGCACGAATTGGAATATATGTTTGGCTATCCTGCCACAAAAAATGATCCAGGAATTACAAAACTGCTGGTGAATGCAGCGAAAGAAGTTCTGCCGGTGATGAACATACAGGAGATGCAGCCGAATATGGGTGCAGAAGATTTTTCTTACTTCCTCCAGAATGTTCCGGGAACTTATTTTTTCACAGGCTCCGCGAATGAGGAGAAAGGCTTTATTTATCCTTATCATCATCCGAAGTTTGACATAGACGAAAAAGCTTTATTAAACGGCGCGAAAGTAATTGCCTCCAGTATGGTGGACTACTGGGAAATGTATAACGCTTGAAAAAAAGGGGTCTGCCTGTGCAGATCCTTTTTTGGTGTATCTATGCACTGCGCAATGTGAACGCGGATTAGCACCAATCACCATCAGTATATTAAGAAATTCTTCATAGTTATTCTACTCATTTATTCATTAGTTTCTTCTATAATAAGAAGACAGAGAATTTTTCAGGGGAAGGTAGATTAGATATGAGAAAGTTATCAGCGTTTTTGAAATTTGCAGTACTAGCGATAGTTGTACTGTTTTTCTTCTTGAAAGCAGAAGGTCAAATAAACATTAATTTTAGAGAGATATTCAATTTTTCTACTAAAGATGAATATGCGAGCCCCTATATATATATGGTCGACAGGGGAACTGAAGAAGCGGTGTACGAAAAGAATGCGGATTCAAAGGCTTATCCGGCATCACTGACAAAGATGATGACAACAATTGTTGCACTAGAATATATTGATGATCTGGCTGCCGCCGCTCCTGTCGATCTGGAGACCTACCGGAAAATGGTCGCAGCGAACGCCTCCATGGCAGGTTTTTATGGCAGGGAAGCCGTAACCTATCGTGATCTGCTGTATGGAACTGTTCTGAATTCCGGTGGAGAAGCAGCGAATTCCCTCGCCATCCATGTGGGGGGCAGTGTGGAAACTTTTGTTCAGATGATGAATGACAAAGCAGTGGAGCTGGGAATGAAAAATACTCGTTTCGCCAATCCGGAAGGTCTTCACCACACGAATCAATATACAACTGCCGCCGATATGGCTAGGCTGCTGGACTATGCTCTCGAAAACAATAATTTCAGAGCCATTTTCACAAAAGAGACATTCCAGACATCGTCTACTCCTGATCATCCTAAGGGGGTTTTATTGCAGTCTACTGTGCTTGCTTCATTGGATAAAGCGAATCAAACCGGTTTTGAAATTATTGGCGGTAAATCGGGCACGACCTATGAAGCTGGGCAGTGCTGGGCGACGCTCGGGCTGATAGGAGACCGTGAATATATCACGATTGTTATGGGCGCTCCACTGGAGAACATCAGCGAGCCGGATTATGCACAGAGAGCAGATACCCTGAAGTTGTTTGCAAGGGCGAGATAGTAGCAGAGGCAGCCTGCAGATAACTGATCTGCACATCGTTCGGGATTGTCCGATTCATGTAAAGATCAGGTGTTTTTTAGAATAAAAGTCTTGCTTCAATAAAGTTGGATAATTAACTTTTGTTTTCTAAAACGATAGGGAAAATCAATTTTGACGATTGATTATTTGATTCTGGCACTGTTTTATGTGCATAAAAATCATTTTTCCTGTTTTGACGATTTACTGTTGCTGTCCTATGCTAACCTCAAAGAAACGGATCTATTTAACGGAATTGGTAGATTTGAAAATTGATTTTGCGTTCAAGGAATTGTTTGGAAGTGAGAAAAACAAAGCGATTACAATTGTTTTTCTAAATGCCATTCTCAAAAGAACCGGCCCGAATGTGATTAAAGAGGTAACGTTTAATAATCTGGAAATTGGCAGGAAGCATGGAGAAGATAAGCAATCCCGCCTGGATATCCTGGTGACTACGCAAGATCAGCATCAGGTCAATATCGAGATTCAATTCACCAATCAATACGATATGATCAATCGCAGTCTATATTATTGGGCAAGATTGTATAGTAACCAAAATCAAAAGGGAATGGCGTATACAAAATTGAAACCGGCCATCGTGGTAAGCATTCTGAACTTTAATTTGGTGGAAGAGACGAAGTCCTATCATACGGCGTATCATCTGCATGAAGATGAAGAAAATTTCAGGCTGACTGACGTCATGGAATTACATTTCATTGAGATACCTAAACTGCTGAAACACTGGGAGGAAGAGAAGTTAGATCCATGGAGTGACGTGCTGAGCCGCTGGTTATTGTTGTTCAGTATAGTGGATCAGCGGAAATCATACATTTACGAGGATATTTACAAGGAACTGGAGGCGATTGTGGTGAATGACAAACATTTGCAGGACGCATTTACGAACTGGAACGAGCTCAGCCTGGATCCGAAAGAACGGCAGGCATATGAAGTTCGGCTGAAACAAATTTTAGATCAGGAAGCTGCGGTGAATGAAGCGAAGTGGAGGCTGGAGGTTGCAGAGAAACAAGCGTTGGAAAGAGGAATGGAAAAAGCAACGGCGCAAATGGCGCGTAAGATGCTGGAAAAGCATATGAATGTGGAAGAGGTTGCCGAATTAACAGGTTTACCAATTGAACGTATGCAGAAAATTAAAGCAGAATTGAATTTGTGATTAATTAACTCTGTGTCGCGTTATCCTTTATAAATCTTCTGCCGCATCCCGATCTTTCCCTGCACTATACACGAACGGCAACATGAGTTTAATGACGATACCGATCTTTTTGAATATCTGAAAGATTGTGCCGGTGTATAGAGTTTCTCCCATCCAGGTCAAGCATCAGTTTCCGAAAGATCTTCGTATAGAAGACTCCTGTAAGAAGCACGTGCTTTCCAGTCATCACCTTATAATCGGTTGTGTTTTCCAACCAAATAAAAAAACTGCGGTAAGTTGTTGCTTCCGCAGTTTCTTAATTGATTGGTATTCTAAATTATGCGGCATCCCCCGCAACCAGCCGTCTTTCCGTCCGGGTGACGAGATAGATGCTTGCTTCATACAGAGCGAGCATCGGGATTAAGATGATCAGCTGACTGATGAAGTCGGGCGGGGTGATGAGCGCTGAGACGACTGCCAGTACTACATAAGACCATTTCCTGACCTTCTTCATCGTATCGGAGGTCAGGATACCGATAGCGGAAAGGAACAGGGCGACAATCGGGAGTTCAAACAGCAGACCGATCGGCATCGTGGTCAGCAGCAGGAAACGCGCATACTCCTTCGCAGTGATCATGATTTCAAAATTCATTTTCCCGAGCTTGATCAGGAAATTATAGCTCAGCGGATTGACAACGTAATAGCCGAAAGCCAGTCCGCCAATGAATAGTATCAAAATGGCCGGTGAATACAGGCTGAGGAAACGTCCTTCTTTCTCCGTCAGTCCCGGTTTGACGAATTGCCACAGGAAGTGACAGAGAAAAGGGACGGACAGCCCGAAAGCGAGTGCCGCGGAAATCGTCGTATAGAATGAAACGACTTCCAGCGGACTGAGCACGGTCAGTGTATGTCCGCGTGTAATATAAGGGAACCATAAATTGATCGTGCTGAACGCAGAAATGAAGAAAAACAGGAAAACAGCAATGCTCTTGATGATCTGCTTCCGAAGATCATTCAAATGTTCGATAATGGCCGGATCGGTATTGGACGGCGGTTCTTCAGGCGCCTGTCCGTTTGCCGGAGAACCGCAGTTGTCTTGATTCGGCTCCTGTATCGGCGGTATGTCACGGCTTTCATCGGATACAGAGGAAGGGGTCTCCGCAGGATGATCGGAAGGTACAGCCTCTTCCTCGGCTATTTTATCCAGCGGACTGAGAATCTTACGGTTATGATCATTGTACGGATCCATCTTGTCACCTACTTATTTACTATCCGTTTTTTCGGTATCCGAAAGTTTCTTGGCAGGCGGTTGAGTATCATCATCATCCATGATATCTTTTGCTGACTTTTTGAATTCCGCAAGCGTTTTGCCGACCGCAGAACCGACCTCGGGTAATTTCCTCGGACCGAACAGTATCAAGATAATGACGAGAATTATAATTAGCCCCGGTACTCCAATAGCTGCTAGATTCATACCAAATTCATCCTCTCTTAAACGAGTGATCCGCCTTTTTGACGGTATTTCTGTATGCCTTCCGCTGCGCGGTAAGCAAGTGCCCCGACCGTCGCTGTCGGGTTATATCCACTGTTATGATTGAAGTTTCCGGCGCCGACGACGAATAAATTTTCCATATCCCAGTGCTGCAAGTAATTATTCACGACACTCGTATTGGGATCATCCCCTATCGTTGTGCCGCCGGTGTTATGTGTCGATTGGTAAGGAGCGATATCATAGTCTTCCAGCATGCCGCCGCCCTCTGTCTTCTTCGCGCCCATTGCCTCCATTACGTCCACAGTCTTCTGGGTAATGAATTTATGCAAATTGCGGTCCTGTTCCGTAAAGTTATACGTCATTTGCAGGAGAGGGACACCATACTTATCTTTATACGTCGGATCAAGTGACAGATAATTGTTTTTATGCGGCAGGGAAGCGCCTTGTCCGAACACATCCAGTGCGCGTGTGAAGTTATGGACCGATGCTTTCTTGAACTCGGCTCCCCAGAGCGGAACGTCGGATGGGATCGGATTCGTTCCGATCGGCCGGCTTCCGGATTGTACGAAGGAAATGCTCGCGCCGTGAAGGAAATCGAGATTGCTGTGATCGAAGTTGTCGCCATTGAAATCATCAATCGTCATTCCAAGAGCTCCTGCACCCATGAATGTGTTCATTTGTTCATCGAAAAAGCCTGTAGCCCCCGGCTCGATCTGATAGCAATAGTTCTTGCCGAGTGTTCCTTTGCCGGTTTCCGGGTTGTACTGTTCTCCAATATCGGAGACCATCAGCAATTTCGCATTGTTCATCATATAGCTTGTCAGCACGACCACATCTGCCGGCTGGATGTATTCAGCGCCTGTCAATGTATCGACATAGCGCACACCTGTCGTCTTGTCACCCTGTTTCAAGACTTCCACAACATTTGCATGGAAGGTGATGTCGTAATTACCGGTCTTCTTGGCTGTCGGGACAACTGTTACTTCAGGTGATGATTTTGCTCCATATTCACAGCCGAACCGTTCACAAAATCCACAGTATTGGCAGCCGTTGATGCTTGCGCCATCCGGATTTTGATACGGTTCTGAAAGGTTGGCCGAAGGGACCATATATGGATGATATCCAAGATCGGTCGTTGCCTTTTCGAACTTTTTGAGCAAAGGTGTTCTTTTCATGGCAGGTGTCGGGAAATCTGAAGATCTCTTTCCCCAGAAAGGATTCGTATCTTCTCCGGAGAGCCCTATTGTCTTTTCGAATTTATCATAATAAGGTTCCAGCTCGTCATATGTAATACCCCAGTCCTGAAGTAAATAATCAGAACCGATTTTGCTCTTGCCATATTTCTTTTCAGTTTCTGAACGGATCTGGAAATCGTAGGGCAGGAAACGATAGGTCATCCCGTTCCAGTGAGTGCCTGCTCCGCCCAAACCTTCGCCGAGTAAAAAGGAACCCAGCTGCCGCATTGGCAATGCCCGCTGCTTCGCATTGTTGCGGAACGTGATGGTTTCTTTCGAGAGGTCCTGCATCAGCTCATAGCGGAATGCATAACGATATTCGTCATGAACCATCGAAAAGTCTTCCGTTCCGCGGTTTTTTCCGCGCTCCAGCCCGCGGACTTTCAAACCGGCTTTGGCACATTCGGCCGCGATGATGCCGCCTGTCCAGCCGACGCCGACTGTTACTACGTCTACTTTATCTAAAGTTTTTGCCAATGTTCTTCCCCCTTTATTAATGCTGCATGCTACTTAGAGATTTCGGTTCGATTTTCTGGAATTTCTCCTCTTCAATCACATTGATATAAGACATTTGATGGCCGGGAAATCCTTTCATCCTCCAACCTTCCATATTCACGTTCCCGTTGTAGAGAGGATCGGAATAGGCGCCTTCAAGCGTTGCGCCGCGCAGCAATTTGAAGAAAAACGAAGAAGATACACCTTGCATCTCAATTTTGTCTTTCTGCAAATCGGTCAATATTTCATCCATCTGCTGTCCTTCGATATCAATAAAACTTTTTTCAAAGCGTTTATTCGCTTCCTGATCCATGGCAGCTATCCCCGCAAGGAAGACCTCGGATCTCGGCAGGCGCGTCTGGTAGCCCTGCGTCGGACCGCCTTCGAAAAAAGGCTCCTGCATATACTCTTTTGCGTTGCTGCCATAATTGCCTGCCAGCTGGTTATCAATAAAATAAGGCACGCCTAACCCAATCGCGCCTGGTCCCAGTTCATCTTCCGGGAAAATGCGTTCAACGGCCTGGGACAATACATCGAAATCATGTCGTTTCTGAAAAAACATCAGCCCACGATTGATGTCGGCATCTGAATGGCCGGGTTCAGGTGCAACAGCCGTACCGGAATCGCTCTTCTTGACATTGTAGCCTACCAAGCCGCCGATCAGCCCGCCGCCGACCAGTGTACCGGCCGCAATTCCGCTTGTTTTCAGGAAATCACGCCGGGAAAGCCCTTTTTTAGTATCTGCCAATTTTTCTCCTCCTCATAGTCAGGTCATTAGTAAATGCCTGGTAAATAAAAGAATTATTTCATGGTAACAAAGTGATTTTGCATGGTCAAACATCAAGATTGTATTAAATGAACCATTTATACTAGGGTAGTATTGATAATTATTTGAGAAGTCTATAGTCCTGTTAAAATGAATGTCTTATAAAACCTTGCTGCCAGAAGTTCTCGTAAAAATATGTAGATTATTAAACAGGAATGAGGTGATTCATTTATACTAAAGTCATCACACAGCAGAAGAACAGGATAGTGCCAGGCATACCCTATGAAACTAGTGTGCCTTTCAGCTCAAATATTTTTGGCTTCTGTAGATTGGAAGAATCATAACCAAATTAATGCTTGCTTCTTTATCTATAGATACCAACATGCCTTATAATATAAACACATCTAGAAAAATAAAGTTAGTCATTTCGATTATGGTTAATTTCGAGTTTTTTTCATAGAATATGATCACAAAAATTACTATACAATTTGTGCAATTTGAGGATGTCTATTGTTTTGAATATATATAAGATTACTTTCTAGATCCGTTTTCTATTTCTGGTGTATTTCCCATTTAAGAAGATGATTTCCTTGTTATGGTATTGACATTATCTTTTTAACTTCTATAATTAGCCCATAAATACGGTTTTGAATTATCAGTTTTTTTGCCGCTAAACTTTTTTTGTTATTTGGAAGGGAGCATCGAAAGTGAAAAATTATATTAATTAAATGGAAGGAGGAGGCCTAGCACTCTACAAATAGTAATCAAGAGTTTTAAATATGCAGAAGAAAGGCTACTGTTATGAAGAATATAAAAGTATTAATGACTCTTGTCATTGTTATGCTCATCTGGGGTATTAACGTCTCAGCTGTTAAATATCTAGTTAATTACTTTGATCCCATTACAATTACGTCTATACGAATACTTACAGCTTCATCTTTAGTATTTCTCATATTATTTCTTGTCGGAAAAGTTCGTTTGCCGTTAAGAAAAGAATGGCTATATATTATGATAGGTGCGTTAACAAATGTTGTTGTCCATCACTACTTTCTATCAGAAGGGTTGACAAGAACAACAGCAGCAAATGGAGGGCTAATCCTAGGGCTAGGACCGCTGCTTACAGCTATTTTATCAATTTTAATTTTGAAAGAGAATATGACAGTGGCAAGATTTGGTGGATTTCTATTGGGGTCTATCGGAGTGGGCGTAATCATATTGGCGGGAAGCGGAACACTGGGGGAGGTATCGTTTGGTGACATAGAGATATTTATTGCTATCTTTTCGCAAGCATTTAGCTTCATACTCATAAAAAAAGCTTCTAATACAATGGACCCCAGATTGTTGACGGGCTACATGTTCTTTATAGGCGCGCTAATTTTATTTCTAATTGCGCTTATTAAAGAACCAAATGGTCTCAATGGTTTATTTAAAAGCACTCCATCTGTATGGGCAATCTTCTTCTTTTCTGCCCTATTGGCCACTGCAATTGGCCATATGGTATATAATTCTGCTATAAAAAAAATAGGTGCAGCTCAATCTTCAATTTTTTTAAATTTAAATACTTTTTTTTCTTTAATGGGGGCAGGTATATTTCTGGGAGAACCTATTTTGGCTGCCCACTTTATTGGTTTAATATTTATTATTGCAGGAGTAGTTCTGGGTTCTGGTTCTTTAGAAATATTACTGCAAATAATTATAAAAAATAAGTCAAAAAAGACTTATAGTTAGATTGTAAGGTTAGTACAAAGATACCTACTTCCAATGTTGAATTAACAAGGTCTTTCTACTTTATCCGAAAATTTACATCTTTGTTGATTCGTAAAATAAGATAAACAATAATTTCAATAGTTTTGTTTAATTACGAACAAATAGAAAAAAGTTATTGATTTATCTGACAAGATTGAATATACTTAAAATCAACTTCACAATATAGACATAAAATAATCATATTAAACATAAAGTCTACTGACAAGTTGGTTAAATCAAAGAGATAGTAACTAGATTAAAATCGATATCATCTTCTATCTAAAAACCAAAACGCCGTTCAGTATTAATGAACGACGAAGTTTCTTCAAAACGTAGTTTGTTAATAATGAATGAGAGGAGAATTATATTGAAAATAGCTTTGATCGGTTTAGGGAAAATGGGTAGCAAGTTAGCAGGTAATATTTTAGATAATGAATATCAAGTAATTGGTTATGATATCCTTCCGCAAGTTAAAAGACAATTGCTTAACGAAAAAGAATTCCAAACCAAGAACTTTGAGCTTTTCACTGAGTGGAAGCCATTTATACAACGAATAAAGCCCGAAGATATAGTTTTTATTTTAATTCCTCATGGTCATGAAACTGAAAAGATGCTGCATATACTTTTGAAAGCCCTTCCAAAAGGGGCGACAGTACTTGAATGTGGCAACTCATATTACAAAGATATTAAAGAGTGGGATAAAAAATTTAAAAAAGCGGGTATTAATTTGTTCGACGTCGGAACCAGTGGTGGCGTGTCAGGAGCAAGAGATGGTCTGTGCGCTATGGTTGGTGGAGACTTGGACGCATTTCAGCGCATTGAACCATTCTTGGCAAAGTTATGTTGCCAGGATGGACTCCTGTATACTGGCGAGATTGGCAGTGGTCATTACTTGAAGATGGTTCATAACGGGATTGAGTACGGAATGATGCAAGCTATTGCTGAAGGATTTGAAGTATTAAATGAAAGTTCCTATCAATTTGACTACAAAGAGGTAGCTAGACTTTGGAATAATGGGTCAGTAATTAGAAGTTGGCTTATGGAGCTTGTTGAAGAGTCATTTAGGAAGGATCCCGAGCTAACATCCATAATAGGAAAAATGAATGCATCTGGAGAAGCGCAATGGTTTGTTGAAGAAGCAATGGACCTCAAAGTTCCGGTCCCGGTAACAGCTTTGTCATTAATGATGCGCAACCGTTCGTTACAGGAAAACACTTTTAGCGGAAAGGTAGTGGCAGCATTACGAAGCGAATTTGGAGGCCACAGAGCAGAAAGGAAGTGAAACCAAATGACCGACGTTTTTACGTTTGGTGAATCAATGGTAATATTTCAAACCCACGACATTGGAAATCTGGAAGATTTGCCTCAGATATTTCAGAAGGTAGGTGGTGCGGAATCCAACTTTGCGACGGGTCTCTCACGACTTGGACACCAAGTTTCCTATATGAGCAAAATTGGCAATGATCCATTCGGGCGTCGTATTCTTAAAAGTATTAGAGCTGAAGGTATCGATGCTTCTCATATAAAAGTTACGAAAGACGCGCCGACTGGTTTGCTATTCAAGGAGCAAAAGTTCAGCAATGCTATGAATGTATATTATTATCGAAAGAATTCCGCAGCAAGTCGTATGACTAAAGAAGATCTGCCAAAAAGTATTTTTAAAGATTTAAAGTATCTTCATATTACAGGTGTTACTCCCGCCTTAAGTGACACGTGCCGGGAACTTGTGTTTGAGGCAATAGAATTTGCCCGGCAAAATGATGTCAAAGTCATTTTTGATCCCAATCTTCGTTTTAAACTTTGGGACAAAGAAGAAGCATTTACTGTATTAAATGATATAGCAAAAAGATCTGATTATATTTTAGCAGGTATAGAAGAGGCTTCTTTCTTAACAAATCAAACGGAAATCCAAGATATCTTTCGTACACTGCAGACAAACGCTAATCAAATTATTGTTATTAAACGCGGTAGTGACAGCACTTTAGTTTATGAAAATGGTAATAATATGGAAATTCCGGTCGTGCATGTAGATAAGATAGTTGACCCGGTTGGTGCAGGCGACGCATTTGCAGCAGGTTTTGTTCATGGCCTCTTGCTCAATAATCGACTGGATCAGTGCGTACGATACGGAAATGTGCTGGGTTCAAGAGTCATCCAACAACATGGGGATGTAGAAGGCCTTCCTTCGCTGGAGGAACTCAACGAAGAATTAGATAACAAATTTATTTCAGATGTCAGGAGGTAATCCATTACATTGAAGAAGTGGGATAAACTGAAATTCATTGAGGAAAACGGTGTAGTAGCAGTATTGAGGAAAGTTAACCCAGACAAAGTTAATGATGTGATCAAAACTTTGGTAGAGAATGGAATTAGGGTACTGGAGGTCACTGCCGACAGCGAAAATAGCTACGACATTATTAAAACGGCTAAGAAGCTTTATGGCGAACAAATATTAATTGGTGCCGGTACAGTACTTGACAAAGAAACAGCGAAAATGGCTGTAGATGCACAAGCTGATTTTATTTTCTCGCCAAGTTTAGATGTAGAGGTAATTCAGACGGCTAACCGATATGGATGTATTTCGATACCGGGTGTATACACGCCAACCGAAATTATTACAGCTTATACTGCAGGGGCAGATTTAGTAAAGATTTTTCCGGCAACAACGTTAGGACCAGGCTATTTCAAAGATTTACAAGGTCCGCTTGGCCACATCCCCATGATGCCGACAGGTGGAATTGATGCTAATAATATGGGCGACTTCTTAATGAATGGTGCGATAGCGGTCGGGGTAGGAGGCTCACTATTGGATCAACAACTAATAAACTCAGGAAACTTTGAGGCACTTGGTGAGAAAGCTAAAAGCTTCGTTGATCGATTCAGTGAGGTAAAAGCATGCAAATAATTAAAATAGAAACTTTTAAGGTCCCACCCAGGTGGCTATTTTTAAAAATTACCACAGACGATGGGCTGGAAGGCTGGGGAGAACCAATTGTGGAAGGGCGTGCTTCAACTGTAGAAGCATGCGTTCATGAACTCAGTGAATACTTGATTGGAAAAGATCCTATGCGAATTGAAGATATTTGGAACTTATTGTATAGGTCAGGGTTTTATAGGGGTGGTCCTGTTCTCATGAGTGCTATAGCGGGAATTGATCAGGCGCTATGGGACATAAAAGGGAAATACTATAATGCACCGATATCCGATCTAATGGGTGGTGCTTGCAGAGACAAAGTTAAGGTTTATTCATGGATAGGTGGAGACAGGCCTAAAGATATCCTCGATCAGGCAAAGAAAGCTAAGGAGAATGGGTTTCAGGCAATTAAAATGAATGCAACCGAAGAACTTCAAATTATAGACAATTACTCGAAAATCGACAATGTGCTGGAGAGAGTCGCACTGATTAGAGCAGAGTTGGGTACTGACTTTGGTATAGGAATTGATTTTCATGGGCGCGTACATAAACCTATGGCAAAAATATTGGCTAAGGAGTTGGAGCAATTTCGCCCAATGTTTATAGAAGAGCCGGTCTTAGCTGAAAATAATGAAGCATTAAAGGAAATTGCAAGACACAGCAATATTCCAATTGCAACGGGGGAAAGAATGTACACCAGATGGGAATTTAAAAAGATTCTACAAGAAGGATATGTCGATATTATTCAGCCAGACTTATCTCATGCAGGCGGCATAACTGAATGTAAGAAAATCATTTCAATGGCTGAAGCATATGACGTAGCAGTCGCTCCGCACTGTCCTTTAGGACCGATAGCTTTGGCAGCCTGCATGCAAGTAGATGCGACATGCCACAACGTATTTATACAAGAACAGAGTTTAGGTATTCACTACAATCAAGGAAATGACGTACTGGATTATCTGAAGGACCCATCCGTTTTTCATTTCGAAAATGGTTATGCACGGAATCTGACAAAGCCAGGCTTAGGTATTGATATTAACGAAGAATTTGTAAGAGTAAAGCAAAAGGAAGGTCATAATTGGAAGAATCCTGTGTGGCGTCATGCAGATGGGACGGTTGCTGAATGGTAAATCCATATAATAAGAATGTGAATATCGAAGAAAAAAGAAAACTGGCTAGTATTGCCTGCACTTTAGTAAAGAATCATTCTATTATCGGCCTTGGTTCAGGTTCAACTATTGGATTTTTTCTTGACCAATTAGTAAAGCGTGTAAATGAAGAGAAGCTCGATCTGAAATTCATCGCGTCTTCGAAAAAAATTGAAAAACAGGCTGGCTTACTTGGACTCCACCTGATTGATATTGATGAAATACTTGTTATTAATCAGGCATTCGATGGCGCAGATAGAGTAGATGAAAACTACAATTTAATTAAAGGAGGTGGTGGGTCGCTTTTTCGTGAAAGGCAAGTATTAATAAAGGCTGAAGAGCGTTTTATTCTAGCTGACTCCTCTAAATTAGCCAAATGTCTTTCGGGTCAGATTATTCCTTTGGAAATTGTCCCTTTTAATGCGTCCCATACAATTAAATTAATTAGAAATATGGGGTACGGTGCGGACTTAAGGAAAGACGGAAAATGCAATTTTGTTACCGACAACGGAAACTATATTGCAGACGTATCAAAAGAATTCAGTGAACCACCAGTACGTATCTATGAGCAATTAAAGATGATTCCAGGGGTTGTGGATGCGGGATTATTTCTGAATGATGATTATCAACTCTTGCAGTTAGAGCAGTCATAGTACTCTGAACAATTTTCAGCAGTATTAATGTAATGAAAAGTTTATAAAGAAAGTAAATATGTAATGAAAGCGGTTACCTATCGTCGTAATACCAAAATAGCGTTCATTATTACAAAATGAGGGGGAGTTTATATTGAAAAAGAATCTAATGCTAATATTTTCTTTATTGCTTTTGACTGTATTTGTGGCAGCATGCGGGAATGATAAGAGTGATAACACTGAAGGCAGTGCAGATGCAGCGACAGGAGATGACAAAGCAGCAAGTAATGGTGAAACGAAAAAGTTAAGAATTAGTCTTGGGTTAAACG
Organism: Sporosarcina cascadiensis; assembly: GCF_009650995.1. Classification (GTDB taxonomy): domain Bacteria; phylum Bacillota; class Bacilli; order Bacillales_A; family Planococcaceae; genus Sporosarcina; species Sporosarcina cascadiensis. The sequence continues at coordinate 47,309 of NZ_WHVV01000015.1, read as the reverse complement.
ACAAGACACCACTGTATAAGAGTTCGGAAAAATTTAAAGAGTTAGTTGAAGAAAAAACTGATTCATTAAATGTTGAGATTTACCATTCAGGACAAATTGCAGATGATCGTTCAGCAATTGAAATGCTTCAATTTGGTACTTTGGAAATCACAATCCCTTCTACAGCGCCATTTACTTCTTTTGTTCCTGAATATGGAGTGTTCGATCTTCCGTTCACATTAAAAAACACAGATGTTGTTGACAAAGTGTTGCAAGGTGAAATTGGAGATGAACTGGCGGAAAAGGCGAGTGAACAAGGTGTAAAACAGCTAGCTTGGTGGGAAAATGGATTCCGTCAGCTCACAGATAGTAAACGTCCTGTTAAGACAATCGAAGATTTGAAGGGCTTGAAGATTCGTACAATGGAGAACGATATTCATTTAGGCGCCTGGAAAGCTATGGGTGCAAATCCTACACCAATGGCATTCACGGAATTGTTCACAGCAATGCAGCAGAAAACGGTTGATGGACAGGAAAATCCTTATCCTACAATCTTATTAGAAAAGTATCCAGAAGTTCAAAAGTATCTAACCGAAACAAATCATATCTATTCTCCGTTCATTTTCTTAATCAGCCAGAAAACATGGGATGGCTTAACACCGGAAGAGCAAGAAATTGTGGAGAGTGCGGCGATTGAAGCAGGGGAGCACAACCGTCAACTTTCTCGTGAAACTGCAAAATCTGCGCTAGAGGAATTGAAGGGACAAATGGAATACAACAAAGTCAGCGATGAAGAATTGGAAGCGTTCAGAGAAGCTGTACAGCCAGTTATCGAAAAGCACAAGTCAAGCATTGGGGAAGAGTTCGTTGAGAAATACTTAAATGAAATTAAGAATGCAGAATAAAAGTAAATGTTAGCAAAAATGAAAAGCAGGTTAATTAAGATTAACTTGCTTTTTCAATAAAAAGTAGGTGAGAGGGGCGATTAAATGCCAGTCTTAAGGTGGGTAGATCATAATGTGGAACGTGTGATTTTATTCATATTGCTGATGATTATGACAGTGGTAATAGTTTTGCAGGTTTTTATGAGATATGTGGTAGAAAGTTCATTAACCTGGTCTGAGGAATTAGCACGTTTCTGCTTCGTTTGGCTTATTTACATAGGAATTAGTTATGGAGTGAAACGGGCAAAACATATTCGAGTGGAAGCGCTACTTACGGTATTCAAACGACGCGGAAAATATATAGTTAATATGATAGCAAATATACTGTTTTTATTTTTTGCACTGTTTGCTGTTTACTACGGATTTTCTATTTACCAGGCTATAAAAGGTACAGGGCAAGTAGCACCTTCCATTGGGATTTCCATGTCAATCATGTATTTGGGAATGCCTATCGGAATGCTTCTAACTTCTATCCGCTTGATACAAAGAATGTATATTGAAACTCAGATGTACCGAGCCAGTGAAGAAATAATTGATAACGATATACCAAGATTATAAGGAGGGAGATAGAATGGGATTATTAATTTTTGTATCATTTGCAGTTCTATTGATACTAACTGTCCCCATTGGAATTGCGCTAGGTCTATCAGCAATAATAGCCCTTCTTATTGACGGATCTATCCCAGTAGAGTTCATCATTAAAGAGTTGACTACATCTACAAACTCTTTTCCTCTGTTGGCCATACCATTTTTCATTTTAGCTGGTGAAATTATGGGAAGGGGAGGTATATCTATACGACTGATCGCCGTTGCAGAATCATTAGTAGGATCTGTAACAGGAGGCCTGGCAATGACAGCAATTGTCACATCCATGTTCTTTGCGGCGATTTCGGGATCAGGGCCCGCTACAGTGGCAGCAGTTGGGGGACTCATGATACCGGCCATGGTAAGAAAAGGATATGATATTAGATTTTCAACAGCTGTTGTTGCGTCGGCTGGTTCGATCGGTGTCATAATACCACCTTCGATTCCAATGGTTATGTATGGAGTCTCGGGAAGCGTTTCGATAGGTGACATGTTCATGGCAGGAATTATTCCAGGAATCATGGTAGGTTTAGGATTAATGATTTATGCCTACTATTATTCAAAAAAGGCTGGTTACAAAGGCAGCACAGAAAAGATCTCTTTCAATAATATTGTAAAGAAAGTCTGGTTGGCGAAATGGTCGCTGCTTATCCCTGTCATCATACTTGGCGGTATTTACGGTGGAATATTCACTCCGACAGAGGCGGCAGCAATTGCGGTATTTGTTGGATTTATCATCGGAGCATTCGTTTATCGAGAACTAAAAATGAAAGATATTTATGCGACGTTTGTCGACTCTGCTCTAATGACGGCAACCATTTTAATTATTGTGGGCAGCGCAACGGGATTTGGAAAGCTATTGGCGATGGAACAAATGCCAATTAAAATAGCAAACTATCTCCTTTCGTTATCTACCGAGCCATTTATTATTATTCTATTAATTATCGCACTGTTACTGATAGTAGGATGTTTTATGGATACGATTGCGGCAATTATTATTTTAACACCCATCTTACTGCCGATCGCCACTGCAGTTGGGTTTGATCCAGTTCACTTTGGTATTATTATGATCATCTCTTTAGCAATCGGATTTATTACCCCTCCTGTTGGGGTCAACCTGTTTGTCGGTTCCAGTATTTCAGGGGTAAGTATGGAATCACTTTCCAAAGCTATTTTTCCGTTTATCATCTCAATGATCGTTATTTTGTTAATAGTATCATTTATCCCTGGCTTCTCGTTGGTGTTTTTGGATTAATCTTTAATTGGAGTGATAAAAATGTTGTTTCCTCATATGCACAGTAGAATAAACCCTTATAAAGAAAATGTGCAAGGAAAAGCTAATGAACCTATTACTGTGGCAGGCCTTTTGGACAATGCTAAAAAAATACTTGGCCCGCTTTACGAAGGCGGTACACCCGATTGGACATTGGAGAATATCGTGTTGAGGCTGGAACAAGATGCTCCAAGAATTGCAATAATTGGCGGTTCTGCAGATCACCCGGCTCATATAATGGATTATATGACCTCTTCACGAGCCGCTGTTCGTATCTGGCAAAATGGTGGTGTTCCATTCTACTTTTCAACTCCCGTCATGTGTGACGGCACTGCCCAGTCTAATCAAGGGATGAGCTATTCTTTGCAAAGCAGAAACGCAGTGGCCCAGATGATTGTAAATCAATTGGAAGCGCATAGTTATCACGGAGCGTTCGTTATCCAAGGATGTGACAAGCAGCCGCTCGGTGTGGTTAGCGGCCTTGCTCATCTAGATAGACTAAGACAATTTAGGGGGGATGCTCCATTCTTCGCCACGTTTGCGCCTGCACACGTTCTCCAAGGGGGGACAATCCCAGAAGATGTTGTCAAGAAGCTGAACGCAGTATATGACAAAGCGATTGAAATGAACCATCAAGAGATTGCGGAAGACTTGAAGGATACAATGGATTATATTCTCCAATGCTCATCAAATACTTCCTTCCAAGGTGTGTTTGAGAGAGCTGTTGAGAGAGGTATTATTACCCAAGAAGAACATAAATATTTGGAAATCCGTTTGGCCGCAGCTACTTGCGATACAAAAGGCGGTGTCTGTGCGTTTAACGGAACAGGAAACAGTTCAAGGCATCTAGTCGCAGGTATGGGATTAGTGCATCCAGCATTAGAACTATTGACACAACCGCCAAATCAGCAACAGGTCAATGCAGCAATAGATGCGATGGCTGTCATGATTAATAAACCGGAATTTGGTGTATCAAGACTAGTGAGGTCCAATATTGAAAATGCAGTACGTATTCATAGCGCGTCTGGCGGCTCGACGAATCTAATGATGCATATGGTAGCAGCGATGATCTATGCAGGATATGAGTTTACACTCTTTGATGTCGAAAAGATTTTAAAAGAACAACCAATACCCGATCTCTTTAATTATTCCTTAACAGAAGGACGCGATATCTTTTCATTGGCGATGCAATGCTGTGATGACACTAGCCGCGGGATGGAAACACTATTCTATGAGTTACTCAATAATGGAGTGAATATGAATCAGGATTCCTTAACCATAACGGGTACGACGTGGAGAGAAAGGCTGGTGTACAGCGAGAGTCTTCCAGCAGATAATGTTGAAGAAAATGCCGTTATTATGAGCAATCCTAAAAGACCATTTAGTGGTGTAGATGTCTTGCGAGGCAACTTCTTTGAAAGTGCGGTCGTAAAGATTAGTGGTATGCCTACACCGCAACTAGATCAATTTGATAATAAGATGGCTTTTGTTCTGTTTTTTGATAATGAAGACCAGGCGAACCAAAGTCTTCTGGACTCTAAATTAATTGAAAATATGAAGTCCAACAAATTATTCAGTTCTGAGGACTTAATAGCTGTCGCTAAATTTAATGCACCTGATCAATATGAAGAACTGAAAGAACTTGACTATAATACACTGTTCGATGAGATGACAAAACAGGGTATTTTGAAGATAGCGCTTATTATTGCAGGACAGGGGCCGCTCGCTTTCGGGATGCCTGAAATGTTTACACCGATGCAGCATATTAATGCTAACCGTACTTTGAAAAGAATTTGTACTATCATCAGTGATGGCCGTTACTCGGGGGTTACATACGGTGCAGCAATCGGACATATGACGCCTGAAGCAATGGACGGAGGAGGTATCGGTTATCTACAAACCGGTGATATACTGCATCTTCAATTGCGCAATCACTTTATTGACTTAGTGAAGGAACTGAACGACCAAGTTGTATATGAGGAGAATATCAAAGATAATGAAAATCGAAAGCAATTATTCGAAAAACGGATAACGAATATGAAACAACGTCAGAAATTAGTGGCAGCAGTCAATCGTATGGTAGGACATACGGATGCCTCTAAAGGAGTTGTTCCGATTCAGGTTTATGAAGAAGCAGATGAAGCTTACTTGTAATAATTGCTAACTAGCTATGAAAAGGTGATAGAGATGGGGCTTGTTCAGTCAGTAGTGAGAGCAATTAAGATCTTGGAAGTTTTCGATGAAATAAATAAAGAGCTTAGCATAAAGGAAATAAGTGCAAAGGTAGAGCTTAATAAGAGTACCGTTCATGCGCTATTGAAAACATTGAAAGAATACGGATATATTGCCCAAGATGAAGAAACTGCAGATTATTCATTGGGTTGGAAACTATATGAACGGGGAAATCTGTTGCTCAGCCAGTTGGACATAAAAACAGCGGCATCAAGACATTTACAAATATTGAATAAAGCGACAAATGAAACAGTTCATTTAGTGAAGTTATTGGACAAAGAAGCAATCTATATAGATAAAATTAACGGACATAATACACTTGTGATTTATTCTAGGATTGGCAGAAAAGTCCCTCTGCATTGTAGTGCGGTTGGAAAAGTACTGGCAGCCTACTTACCTGACAGTAGTTTAAATCAATTATTGGATGGCTACGAGTTCATTCAAGCAACAGATAATTCAATCTTAAATCGGGCTGATTATCTAGAAGAACTCGTACATGTTAAGGAGAACGGCTATGCAGTTGATGATGAAGAAAATGAGTATGGAATAATCTGTTTTGCCATGCCGATATATGATCATACAAACAGTGTGGTCGCTGCAGTCAGTGTATCGACACCGAAAAGTACCTTCACTAAAGAAATAGAGTTGAAGCACTTAGAGTTGCTGAAAATATGTGTAGACAGTATATCCCAAGAATTAGGGGCTAATCTAAACTAAAAGGAGAACTAAAAATGAGATATATAAAGTTTCATGAAAAAGGTAGTATCAAGTCAGCATTAGTTACGTCACAGCAGGATGTATATGTAATCAAGGAAGATAACTATACGGACTTTTACTATAAACTAAAAGATTCCAATCTTACAGCAGACCAATATATTAAGAGAGAAGGTTTAAATAAAAGTGAATTGAGCTTAGAAAGTCTCGATCTTAGCATTCCTATTTTGCCTGAAGAAATTTGGGCTGCAGGAGTTACATACCAAAAAAGCAGAGAAGCAAGAAATTTCGAAACGAAGAAAGAGGCAGAGCAGAAACAGACATTTTATGATTTAGTTTATGATGCAGAGCGACCGGAAATCTTCTTCAAGTCTACAGCACGCAGAATCATTGGACCAAATGAAGATGTCTATATTCGAAGTGATTCAAATTGGCAGATACCTGAACCTGAACTGACATTGATCATAGGGGAGAAAGAGGAGATCATTGGATATACACTCGGAAATGATATGAGTAGTCGTGATATTGAAGGTGAAAATCCATTATACTTACCGCAAGCCAAGATGTGGAAAAACTCCGGCTCAATTGGTCCGGCGATTTTAATGCCTGAAGCAATCGAAGATCCTTATTCAATCGATATTACTTGCAAAATCTTACGAGGAGGAGAGCAGAAGTTCGAAGGCACGGCCTATGTCAATCAATTGAAACGTAAATTGGAGGAACTCGTTCATTATCTTGTTTTTGAGAATGATATTTTACCAGGCACTGCACTAATGACAGGAACATGTATCGTGCCGCCGAATGAGTTCACTTTGCAAGAAGGCGATACAATCGAAATTTCCAGTAGCAAAATAGGTGTATTAAGAAATGGTGTCAGTGCAGTTAGATGAGAAGTCTAGTTTAACAAACGCATAAGAGCATAGAAGGTGGCAAAGTCAATGAAGGGTATTATTTCTCCAGTAGTGACATTATTAAAAGAAGACGGCCAAATTGATATATGTAAAAACAAGAAGATGATAGATAAACTTATCGAGCGCGGTGTACACGGCATTGTTCTATTAGGAAGTTCAGGGGAATTCCCCCACTTTTCAATGGAAGAGAAAAAAGATTACTTAAAAGAAATCCTTCCTTATATAGGTCGTCGTATCCCTGTTTTAGTTGGAACAGGCGGAACAGTTATTGAAGAGACAATAAACTTATCAAAGTTTGCCGAGGAACTAGGTGCAGAAGGGGTATTAGTCGTAAACCCGTTTTACTGGGAAACGTCTGATGAACAGATGTATACCTACTTTCGTGACGTTGCTGAATCGTTGTCTATCGATTTATATCTATATAATATTCCGCAGCTAACTGGCCAGGAAATTCCTATAAACGTAGTGAAAAGGCTTTCAAGAGAACTAAAGAATATTCGTGGAATTAAAGAAACGGTAAGTAGTATGGCACGCATCCGGTTGGTAATTGATGAAGTGGCAAGAATGACAGATAATTTTCATGTATATAGTGCTTTTGATGAACATTTGCTGGATGCCCAGCTTTCTGGCGCTTCAGGGAGTATTAATGGATCGTCAGTATTTCTGCCAGAGGTCTCTGTAGATCTTTATAATGCTGTACAAAAAGAAGATTTTACTGAAATTAAGAGCAACCATCTTATACTCTGTGAATTAATGAATATTTACAGTTTACATCCTTCATTTTTTCTTACGATGAAATTGGCTGTTCATGAACGTTGGTTCAGAGATAATCCGGTTGGTTACCGAAAGCCATTCATAAACAGTGAACCTTACTTATCTGACAAAGTGAAAGCGATTATTACGGAGTACAACAACCGGGAAGCCGGAAGTTTATACTGATTAGTGTGGAATTTCCCAATGTTCTATATATACTAAATTTTTGAATAGGGAGAGTGGAGCGATCATGACTTTTAAAGTTGTTATAACTGACTATGAGTTTGATGAATTGGATTACGAAGAAAAGGTTTTTGCAGAAAGTGGTCTCGACATCAACTTTGTGAAAGCTCAATGCCGCACAGAGCAAGAGGTGATTGACGTTGCGAAAGATGCAGACGCGGTCATTAATCAATACGCACCATTAAATGCTGTTGTCCTGAATGAGCTGGGAAATTGTAAGGTCATATCAAGGTACGGAGTAGGTGTGGACACAATAGACCTCGACGTAGCGAAGCAAAAGGGCATTACCGTATGTAATGTGCCTGATTACGGAATTGAAGAAGTTTCCAATCATGCAGTAGCACTCTTGATGGCCTGGTCCAGAAAGATTGTAGAACTGAATAACTCCGTGAAAAATGGTATTTGGGATTTTAGTATAAGCCCGCCTGTCTATCGTTTCACAGATCGTGTATTTGCGGTGATTGGGTTCGGAAAAATTCCGAGACGGGTGGTTGAAAAAGTTCAGCCGCTTGGCTTTTCTTTAGTAGGATATGATCCTTTCGTATCGGCTGAGGAAATGAAAAAGTACGGGGTGAAAAAAGTCGATCTAAAGGAAGCGATAACAAAGTCTGATGTGATTTCACTTCATGTTCCACTCATTAAGGATACATACCATTTAATCAACCGCGGAAACGTCAATGAGTTAAAAGATGGTGTCTTTATTCTGAATACAGCAAGAGGTCCAATTATTGAGACGGAGGCGCTGATTGAAGGTTTGCGCACTGGTAAGATCGCGGGAGCTGCACTTGATGTTGTCGAATTCGAACCTATTCCAAAAGATCATGAGCTGTTGGATTTTTCTAATGTCTACATTACTCCTCACAGCGCTTTCTATTCAGTTGAAGCGGTAGAAGAGCTACGAACTAAGGCAGCGAGAAATGTGGTGGAGGTATTACTTGGACTGGCACCGACTTACCAGGTTGTATAAAGATAAAACTGTTGATAGGGTTATTATCTGTGAAACTTTGATTTAAGATATACATCTTTACCTTGTTAATAATTGCTTATACTTATCTGGAATTCACTTATAAGAGGAGATATTTATTTAATTATAGATATCTCTTTTGCTTATGAAAAGAGGGTTATATGTGGAAACAGTAAACATCGTGGCAAAACAATTTGAACAGCTTATCGCAAAACGCCTGCTGGAAAATGGTGTCTCGCAATCTCATGCGGAAATAGTGGCCGAGGTGTTGGCATTTGCAGACAAACGCGGCGTTAAATCGCATGGCATCATGCGATTGCAGCATTATATCGAGAGAATACAAAATGGAGGTATTAATAGGTTTGCAAATATATCTATTGAAGCTGTTAATGACGTCATTACAAAAGTAGACGGCGACAATGGACTCGGCCATGTGATTGCAAAAACTGCCATGCAGGAAGCGATTTCCACATCCAAGAAAAATGGCATCGGTGTCGCCATCGCTTCGAATTCCAGCCACTCAGGCGCATTGGGCTTCTATGCAAATCAAGCAGCCGAGGAAGGTGTGATTGGAATCATACTTGCACAGGCAGATGCTCTCGTTGCGCCTTATGGAGCTAAAAAAGCGTTTCTTGGAGCCAATCCTCTAGCTGTAGGTATCCCGCATGAAAACTCGCCAATCGTACTGGATATGTCAACGAGTCAAGTGGCATTCGGTAAGGTTATGATTGAAAAAGAGAAGGGTAACAAAATCCCATTAGACTGGGGTCTTGATGAAAACGGTGTGCCAACAGAAGATCCGGCAGAGGTAAAAGCTTTACAGCCAATGGGTGGAGCAAAAGGTTATGGATTGGCTATCGTCGTAGATGTACTCTCAGGAATCTTAGCAGGTGCTGAATTTGGCAAGCATATAACGCCAATGTACGGTGATTTAAAAGAATATAGAGGACTCGGTCAGTTCTTTCTTGCCATCAATCCTGAATTCTTTGTTGGAAAGGAGTACTTCCTCGGTATGATGAAGCAATTCGTCGATGAACTGCATGCGTTAGAACCAGCACCGGGTCATTCTAAAGTATACATCCCTGGAGAAAGATCACTTGAACATGAAAAAAGGTCTGCTCAAGAAGGTATTGAGGTAGATAAAAAACTTTATGATTTTTTGATAAGAACTTAAGAAAAATGTTCAATTCTAGAATTGAATTATGTAGTTACAATAATAATCTTTTCATTTCTAAATCCTGGTTAGTAAATAGTTCTTCTATTTTATTGAGCAGCCTAAATTAAAATAAATAGTAGGAAATTGAGTATTTAGAATATAAAAACGTTGAAGTAATTGTAACTGCAGTTTGCTTGTGATAAGGTTGTTTTAAGGTTTTATAAAGTAAACTAGGTTTACTATAGAGAACCGATAGGCGAGGAGGTTAGTAGGTTGAGTTTGAAATATTGGGTGCCTGCTATTGAAAGAACAGATCGGATTTTGAAGGAAATCAGTCAGCATCCAAACGAATTGCGTTTAATCGACTTATCGAAAAAATTGGATATCAATAAAAGTTCCCTCTTTTCATTATTGAACACGCTGGAGACATTAGGTTGGATTATCAAATCTTCTAAAGGCTGCTACAACCTTGGCCCAACCGTCGGAATGTTCAATTCGGCATACTTGAGCCAGTTTAATTTAATTCAGAGCTTTTACAGGGAGGCTGAAAGTGCTGTTACGAGGATACGGGAACATATTCAACTAGGCATGCTTGAAGGAAATAACGTAGTGTACTTAGGCAAAGTGGAAGCAGAGACGAGAGTCCAACTAGTTACAGAACCAGGAATGCGTTTCCCGGCTTACGCTTCTGCTCTCGGTAAGATCCAATTAATTGATCACACAGCAGAAGAGATAGAGTGTCTTTTCCCCGTTAAGAAGTGGGAAAAAAAGACGGAATACACGACCTCTAGCATAGAAGAGCTTTACTGCAAAGTAAAAGAAGCAAGAGCTAAGGGCTATGCTGTTGAAAATCAGGAGTCGGCTCTTGGATTTCATTGTGTGGCTGCGCCCATCTATAACTTTGAGAAGCATATAATAGCAGGTATCAGTTTTACGATGCCCACGAATAGTTGGGAAGAAAAATTTGAAGATGCAAAAGATGAAATCATTATACTTGCATCAAAGTTATCAAGATTGGCAGGTTACCAAGAGGTTGCTGAAGGTACAGAGGTACTATAATTTAAAATCACGAGGAGGAAATTATAATGGTTACAAAAAACAATAGTGCAACATTTAAGAACTTCATTAACAATGAGTGGGTTTCATCACAGTCCAACGAGCTGTTGGAGAGCGTTAGCCCAATGAATAAAAATGAGGTAGTAGGGTACGTACAAAAATCGATACAGGAAGATTTGGACAAAGCGTTTAAAGCAGCAGAAAACGCCAAAAGTGCCTGGAGGAAAATTGGTCAGCACGCTAGAGGTCAGTTACTTTTTAAAGTGGCGGATGTTATTGAGGAAAATATCGATGAGATTGCAGAAACTGCTACACGCGAAATGGGGAAAACACTTCCAGAAGCGAAAGGTGAAACAGCACGTGGCGTGGCAATCCTTAGGTACTACGCGGGAGAGGGCATGAGAAAGAATGGAGATGTTATTCCAGCTTCTGATAAAGACGCATTGATGTTCACGAAGCGTGTACCTGTAGGCGTAGTGGGGATCATCACACCATGGAACTTCCCGATTGCTATTCCGATTTGGAAGTTGGCACCTGCTCTTGTTTATGGAAACACTGTTGTGTTTAAACCGGCTACAGAAGCTTCGGTTACTGCTGCAAAGATAGTCGAATGTTTTGCAAAAGCAGGTTTGCCAGAGGGTGTTTTAAACTTCATAGTAGGTTCTGGTTCAGTGATTGGACAAGGCATTATCGATCATGAGTCATTGAATGCGATATCGTTCACAGGTTCTGAAGGTGTAGGGAAATCAGTGGCTAAAGGTGCTGCGCTAAGCGGCGTAAAGTATCAGGTCGAAATGGGTGGGAAGAACCCAGTTATCGTAATGAAAGACGCAGATCTAGACAGTGCAGTGGAAGCGGTGATTAGCGGAGCATTCCGTTCAACTGGACAAAAGTGTACCGCTACTAGCAAGGTTGTCGTGGAAAGCGCTGTTTACGAAGAGTTCAAACAGAAATTGTTAATGGAAACGGAAAAAATCACAGTAGGTAATGGCCTGAATGAAGGAATCTGGATGGGTCCATGCGCGAGTCAAAGTCAATTTAATACTGTGAAGGATTACATCGAAATCGGTAAATCAGAAGGCGCGAAATTAATCGCTGGCGGCAAAGTTCTTGAAGGAGAAGGATTCGATGACGGTTTTTATCTGACACCTGCAATTTTTGATGAAGTCACAGCGGATATGAGAATCGCACAGGAGGAAATTTTCGGCCCTGTTATCGCGCTTATTGAAGCGGGCAGCCTCGAAGAAGCAATCAAAATCGCTAACGATACGAAATTCGGACTAAGTGCTTCGATTTTTACATCTAATATCAGCTCACTAATGGAGTTCATTGATGAAATTGAAGCCGGGTTGGTACGAATCAATGCTGAAAGTGCGGGCGTAGAACTGCAGGCTCCGTTTGGGGGAATGAAAAGCTCAGGTTACGGGTCACGTGAACAAGGAGAAGCAGCTCAGGAATTTTACACAGAAATTAAAACAGTATTTATTAAAGGCTGAAAGGCCTTACTCTATATATGAAAGCGGGAACTTACTATGATGAATGAATCGCGGAAATTTTTGGAGGGCCTCGGATATCCCTCCTCCGACTCTGGAGAATTACCGACCTCTACAAAGAGGTTCCCAGATGGTGCGCAGTACAGAATTGAGCTTCCAAGTACTGAAGGGCCGACTGCTCTTAAAGAAACTCTTAAGGAACTAGATCGACTTGGAATCACAGTCCATAGAATTTCCCAGGGAAGCGGTATTATGCTGCAAACAGATGAAGAAATACGGGAAATGTGTGAACTTACTGCCGAAAGAGGCATCGAGTTGAGCTTATTTGTAGGCCCGCGTGGTACTTGGGATATTAGTGCGCAGCCTTTTACTCCGGGCGGCCAGTCAATCGGCAACCGTCATGAAGGTGCAGATCAGCTCGTTTATGCTATGGAAGACTTGAAGCGTGGGGCTGATCTCGGACTTCGCGGTGCCCTAGTGGCCGATGAGGGTCTATTGTTGTTAACAAAGGAAATGAAGAAAGCGGGCCAGCTGCCGGAAGATTTTATTGTCAAGGCTTCAGTTCAGATTGGTTCTGCAAACCCTGTCTCTGTAAAATTGATGCAAGATATTGGAGCAGATACGTACAATGTCCCAACTGCATTGACCCTGTCTAAACTGGCGTCCATACGCCAAGCGATTGATATGCCGATAGATCTTTATATTGAAGCGCCGGATAATATGGGTGGTTTTCTTCGGTATTACGAAATACCGGAAATTATCCGTGTTCTTGCACCCGTATACATAAAATTCGGGCTTAGCAACCATCCGGATGTGTATCCATCTGGCCAACAATTTGAAGATTTGAATAATTCTTTGGTCAAAGAACGTGTACGAAGAGCTTCCTTAGGAATTCAGATGATCGAACGCTATTATCCAGACGCAAAAACCTCGGAACTCGGGGCTGCAGGACTTGGTATAGCACAGGTAAATAAGAAGAGCGTATCAAATTAAAGAGTAATATTGTCTAAACGGATGATTGATTAATAACTAGCAGGGCGGGTGATTCTGGCAGTATTTCAGAGGGATCGTCTGCCCTGTTCCCTTGATTAGAGGAAGAAAGGTGAAACAGCTATGGCATATACTTTTAAAGGTTATCTGAGAAGCGACGGATCGGCGGGAACCAGAAATAATATAGGTATTATCAGTTCAGTTATTTGCTCAAGTACTGTTACGAACGAAATCGCAAACAGAGTCGATGACGCTGTACCGATCATTCACTCAAATGGTTGTGCGCAATTGGGTGATGATTTCAAGGTTACTAAAAGCATGTTATCGGGAGTAGCTGAAAATCCTAATTTTCATAGCAATCTGCTGATAGGCCTAGGCTGTGAGACCAATCAAGTGTCCGGCTTATTGGATGCTATACCTCAAACGAAACCGATTGAAGGATTCAGTATACAACAGATGGCAGGCGGAGCTAACACTGTTGCCAAAGGTGTCACGATAGCTGCTGAATGGTCAGAAAAAATTGCCCAAGAGAAAAGGGAAGAACTTCCTCTATCTAAACTGAAGGTGGGAGTCATCACCGTGGATGTAGACGAACGGACTTTAAAGGCTGCGGCACCAGTTGTAAGCGCTTTAATAAGTGTGCTGCTGAAAGAAGATTCCACGGTTGTTTGTAGTTTGACCAAAAGTTTGGAGCCTTGTGGTGATTTATTGGCAGAAAAAACCGAGAATATGAATGCAAGGGAAGAATTGTGGGAGTTAAGCTACGGACTGAATCGGCGTCGATGGGAAAGCAATGAAGCCTACGGGTTTTCTGCTTATTCCGAAAGAGAAAAGAAAATCGCTTTAGAGGAATCTAATTTATTAGGTTCAAATCAACTTCAAACCCTTTTAGATATTAATGAAAAGCCGTTAGATAAAGGATTATACCTTCTGAAATCATCCGGTAATCTTGTGGAAACTCTTTCTAACTTCGTCTCGGCGGGATGCAATGTTGCTCTGATTCTGTCTAAAGAGGGAGTCCTGGCAACATCTAATGTCATACCTTGTATAAGCCTGGCACCTCAGAATGATGGTCAGACAACACGGGATTATGTGGATTTCTACATCGACCATCAGGATGCTATGACGCAAACAAAAGTCCTGCTGGAGAAATTGATCCAAGTAAGCTCTGGAGAACTTACTGCATTGGAAGAATACGAACTTGGAGAATTTGCGATCCCGCATATCGGTACTACGTTCTAATGAAGGAGAGATTAGCGTGGAAATCAGTTACAATGCCCTGAAATTAAATCCTGACGATAATGTTGCTGTTGCTTTACAGCGTATCGGCAAAAGTGAAGCAGTTTTGATCAATAATTCCGAAATAGAACTGGTCGCTCTTGAAGAAATACCATACGGTCATAAAATAGCACTTCGCACTATAATTGAAAATGACGACATAACAAAATATGGAGAGTGTATGGGCAAAGCGACGAAAGAGATTCCAGCGGGTTCGCATGTCCATGTACATAACGTTCGCGGTCTTAATGAAATGGAGAGGGCAGTCGTCATCAATCACGTGATGGAGCCTTAGGAGTGTATCTTGCTGCAAGAGGAGGACTTAAATATGACGAAATTTAACGGGTATCGCAGATCTGACGGAAGTGTCGGTGTTAGAAACCATGTAATAGTAATTAATACAGTTGGAGAACTAAGCGCGCTTGCCAGAAAAATCGCCAGCCTGGTACCCGGAGTGATCCCGGTTATCCATCACGGAGGAGTGGCTCAATTTCCTGAAGATTATGTACAGACGCTCCGGACATTAATAGGAACTGCCGGTCATCCCAACGTAAGCGCTGCACTGGTATTGGGTGAAGAGGATGATGAGATAGCAAAAGCAATTGCAGTGAAATTGAAGGAAAAGAATAAGCCTGTCCGGACAATCTGCTTGAATAATAATCAGACGATCCCCGGTCTTCTTAAAGAAGGGAAGGAATGGCTGGAGAATGCTTTGGTAAAAAGCAAAAGAGAAATCCGGCAGGAATGCGATATTACAGAGCTGATTGTCGGCTTGGAATGCGGTGGATCTGATGCTTGGTCAGGTATTACAGCCAATCCTTCTATAGGAACGTTCTCAGACATGATTGTTAAAGAAGGCGGAACAAGTGTATTGGCTGAGACTACAGAAGCAATCGGAGCAGAGCATATTTTGGCTAGCAATGCAATCAATCGCGAAGTGGGAAGAGAATTCCTTGATATTGTACGAAACTACGACTATCGCATAAAGCAAACAGGAGAAGATATCCGCTCTGCAAACCCTACACCCGGAAATATGGCGGGGGGTCTGACTACTCTTGAAGAAAAGTCGCTTGGCTGCATCAAAAAGGGTGGCAGCACGCCGTTAAAAGAAGTTATTTCTTATGCAGATAGACCTTCAGAAAAAGGTTTCGTGTTTATGGATACACCTGGTTATGATGTCGAATCGGTATGCGGTCTGGCAGCAGGAGGTGCTCAGGTAGTACTTTTTTCTACAGGTAAGGGCTCGCCGACAGGTTCACCGATCGTCCCAGTAATTAAAATTGGAACGAATCCAAAAGTTTATGAAATCATGTCGGAACATATTGACATCAATGCCGGTAAAATCATAGACCAGAACAAGAACATCACCGATATCGGAACGGAAATCTTTGATAAGGTCATTGATGTATCGAATGGTGAACAGACTGCAGCGGAGAATCAGCTGAATCAGGAGTTCGCCATTTGGAGACTTGCAGAAAGCATATAATCTCCTCAGCATATGAGTCCATTTGAAATTGTACATCAAAGAGCAGACAGGACATATGAGGAAAAAGAATTCAGAAAAAATTCCTGGAGGTATGATGGTCGTACCTCTTCTTCTTGCAGCTATCATTAATACATTTTCTCCTAATCTTTTAAGAAACGAAGGATTTACGCAAGCGCTTTTTGTAGATTCTGTCCCTGTTCAGTCGGCGGCTTCAGCTGTGACAACAGCAATTCTTATTCCTATCGTATTAGCGATACTAGTGAAAGTCAATAAGATCGAAGATAAATCCAGGACTTTGGAGAAGGAGGAATCGATGAGTGAAAACGACTAGATCCCCAGCGCCGCTAAACAACTTAGAACGGCAGGTGAAGGAGCCGGCGACAAGTGAACAAAATATCCACTGAGTGGAGAGAAACAGTCTCTCTACCCGCTGAAAAAATTTAACGTCAAACATTACTGCCGCTTGTCCATCTCCCAAATGCAGGCTGATATTGACAATTATTTTAGAAGTCTATGGTCCTGTTAAAATGAACATCCCATAAAACCTTGTATTAGAAGATCTCGTGGAATTACTAGAGTCATCTCCTGGCAAAAGAACAGAATAGCGCAAGGCCATACCCTGGGAAGGTAGTGCGTCCTTCAGCTTAAAACATTTCACTTCCGTAGATTGTCGGTACAATAACTAAGTTACCGCTTGCTCTTTTATCTATGGATACTAACATGCCTAATAATGTAAACAAACGCAGGCAAATAAAATGGAGAAGGTGTGCGATACAAATTGAGAACAATTCGCTAGTGCTTTCAATTTGTGTAGCACGTAGTCATCGTTCTGATTAACTTGTAATTCTTACGATAATTTGTAGAAGGAAGGCTAACTTTTTAATGCTTATTTGCATGAAAGGTTAGTCTCTTTTAATTCGTGCTGAAATTAATGAAAAACGGGAGATTCTTAAAAGATAACAAGTTACATCAAAGAGTTGCCCGAAATATCAAATAGTTTAGGGTTTGAAAAGCTAAAATACTAAAGGTTAATTCACTTGGAGGAGAACAAATTATGAACTTATTTAGCTTAGAAGGAAAAGTGGCAATTGTAACTGGGGGCAACAGAGGATTAGGGGGAGCAATGGCATACGGTTTAGCACAGGCAGGAGCAGATATAGCAATAATACAGCGCTCGTCTGGAGAACCAGAGACCGTTTCCCGTATTCGGAAATTAGGAAGAAAATGTGAAAGTTATTCCTTTGATTTAACTAATACATCAAAAATCCCCCAGCTATTACAAGAGATCAAGAAGGAGTTTGGTGGAATTGATATTTTAATAAATAATGCTGGTGTGCAACGCAGGTCTCCATCTATTGATTTCACAGAAGAAGATTGGGATATTGTCATGCAAGTGAATACTAAGTCGGTCTTCTTTCTTTGTCAGGCAGTTGGAAAGGAAATGCTTAGTAATGGTAAAGGAAAAATCATTAATATTGCTTCATTACTTTCATTCCAAGGTGGTTTTACGGTTCCTGCCTATGCTGCAAGTAAAGGGGCAGTTGCTCAATTCACCAAGTCTTTGTCTAATGAATGGGCAAGTAAAGGAGTAAACGTTAATGGGGTCGCGCCTGGTTATATGGAAACAGAGATGAACACAGCATTAATTACAGATGAAACACGAAATAGAGAAATTTTAAAACGAATTCCTGCGGGCCGTTGGGGACAGCCCGAGGATTTGGTTGGAGTTGCAGTTTTCCTGTCTTCAAACGCATCAGACTATATAAACGGAGAAATTATAACTGTAGATGGAGGATGGATGGGTAGATAAACAAATGATAATACTGGTGGAGTAATGGGCAGTATTTCGGTATGGCAGAATCGGAGGGATAATTATCAGTGGAACCTTCGGCTTTCGTCAAGTACTATAAGAATGAAGAAACTTATATGAGTACAGTGATTGATGGCGAATTCTATACCGGAGACATTGGTTACATCAATAAGAATTGCTTTTTCTATGTAATGGACTGTCTTAAAGATATGGTCATCAGTGGTAGTGGGAATGGTTATTTCGCTGAATTGCAGCAGCCAATTGCCAACCATCCAGTCGTTGTCAAAGTTATCGATGTAGTGAATGAACACAGCTTTATGCAGTCAAGAATATCTTGAAACACAAACTAAAGAATAATCTTTGAACAATTGAAAAAAGGAGTCTACCTAGGAGGTCCTTTTTGGTGTGTATTTGCCTTACGTGTCGTAAATACAAATTCTCAAATCTGGCTATCTAGGTACCTGTTAATCAGCTGCTGTTTCCGATAGGGTGTTGTCAAGCATGGTTTGGAGAGTGTGGGAAATGGAAACTGTAAAAGAAATTGCGGGGATGGCGGCTATTACATTGTTTCTCGGTCTGCTGACATGGGTGCTGGCAGACTCCTATATGGAAGAATACGATCTGTTTGCAGCGGAGCGATCGAATGCATTTGTCGTTGAAAAGACTGCGGAAAAGGGCCTATTTACGTCTCCCGCTTATTATGTTTGGACGGAAATACAGGACGGCGAGGGGACGCGCAGCCTCAACCGTGTTTCGAAAAGTCAGATGAAGAATATTGAAATTGGTGAGATGTTCAATGGCTATTCCATAGGCTCGTCCGGTTTTTCCTCCTTGCGAGATATCTTGGCAGACAGCTTTTTTTATCTGACCGCTATCTTCTTACTTGGATTTCTGACATTGTGTTGCTTTGTTGCACTGATTTTTCCTGTACTTGAAATGGGGCGTCCGGTAAAAAAGAAATCTCCCAAACGGCAGGTGCAACAGAAACAGAACCGCAAGCGCAGAAAAAATGGCAGTAGAAAAAGGACTGGAAAAAGGACAGGCTGGGGGATTGCCGGTGCTGCCGTACTGGTCTTTCTGCTGATCTCGGGGCGCTTTGTCTTGAACTTGATACGGAAAGTGCTGCCGTTCGGTAAAACTGAGGCGGAAGCGCTGATTTTAGACAAGTCAGCCGATATCTCCTATCGCAGACACGAAGATTCGGTCTATGAGTTGATTGTGTCCTTCAGAGACCAGGCAGGACAAAACATCGAAGTTGTGCGGGATGTAACAAGGAGTACCTATAATCAATACGACATCGGGGACATGCTGCCGATTGCATATCGCAGCACAGATCCCTATGATCTATTCGTGCGGGGCACTTCCTTTGTAGATGTCTTTCAACAAACGTTTATGTTTTATGAGTTGTACATGTATGTTGCCCTGCTCGCAGTTTCTGCTTTTGTCGGCTGGGCGTATATTCAGGAACTTAAGAAGAGGAAAAAGGTACGGAATGAGCAAGATAAGCGGAAAGGCAAGGGAAAATAGGGTGCCACACAACTCGTGAACTATTCAGAATACCTTACGAGTTGTGTGGCACACAGGAACAATATAATTTGTTTGTAAAGAGAGGATGGATTACATGAGAAATGTCACACCATTTTTAATGTTTCAAGGCGGCACAGCAGAGGAAGCGATGAATTACTATACATCACTCATCGAGGATTCAGAAATTAAAAGTATTGCCCGATACGGAGCTGAAGGTCCGGGAAAAGAAGGTACCGTAATACAAGCGGTTTTCTCGTTAAAGGGGCAGGAGTTCATGTGCATCGACAGCCATATTGACCATGAATTTACGTTTACCCCGTCTTTTTCTATCTACCTCACATGTGATACTGAAGAGGAAATCGACGACCTTTATGCTGAATTAATGCAAAACGGCACAGCGCTTATGCCTATAAATAATTATGGATTCAGCAAAAAGTTTGGATGGGTGAATGACCGGTTCGGCCTATCCTGGCAAGTGAACTTACCCGATTAAATCGGCTGCAATGATTGGTATATAAACGTTACGAAGCAGATCACAAAAGGCTTTCATTGCCAAAAAGTGATCTGTTTTGCGTTTTCAGGTTACTGGCTGTGATAAGATGGGCACATCATCATGAAAGGGTGAATAAACATGCAGAAGCAGCATGATTTCACGCAGGGGAACCTTTGGAAACAACTGATTGTCTTTTCGGGCCCGATTATGCTGACCAACTTGCTGCAGACATCTTATCAATTCGCAGACAGTTTGTGGGTCGGTAATTTACTTGGTGCAAGTGCACTTGGATCCGTTGCTGTTTCAAGTACTATTATATTTACAGTTCTATCCTTCGTAATCGGACTGAATAATTCAGCTCTGACGATTCTGTCCCAGCAAAAAGGCAGAGGGGATGAGCAGGGACTGAAACGATATTTGAATGCGTATGTCGTGATGTTGACTATCATGTCATTCGTGCTAGGAACCATAGGCTATCTCTCTGCAGAGCATTTACTTCGCATATTAGGGACACCCGAAAGCATGATGGCTGCAGCAACTTCCTATTTGCAAATCAACTTTATAGGAATGCTATTTCTATTTGGCTATAACTTTATTAGCACCGTTCTGCGTTCGCTCGGGGACAGTAAAACACCGCTTCGTTTTGTGATGATTGCCGTTGCGCTGAATATTGTGTTGGATCCGTTGTTCATCGCAGGATTCGGTTTTGGGATCGAAGGAGCTGCCTATGCAACAATTCTAGCACAGGGATCTGCATTTGTTTATGGGCTTCTTCATGTACTATACCGGAAACTTGCGCCATTCAGCATCCCGGCATGGCCGAAAAAAAAGGAAATTGGACTGATTTTGAACATTGGAATCCCGTCCGGCCTGCAGATGGCCGTCATTTCCGCCGGTGCCGCTGCTATCATGAGCGTAGTCACGGTTTTCGGAGAAGATGTCGTCGGCGGATACGGTGCGGCCCAACGTCTCGACAGTCTGGTGTTACTGCCTGCACAAGCACTCGGCACAGCGATCAGCAGCATGGCGGGACAGAATATCGGCGTGAAGAATTGGTCCCGCGTCAAGCAGCTTGCCAAATACGGGGTTCTGTATAGTTTCGCTGTCACATTCCTGATCGGAATCATTGTCGTTGTCTTCGCGCAATACGGAGTGCGGCTGTTCATTCGGGAGGAAGCATCGGTAGCATTTGGGACCAGATACCTGCAAATTGTCGCTTTATGCTATCCATTCCTCGGAATTAACTTTGTTCTGAATGGAATTGTCAGAGCTTCCGGCGCGATGTATCAGGTGCTGGCTCTGAATATCATTTCCTTCTGGGTGCTTCGCTATCCGCTGGCCGCCTTGTTCTCCAAGGTCTTTGGAGATATGGGCATCGGAATCGGTGTAGGCATAAGTTTCCTAGTCAGCAGTTTTATCGCATTTCTGTATTTCCGCTTCGGGAAGTGGCGCGAGAAGGAATTGCTTGTGTAATCGATTCCGTATTTTTGATTCGGTGCCGTGTGCGACGCAATTTGAAAACAATTCAGAATCGTGTCCAAATTGTTTCGCGCACAGGCACCATCTAATAGAGAGGGGTAAGCAAATGCAACAGACTTTAAACCAAGTGGCGGATTGGCTGCAGATGAAAGTGGGGTTCACTTCGTCTGAATTTGATTTCTTTATGAACGGGAAATCGTTCTACATAACAGAAAAAGGGGCGGATGAACCGTTCGCAGTCTGCACGGTCGATTCGCAGGACCGCCTGATGGGCTTCGAATATATCGATCCAGACGATTTCGACGCGGATAAATTGAAAGTGGAGGATATGCCGTCCGTTGCGGAGGCGTTTATACGCGAATTTCATCCGGACGGGCTGAAGACGTACCGGCTGCAGTCGGTGATCGATCTGGATAAGCTCTATCTGGTGGAGTATGGCATCCGGGATGAGCGGTACGGACTCGTTCTGCCGGGCATTGGATTTTCCCTGACGATTACCTCTGACGGCAAGGTCGTGCAGTTTAGTTTCAGTGAAGGGCCCGCCGATATCCGTTACCCGGAACACATCATACCGGAGGAAGAGGCGAAAGAAACCTATGCCGTACGTACTGATTTTGAGCTCGAGATTCGCAAAACTGACACGGAAATATTCCACAATGGGGATAATACGTACCGTCTCGTCTGGTCGCTGAAAGAGGCGGCGGTCGATATTCCGGCTGACGGCAGTGAACCTGATAGTGTGGCGGAAGGCAGGGAATATGAGACGCTTCCCGCACACATTGCGCCGGTGAATACTCCGCTTCACGGGATGATCGGGATTACGGATGAGCATGTAAAGCTTGGCGAACAGTCGGACGACGGTCTCCGAATTGAAAAGTGGCAGCATCTTTCATTGGAGAAACCGGATGAAATTGACTTCAGTGAAGCATACACATCATCTATGATCACGATTCATTACGACAGCGGGGACCGTCCAGTATTCGTCTATAACGGAGAAGAGTGGACAGAAGATAATGACGCGCTCGGTGAGGAAACACTTATGCTGCGTGCATTCGATTATTTATTTGAGCTGTTTCCTGAAGCGCAGAAGCATTTCCTGATGGAGAAGCTGGAAGAGGATGAAGAGTGGGATGAGCTGGTAGATTTTGTCGAGGAACTGACGGATGAACTTGATGATTTGGAAGACGGGGAAGAATGTATGGCTGAAGATGACGAATGGGTCGACGGACCGGATGAAGCGGAAGAAGAGGAGTCGAAGGGATTTTATTTCCAGTATCATGTGAACGGCGTGCCGGTCGAAGGCCTGATGATGCACGTCTCAGTCGGCTTGTACTCCGGTCGAATTGTCTCCGCATCCATGGAATCTGCGTTAGAAATCCCTCCGGCAGACACGCTGACGGTTCCCGTGCTGACGAAGCAGGAAGCGGCAGGGCAGCTGATGCAGCAGTTGAAGATGGAACTGTCGATGTCGATGGAGTTCGATGAAGACGGGCAGGTGTTCTACCGTCTGACATATTACCCATCGTTCCCCAAGACGAACGGCCATGTGCGTATGATTGATGCAGAGAATGGCACCGCATATTATATGGATGCCGGCGGTTCGGTATTTTATTGAGAGACCACTTCACGTGTTGCGTGGTGCACACTATCCATTGCATCCCGGGTTTTAGCGTCAGCATTTTATCGAACGAAAAGGCATTAAAAATTAGTCAATAAATAGATAATAAAAAAAGGGAACGGGTTAGTCTTTATCAACCTGTTCCCTTTTTAATTTACATTCAAATAGACATTGTAACAAAAATATATACTTATTCTTACACGTTTTTAACACAATGCTAGTAGGAATGGCTTCTGGACAATTGAATAAATAACGATAATAAGGGATTATAAATCAATAATTATTTATTGATATTCGATAAATATGTTGCTACAATAAAATCAGTAATAAATGAAAGAGGTGCTTTTATGAAACGTGGAACCACACTGATTTTAAAAATTGCTGTTTTTCTAATTGGAATTCCAGTTCTAACTTTTTGCCTAATGGGTTTACCTTGGTTAATTAAAAATCCCGCAAATCCGGAGTATGCCAATATGCTATATCCTATTGTAATTATAATGTATATATCAGCGATACCATACGTTGCTGCATTGTATCAGGCATTTCGGCTCTTACGTTATATTGATAGAAACGAAGCGTTTTCAAGTATTTCTGTAAGAGCTTTAAAGAATATAAAGTACTATGCGGTCTCCATCAGTATCTTGTATGTAATCGGCATGCCGTTCTTTTTTCTCTTGGGGGATAAAGATGACGCGCCGGGTGTCGTCCTGATCGGATTAATCATTATTTTTGCTTCAATGGTAGTTTCCGTTTTTGCTGCAGTTCTTCAAAAGCTATTAAAAGAGGCAATAGATATAAAATCTGAAAATGATTTAACAGTCTGAGGTGATTTAGATGGCAATTATAATCAATATTGACGTGATGCTGGCGAAACGGAAAATGAGTGTTACGGAACTTTCGGAGAGGGTTGGAATTACGATGGCCAACATCTCTATATTGAAAAATGGGAAGGCGAAAGCAATTCGATTATCAACATTAGAGGCGATTTGTAAGGTATTGGAATGCCAACCCGGAGATATTCTGGAATATCAAAGTGACGAAGAGAAATGAGGTGTGTGACCAGACCCAGAGACAATCAAGTTGCCTCTAAGTCATTTCACGCACAGGAACGCCGGGCGAAATTGCTGACCGGCGCGAACCGGAGGACAGATACCAACTCCTGAACAACAATACGATAATCACCAGATCCACCGCATCTCCGCCATAATACATCAACATCGCTCCTGCACGGGCTTCCTCAACAGGGACCCCATGAGGCGAATAGGCATAGAGAAATTTCGAAAGAATTCCATGCCCCGCAAGCGCCAAGATGAAAACGACCGTGCGATAGCCATAGCTGAATCGTCGCGATACCGGATCAATATACAGCATGGACACCGTAAACAAATAGCCTGCCGCGAATACATGGACATGCACGAGTATATGCAGCCATAAATGATGGTGCATCGCCGCAAATAATCCTGTCGTATACAGCAGCCAGAGTCCGCCGATATTCAGCACAGCAGCGGTGACCGGATGAATATAGAAACCTGCAAGCCTGCTTCTCAGCAAACGGCTTACGCGCCGTGCCTGCCGAACAGGAAGCGTCCGAAGCAAAAGCGTCATCGGTGCCCCGAGAGCCAATAAAAGCGGGCCTAGCATTCCGACGAGCAGATGCCCTGCCATATGCCAAATGAAATTCCCATGCGACAGCACAGCAAGCGGACCGACCAGTGCACTCGCTGAAAGAACCGCGCCGGATACCCAGGAAACGATACGCAGCCGCGGCCATTTGCGCAGGCGTTCCTGGCGATCGGAAAGATAGACGCCTACCAGATACAGCCCAATCGCCAGCAGTGCAGAAACCCCGAACAGCCAGTCTGTCACAGCAAAAAAGGAATCATACAGCATGAGGTTTCACCTGCCCTGCACCCCGCGAATCTTGTTTCGCCGAACGTATCAGCAGAAAACCAGCCGCAATCATAATAATCGCCGATCCATTCCATACGACATCGTACGGAACAATATCCACATCATAGCGGATTTGATGGATACGCAGCACCTTATGCTGTATCGTCCCGTCATACAATTGGAACGCCCCGCCTCCGACCAGCTTGCCGCCCCAGAACATCTTATGCCAAAGCGCATCCTGCCGGCGCAGATCCGCCACCAGATAGAGCCCGCCCACCGTCGCAAACCAGCTGAACGCATGAAACAGCCCGTCCGACACCAGCCCCATCGCCACCGTCGACTTATCATAGAACTTATGCCAATGCAGCAGCTGATGAAACACTGTCTCATCCATGAACGCCACAAACCCCAGGCCGAATAAAATTCCCGCCCATAAGTTTTTTGTTTGAAATTTCCTGCGATTCGCCCAATTTACTCCATGCTTTTTTGGCATCAGCCAGTCACCGCCTTCTAGATTTACAGACTTATTATTTCCGAAAGGGGAAGAGGTTAAACAGAAAGCGAAAGGAATTATTTTACCTGGCGCATCTCGATTTCAGTGAATTACTGCTCGTGCTGAATTGCAATTTATTAGCAAAATAACTAGTTTTCTAGAGAATAAACATTAAAATATCGGGTAGATTAGGGAAAAGGAGGAATGCATAGATGAAGGCAGTTACTTTTCAGGGCGCCAAGGACATCCAAGTGAAAAAGGTGGATGCGCCGCATATCGAAAAGCCAGATGATATTGTTGTCAAAATTACTTCTACAGCCATTTGCGGATCGGATTTGCATATTTACACGGGGGCTTTGCCGGCGCATAAAGACTATGTGATCGGGCATGAACCGATGGGTATTGTCATAGAAATCGGTCCCGAAGTGACGAAAGTGAAGAAGGGTGACCGCGTCATTATCCCTTTCAATATTTCCTGCGGCGAATGTTTCTTCTGTCAGCATGAACTGGAAAGTCAGTGCGACAACTCGAATCCGAATCCTGAAGTGGACACGGGCGGCTACTTCGGTTTCACGGAGCGCTACGGTAATTATCCGGGCGGCCAGGCTGAGTATCTGCGTGTGCCGTATGGAAATTTCATTCCGTTCGTCATTCCGGAAAGCTGTGAACTGCCGGATGAATCTTTGCTGTTTCTCTCTGATATTCTTCCGACAGCTTACTGGAGTGTCGAGCATGCCGGCGTGAAAAAAGGAGACACAGTTATCGTCCTCGGCTCGGGACCTGTCGGATTATTGACGCAAAAATTTGCCTGGATGAAAGGCGCGGAACGGGTCATCGCAATCGATCATGTGCCGTACCGGCTGCAGCATGCGAAGAAGACGAATAATGTAGAAATATTTAATTTCGACGAAGTAGATGAAATTGGACAGCAAATGAAAGAACTGACAAGCGGCGGTGCGGATGTTGTCATTGACTGTGTCGGTATGGACGGGAAAAAGAATGTTCTCGAAAAAGTCGGCCAGAAATTGAAAGTGCAGGGCGGAACACTGAGTGCCATCGACATCGCCTACCACTCCGTCCGGAAATTCGG
The DNA here is from genome assembly GCF_009650995.1 of Sporosarcina cascadiensis. Taxonomy (GTDB): domain Bacteria; phylum Bacillota; class Bacilli; order Bacillales_A; family Planococcaceae; genus Sporosarcina; species Sporosarcina cascadiensis. The sequence goes on along the minus strand of NZ_WHVV01000015.1, from coordinate 20,852 downwards.
CACGATTCAGCTGACGGGCGTATATGGATCGCTTTACAATATGTTCCCGCTCGGTTTCCTGTTTGAGCGCAACATCAATCTGCGGATGGGGCAGGCGCCGGTCGTACACTATATGCCGATGCTGTTCGACAAAATCACGAACGGTGAAATCGACCCGACCGACATCATTACCCACGTCCTGCCGCTTGAAGAAGCTTCAAAAGCCTATGATACTTTCTATGAGCATGAGGACGAATGCATCAAAGTGATTCTAAAACCTTGAAGTCAAAAATCCTTTCGCCGGCAGGCTTATGGGTGAATTGTTTGAAGGGTTTGAATGGTAAGGTAAAAAAACGAGCCGGCAGGAGACTGTCCTTTTAGCTCGTTTTTTGTCTTATCCTAGATTTCATTCAACCGGCAAAATCACATAAATATTCGCGCCCGGCCCCTGCGTCTCGGGTTCAGTGAAAGGAATCCGCCGAATCATTCCGAGTTCGATCAGCTTCCGCATCACCCGCCGGACCGTGGAATTCGATACGCCGAGTTCCTCCTCCATTTCCCTCTGCGTCAAATGTGCCGCCATATACGACCCTGAGTTCGACCGGATTAATTCGAAAACTTCCCGGTCCATCCTGTTCAGCCTCTGCCAGTTTCTTCTGACGTGTTCCCTGACTGCAAACTCCATGTCTTCCCTGTTGTTGAATTCGGTATGGCCTTCCAAATAATGTAGCATATCGTCACTCCTTTTCCCTCTATATAGACAGTGGGCCGGAAAAGGATACTCTGATTGAAACTGTGCCTGTGCGTCACACATAGGCACGATGAATTCATATTTCCCATTCCATACGACAATCGTTTATACTGGAACAGGCGGGACGAATATACGTTCTTTATTCGGCCGTACACTATACAGCCAGAGAGGTTTACATATGAAAGGCACTTCACATCTACTTATCGGCACGGCCGCCGGCGCTGTCGCGGGTTACGCCGCACAGTCTGACATCAGCACTGCATTGATTGGCGCAGCAGTAGGCGGGATCTCGGGTGTTGTTCCCGATCTCGACACGAACGGGCTGGCAAGCAACCGGATTACACTCAGCAAAAAAGTGAGCAAATGGCTCATGGAGTCCGCGGGTATCGTCATCCTCGCGACACTCGGCTATCGGGCGGTGACAGAGGGGCTCGACCGCGACATTTATCTGTACGGCAGTATCGGACTCCTGCTACTCATCGTTTCGCGTCTCATCACACAGCGACGGATGCTCACGATTACCGGTATACTCGTCATGCTGCTGGGCTTCGTCCTCGGCCAGTCCACCGGCATCCTGCTTGCCGGCAGCTATATCATATTCGCATCATTCCTGCCGCACCGGTCGTACACGCACTCTATTATCGGCGTCGTTTTCTATGCATTCATCCTGAAGCAGCTGTACACGCAATGGCCTATCGACGGCCTGGTCGCCGCGGGGCTTGCCGGCTACATCAGCCATCTGATCGCTGACATGAAGATACTTCCTGTCAACCGGCGGGGCGTTAAATGGTTTTTGCCGCTGTGGAAGCATGAATTTTAATTAACAATTTGATTATGTGCATGTTCCGATCCAAGGTGAATAATAGAAATAGCCAATAAGAAACGCTTAGACGAGCGTTTCCTATTGGCTATATTCTTTCTGAACTTATTAATTAAATATTTATTTTTTATTTTTCAACTCTAAAAGGATAGGAGTTACATTTAACAAAATCGATAGAATCGTCAATATCCATAACGCTGCTTCCATCGTAGGCACCACATCTAATAGCGCAGCCCAATCTTCCGCCTTCACCCAATCTGACACCATACGGTAATCTGCAACGACTGTTAGTGCAGTAAATGATAATCCCATCGCCATCGCCAATTTATAATCTTTGCCTGAACCATACATATAAAGATTTATACAAGTTGCCGTTATGGCGATAAGTCCTAATAGTAACCACATAATTATTCCTCCATTTACAATAAAAGTTCTTAGCAATTAAGACGGTAAGGGCTAGTAAATAGATTCATAATTTTAACCAAGTGGCCGTAATTGAAAAAGAACTCCCACTGTCAGTAACGCGGTGCAAACAATATCACGGAAACACCAAGCAAGCAGATTCCTGCCCCTATCAAGTCATATAAATCAGGTGTCTTTTTATCAATTCCCCATCCCCACAGCACAGACAGAAAGATAAAAACTCCTCCGTAGGCCGCGTAAACCCTGCCAAAAGAGGGGAATGTCTGGAATGTAATGACCACGCCATATAAAACTAAAGCGATTCCGCCGAAGAGTCCCCAAACAACAGATTTACCCTCCCGCAGCCACTGCCAGATCAGATAGCCTCCGCCAATTTCAGCTAAACCGGCTAAAAGAAAAATAATAATAGCATAAAACATTTTTGAAAACCTCATTTCGTGATGGCTCCAAACAACCGGCCTGGCTTGTTCGATCAACCATCTACTGATTTCCAATTTTAACACAAGACCTCTGCTTCTTTTCAAAGTATTCATTTACTTCAAATGCTTTTTGACCCTCCTGTATCCTTTTGGAAAAACTCCTCTATATTAGCGTGCAAGAGGCATAAACAGCCCCTTACATCAAACAGAACAGAGAGGTACAATCCAATGAATTTACTGATCAAAGAATCCACCGATGATTATCCTGCCGTCGCTTGCACAGCAAGTGGGGCTGAATGAAGCAATTCTGCTGCAGCAACTTCATTTCCGCTCACTGATTTCCCGTAAAGGCTCAAATGGAGAGAAATGGGTGTCCAAAACGTATGAGGAATGGGCAGAAGAGTTTCCTTTCTGGATCGTCAGAACAAGCCGACGCATAATACGAAACCTTGAGGAGAAAGGCTATCTAATTTCGACTTCCGAATACAACCGGATGAAAGCTGACAACACCAAGTGGTACCGCATCGATTATTCTGCCATCAGTAAGGTCTTTGGCAATCAGGGGCAGTGTCCGGAACACCCAGCTGCAGCTGTCCAAAATGAACAGACAGAGTTGGCCATTCTGGACAAACCATTACTTACAGAACTTAAGAATAGTAAAGACCCTCGATGGGGAAGACCGACACACTGAATCATTTCGCCCTGCATGCCGGCTGGTCAGGCCATCTGCCGATTATCTTCTCGCTTGAGATGAGCAGGAAATCGATGATCGACCGTCTGATTGCGGCAACGGGGGGCTACAGCCGGCTGCGCATGCGCAATCCATACCTCTATTTCACTGATACACAGAATGAGCAATGGACTGAAGCGATGATGAAATTGGACGAGTCGAGCATCCATATCGATGACAGAAGTGCGTTGAAAGTCAGCCAGATCAAAGAAACGGCCAGAAAGATCATCAAAGAGAATCCCGGCAGACATCCGGTTATCTTCATTGATTATCTGCAGATTATCCGGCCCGACGGAAATCCGGGCAACCAAACCCAGATGATCGGCCAGATCAGTGCAGATCTGAAGAACATGGCCAAGGAATTCAATTGCCCCGTCGTCGTGCTGTCGCAGCTGTCACGGGCAGTCGAGCAGCGTCAGGACAAACGCCCGCTCATGAGCGACTTGCGGGATTCCGGAAATATCGAGCAGGACGCCGACGTAGTCGCATTCCTCTACAGGGAAGACTATTACAAAGCGAAAGCCGTCCCGACCAATGAACTCGAAATCGTCATCGCAAAAAAACGTAACGGCCCGACCGGCAGAGTTAAAATATCGTATTTCAAGGAAAGCGGCACGCTGAGTGAAATCGAATAAACAACCCATTAAAGGAGCGGATAATAATGAAATCAACAGTAGCAGAAGTTTTCGAATTCGCAATCGAGACGAATCTAAGCCTCTGGTAGCACACGACATCTATTGGGCCATGACACGCGACCTGATCGATCCAGCAAATGCCATATGCAGCATCCCATATGACAATGAGGAAGTCAGCCGGCTCGAAAAAGAGAATGTATTGGGCCTCGGCAGCATAAAGCTCTATGTCATCAAAACAAAAACGAAAGATGTATTTGCCTTCTATTTCGCAGAACATTCCCTAAACGTATTCCGGCTCCACGAAAAGAAATTTCGCGAATATGACGTAACCATCCAAAACGTCGACCGCCTGATGATCAAAGTAATTGCCTGCGCAGTAACCGGCGAGGAAGAGTTCCTGTTCGAACGCAGGAGACGCATTGCGGAATACCCTGCGTATGTCGGGCATGCATGGGCGGGGGAGATGGTGATACATCAGATTTAGGGAGTGTGGAGGTAAGGGTTTAATTTTTGCACGGTGCGCCACGCAACTTAGAAACTACTCTGAATATCTTTCGTGTATAAGTATACAAAAGAGAATTACTCAAAAGAGCAACGCAAGTAGGCAACTGTTTGCTTACGATGCTCTTTTGGATTCCTAATTTTGAATTGTGTGGTAACCTGGTACCTGATTCTCTAATACCTAATTATTATGCTAAAGATAATTTAATGAATATATCGATGATAAAAGTATGTTGGTATGCAATTTAAAAGTAAATAAAATGATTCAAAATTAATCGAACATGCAAATGTATTATAAATAATAAATAAGTGTTACATAATAAATCGATTGTTGCTATACTAAACTGAGAAAGCATTATTTCCGGCAATCGGAGGTGTCTATTGGAATATTTACTTTTCATCATCAGTAAGGTTATTCTACCGATCTTTGTCTTGATTGCGGTCGGCTTTATATTTCAGAAAATGATTTATGCGGACGTAAAAGTACTTACTAAGCTGAACGTCTATGTATTTGTACCAGCGTTCATTTTTAAAACAATGTATACCGCAGAGTTTTCTGCGCACATTGTGATGTCGATTAGTATATTTTTTATTATATATGCGATCATGCTGTTAATCGTGGTGAAAATTCTATTGAAAACCTTTCCCGTTTCCTCGGAGAAAGGAATGGTCATTACAAATGGTGCCCTGTATTACAATGCCGGCAACTATGGAATTCCGGTCAATGACCTTGTATTTCGCGGCGACGGAACAGCAATGTCAATTCACATAGTAATCGTCGCGCTGCAGAATGTTCTCATATTTACTTACGGAATATTTACGTTGAATTTTGAAAAGAGAAATTTTCGTGATTCCATTCTGGGCTATTTAAAAATACCTGTTTTGTACGCCCTCGTGCTTGGGGTATTATTCAACACATTTTCCGTTCCATTGCCGGATGCCCTGATGGTGCCGGCAAATTATATATCAAACGGGATGGTCACCATTGCTCTTTTGACACTCGGGGCACAGGTAGCGGTGCTGAAGCGTACTAAATGGAGCCTTCCGCTATTCTACAGTGTAGGCACCCGGCTGCTGATCGGCCCGCTGCTTGCGTTGCTGATTATTTATGTATTCGGATTCAACGGCATGCTGGCGAAGGTCATGCTGATTGCATCTGCCATGCCGACATCCGTGAACAGCGCAGTCCTAGCCCAGGAATACGACCGTGAGCCTGCTTTTGCAGCAGAGACAGTCCTGTACTCCACTATATTTAGCGCACTTACTGTAACAGGAACTATTTACCTTGCAGACTACCTGTTTTCTTAACAACCGAGAGGAGGTTGGCAAACTGTATGCCGATCAATGTATTAGTAGTTGCACCGTATCCTGGGTTAGCAAACCTTGTTAGAGAGATGGAACGGGAGCTGACTCCTTTTAAGATTACGCTGCATCAGGCGGATCTAAAGGAAAGTTTAAGCATAATAGAAGAATATGATCGGGATGGTGTTCAGTTTGATTATATTGTAAGCAGAGGCGGGACGGCGAATCTGCTGCGCAAACATGTAGATACACCTGTTATCAATATCGATATTTCAGGTTATGACATTTTAAGGATTTTAACCTTACTGAAAAATTATAATACAAAAATAGGGATGGTTGGTTTTAAAAATATTATTAACAGCTTTGAAACTGTCGCATCCGTTATTCAATTGGACATGCGCTATCATATAATCGAGAAAGAAGAAGATGTTGAAGGTACCCTGAAAGAACTTGCCAAAGAAGGAATACGAATTGTCGTAGGCGATGCGATAACGGTTCGGCTGGCTGTCGGTATAGGTATGCAAGGCGTATTGATTACATCGGGAAGAGAGTCTGTTCTGGAAACCTTTGAAAAAATTAAGATGATGAATAATGAGATCAACATGTTTCGATCGAAAAACACACTATATGAGCAGCTGTTGAACCGTATGCACAAGGGAATCTGTCTTATGGAAGAAGACGGAACACTCGTCTATAAAAATACTGCTTTCACGAAAGTAATCGAGCTCTCCGTAAAAACGGGAGACGATTTATTTAAGCACTTGCCGTTCCTTCACACGATTGTGGAAGAGTTAGATGCAAACAGTCCGTTGAAGTTTCAGTTGGCCATAACTCAATTTGATGATGTTTTGTCATTTAATACGGGGAGAATTCGTTCATATGATGGTGAACCGCTTATCTATATTGAGGTGAGTAATGAGAAGAACACTGAGGAAAGGGGGATCACATGTACGTATTCCAGTGATTTCATGGATACCGTTCCTTATTATTTGCTGGAGAATACAGCATTTCAAAATGGATACCAGGTTGTGGAGCCACAACTCAAGGATAAAAAGCCAGTTGTATTAATCGGTGAATTAGGGACAGGCAAAAGAATGTTTGTTCATTCCCTGTATGAGAGAAATGAAGCGGCAATCCGGGCAGGTGGTATTATGGAAATTGCTCTTTCCCGTCCTGAAATTGCTTCTTTTAATCGGTTGCTAGAGCTTTTGAAAAAAATTCCTGTCCATACATTCGTTCATATTAAAGGATTACAGATGACTACGCCCAGTCAGCAGAGGAAGCTGAGCGAGATAATTCAACAAATCGAATCTCAGCTTTTTCTGTCTTTTTCAGGCGGCCCGGAATATGAATTACAGAAGGATCCACTCATTGACCGGTATCTAGCAGATGAATTAACCGGATTGACTATCTTTTTCCCGCCATTACGCGACCAGAGTGAATCACTGGAGCAGGCAATTAATACATTTATTTTGTACTACAACGAAAAAAGCGGAAAGCAAATAGTTGGCATGCAGGCACAGGCATTGGAAAAGTTGAAAGAACATGCGTGGGAGCGTAACTTTATCGAACTTAGAGAAATAATTAAAGAGCTGGTTCACCAAACAGAAGGGCAATTTATAGAAGAGGTGGAGCATTGTCTGCAAGCCAGAACAGCAGGAAATAAAACTATTTCCCTGGACCAGCCGTTGGCCCAGATGGAAAACGACATCATCAAGATTGTGCTGGAACAGGAGAATGGTAATCAGACTCGAACTGCAAGCAGGTTAGGTATCACCAGGTCTACTTTATGGCGTAAATTGAATCAATAAGCTAACCGTCTAAATGACAATATTCCTTTGGAATAAACGTCATTTTGGCGGTTTTTCCTTTTTATAAGAGAAAAAAATATACGAAGTGCTTCAAAATGAAACAATAAAATAAAAATAAATTATATTTTCTAATAACTAGTTGTAAATTAAAACTATTGTACTTATAATTACAATAATAAGAAAAATGAAAACGTATAAGGAGTGACGGAATGCTAAGTGGTATTGTACCAGCACTATTAACGCCTTTAACGGAAACTCATGAAATTAATGAAAATGTCACAAGGCAGCTAGTTAGAAGACTTGTAGACAAAGGCGTCCACGGTTTATTTACATTAGGAACGAACGGAGAATTCTTTACACTCAGCCAGGACGAAAAGGTGAAGCTTGCTTCAATTATCGTAGATGAAGTGAATGGTCAGGTGCCGGTAGCTGTCGGAACCGGGGGAAACAGCACAAGAGAGGTAATCGAGCTTTCAAAACGGATGGAAGACGTTGGAGCAGATGTACTGTCTATCATTACTCCATACTTCGATCCACCTTCCCAGCAGGAACTTATAGCGCATTATGAAAAAATTGCTGAAGGAACGAATCTGCCGATTATCTTATACAACATACCTTCACGTACAGGTGTATCGCTTTCACCGGATACAGTAAAGCATTTATCAAAAGTTCCTTCCATCAAAGGAGTCAAAGACAGCAGCGGTAACTTTGATAACATCCTTCAATATATTAACCTGACCGACGATGACTTCACTGTAATGTCAGGAACAGATTCATTGATTTATTGGACATTGCTTGCCGGCGGAAGCGGCGCAGTTGCCGCTACTGCAAATGTTTTCCCGGATATAGCGCTATCTATCTATGATAACTGGAAAAAGGATGACCATATAAAGGCGATGCAGGCGCAAGAAGCTCTGCGCGATATTCGTAATCTCTCGACAAAAGCCACAGTTCCGGCAGTATATAAGAAAATGCTTGAGCTTCAGGGAGTGCCGGTCGGACCACCAAGAGCTCCTGTCATGGAAGCGGAATTATCATTAACTAAGGAAATCCAGAACACTTTAGATCAATACAAGGAAAGAGGTTGGGGCATATGACATCATTGTATCAATTTCAGACAGCCGACTACTTAGTTGGCGGCAATCAATCTATTGAAAAACTGGCAGAATTATTGAAAGAACGTGTAACAGATTTATCCACGGTTCTTGTGGTTTCTCAGGTAGGACTAATCGAACTGGGTCTCCTGGACTCAGTCTATAAGCAACTGGAACAGGAAGGAATTCGGGCAATAACTATTTCATCCATTCTCCCAGAACCGACTGTGAAAAGTATTCAAGCTTTAGCTGATGAATATGCATCGGAATCCTTTGATTATATTGTTGCAGTAGGTGGGGGCAGTGTCCTAGATGCCGCGAAGCTGTTATCAGTGCTTCACACAAATAATGTGACAGTTCAACAGCTTCTGGATGGACAGCAGGCAACAGTGGAGGGTATACCGACTGCTATGGTTCCGACTACAGCGGGAACAGGGTCGGAAGTTACCCCAAATGCAATAGTGACAATTCCTGACCAAGAGCTGAAGGTCGGTATCGTCAGCAGATTTTTCCTGCCCGCTCTGGTTATTTTAGATCCATCTCTGACTACCGGATTACCAAAACCGTTTACAGCTGCGACCGGGATGGATGCTTTCACGCATGCATTTGAATCGTATATTTCCAATAAAGCGAATATGTTCAGCGATGTCTTCGCTTTGGAATCAATCCGGTTGATCAGTGATAGCATCGTAGAATCGTATGAAAATGGCTCGTCAATTGAAGCGAGAGAGAAAATGCTGATGGGATCCATGTATGGCGGAATGGCCCTGACCAGTGCAGGAACAGCAGCGGTCCATGCATTAGCATATCCGCTTGGAGGTAAATTCAACATCCCGCATGGCGTAGCCAACTCTATGCTGCTGCCTCATGTGACTTCCTTTAACCTGGATTCCATGATGGAGCGTCTGCCTGCAGTGGCAAAAGCCATGTCCATCCATGAGGAAGGCGATACGCTTGAACAGACTGCGGATAAAATAATCGCACAAATCGAAGAATGGATCCGTGTATTGAATATTCCACAGGATCTAAAAGAGTTTGGTGTAACAGATGGCGATATTACCCACCTGGCTGAAGCGGCAATAAAAATCAAACGACTGTTGGACAACAACCCGAAATCACTGACAGTACTGGAGATTGAAAATTTATATAAAAAATTACTTTGAGGCAGGTATACAGCATGAATTTTACAATCATAGCAGACGATTTAACAGGGGCCTGTGATACAGGAATACAGCTGGTCCCCTATGGGATTCAACCATCTGTTATGTTGGAATCGTTTTTAACTGATGATACGTCGGACAGTATTGTTATAAACACAGATACACGCCCGATGGAACCGAAAGCGGCCTATCAGACAGTATCTGAACTGTTGGAAAGAAGTAAGGTGAAGGGAAGAGAGACACTCCTTTACAAGAAAATTGATTCAACCATGCGAGGCAACATCGGCGCAGAAATAGATGCCATTTATGACTATATTAGGCCTGACTTTGTATTCATTGTTCCGGGGCATCCTGCAAACGGTCGGCAGATCATTAACGGATATCATATGCTGAATCGTAAAATCCTGCAGGAAACAGAAGTATCAGCAGATCCGACACATCCGATCCTCAGCTCTAATATTACGGAGTTGATTTCTAAGCAATCCCAACAACCGATCCACCATATATACGCAGATAGTCTGCAGGATGGTGAAGATGCATTTGTGGCCATGTTAGATCAAATGAAAAATAAAGGCATTAATTATATTACCTTCGACAGCGTTTCCGAGCAGGATCTTGAGATGATTGCAAGTTTAATCCAATATCAGCCTTATTCATATTTCTGTGTAGGATCTGCGGGGTTACTGAGCCATCTTCCTAAGGCGCTTGGATACGAGAAAATACCGCATTCTCCTCCAGTTGAAAGGAGAAGTGGATCCAAGCTGTTTATTATAGGGAGTGTAAGCACACTGGGTCGCAGGCAGCTTGAAAAACTGCTTCAGCAAAACGAAGTATCTGCAATAGAGATTGATTATTTTTCAGATGAACAGGCAGAAGAAGGGTGGATTTTAACAAAGGTTACTAATGAACTTGCGAATGAACGGCATATTGTATTATTTTCATCGCCCGACCGAGAGAAGAGTCAGGCATTCTGTGATACAAATGGAAAAAGTATGTCTGCTGTCGGAGAACTTATCGCGGATAATCTAGGCATGCAGGCTCAACGTATTCTATCTCGTTTTCCCATTTCCACTCTGTTCCTTACAGGGGGAGAGACAGCGCAGAAAGTGATGAAATACATGGACATTAATTGTTTAACCCTTTTGGATGAACTGGAACCGGGTGTACCTGTTTGTAAAGTGGATTCGGAAGAAGAAATGAGAGTCATCACAAAAGCCGGGAATTTTGGGACAGAAGAAGTAATGATAAAAGTTCTTAATAGATTATAGGCAGGTGGATTTTCTTGACGACAGGGGAAATAACAGAGCGGCTTTTAGAAAATCAGACAGCAATTATCACAGGAGCTTCACGGGGAATTGGAGAACAAACAGCCTATACTTTGGCAGCTGCCGGCGCGGATGTGGTGCTCAATGGCAGAGATGAAATGCGTTTATATGCCGTAAAGGAAAGAATAATCAACGAACTTGGGAGACGGGCGGTTGTAGTGGTAGGGGATGCAAAAGACCCGCAGACGGCTAAGCGGGCAGTACAGACAGCAATCGATTTTTTTGGCCGGATTGACATTTTAGTAAATAATGCAGGGATGAACAGTCGCAGTTCAACTGCTGACACGACACTTGAAGACTGGCAGCAAGTAATCGACGTTAATCTAAACAGCGTGTTTTATTTTTGCAAGGAGGTGCTCCCATTCATGGTTACACAAAAGCGGGGGAAAATCGTGAATGTTAGTTCGAAGGCATCCAAGACACCTCATCAAAATGCGGCTCCCTCTTATGGGGCTTCGAAAGCAGGCGTTAATTATTTAACAATGCATCTGGCATCTGAATATGCAAAGGATAATATCTACGTAAACGCGATTTGCCCGGGTCCGGTGGAAACAGATATGACCAGGCAGTGGAGTCCAGAATACAGAATGAAAGTTTTGGAGGGGATGCCTTTTAAAAAACTTGGTACACCGCAAGAAGTAGCGAGAACTATTTTATTCTTTGCTTCCTCGTTATCAGACTATGTAACTGGTGAGACGCTGAATGTAAACGGCGGTACTTATATGAATTAAAAGGAGAGATGTTTCAAGATGGATACAGTACAGGTTTCAACAACAAAAATTCCAACGCCATTTTCTCATAACCATGCATCTAACTTGCTTCAGCTTAGTAACGGAGATCTACTATGCTGCTGGTTTGGCGGAAGCAGGGAAGGAAAAGCGGATGTTTCCATTTTATGTTCCAGATTATATAAGGGCAAACAAGAATGGGAAGAGCCGGTTGTATTAAAAGGTGACTTGGAAAGATCAGAACAGAATCCGATTCTGTTTGTCACACCTGTCGACGAGTTATGGCTGATTTATACAGCGCAGATTGATATTCACCAAGACTCGGCCATTGTATATGTCCGAAAGTCAAAGGATAACGGTAAAACGTGGACTGACCCTTCTGTCCTGTTCGATACACCGGGGTCGTTTGTGAGGAATCCTCCGGTAATCCTGCAGGATCAAACAATCATTCTGCCGGCTTACTACAGCAAGAAATCATCAAACGGTTTTCTAGGCGACGACTACAGTGTTGTAAAGGTTAGTAAAGATAATGGTGAAACGTGGGAAGAATATGAAGTGCTTCAAAGTAAAGGATTGGTACACATGTCCATTGTAAGCGTTAACAATCGTTTGGTTGCTTTCTTTAGAAGCAGGAGAGCTGATTCGGTCTATATATCCACTTCTGCTGACGAAGGTAAAACCTGGACTGCTCCAATGCAGACAGAATTGCCGAATAATAATGCATCCGTACAGGCGACTGTTGCTAAAAACGGCGATATCTTTCTTATCTATAACCACATTAATGCTGAAATGGCACCGCCGAAAGAAAACCGACCGCCTTGGTTTGACAAAGCTGACATGGATGGTTTGAATCTGGAAACACTAAAAAGCGCAACTTGGGGTGTCGTCAGGAGTCCGCTAAAAGTAGCACGGTCTTCAGATGAAGGAGCAACCTGGAGAGAAGTAGTGACAGTAGCTGATGAGGATTCCGTTTCATCTGAAGTTGATTATCCAGAGTTTTCTTATCCATCCATCCTTCTTGACGAAAATGGACTGTTACACACGAGCTTTACTTTTTTAAGAAATCATATTCAACACAGCGTTTGGAAAATAACATAAAAAATAGAATGGGGAGGGTTTTTTATGCGAAAAAAGTTACACACTTTAATGTTAATGTTGGGAGTTGTTGGACTACTGGCTGCTTGTGGCGGAGATAAAGAAGCCAGTAGCAAAGATTCAAGTTCTGGAGCTAGTGGGGATAAAGTCAAATTGGTGGCTGCTACAATCAACCCGGCTGAATCTCTACTGGGTAAAGCATTAATTGCTTTCGCTGATGCAATAAACGAAGAAAGTAATGGTGAAATTGAAGTTACTGTCCATACAGGCGGGCGTGTCGGAGATGCCTCCAGTATTTATCAATCTGTAATCTCCGGTGATATCGATATGATTTACACAGATACAGGATGGTTTTCTGAACATCAGCCTATATTTGATGTTTTGTCCAGTAACTATCTGTTCAAAGACCGGGAGCATTTTAACTCGATTGTAAATGAAAGTGACCGGTTGTCATATTTCGAGGACTTACTTCGTGAAAATCCAGGCTTGGAAACAGTCATGTATGCAGGAGGACTTGAAAGAAATATTCTTAGTACATTCCCTGTTGAGTCTGTCGGTGATCTAAAGGGCAAAAGCATGCGGAGCGGCGGATCTGCAACTGAGATGGAATGGTGGCAGCGCCTCGGGGCCAGCCCACAGAATATCGATTTGAGTGAAGTATATTCAGCAATTCAAACCGGAGTTGTTGAAGGTACGCAGAACAGTCTAGATTCCATGATTGAGAATCGTTTCGGTGAGGTTGGAAAATATGTCGCACGTACACAGCATATTCTAACATTAGGTTTCGTAGCGATGAATGGTGACCGGTATAATAATCTGTCTGATGAACATAAACAGGCGATTGCCGCAGCATCAGACCGCGTTCAGTCTGAATACACAGAGATTGCATTTGATGAAGCAGACGAGTATAAGGAAAAATTGGAAACTGAGTTTGGCTTAACATTCACAGAGCCCGACAAGGAAGAGTTCATTAAAATTTCCCGTGACCAGATGACGGAGAGAGCAAAAGAACTTGGAGCAGAGGATGTAGTGAACGATATTTTTGAATGAGTTTTATTACACAGTCAATCTGGATTACTTCTAACAGTTGTTCAGATTGACAGTGTTATCTTTTTGGGTGCACAAGGTATAATTAAAAATTTATAAATGATTGAAGGGATGACATGCTGAAAAAAATTAATACTATCATGGTAAATATTGCCCAGACCATTAGCATCATCGCAATATTTTTATTGGCTCTGTCTCTTTTTACTGGAGTATTAGCCAGATACGTCTTCTTAGTGTCCATACCTGAAATTGAACCGATCAGGAAATTTTGTATCATGTGGTTAGTCTTTATGGGTTCTGCACTGGCGATAAAGGATAAAGAACATTTGGAAATTGATATTTTTACGGAATACTTAAGCGATCGTGTCGCAAAAGTAAGGGATATTATTGTCTACGTCCTGACTTTCGCAGCAGTGATTATCCTTTTATTTATCGGAATTGCGGCCTTCAAAGCGGGATTAACAAGAAAAGAATTAGTGCCCATTCGTTTCTTATCTGAAAGACCATCGTTGACTTATTACTACTCGGCATTCTTGGTAGGAACAATCTTTATGGTTTATTTTCAAGTACTTAATCTTAAACAGTTCTTTAGAAAAGGCACAAAAGAGGTGAATGATAAATGATCCTTCTCTTTATAGTATCAGTATTCGTTATATGTTTATTTCTTGGTGTGCCTGTTGTTTTCAGTATCATCATATCATCCTCTATTCCTCTATTGTTTGAACCGTTAGTCAGTTTAACACAGGCAAGTTCGGTGATGATTGAATCGTTTTCTAGTTTCACATTACTGGCGATTCCGCTTTTTATACTTTGTGGGTCGCTGATGAACTTGACAGGCGTCACAGATGATTTAATTTACATCTCGAAGGCATTGGTAGGAAAACTTAAAGGAAGCCTGGCACATATGAACATTGTGACAAGTATTTTCTTCGGTGCCATTTCAGGTTCTTCCGTAGCAGACGTGGCTTCAATGGGTCGGCTTCTTATCCCGGCAATGATAAAGGCAGGGTACAGCCGTGAATTTGCGGCGACTGTAACTGCCGCTTCTTCTACGATTGGTTCCATTATACCTCCAAGTATTTTACTTATTGTTTATGGCGCATTGGCACAAACATCGGTTGCAGCTTTATTTATTGCTGGAATCGTACCAGGCATTTTGATCGGTCTAACACAGATGGTATACGCCTATTACTATGCAGTAAAGAACAATGTTGGAGATATTGAAAATGAATTAATAGGCCTGGAAGAAGGAGAAGAACTCTCCAAGGTTACTGCTCTAAAAAAGAGTATTTTCCCAATTAGCTTATTCCTGGTCGTCATCGGTGGAATCATGGGTGGAATATTCACCGCTACAGAAGCGGCAGCCATCGCCGTTATGTATGTATTATTCGTTGCTTTCTTTATTAAGAAGCAGCGCAACTGGAAGAGCTATTATGAAGTTTCCAAACGGGCAACAATGGATTCGGCAGTCATTTATATTTTGATTGCAGCTGCAGCATTGCTTTCTTGGGTTCTGGCATACTATGAAGCAATGGATCCAATTGTCAATATTCTATTGGAAAATAACTTTTCACCGACTGCTTTTTTACTGATGCTAACATTGCTGTATGTCATCTTAGGGACGTTCATGGAACCTAACTCAGCTATGCTGATTTTTGTACCGCTATTACTACCAGTCATGCATGGTTTGGGAGTAGACCCGATTGTCACAGGTATCGTCACTGTTATGGCTATTCGTTTAGGTACAGTAACACCACCTTATGGCTTATCAAGCCTGTTGGCATCTAAAATTGCCGGTACTAATATGCTGAAAATGATGAAACATATATTAATTTTTGTATTCATCTATCTCATCTCCATTTTGTTTATCATTTTTATTCCACAGCTTGCAACGTTCTTACCGAACTTGCTAATGAATGATTAAATCATCTGGAGAGAGGAATGAGGAGGTCGAAAAATATGGGAATACCTGTAATTGCGATTACGATGGGAGACCCTTCAGGAGTAGGACCAGAAATCATTGTCAAAAGTTTAATGGATCCTGAAATATACACTAAATGTCGACCTATAGTAATAGGGGACAGGACAGTTTTAGAAAAGGCGAAGCATGTTACAGATTCTAAGCTGGAGATCCATACTGTAGCCTCGGTGAAAGATGCTAAGTTTGAATTCGGGTCCATTGATCTTCTTGATTTAAATAAGGTCTCTGAAACTATTGAATGGGGGAAAGTTACTGCGGAAGCTGGAGATGCCGCCTTTGAGTATCTGAAGGCAGCCATCGAACTGGCAAACAATCATGAAATCCAGGGAATCTGTACAGCGCCGCTGAACAAAGAAGCTCTTCATAAAGCAGGGCATATTTATCCCGGACATACCGAAATACTTGCAGAACTTACCGGAACCTCAGATTACGCTATGATGCTGACAGCACCGGGACTACGGGTCATTCATGTGACCACACATATGGGACTTATCGATGCTATCAATAAAATTGATCCTGAAAGACAGGAAGCGGTAATTCGCCTGGCTGACGAAACATTGAAGAAGGCTGGCATTAAAAATCCTCGGATTGGTGTATGCGGCATTAACCCGCATGCCGGTGAAAACGGGCTGTTCGGTTACGGGGAAGAGGAAGAAAAGATTGTACCAGCAGTTAAAAAAGCCAAAGAGGCGGGTATCAATGTGGAAGGACCATTGCCTGCAGACACTCTATTCTTCCGAGCGCGTCGTGGCGACTTTGATATTGTCGTAGCGCAATACCATGATCAGGGCCATGGACCGATTAAAGTGCTGGGGATTGAGGACGGCGTCAATATTACGGTCGGCCTGCCAATTATTCGAACCAGCGTAGACCACGGAACTGCCTTCGACATCGCAGGTAAAAACATCGCAAAAGAGGATTCCTTGAAATCTGCTTTAAATGCGGCTATTGGCTTGGCGCCATCAAATTAAAAGAAGATAGAAACCCCTATGAATTTTTCATGGGGGTTTTTGAAGTATATTTTACAATTCGAGGGCAGTGCAGGGACAACGCTGCTGCCCGTATTACCCCAAACACATATCACCGTTGCTAAATCAACAATCACCGTTACTGACAAATGACAATTCAGCTGGAAAAATAGCACGGACAACAGCGAGGTCATGTAACCATTCAAACCACCGTATAGTCCTATTCACATTTACAACGTATAATCTCAACGCTGAGAAGATATTCCAGGCATTTTTTGATTGGGTGGATTCCTCGAGTAAAGAGTATGAGAAGCTTCGTCTTTATGTTGTTCCTTCGGGGAGGTACACGCCCTTTTGCATTTCTCGCAAGGCGGGCGGAATCTATTTTTTTTACGATAGTCTTCCACCACTTTAAAGGGCTGCAATATATCATAATCTTCATGTTTCAGGATATAGCAGTGGTATACATAGCGGCCTGTGAATTGACCAGATCGCATGATCACCGTAAGTAGCTGCAATAGTTCAATAGGAAACGGATATACCTATTTTTATCCCATACGTAGGAAGGAACAATAGGACCTGAACAGACACAGCTTTTAATTTTTGAAGGAGTAGATTCTTCCGAAAATGATATTGAACACACGGACGGCGTCGCAAATTTCCAATATCAACTTAAAATATTAGAAGAAGGTATTGAGCGGGTTATCCCGTCTTCTTAATTATCCAAATGTACAGACCTATAATGAAGAAGCAGGGAAGAAAACAGGAATAACTATTATTGGGATTAACGTCCATTTCCGAGAGTTAGACGCTTGCACATCGAAAAAGCTGGAGGATCAAACCTTCCTCTCAACGCTTTTTGCAATGTTATCTGTCAGTTTCATTCCCCAACAGGCAAAATCACATAAATATTAGCCCCGGGCCCCTGTGTATCCGGCTGGGTGAACGGCACCCGCTTGATCATCCCAAGTTCTATCAACTTCCTCATCACTCGCCGGACCGTGGAATTCGATACATCCAACTCCTCTTCCATCTCCCGCTGCGTCAAATGCACCGCCAAATACGTCTCCGAATGCGAACAAATCAATTCGAACACCTCCCGATCCGTCCTGTTCAATTTCTGCCAATTCCTCTTCACATGTTCTCTCGCTGCAAGCTCCATTTCTTCCCTGTTCCTGAATTCCGTATGGCCCTCTAAATAATTTTTCATTTGCATATTGTCGTCCACTCCTTTTCCCCCTATATAGACAGTGGGCCGGAAAAGGATACACGGATAGAATCGCGAAAGTTTTTTTGACCCCTCCTGTATCCTTTCCGCAAAATCCCTCTATATAGCGTGCAAGAGGCACAAACAGCCCCTTACACCAAAAAGAATCGGGAGGTCCACCCCAATGAATTTACTGATCAATGAATCACCGATGATTATCCTGCCGTCGCTCGTGAAACAGGCGGGGCTCAACGAAGCAGTGCTGCTGCAGCAACTGCATTTCCGCTCACTGATTTCCCGCAAAGGCTCAAACGGAGAGAAATGGGTTTCCAAAACGTATGAGGAATGGGCAGAAGAATTTCCTTTCTGGTCCGTCAGAACAATACGGCGCATAATACGAAATCTTGAGGAGAAAGGCTATCTAATTTCGACTTCCGAACACAACCGGATGAAAGCTGACAACACCAAATGGTACCGCATCGACTATTCTACCGTCAGCACTGCCTTTGGCAATCAGGGGCAGTGTCCGGAACGACCAGTTGCATCTGTCCAAAATGTACAGACAGAGTTGGCCATTCTGGACAAACCATTACTTAAAAAACGTAAGAATATTAAAAAAGAACTTGTCGGGTTGCACCACGACGAGATCACCTTAATTATCAGCCACCTCAACGAGAAAACAGGCAAACAATTCAAAGCAAATGCATCAGCGACCGTAAGACTGCTCAATGCACGGCTGAATGAAGGCTATTCAGTCGAGGACATCCAACAAGTCATCGATTTGAAGACAGACCAATGGCTGCAGGATGAGAAATTCCGTAACTACTTGCGTCCTTCCACTTTATTCAACGCAAAGAACTTCGAGAATTATGTGAATGAAACGGAACCTCTGCAAGAAGAGGAAGAGGAAATCCAGCCGTTCGTGCTGGATTTCATGAAAGGGGAGAGATGAATGAGCAGTGAATTAGCTGAGAAAAGTGTAATCGGAAGTATGTTAAAGGAGAATCATTTCATATTGGACAGCGGAATGCAGGCAGAGTATTTCCAATCCCATATCCATCGAATAATTTTCAGTGCGATGCGAGAACTTGCCGGCATGAATAAAGTGGCCGACTACATCACCCTCCTGACAATCCGGGAACCCGCAAGACTCGGAGGAGCGAATTATCTGGCGGAACTCAAGAATTTTGCCCATCCTGCCCGTTTTGATGAATATAAAGAAATCATCGTCAATAAATGGCAGGAAATCGAGAAAGCCAGACTGCTGCAATTGGCGCAGCACGATAACTGGTCCATACCCGAAATCCAGCAGTCATTCGATTCCTTACAGGATGACAACACTGCAAGCATGGAAACATCGTTGAAGAACGAATTGATCAAGCAATATGAAAGACCATTCGAACCGCTGGATGAAAATATCGGTACAACGACAGGGCTCGCTGTCTTGGATGGGATACTGAATGGATTTCAAGACAGCGAATTCATCGTCGTAGCAGCCAGACCATCGATGGGAAAGACGGACACACTGAACCATTTCTCATTGAATGCAGGCTGGGCCGGTCATCTGCCGATCATCTTCTCGCTTGAGATGAGCAGGAAGTCGATGATAGACAGGCTGATCGCCGCAACGGCAGGATACAGCCGGTTGCGTATGAGGAATCCCTACCGGCATTTTACTGACAAGCAAAAAGAGGATTGGGGCACCGCAATGCACCGGCTGGATGAGTCAAATATCCATATCGATGACAGAAGCGCCTTGAAAGTAAGCCAGATTAAAGCGACAGCCAGAAAAATCATTAAAGAAAATTCGGATAAACATCCCATCATCTTTATTGACTACTTGCAGATTATCCGGCCAGACGGGAATCCAGGCAACCAAATGCAGAGTATCGGCCAAATCAGTGCAGATCTAAAGAATATGGCCAAGGAATTCAATTGCCCAGTCGTCGTACTGTCGCAATTATCGAGGGCAGTCGAACAGCGCCAGGACAAGCGTCCGCTTATGAGTGATCTGCGTGATTCGGGAAATATCGAACAGGACGCAGACGTTGCGGCGTTCCTCTACAGAGACGATTATTACCATAAAAGATCGACACCGACAGATGAACTGGAGATTGAAATCACTAAGCACCGGAACGGTCCGACTGGCAGAGTCACTGTGACCTACATCAAGGAAACTGGCGAACTGTGTGATATCGAACAGAAAAAATGTAAAGGGAGTGGAGCGTAATGGAAATCACAGTCGGAGAGTTTTTTGAATTTGCGGTAGAAATGGATATGAGTCTTGTAGCGCACAACATCTACTGGGCACTCACAAACGGGATCATTGGAGTGAATGACAGTGTGGAAAAACTGAAGAAGGTGAAATCTGACGACGCGGCGGTTCTCCACCTGCACAAAACCAATCTATTGGGCATCGGCAGAATTAAGCTTTATGCCATCAAGACTCAGACAAAAGACTGGTTCGCTTTCTACTTCGCCGAACATTCGTTGGACGTATTCAGGCTGCATGGAGAGAAATTTGGCGAAAACAACGTCAACATCATAAACGCCGGTCGCCTCTTATCGAAAGTGATGGCTTCGGCTGAGAACGGGACAGAAGAGTTCCTATTTGAGCGCAAGAAACGCATTGCGGAATATCCCGCATACGTCGGGCATGCATGGGTGGGAGAGATGGTGATGCATCAAATATAGGTAGCCGGGGAATAGTGATCGGTTCCTGTGTGCGAAACAAACGTGAAAGTTCAAATAGTCATGTTAGTTCAAACAATCATGAATGTTTCTCGCACAGGAACCACTCACTAGCGTTGCATGAAATACACATAAAAACATAGATGTATATTTATCCCATTAAACTTTTTGTGACTAAATAAAAA
>NZ_WHVV01000055.1 GCF_009650995.1 Sporosarcina cascadiensis | reverse complement strand
AGGATGACGGGCTCGAACCGCCGACCCCCTGCTTGTAAGGCAGGTGCTCTCCCAGCTGAGCTAATCCTCCTGGGTAATAGTCTATTATCTCAACGATCTTACTCTTATGTATAAAATACGTAACAGTATACCGAAATAAAAATATTGCCTGGCAGCGTCTTACTCTCACAGGGGGAAACCCCCAACTACCATCAGCGCTAAAGAGCTTAACTTCCGTGTTCGGTATGGGAACGGGTGTGACCTCTTTGC
>NZ_WHVV01000014.1 GCF_009650995.1 Sporosarcina cascadiensis | reverse complement strand
TCATTATACTGCTCTCGGCCACTTACATAGAGCGCACTGGGTCGGATCTGAAACAATCCGCTATTCGGGATCTCCTTTAAAGTACTCTATATCTGAAGAAAATCATCAAAAAGGCTATCTAATTGTCCATCTGCATGAAGACGGAGAGGCAGAGATAGAGAAGAGACTGCTTGAACCGCTGCATGATATGCGGACGATAGAAGGGGCGATGGACGATTTGTTGCAGCAGCCGTCGAATGAAGATTATGTATTCGTTAAGCTGCTTGATACCGTGCCGATTATTCAGCCGATGGAAAAAGTTCGCTCAGTATATCCGAATGCGATGCATGTTGAGCGCAAGCTTCTGCCGGCTTCCGGTGAAGGACTTGGTTTTGCTGTAAACACAGAGAAGAGAGAAGACGACAGGTCCCTGTTTGCATCCTTCTATAAAGAACTGCAAGGCGAACCTGCAGATCCTGAAACAGAACAGTTATTTGCAGAAGTGCTTTGGGATGTCACGAATGAGGAGGACAAAGCATGAAGCCGATCACATTAACGATGACAGCTTTCGGTCCGTACAAAGATAAGGAGACGGTCGATTTCAACGATTTGAAAGAGCATCGTTTATTTGTCATCTCCGGAAAGACAGGTGCAGGCAAGACAACGATCTTTGACGGGATTTGCTTTGCACTGTACGGACAGGCAAGTGGAGAAGACCGGACGGATACAAGAGCGCTTCGCAGCCAGTTTGCAGATGACGATGTGCAGACGACTGTGGAACTGACATTTGATATTCACCAGCGAAGATATCGTGTTCTGCGACAGATTCCCTACCGCAAGAAAGGGAATAAATCAGACACACTCGGTTGCTGTGAATTATATGAAGAGAGCGGCACGCAATCCATACCGGTAACTGACCGGCAAATAGTTACAGAAGTGAATGATAAAGTAGAAGAACTGCTTGGCTTCACGCATGCACAATTCAGTCAGATCATGATGCTTCCGCAAGGTGAATTCCGAAAATTCCTTACGTCAGATACAGCCAATAAGGAAGCCATCATGCGGAAAATTTTCAAGACAGAGCCCTATCAGAAGCTTGCCGATCGGCTGAAAGTGAAAAAAGAAGAGGCAAATTCGGAATATCTTCGTGAAAAACAGATGAGCGGCGCAGTTCTTCACCAGATTCCTGCCAAGCTGCCGGAGCGGCAGACCCTTTTATTTACAGAGCTGAAAGCAGAATATCCGAATTACCATCAGCTGATTACCGGGTTGCAGGAAGAACAAGCCTATTATCTGGAACAGTCTGCAGCGAAACATGAAGAGTATACAAAACTTTACATCCAGCATGATGAAAAACAAAAAGAACTTCATGCGGCGAGTTCTGTCAATGATCAATTTGAGAAGCTTAAAAAGCGTGAAACTGAATTACAGCAGCTGCATGCGCAGAAAGAGACCATGGCTGAGCTTGAGAGACGCTGGCTTGCAGCCGAACGGGCGGCCCGCCTGGAGGATTTAGAGCTGCAAGTAAAATCGAATGAATCTGAGTTATTCAAGAAAAATAAGAGTTATGAAGAAGCGGCTGCACTTCTCGCAGATGCCAACCGGCAACTGGCTGCTGCCAAAGAATCTTACGATACAGAGCAAGCACGTGAAGGCGAACGAAATGCTTTGAGAGAAGAGCTGTCTGACTTGAACCGTCTGCTGCCTGCGGTTTCGGGCCTTGCCAATGAACGCCGTTATCTGGAACAGTTAGAGAAAAAAGCTAATCAAGCATCTTTACAAATGAATCAAGAGCAGCATAAGCTTGAACAGCGCACGGCTTCATTAGAGCTGCAGAAAAAAGAAATTAAACAGCTGGAAGCCGGGCTGGAAGATTATGAATCGTATGTAGATGAATTGGCAACAGTGAAAGCCTATGCAAAGCAACTGCAAATCTTTGAACAGCAAAGTCATAAGGTCATGGAAATAGAGCAGCAATTCACTGAAGCAAAAGCGGAAAATGAACGTTTTGCAGCAGATTACCAAGCGCTTGAAAGTCAGTGGATCGGCAGTCAGGCGATGTTGCTTGCAGCTTCATTACAAGAAGGGGAGGACTGTCCGGTATGCGGCAGCAGCCATCACCCGAATAAAGCTGACGGCGGAGAAAATGAGCAGATAACAAAGCAGCAGCTGGATCAGGCGAAACAAAAGCAGCTTGCGAAGGAACAGCAATTTCATTCGAAGCATGCAGAACTGCAGCAAGCTCTGAATCAGCTGGAGGTGCTGGATCATGAGCTGAAAGAGCAGCAAATTGTAATGGACCGCGATTATAAAGCAGATGCAGCGTCACTTGAAATGAAAGTCGGGCAACTGCGAAAAAACAGAGAAACCGTAAAGAAGAAGAAAGAAGCAAGTGAAAAAGAAGAAACTGCGATTAACGAATTGATTGCTGAGATGAAAAAATTAGAACTGCTCTATACTGAAACGAAAAGTGAATGGAAAACTAAACTGGCCGTATACAACCACTCGATTTCAAAAATACCTGAAGAAATTCAGGAACTGCCGGCATTGCAGCAGAAGATTCAAACAAAAGAAGCAGTTAGCACAGCGCTTGAGAATGCCTGGAATGCTATTCAGCAGAAGCTTCAGGAGGTGCATACATTACAAACGAAAATGGATTCCCGCGAGCAAATGGAAAAACAGGCGGCAGCCGAAATGAAAGAAAAGTTTCAGGTGAGCCAGGCCGGATTTGAAAAACGTCTTATGGAAGAGGGCTTTGATTCACAGGAGAGCTATCTGCGAGTGAAGCTGCCAATACAAGAGCGGCAGAATATTCACCAGCGCCTGCAGACGTATACACAGACCCTGCATACACTGAAGGCTGCTTTAGATGAATTGAAAGAGTCTGTGAAAGACAAACAGCCAATCGACCTTCAAGCACTGAAGCAGCAGGTGGAGTTGCTGAAAGATCAATATGAACAGGCATTTGCGCTGTTCAATCAGTTTGAAGGCTGGAAAAAATCCGCAGAGGAACTGCATATCGAGCTGGAAACGAGTAAAAAACGCGAGGTAGAATTGGAAAAAATTCATGGCAAGATCACAAATTTATACGATATTGTCCGTGGTCAAAACCGTTTGAAAATATCTTTTGAACGCTATATACAAATTGAATATTTAGAGCGGATTATTCAGGCGGCTAATATCCGGCTGCGCGATGTATCGAATGGCCAGTATGAGCTGGTCAGGAGCGACCGTCAGGAAACAAGAGGCAAGCAGAGCGGTCTCGGCATTGATGTGCATGATGCTTATACCGGTCAGACGCGTGATGTGAAGACACTTTCCGGCGGAGAAAAATTCAATGCTTCTCTTTGTCTCGCGCTAGGCATGGCGGACGTCATTCAGAGCTTTCAGGGGGCTGTCCGCATAGAGACAATGTTTATTGATGAAGGGTTCGGCGCTTTAGACGAGGAAGCGATTCAAAAAGCCATCGACACATTGATCGCGCTGCAGCAGTCAGGACGAATGATTGGGATCATTTCGCATATTGATGAAATGAAAGAAGCGATTCCCGCCACTCTTCAAGTAACTAAAATGAAAGAAGGGTACAGCAAGACGAAGTTTGTTATAAAATAAATGATCCGAACCGGCGGCATACGTGCAGCCGGTTTTTACTTTTTCTCGTTGAACAAATAGCACCTCACCAAAATATGTGCTTGACAGTTTATATCATGAGCAAAGCGAACAGCGAAGGGTTCGCTTTGCCGTATTTCTACGTTTTTTCAGAAATTAGGGCAGTGATGTACGCCTTTTCGCCAGTAGACTCACAGCGTAAGGCAATCCCCCAGCGCCGAAGTAGGTTTAAACCGCAAACTCACACCATGTCAAACAGCAGCATGTTTTAGCAATACGGTCATAACAACTTGTCAAGAATTGAATTTGTGCATACCCGAAAAAACAACAGTAATATTTCCGGAAAAGTAATCAGTAAGTTAGCAATAAAGCCAAAAATTAAATGATTCGGCAGGCAGTTGATTTTCCGTTTTACAAAGCGTAAGATGGGGAAATGTAATATATTGCATACATGAATTTACTGTTGTCTACAGGAGGATTTTTAGCAAATGGAGAAAAAATTATCATTCTCGTCCAGCCTCGTAATCGGGGTCATGCTGTTCGCATTATTTTTCGGGGCGGGTAACCTGATATTCCCGGCAGAGCTTGGTCAGCTCGCGGGAACAAATACATGGAAAGCAATGCTCGGGTTTTTATTCACTGGCGTCGGATTGCCGTTCCTCGGAATCCTTGCGATCGGATATTCCGGCAGCAGAGACCTTCAAGAACTGGCGAGCCGGATTCACCCTCTGTACGCGCTGATTTTTACCTCTGTCCTTTATTTAACCATCGGCCCGTTTTTTGCGGCGCCCAGAACAGGGGCAGTGGCATTTGACATTGGGATTGCGCCATTTCTGAATGATTTCCCAGTCGCTCTTGCCCGGTTTTTATTTACCCTGCTGTTTTTTGGAATCAGCATGTGGCTTTCTTTAAATCCAGCAAAAATTGTGGACCGTGTCGGCAAGCTGCTGTCTCCGCTGATCATTATCCTGTTAATCGGACTCATCGCTATGACAGTATTCAAACCGATGGGCATGGTTCAGCCGGCGCAAATTCCATATACTGAAGGCGCCTTCTTTACAGGTTTCCTGGAAGGTTATAATACGATGGATGCGTTAGCATCACTAGTATTCGGTATAATTGTCATCAAAGCTGTACAGGCAATGGGAATCACAGATAAAAAACAAATACTGACTTCGACTGCTAAAACAGGATTTGTGGCGGCAGGGTTTCTCGCAATTATCTACCTCGGGATCGCTTATCTCGGAGCAGCCTCAGTTGATTCAATTGGCTACGTAAACTCGGGGGGAGCGGTATTAAGTGAGACGGCTTCGTATTACTTCGGTTCTATCGGTTTTGTGCTGCTGGGAATTGTCATTATGCTGGCATGTCTCACGACAGCTATAGGACTTTTGACGGCTTGCGGTGAATATTTTCATTCAATCATTCCCATAATCAGCTATAAGTGGTTTGTCGTGATATTTTCTACGTTTTGTCTGACAGTCGCTAACTTTGGCCTGGCAAATATTATCAATTTCTCACTTCCGGTACTCGTTTTGCTGTATCCGCTCGCTATGGTGCTGATTATATTGACTTTCACCGGTCCGTTGTTTCATCAGTCAAAGCTTGTATACCAAACGGCAACAGCTGCTGCCTTCTTGATCAGTTCAGTGGAAGCGCTCGTGAAATTTTATAAATTGGTCGATCATCAGCTGCCTGCATGGATTTCTTGGATAAACAAAATGTACACTGATTATATTCCATATTATGCAGAAGGTATCGGCTGGCTGGTACCTGTGCTGATTGTAACTGCTGTCTTTGGGCTGTCAGTTGTTCTGTCCAATAAAAACAGTCATAAAAAGAGGATCCGGGCTTGACGCCGGATCCTCTTTTTAAGAATTGAATTTCTCGACTGAATGAAATTCCTCGATTGCACGCAGCCAATTTTCCCTCATAACTTTAGTTACTCGCTCTCCATCACGCTCACTCATTAAATCAATAATTTGTTCGTGTTCCGAAATGGATTGGGAAGTGAGTATAATGGAATTATGAAAAAATAATCTGCGGACATGAGCCTGCAGAGACACAAGCATGGAAGATATATAAGTGTTGGCTGCAGTATCGACAATAATCTGGTGGAATTTTTCATCTATCTTCAACGCCTGAAAATAATCTTCTTTCTCAACTGCCAAAGCAAATCGTTTATTTGTTTCGCGTAATTTTTTAATGACACTGTCTGTTAAATTGGGTATGGCGAGTTCCGCAGACAGCGCCTGCAGTGCGGCAAGCGGAGGCAGAAGTTCAGAGATAGATTCCCGCTGGACCTCCGTTACTTGAGTAGCTTTGCCGGGGAACATCTGGACAAAACCCTGCACTTCCAACAGCTGAAGGGATTCACGTATTGGTGTCCGGCTGACGCCAAGTGCTTCGGCAAGTTCCACATCATTTAATTTCTCGCCAGGTTGAAGCGTGCCGTCAATAATCCATTTCTGCAGTTGACCGAAGGCGTTTTCCTTGGCTGTTTTACGGACCGGCTGTGCGTGATTAGTAGGTATAGGCAATTTCTCACACCATCTTTCTCTATAATGAGTGCATTAAATGAGCATTTTCTAAATGCTAACGATATACAATATACTACATCTTTTTGCTGTTCTTTAACAGTATCAATTTATTTTCGTTCAAAAAATGGAAATTCAAATAGAGTTTTTATTACATTTTTAAAATTAAAAATAAGAAAAATTAAAATTGTCCTTGTAACTTTCACGGGCTTTTGTTAGATTAATGTCTATACCAATCTTGCTTTACCTTAGTATATCAAATTTTACAAATCTTCAAAAAAAGGTATTGCAAATCAAGTAAATATTTGGTATTGTTTACATGTGTACTATAACAAATAAAAATACTGTTTCGCTGGTACATATTGTCTAGTTGGCTTTATGATGAAAGCGTTTTCAGAGAAAGTGGAGGGATTTGGCAACTTTTTCAGTAAGTATATAAAATAGAAAGGGGATTAACAAATGAGCAATCAAACGACTCGTGGGAAATCCACATTAGACTATGAGAAAATCGTTGCAACAGAGGACTTTAAAGCCTTAGTCAAACGCAAACAGACATTTTCAAGACCTTACGTAATCTTTTTCTTCGCAGCGTACTTTATACTTCCACTTTTAACAGGATATACGAAGATTCTTGAAACTCGGGCGATCGGCTATATGACATGGACCTGGGTCTATGCATTTTCCATGTTTATTATGGTTTGGGTATTTACCTCTATCTATATGAATAAAGCAAAGCATTTTGATAATGATGTAGACAAGATTATAGAAAAAAATGTTCTAAAATAAATGTCTTAAAAAAGGGGGGTCCTGCAAATGCAGATGGATTTTATTTCAATACTTATATTCTTCTCAGTTATTGCGCTGACACTTTATATTACATGGTGGGCTGCTAAGCAAACAACTACTGCGAGCGACTTTTACACAGCTGGCGGATCATTGACCGGCTGGCAAAATGGTTTGGCCATCGCGGGTGACTATTTATCAGCAGCTTCATTCTTGGGTATCGCCGGTGCGATTTCACTAAATGGTTTCGATGGCTTCTATTATAGTATTGGCTGGCTGACAGCTTACTTAGTGGTACTGTTCCTAATCGCAGAACCGCTTCGAAACTTAGGTAAGTTTACAATGGCTGATATGATTGGTGCGCGATTTGGTGCGAAGAAAGTTCGCGGAGCGGCTGCATTAAATACTATTACAATAGTTATGTTCTATATGCTTGCCCAGCTGGTAGGTGCAGGCGCGCTAATTAAATTACTATTTGGTATACCATATAACATGTCAGTTTTAATCGTAGGAACGATGATGTTGATTTATGTTTTATTTGGCGGGATGACTGCAACGAGTTGGGTGCAGATTGTTAAGGCTATGCTTTTAATGGCGGGTACAATCATTATCTCATTCTTGGTGCTCATGAAGTTCAACTTTAATTTCATTGGTATGTTCGATGCAATGAGAACAGCAACTCCTCATGGAGAAGCTTTCCTTCATTCAGGGGTCGTGTATAAAGATACCATCGGCCTGATATCCGTATTACTGGCACTTGTTTTGGGTACTGCGGGTCTTCCACATATCTTAATGCGCTTCTTTACAGTGAAAGATGCAAAAACGGCGCGTTCTTCTGTAATTTATTCTGTTTGGATTATCGGTCTTTTCTATGTACTAACAATCTTCCTTGGTTTTGGAGCTGCAAAATTTGTTGGAGCAGATGCAATTATTGCGGAAAATGCTGCCGGAAACATGGCTGCGCCAATGCTAGCAGGAGTACTCGGTGGAAATGCACTTGAATCCTTCGTAGCAGCGGTTGCATTCGCAACAATCCTTGCTGTCGTAGCAGGACTTGTACTATCTGGAGCTTCTGCAATTGCTCACGACCTTTACGGTCAAGTTATCAAAAATGGTAATGTAACTGAGAAACAGCAGGTTAACGCTGCACGCTGGGCTTCTATTGCAATTGGCGTGTTCTCTATTATTCTTGCCTTAGGCGCTGAAAAATTAAACGTAGCATTCCTAGTGTCTTTAGCATTCTGTGTTGCAGCCTCTGCAAACGTGCCAACTATACTATTGACGATCTATTGGAAAAAATTCAATACAACAGGCGCGTTGGTATCGATGCTATCAGGGCTAATTGTGGCACTTGTGCTTGTAGCAATGAGTCCGAGCGTATGGAATCCGGTTCCAGGAGCTGCCTTGTTTACAGGGAATCCGATTTTCCCGTATTCGCTTCCTACGATTTTCTCTGTTCCTGCAGGGTTCCTCGGAGCATGGCTTGGAACAGTTCTAAGCGCGAAGAAGCACGAAGAGCTCGAAATTTCGTATGCAGAAGTGCGTTTCAAAGCTGAAACTGGATACAAAGAGCTTGATAATTAATTAACAGTCGTATCATCATGAAATGCTCCCCCTTCTGATTGTCACACAGAGGGAGGAGCTTTTTTATGTACTGAATCTGTCAGCCGACTAGTAAAATAAAGTGTATGTGATCAAAAGGGGGTTTTGATGTGCTGCAGACAATTAAAGATCGTGCATTGTATGAAAGGATCCATAACAATCCTTTATTTGCGGATACTGACGAAGAGGAGTTCGACCGGCTGCTGATAGACTGCA
Organism: Sporosarcina cascadiensis; assembly: GCF_009650995.1. GTDB lineage: Bacteria > Bacillota > Bacilli > Bacillales_A > Planococcaceae > Sporosarcina > Sporosarcina cascadiensis. The sequence continues at coordinate 73,340 of NZ_WHVV01000014.1, read as the reverse complement.
GGTTAAAATTGTATGAACGTGCTGAGAAGTCCAATTACTTCAAAACACCGCAGGAGGGTCTGCTGATTATCCTTCAAGGTTCTGCAGAAGTGCAGATTGAAGGACAGGATGGAAGCTCTGTCATGCTGGAAATAGTCCAGGAGAACGAAATCATTGGATTCTCTAATTTTGCCTATTACCTGGGCGAAATGGCACGACCTCTCGATAAGCATCATATTGATATGGAAGTGGCGAAAAACTCAATCTGCCTTCAGGTGCCGTATGAAGTAATCAAGAAGAGAATGGACGACCAGAATGTACGCGATTATGTTTTACGCAAAATGTCAATGCGTCTCGCAAACGTGTATACATCTTTAGGTGAGCAGGTCCGTCTGGCAGATGAATACGGAGAAAGTGAACCATACGTGCGCCGTGTGCAGGATTTTATGAGCAGCCCGGTGGTAACAATTCATGCAGAAGCAGAAGTTCAAGAAATTGCAGAGCTGATGATCAAGCATTCGATCAGTTCCATTATTGTCACCGACCAGGCAGGTAAATTGAACGGCATTGTCACAGAAAAAGACCTTGTGGAACGGGTTATAGCGGGAAGAGGCTCATCAATAGGTTTACTCGCAAAAGACGTCATGACAAAAAATCCGCATACCGTAAGATTGACAGATTACTATTATGAGGCACTTTCCAAGTTCTACAAACACGGGATTAAACATCTGCCGGTCATCAAAGCAGGCAAACCTGTCGGGATCGTCACGTTTGCCACACTTATTACAAAACGTGATCGAAATTCAATGAATATCTTAAAGACGATTGAAGAATCATCGTTCGAAAACCTTCCTGTCGTCAAAGCAGCAATTTATGATGTGCTTTCCAATTTGATTCAAGATGAAATCTCTACTATTCACACTTTGGAAATCATCACGAAATTTTATGATCGCCTGGCGAAGCACTGTGTTCTTCTCGCGTTAGAATCGCTGGAAAGTAAAGGAGCCGGCACGCCTCCGGTACCGTTTGCCTGGTATCAAATGGGAAGCGGTGCTCGCGGTGAACAATTTATGCTTACAGATCAGGATCACTTTCTTGTTTATGAAGACGCAGCGGAAAATAAATCACAACTGGTTGAAGAGTATTTTGAGCTTCTAGGCAATGAAATTGTCGTTCATTTGGAGCAAGCCGGGTATACTAGATGTAAAGGGTTCATGATGGCCAGTGAATCACAGTGGCGCGGCACGATGGGAGAATGGCAGCAGCGCCTTCGTCAGTGGGCTTTGCAGTCGACACCTGAACAGATATTGCTCGGCTATAACTTTTTGTCGTTCCGGTTCCTTTACGGAGATCCGTCAGTAAATGACCGGTTTGTGCAGATGGTGAATACTCAATTGAGAAAGTCTTCAACATTTATTTATTATATGGCTCAGCAAGAGAGAGAAAAGCCGATACCGCAGCTGCAGCAGAATTTCTTGACCATTTTCCGTGGTCGCAGTAAAGCAGACGTCATTGATATAAAGAAGCATGCTCTATTCCCACTGCATCATTGCCTGCAAATTTTGGGTGTGAGCAATGGAATAATTAATGCGACTCCATTAGAGATCATCTCTGCGCTGCAGAAAAAGAAGAAATTCACAAAAGACTTTGCAGAAGAAATACGGCATGCTTACGAAATATCTTTGAGTATACGTATTTCAATGTCATGGGAAAAGCATTTGCGTAACGAAAAGATTTCAACAGAAATCGATTTGCGGAAACTTCGGCGCTGGGAATTAAATGAACTGCGGTCGACATTAGAGACAGTCAGAGCGCTGCAATCTCATTTGCTGTCTAAATTATAAATATCGAGTTCATATAATTTGAATGAAAATCCTTGTGCACCTTGTGCGTAATGTACTATATAAAGAGAAAGGGAGCAAAACCATGTTTTGGAAGAAGAAAAAATTAACCTACGAGCTGCAGCAATCACTTCAGCTGAATACCCCGCTGCAAGATATGAGTTTTACTGTATTTGATACGGAAACAACAGGCTTCGCCATTGGAGCGAGTGACCGTATGATTGAGATCGGTGCGGTGCAAGTGGAAGGGTTTCAAGTCACAGACCGGGTATTTCAGACATTTGTAAATCCCTCAAGAGAGATTCCGCCTTTAATCCAAAAATTAACTAATATAAAGCAGGAACAAGTAGACGAGGCACCTATGCCGCTGACCGCAATAGAAGAGTATTTTGCGTTCATTGAAAAAAACAAAAGCGGCGGCTGGGTGGGGCATCATGTCAATTTTGATGAAATGGTCATTAAGAAAGAATTAGGAAGGCAGAAATATACATTCCAAATGCCGACTTCTTTTGATACGATGCACTTGATACGCTATTTAGATCCTTCGGGCGAGCAGCAGGATCTTGAAGACTACGCGAAAATGTTTGGAACAGAAGTTTTCGAGCGGCATCGTGCGTTGGGGGACGCTTTGACTACTGCACATGTATTTACGGAGCTGTTAAAGAAACTTGAACGGCAGGGCATTAAAACACTAGCAGATTTGCTTCGAATCAAAAATGGCGGGGCGTATAAGTTTGCTTCTCAAATCTAGTTTAAACTTCCAGCCTGCATTCATTCCATCTTACATGCAGGTTTTTTTGCTTGTCCTCATAATGCTGCAGACCTGTTATGCTATAGTTATGACAGTATAGAATTAGTAAGGGACGTGACTTTTTGAACAGACGTCAGATGATACTGCTGATTATTATCGTGGTCGCTATTTTGATCTATTGCTGGATTCTTTTTTTTGAGCTGCCGGACAAAACAGCGGATGAATACATAGCAGCAATGAGCAGCTTGTTATGATAGGGGAGTGATTCGAAATGGATATAGTGATTATTACAGGGGCTTCGAAAGGGATCGGCAAGGAACTGTACAAGCAATTCGGTGAGGATGGCGCAGCGGTATATGGCTTGGCCCGCTCAAATCCGGATCAGCTTGAGCATATAAAAGAGGTTGACGTTACGGATACGGAGAAAGCGTCTGCACTGCTGAAATCAATTGTGATGCGTCATCTGGACAAAGCGGGTTCATTTACTCTTATCAATAACGCGGGAGTCATCGATCCGATCAGCTTAACCGGCGCGTTGCCCGCTGAAGAAGTCGAACGGGCTGTACAAGTGAACTTGACGGCACCGATTCAATTAATCAATACTTTTATTGCTTCTCTGGAAGAGTTTACGGGGACAAAGAAAGTGTTGAATATCTCTTCGGGTGCCGGAAGATATGCATATGAGGGTTGGAGCATCTATTGTGCAACGAAAGCGGGGCTGGATCAGTTTTCCGCAGTTGTGGCTCTTGAACAGAGACAAGCCGCCAATCCAGTGGGTATTGTCTCTATCGCTCCGGGTATTATTGACACGGGGATGCAGGAAACTATCCGTTCCTCATCAGCTGAACAATTTCCTCATCTTGAAAAATTCGTTAATTATAAAGAACAGGGTCAGCTAAGTACTGCTGAGGAAACGGCCGGACAATTACTACGCTTTACGAAAGAAACAAATTTCTTGGAAGCAGAAACTATTTCAGATATCAGACAGACATAATAATCTCAAAAAGCCCGTGATTGCTGAATTAAGCAGTTTCACGGGCTTTCATTTATTCATCAGCCACTTTACGCACTTCCGTAAAATCCCTCATTTTCTCCATAGCAATCAAAAACGGAGGGTTTCTGCGCTGATTCAGCAATTCATAGCGGATTGCATGTACATCTCCCTGATGCAGCGTCCGGATATATGCAAGCAGCGCATCACGCTCTTCACTGCCGCCATCATGACCGTCATACACGGTGATTGTAATGATACCAGATTTTTTCAGCAAGCCAAGCAGAGCATCGAGCGCAGCAATAGTGGAAGAAGGAGTGGTAATGATGCTCTCGTCTTCACTGTATGGCAAATATCCCAAATTGAACATCGCTCCGCCAATTTCTCCATCCACATATTCTCGGACATTTGCATGACTGTCCAGAATCAGCCGGGTGCGACCTGCCAACTCGCCAAGATGCTGCTTTGTTGCATCAAGCGCCTTCTGTTGAATATCAAAAGCGATCACACGGCCGTTTTCTCCTACCAGTTCGGCCAAAAATAATGTATCGTTTCCATTACCCGCAGTCGCATCGACTACCGTTTCTCCTGACTGCACCCGTTCAGATATGAGCCGCTTTGAAATAGGCAGGACACGGTGCAAAATAATGTCTGTCAATCGATTGTCACCTCTTGAAGATAATGTTTACCCTGCCAGCTGTTCCGTCTTTCCAGCTCCGCATCAATACCGTTCAAAACTTCCCACTTCGTTACACTCCACATCGGTCCGATCAACATATCGATAGGTCCGTCTCCGGTAATCCGATGCACAATCATCTCAGGAGGCATGATCTCTAGTTGATCAACGACCAAATTGATATATGCCTCTTTCGTCAAGAATTCCAGCTTGCCTTTTTCATACTGTTTCACCATTGGCGTGCCTTTTAGTAAATGAAGCAAATGAATTTTAATTCCCTGTACGTCCAGCTTTGCAACAGCCTGTGCGGTTTCCATCATCATTTCTTCCGTTTCGCCCGGCAGGCCGTTGATGATATGGCTGCATATACGGATACCGTGCTTTCGCAGCTTATCAACACCCTCTTGATAGCAGGCAAAGTCATGTGCGCGGTTAATTAATTTGCCCGTAGATTCATGGACAGTCTGCAATCCAAGTTCCACCCATAAATAAGTACGTTCATTCAGCTCAGCCAAATATTCGACAACGTCGTCGGGAAGACAGTCCGGACGGGTTGCTATGGAAAGTGCAACGACGCCTTCCTGTGCCAGTGCAGCTTCGAACTTTTCCTTCAGTACAGGAAGGGGGGCATGTGTATTAGTGTAGGCCTGGAAATATGCCATGTACTTCGCGTCTTTCCATTTGCGCTGCGAACGTTCCTTGATTTCCGCAAATTGTACGCTGATTGGATCGACGCGGTCTCCAGCAAAATCGCCGGAACCTGCGACGCTGCAAAATGTGCAGCCGCCATGCGCCACCGTTCCGTCACGGTTTGGACAGTCAAAACCGGCGTCCAACGCGACTTTCGCAATTTTGCATCCGAATGTATCTTTTAAATGACGTGACCATGTATGGTACCGTTTCCCTTCACTAGGGAACGGAAATGTTGATGTGTTCATTGTTTCCAGCTCCTTTACCAAAAACATTGTACCATGGAATCAGCATCTGCATCATATGACAATCTTAACAATCCGCATTTATACGTCAGAAAGCGACAGGGAAGGCTTGTATTCAAACGATGTTTCGGGTAAACTGAAGAAAATAATGAAGGTTTAGATCAGGAATAGTACTTCTATCGTTTATTTTCAGGGAGCAGACGGTCAGTGCAAGTCTGTATAAACGAAGAACGAACTCGCCTGGGAGCCTGTATTGGTGAATTGATGTAACTGATACCGTATTCCGCGTTAAGGATTCAAGTTGGACGGATTCAACCGTCAATTTGGGTGGTACCGCGGGAATCTATATGGCTTTCGTCCCTTATGACAGGGGCGGAGGTCTTTTTATTTGAATTGGAGGAATTTTCAGATGAGTTATAATCATGCACAGATTGAAGAAAAATGGCAGAAATATTGGAACGAAAATAAGACGTATAAAATGACGGATGATCCGTCAAAACCGAAGTTTTATGCATTGGACATGTTTCCGTATCCGTCTGGAGCGGGTCTTCACGTGGGTCATCCGCTGGGCTATATTGCGACGGATATTCTAAGTGCATTCAAACGTAAGCAAGGCTATAACGTGCTGCATCCAATGGGTTGGGATGCCTTTGGTCTTCCAGCAGAGCAGTATGCAATCGACACAGGAAATGATCCGGCTGAATTTACAGCGAAAAACATTGCAACTTTCAAGCGTCAAATGCAGGAATTAGGTTTTTCTTATGATTGGGACCGTGAAATCAACACGACTGATCCAAGCTATTATAAGTGGACTCAGTGGATTTTTATTCAGCTGTATAATAAGGGGCTTGCGTATGTGGATGAAGTGCCGGTCAACTGGTGTCCTGCGTTAGGGACGGTTCTGGCAAATGAAGAAGTAATTGATGGTTTGTCTGAACGCGGGAATCATCCGGTCGAACGCCGCCCGATGCGTCAGTGGGTATTGCGTATTACGGAATATGCTGATCGTTTACTCGAAGATTTAGATGAGCTAGACTGGCCTGAAAGCTTAAAAGACATGCAGCGCAACTGGATTGGCCGTTCGGAAGGTGCACAGCTCAAATTTGAGATTGCTGATACTGATCTTTCATTTGAAGCGTTCACGACACGTCCGGATACCATTTTCGGCGCGACGTATGCAGTTTTGGCACCAGAGCATAAATTAGTACAGAAGATTACGACTGACGCCCAGCGCGAAGCTGTCGAACAGTATATAGACCAAGTGAAATCAAAGAGTGATTTGGAACGTACGGACTTGGCAAAAAATAAAACCGGTGTATTTACCGGGGCATATGCCGTGAACCCGGCAAGCGGTGTGAAAATGCCGATTTGGATTGCAGATTATGTATTGGCATCTTACGGTACTGGGGCGATCATGGCGGTTCCTGCGCATGACGAGCGTGATTATGAATTTGCAAAAACATTTGACTTGCCAATTATTGAAGTCGTTTCAGGCGGCAATATTGAAGAGGAAGCTTATGCAGGTGAAGGGGAGCATGTGAATTCTGAATTCCTGAACGGGCTGGATAAAGAAGAAGCAATCAAGCAATCAATTGAATGGTTTGAAGAACAGGGCACCGGCGAACGTAAAATTACATATCGTCTGCGCGACTGGCTGTTCTCCCGTCAGCGTTATTGGGGTGAGCCGATTCCAATCATTCATTGGGAAGACGGTACAATGACAACGGTAGAGGAATCTGATTTGCCGCTGATGCTGCCGGTGACGGATAATATTAAGCCGAGCGGAACAGGTGAATCACCGCTTGCGAATATTACGGAATGGATTAATGTAGTAGACCCAAAAACCGGAATGAAGGGCCGCCGCGAAACAAACACAATGCCGCAATGGGCAGGAAGCTGCTGGTATTACTTGCGCTACATCGATCCTCATAATGAGGAAGCATTGGTAGATCCGGAACTGGCAAAACGCTGGCTGCCGGTCGATATCTATGTAGGCGGAGCAGAGCACGCGGTACTGCATCTATTATATGCACGTTTCTGGCATAAGGTATTGTATGATATCGGCGTGGTCCAGACGAAAGAGCCGTTCCAGAAACTATTCAACCAGGGAATGATCTTAGGGGAAGGGCATGTGAAAATGTCGAAGTCCCTCGGCAATGTCATCAATCCGGATGATATCGTTCATTCGCACGGCGCGGATACTTTGCGTCTGTATGAAATGTTTATGGGGCCGCTTGACGCTTCGAAAGAATGGTCGACAAATGGTCTGGACGGATCCCGCCGATTCCTGGACCGCATCTGGCGTTTATTGGTTAATGAAGATGGTTCGATGACAGACAAATTGACAGATGACACCGGCGGTCCGCTTGAAAAAGTGTATAACCAGACTGTCAAGAAGGTTACGGAAGACTTTGAAGCGATGCGCAATAATACAGCAATTTCTCAGATGATGGTCTTCATCAATGAGTGCTATAAAGCAGATAAATTGCCGAAATCCTATATCGAAGGATTCATTCTGCTGATTTCACCAATCACGCCGCACTTATCAGAAGAACTGTGGGCGAAACTTGGCCACACAGAAACAGCTGTCTATGCACAGTGGCCAACATATGATGAGACGAAATTAACGGATGACACAGTTGAAGTGGCAGTTCAGATCAACGGTAAAATCCGTGCAAAAATTACGGTAGCGAAAGACAGCACGAAAGAAGAGCTGGAACAAGCTGCATTGGAAAATGAAGATGTCAAGCAATGGATGGACGGCAAGGAATTGAAGAAAATTATTGCGATTCCTGGACGTTTGGTCAATATTGTCGCTGGATAAATAAAATAATAGCCGTCCGGAGATGTGAAATCTCCGGACGGCTTATTTTATTGTGCGGATGGCGGGCAGGTGATCATGAATTGCGGGCAGGCGCTCATACTCCGTGTCCAGCCGCTCATATCGTCCCGGCAGGAGATCATTGGTGCCGGCTGTGTGATCATAGCAGCCCTGTTGCCGCTCATAACTCACATTCAAGTGATCATAGGTCCCGAGATTTCATTCTGCCTTCCCGGCATTCATCCCGGCTAATCTGCCGGTAACGAGTGCGGCTGTTATATTGTAGCCGCCTGTGTAGCCGTGGATATCCAAAATCTCTCCGCAGAAGAAGAGGCCGGCTTTTTTTCGTGATGCCATTGTTTTCGGCTCGATTTCTTTCACGGACACACCGCCGCCCGTAACGAATGCTTTTTCAATAGGCTGTGTGCCTGTGATGTGAACAGGGAAGTTTTTCAACAGGCGGGCAAGTCTTCGAATCGCTTCGCGAGAAATATCTGCTCCGATTTCCGTTTCGCCAATTTCAGATTTAGTAAGTAAAAATAATAGCCAGCGTTCAGGGACAAGTCCTTTTAATGAAGTCTTCACTTGTTTTTTAGATTCTTCTTTTACAAGTTTGGCTATTGACTGGACAAGCTGCTCTTCATGCTGATCCGGTACAGAGTCGATTTGCAGAAGAACAGGCTGTCTGCCATTTTTCATCTGTTCCTTGACGACATATTGACTGCAGCGGAGAATTGCCGGACCGCTTAGGCCGAAATGAGTGAAGAGCATGTCCATTTGATGCGTCACGAGTATTTTGCCTTTTTTATTCAGCACAGATACGCTGACATCGCGCAGCGCCAGGCCCTGCAGTTCTTTCGAAACGATAAAAGGCTCTCTGGACAATAAAGGAACTTCTGTCGGATAAAGTGTCGTCACCGTATGGCCAGCGCGCTCAGCCCACGGGTAGCCGTCACCTGTACTGCCGGTCTGGGGTACTGCTTTGCCGCCGACTGCCACCACAACTGCATGGGCACGCACGTCTTCGCCGTCTTCCAATCGCACGCCGAGAACTTTTTCATCATCCATCAAAAGTTTTTGCACACGGTTTTCCAGACGGACTTCTACACCGAGTGAATCCATTTGATCCAATAAGGCATTGACCACATCTTTGGATTTATTGGAGACAGGAAACATCCGGCCGTGATCTTCCTCTTTTAACGGAACACCGAGTCCCTCAAAATACTGGATAATGTCCTGGTTATTGAATACAGAGAATGGTCCGAATAAAAATTTGCCGTTTCCCGGGATATTCTTAATGATTTCTTCCTGGGACAGCCGATTTGTGACATTACATCGTCCGCCGCCGGAAATTGCCAATTTATTGCCGAGCTTTCGTCCTTTTTCAAGAAGCAGCACCCGCTTATGCTGTTCAGCAGCTGCAATGGAAGCCATTAAGCCGGACGGCCCGCCGCCGATCACGATTACATCATACATAGTAGAACCACGCTTTCATTCGTTTTGATTTTCATTATACACCAAGTTGCTGTCAGTTAAAGATTGTACAAAGACGTGCCGAGGGGTAAACTGTATAAGTATCTCTTAAGAAATGGAAGGAATCAAACATGGCATCGAATCTACTTAAAGGCACCGCCATATTAACAATTGGCTTATTTTTGTCGAAGGCACTTGGATTGCTTTATGTCATCCCGTTTTATGCGATGGTCGGGGATGAAAGTGTCAATCTCTATCAGTATGCATACATACCTTATAATCTGGCACTTGCTGTCGCTGTTTCCGGAGCGCCGCTTGCCATCTCAAAATTTGTTTCAAAATATAATGCGCTCGGCGATTATGCGACCGGACGGAAATTAATGAAATCGGGCATGCTGCTCATGTCTCTGACCGGCTTGCTGACGTTCTTTGCATTGTTTGCTTTAGCAGGACCGATTGCAGGACTTGTCATAAAAGACGAGGAACAAATTTTCACAGTGGAAGATATTGCATCGGTCATCCGCTGGGTCAGTTTTGCCTTGCTTGCAGTTCCTTTGCTCAGCATCAGCCGCGGATTCATGCAGGGGTATCAAAAGTTCGAACCGACTTCCGTCTCGCAATTGATTGAACAGATTATTCGGATCGTCTTCGTCTTGGCGGGGACATTTGTCGTGGTAAATGTACTCGGATTATCTCCGAACATTGCTGTGAAGTTTGCCGTGTTTGCTGCATTCATCGGTGCGATTGCAGGGCTCTGGAGCTTATATCACTATTGGAAGAAATACCGCGATGAATTCAATTATTTATTGACGAACAGTCCGCCGGCCGGATCACTTCCGCTGAAACAGATATATAAGGAAATTCTGACCTATGCACTTCCGTTCGTTTTAGTCGGTACGATTAATCCGCTGTATCAGTTCGTCGATATGATAACATTCAACGATGCGATGAAATCAATCGGACTATCCAGTGTCAGTGACATGCTTTTAGGAAAATTGAATTTCTTGACGCATAAGGTCGTTATGATTCCCGTCATGGTGGCGACAGGTTTTTCAATGGCATTAATTTCTATTATTACGAGCTATTACGCGAAAAATGACCAGCAGGGAATTACGCGTTCGCTCGATCAGACCTATCAGATTATGTTATTCCTGACGATTCCCATGGTTACAGGACTCATCGTTCTGAATACGGAAATATATCAGTTCTTGTACAAATTCGATGTTTCAGGAGCTAATATATTGGCAGCCTATGCACCTGTTGCGATCCTGTTTGCCATGTTTACAGTGACAGCGGCGATTTTACAGGGAATTGACTATCATAAATGGATTGTCTTCTCTGCATTGCTAGGATTATTTATCAAGATGATTATTAACATCCCGTTAATTAAAGTATTCGAGACGAATGGTGCGATTTTAGCTACTGCGATTGGTTATGCGACAGCTGTCGGCATCAATTTATTAGTCATCAAAAAGGTACTGAACTATAAATCCCAGATGGTGATCAGACGTGTGATTCTCATTTTGATTTTCAATGCGATTATGTTTGCGGGCGTCTGGCTGACAAGCAAAGGACTGAATGCTCTGCATGTACCGGTCGGTCGCTGGCAGGCACTTCTCTATGTTCTGATCGGCACGGGTGTCGGCATGGTAATCTACGGATTCCTCGCATTCAAGTCGGGACTTGCGCAAAGATTATTCGGAGAACGCCTGACACGCATAGCGCAGCGCTTCGGAATTGGAGGGTAACGAATGAGACTGGATAAACTATTATCAAATATGGGATACGGCTCACGAAAAGAAGTACGCCAGATAATGAAAAAAGGCATGATCCGCGTCAACGGGGAGGCAGTGAAAGATCCCGCGCAACATGTAGATCCTGAGAAAGATGCCGTTTCATTGCTCGGTGAGGAAGTCATCTATAAAAAGCATATTTATTTAATGATGCATAAACCGCCCGGCGTGCTGTCTGCTACTGAAGATCATCGTGACCGCACGGTAGTGGACCTGCTCGGAAATGATGAACGCCACTTCGAGCCGTTCCCGGTTGGCCGTCTGGACAAAGATACAGAAGGCTTGCTACTGCTGACGAATGACGGTCAGCTGGCACACAGTTTATTGTCGCCGAAAAAAGGGGTGCCGAAAACGTATTTTGCAAAAATAGACGGACGGGTCACTGACGAAGACACAGAAGCTTTCCTGCAGGGCGTCACACTGGATGACGGGTATGAAACGAAGCCGGGAATATTGAAGATCATTCATTCAGACGAGTTTTCTGAAATTGAACTGACGATTACTGAAGGAAAGTTTCATCAGGTAAAAAGGATGTTCGAGGCAGTAGGGAAGACCGTCGTGTATTTGAAACGGCTGACAATGGGTCCTCTTGAACTTGATGAGAACTTGAAGCTCGGAGAATTCAGGGAGTTGACAGAGGAAGAATTGCAGCAACTAATGAAACTAGACAGCTCCAAGCAAAAAGGCTGATGCGATTGCTTCAGCCTTTTGTTGTAGCTTCTATCGGATGCGGAGTCAGGAAGGTAATTTCACTTTCTTGGAAGTCGTCGTCCATTCGCCACGGACTGAGTTCTTGATCAATTCGTTGTACTCCAAAACGTTGAGATCACGCTGAGCTGTGCGCTGGGAAATATTAAATTCCTCCGCGACGGCTTCTGTAGTAACCTTTCCGTTATCCCGAATGAACAAATAGACATCTTTGATACGAATTAACATGCGATCGGTAGCTGGGTTCATTAAAGAAACCACTCCTTCATCTTCATATTTTCACGCCAATCCTTCAATTAAGAAGCTTGGGTGATTCTCTGAGATTACTCTCCCTGACCTGCTCCTCTTCATTAGTTATGCCAGAATAGTAAGTTAAATGTTCTGACAATATAATTATAACGTATTTTCGGATAAATCGCACATATTTTTGCTTTTCTACCGACTGAGCATTTTAAGATAGTTTTCCTTTATTTTATCAGCTAAACATGTGAAAATAGATAAAGAGGAAACTGACAGTGTGTATATCTGAATTCAGCAGAAGGATCTCCTTCTGCAATCGACTTAATGAATACAGAGTTTTTTACTGTTGAGCTTTCATAACAGAAGAGGTGACGGTTGTATGATCTTTTTTAAAGACGGAGAATATCTGCAGGAAGAACAAATGAATCTTTCCATAAACGATCGTGGCTATGCATTTGGTGACGGTGTCTATGAAGTGATAAAAGTATACGATGGCATGCTCTATACGGCGAATGAACATCTGGAGCGGCTGATTGAAAGTGCCGCGAAAATTAAAATAAGCCTGCCTTATACATTGGAACAGCTGATTGAAATTACGGAAGAGCTTCAGCAGAAAAATGAATTATCGACAGGGCATATTTATTTGCAAGTAACTCGCGGAGTTGCACCTCGTGCGCATCAGTTCCCGGATCAGAACATGCCGCCGGTTGTAACAGGTTATACGGTGGAAAATCCGAGACCCGTTGAACAGCTCGCAGCAGGTGCGGCAATGAAGTCAGTAGAGGACATGCGCTGGCTCCGCTGCGATATCAAAAGTTTAAATTTGCTCGGGAATGTATTGGCGAAGCAGGAAGCGGTGGAATCTGGATGTCAGGAAGCATTATTTGTCCGTGACGGCATCGTACGTGAAGGATCCGCATCGAATGTTTTTGGGATAAAAGAAGGCGTACTGTACACGCACCCGGCAAACCATTTCATCTTGAACGGGATTACCCGCCGTGTCGTTCTTCGTCTCGCTTCGGAGCTTTCATTGCCGGTAGTGGAAAAAGAATTTACGTTAGAAGAAGCCTGCTCGATGGCTGAATTCTTTTTTACCTCAACAAATGCTGAGATTACACCGGTGGTAACCATCGACGGCCGGACTGTTGGAAAAGGTGTACCAGGAATGATCACAAAACAGCTGCAGAAAATGTTTGAAGCACAAATCCCAGTGCTGGTTGCAGCTGGACAGGCTCAAGAAAGAGATGCAAATGGCCCAGCTAGTTAAACTTGTGGATTATGTTTCCCGTTATGAAAATGATTTGTCCCGCTATCCTACACAGTTCATTCGTTTGAAACGCTATCAATGGAATCGGATCAGAAACCAATGGGAGCATGGTGTGGATTTATTCGAAAATCAACCAGAAGAACAAGAAGATGTGCGTGAAGAGAATAAATGGTATTCCCAGCTGTTCAAGAAGTGGAGGAAGCACCGTGATGAAGAGCTGGAGGAAGAGGAAACGACGGGAGGGGAAGACGAAGGTGCGGAAACGGACTTGGCATTTCAAGCAGCCATAGATGAGCGTCCCAACAGTATGGAAAAGCTGAAAAATTCTTATAAAGACCAGCTCTTTCAATTCCAGTTAAAATGGGCGAGTTCTACGCTGTATGACCGTTCGCGAGTAGATCCGAAATATTTTACGGACACGTTATTGAAGCAGCTTACCCTGCGATTGCCGGACAGTTTCCTGCTCTTCTATTATCCCATCGTCAAAGTCAATAAAGCGCCCATGGAACTGGACGTCATTTTGCTGACGCCGACTGCCTGTTACTGTATTACTGTACTGGAAGACGAACGGATGGCCGCTTATATCGGCAGCAGTGACCGGTTCTGGCTGAAGAAAATTGGCGAGCAGGAGATTAAAGTGCTGAATCCCACCATTGCCTTGAACCGCATGGAGAAAGTGGCAGCTTCCTTCTTTAAAGCAGCGAATGTGGAAATACCGATCAAGAAGTTGATTTTATCCAGAAACGGCTATATTGATTATCCGGGAACACCTTATGAAGTCACAACCATTGACCGCAAAAACTATGAACAGTGGATTGAGCGGCTCAGTAATAATCCGAGCCCGATGAAACATACCCAATTCAAGGCCGCACAAGCTATTTTAGATCACGCTCAGACGACGGCATTGAGCAGATTGTTTGATGCGAATGAAATTTCAGAAGAACAATAGAATTTAAAGGTAAAGAGAGAGTGTACTGATTATGCGTTTACGAAACAAGCCATGGGCAAAAGACTTTATGGCCGAGCATCCCGACATGCTTATTATGGAACCGGAAAGCAGTAAAGGGAAATGGGCGGAAGTGTTTGGCAATGACTCGCCCATCCACATTGAAGTAGGAACGGGAAAAGGCCAGTTCGTCATCGGAATGGCGCTGGCAAATCCAGAAACTAATTATATCGGCATTGAGCATTTTGATAATGTAGTTGTATCAGCTTTAGAAAAAGCGATTGAAAAAGACAAGCCGAAGAATCTTCGTTTGCTGCGCGCAAATGGGGCAGACTTGGAATCGTTTTTTGAGATGGCAGAGATAGACCGGGTATATTTAAATTTCTCAGATCCATGGCCGAAAACACGCCATGAAAAACGCCGTTTAACCCATGAGAGCTTTTTACAGAAATATGAAGGGATTTTGAAGCCTAGCGGAGAAATTCACTTTAAGACAGATAATCGTTCTCTCTTCGAATATTCATTAGTATCGATGACAGACTACGGTATGAAATTACTGTCAGTTTCGCTGGACTTGCACGCAAACATGCCGGAAGACAATGTGTTGACAGAGTACGAAGAGAAGTTCTCAAGCAAGGGCCAGCCGATTTATCGGATGGAAGCCCAGTATCAGAACGTAAAGTAATAACATGTGGACGACGCGGAGTAGTCCGCCGGCTATGAGTAAGCTGGCGGACATCATGCAAATTAGAATGCAGGGAGGAATTAATTTGGATCAATTAACTTTTCATGATATGAAATTGACATGGCTTGACGGCGGCGTGAACTACTTGGACGGAGGCGCGATGTTTGGTGTCGTGCCGAAAGCATTGTGGTCACGACGGTATGAACCAGATGAAAATAACTTGATTGAACTGCGGACCGATCCCATTTTGATACAGTACGAGGGAAAGAATCTATTGATTGACTCCGGTATCGGAAAAGGGAAATTGGATGAAAAGAAAAAACGCAATCTGGGAGTACGCGCTGAAACACGCGTAGAGGAAAGCTTGAAAGAGCTTGGACTGACTCCAGAGGATATTGATATGGTACTCATGACGCATCTGCACAACGATCATGCGGCCGGCTTAACGCAATGGAAAGGCGACTATCTCGTTTCGGTGTTCCCGAATGCCAAGATTTTCACATCTAAAGTGGAATGGGATGAAATGAGAGAACCGAATATCCGTTCACGCAACACATATTGGCCGGAAAACTGGGAACCGATTCAAGATCAAGTGTACACATTTGAAGATGAGCTGGATGTTATGCCGGGTATCAAAATGATTCACACGGGCGGGCACAGCGATGGACATAGTGTCATTAAGCTTGAGCAGGCGGGTGAAACATTGATCCATATGGCAGATATTATGCCAACTCACGCACATTCCAATCCACTGTGGGTGCTTGCTTACGATGACTATCCTATGGAATCAATATTTGCTAAAGAGCGCTTGATGAAGGAAGCGCTTCCAAATAATTATGGATTCATTTTCTATCATGATGCGGTCTATCGAATGGTCAGATTCAGTGAAGACGGCAAGAAGATCACAGAAAATGTTCCGCGAACAAGATAAATTAAAAAGACACGTTCCCAATTTAGCGGGACGTGTCTTTTACTAATTTTACATTTAATACAATTATTGACGAACTAATTCAACGACCGTGCCTGTTTTTGCATCTGCTGCAAATTCATATTGCTCAAGCTTGCCGTCTTTCATGCGGGATACGCCTCCGCGGTATACATCCATAGAGATGACGTGGTTCGTGTAAGGTTCTGGTTTCATGACGATCCAGGAACCGTCAATTGGGCCCTCTTCTTTAAAAGCGTCTTTTACTTTTTTAAGTACATTGTCGGCAGGGACCTCTTCGTTTAATTTGTTGAATGCTTCGTTGACTACCACTCCTGCAGCGACCCCTGTTAAAATTCCGGCTAAAAATTCTTTTACTCTCATGGCTAATTGCAGCCTCCTTCGCAAATCATTTCTTATAGTGTACCATAGATTAAAAGAACATTGCGATTTATACGGTCGCCATTTCGGTTCATTTTCCTCAAACTCGTGACAGTAAAAGTTAGAAATGAACCTAAATAGTTTTCATCCGATTACCGTCTCTATATAATGAAAGACGAACATAAAAAAGTGAGGGATCTGTATGAACAAAGATACATTGGAATTATTTCGCACCTTAACGGAACTTCCGGGTGCACCGGGGAACGAGTATCGTGTCCGGGCGTTTATGCGTGAACAGCTTGAAAAAAATGCAGATGAAATGATTCAGGATGGTCTCGGCGGTGTATTCGGAATTCGTCATGGAAAAGAAGGCCAGCCGAGAATCATGGTTGCCGGCCATATGGATGAAGTTGGATTTATGGTAACAGGCATCACAGACAATGGGATGTTGCGTTTTCAGCCGCTGGGTGGCTGGTGGAACCAGGTCCTTCTGGCACAGCGAGTGGAAATCATAACGGAAAGAGATACTGTGCAGGGGGTTATCGGTTCAATCCCTCCACATTTATTAAGTGATGCTGAAAGAAGTAAGCCGATGGATATTAAAAACATGCTGATCGATGTCGGTGCCGATGATAAAGCCGATGCGGAAAGCTTTGGTATTCAACCGGGGCAGCAAATTCTGCCTGTCTGTCCGTTTACACCGATGGCCAATCCTAAAAAAATTATGGCTAAAGCCTGGGATAATCGTTATGGCTGCGGTCTCGCGGTTGAATTATTGCAGGAAGTGAAGAATGAGGAGCTTCCCAACACGCTTTATTCAGGTGCGACTGTAATGGAAGAGGTCGGTCTTCGTGGTGCGCAGACTGCGGCGCGTATGATAGATCCAGATTTATTCTTTGGACTGGATGCGAGTCCTGCAAATGACGCAAGCGGCAATAAGACGGAGTTCGGACAGCTTGGAAAAGGGACTTTATTAAGAATTCTGGACCGCACAATGGTGACACACCGCGGATTGAGAGAATTTATTCTGGATACTGCAGAAACTCATCATATACCATACCAATATTTCGTTTCTCAAGGCGGAACGGATGCAGGTCAGGTTCATATTGCCAATGAAGGTGTTCCTAGTGCAGTCATTGGAATCTGCTCGCGCTATATTCATACAGCTGCCTCAATTATCCATACTGATGACTATGCGGCAGCTAAAGAACTGCTTGTTCATTTAGTGAAAGCGTGTGATAAAACGACTGTGGAAACGATTAAGCAAAACTGCTGATACAGACGGAAGGGAGTTCGCTGCATGAAGTTTATACTCGGTTCAGAAAATCAAGCTAAACTGCGTGCTGTTTCGAATATTGTAGAACAGTATTTGTCGGGCAGTGATATTTCATCTGTTTCCGTGCCGTCGGGAGTGAATGCGCAGCCTATGAGTGATATGGAAACCAGGCAGGGTGCGATTAATCGTGCGGAGGCAGTGTGCAGCTTGCATGAAGATGCTTATGGAATCGGACTGGAAGGTGGAGTTCGGTTGGTCGGAGACAGAATGTATCTGTGCAATTGGGGTGCACTGACCACGCCGGACGGCAAGACGTTTACTGCTGCAGGCGCCCAGATTCCCTTACCGGAAACATTAGCCTCGGAAATTAGAAAAGGCATTGAATTAGGAGATGCCGCCGATCAATATTTTCAAAAGCAGGATATACGGATGTCTGAAGGGGCGATGGGAATGCTGACTGCCCAGACGGTGCCCCGGGATGTATTATTTCAACATATCATGCAGCTGTTGATCGGCCAGTTTCTTTATGATCAGGCTGCCTCCAAACGAAGATTGCATTAATAACGGCATGCGATTAGAATAGGACTGATAGAAATTGCAGGGTGCAGAGAAGGAGGGAAACTGGATGTTACGAAATGGAAAGATGATCTTGCTGCTATTGCTTGCTGTTTTCCTTGCAGGATGTTCTCAGAAAGTAGAAAGCCGCACAGATAATGCATTTATCGCAGCAAAGAACGCCTTTGAAGCGAATGATAAAAGAGCAAATGAGACAATTGGCGACATAAAGTTTCATAAGCCGGCTACGATGAAAGCGGACAAGCAATCCACTTCTCAAACGGTTGTACTAACCAAACGAAATGATTCATTTTATTTGACAGTCAATCCGAATGAAAAGAAAGACAGCCGCGTCTATTATGATTTACTGCTGACAGAGGAACCGGAAAACTTAATCGGAGCGCAGACTTTTGCAAAAGATGAAGCATTCGGGTTCATAGCAGTCATTCAGAAAAGCGAAAACCTGGTTGAATTGATTGCCGGTGTCGGCGGAGCAAGAGTGGAAACTGTGACAAATGAAGAGAATATCAACTCGTATTTGGAAAAAATGATGCAAATTGCCCGTTCAGTTCAGCATGAAGAGCAAGAAGCTGGAAAGATAAAGAGTAAGAAAGGAGAGAATCTGTAATGGAAGCAAAGGACTTAGTGGAAGAACTGAAACGCCGGCTGCCCGCGGAGAAGTTTGAATGGCAATTTGATCGCAAGGCAGACAAGCTGCGAATCGTTCACCACACTCTTCATCACGGGATGGACATTTCATTGCCCGAAATTTTAGCTAAGTATGAAAGCAAAAATGAACGTGCAATAGATGAAGTCGTTTACACCATCCAGGAAACATTTGATGCAATGGAACAAGAGCAGACGAAAGGGTTTTCTGATCAAAAGAATATTTATCCTGTTATCCGCTCCACTTCATTTCCAAAAGAAAGTGCAGCAGGGATACCGTTCCTGACGAAAGATCATACAGCGGAGACACAGATATATTATGCACTTGATTTGGGCACGACTTATCGTCTGATTGATGAAAGTATGTTAAAAGATCTGAACATGACGGAAAAAGAAGTGCAGGAAGTGGCGATGTTTACAGTGAAGACGCTGCCAACAGCATGGAAAACAGATACCGTTTCCGATAATGTATTTTACTTTATCAACAATAATGATGGTTATGATGCCAGCCGTATTCTAAATCAGCCGTTTTTGAAAGAGATGGAACAAAAGATAGAAGGACATATGGTTGTTTCTGTACCGCATCAGGATGTCCTGATTATCGCAGATGTACGTAATGATACTGGCTATGATGTCATCGCACAGATGGCTATGCAGTTTTTCACTACCGGCGCAGTGCCGGTTACATCACTGTCTTTTATTTATGAAGACGGCAAGCTGGAACCCATTTTCATTATGGCAAAAAACAGATTAGCTAGAAGGGAAAAGAAAAAATGAACGTATTTTATAATGCACAAGGAGTGGGCGATGTGTTATTCGTCCAGCTTACGACAGACACACCGGCTCAGGTGGTTTGCGAACGGAAAAATGATATAGCCATATTAAAAAATGAGACAACTGGAAAAGTTATCGGTTTCAATTTATTTGACGTGTCCACGTATTTTGACGTCTCTGCAATTGGACAGGTAGAGTTAACTGAAGAACTGGGAGAGCAGCTGACAGATGCCCTTCAGAAAAATGATGCTGATATTAAGCTGGATTTGGACTTCAGTCCGAAATTCGTCGTAGGATATGTGACTGAGAAAGAAAAACATCCAAACGCTGATAAACTCAATATCTGCCAGGTGAACGTAGGGGACGGGACATTGCAAATCGTTTGCGGTGCACCAAATGTAGAAGCAGGACAGAAAGTGGTTGTTGCTAAAGTGGGGGCTGTCATGCCTTCAGGGATGATCATTAAAGACGCGGAACTCCGCGGTGCAGCCTCTTCAGGCATGATCTGTTCAGCTAAAGAGCTGGGCCTTAAAGATGCCCCGGAAGAAAAAGGGATCCTCGTCCTTGATGAACAAAGAGAAGCAGGGGAAGCTTTCGTAATTTGATCTGATTATTTCATACAAAAAGCTTTTGCCGCATGCTGAATTCAGCATGCAGCAAAAGCTTTTTTTGATTTCCGCGATGCAATTCTACTGCAATAAACTTAACTAAGTATTTTGATAAGTATCTCATCTTCATTTTTATTAATAAGAATATGCATCTGTTTGATTTCCATGCAAGTAACCTGTTAAAATAGATTGATTGACATGAAAAGAGTGATACATTTGAGTTGGTTACGAAACATGAAAAGACGTCTTCAGCAAATGAAAGAAGATGATGGACATACAATCGATCCATATGAAAATGCTTTAACAGGCGATATAGAAAATAATAAAAAAACAAATTTTAGATTTCCCATTGTTTCCGATCATGAAATTTATGGCTGGGAGAAAGAAATCGTTCAAAATGAATATATAAAAGACTATTTGCAGCAAGAATCAGAAGAAGAGTATGAGAGAGTGCCGCTTCATCAAAATGAACGCTGGCCCGGACAGCATGTACAAGAGGGGAAGATCCACAGGGCGGCAGCACGTCCACGTCCTGAATCTATTAAACCGCAATCTTATTCAAGCAGTCAGCCGGCTTCACCGGCAGTTAAAGCAGCACTGGCACCGACGCCTCTGGCAGAACGGCCGAAACCGTCACGCCGCCCGTTTTCTCCGACAGAAGTGCCGTCACCTATTTATGGCTACCATAAAAGTTCACCGATTCTTTCTGCAATGGAAGCAGCAAAAGTAAAGAGGCAGCAGGAAGAAGCAGAACAACTGGAAATAACACAATCTTACGCAGCTGAGATGTTTAAAAAGGATGAAATACTAGAAAAGACTGTTCAGCTGGAAGAGCAGCAGCCGAGCCCAGAGGCCATTCCAGAGGTTTTAGAGATTCCTGAAATCCATAATATTATGGAACATGATCAAGATGTTTTAGATGATAACTCAAAAGAAACAGAAGAACAGGAAACGGAAAATAAAGCAATTTCATCAGATCAGAAATATATCCAGTCTTCATCTCCCACAGCTGAAGAACTTCTTGACAGCCCATCTTCGTATGGCGTCGCTACACTGATCGAAGAAGAACAAGAAGAAATTGCCGAGGAAGAACAACTTGAAGAAACGCTGGCAATAGAAGAATCGGTAGAAGCAAATCAAGAAGAAGACTTATTACAGCCAGAAGAACGAAACACGCTGCAAGCACCGGTAGTATCAGAAAAAATGTTGTCAGAGGAAGAGCAAACAAATGAAATAGAACGATTGCCCTCTCTTTCTACTGAACAAATCGAAGCAGAGGAACAGGAAAGTCTCCATGATGGACAGCTGGATGAGAATGTTCCGGAAAAGAAAGAGAAGATCGTGCCTTTTAATGTATTGATGCTTCAATCTGATAAACAAAAACTGCTTGCGAAGAATGCCAATGCAAAGGCATCATTCACAGAGCAAGCGCCGGTGCAGCCACGGTTTGAAGAAGCTGTACCTGTTCAGCCGGCGGCAATAACTACAGCCCCAATGGTACAGCAAGCGCCTGAAGAAATGGTTGAAACAGAAGAAGTTGAAGAAATTGAAGATACACCGCCACCGTCTTATGCTTTTCCTTCTATGCGCTATCTGGCGCCTCCGGAAGAAGAAATAAAAGATGAAGAGTGGCTGCAACATCAATCCGCTAAATTAGAAGAAGCTCTGTCTTATTTCTCCATCCAGGCTACCGTTATGGCAGCTGTGCAGGGACCTGCTGTCACAATGTTCGAATTGACAGTGGAGCAAGGAGTAAAAGTAAGTAAGATACGAAATCTGACCGATGATCTGAAACTGGCTTTGGCAGCGAGAGATATTCGAATTCAAGCACCGATACCAGGCACGAGCATGATCGGAGTAGAGATACCGAATCGCCAGACGAGAGCGGTCCGTATTTCAGAAGTCATTGAGAGTGCGTCATTTAATTCTTCCGACTCGCCTTTAGAAGCCGTTTTAGGTTTAAGTTTGACGGGAGAGCCGCAAACTTTGGATTTACGTAAAATGCCGCATGGAATGATTGCCGGGGCTACAGGTTCCGGTAAATCTGTATGTATCAATTCCATTCTGATTAGCCTGCTGTATAAGGCGTCTTATCATGATTTGAAGTTACTGCTGATTGATCCGAAGATGGTGGAACTTGCGCCGTATAACGGAATTCCGCATTTACTGAGTCCTGTTATTACGGATGTCAAGGCTGCTACTGCTGCTCTTAAATGGGCGGTGGAAGAAATGGAAAGGCGCTATGAATTATTTGCCCATTCCGGCGTGCGCAATATCGAACGCTATAATGAAATGGTCATGGAGTCACGCCGTTTTTCTTTAAAAATGCCCTATATGCTGATTGTCATCGATGAGTTAGCAGATCTAATGATGATGGCGCCGGCAGATGTAGAAATTTCCATCAGCCGGATTACGCAAAAAGCACGTGCTTGCGGTATTCATTTGATTATCGCTACCCAGCGTCCTTCAGTAGATGTCATTACCGGCACGATAAAAGCAAATATCCCGACACGCATCGCATTTGCTGTTTCTTCACAGGTCGATTCCAGAACAATACTGGATGGTGTAGGCGCAGAAAGATTGCTGGGTAAAGGAGATATGCTTTACTTAGGAAATGGCCAATCCTCACCCGTCCGGCTGCAAGGGACATTTGTCACGGACGATGAAATTGAGCGTATAATAGAACATGTTCGAAATGAAGCGGAACCGGATTATTTATTCGGCCAGGAAGACTTACTGGCGGCGGCTGTTCAAGAAGAGGAAACTGACCCTTTATTCCGGCAGGCCTGTACGTTTGTCATTGAGCAGGGGAGTGCATCCACCTCTTCGCTGCAGCGTCATTTCAGCATCGGATATAATCGTGCTGCAAAATTAATTGACCGGATGGAATCGAACCAATTCATATCGGAACAGCGGGGAAGCAAGCCGCGGGATGTGTTTTTGACTCACCAGGCGCTAGAAAGCTTTCTTAGCTGATGGATTCCATAGTTAGTCACTAATTTTTTGTTCAAACACATGCTATACTATGAAAAGATATATTCTTCAGCCCATTATGTTTGTGCTGAAGATAAAAAGTGGGATGAAAGAATTCCCGGGAGGTTTCAATATGACATTGTTTCATTTTACAGGCATCAAAGGTTCGGGAATGAGTTCACTTGCCCAGCTTCTGCATGATTCTGCCTATACAATCCAAGGTTCAGACGTAGAAAAATACTTTTTTACAGAAGATCCTTTACATGAAAGAAATATAAAAGTACTGCCCTTTGATGAAAATAATATTCAGCCCGGCATGAAAATCATCGCCGGGAATGCCTTTAAAGATGATCATCCAGAATTGATGCGCGCAAAAGAGCTGGGACTTGAAGTAATTCGCTATCATGATTTCCTGGGTACTTATATGGAGCAATTTACGTCAGTCGGGGTTACGGGAACACACGGCAAAACGTCTACTACCGGATTACTGTCACATGTGCTCGGCGGGTATGCGCCGACTTCCTACCTTATAGGAGACGGTACTGGAAAAGGCGTCGAGAATACGGAGTACTTTGTTTTTGAAGCATGCGAATATAAACGTCACTTTTTAGCCTATCATCCGGATTATGCAATCATGACGAATATTGATTTTGATCACCCTGACTACTTCACCAGTTTAGATGATATTCTGGATGCATTCAGTGAGATGGCGGGCCAAGTGAAAAAAGCTCTGATTGCGTGCGGTGATGATGAGAATCTCCAACGTCTGCAAACGCAGGTGCCGATTGTCTATTACGGGCTGGAATCTTCCAATGATTTCTGCGCAGCAAATATTCAGAAAGACCAAATAGGCTGTTCTTTTGATGTCTTTATCCGCAATGAATTCTACTACCGGTTCACGATTCCGCAGACAGGGGATCATGCGATTAAAAATGCACTTGGCGTCATTACTCTGTGTCACTACGAGAATATCCCCGCAGAAGTGATCAATGAACGTTTTGCTTCATTTACCGGAGTGAAAAGAAGATTTTCCGTCATGGAATATGAAGGAAGAATTTTGGTGGATGATTATGCGCACCATCCTACAGAAATACGAGCGACGATGGATTCGGCACGTCAAAAATATCCTAATCGCGAAGTGGTGGCTGTCTTCCAGCCCCATACATTTACGCGTACCGCTGCGCTGATGGATCAATTTGCGGAAAGTCTTTCAGAAGCAGATCAAGTATATCTTTGTGATATTTTTGGTTCGGCAAGAGAACAGGCCGGCAACTTGACGATTGTTGATTTAGTCAATAAAATTCCAAATTCGCAGCATCTGAAACTGGACGACATGTCCGAACTTGCACAGCATCAAAACTCCGTAATTCTATTTATGGGTGCAGGCGACATTCAACAATATCTGCAGCAATTCAAGTCCAGTATTTCAAAAGAAGAAACAGCCTGACCATCGCGTCAGCTGTTTCTTCTTTTTTATTATGAAACAGGGTCTGCACCAAAATCAGTTCTTGATAATTAGTCATGTATGTATTGCGAAAATCATGCTGCAGTTTAAACTTGCTTCGGCGCTGGGGGATTGCCTTACGCGATAAAGCCTACTGGCGAAGGGCATGCCAGCAGTCTCATCGCAACGGCCGACCCCGCAGTTGCGCCTTCGCTGGTATGTAGAAAGTATATCATATTGTTTTTTGCAGAGTACGAATTTAGTTGGTATGGTTTTCGTTTCTCGACTTTGTATACGCATTGATCATAAGAATCTAAGTCTTTGCGGGATATTAAGTATTGCATGAAACACCACACTTATCGTAATAATTTCAAATAGTATGATCATACTGTCACTCAAACAAAAAGTATTAAAACACCAGCCAGTGTACCGGAGTGGAAGGCGGCGACTCTGGGAGGATCAGCCCGACAGGTGAGACGACTTGCGGGAGCGAAAGCCTTTACGAAGAAAGGCTTTTCCGAATAAAAGCGTAGCGTTATGAGCACAGTTTGCCTTAATTTCTGCAAAGAGCGCAGAAATACGGCAAAGCGAACCCTTCGCTGTTCGCTTGGCTCACCGCGGGCCCGCAAGACACGCGTCCGCCTGGAACGCAGGGGAACGGTCTCCTACCTACTTACTATCCTATACTGCGTAATCCCAGCAAATCTTAAACTGCTCATGAAATAGACTGTCAAGCACATGTTTTGGTGAAGAGCCATGAAACAATTGGAATTTATTAAAGGATATCGCCTAGTTATGTCGAAGAGGAGTAATAAGACGAAAAGTTTAAAAGCTCTGTAAGAAGGGTAAAGTTTTCGTATAGAATATGCTGTAGGGGGAAAAGGTCAGTGGTTAATTTACTTTACATTGCAGCAGTTGTGGCTGCAATCGCATTCCTTATTCTATGTGTCAGTCTTGCCATGACGCTCGGGTCTTTAAAGACTACGTTGAGCAGTGTTTCACACACTATGGATGATTTGACAAAACAACTAGAAGGAGTCACAACAGAAAGCACGCAGCTTCTTCATAAAACCAATCAGCTGGCTGAAGATCTGCAAGGAAAAGTGGAAAAGCTGAACACTGTAGTGGATGCTGTAAAAGGGGTAGGAGAATCGGTGACCAACTTAAATCGATCCGTTCATCAAATCTCCAGCTCTGTTACTTCGAAAGCTGAACAAAACAGTGAAAAAATCGCGCAGGTTCTGCAATGGGGAACAGTTGCAGCCGGTCTGTACGATCAGGTGAAAGAGCGACAGCCCGCAAAGTCTTCAGGCTGGACAGTGTATAAAGCCCGTTCCTAGTACAAGCATTTTCCTAAGCAGCATACCAAACACTTAATTCACAGGAGGAAGAAAAATGACAGAAAACAAACCAAATTTCAATGAAAACCAGGGTACTTATACGAATACGTACGGGCAGCCGCAATATCCTGCCAATTACACATACCGTTCTACGAATGATCTGTATGAAGATGACAGCAGCGGCACAGGAAGCTTCCTTGCAGGCGCAATTGTAGGCGGCATCATCGGTGCAGCCACTGCATTGTTTCTTGCGCCTAAAACCGGACGTGAGATGCGTGAGGATTTTACAACACAAGCCTCACAGTTGAAAGATAAAAGTATCGAATTAAGTTCAACTGCAAAAGAAAAAGCGGTCGAGCTATCCAGTGCAGCCAAAGACAAAACAGCCGGCCTGACAGATACGGCAAAAGAAAAAACTGCAGCGTTTACTTCTGCAGCAAAAGATAAAACATCAGAACTTTCTCAGACAATCCAGGAACAGTCCGGTCAATTAGTTGATAAAGTGAAATCAGCTGCTTCAAAAACAAACATCCCAATGGATGATGGCACTGCGTCTTCTGAAGGCGAGGAAGCAACGGACTATAAAAGCATGAACAAAAATAATGAAAAATCCGGAGAGCTTAAGAAAACGGACAAGCCGATGGATGAAAATGAAAAACAGAAACCAAATAAAAACGTGAATCCTAATCAGCCGGTCAGTACAAAAAATAACTGATCGCTAATAAAAAAAGCCGTCATTCGAGGAATGACGGCTTTCTTCTATTCAAAACGGATTTCCAGACGATCTCCTCCGAAAATAGGTTCATTAAATCGAATCGATTCGTCATTTCGCAATAAGCGATAAGCGGAAGCCGAATTGGCTGGAAGTGAAAAGTCGGTAAAAGAGAAAATATCACTAAATATAATAGGTGCATCGGAAATGGTCTTAAATTCCACTTGATCATTTGGATATACTTGGTACATAAGTTCAGCGGGCTGGCCGTTAACATACGCGGCGATTCGCTGTTTTTTTATGGTCACCGGCTGACTATTGAAAGTCACATCAGCACGTGCTTCCAAAATAAGCTCTAATTCATCAGCGATATCTTTAATCTGAAGCAAAGGCGGCTGTTTTGTTTCAATACGATCTCCATCTTGCACAATATGCTGTGGAGAAACTTCTTTTCCGTCTATCAAAAAGCTGTTGGAGCGCGTTTTCAACACATGGTTTACGTCGTTCCACTTCACAGTAATAGGTTCGGAAGCCGATAAATACGCTGCGCCGTGAACTCGTTCAAGAGCGGCAGCCAGTGTATTCGCCAGACGCACTGTCAATTCATCACGGTCAGCAAGCTGTGTGTCTAACGAGGTTACACGACCGTTCAACAGTACTTCGCTTTGGAGAGTTACGGGCAGTCCATCAAGATAGAAGTGTATGGACGCAGGTCCGTCTGCCAGGTCGCTGACAGCAGCTTCTGCATCACTTCCGTCTTTTCCGAAATCCAGCTCAATCACATCTTGATTACGAATCAGGTCTTTTGTGCTCGCTTCGGCTCCATTTAATAAAATCCTTGTGGAAGAGCCATGCTCGCCCGGAATCGTAACCCATTGGCCATTCACCTTAACTGTCAACGCGAGGCCGGGCTTGCCGTATAATTGGCGGGCGGATACATGCGCGGCAAGCAGCGCGTCTCCTACCGTCATTTCTTTCAGTTCAAAGAGCCTGATCGTTTGTTCATTGACTGTGATCGACATATAATGAATCGGCGCTCTTTTGGCTGCAATCGCAATACCTATTGGCGTTACAAGAGCGGGAGAGGCTTCAATTGACTCGGCCAGAGTAATACCCGTTAAAGCGTCCAGACTTCTAATGGCTACACGGTTTTCGGGCAGTTCAAGCTGTACGCTCAATTCCTTTGGCAGAGCAGGCGTTAAACTTCCGCCCCCAACAAGCATGACGGCCTGTGGTGAAGAGTTATTGTTAAGTCTTTTAATTTCGTCTGCAATCGAAACAGCCAGACGTTTTACTGCAGGAGAAATGACATTGACGGCTTCCGCAGAAGAAATCTTCTGTTCGAAGCCTAGTATGTCCTGTACGGTCAGCGGGTCTTCAGAAGAAATCTGGCGCTTCATTTGCTCGGCAGGCGGGAAGTCGAGCAAGTAATGACTGCTTAACGCTTCTGTCACTTCATCGCCTGCCACCGGCACCATGCCGTAAGCTGTTACGGTATTTTCATTGGCAATTGCAATATCGGAAGTACCCGCACCGATATCAACTAGCGCGATGTTCAATCTTCTCATGGATGGCGGAATGAGTACGTTGATGGCAGCGATCGGTTCAAGGGTAAGGGCTTCCATCTCCAGATCAGCACGTTTTAAAGCGGCGAGCAGCGATTCAACTACAACACGAGGCAGGAACGTAGCAATGACTTCGATCGTAGCTTCTGTACCGGTCTGATCGATCAGACTCCCGATGTCTTCGCCGTTCAATTTATAGTGCAAGACAGAATATCCTACACAGTAATAATGATCTTCTTCTTTTGAATGTTGAGAAGAAAGCAGCGTTTGCTGGGCATTTTGCACTGCTGATAATTCCAGTCGGTTAATATCTTCAGTTGAGATCAAGGAGCGCTCCGAGATATCAATGGTTACGGAGCCTTCAGCTGTCTTAAGAGAGCGGCCGGCAGCAGCAACACTGACACGTTCTAACTTGCCATGCTGCTCTTCGAGTTCCATTTTAATTTCTTGAATAATAGAAGCCACGCTTAAAATATTATGTATTTGCCCATCAATCATGGAACGTTCTTTATGTTCTTTTGAGATTAGATCAACAATGTGAAATGAATCTTCCTGTTCTTTTAGCACGATACCGACAACAGAACGTGTTCCGATGTCGAGTGCGAATAAAGTATTAGCCAGGATTTTCAACCCCGTTTCTATGTGAAAATAGTGTAAATGTCTTAATTCAGTGAAATTGCGTGACTTTTCAAAGAGGTTTCTTTATACTTGGTCTATTATATAAAAATGTAACATAGATTCCGCAGTTAGAAAAGGATGATATGTGCGGGGAGGAGACAGAATGATGAGCAAGCAAGATTTAGGTGAGTTGAGAGGTCGTATCGATCAGTTGAACGTAGAGATTTTAGAACTGATCAATAATCGTACTTCTATAGTCCAGGAAATTGGAAAAGTAAAAGAAAAGCAAGGTGTTAATAGATATGATCCGATCCGCGAACGGGAGATGTTGAATGTTCTAAAGAATGCCAATCACGGCCCGCTGCCTGACGGTATTTTGGAACAGGTATTCAAGTCAATATTCATGTCGGCGCTGGAGGTACAGCAGGATGAGCAGAAGAACGCACTGCTTGTGTCGCGTACTAAGAAAGCCGAAGATACAATCGTAGACGTCAACGGACAGAAAATTGGAGGTTCTGAACCTACATTTATTTTCGGACCATGTGCCGTAGAATCATACGAGCAAGTATTGGCAGTTGCAAAATCCATCAAGGCCAAGGGATTAACGATGATTCGCGGAGGAGCTTACAAGCCGCGCACATCTCCATATGATTTCCAAGGATTAGGTCTTGAAGGGTTAAAAATTCTTAAACGAGTTGCAGATGAAACAGGATTGTCGATTGTTACGGAAATCATTACACCGGCACACTTGGAAGAAGCGCTTGAGTATATCGACGTAATCCAAATCGGTGCACGTAACATGCAGAACTTCGAATTGCTGAAAGAAGCAGGAATGGTGGACAAGCCAGTGCTTCTGAAACGCGGAATGTCTGCTACGATTTCCGAATTCGTCAATGCAGCTGAATATATTATCTCTAAAGGAAATACTGATATCATGCTGTGTGAGCGTGGAATTCGAACGTATGAACCGGCAACAAGAAATACATTAGATATTTCAGCTGTTCCGATTCTGAAGCAGGAGACTCATCTGCCTGTATTTGTTGATGTCACGCACTCCACAGGCCGTAAGGATCTATTGCTTCCAACTGCTAAAGCAGCGATCGCAGTAGGCGCAGACGGCGTTATGGCGGAAGTACATCCGGACCCGGCGGTTGCTTTGTCGGATTCAGCCCAGCAAATGAACATCGAGCAGTTCGATGAGTTCTACGAACAGATGCAGCGTTTCATGAACACGCACCAAACGATCTGACAATCGGGCACCGATCCTTACTTACGAGGGTCGGTGCCTTCTACATATTAAAGTTTTTTAAATAAAGAAAATACCCTATAAAACGAGGGAACACTGTATACTAGTATTGAATAAGGATTGTTGGGAGGATCAGAAATGGCCATCACCATTTACGATGTAGCAAGAGAAGCAAACGTATCTATGGCAACGGTTTCACGGGTAGTGAACGGTAATCAGAATGTGAAACCCGCTACACGCAAAAAAGTATTGGATTGTATTGAGAGATTAGGTTACAGACCGAATGCGGTGGCAAGGGGTCTGGCAAGCAAGCGGACAACGACCATTGGTGTTATTGTACCTGATATGTCGAAGAGCTACTACGCGGAACTCTCAAGAGGGATTGCAGACGTAGCCACGATGTATGAATACAATATTATTATCTCCAATTCGGATAAGAGTGCATCTCGTGAAGTGGAGCTGTTTGAAGACCATTTAGGGAAACAAGTAGATGGGCTGATCTTTATGAGTGATTCCATTTCTCCTGAAGTACGGACCGAAATGAAAACAGCGAACGTGCCGATTGTACTAGCCGGTACATTAGATTTCGAAACCAATTTGCCTTCAGTCAATATCGATCATGAGCAGGCTGCTTATGATGTAGTGAAGAAGCTGATTGATAATGGACATAAGCGAATTGCTTTTGTCTCAGGTCCTTTCACGCGTGACATCAACAGAGTATGTAAGCGAGTAGGCTATGTGCGTGCGTTAGAGGAAGCGGGTTTGACAATTGATGAGTCATTAATTGTGGAAACCGACAATACGTACGATGAAGCGTATGAAAGTTGGAATATCCTGAAGAATTTGGACAATCGTCCTACTGCAGTCATGGCCAGCAGCGATGAAGTGGCGGTTGGTATTATGAATGGCGTGCGTGATCAAAATCTTCGCATACCGGAAGATTTGGAGATCATCTGCTTCCAGCATTCCAATCTTGCACGGATTGTCCGTCCTCAGCTGTCGGCGATTGTTGTGCCTTTATATGATTTAGGTGCGGTATCCATGCGTTTGCTGACAAAATTAATCAATGAAGAGGATGTAGAAGAAACAGAAGTTGTTTTGCCTTATCATTTAGAAGAACGTCAGTCTGTTAAATAAAAAAACAAGCAGCTTATCTTGTCATTAAGATAAGCTGCTTGTTTTCGTATATAGCACTCCGCATCAATTTCTGCGTATGATGTGAAGGGCTCTCGTCAGCATTTGTTCATTCTTCTCATTAATATCATTTTTCCTCGGCACAGGCTCGTACAAATCAGAAGGGTCCTCCCATGTATCTATGAGTGTAACCGGTGACTCCGGCTGCCATTTCTCCAGCCAGGCTTGAGGAAGGGAGCCGGCAGGTGTAGGAATTGATTTCATTGTCAGCCATAAATGTGACCATGCGCGAGGTACGACGCGCCATATATCATATCCGCCGCCGCCGATGGCAATCCATCGTCCATCACAATAATCTTCTGCAATTTCCTTCGCAAGTTTCGGTATTTCTTCGTAAATTTTCATTGTGCTGTATAAGTGAGTCAATGGATCAAAGTAATGCGCATCCGCCCCGTTTTGCGTTAAGATCACATCAGGTTTGAAGTGTTCAGCTACTTCACGCAAAGCTGTCCGGTAGATATGAAGGAAAGATTCATCTTCTGTAAACGCGTCAATAGGGAAGTTGAAAGATGTTCCATAACCTTTACCGTTGCCTCGTTCTGTTACATTTCCTGTCCCCGGAAATAAATAGCGCCCCGTTTCATGGATGGAAAATGTGCAGACATCGGGATCATCATAAAACGTCCATTGTACTCCGTCGCCATGATGGGCATCTGTATCCACATACAATACACGTGCCCCATATTTCTTTTGTAAATACTTTATCGCGACAGAGCTGTCATTATAAATACAGAAGCCTGATGCTTTTCCTTGGAATCCATGGTGCAGACCGCCGCCGAGATTCAATGCATATCTTGAACGGCCTTCCATCACTTCTTCGATTGCAGTGAGTGTTCCTCCAACTAATAAAGCGCTTGCATCATGCATGCCCGGAAAAAAAGGAGTATCTTCCGTCCCGATTCCATAAATACTCCCTATATTTTCACTTACTTCGCCTTTGCTTGCCTTTTTCACGATTTCGATATACTTCGCATCATGCGCTAAAAGCAATTCTTCATCTGTCGCTGTACGCGGTGTAACGATATCATCATCGTCAATCGCATGCAGATTTTTCAATAAATCTATCGTTAAAATGATCCTCTTTTGATTAAAAGGATGCGTATCCGAAAATTCATAGTTTAATTGGTCTGGTGAAAATATAAAGCTTGCTTGTTTTTTCATGAGTCCATCTCCGGTTCGCTTGGCCAAAGAACCTGAAACCCTTCGGCTTTTAAATCCTCAATAATCGAGAGGGGATTCATTCGTTTAATTCGGACAGCTAGAATTTTATAATCTTCCCCATCTTGATAGGGATGTACGAGGACACTGAGTACATTGGTATTATGATCATGGAAGACTTTAGATACTTCGTAAAGTATGCCTGGCTTGTTTGGAACACGAATTTGAATATGAGAACTGGGCTGGTTTGCCCCGGTTAATTCAATATAATTATAGAGAAGATCCGTTTTCGTTAAAATACCGACCAGTTCATAATTAGAAACGATCGGCAGACAACCAATTTCATATTCGTAGAAGAGCAAGGCCGCTTCTTCTACAAAATCTCTGGGATGCCCAATTAGTAAATCAGTTTTCATAATCTTAGAAAGAGGAGTTTCATAAAGTGAAAGCTCCAGCCGGTCGGATATGCTCGAAGGAGAAGCTTCTTTGACGTCACGGTCCGTCACCAGACCAATCAAGCGTCCATTATCAATAATCGGTATATGTCTGATCTTTTTCTTTTGCATTAATTGAATGGCATCGTCAATTGTATGTGCCGCGTTCAATGTAATAACATCTGTTTTCATAATATCTTGTACGAGCATCGTCATTCCTCACTTTCAGTGGTTTACGCGATTTTTGAAACGTACGCTGTCAAATTGCTGGATGGAGCTTTGATCTACACGTTTACCGATTCTGGCCATTAGACAGTTTGCAGGATGAGAACAAACTTCGGGGTCATCAGTAGAGAAAAATTCCATGCCGCCTGCACGCATCATTTTTTCCATGACTTTCCGGTAATCCCACACAGTTAAACCTGTCCCCTTTAAATCCCAATGCCAGTAATATTCAGTAGTGATAATAATATAATCTTCCATTGCATTATCAATCATCGACAGTTCTAATAATCTTTTACCTATCCTCGCGCCTCTATATTCATTTGCTACTTCAATTGCGCCGAGTTCGATTAAATTGGGAAGCTTGGCCTCGTACCATCTCTCGAGAGGATCTGGATAAAGAAACGTTACATAACCCACAATGGTTGTGCCGATTCTTGCAATATTAATTCTGCCTTCAGGAAACGCCGAAATTTTCACTAATGCCTCTTGCTGCTGTTTAGGAGGACGGAATGCTTTCAGTCCATCATGGAAATCCAATGCAGCTAATTGCTCGGATGAAACCGGTCCTTCTATAACTAATTCACCTTCATCATGAAGAAATGCCTTTGAAAAATAGGTTTTATGATGTTCCACACAGTTCACTCCTTCCTAATTAATTTACCCTGTCTGTCAGCAAGTAATCGTTGATTATTCTGAATGTTCTTCTCTCTATTAAGTATACAAGTTCTGCAATGAAAATGTGTGCTGTTTCAAGTTTATCATGAAATTGTCGGTATTATATTTCAAAAAACCGAACTACAATCATAAGATTGTAATTCGGTTTAGAAAATTAATCTTTCTTAGGCGGCTCCGGTTTTGCTGGGTCCGGTTTTTTCACTTCATCTTTTTGTTCATCAGTAGTTGTGCCGCCGTTTTCTTTGTCTGGTTTAGTGCCGCCTTCAGTTGCTCCACCATTATCATCTGGAGCAGGTGTATCTGGTTCTGGAGCAGGCGCATCTGGCTCCGGCTGTGGTTCTGGTTCTGGCTCCGCTGCAGTGGTAACTGTATTAGAAGGACCAGATAATAAACCGGTAATATCTACGGCTCGTATATAGTAAGAACCGCCGCCAATTGAATAGGAACGGGATCCAGATCCTACCGCACCAATACGTGCACCGTTTTGATATATATAATATCCAACTACGTCATTGGAAGCAGACCCTGACCAGGTGAGTACAGACCCGTTCTGGCTCGCTGACACAGGAGCAGGAGGAACGTTATCCGCAGGGAATACAGATCCGGACACCACGTTGGCGGAATAGCCGCCTTTTCCTGCAAACAACTTCGAACCGTCTCCGCCAAGCCGTCCAAGCATCCTCTTAATAAATTCTGAATTGACACCGACGCCGCCTGCTGTGACAAATTCACGCGGTGTAGAAGGCGGTGCCTGATACATTTTACCGTTGATCAGTACGCCTGCAGATGAAATGATGCTGTCATCCGGCTTTGAAGGTACCATCACTTTAGAATTAAACAGATCCGATTTCACCAGTCCTGCAGCAGAACACGCGGCTGAGGGAGCCAGCCCTGAAATCGAACAGAACGAACGATACACGACACCTGCCGGCCGTTTGAATGTATCTCCTGCTTTAACTGTTTCCGGTATTATACTGTTTGCAGTATTCATCAGCTGACCGAATAACCGTGCGGTCCGCTCTGAAGGATGCATCTGACTGCTGCTGCCGTTATACAAAGTCTTCGTCTGATCTTTATAACCGAGCCAGACACCAAGTGAAACATTCGGTGTATATCCCATCAGCCAGGCATCTGCATAATGCTGGGATGTACCCGTTTTGGCTGCCAGATCCGGACGGAAGTTCATGAATCCGGGCACTCGTGCACCTGTACCTACAGTTTTCAGCACATCACGCATCATATCCGTAACGATGTACGCAGTTTCCGGGCTGAAGACTTCTACTGGCTCTGCTTTATGTTCATAAACAATATTACCTTTCATATCTTCAATACGGTCAATCATATACGATTCAATAAATTTTCCTTCATTCGCAAATGTCGCGTAAGCATTAGTATTCTCTTCAACAGAAACTCCATATTTTAATCCGCCAAGTGAGGCAGAACGATTATGTCCGTCCTCTTCAATTAGTTTAGAGAAATTCATTTTTTTTAGGAAGTTGATTGGCTGTCTGTCTATAATCTGATCATACAGGCGTGCTGTCGATAAGTTTTGAGAACGAGCCAGTGATTCACGTGCAGAAATAATTCCTAATTCTCTGTCGTAATAGTTGGAAGGTTTCCATCCAGGTAAAACGAACTTCACATCAACAACGGGACTGCCGGCGCCAATAACGCCATATTCAATTGCCGGTGCGTAGACAAGCAGAGGTTTCATTGAGGAACCATTTTGTCTGAAAGCCTGTGTCGAGTGATTTGTCGCTTCTAATTCATGATCTCTTCCGCCGACGAATGAAAGAATCTTTCCGCTGTGGTTTTCAATCATCGTTGCACCGACTTGTACGGGGTTTTCGATAATTGTACTCTTGCCGGATTCTTTATCCGTTGTTTCAGAAGTATAAGTGAATCCGTAGTATTGAAAATTCTTTGCAACTTCATTCATTTTGTCATAAAGTTCTTTATCAATTGTAGAATAAATGCGGTAACCGTCCGTACGCATGGAGCGGTCAGCAATAATAGTATACTTTTCCTGCATGTTCGAATCCTCTTCGAAACGGTCTGCATCAATACCGTCTTTTTCGGCCAGTACTTTTGCCAGGATTTTAATCGTGCGGTTTTGAATCTCCTGGGTAACATATGGATAGCGTTCAGTTGCCCGTTGAGTAGGCTGTCTAAAATCTTTCGTGATATCATACGCAATCGCTTCTTGATATTCCTTAGCTGTAATATAGCCGGTATCTCGCATTCTAAATAATACCGTTTTCATCCTATTAATTCCCGGCTGAAGTTTTTCCGGTTCTTTTAACCCCTGATTTTTACTGTAGAAAGGAGTGTAGGCGAAAGGAGCTTGTGGAATTCCCGCAATATACGCTGCCTGTGCCAAGTTCAGTTCACTCGCTTTAATACCGAAAATGCCTCTTGCCGCAGTCTCGATCCCTGCAATATTCTGGCCGACAACATCACGGCCGTAAGGAATGATATTCAGATACGCTTCCAAAATTTCATCTTTTGTCATGAAGTGCTCCAAACGCATAGCAAGCAGTATTTCTTTCGCTTTTCGTTCGTAGGAAACTTCATTCGTCAAGATTTGGTTTTTCACGAGCTGCTGTGTCAGGGTTGAACCGCCTGTCTGACTGTCAGAGTTCGTGACGTCCTGGAAAACTCCGCGGAAAATTGCTTTTGGCACGATGCCGGTATGTGTGTTGAAATATTCATCTTCTGTAGCGAGCACCGCATCCAGTGCATATTGTGACACTTTGTCCAGTGTGATCTGTCTGCGTTCAATATCTGAGTTGATCTTACCCAGATAGACATCTTTTGCAAAAAACATTTCAGATGTCTCTTCGTATGTAAAGACCGCATTACGCAGTTCTTCTTTCGTCCGAAGGGGTTCTTTCGCAACCAATGATGCAAAGTATCCCGCTCCGACAGAAGTGGCAAAAACGGCACCGATAACACCGAAGATCAAAAGCAGTATAAATAAATTCCAGATCACTCCTGAACCGATTCGAACTTTCTTTGCCCAAGTTTCTTTTTTCATCTGCTCAAACTTATCTTCTAGTTGCTGGATTCGTTGGTTTTTGTCTTTAGTCAAGTCATTCTCCCCCTAAAAATCTTTCTCATTATATCATAGATTGCGGAGTAAATAATCATTTAATGTTGACTTTCATTGGAAGTTGGTTAAAATGAAAGACATACTAAATTACATGTCGAAGAAGCCGAAGTAATGGTAGCGAATGTCCGTCCCAGAGAGACAGCGGTTGGTGAAAGCTGTTCGGTGCGCTATGCATGAATTACAGTTTTGGAGTGTACGCTCTGCACAGCGATATCAGTGCCTTAAAGCCGGAGAGTTAGTTTCTCTCAAGCCGGGTGGTACCGCGTTATGTTTATTACATTCAACTAGCGTCCCTGCATGATCATTTTTTATGATTATGTGGGGACTTTTTGTGTTGAATTAGGAGGAATTGGAAAATGGCGAATGAATTAATGGATGATTTAAGATGGAGAGGCCTGCTGTACCAGCAGACAAATGAAGAAGGTCTGGAGAAACTTCTGGCGGATGAAAAGATCTCTTTGTACTGCGGAGTCGATCCGACAGCGGACAGTATGCATATCGGACATATCGTGCCGCTATTGACACTGCGCCGTTTTCAGCTGCACGGCCATAAGCCGATATTATTAATCGGCGGTGCAACAGGGATGATCGGGGATCCTTCAGGGCGCTCGGAAGAACGACAGCTGCAGACAACTGCACAAGTGGAAGATAATGTGCGCGGCATCAAAAAACAACTGGAAATGATCTTTGATTTCGAAACAGATAATGGAGCGAAGCTGGTCAACAACAATGACTGGATCGGTTCCATGTCATTGATCGAATTTTTACGTGACTATGGTAAATTGCTGAGCGTCAATTACATGCTGGCAAAAGATAATGTCGCATCCCGTTTGGATCAGGGGATTTCTTTCACGGAATTCTCTTACATGCTGATGCAGGGTGCAGATTTCAATCATTTATTTGATCACCATAACTGCCGCGTGCAAATTGGCGGCTCGGATCAGTGGGGGAATATCACAACAGGTCTGGAAGTCATCCGTAAGATGCATGACGAAGAAGTAAAAGCATACGGTTTCACTATTCCTTTAGTGACAAAAGCAGACGGCACCAAATTCGGTAAGTCTGCAGGCGGTGCGGTATGGCTCGATGCAAAGAAAACATCGCCGTATGAGTTTTACCAATTCTGGATCAACGCTGCCGATGCAGATGTTGTCAAATACCTGAAGATCTTCACATTCTTAAGCCGTGAAGAAATTGAAGCACTGGAAACTTCCGTTCAGGAAGAGCCGCATCTGCGCAAAGCACAAAAAACGCTGGCAGAAGAAATGACACGCCTGATTCACGGAGAAGCTTCATTAGAACAGGCGATCCGTATCTCCGCTGCATTATTCAGCGGCGATTTGAAAGCACTGACAGCTTCTGAAATGAAGGATGCGTTTAAAGACGTACCGACTGTAGAGATGACGAAAGAAGACATGAATATCGTCGACTTCATCGTACAGGCGGGTGTGTCACCGTCAAAACGCCAGGCGCGGGAAGATGTCACAAACGGTGCGATTTCATTTAATGGAGAGCGCATTACAGAGACGGATTTCACAGTAGGGGCAGAGCAGCGGTTAGAGGATGCCTTTACGATTGTGAGACGCGGGAAGAAGAAGTATAGTATGGTGAAGTTTGTTTAAAAAGGGAATATAGTACAAAAAGGCCGCTGTCATTGAGTTTGATCAATGACAACGGCTTTTTGAGTTTATTGTATCAACATTTTTTTGACTAAGCGAATATCTGTATCATGATCGTTTACTAAGTGCTGCATTGTAACAATGTTTGATAACTTTTCAGTATTCAGCGAGACATTTTTAGTTAATGCAGCAACATTTTCATCAGTGGAAATCGTACGTGCATCAATTTCGAGTATTGCTTGCTTTATGAAAAGTTGTTCGTTTCTAAGTGAGGATATGTCACTTTTGACTGATGTCATGTCTTTTGTAAGTGAAGATACGTTGCCTTTGAGAGAGGAAACATCTTTCTCTACTGTTGTTAATTTATCTGCAATAAATTGAAGCAATTCACGATCCGTCATAAATTATCTCCTTTCACACATTTTAGTTTTATGGGTGACTTACAATAGGTGATATTAC
Source organism: Sporosarcina cascadiensis (assembly GCF_009650995.1). GTDB lineage: Bacteria > Bacillota > Bacilli > Bacillales_A > Planococcaceae > Sporosarcina > Sporosarcina cascadiensis. The sequence goes on along the minus strand of NZ_WHVV01000014.1, from coordinate 34,275 downwards.
GCAGGTTTATAATTTATCTATTTTCAACATCATATCATCTTTCTACAACATTGTATAGAACGTATTTTCGTATAAGTTGTAATTGTTATTATTTTATAAAATTCATTCGATTAATTTCAAAAACTGTAGGAATAAAAAACCCCTGGATTTGCAATTAAGCAATTCCGGGGGTTTAAAAATTCAACGTACTTATTAACGAGAATAGAATTCAACGATAAGTGCTTCGTTGATTTCAGCAGCCAATTCGCCGCGCTCTGGAAGGCGTACGAATGTACCTTTTTTAGAATCTTTGTCGAAAGTAACGTAGTCAGGAACAAAGCTGTTCACTTCTAGCGCTTCTTCAACAGCAGTTAAGTTTTGAGATTTCTCACGAAGAGAGATTTCAGAACCTGGCTTAACAGCGAAAGATGGGATATCTACGCGCTTGCCGTCTACTAGTACGTGACCGTGGTTTACCAATTGGCGAGCTGCACGACGAGTGCGAGCAAGACCCATACGGTAGACAACATTGTCTAAACGAGCTTCAAGAAGGATCATGAAGTTTTCACCGTGAATTCCCTGCATTTTACCAGCTTTGTTGAAAAGCGTGCGGAATTGACGTTCGTTTACTCCGTACATGAAACGTAGTTTTTGTTTTTCCTGTAACTGCATTCCGTATTCGGAAAGTTTTTTACGTTGGTTAGGACCGTGTTGGCCTGGAGCGTATGGACGCTTTTCAATTTCTTTACCTGTGCCGTTTAGTGAGATACCAAGACGACGTGACAGTTTCCATGATGGACCTGTATATCGAGCCATGAGAGACTCCTCCTCTGTTGGTTTTATTTTGTTGTAAAATAAGACCAGATATGTTCAATCCATCTGCCATTCTATAATCTTGCAACTTCGCCTCCGCAGCCCCGAGGTTACGCGATGCACCTTCGTAAAGGAATAGACTGGACAAAATAGAACACATAACTGCTGCAACTATTTTACACAAAGAATAGCATACCAATTTATTGGTTTCAGGTCAAGCATAATCATCGGGACAAACCGCAGCTTCAAAATTCTTTCGTTTTCCTGAGAATCGATGTAGACTGAAAATAGGCTATATTAAAGCGTTTTCATGGATAGTGGAATAATATATGAAGAGGAGGAAGAGATATGCAGAAAAAACATCATTGGCATAAAGAGACGGCGATGATCCATGAAGGGTACGACAGCAAAGAACATCAGGGAAGTCTCGCGGTTCCTTTATATCAAACTGCAACTTATGTATTTGATTCAGCCGAACAGGGTGAGCGCAGATTTGCGGGGGAAGAATCCGGTAATATTTATTCCCGTTTGGGTAATCCGACAGTCAATGTATTGGAAGCGAGAATAGCCGAAATGGAAGAAGGAGCCGGCGGATTAGCATTTGCTTCTGGGATGGCTGCTGTCAGTGCAGTGCTGGTTCATGTTACGAGAGCAAATGATCATGTAGTTTGTTCCCGCGGAATTTATGGCTGTACATTCGGTTTGCTGAAAATCATGGAAGAAAAATATAATATTACGCATACGCTGACATCCATGCGAACGGAAGAAGAGATTGAAAAAGCGGTAACTGATAAAACGACTTGTATATATGTAGAAACTCCAATCAATCCGACGATGGAGCTGGTCGATTTGCAGGCAGTGTCCAATGTAGCGAAAAGGCATGGGCTGCGTGTCATCGTGGATAACACATTCTGTTCGCCTTATAATCAGACCCCTTTATCATTCGGCGCAGACTTCGTTCTGCACAGCGCAACTAAGTATTTAAATGGACATGGAGATGTCATCGCAGGTTTATTGGCAGGAAAAGATAAAGAGGAGATGGAGAAGATCCGCGGCACCGTACAAAAAGATTTTGGAGGAGTCATTTCCCCGTTTGATGCATGGCTGCTGCTGCGGGGGATTAAAACGCTGCCTGTGCGGATGGATAGACACTCAGCGAACGCAGAAATTCTCTTTGATTATCTAAAAAAACATTCGAAAGTTGACGAAGTGTTCTATCCTTTCGATGAAAAGCATCCACAATATGAAATTGCGAAGAAGCAGATGAAAACAGGTGGCGGCTTGATCTCCTTTACGATTAAAGGAGATAAAGAGCAAGCGCAAACGCTCCTGAATAACCTTTCCCTCGTCAAGCTGGCTGTGAGTCTCGGGGATGCAGAAACACTGATGCAGCATCCGGCGACAATGACGCATTCAGGAGTGCCTAAAGCAGAGCGTGAAAAAATGGGCGTAACTGATTCGCTGCTGCGGCTGTCCGTCGGGTTAGAGCATATGGATGATATCATTGCTGATCTTGAGCAGGCATTTAAAGCAATTTGAAAAAACGGACTGCGATTAGATTCGCAGTCCGTTTTAATGTAAAATCTTTGTGAAATTGTGGAAGGGCTGCCTATGTTGCGGGCAGCCCTTACTTTTGATAACTACTATAGTATATTGGTTAGTATATGTCATGTAGAATCTGAATGAACCGTATTTGCCGCGGTTGTTGTTCTACTGGTTGTTTTACTTAAGCAACGCAAACCCTGCCTACTTTTGCGTCCTTGCGACCCTATAGTCGCGCCAGTGATGAATAAGTGTTCCGAAAAACATCTGCAGAACGCCATGTGTTGTGTCCAGATAAGTTATCAATCTCAATTCCTTAGTATACAGTTGTAAGTATACATTGTCAACAATTTATTTTTCAAATCTTTCTAATGAAAGTTTACAACTGTTTAGAAAGGGAAGCTGTACACTAGAGCCTGCGATTTTACATAGCAGGAAATTTATACTGGAGGGATTAGGATGAACGTAGAAATTGTGAACGAATTTCCACATGAATTTTTAATGGAGCAGGCAGAACCCTGCATCTCCATTTATCAGCCGACCCACCGCTACAGACCTGAAAATCAGCAAGATCCGATACGTTTTAAAAATTTGCTGCAAAAAGTGCAACAGGAATTAACCAAAGAATATCCAGCCAATGAAATAAAAAGCCTGCTGGCACCGCTGGAAAAATTGCAGGGAGAGCGGCCGTTTTGGGCACATGCAGGGGATGGGCTCGCTTTGTTCGCAACCAAAGACCGCTGTATTGCATACAGACTGCAGCGTCCGGTTCCTGAATTGGCGGTGGTATCAAACAGCTTCCATATTAAACCGCTAATTCGAGTATTTCAATCAGCTGACCGTTATCATCTGCTGGGCGTTAACCGGCAAGAGTTCAAACTGTATGAAGGGAACCGTTACGGAATTGAGGAAGTAGAAATTCCCGGGGAGCTGGCAAAAACAAAAGCGGAAGCGATTGGTGATCAAGTCACTGAAGCTTATTTAGGAGCAGGAGACTCGAGCGGAGCAGCAGGGACAGCCATGATGCACGGACACGGCGGAAAAAAAGACGAAATCGATATTGATATCGAGCGTTATTTCCGATATGTAGACCGTACCGTCTCCGAGCACTATTCAAAACCAAGCGGACTGCCGTTGTATTTAGTCACACTCACTGAATATCATACGCTGTTTAAAGAGTTGAGTCATAACCCCCATCTGCAGGATCAAGGAATTAAATCTGATTTTGAGGCACTTACTCTCGAACAATTGAGGGACATGGCATGGCAGATCATCGAACCTTATTATTTGGATAAGACCCAAAAGCTTGTAGAGAGTTTTGAAAACTCAAAAGCCAATGGTCAGGGATCTCAAAAGATAGAGGAAGTTGTTCAGGCGGCGAGTGAAGACCGGATCAGCCGGCTGATGCTCGAAGACGGCCGGCTGTATCCCGGTAAGATTGATTTGGATACAGGAGAAATCGAGACCGAAAATCTGCAGCAGACAACGGTGGATGACGTAATGGACGATCTGGCGGAACTCGTCTTTAAAAGCGGGGGAGAAGTCGTCGTACTCCCGGAGGAACGTATGCCGGTTGATACAGGGGTCGCAGCAATCTATAGATGGTAAAGGAAAAGCCGTTCATTATGAACGGCTTTTTACGTCATCTTCAAATAATTCTTTCACAGTCATCAGCGCATTTTGAACGCGCGGAAAACCGATGTACGGAATTAACTGCATGATTGATTCAATAATCTCTGTCTTGGTTAATCCAACTGTTAAGCCCCTTTGAACATGCGTCTTAATTTGCGGAATCGCCCCTTGGGTAACTAGTGAGGAGATTGTCACTAGCTGCCGCTGCTTGCTGTCAAGGCCCGGTCTCGAATAAATCTCACCATAACCGAATTCGATAATATACTTTCGTAAGTCCGGCGCCAGATCTTTTAACGCGTCTGCGGTCATCATCCGTTCAGCCTCTTCCTCGCTGACGTATTCTTTAATTTTATTCAAACCGGCTTCTAAACGTTCCACTGACATGAAAACTCCCTCCATTTTTAATATATTCTGAAAATAGCATATCACAATAAAGATAGATCTCTACAATGAAAATAAAACTCATACGGCTAAAAATGAATTTATTTCACCAGTTTAGAAACAGACAATAGTCCTTAAGATGCTAATTTTTATGCTTAAGTTTGAAATGTGCTGCGGATAGGTATAGTTGAATAGAGCGGAAAACAACTACTTGGAGGGATTTACAAATGGAAAAGTTTTTCTTAGAAAATGCAGTGCAAGCTAAAAAGAAGATTGAAGAATTGGTAGCGCAAGGCTATACGCATGATCAAATTTATATTTTCGCACATAGTCAGGATCGCGAAGATAAAATTGCGGATGCACTTGACTCAGAACAAGTCGGGATGAGCGAGATGGGCTTCCTCGATAAAATGAAGAATATGTTCACTTCACGCGGAGATACATTGCGCAGTGAAATGCAGTCTGTTGGATTAACAGAGGCAGAAGCTTCAGAAGGCGAAAGCGAATTAGATAAAGGTAAACTATTACTCGTTGCAAAGCGATAAAATAGCGAAAAACCGGTAAGGGATTTGATCCTTAGCCGGTTTTTTTACGTTGTTTACAAATTTTTCAATGCTTTATAATAGGCATCTACAGGAATAAATAAACCTACTTTGCCGTGCTGTTCTTCGTCCAGGGTTGCGAAAATTATGCCGATTACTTCCCCTTTTGTGTTAATTACCGGACTCCCGCTGTTCCCTCTATAGACAGGTGCTTTAATCATAACAACCGGCTGTTCCCAGTCAGGAAGCTGGATATAATCCAATACATGTCCTTTATTTGCAATACCTGAAAAACTAAGCGGATTGCCAATGAACGTAATGGGTTCATTTTTAGTGAAATTCGTGCTCTCAGCAAGCTTCAAATGAGGAAGATTTTCATCTCTCACTTCCAGAACCGCTAAGTCGATATCCGGAAAAGTACGTGTAACAGTTCCTGTATAAATATCGCCTTCCGGAAATGAAATCATCACTGTTTCATTCCCTTCGATCACATGATAGTTGGTCAGAATAGTGCCGTTTTCACTGATTGAAAATCCGGTTCCTTTACTATCGCCTGTCGAAACAACGACTACTGCTTCCTTGTATAGAGCAACTTGAGGGTTTTTGGACAATTCCGAAGACGTTTTTAAAAACTCTATAGCAGGAATCGAAAAGATTTGAAAGATAATAGCGAATGTACTGAGAGCTAATGTGACGGCCATTATCCAAAATGTCCATTTGGGGAAAGGTCGGTAAGTACGCTGCTGATTTTTTTCAGAAGCGGCTTTGGCAAGGGCTTCGCGCTGAGCTTCTAATACTAACTCCTGCAGTTCCTCATCATCGAGGTCTTCTTGAAAAGGATCTTTTGTTTCCACTCAACACACCTCTTTCTATTGAACAGTTTACCAGAAACATCATAAAAGGGTTGAGTAAGATATCATATATAGAAGATGAGTAGACAGAAAACATAGTTTATATAGTATGAAAGGTTCTGATTTATGATATAATTCAGATGAAGATAAAGATCTATTTCATTAGGAGGTGAGATGATGACGAGATCAATCACAATGCAAGCTGAAACAGTAGAGAAAGCCGTGGAACAGGCATTGGCTATGCTAGAGCTGACGTTGGATGATGTGCATATAGAAGTCACTCAGCCAGCCGGCACCTCCTTGTTTGGATTTAAAAAAGTACCGGCAGAAGTCAAAGTGACACAGATTCCAAAAGAGGAAATCGCTAGAGAAGCATCAACCTTACGAATCTATAATGGACAGCTGGAGACTCAATTTAACGAGCAAAGCTATCCAATCGTCATTCCTTCTGCAGGTGTGAATTTAGTAATTAACGATGTAAAAACAGATCATCGCACTATTCTTTTACCCACAGATTTAATTGTATGTCAGGCAGTTACGGAACATTTGGCTGCACAGTTCGTTATAAAGTTGGAAGAAAACGATGTAATTGCCAAAGCCTGCGTAACACCAGGGAAAAAAGTGACACATACATTAGCAGATTCATCGTGGGAAACAGTTCTGAATATCCAAACGACGGAAAAAACACAAGTCATCAATGAATTACAAGCTGAAAACTTTGTGGAAGAACTGAAAGCGCTGGGAATTGAGAACGGTTTATGTATGGACGCGATAGAAAAAGCGGCCGATACATTAGAAGCAAAAGAGTTTGTGGTTGCAAAAGGAATTCCCCCTGTCCACAGCAAAGATGCTTCATTGGAAGAACATCTGAATTTTGACAAAGAGGAAGCGGAAGATCATGAGCGCGTAAATTATCGGGAGCATAATTTAATCCCTACTGTACAGAAGGGCCAATTGATTGCGAAATATATTCGGTCTGTTCCAGGAACCGACGGAAAGAGTCTTCTAGGAGAAGTGCTGAATGTGCGTCCTCCGAAAGAAATTATTATGCGGGCGGGACATCATGTCGAAAACTTTCAGAACAAAATATATGCGAAAATTGATGGCAGACCGGTTATAGAGTGGCGGGGGAATTTGGTTAAAATAGAGGTCAACAGAGAATACCGTCATCCAGATGATGTCAATCTACAAAGCGGTAATATATATTTCGATGGAGATGTATGGATAGGCGGAAGCGTTCATCCCTCCATGTTTGTCGCGGCATCAGGTATAATTCAAATTATGAAAAACAGCACAAAAGCTTCTATAAGGGGTACTAAATCTATATTCATTCAGGGAAGTATTTTCTCTTCTACTGTAACAGTCGGCATACAGGAGAAAATTATTGGGATGCTGGTAAAGGATCTGCAGGAAGTGCTCGATTATCTGAGGAATATTGAATCGGCGCTTAGACAAATCTTCACTTTGAGGGGAGAATTACCTGAAGAAGTCCCGCCATTTACGCTAAAGCAAGCCATACATCTGCTGCTGGAACAGAAATATAGTGATTTTACAGAAGTAAATAAGCAATTTATTCAAGTTGTAAAAAATCATTCGCAAAGATTGGATAAAGAGTGGGTGGCGCTTTCTGAAAGATTATATTTATTATTTGTCGATCCGCTCCGTGAAGAGCAAACAACTATCACTTATCTGCGTCATTTAATAGAAGAGGCTGAAGTGCTTCTGCAAATATACAGTGAAGAAATACGTCCTGAATCAGTGCTTCAGGCTTCATTTGCACTGAACAGTATACTGTACAGCAACGGCAACATTCATATCCTGTCGAAAGGTGTTTATAATTGTTCGATAACTGCGCTGCATGATATTGTCATTAAAGGTGTTTGCCGGGGAGGGGAAGTAATCGGCGGCCGTAATATTACACTTGATGAGACAGGTTCTTCTGCAGGCGTCAAAACAACTATTCAGACAGCTGCAGCAGGGGTCGTTAAGATTGGGACAGCGCATCCCGGCACGGTCCTTCAAATCGGCAATCAAAAATATGAATTTTTTAACTTGCGTAAAGATGTGACAGCAAAGCTAGGTTCAGAAGGAACAATAGTTATCACCTAATTACTCTTTTCCCTGTAATAGAAGTGAGGAAAGTATCTATTTTTCTTCAAAATATGCGCCTAATTGATAAAATATCTGTTATTTCTCAAAAAACATGTGAATTCAAGACGAAAATGCTTTAAACGTGTTACGATATACTATAATATCTAATATAATGACTTAATGTGCGAAGTGTGGGATAGGGGGATCATATTACGATGAAATATTTCATCATTCCATTAATTATTGTCATCGTACTGACAGTAATCGCATTTCTGTTTAGGCGAAAGCATATACAAGAAATAGGGAAACTGGAACAAGAAAAACTGCAAATTCAACATAAACCGATATTTGAAGAAATGACGAAAGTTAAACAATTGAATATGACAGGTCAGACAGAAGAAAAATTTGAGCGCTGGCGCAGCACGTGGACAGAAGTAATTGATGACCGTATTCCGAAAGTTGATTCACTGTTGTTTGATGTGGAAGATCAGGTTGACCGCTTCCATTTTAAAAAAGCGACAGAAACGGAAAAGCATATTCAAGAAATTCTATCCCAATGTGAAAAAGAAATGCACGTTATTCTGGATGAACTGAATGAATTAATCGGCAGTGAAGAGAAAAATCGTATTGAAATGGAAACTATAAAAGAGCAGCACCGTGCCGCACGCAAAGCAATCTTAGCACACCAGCATTCATTCGGACCTGCCGTGAATCCTTTGGAAGAGGAATGGGAATCATTCACTCCGAGGTTTGAAGAATATGATGCACTGATTGAAAACGGGAATTATCTTCAAGCGCGTGAAATTGTGATTTCTCTGGCATCAAAAGGAGACAGGCTTTCACATATCATTCATGAGATTCCTTCTTTGCTAACGGAAATACAATCGAAAATCCCCGCTTCTATACGTGAATTGCGAAATGGAATTGCAGAAATGGAAGAGCAGTCTTACTATTTAGGACATCTTAGGCTCCCTGCCCAATTTGATGAGATGGAAGAGCAGTTACTGGAATTGAAACAGCGGCTTGTACTGCTGGAAGTATCGGAAGTAGGACAGGAAGTGGCGGGACTGCATGATCGCATCGAATCTTTCTATGATCTTCTGGAGGAAGAAGTAAGCTCTCGCCATTATGTAGAAGAACGCTGGGATGATGTGCTCGATCTGTTTGAAGAATTGCAGCAAATCATCAAAGAAACGATACGGGAAGTGGATTTTGTCCAGCAGAGTTATCGTCTGGATGAAAAAGAATCTCAAATTCCTCAAAATGCAATGAAGAAACTGAATGCCATAGCGAAGCGTATAGAGCTGTTCATTGAGCGGCAAAACAAACACGAGTCTGCATATTCCGGGCTCCAGACGGAACTGCAGGAAATTGCGGAAGAATTGGATACATTAGCGGAAGATCAGGAAAGCTTCAGTAACCGAATCAAAAATCTTCGGATTGATGAGAATCAGGTCCGCTCACGTCTTCTTGGACTTTCTCAGCAACTTCAGACAGCGGATAGAAATCTGCATCGCGCGAATATTCCTGGAATCCCTGATGAAATGGAGATTCAGCTGGAAGAAGCGGATGAACAGATCTTCCTCGTGAAACAAAGCTTGGAAGAAGTTCCTTTGAATATGGGATTAGTGGAATCATATGTTCAAAAGGCTACAGCTGTCGTCGATGATGTGTGTGAAAAGACAGAAGACATGATTGAGAATGCAATGCTGGTGGAACGTATTATTCAATATGGCAATCGTTACCGTGCTTCTCATCCGCAAGTGCATCAGAAGTTACTGCAGGCGGAGGATTCTTTCATGCAGTTCCGTTATATGAAGGCATTGGAAGAGGCTGCAACAGCTGTTGAAGATGTTGAACCGGGTGCAATGAAAAAGATCCAAGAAATGCTTCATCATAAAGTGTAACTATATTCCGACAAAGCCACCGGTTTGACCGGTGGCTTTGTTTCGCTCATTCTGAATAAAAAGGCAGGTTGGAAATATGTACTTTGACCACAGTGCAACGACTAAAGCAGATGAAAGAGTACTCCGGACATTCATGGATGTGTCGTCTGCATACTACGCAAATCCCGCTTCTTTGCATGCAGCAGGCAAACAGTCGGAAAAATTATTAGAACGGGCGCGGTTTCAGTTGCTCGAAATTATTGGAATGGGATTAACGGAAGGAGTATTTACTTCTGGAGGCACAGAAGCGAATAATCTCGCCATCATTGGATATGCACTGGCTAATCAGCATAAGGGCCGTCATCTCATCACAACGGAAATAGAACATTCATCTGTTCTAAATACATTTCAATATTTACAATCACAAGGTTTTGATGTCGACTATCTGGCTGTAGACAGCGAAGGACGAATCTCTATCGAAGAGCTCAAGCGCTGCTTACGGCAGGATACCTTATTAGTCAGTATTATTCACGTGAATAATGAAATTGGAACAGTTCAGCCTATAGCTGAATGCGCAAGAGTTATCCACAGCGTATCGCGTGCAGTTTTTCATTCGGATTGTGTTCAGAGCTTTGGAAAATTAATACCCGGAGATTTTCAGGACAGCCCGGATCTGATATCGCTGTCTGGGCATAAAATTTATGGTATCAAAGGATGCGGATTTTTAGCTTATCGAAAAAATCTGCGGATCCAGCCTATTACTTTTGGCGGCGGACAGGAAAGCGGTTTACGAAATGGTACGGTTTCTGTGCCGCACGCTGCCGCTTTGGCAAAGGCGGCACGTTTAATGAAGGAAGAAACTAATCTTGAACAATTTGCCCAGTGGCGAAATGAATTAGTTCAGTTTTTTTCTGAGATAGAAGATTGCAGGGTACTTGCTTCGAATGCGAGCGCGCCTTATATATTAGCCGTGGCATTTAAAAACATTACAGGAGAAGTAGCAGTAAATTTTTTGCAGGAAAAAGGAATTTATGTTTCGACTTCAAGTGCCTGTTCTTCAAAAACAGCGGGCATGAGTCATGTAATAGAAGCAATCGGCCTGCCGAAAGATTTTGAAAAAGGTGTAATCCGCATCAGTCTGGGGAAAGATCAGACAATACAAGAAATTCAGCAGCTGAAGGATGCAGTAAATCAATTGATGCAGCTATTGAAAAGGGGAACTGGAAAATGAACTGGAATACCATCTTAATCAGATATGGCGAAATGTCTCTTAAAGGAAAAAATAAAAGTAAATTTGTGCGTAAGTTAAAAGATAATATTAAAGCGGCGCTGCAGGAACTTTCGGGTATTACGATGCGAGCGGAACGCGACCGCATGTTTTTATATTCAGACCATCCAGAAGAATTGGAAAGAGCGATAGAAATATTACCAAGCGTATTTGGTATTCAATCGTTCAGTCCGATTGCAATTTGCGAACCCACACTTGAAGCGATAAAGTCTACTTCACTAGATGTATTGAGTAAAACTGAAACAGCGGGGAAGACATTTAAAGTGGAAGTGAAACGGACCGATAAAAGATTTCCGCTTGTAACAGGCGAACTGCAGCAAGAGCTTGGCGGACATGTACTCCGTGCATTTCCCGAATTAATTGTACAAATGAAGAAGCCTGAAATTTTATTGTTTATAGAAATTCAGAAACAGGGTGCCTATATTTCATCACATATATACAAAGGTGCCGGGGGAATGCCGGTTGGTTCAAATGGTCATTCACTTCTATTGTTATCAGGAGGAATTGACAGCCCTGTAGCAGGTTATTTAATGATGAAGAGAGGCGTGTCGTTTGATGCGATTCATTTTGCCAGTCCGCCGTTTACGAGTGAGCTCGCAAAACAAAAAGTAGAAGACATCATTAAACAGCTGTCCAAGTTTGGTGCGACAATCCGTCTGCACATTATACCGTTTACGGAATTACAGCAAGCAATCGTCAAACAAGTGCCCAGCAATTTGTCAATGACGACAACAAGACGAATGATGATGCAGATTGCGGATCGTGTACGTGAAGAAACCAACTCGCTGGGTTTGATTACAGGAGAAAGTCTTGGTCAGGTGGCAAGTCAGACGCTGGACAGTCTGACTGCAATCAATGAAGTGACAAATACACCGATTCTGCGACCATTGATCGCGATGGATAAACTAGAGATCATTCAAGTCGCAGAAAAGATCGGAACCTATTCAATCTCAATCCGTCCGTATGAAGATTGCTGTACGGTATTCACGCCATCCAGCTCAAAAACGAAGCCTCAAGTAGAAAAAGTCCGTTATTATGAAAGTTTTCAGGATTTCAATGAGATGATGGAAGATGCGGTAAACGGCCGTGAAACCATCATTCCGAGCAACCAGACGGAAGAAGAATTCGATGATTTTCTCTAAAGGAAATATTTCCAGTTACATCTCCTGCATGATTTTTTCAAAAGTGGCCATTCTATAGTCACAAGGAGGTGAACGACATGCCAAACAGCAACAACAACAACTCAAACCAGCTTTTAGTACCAGGAGTACAACAAGCACTAAACCAGATGAAAGAAGAGATCGCTTCTGAATTCGGTGTACAACTTGGACCAGATGCTTCATCGCGTGCCAACGGTTCCGTCGGCGGAGAAATTACTAAGCGATTAGTGCGTCAGGCTCAATCTCAAATGAACGGTTATTCAAAGTAATCAGTAATCAGTAAGACGGCCGTTCTGCTCACGCAGAACGGTCTTTTTATTTTGCTTTAAAATTTGCAAATAATACATTCCAATTTATTTCATCATGCTGATGGCGGCTTCAAACCGTGCAGTAGCTCATTTTGGTTTCAAGTTCATAAAAAAACCAATCAAAAGTGATTGGTTTTCGGCCTAGCGATCTTTAGTTATAGAACTCTTTTTCGTTTACTGGATGAGGGAATAAGGAGTTCTTCACGATATTTACTAACAGTTCTTCTTGATATCGTAATCCCTTGCTCCTCTAGAAATGAGTCAGCGATCTTTTGATCAGATAAAGGTTTCTTTTTATCTTCTTTTCCAATTAACTTTTGCAATAAAGACTTGACAGCTGATTGAGAAATACTGTTCCCATCTTGTGCAGATAACTTAGAAGTGAATAATGTACGCATTTCAAATGAACCGACTGGTGTTTGCATAATCTTATTAGATACCGCACGACTCACCGTAGATTCGTGCATCCCGATGCTGTCTGCAATATCTTTCAGGGTCATTGGCTGCAGTGATTCGGCACCTTTCCTGAAAAACGCCTCCTGTTTTTCAATCAAATTGGTAACGATTCTGATGATTGTATTTCTGCGCTGTTCAATGCTCGACAGCAGCCATTGAGCTTTCTTATGATAATCCCTCAGGTACGATGACAACTCCGACTTACCCTGCAGATTAGATACATATTCCCTTTGCAGTCCAATCTTCGGTAGTCCTTTATCATTTAAACGGAATGACAACTGACCTTCTTTTTCTTCGACGATGACGTCTGGAATCATGAATTCCGTGTTTGCGATGGTAAGTTCAGGACAGGGTCTGGGGTTTAATGTCAAGACGTACTCATGCAATTCATGTACGCTACGCAATGATATTTCCATACCCTTCGCAATCTCGGGCCATTTATGCTCTGCAACGAGTAAAAGATAATCTCGAATAAAGACTTCAGCTAATTCCGGACAGTTTTCACATTGATTTGCCTGCAGTAAGAGACATTCCTGTAAATTGCGGGCGCCAATGCCGGGAGGTCCAATTTGCTGCAGCAGTTCAATTCCTGACTCTATTTTGGACTCATCTTGAAATAGTATGTCTCCAGATAAGTATCCATTATCGTCCAGGTTATGAATCAAAGCTTTCAACAACTGTTGTGTGTCGCAATCACTGAAAGTTAAATTGACTTGGTTAATCAGCTGGTCACGTTTACTCTCTTCCTGCTGCTTTACCCAATCCAGCTGCTCCATTCCGGAACCAGATGATTTAACTGCTGCTGATTCCTGAAAATTGTCGCTTCCATCTGACTCCTGTAAATCAATCAGTGGATTTTCTAATTCCTGTTCCCTAATATATTGTTCTAAATCATACGTTGATAATTGTAGTAACTCAATGGCCTGACGCAATTCAGGTGTCATCCGCAAACTTAACTCTTGTTTTTGCTGTAGAATCATTTCCATTGGTTTAACCTCCTAAAATAAAACAATCCAATTTTAAAGAAAATGATTGCGCTTACACTTAATTTATTTCATCATACCATAATATTCTGCCATTTCTATAACGAATTTCTATATTCTATTGGGCTTACTGATAGTTACTGAGAGAATGTATGTAATATATGAGTGTGCTTTCTCATGTAATTTATTATTCTGAATCTAATTATGTAATAAAAATTGGTAATATTTTGAAATTTAAAAAGAGCTATATAAAAAGTTAAAACCAACTTTTTAGAATAGCCCGTTGCTTTATCATGGTTTTTCTAAATCATGTTTTTTTATGTGGTACTGCAGACTTTGTCGTGTAATGCCAAGTTTTCGGGCTGCTGCTGATATGTTCCAGTTAGTCTGTTCCAATGCGGATTGTATAAATTGCTTTTTTGAATGGTTTAATACATTTTTGATCGGTCTTCTCGCTTTAACTTCTCCGTTAGTATGAAATTGCTGCTGCACTAAAATTTTCCCCCGAATATAGGATGGTAAATGATCAATTTTAATTTCTTCCGCTTCATCTGATACCCGGATTACAATATTTTGTATTAAATGTTCCAGCTCACGAATATTCCCCGGCCATGGATATCTAAGCAGCGCATCACGCAGCACAGGCGACAGGGGAGGAGCTACGATAGACATTTTTGATTGGAAAGTCTCCAGGAAGTGATTTATGAAAAATAAAATATCTTCCGGCCGGTCGCGTAAAGGAGGGATGTAGAGACTTGTATTGGCAATGCGATAAAACAAGTCAAGACGCATCCGCTCTTCCGCAATCAATTTTTCCGGATCTTCATCTGATGCACTGATAACTGTACATCGAACCGGTGTTACATTATTAGAGCCGACTCTCCGAACTAAACGTTCCTGCAAGACACGCATTAGTTTCGATTGTAATGTCATTGGCATAGAGTTGATCTCATCCATAAATAAAGTACCATCTTCTGCAAATTCAAATAATCCTATTTGATCGGCTGCCCCAGTAAAAGCGCCTTTTACCGTACCAAACAATGTGCTTTCCAACAGATTTTCAGGGATAGCAGCACAGTTAATCGCAACAAATGGTTTATCTCTGCGGGAGCTGTGATTATGCATACTTTGTGCAAACAGCTCTTTGCCGGTACCTGTTTCTCCAACGATTAATGTGTCTGCGTTATGGACGGATACCGCTTGTGCTTCACGTAATAATTCTCTGAGTGATGTACTTTGCCCCTTAATATCTTCAAATGTAAAGACTGTTCCATTTGTGGAAAAGGTTTTCTCATCATCATGCTTATTGTTGCTGCGTTTCATTTCGATTGTTTGATAGAGTTGATCTTTTAATTTTGACTCGTTTGTGCTGATAGAGAAAACTCCGATTGTTTCTCCATCTTTCTGTATTGGATACGTACTGTAATTAACATACTTCGGTATGCCCGCAATCTTTGAATGTGCGCGATAACGGGAAAATATAGGTTTTCCTGTTTTGAATACATGCCGATGCTCGGAGTACTGCGGATTATAATTATAGGCATCCCATAGTGGCTTTCCAATAATCTCTTGTCCGCTTAAGCCTTCCATTTTTTCCTGAGCATCATTATAGACGATGATTTCCCCTTCAGCATTGCTCATCATAATTCCTTCATCAATGGTTTCAATCACTTTCTCCATACAAAAAAGACGCGCTTCGCTATTATCTAGCTGAAAGGCAAATTCCTTTATACACAGCACGATCAATTGTTGTGGTTCTTCGATTAACTTTACGGAAACTTGAAGCTGCTGTCCCTGTAATTCCAAAAAGAATTCTTCGTTATCGATAAATCGCAATTCTCCTCGATTGAATAGCTTTTTTATATTAGTTGTTGAGTCAATTGTAAAGCTTAAATTGTCTTTTAAACTGAACCATAACACTTCGCTTGAGTTATCGAGGACAATGACCCCGTCAACGAAACTTTGCATCAATGAACCTATTGTTTTGGCTAACATCCATCAAAACCTCCTTGTTGTGAAGAGTTTTTATTATAACACGCAACTGTCAGAAAAGTCTGCACTTGCATGCAAAATATATCTGCAACCTCTGAAAGCGCTTACTGCGAGCGGGTTATGATGAAAAAAGCTAAGGGAAGGGCAGGTGCAGATGAGTAATTTGTCTGCACTACAGACCGAATTTGCATAGTATATCTTGTTTTTTCGTTTTCTTATTCTGCTAGTTTAAAACCTTGATACAGCAACCTTTTTATTAATAATCAGAATTTATTTCCCTGAAACTATAAAGTTGGCACGCTATTTGCAATATATAATGGCGAGACACCAAAAAACAAACTTTCAGGAGGAATTCATTATGACAACTAAACCAGAAATTTTATATTCGGTAAAGGCACAAAGAGGACCTGAGTTACGCTGTAAAGGCTGGAGACAAGAAACGATCCTTCGAATGTTAGAAAATAATATGGAAAACGCAGAGAAGCCGGAAGAGCTGGTTATCTACGGCGGTATCGGAAAGGCAGCTCGTAACTGGGAATCTTATCATGCTATCGTAAAAACGTTGAAAGAACTAGAAGACGATGAAACTCTCGTAGTACAATCCGGTATGCCGGTAGCAGTATTTAAGACGCATAAATATGCTCCGACAGTAGTAATGGCAACTACAAACATCATGAAAGCAGATTGGCCGACATTTTATGACTTACAGGATAAGAACTTAACAATCTATGCAAACTATACAGCTGCACCTTGGGAATATATCGGAACACAGGGAGTCATCCAAGGGACGTTCGAAACACTTTCCGCGATTGCAAGACTTCACTATAATGACTCTCTTGTCGGTAAAATCTTGCTGACTGCAGGAGCAGGCGGAATGGGCGGAAACCAAACTCGTGCTATGACAATGCATGGCGGTGTTTGTATCCTGGTTGATTCAAATGTTGATATTATTAACCGCCGTATCGAAAAGGGCTTCATCGATGAATTGGCACCTTCACTTGATGAGGCAATCAAAAAGGCAAAAGAATATGCCGCAGCAGGTAAACCGCTTGGCATCGCTGTAGTAGGTAATGCAGCTGATGTGTTTGAAGAAGTACTGAAGAGTGATTTTCGTCCAGAAATTGCAACATCCATGACTCCGGGACATGACCCGATTTCATATCTGCCATCAGGATATACGGTTGAAGAGGCTGAACAGCTTCGTGACACGGATCGTAATCTGTACCTGGAAAAAGGCCGCGAAACAATGATTCGTGAATTGAAGGCATTGATTCAATTTATGGATGAAGGGGTTCACTCATTCGAATATGGAACGAGTCATCGTAAAGAATGTATTGATGCGGGTATGGATGAAAAAGAAGCAAAACGCTTGCCAGGCTTTGTGGCAGAATACATCCGACCGTTGTTCTGTGAAGGCCGCGGACCATTCCGCTGGGTATGCATGTCAGGTGAAGCGGAAGATCTTCGCAAAATCGATGATATGATTCTTGAGAAGTTTGCGGATGATTTCCTGGTTACTCGTTGGATCAAGCTGGCAAAAGAACATATTCCTATCGAAGCATTGCCTGCACGTATCTGTTATATGGGCTTCGGACAGCGTAAAAAGTTTGCGCTGGAAGTCAATGATATGATTCGCCGCGGTGAACTGGCTGGACCAGTTGCATTCTCACGTGACAACTTGGACTCAGGATCAATCGTTAATCCGACATTTGAATCTGAAAACATGAAAGACGGCAGCGACTTGATCTCTGACTGGCCGATGCTAAATGGACTTTTGAACGCTGTTGGAATGTGTGATTTAATCGCAATCCAAGCGAACTATTCAATGGGTGAAGCAGTTCATACGGGTGTAACAATGGTGGCGGATGGAACAGCTGAATCAGATATGCGCCTGGAAGTTGCTATGACTGTGGATTCTGGAATTGGCGTTGTTCGCCATGCGCAGGCTGGATATGAAATTGCACGCGACGTAGCGAATGGTCAAGGGAACTTAACAGAAGAAAGTATTCAAATTCCACTATGGTGGGAGCGCGAGGCTACATTCGGGCCGAAAGACTTGGAAAAAACAAAAGTTAAATAATAATGCAGCAAATATAATGAGAAGCGGGTGGGGGACGTCAAGTACCTGTTTGACATCCTCCCTTCTTTTTTTCAAAAACTGCTTAGGTGGGTGAAAGCGATGAACCATGTAAAAAATGACGTGGACCAAATGAATAGTACATTACCAGAAAAAGAAGGGAATATTTATTCAGGCCGGAATATCTTCAGCTTTTTCTTCTTTAGTTTAATTGGTGTATTTATGTTTTTTATTCCGATTGAAGTAAACGGGAAGAACTCTATTCCATTGGATCATTTTGTTACGTGGATTCGGAATACAGTGCCGTCCGTTGTCTCGTATTATATACTTTTGATCATGGTGCTCGGTGCAATCTATCCATTCTACGCAGGCAGCTGGAGAAAATCAAAAATCGATATAGCATTATCCGGAATGAAAGTTCTGGGGGCTGTCGCTGCAGCTTTGGTTCTATTCAAAACTGGACCAGACTGGCTGATGGCAGAAGATATGGGTCCGTATTATTTCTCTGTTGTAGTAACTCCTATTGGTGTTTTGGTTCCGATTGGTGCAATTTTTTTAGCTCTGCTTGTAGGGTACGGTCTATTGGAATTCATCGGGATTCTTATGCAGCCTGTCATGAGACCTATTTGGAGGACACCGGGAAGATCAGCCATTGATGCTGTTGCCTCTTTTGTTGGCAGTTACTCCATTGGTCTGTTAATCACTAATCGTATTTACAAAGAAGGAAAATATTCCAGACGTGAAGCAACTATCATCGCAACCGGATTCTCCACTGTTTCTGCTACATTCATGGTGGTTGTAGCGAAGACGTTAGATCTAATGGAAATTTGGAATCTGTATTTTTGGATTACATTCTTCGTTACATTTTTAGTAACAGCAATCACAGTAAGAATGTGGCCAATCAATAAAATCCGGGATGATTATTATACGGGTGAAGGTTTTCCAGAGATAGTCATCAAAGAAAAAAGAATTCAGCAGGCGTGGCATCAGTCTATGATAACCGCTCAAAATGCGCCCAGTCTTCTGAAAAATGTCCTATCTACATTGAAGGACGGCGTTTTAATGGCGATGAGTATCTTGCCGTCTGTCATGGCAATTGGACTGCTGGGGCTGATCCTGGCTAATCATACGCCTATCTTTGATTATTTGGCATACTTATTTCTGCCATTAACCTGGCTGCTGCAAATACCCGAACCATTTCTTGCTGCAAAAGCTGCCATGATCAATTTAGTGGATATGTTTTTGCCGTCGTTAATGGTTGTGGAAGCTAGCTTGCATACAAGATTTATCATAGCTAGTATATCCATCTCTACAATCTTATTTTTCTCAGCACTTATTCCGTGTATCTTATCCACAGATATACCCATAAAGATGCGGGAAATACTGTTCTTATGGTTTATTCGTACGGTATTGTCTTTAATCATAGTGACGCCGTTAGCTTTCCTGTTTTTGTGAAAACGCTTACCTTTTGAAGTGGAAGGCAATGTTTGAATGGAGGTTTTTATTGTGACTCAAATGAATGAAAGAAAACCAGTTGATTTGGTTATTCGTCATGCTGCGGAAGTGTTAACTTGCACTGGTGATAGTATGTCTGAATTAGGTGTCATAAAGGATGCCTGGATTGCAGTGAAAGATGGCCGTATTGCAGGTGTTGGTAAAGAGGAAGAAGGCAGCGGGATATTTGACCTGAATGATGCTGTTCAACTTGATGCAACAGGTAAGGTTATTGCGCCCGGTTTTGTTGATTCCCATACGCATTTGGTTTTCAATGGCACACGAGTAGAAGAGTACGCCGCAAAATTAGCGGGGGATGATCGAAAAAGGTTAGAAGATCTCGGTATTACTACAGGACCAAACCGGACAATTGAATTGACTCGTCATGCATCTGAGGAAGAGCTGTTTCAACAATCAAAAAAGCGGATGATGAACATGCTGCAGTACGGCATGACAACCATCGAAAGCAAAAGCGGCTATGGGCTCACTACGGAAAGTGAAATAAAAATTTTAGAAGTTGGACGGCGCCTTGATAAAGAAACCCCGGTTGATGTCTACAATACCTTTTTAGGCGCACATGGTTTTCCTGAAGGTGTGACGAAGGAAGAGTATCTTCGCATTATTATCGATGAGATGATTCCGAAAGTCGGAGAGCTGAAACTCGCGGAATTCTGTGATGCCTGGTGTGATGACGGATACTTTACAGCTAGAGAGTCCGAAGAAATTTTGGAAGCTGGTTTGAAATATGGCATGAAACCTAAACTGCACGCTGATGCTTACTCCTACATTGGCGGATCTGACCTCGCAGTCAAAATGAATATGGTATCAGTCGATCATTTGAACTACACACCAGTGGAAGTAATGGAAAAGTTAGCTCAATCAAAGGTTACAGGTGTATTGATGCCTGCGTTAGATTTTGCGGTGAATCATAAGAAACCTTTTGAGGCACGAAAGATGCTAGATCTGGGAATGAATATAGCTTTGGCAACGGATCTATGTCCTGCTTGCTACACGGAATCCATGCAGTTTGTAATAAACTTGGCTTGCAGACTCTATAAATTCACTGTGGAAGAAGCAATCAAAGCAGCCACATACGGAGGAGCTTGTGCATTGGACTTAGATGACCGCGGTGTCATTGCAGAAGGGAAAATAGCAGATCTTCAAATTTGGTCAATTCCCTCCTATGTCCATATCGCATACGAACTTGGGACGAATATAGTGGAAACCGTTTTGAAAGACGGAAAAGTTGTTGTGGATCAAGCGAAATTACAGTAAGAAAAGGGGTTTTATTTAATGACAAACAAACAAGTAAAAAAAAATGCGGCAGAATGTGTCAATGAAAAACGATTACTGGATTTGTTCTTGGAAATGGCGAAAATAGATGGCCCAAGCGGAAAAGAACAAAAAGTTGCTGACTATTTGAAAAAGACCCTCCCTGAACTTGGTTTTACACTTCAGTTTGACGAAGCGCATAAAAGCTTTGACGGAGAAGTTGGAAACCTGATTGCCTATAAAGAAGGAACGGACTCATCGGTGCCACCTTTGTTTTTCTCTACTCATATGGATACAGTCCTGTCCACTAAGGATTTGAAACCGGTTATTAAAGACGGAGTGATTTACTCCGACGGAACGACTATTCTTGGAGCAGATGACCGGGCTGCATTAGCTGCATATATTGAAGGAGTACGGGCGGTAATTGAAAGCGGGATTCCTCACGGGCCGATCGAATTGGTTTTAACAGTGAACGAACAACCCGGTTTGGTTGGCGCACGCTATTTAGACTACAGCAGACCCAAAAGTGATTTCGGCTACATATTCGACAGCAGCGGCGACGTAGGGCAGACGATTTTGAAAGGGCCTTACAGCAGCAGAATATGGATGAAAGTAAAAGGGAATGCAGCGCATATTGCATTGAATTCCGAAGAAGGCAATAATGCTTTCATCCTGGCTGCAGCAGGTTTATTGGAAATCCACCTCGGTGAAATTGATAATGAAACGCTGGCGAATATCGGCATAATCGAAGGTGGAGAACTGACATCGATCATACCCGGAGAGGTTACAGTGGCCGGTGAAGTACGCAGCTTTTCTAAAGAAAAACTGGATAAGCAGTTACAGCATATGGAAGATGCGATGACAAAAGCAGTGGAAGCTAGAGGCGGTAAAGTAGAAGTGACAATTGAGAAAAAATACAGCGGTTTCTCGATTCCAGAAGATCATATATTGACGCAAACTGTTTTGAACGCGTCTGAAAATATTGAAATAAAGCCGTATTTAACTGAAACACTCGGCGGCGCCGATACAAATGTGCTGAATGAAAATGGCTTGACATGTCTGACACTTGGAAATGGATTCCAAAACATTCACTCATTCAGAGAGTGTATAAGTGAAGAAAACTTGACGAATACAGGAAGACTGACAGCTGCACTGATTCAGCAATGGTATGACAGCCACAAGTAATACATGATGACAAATTGGAGAGTAAGGTTGATCTCAGATGTGAAAATAGAATTATGGAGGAATCTACTTGATAACAAATCCCGTGTTCATTTCTGTAATAGTTTTAACGGTATTAAGTCTGGCCAGAGTACACGTAATATTTGCAATATTAATGGCAGCAATTACAGCAGGACTTCTCTCCAGTTTGTCATTATCTGAAACACTTTCCACCTTTCTTGGCGGAATGGGCGGTCAGTCGGAAACAGCATTAAGCTATATTCTTTTAGGTATATTCGCCGCAATGATTGCGCATTCGAATATTACAAAAATGCTGATCAATAAATTAATGTCTGTTAAAAAGATGAATAAATATATGTTGTTGCTTATGATTGCGGGTCTAACTTGTTTATCGGGAAACTTAATCCCGGTCCATATCGCGTTTATACCGATACTGATCCCGCCTTTACTAATCTTCTTTAATTATTTACGTTTAGATCGGAGAGCAGTTGCCTGTGCACTGACTTTTGGCTTGAAGATGCCGTATATTCTGATCCCGGCCGGCTATGGCTTAATATTCCATGGCATCATCGTGCAGGAAATCAGCTCGAACGGCATGCCGGTCACTCTTTCACAAGTTCCTCTGGCGATGGCATTGCCTGCAGTGGGCATGTTTGTAGGATTATTCATTGCTGTTTTTATAACGTATCGCAAACCGCGTGACTATGAAACGGAAGAAGAACGCGCTGTCCATGCAGAGATGTTTGCTACAACTTTGCAGCTGGCTGCAGGAACAGAGAATGTTAAACAGAAATTAGAGTTGCGTGACATAATGACTCTCGTTGCCATTGTCGCTGCGCTTGCTGTTCAAATCACAGCGCATTCTTTAGTAATCGGTGCGCTGGTCGGAATTATTGTCATGTTTGCCGCACGCGTTGTTACATTGGGTGAAGGCGAATTAGTGGTCCAAGAAGGTGTGAAACTAATGGGTGCAATCGCGTTTGTCATGCTCCTTGCCTCCGGGTATGCCACCGTTTTAAAAGATACAGGTTCGGTAGACAGTTTAGTAACGGCTGTAGAAAGTTATTTCAGCTATGGAAAAGTTGCGGGTGCTGCATTATTATTATTGATAGGATTGCTGGTCACAATGGGAATCGGTACATCATTCGGGACCATTCCAATTCTGGCCGCTGTATTCGTACCGATATGTATGTTAATGGGTTTCAGCCCGCTAGCGACGATTGCGCTGATCGGTACGGCCGGTGCACTGGGCGACGCTGGTTCACCCGCGTCAGACAGTACACTTGGACCTACATCGGGATTAAATGCGGATGGTAAACATCATCACATATGGGATACATGTGTACCAACATTCCTTCATTATAATATTCCTTTATTCGTATTCGGAATAATAGCTGCTGTTATTTTATAAAATCAGAGAATTAGAGGTGTTTCGATGAGCGAAAAAAAGGTAATTCAACTAGATGGAGAGTCACTTGATAGGCAACAGATTGAGCGCATAGTTTATGAAAATGTACTAGTCGGTATTTCCGAACACGCCGTTAAACGCGTGCTGGAAAGTCGGGAGCGAATTGAAAAACAACTGAGAGACGGCAAAGTTATTTATGGAGTGAACACGGGATTCGGGAAGTTAAGTGATATTCAAATTGAGGAAGAAGATATCGCGAAGTTACAGCTTAATTTGCTCCGTGCAGATGCTGTAGGTGTAGGTGATCCATTACCAAAGCCTGTAGTTCGTGCAATGATGATTTTACGGGCGAACGCTTTAGCAAAAGGTTTTTCAGGGATTAAAGAAGATACGCTCCAGCTATTGGTTCAGATGATAAATAAAGGTGTTCATCCCGTTGTACCTTGTAAAGGATCGGTCGGCGCAAGCGGGGACTTGGCTCCGCTTGCACATGTAGCCATTGTCCTTATTGGAGAAGGCCGTGCTGAATATAAGGGAGAAATCCTTACAGGCGGCGAAGCATTGAAGCGTGCAGGTTTGGAACCGGTTACTCTTCAGGCTAAAGAAGGACTGGCCCTGATAAATGGAACTCAGGCAATGACTGCAGTCGGTGTGATCGGCTTCAATGAAGTGGAGCGTATCGGATACGCGGCGGATATGTCAGCGAGTTTGACAATGGAGGCGTTGCGCGGAATTATTACTGCATTTGACAGTGAGCTGTTGGCAGTTCGACCCCATAGAGAATTTGAAGTAGTTGCATCCCGGATTCGAAATTGGCTGGAAGGCAGTAAACGTGTGACGAGTCAGGGACAGATTCGTATGCAGGATGCCTATTCTATTCGCTGTATTCCACAAGTCCACGGTGCCTCATGGCAATCATTCCAGTATGTGGAAGACCGTTTGAGTGTGGAAATGAATTCTGCGACTGACAATCCGATCATTCTGGAAAATGGGGAAATCATTTCAGGCGGACATTTCCATGGACAGCCAATTGCTCTGGCTATGGACTTCATGAAGGTGGGTGCCGCAGAATTGGCTAATATTTCTGAGCGGAGAATTGAGCGTTTAGTGAATCCGCAGTTAAGCGGATTGTCACCGTTCCTCGCGACAGATCCCGGTCTTGAATGTGGGTTGATGGTTGCACAATATGCCGCAGCTGCGCTGGTTTCAGAGAACAAGGTACTTGCACACCCTGCAAGCGTGGATTCAATTCCGACGTCAGCTAATCAGGAAGACCATGTCAGCATGGGGACGATCGGATCCAGACAAGCGCGTGAAATTATTCATAATAGTGCGCGTGTCATTGCAATCGAACTGATTTGTGCGTCACAGGCGATTCATCTTGATCATGCTGAAAGCGAGCTGGCGCCTGCCACTAAATCCTATTTGGAAAAAGTGCGTGAAATTTGTCCTCCATTACTTGGAGATCGTGATATTTCTGAACAAATTGAACAATTGGCACAGTTCTTATTACGCGATGATACGTTAACGCAGAAAAAACTATAAGCGACATCAATTACTTCAGTCCGATCTTTTGTCTGACGATATGCAGAATCGCCGGCCAAAGGAAAATCTATATTCTCTCCTTTACTCATACATTTGAAGAGGTTGTCCAAAAAGTCCTATAACATGACTTTTTGCGACAGCCTCTTTATTGTTTCGATTTAGTTATGGGTCTTCATCAAAATCGGTTCTTGACATCTTGTCTGGTAGATATTGCGAGGATTATGCTGCGCAATGCTTCTTTACAAAGAGTGGATTTAGTTGGTGCGGTTTCGCTTGCCCGACTTTGCAGGTGGTTTGATTGAGGTGTGGGTTTGCAGTTTGAATCAGCTTCGGCGCTGGGGGATTGCCTTACGCTATGAGCCTACTGGCGAAGAACATGCCAGCAGTCTCACAGCCACGGCCGACCCCGCAGTTGCGCCTGCGCTGGTGTGGAGAAAGTATGTCATGTTGCTCTTTGCAAAGTACCGAGTAGAGTTGGTGTGTTTTCGTTGCTCGACTTTGCAAACACATAACTACATGTTCTGGATAAGAGTACGATTTATTAACCCAGAAAACTCCGCTCCTTATTGCATTCAGATTTTTCCAGACCATGTGTAAAATTATGCAATAAAAAGATATTTGCATGCAAGTAATTTCTGCAGGAGGGAAAAGTAGAGAAATGCTATATAAGACGGACCTATTTTCATTTTCTCATATCGAAATGCAAATAATATCTGCACTAAACAAAGACATTTTCAAATTATATAGCAGCAAGTCTTTTAATTAGTCTGAATATTTTTATTTGAGTAAAAATAAGTGCTTGCAAATAAAGGGTTTCCAATACTTTACCTGTTTTATTTTAATTCTAACCTGCTTCTTGGCACGGAAGTTGCAAAGTATATAGTACATAATGGCTCTGGCTTGCTATTGATCTAACCTGATTAGTTTTTAAAATATTTAAGTTGTAACGAACTATTTATTCCTTATCAAATATCTGGTTTTGCTTCCGTCATTTTATTATTGAAAATGAATGAAAAGGAGAATGATTATGATGAAAAACTTATGGCGTAAGGAAGTACATAATTTAACGCCTTATGTTCCGGGTAAGCCAATTGAAGATGTGAAAAGGGAGCTGGGACTCGATGAGGTGATCCGACTCGCATCGAATGAGAATCCGTATGGACCATCCGTAAAAGCGCTTTCCGCTATGGAGCGTTCGGTGCGTGATAGTTGGCTTTATCCCGAGCCTACGAGCCGTGAGCTTCGCGAAGCGCTCGGGCAGAAATATGGGCTGGATGCTGAGCAATTGATCGTAGCTAATGGTGCAGACCACATTATCTCTCTCCTAGGCCATGCTTATATCAACGAGGGTGATGAAGTGATTTATTGTCAGCCGACCTTTTCCAGCTACGAAGCGGTCACATTGCTGATGGGCGGGGTTCCTGTTGAAGTTACATCCAACGAAGATTTCACAGTCAATTTGAAAGGGATTCTCGAGGCGGTCACTGACAAGACTAAGCTGATCTTCATTTGTAATCCAAATAATCCGACGGGAACTATTGTGGATGATGATGAACTGCTGACATTTCTTGAAAGTTTACCTTCACATGTTATCGCCATTCTCGATGAGGCTTATGTGGAGTATGTAGATTCACCAAAGTATAAAACATGCATCGATTTCATCAAAGCAGGACTTCCCGTAATTGGTGTAAGAACATTTTCTAAGTTTTACGGCTTAGCAGGAGCGAGAGTTGGCTACGCTATGGCAAATTCAAAATATATACAATCTTTACAAGCTGTCAGACAAACATTTGCGGTCAATAGAATTGCGCTCGCAGGAGCTCTGGCTTCTTTGGAGGATGAAGCATTCGGAGCCGTTGTGTTTGAAAAAAACTGCTCTGAGAGACAGCGATTGACTGATGCTTTAATAGACCTCGAGTGTGAAGTAGTAGACTCTCAATCCAATTTCATTTTCGTTAATGTCAAACAAGATATATCAAAGGTGTTTGCAAGACTTATGGAAAGAGGTCTTTTGATCAGACCCTGCACTCCTTGGAAGCTTTCAACGTACGGAAGAATCACTATTGGTACAAATGAAGAAAATAATAAATTAATTCAGGCTTTAAAAGAAGTGCTTTAAAAATGGAGGTGCAGAAATGAAGGATGGCAAGAAACTTGTTTGGATCCTCGATGATGAGTGGACGGAACATCATCTGGAAGAAGAATTGTTTAATCAGAATGGATTCACATTGAAAGTATCCACTTCTGCTACTCTTTCTGATGACTTGGCAGAGTATGGTCCTGCCGCGGATGGCGTCATCGTCCAAGTGGGGTTTAATTGTGAGAAAAGGATCATCGATCAATTAGACAGTTGTAAAGTGATTGCTGTATATGGTGTGGGATTCAATCACGTCGATATCGAGGCAGCAGCGGAAAAAGAAATTCCTGTCTGCAATGTACCTGATTATTGTGTAGAGGAAGTGGCAGATCATACGATTGCTTTGATGCTGGCTGTAAGCCGCCGGATTAAAAGTTACAGTCGGCAAGTAGAAAATGGAAAGTGGGATGCTCTGGAAACACTGCCGTTTAAAAGATTCAAAGACATGACGATAGGGTTATTCGGTTTTGGAAGGATCTCTCAATTAGTCGCTAAGAAACTTCAGACATTTGGATCTCGAATAATAGCTTTTGATAAATATGCTGACCGGCAAGTATTTGATGAATTAGGTGTCACGAGCGTTTCGATGAAAGAATTATTAACTCAATCAGATTTATTGAGCCTGCATATACCAATCACTCCGGAAACGGAAAATATCATGAATTCTGAAACACTTCAACTGATGCCAAAAGGAGCCTTTCTGATCAACACTTGCAGAGGAGGAGTTGTAAATGAGAAGGATTTAGCAGCGGCCATTGCTGCAGGTCAAATAGGCGGTGCAGGATTAGATGTATTGAAAGAGGAGCCTCCGCGTCAGGATAATCCTCTTTTACAACAGAGAGAAGTATTAATCACCCCGCATTGCTCCTACATTTCGGAAAACTCTGTAGCAACGTTAAAACAAAGAACGTGTACGTTAATCTTAGATGGTGTTGACAGGGACCACTTTGAAAATGTAGTAAATCTAAAGACTTTCGCTAATTAATTTCAAGTGGGGAGTGAAATGATATGACTGTAAAAAAACGCTTTTTAGCCGTTGAAGAATATGTAATTATCGTGCTGTTTTCAGCTATGATTATTATTTTGGCCAGCCAGGTATTCACTCGGTATGTATTGTCATTTACTTTGCCGTGGGCAGAGCAATTGACCCGTGTAATGTTTGTTTGGATTACATTTGCAGGAATTAGTCTGGCTGTCTCAAAGAGAATGCACTTACGAGTAACAGCCATCACAATGATCATTCCGGAAAGATGGCATCCGAGAGTATTTTTAGTCGGTGATGTAATTGCAGCGGCATTCGGTTTTTTCATGGCGTACCGCATTTACTTATCGATGATGGATATTATGGCGCGCGGCCAAACCTTTCCTGTCATTTGGGGAATGCCGACTTGGGTCATGTACCTTCCGGGAGCACTCGGTATGCTAGGTTTTGGATTAAGGATGGTATTCATAAACATAGTTCCTGCTCTTCGTAATTGGAGTGGTATGAACCCCGAAAGTGATAAAGAAAATGATACTATTGACCACTTCTAGATTAGGGGGATAAAACATGCTAACAGTATTATTCATCACATTAGCCATTTGCATGCTCCTGACAGTTCCAATTGCGGTAGCCATTGCAATTTCCACCATTGTCGGATTCATGGTATTTCATCCGGGAACCCCGATGTTCAATTTACTGGCACAGGCAATGGTTACTTCTGCAGATTCTTTTCCGCTAATGGCAGTGCCGGCCTTTATGCTGGTAGGAACCTTAATGGGAAAGGGCGGAATTGCAGACAGCTTAGTTGGATTGGCAGAAGGAGTTACTAGAAAAATGCCCGGCGGTCTTGGAATGGCAGGGATTGTAGCCAGTATGTTCTTTGCAGCAATCTCAGGGTCAGGGCCTGCAATTGTAGCAGCCATTGGTTCAATATTGATTCCTCAAATGAGTAAGCGGAATTATCCGCCTGCTTACTCTGCAGCGCTTTTAGCTGCAGCCAGTATTATAGGTGTCGTCATTCCGCCAAGTATCCCCTTAATTATGTTCGGTGTAGTGGCTGGAGCTTCCGTAACAAAATTATTTATAGGCGGTATTATCCCGGGGCTTTTAATGGGTGTTGGCTTAATTATCGTAAATTACCTAGTTTGTAAAAAGAAAGGTTATGGCGTTGTTTCTCTTGAAATGCAAGAGCTGGAACAGCAAGAAAAAGTCTCTGTAGGCAGGCAACTATGGAATGCAAAATGGGCTTTGTTTATGCCAATCCTTATACTTGGCGGTATTTATGCAGGAATTTTCACACCGACCGAGTCGGCAGTAGTCGGATCTGTATATGCTTTGCTGGTCGGTTTGCTTGTATCCAAAAGTTTAAATTGGCAAGGAATTAAAGAAAGTCTCATTGAGGCTTCACTGTTATCTGCAATTATCATGTTCTTAATTGGCGGTTCGTTAACTTTTGGCCGGCTGCTTACAATGGAGCATATTCCGGAAAGGATTGCTAATACTTTATTTGAAATCTCCAGTAATGGAATCGTCATTATGTTGCTGATCATGCTGTTTCTGTTAATAACAGGGATGTTTATCGATACCATTTCAAATATTATTTTATTCACTCCAATATTCTTGCCGGTTATCATCCAGCTTGGTTACGATCCCGTCTACTTTGGAGTATTAATGACAATCAATCTGGCAATAGGGTACTTGACTCCTCCGGTGGGCGTATCACTATTTGTTGCACAAGGGGTGGCGAAAGTGCCGTTTGAAAGTATAGTGCGGCAAGTGATGCCGTTCTTGGTCATCCTGCTCGTGTTACTGCTGCTGTTCCTATTATTTCCTTCCATTATTATGGTGCTTCCGAATATGCTGTAACTCTATTTCAAAAGTTAAAGGAGGTGAGAGGAAACCCTGGATGATTGATGTGATGAGTTTGGTGAAGATAAAATAGAAAGAGGGGGATGTAAAATGAAAAGACTTTTTATGATGCTTGTAATGATTTGCACAGTGGTTCTCATGACGGCCTGCGGAGATGATTCGACTTCTGCCGATGCAACATCGAAGGATAAAGTGAAGGCAAAAACAATCCGCGTTGGTCATGAAGCAACCGAAGAAACTGCGGTTCACTTGGGAATCCAAAAGTTTGCAGATTTAGTCAATGAAAAATCAGACGGTGAACTATTTGTTGAAGTATTTGCAAATAGTACGATGGGAAGTAACCGGGAAATGCTGGAATCTCTTCAAAACGGTACGTTAGAAGCAGCATTGCCGACTACAGCACCTTTAAGTTCATTTACAAATAAATCCTTACTATTCGATTTACCTTACTTATTTAAAAATCGTGAATCGGCTGAGCATGTGTTGGACGGAAAGATTGGCGATCAAGTAATGGAGGACCTGGAAGAGTCGGGATTCATAGGATTAGGCTGGCTGACACAGGGATTCAGACATATTGCCGTCAATACGAGTCAGCCGGTCACCAAACCGGATGATTTGAAAGGTATACGGATCCGGACAATCGATAATCCGATCCACATCGCGCATTTTGAAGAACTTGGCGCAAGTGCTGCACCCATAGCGTTTACAGAAGTGTTTACTGCTATGCAGCAAGGTGTAGTGGATGGTCTGGAAAATCCTTATGCTAATATCGATACGATGGGCTTTAACGAAGTGGCGGATTATTTGGTCGAAACGAGCCACATATATGATGCCATACCAATTTTATTCTCCAAAGTGGTTTGGGACACGCTGACACCGGAACAACAAACTTTATTAAAAGATTCGGCCAAGGAAGCAAGTCAATATCAAAGGGACTTGCAAGAAGAAATGGATGGAGAAATCCGTAAGAAATATGAAGCAGATCCTGACGGGATTAAAGTATCTAAATTATCGGATGAGGAACGTGCTGTGTTTTTAGAGAAGGCACAGCCTGTCTACGATAAATATGAAGATAAAGTAGGTAAAGAGTTAATTGATGATGCATTTGAAGAGCAGAAAGACTTTTAATAATAGATAATTTAGCAACTTGTACTATGAAAATAGTATAAGTTGCTTTTTATATAATGAAGTGAATGTAATCAGGACACAAAAATTTTGAAATGTGCGCATGGTATTTGTATACTGGTACTATTATGTAAAAGGGGGAATGAACATGAACCGAGAAGAATTACTCGCACCAGATCGTTATAATATCGTCTCTGAATTCGAAAAATATGCGACAGGCGACGGAAGGAAAGCGCTAATTTACGTGGACTCTCAAAATCAGCAGCAAGAAGTAACTTACGATGAGCTCATGAAAGCCGCCAATCGCACAGCCAATGTACTGACCACTAACGGCCTGGCTGAAGGTGATGTGGTGTTAGTTATGGTACCGCGTATGATTGAAGCATATGTTACATATATTGGTGCGCTCAAAGCGGGTCTAGTAGTCATCCCCAGTTCAGAAATGCTGCGTTCCTCTGATATTGAATATCGAATCGAACATAGCGGAGCGAAAGCAATCATTGCCTTTGACGCCTTCAATGACCAGCTGGAACATGTCGGCAATATTGATAATGTGAAAGTTTTTATTATCGGCAAAGCAGAAGAAGGAGAAATCCCGCTGACTGAGCAGGAAAAGAATGCCTCTTCAGAATTTACTGCCAGCAATACAAAAAGTACGGATACCGCTTTCCTGTCCTATACATCAGGCACTACAGGTAAACCAAAAGGCGTCGTTCATACGCATGCATGGGGATACGCGCATCTGCGTACAACCGGACCGAACTGGCTTGGCATTGAAGAAGGGGATCGTGTATGGGCAACTGCAGCTCCCGGATGGCAAAAGTGGATCTGGACTCCGTTCTTATCTGTTCTTGGAAGCGGGGCAACAGGATTTGTCTATAATGGCAAATTCAATGTAGATAAGTATTTTAATTTTCTAGATGAATATCAAATTAATGTGCTTTGTTGTACACCGACAGAATATCGTTTCATGGCAAAAGCGGAAAACCTCAGCGACTTTTCATTAGCTTCTATTAAAAGCGCCGTATCAGCGGGTGAGCCGCTGAATCGTGAAATCATTGAAATTTTCGATAAGCAATTTTCATTAGCTGTCCGCGATGGTTATGGTCAGACGGAAAATACGCTGCTGGTCGGCACGATGATCGGCATGGAAGCGAAACCCGGTTCAATGGGGATGCCGACTCCTGGCAACCAGGTGGAGATTATTACGGATGAAGGAACGATTGCGGCTGCGGATGAGGTTGGGGATATCGCCGTCCATCAATCAACCCCCGCCTTGTTCCAAGAATATCTAAATGACCCGGAACGTACGAAAATGCAATTCAGAGGTGAATATTATGTAACGGGCGACCGTGCAAAGAGAGATAAAGACGGTTACTTCTGGTTTGAGGGACGCGGAGATGATATTATTGTCAGCTCCGGTTATACAATTGGGCCATTCGAAGTGGAAGATGCATTAATTAAACACCCTGCTGTCCGTGAGTGCGCGGTAGTCGGCAGTCCGGATCCCGAACGCGGCAATGTTGTGAAAGCATTTGTCGTTCTCAGAGATGCAGCGGCCGGGTCAGAACAGCTGATTAAAGAATTGCAGCAGCATGTGAAGCAAATGACAGCTCCTTATAAGTATCCGCGTAAGATTGAGTTTTTAGATGAACTGCCCAAGACAAGTTCAGGCAAAATTATGCGTGTAGAACTGCGTAAAAAAGAACAGAATCCACAAGATTAAAAATGAAAAGGGCTGTTCAAAAGTCGTCTTAGTCCGACGTTTGAACAGCCCTTTGATTTGGTATCAGAAAAATGTACGCTGGACTTTCTCAAAAAAGGAGTTGTCGGACAACTTAGCTGTCCGAATAACACGGTCACTCAGCACTGCTTCTACTTTTTCTACTTGTTTTACTGCCAGTGCTTCATTATCAGCAGCAGTAGATGGAAACTCGTTGCCTTCCTGTTGAATATCAAGTGTCAATTTTCGGCTGCCGCTTAAAATGAACGAAGTACCGAGTGTGCGGTAGCGGTTATTATTGACCGATGCCAGTTCGGAAACTTGGAAGCAAGGAAGCAGCGGATCAATCACTGCACCGCGGACTGATTTATTGTAAGCGGTACTGCCCGTCGGTGTGGAGATGATCATACCATCTCCCAAAAATGTCTCAAACAGCAGCTCGTCAATTGAAATATCCATCACGAACGTGCGTATAATTGTAGATCGGATGCTAAATTCGTTTAGACAAAAGAAGGGTTTATGCTGATTTATTGTGACTTCAAGCAGCGGGTAATGACGTTCTTCAATATTTGGCTGCTTCAAGGTACGCACTAATGAACTGATGTCATCGTATTTAAAGTCACAGTACACACCGTGTTCTCCTTTTACAGACAGCCCGATATACAGGCAGTCCGGGCGGAAATCTGTCTTTCTGGCGGCTTGGAGAAATGTTCCGTCGCTGCCGATACTGATAATGACAGCAGCTTCCGTATGATGATCAGTAAGGGTAAAACCTTCTTTTTTCAATTGTTTCTCGACATATGCTTTTTTATGAATCATATCTTCGTCAAGCCGGCTGAATAAATAGATTGTCTGTTCAGAAGCCATTGGAAATCGTCCCCTTTGTCAGTTAATAGAGTAAGTGTAGCATGAATGAAACATTTGAACGATCAGAAACGTACAGTAAGTTGTGAACAAAGGAGGAATGTAACGAATGACAGCAAAAAGATGGATTGCAGTGGCAGTAGCCGCGACTTTGATATTTGTATCGATCGGAATCAACACAATGTCTTGGTTTTTTACGAGAGACTGGAATAATCTTCTCAATGAAATTACGGCGGTTGAACAGGATGTGCAGGAAACAGTCGTGGAAGATGGAAGTATGGATGAACGGATTGCGGTACTTTCAGTAGATGGCGTTATCCAAGATACGGGTGCGGCATCTTTATTCAGCGGCACGGAATATAATCACCAGCGCTTTATGGCGCAGTTAGCTCAATTGAATGAAGATCCTACGGTAAAAGGTATTGTACTATCAGTGAACTCGCCGGGTGGCGGGGTATTGGAATCATCCGATATCTATGATGCGTTTACTGAAATGCAAGAAACAAAAGAGATACCAATCTACGTTGCAATGGGAGGAATGGCGGCTTCAGGAGGCTATTATATTTCAGCCCCGGCAGAGAAGATTTTCGTTCATCCGGAAACGTTGACTGGATCAATTGGTGTCATCATGCAGTCAATCAATTACGGTAAACTGGCCGAAAAATATGGTGTCGATTTCCCGACGATTAAATC
>NZ_WHVV01000013.1 GCF_009650995.1 Sporosarcina cascadiensis | reverse complement strand
GCGAAGGACGGATTTGGCTTTGATCAGATGAAAAGTCATGATTTCACAGTCAATACCGCTCGCATGATGATCAGTCTGCTTGCCTACAACCTGACGAATTGGCTGCGCACGCTCAGCTTTCCGACCACTTCGAAAGGCATCCAGATCGGAACGATCCGTACACGATTAGTGAAAGTCGCGAGTAAATTGGTGAAGTCCGGGCGCTACTTGCATATGAAGATCTCTTCCCACTTCGTCTACGATCGCTTTTTCTGGGACGTGCTGGCACGAGTCCAACGTCTCCAATTCAATTGAAGTAGAATAACGTATTTAAAAAAAGCGGTTGGAACCAAGGGAGAAGTGCGCCCAAAAACTAAAAGAAATCTCCAATTAAATTCCAAACGTGTCGATAAAGTAGTTTAATGGCCTAGCAGATCACTTACAGGCCAAAAATTTGTGGGAACTTTAGGTTTTTCATCTGACCATGAATAATTCAGGTTAAAGTATATTGTTTTTTGGCTTTTGGCTGCATTACTATCAATAATTCCAGCCTACATAATATGGTATTCCCGTGCTGATCACTTAGTTTCTAGTATTATTACGGCTTTACCAATCTATGTAATTGCATTTGAAGGATATAAAATCTATCTTTCCACAGTGGAATATTATGAAAGATATGCGAACGTCGAAAATGTTCTTGTAAGTGATGGAAATTATTATTATATGCTTGGCATTGAAATATCATACGCTTTAATGATTATTATGATTTTGCTTTTTGTACCGAAAAGAAAAAAGCAATGTTTATATATTATTCCGCTTTCCGTAGTCGTATTTTTTGCCTTAGTGACAGTAATACCTTAGTTATTAGGATATCCCAATGAGCCAATTTTCAAGAATTGGGCGTGTTTTCTTTATAGTGATCGCGCCTTTAACGCAATAAATATTCTGCACTTTAGATTAAGGTACAGGATTTTTTAGAATCTAAATGTAATATATAATTTACATTTGAACAGTATATGTTACAATAGAAGTACAAAATAGAGGTGACAGTATTGAAAGAAATCCCAGTAAAAAATAAGGTTAAAATTACTCGTATTGAAAAAGGGAATATGACACAAATAGATTTAGCTAACTTGGTCGGAGTTACTCGACAGACCATGAATCTAATTGAAGCACAAAAATATAATCCTTCTATTCGAATATGTCTTTTAATAGCTCGATTCTTAGAAAAACCATTAGACGAACTTTTTTGGATAAATGATTAAAAAATTTTGAGTTGGAAAGGAGAATTATTTTGCGTTTACCAAAATGGAGTTTATTGATGTTCAATTTGTTATTGTGCGTTGCATTTGCGTATGTGAGTATTTCATCATTTTCAAATGGGGCAACAGTTTGGTGGATATGGGGGCTAGTCGCTATCATATATGGATATACCACTATCAACCGATTTATAAAGGGATATAAGGAGGGCTGGTCTACCACTGAAATCGTAGGAGATGAACGTACTTGGAATGCTCGACTCGTATCGTGTTCCATTGCTTTCATTTATATACTGATTTTCTTAACTGTTGGCATCTTCACCTTCTACACGGACTATCTTGTCTTTGACCCTGTTGTCTATATGGTTTTGGCAGCAAGCACAAGTGTAGCTGTATTTGCCACAGCTCAAATTGTACAGATGATACAAAAGAGTTAATGGAGGGCCGTGAGCGGTATAAAGCAATCGGGCGTGATTCCTGCCGGAAGGATTTGCGCTCAATCAGTAATTCGGCCATTTTGTTTGCTTGCAGGTATTATTTTCAAGGGGGGGTAAACTATGCTTTTACAAGCAGGTATTACTGGTTTTCAACCGACACTATCAATTGGAGAGAGCGAATTTAAAGCAGTTTGTTATTCTTCATTTGGTTCAAACAGGGTGACTTTTGTTGAGGGTTCAGGTTCAATGAAAAACTTCTACGAATGTATAATTAATCGGGAGAATAAAAGGGTTCATGTCCTTCTTAATAGCCATTATCCATTCGTGGCGTTTACAACTTCCCGTGAAGCTGAAGATCATTATTTGACTTTCATTAACGATATTGAGCTATCAAATACCTTTAAACCTTATTATAAAGTATTATATCTTGAGCAGCTGAATGAACCTGTAAATTATACTCAACAAGGCAAAAATATAATTATTAAAAATGAAAACAATTTACACCAAGATGAATTGAAACAACTTGTCTATTGGAAACCAAAAACAGTAGGGGAAATCGTGTTTAATTATTGGGACTAAGTATTATAGAAAGTCAGATTACAAGTCCTTCGGCAATGTCTACATGACCAACCGTACTTCATTCGGATGTCAGCTGGAAACGGTCGCTCCCGATATTCCTCTTCTATAATTATACTGCCTGAAACATTTAGCTTGCGCCAAACCCACGCCTCATAGATCAATCCCCAATTCTTCAAAAGAAAAAGTCTCCGTTGCTTCTACATCCTCGTATTCAGCACTGCTGAATGAAAATGTGACCATCTCTTTCATCGCTTTCAACTCCTATTTCAAACTGCTGTTTTCATTCTCCAGAGGATTAAGCATGCTATTATACAAGTCTTCCATTTTCCCAATAAATACATCAAAATCATTGACTGTCATCTGAACGCCTTGACCGAAGCCATTTTCCCGCAGAACAGAATACAGCGTCTCATAGTTGCTTATACTTGGATTCGCGTCCTCCGCAGTTTCAGGCTCAATGCCATTCAGTAATTAACAATCATTGTGACGCCGCGCTCCGTTACCAATGTGCTGTGCTTCAATTCTTCCATCCAGTATTTATTTGCGAACTGGAAAGTACCGAGGCGGTTTTGCAAAGTGTAACTCCCCAGATTGATGAAGAGCGGTTTGAACTCCGCCAGCTTAATAAACTTTCACTGCTTCATAGCTAAAACCGCAATACTCGTAGTTTTGCTTTCTATACATATCCTTCGGAGTATCTTCCCCATCGGCTACCAAAATGACTGTTTTGTTCGGGAATACTTCCATCGCGTATTTTTGCAATCGGCTTCCAATGCCTTTATTCCGAAATGATACATCAACAAATAGATTATCGATTTCCACTGTTTCCTCAGCAGCAATCAATCCACAGAGCCGGCCGGTTTTCCTTTATAAAAGGCTAAGACTTGATGAATATTCGGCTCGCTGAATTGCCGCTTCAGTAAATCTGTCTTCTGCTTTGCGAATTCTTCTCCATACTGCACATCACTTAGATACTGTAAATCAAGGAATATCTCCAAATTATCTTCCGTGACAGCCTGAATATCTATGCCTGAATTCATTGTTACTGAAGGGAAATGGCTCGGCTGAATCGCGTACAACTCCAGAAATCCGATATCGTAGCCTTTTCCTTGTAAATATGTATTCAGTTCATATGGCAGCTCTACACTTTCCGGAAAGCAGAATTTCACATGGTTCTGACCTTTGCTGACATGGAACGTCCTGAGAAACTCTTCCTTATCTTCAAAATCCTCTATAGATGGCAAGTCTTTAAATGCAATAAAATTACTGTCATATCTGGACAGCATCTTGGGGTAATGAACATGTCGGTATTGATTAGTTTCCGTGACGATGTTACCCAGTGTATATATATTGGCAAACGTTATTTTTTTCATTTGTTAATTCTCCTCATCTGCGAAAGGTCGTTGTAATTTGGAGATGATATCCCTTAATTCCAGCAAGTCGTCGATAACAACATCCGCCTGTGCCAGCTCATCTTCACGGGCAAAATCAAAATTGCAGCCAATTGCCAGTAAGCCGTTTTCTTTCGCAGCATGTATATCGGACAGGCGGTCACCCACTACAGCCCCGTCGGTAATATAATATTTCTCCATAATACTCCCGACCAAATC
Organism: Sporosarcina cascadiensis; assembly: GCF_009650995.1. Classification (GTDB taxonomy): domain Bacteria; phylum Bacillota; class Bacilli; order Bacillales_A; family Planococcaceae; genus Sporosarcina; species Sporosarcina cascadiensis. The sequence continues at coordinate 92,162 of NZ_WHVV01000013.1, read as the reverse complement.
GGATTTATTTAATGAATCAATTTGCTGGATGCTGAATGTTTCTGTCACCCATTGATCCAAACCATAATAGTTCACGATGGCAGCCAGATAATCGACCAGTCCGTTACTTGCTATGTAGATTGAACAGTCCTGCTCTTTCAGATAACCAAAGATTTCTTTTACGTTCGGATACAAGGCTCCGTTCCCGTTCCTGATATTCTCCAGCAGTCTGTCGAGAAAATAGGCGTCCGTATAGTTTCTTTCTTCTATTGAATGATGAGGCAGCAATGTTTCCCATACTTTCGGTAAAGGAGCTCCCATCATTTCACGAAACTTATCAATAGGTGCGGCATCGTTCCACTTTTTGATTGACTGCAAGTGAACGAATGTATCATCCAGTGCCAGCTGTAAAATAGTATTTGTCTGAAAAAGTGTACCATCCATATCAAAAATTATTGACCGTGTCATCGTTGCCCCTCCTAGTTTAATTCCTTGTTCATCTGCTATACCATCCCCAATGAAATCATTCAAACAATCAATTCATGCACTTCGCCCATGATGAACATTGTCAGACCGATTATCGATAAAGCGATTCCTACATAAAACGGCCATGGATTGTCCTCTTTTTCCCGATCGAAAGTAAACAGCGTCACAATGCAAAAAGCCAATGCGATAACCGAAATGATTCCGTATTCCGGACCAAAGGCAAATGCAACTCCGCCGAATATCATTCCCAGGAGACCGTACGGGTTTTGAGTAGGTATCCTATCCAGATATTCCTTTTCGTCAGCAGAACGTTCTTCGGTTTTATTTCCCCAAACATCAACTTCTTTCAGTCTGTTCAAGAAATCAATCACTCTGTCAAAATGCTTCATGCAGCACACCTGCCCTATTATCGATGTCAGAACCGGCCATCAATTCATCGGCCCAACTATTGTGATCAGACGCCCTGTATAAACATCCAGCACGACTGTCGGCCTGATCTCTTCAGATGTACGGTTACTTCCCAAGCGGTTGAACGTATGGCTAACCTTACTATCTGTCCCCATTTGCGTTCCTCTCCTTTTCGTTTTATCGCACAGTCACACCTCTTTTTTCTTCCACATAGTAAAATTATATAGAAACTGAATAACCATACACAGAATCAGAAACAGTCCTAACCATACCTTTGCCAAAATGCCCCAATCCGTATAAACGTTTATAATAAATAAAAGTAAGATGATAAGGGGAATGTTGATCAATGTCCTATTCATCTTGCGCCGATAGGAAAGCTTAAAATAATTTAATGAAAAACCTTTGTCCACTTTTACAGAATTCCGGAAAATAAATGAGAATAAAATAGTAACAGCCAGCCCTATACAAATAGGTAGAATAAGATCTACCATACTCTCCCCCTCCTCGTCTTCTTAAACTAACCAAGCAAAAGGTAAAAACAGCCAATAATCATCAATAGTCGTTATGCTGATATACCACAAGATCATTCCAATAACTGCAAAAATCACATTTTGCCAAGGTCTCTTCACCCAGCTGAACGAGTGAGCCAGCGCCAATGACCAAAAAATAAAAGGCACGATGAGAAGATAAAGCCCGATGGACCAGCTTCCGAGGAAACTGACCACATACATGACCAATCCCGCCAGCCAATACGTTCTTGCTACATTTTTAACTATGGCTAAAATCATTAAAAGGAAGCCGACTAAAAATAGTCCATAAAAAATGAATGTCCACATAGACACTTTACCTCGCTTTATTTTTGATAAAGTCCTTGCCGCGGCAAGATAAGATTATTTACTTCTTTCCAAAACTTTCACGTTGAAATCTCGCCAGTAATCCATCCCTTAATGAATGTCTCTAAAGATGCAACATCCCAGGTCCTGCTGTCATCTTCTTGGTTCCACACATAAATATCCTCGGTTTGAATCGTTCCGTTCAGTATTCGATTGCAAAACAAGTCTCCGCAGCCATTATCAGAGAAAAACAGCAACTGGTCGAACGACATATACATTTCCTTATACTCGTCAAAGTTTCTAAAGAACATATTATCTTCGATGATACGAGAAACAGGCCAAATCAGATGACAATCAAAGCTGTCGAAAACTCCATTTGTTTCACTGTATAACTCCAGTAACTTCCTCGGCAGATCTACACTTAGTTCGTCAGCCAGTAGGAAGATTTCCGCTTCAGATGCTGGTTCGGCGAATGAATGGTCTTTTGAGATTTTATTTATATAGGACTTCCACATGCACTCTATTACACATCCTTACAGCAGATTGGCATAAAGCAAACCATAGCGATCTACGTTTATAATCAAAAGAATTCAAGTTGCCAATATGATAACTAGCATCAGCCAATACACCTTGCTTTTTGATTTCCTCATGCCATTCATTCCTTGACAATAGCGTTAGTCAGCGCCACTAATAAAATGTTCAGCCTGGCCTTTGACCAGATCAATATAAGCATCTTTATCAATGGTCAGATCACCTAGTTCCTCGATGTCTCCCTGGATATGAACGGTGTCATTTTTACAATCTACAATGACCGTCATATAAATTTTCTCTTTGTATATGACAGTACAAGTAACTTGTTGTGCCACATAATCTACTTCGGGTTATTCATGGCGGACTTGTCAGAATTAATTTGCTCGCCGTTCATCTCCTGTCAACACCCCTCTCTGCATTCCTATCTGCTGCTTTCATTCCGCTGATGAACTAGCAGAGTAACAGCAACCTTCATATACTGTCCGGCAAATGATGGATATACATTTCCAGCGTATCTGTATGGGCTGCCAGAGTGGATACCGTCTCGGGATTCGGATTTACATAAATGACCGGATAGTCTTTCTCGTCCAATTCCTCACGAACTACAAACGCCAGTTTTTCTTCATCTAATGAAAATTGAGCATCCACGCCTTCCTTATTGCCGCGCGCATCCAGTCTGATCCATTTGCCAAGCTTTGCTAGATATACGGCATTCAAGGCATGGAGGGAGTATCCTTTCTCCGGCGTATCAAATAATAGTAACCGCTGATAACAAAATCCGGCCGGTATGCTCTGAGACCGCAAGAAAGCTGCCAATAAATTCGACTTCGCATAGCAAATTCCTTCCCTCTCATGCAACACTTCCGAAGCGTTACAAGTGATCTTTGAACTTTGGATATCCCAAGAATGAGAAACTTCATCTCTGACGAATTCAAAAGCGATTTTTGCTTTTTCTATATCGGTCTGTGAAGAGTTGAAAAGCTTAGCGGCATGTTCTTTAATCAACGGATCGGAAAAATCTATTTCGCTAGTTTCCTGTAAATAGTCGTTCAAATTATTTGATTCGCAAATCATAACCTGACTTTCCCCCATTCATTATCTCTTAATATACGAGTCGACCGCAGTTGGCTAACCATCATTAAAAAACAGTTTTCAGCCAAGTCAATATATAAATCAATGTCATCGGCTCAAACCACACCAGGCAGAATAAAATAATGAAAAAAGCTGCAGCTGATATGACCTTAACCACGCCTTTTTCCCTTCTCATAAAAGCGAAAAAGCTTAAAATTATACCGACTAGTAAAAGGATAAGCCCTAGTAATACAACTGGTTCCATCATGTCTGCGGCCGCCCAATTGATCGCGTTTCCAGAACGATGAAAACAAGTGACCACATGCTAAAAGGTTTTCTCACATTATACTACCTCCTTAGGACTGATACTTTTCTAGATTTTCATGTAAGTATTTTTGCGATTCCCCTCTTGGAATGCTCAGGTTTCCCCACTCATCACCCTTCAATTGCTTTCCGATATACACCATTTGACCAACATGATAAGAATAATGAGACATTTGTCTTTCAATCGCTTCCAGCACAGTGTGTTTCTCGCCTCTTATAGTGATTTCATTCAGTAAGTCTTCAGCTTTCAAATCACTCAAAGCATCCAGAAACACCAGCCAGCCTTTTTCCCAGGTATTCCTCAGTTCTTGTTTCGAGCTGATATCATCTTCAAACTCCCGGTCTCGATTCCGGTAAGACTTCTCCCCGTCCGTTGTCAAAAAGTCCGTCCACCTGGAGACCATGTTGCCGCTTACATGCTTTACAATGACGGCCATGCTGTTTGAAGCATCATTTAATTTCCAATGAATGTCTTCTTCTGATAATTGGCTAATCGTAGAGTCGCCCAATTTTTTTACACTGTTAAACCGTTTCTGAACAATCTCCAAGTATATAGTTGCTGCGTCCATATATGCCGCCCCCTTTTTATGGAATATATGCTGTAGAGTTATACCACCCCTATTCCTACTTGGCACTTTCATAGAAAGGTACCACATAAAACCGGAAAGCATCTCTAAATTCTCCCCGCAAATTATCGAATGAATAGGCAAGGTTTTTTCTGGACATGTACTTCGAATCCACCAGATATTCGATGCGATCTTCCAATTGAAACATATTATGTATGCTGTTCAGCAGTTCACGCCGCTGCTCCTGTGTGTAGTCCTCTTGGAGAGTAAAATCCAATAAAATATCCCGGCTGTTTTCTGTAAAGTGCAGGATAACTTCTAATTGCTCTTGGTTAATGGCTGCGGGATCGGTCCCGACCAGCCAGTTCTGTTCAAAAACAGGGAGCAAATACTGAGTCTGGACGACCATTTTATTTATTTCTTCCGGAGAACTTTCATAGGCTTTCTCCAGATCTTCCCGGTAGACTTCTGTAAATTCATTCAGCAATTCCTCATACGTCTTATTGTTGTAGAGTACCTCTGTCGGTTTATACGTATAGCTTTTGTACAGACTGAATGGCGAAAAAGGATAGAACCATGTCATGAAGGAAACAAATATGATGAATAAGGCTGAAAGAATTCCAGTTTTGACGAGCCTGCCTTTCTTTTTATTCACAGCTTCTCTCTCCTTTCCATTGATGACTTCAATTGAGCTTCACGGCAGATGACCGTTCCCTTTTTATCTTCACGAAATAAATAATATATCCCACTATCAGCAACCTTATATTAATGATCGTCCTCTCCTTTCCAATCTCTCCTGCCCACTCTCCTTTACTTACGCAGAAGACATGTAAATGGTTGCAAAATTTTACAACTCGTCAATGAATGCAAACACTTTCCGAGTCATACACTTGCTCTGTTCCTGCCAATCCAGGATACATTCTGTGCTTAGGTCGAAATAACATCAATCACAGCAGGCTCCCCATTTATTAAAATATTAATCGTATCCGTATTATCGCCCGTTGTGAATAAGTATATATTTCGTGTAACATCGCCAGCTTCTCCATTTGTGACGTCCAGCTTGATTGTCGCCACATTCTCGATTGCCTCGACACTCGCTTCCACCTCGCCGGCAGAGTGGAAGATTAGATAATTCACATGTTCTTTATCAATAATTAATTGCAGCTGTAGATCGGAAACAATTTTCTCCTGGACGCGGTCAGGTACCTTAGACACTTCTTTCAAACCCAATTCAGGGGAACTACAAGCCGATAAAGCTAAGACTATTAGCACTAACATAACCCATACCTTTTTCATCGCCCGAACTCTCTCCATTCTCTTACACTCCAAACTTTTGCAGCCTGCTGGACAAACTATCAATCCTTGACGACTGTCATATGAATTTTTTCAGGATTAAATCTAATATTCACAAACGCGTCTGGTTCTGATGCACCTTTCTTTTTATTTTTGAAATGCAGTAGTAAAACCTGATCCCTCAGCTCGACATCTACATCGCTGTATTTATTCGAATGGCCATAGAGAAAATAACGTTCATTCAGTTCATCATTAATCTCGTACACTCGCGTAGGCGTTTGCTCTGATTCGTTTAACCAGCTCTGAATTATCTGCTCATCTTCCTTTTCAATAAAGTCCTTTTCATAGGAGAAAGTAAACTCATCGTTAAGCAGAGAATCCTCTTTATCGCTGTTCACACAGCCTGCCAATAATAGAAGAAGCAGACCAATCCATCCTGGGTATCTCATGGCATCTTCCCCCTTCATAATAAACGCATCTATTACGAACTTGTCACCTCATTCTCTACATCTCTGGATTCCGTTCATTCATACTTCTCCTGTCATACAATAATAATCCAATGGCGGCTCTAATAGGTCGGATTTTTCAAATTTATTTCAAATGTATCAACTCCAAATTAGAACTAAAAAAACGCCCGGATTTTTTCGGGCGTTCAGAATATAACGATATAATAATGACACTACTTTAACACTTCTGCTTTTTTCTCTCTGCAATCACGCTTACGCTTCCTAAGGCGAACAATAACAAGACACCAAGCAACGTTAATGTAGACCACTCCAGTCTCGGATCGAATGCTTGCAAGAAAAAGGTGAACACAGGAATAAAGCTCAAAGACATCATGACTAAAAAGGGTTCACAGTATTGAATTCCTTTTTGCAATAAATACATGGGGATTAGAACACCGGTCAGCGTAATTACTAAAATCCAGCCTATGTTTTCAGCCATATAATCGACTATCAAGTCATATGTGAAAATGAACGATAACAAAATAATCCCGTAAAATCGTTTGGATAAGATCATTGAACTGGTCCAGCCAATCGTACTCAGCTGTTTAGAGTAAATAGTACAAAGCACAGCTCCCAGTCCGCACGAAATACTCGCTAATATACCAAGCAGCATCTTCCCATCAAATTGCATAGCCACTGCCGACTGGCCAGTAAACACTGCGTAAATTAAAATCATTGTCGTCATCAAAGTTCCTAACGCGATTATCAAGGTCTCTCGCTTAACAATTTGCCTTTGCGATAGAGCAATCAAGACGACAAACAAAGGGCCAATTCCCATTTCCAATGAACTCACGATGGCCGGTTCAATATACTTTAATGCAAAATAAAATCCCATGAAGGTCAACATGGAAGCTAGATTCAGCTTCAGCAAAGGATACTTAGCCTTCCCCCATCGATAAGATATTTTTTGCCTTTGTGCAAACCAGTGAAAATAAAAAGCGGTGATAAAAAAACTGATTCCGGTGAATAAAAAAGGATGAATAGCCTGTACGCGGTTTCCATAATAAACCTGGCTGCCCGCTGTCAGAATTGCGGACAGCAGGAGGGCCATGACACCTATCCAATAAGTGCTCTTGCTATGAGGCGCCACATGCTCCATAAAACCGTCCCCTTATCCTGCTTAGTTGATATGTTCGAAATTACCGACGGCGTAATTGAAAGATTCATCCTATAATTCCTGAATCATTTCCACTCGATTGCCGAATGGATCCCTAAACTCAAAACGGTCGAAACCTGGAATCGGAACTCCTTCTATGACTTGAACATGAATTTCTCCTAACACACTTCTCCAATGTTTTATGTCATACACCAAATACGCTAAATGGGCTTTAGTTGTCTTTCTATCAAAACCATCTTCAGTCCCTACATGAACTTCTCGATCGCCGACCTTTAACCAAAATCCTCCGCGGCCTTCTAATGACTCTGGTTTCTCTATTTCTTCCAGCCCCAATATGCTGCAATAAAACTTTTTCCCTTCCTCTTCCATCCCTTTTGGAATAGTAATCTGTGCATGATGCAGTCCAAGAATCATTTAAATTTCCCCCTCTTTTCAGATAATCATATAACTTGCTTTAACTTACTATCTTATCGCTAAAACGCTATAAATCAATACAAAAAGAGGACATCGATTCTCCTGCAAATGATGTCCTCTTTTTATCTATATTTCCCTCGTAATTCACACTATAACTGTCTTTGTGAAAGTGTAAACGCGCGAAAGTGTCCCGGCACTGCACGAAAAATGGTGGTAAACGAACCAAAAACAGCTTCAACCGAGCGTTACTCAGTCCGCAACGCGCCATTCACGATTTTCAACGAACCAAACCCGCCGCGAACCGCACCATTCCACTGCCGGCCCACTTCCCTGCCCGCTAAGTCCGGCCGTTATTTCACCACAGTCACCGGACAGTTCGCATGCTTGAGCACTTTGTGGCTGACGCTGCCAAGAACCATTTCCTGAAATGCGTTCAGGCCGCGGCTGCCCATGATAAGCAGATCTGTGCCTGAAGAGTTCACATGCTTGATGATCTCCTGACTTGGATTGCCCTTAAGTGTGGTCAGTTCCGAGTAGATGTCTGCTTCTTCCGCCATCTTCAGTACGGGATGCACTTTTTGTTCCCGCTTCAGCGCCATGCTTTCCGGTGTTTGTGTCAGCAGCCGCTCGTCCATTGCTTTACTCAAATCCGCTACAAAAATAATATCCAGCACCGCATCAGGCAAGTAGCGGGCAAGGAGCACGGCATGCTCAGCTGCACGCATTGCGTTTTCTGAACCGTCTATTGCTACAGCAATTTTCATTTCATTCCACCTCACAATAACTTTTCATATAATAATTCGCTTGATGAATTCAGCCCTTTGATTGTTACCTCTATCCCTTTATCCGCGAGCTTCTGCTTCAGCTTAAAGATTGCACCGACCGCCGACTCATCCCACAGCTGACTGTTTTCAAAATCAATCACGATAGTTTTTTCAGTTACCGAATCAAACGAGTGAAGGAACTTCGTAGTGGAAGCGAAGAACAAAGGACCGCTTACCTTATAGACGCCCGATTCATTCGTAACACTCACGCGGGAAATCTTTGCAACAAAAAACAGCGAACTCATAATGACTCCAGCCACTACGCCGATTGCCAAGTTATGCGTATATAAAATGATGCCGACTGTAATCAGCATGACGAGCGATTCTGAACGGGGCGCAGACCGCAGGAATTTGAATGAACCCCAGTTAAATGTCGTCATACTTACCATCACCATGACGCCGGCCAGTACAGGCATCGGGATTTTCACTACGATATCCCCCAGCACAATGATTAGAAACATCAGGAATACACCAGCGGTAAATGTCGACAGCCGTCCTCTTCCTCCTGATTTCATGTTAATCATGGATTGACCGATCAGCGCGCAGCCTGCCATGCCGCCGAAAAATCCGGTGATGAAATTGGCGATACCCTGTCCGCGTGCTTCCCGATTTTTATTGCTCGGCGTATCGGTCATATCATCGAGCACCTGCGAGGTCAGCAATGATTCCAATAAACCGACAACCGACAAAGCCAATGAATACGGCAGAATGATTTTCAAGGTTTCAAAGTTCAGCGGGATATCCGGCAGGAAAAATGCCGGCAATGTATTCGGCATCGTTCCTAAATCGCCGATGGTCTGCAGTTTGATGCCGCTGAACAGGGCCACTGCCGTCATGACGACAATCGCAATCAGCGGTGCCGGTATCGCGGTGAAAAAACGCGGTACTGCGTAAACTAAAATCAAAGTCGCGATGGCAAATACATAGGTCATGCCGCCGGAGCCCACCAGATATGGCAGCTGCGTCATGAATATCATAATGCCGAGTGCGTTGACGAAACCGAGCATGACGGAGTTCGGGATAAACCGCATTAAATTCGCGACACCCAGCCCTCCCAGTATAAATTGAATGATTCCTGTTAAGACGGTAGCTGCAAGAACATATTCCAGGCCGTGATCTGCCATCAAGCTGACGAGAACCAAAGCCATCGCGCCGGTAGCTGCAGAAATCAGCCCCGGTCGGCCGCCGACAAATGATGTAATGACTGCAATAGTAAATGAAGCATAGAGCGCGACACGCGGATCGACTCCGACGATGAAGGCGAATGCGAGCGCCTCCGGAATAAGTGCCAGTCCGACGACAATTCCCGCCAATAAATCGGCCCTTACATTTCCAAACCATTGCTGCTGTAAAGAGTGCATAACGTTCCCCTTCCGTGTTATTTATCTCGAGACAGCATATCACCTTGAGTTATTTTCGTATAGGATTTTTTCTCTTTTTTGCAGCTCGCCGTCAATTTTCGTCATGATAAACAAGCACTCTTCAATCTCATATTCATTCCAGTACTTTGTATAATACTGAAAGCATTTTTCCGCATGCTTCTTCCATTCGTGAAGTTCTTTCACAGTGCAATGTACCATTTCTTGCTGCACAGCTTTGCGATCCATTGTCCATCACCTCATCAATTAATAGGGGTTCCCTGGATGCCGGCCATTTTTCTTCTTGTCTGCTGTACGATTCTTGTATAAATTCCCTCTCTTAAACTCCGCCACGTCATACACCGCCACATAGGCATGCTTGTCCACATCCCGAATGATCTCCTTCATCTTACTGTCTTCGAGACGATGGATAATGCAAGTGATTTCCATGAAGTTTTGATTGGAATAGCCTCCTTGCACCGTTTGGTACGTGGCACTGTGACCCAGACGGATGCGAATTTCCTCAATCATCGCTTCAGATTCATCGGTCATGATTTTATATGCCTTTGAACCGCTCAGACCGACTTCCATAATACTGATCACTTTTGACGCGATGAAATAAGCAATCGCGGACATGATGGCCCCTGTCAGCCCGAAGACGAATGAAACAATGATAAATACAAAGATATTCAAAAATAAAATCAAGTCGCTCGTCGCAAACGGCAGTTTTCTTGAAAGCAGTACGGCGAGCATATCAATACCGTCCAGTGCGCCGCCGTTCCGCAGTGCCAGCCCGATTCCGATCCCGATAATAATGCCGCCCACTACCGTCACAAGCAATGCATCGCCCTGTACAATAATCGGCACATGGTGCATGAGCGAGGTGCTGATCCCGAGTGCAGCAATCCCGATGACAGACAGCACGGCAAACCGGCGGCCGATCTGAAAATAGCCCAGAATGACAAACGGGATATTGAGTACCGCAATCAACATACCAAGTGGTACGCCGAATAATTGCGAACCTACAATACTCAGTCCCGTCACACCTCCGTCTGAGACTTTATTCGGAATAAGCACGGACTCAAGCCCATATGCCGTAATGACAGAGCCGGCCACTACCATAAATGCTTGAAAAAAGTTCCGAATCCATAGATGCTTCTGCTTTACCATTTTCACCATCACACCGCCTCTTTCCATTTTCATTTCGTGTGCTTTCTTTTAGTATACCCACTGCGGCATTTGGTCAGTCCCTAATTTAATGAAGGTGCCGCTGTTTCGCTATGAGCGCCCCGAGATGCCGTATGATCAAGTTCACTGGCTCTATGATCACTTGGAAGTCGCCTATGAGCGGCGAAACCTCTGCTATGAGCACCCCGGCGGAATCCATGAGCGCTTAGCCGCTTTCTATGATCATCCGGCCGTCAAGTTTTTGGGAATATGGTATGATGTAGAAAAACATGAACGGGGTTTTCATCTTGACACAAAATGAGGAGCAGAATCAGACGACCTGTGACTTGTACCGGAGCGCCATTGAGTTTATCGGAAAGCGCTGGACAGGAATCATCGTCTATCAATTATTTGAAGGACCGAAACGCTATCACGAACTGCTGAATTCCATCGACGGTATTTCGGACCGTCTGTTATCCGAACGGCTGAAAGATTTGGAGCAGGAAGGGCTGCTCATCAAGCATGTGCTCGCTGACGCACCGAAAAAAGTCGAGTATGAGCTGACGCCGCCGGGTTATGAATTCAAGAAAGTTTTTCAGGCCATGATGGACTGGGCGGCGACAAAGGAAGAGTTCAAGCGACAAATGAAATGACGGACGCCTGTGCAGCAACCATGGAATTCACATGCTTGCTGCACAGGCGTTTTTATTTGGAAGATGAATTATAAAGCCTTTGTAAACTATCGGGATGCTCGCAGATCCGGTGATAAAGTACAGTCAGGAGGAGTTGCTATGGAGGAACGGATATTGCTCGTGGAAGATGACGCGGAAATCGCACGGATCATACGGGACACGCTGCGGCTGGAAGGCTACCGGGTAACGTGGGCAACGACGGGCCTGGAAGGATGGGAGGACTTCCAAGCCGGGCAGTATGACACGGTGCTGGTCGATTGGATGCTGCCGGAAATGGACGGAATCACATTGTGCAAAAATATCCGTCTGGCGAGCGACGTGCCGATCATCATGATCAGCGCGCGCAATGAAGATGAAGATAAAGTGACGGGGCTTGATATCGGTGCGGATGATTATGTAGCCAAGCCGTTCAGTTTGACGGAATTAACAGCGCGAGTGGCGGCCCAGCTGCGCAGATGGCGGCGTTATAACGGACAGGAACTGCAAGCAGAGCAGACAGTATATCGTGCCGGACTGCTGATTGATTGGCAAAGCGAACGGGCATTTCTCCACAACACGGAAATTTCATTGACCCGCAAGGAATTTGAACTGCTGAAACTGCTGGCGCAGCATCCGGAACGCGTCTTTTCCAAAGAGGAACTTTACCGCCACGTCTGGCAGCAGGCAGAGCTTGGCGAAACCCATACAGTGACGGTGCATGTGAAGGCACTACGGGAAAAATTGCAGGATCCGGTCAAAGAACCCCGCTTCATTCAGACGGTCTGGGGAAAAGGCTACCGCTTTATCGGTGACCTGCAATGAAGATCAAAACGTGGCTTTTGCTGTCCTATCTTCTCGTCATGCTGCTGCCGATCGCTGCGGGTTATGGACTGTTCGCCTGGATCAACTCCTACCATCAAGATCAGAATGTAGAAGAATATTTGGACAGCTGGCTGGAAGTGCAGAAAACAGAAGAGCTATTACAGGATCCGTCACTCTACCAACTGAATGCTGATTGGAAATCGATCGACAGTTTGGCTAACGATCAAATTTCGATTACGCTTTACTTGAGTTCGGGATATATGCTGTATTCTTCCCATCCGTTGAAGCCTCTGTCATTCGTTTCAAAGAACGACCTCTATGAAGACTTTTTTAAGCTGCAGCGTAAATTCGGAACTTATATTTATAAAGAACCCGTTTTTGTCGGCAATTCGCTTGTCGGAGTCTATGAAGTGGAATTGCCGCGTGATCAATGGACGGCTGCGGTCAAACAGCGAACATGGCTCGTCGTCGCTTTATTTACCGTATTTTTCCTTGCATTGTTCATCGCAGTTGCTCTGCTCGTCAACCGCAAATTAATTCGGCCGCTGCAGTTGCTGATGGAACAGATGGCATCTTTCGCAAAAGGGAAAAACGTTGCACCTATGCCAAAACGGAATGATGAAATTGGTGAGCTGGCTGAGAGTTTTGCCGCTATGCAGGCAGAATTGGAATCTGCCAAGCAGAAACTCGCTGCGGAACAAAAGCAGAAAGAATTGATGATTGCAAGTATTTCCCATGACTTAAAAAACACCGCTTACTTCGATTCGTGCTTATACGGAAGCATTGCAATCAGGGATGCGGTCACCCGCAGAGCAATCGGAATATTACGATGTCATTGTCGCAAAGGCAAATTATATGCGGCAAATGCTCGATGATTTATCGATGTATACATTATTGCAATCCAGCACATATGACATGGAATTTGTGGCAGTCGAAGGCGATGAGTTTTTCGATATGCTGCTTTCCGGTTATCAGACGCTATGTGATGAGAAGCAAATTTCATTGGATATGCAGGTGGATGTGACCGGAGAATTTGCAGTCAATGCCAAACAAATGATGCGGGTTGTGGATAATGTAGTTGCGAATGCTATTTCGCATACTGCAGTTGAAGGAAGCATCGGTTTATCTGCAACTGATGCAAAGGTGGTCCCTTCTTGGACATATGATTTTGTACAGCAAGCAATGACGGCTGATGACGGTTTATATTTAATTGTACAAAATGAAGGGAAAGGTGTATCCGAACAGCAGCTCACTCGTGTGTTCGAACCACTTTTCCAAGCAGACATGGCGAGGACAAAAGCCGGCGACCGCGGAAATGGGCTCGGCTTGAGTATCACAAAACAAATTATTGAAAAACACGGCGGCACGGTTCGAATGGTGTCTTCTGAGGCAATCGGCACGGCGATCATTTGCTGGCTGCCGCCAAGTAAAGGAGAGGAAAATGGATGAATTGGTTGAAACCATCCTTATCTATTATGGTCCTGCTGTTTTTCGCAGTCGGACTGGCAGCATGCACTTCTGAAGAGAGTCAGTTTTCACCGCAGGAGGTCGTCAATGCCGCACTGAAAGAAGCGGATGAAACTACGTCATACTACGCCGAATATACGATGCATTTCAGTGACGATGAAAGTGATTTTTCTGCAAAAGAGTGGGTGTCTGAAGATGGAAAAAGAAGAGTGGAAATCGCATCTGGGGACGGGGATGAGCAGAGTATTGCAATCAATGACGGTCAGCAGCTGTCAGTTTATGATCAAGCAAGCAACACCGTCAATATCATGAAGTTTTCTAGCGAAGACCAAGCAGCGCTCATGCAGCAGTCTCCCCGCCAGCAAGCTGAGCATTTATTGAAACTAATAAAAGACACACATGATTTCACCAATGAAGCGGATGAAAAAGTTGCCGGACGAGATACTTTCCACATAGTCGCAAAGACAAAAGACGATGCATCCTTGATTGGCGATCAAGATATCTGGATCGATAAAGAGACCTGGATGGTACTGAAATCGGTTTCAAAAAGCGCTCATACTGAACTGACACAGGAATATACGAAGATTGATTTCAAGCCCAAATTGGAAGAAGAATTATTTGTCTTAGATTTCCCCGAAGATGCGACTGTTGAAGTAATGGATGATGAAAGTTACGCACCAAAGGAAGTTTCATTGGAAGACGTGAAGGAATCACTTGGTTCGTATTATCAAATACCTGAAACAGACGGACTTCAATTAGACCGGATTACTGTATTAGAAGGAATTGAGGATCGTCCGGAGTATTCGTTTGACTATAAGAGAAATGACTTGCCCGCCTTTTCCCTGACTGTTTTAAAACCATTGCCGAATGCAGTAGACTTCGGACAAGTGGGTGCTGAAGAGGAACTGACCATCCGCGGGCAGCAGGGAACGAAAATGGACAGCAGCGGATTCCGGTTCATGGAATGGGAAGAGAACGGATTGCAGTATAATATCATATTGGAAAACCCCGAAATTGATTTTGACGAGGCACTAACCTATTTAGAATCGATGAAGCTGACAGAAGAATAGATGAGGAGGAATTCTTGTTGAATTGGTATTTGACAGTCATCATGTTTTTGCTGATCTATTCAATCAGCGTCACCTTGCTGTATTTGAAGCAGAGTAAAAAATAAACTCAAGTAATCCATGCCCCCGCACATAGATGCAGGGGTATTTTTTGAATACTCCCATACTTCCCTCACAGCTGATAAAAAAGAATTTTTTAAGTCTTTTTCACTAGCTCATAGTAAACACTATGAAAAAGAGCTATACTATAAGCACCTACTTTCATCGGTAGTTTCATATTTTCACTGAACACTCGTTCTTATTACATATAACTCATGAAAATCCGATGATCATTAATTGTCAGTCAGGAGAGTGGAAAAATGGGTACTTTCAAAAGTATTCGGGGGAAGTTGCTGTTTGGTTTTTCGGTGGTCGTTCTATTAATCGTGCTGGTCGGGTCATATATGATATATACCCTGCAGCAAAACAATAAGTTAACACAAAATATTTTGGAGAAGGAGCTGCCACTGCTGATTGCAGATGAGCAGCTGTCTCTAGATATGGCGAACCGCATAGCTACATCGAGAGGCTTCATCCTGACAGGAGAGCAGCACTATCAGGATTTATTTGATGAATATACTGCGGACAGTGCAGCTCATCAAGAAACCATCCGTAAACTCGGCACCAGCCAGGAGACGATGGATCTGATGGACCGCACTGTCAAATGGCGGGAAGCGATCACGGATGATGTATTTACAGAGTATAAGAGAGGCAATGAGGAGGAAGCCCGCGTCAATCTGCTCGCATTAAATGAGGAAGCCCTCTCCTTGATGGGCGCCTATGAAGAGACTGCCAGTAACCGGGAGCAATTCATCATTGAACTGGAAAAAGAGATGCTGGCAGGCGGTAAAACAACTGCCGTCGTAGTAACCAGTGTGATTATACTGGTGATACTGCTGAGCATTGCCGCCGCGCTCGTCACATCGAATTCAATTACCCGGCCGCTTGGAATTGTCAACGACCGCATGAAGCGGCTGGCAGACGGTGATTTGACCGGCGAACCGCTTGAGACTCATCTCCGGGATGAAATTGGACAGCTGATTGCATCTACGAATGAGATGAACAGAAGCACTCATCATCTGCTCGACGAAATCGGGCATGTATCCTCCACTGTTTCTATACAGAGCGAGGAGCTGACCCAGTCAGCTAATGAAGTGAAAGCCGGCACGGAGCAAATTGCCACGACGATGGAAGATTTGGCACACGGTACTGAGTCGCAGGCAGACAATGCGTCCAGCCTGTCAAGCAATATGGAATCTTTTGTGCTGAAAGTCGCTGGTGCCAATGAAAGCGGACGTTTCATTCAGCAGTCTTCTGATGAAATTTTGGGAATGACGGTTGAAGGCAGCGAATTGATGAATTCCTCTTCCAAACAGATGGGATTGATCGATAAGATGGTGCATGAAGCTGTCCTGAAAGTAGAGGGGCTGGATCAGCATACCCAACAGATTTCAGAACTCGTCTCCGTCATCCAAGACATTGCGGCACAGACCAATCTGCTCGCCTTAAATGCAGCAATTGAAGCTGCGCGAGCCGGCGAGCACGGCAAGGGATTTGCAGTCGTGGCTGATGAAGTCCGGAAACTCGCTGAGCAGTCTTCCGCTTCCGTAACGACCATTACCGATATCGTCCGTCGGATTCAAAGCGAGTCCAGTATGGTGACAGATTCGCTTCAAATGGGTTATAAAGAAGTCGAGGAAGGAACGGGCCAAATCGAGCGAACAGGAGAAACCTTCCAGAAAATCAATGAGGCCGTAACAGCAATGACTGAACGAATCCGCGGTATGGCACAAGATCTGCAGGCTATTTCGACGAACAGTGAAGAAATGAGCAGTTCTATCGAAGAAATTGCTGCCATCACAGAAGAATCCGCAGCTGGAGTACAAGAGACATCCGCTTCTTCCGAGCAGGCAAGCAGCGCGATGGAAGAAGTCGCAAAAAGTTCGGGTGACTTGGCAGCGTTGGCAGAAGAACTGAATAATCTTGTCCGACAGTTTAAACTGTAATTATTTCAAATCTTAAAAGCGCCTGTTCTGTAACCTTCAGAACAGGCGCTTTTCTAATTGCCTTTCAAGATTCATTCCAACACTCACATCCTACGCATTTACACTGACAGCATTCATACTTTCCAAAAGAGTTTTCGCATCATCATTCAAGTACATCAGCGAATCCTTTCTGCTAATCAGCGGTGCCTGATCTTTTACAATCAATTTAAACGCCCGTATGTCAAAATTGGAAGCATAACGGTTTATTGCGTGGAGCATATTGATATCTTTTTGGCTCAGCTGCTCACCGCCTCTGTCTGTGACAAATTGGAACAGCTCCTGTGCATTTCGATTGAGGCGATGTTTTCCCCGTTGCAGCAAGGTCTTATTCTGCTCCATATACTTTCTGGCAGAAATAAAATCCAGTTCATCCACACATTGATTAATTGCTTTAAATAACTCTTGGGCATTCATGTTAACCACTCCTTTTAAACTATTATTACAGTATACCTTACAGAGTTCTAAAGTTCTATAAAAATATGCTTTTAGGCTCACTAAAGACTTTTCCCTTTAAGGCATTATCACCCATACCATCCTTAAAAACACAATGGATGATCATAGAGTAATCTAAGCGGCCGTAACCCAAAAAGGAGCCGCCCGCAAAGCCAATTAAAAATGACTTTACGGGCGGCTCTCATTAGTTATCTGCGTAATCCAGCCGGCTTCTTCAGCGGATTCTTCTCCATTAAATATGAAATGAACGTTGCGTCTTCCGCCAGTTTCGAATGTGAATGATTCAACAACACTGCAAGATTTTTCGCATCATCCAGCGCTCTGTGCGCCTGCTTCACGTCAATCCGGTGTGCGTTCAGCAGCTGCTGCAGTTTGCCGTTTTCAAAACCATAATCTTTCCATCTGATCTGCCGGACGGAACAATACCAGTCCATATCAAGCGTTTCGGGCAGCAGCCGGCTGACGAACCCCCTGTCAAATGCAGCATTATGCGCCACGATCCCATCTGCCTGGCTTAAAATTGATATGATTTTATTCATATCAAGCGACTTCCCTCTCACCATCCGATCATGGATCCCTGTAATTCTCGTAATCGTCGAAGGTATCGATTGAAATGGCTCCTGAAACTCGCAATACTCGTCTGTCACACGGACAATCCGGTTATTTTCAAATTCCCCGAGCATGACTCCGAGTTCAATCACTTCACTGCCTTCCGCACTCATACCCGTCGTTTCCACATCTATAAAGGCTATCTGTTTATTCATTGAAAAACTCCTTCTCTGTCAATTAATCACTAGCAACTGACTCTTCCAGCGCCGTCTTTTCTTCTATTATACCAGCGCACCCATGTTCTGCAGTAGCATCTTGCTCTGATCATTGACAGGTTGCCAGACAAATCTGTCTGCTGTATACTAGCATTGCTAACATAATTGTCCGTACGGGTGCTTGAGTGAATCAGGCTGAGATAGCAGATGAAACCACTGCTGACCGTGAATCTGATCTGGGTAATGCCAGCGTAGAGAGCGTGTTCGATGGAATAATCGGGATGAATTTCCCTCCTCGGCTGTCTGCTCTTTCAGACGGCTTTTTGTTTAGGCAAAAATAAAAGGAGTGGAATCTATTGAAGAAATTAAAGTTTACAGATTTGCTGATCACCATCATGATCGGCGTGGTCTTCGGCATCCTCATGAAATTCTGGGATGACCTTTACACGGTAGTCAAACCAATCATGCCGGTTGCCCGCCAGCTTATCTATGGAATGTGGTTCATGGTGGGACCCTTCGCCTACCTGCTCATCCGCAAACCCGGCACCGCATTGATTGCCAGTATTGCAGGTGCAAGTTTATCAGCGTTTGCAGGCCACGGTATTGAAGTATTAATGTACGGATTTGTACAGGGTCTGGCAGCTGAATTAGTATTTGCGGCAGCCCGCTATAAACGATTTTCCATGCTGGTTGCAGGACTTGCAGGTGTTGCTTCCTGTGCTGCCAGCTTCACACTTGATTTGGTGTACGGTTATGCCGCGCTCGAAACTTGGGCTCTCATTGTGAAATATGGACTGCGTGCGATCAGCGCATTTATCTTCACCGGCATATTTGCTGTACTGATTGTCCGCGCTCTTGAAAAAACAGGTGTGACCTCTTTAATCCGTCCTGTTGATAAAAAAGAATATTCGATGCTGGACCGGTAACATGAAGATGGTTCATTCGAAACAATGCCCGGCCGGCGTCACCAATCTGCGTCTAAAATTTCCGGGTGAGGATTCATTAGTTTTCAAAGATCTCTCGTTTTCTGTGCAGCGGGGTGAAAAAGTTCTGCTGCTCGGACCAAGCGGCTGCGGAAAATCGACACTGCTTCAAGTACTGAGCGGCATCATTCCAAACTCCATTGAGCTGCCAATGAAAGCAGACCAAATTGAACTGCCTGAATCTTGGGGATTCGTCTTCCAAGATCCTGATACGCAATTCTGCATGACGTATGCAGATGAAGAACTGGCATTTGTGCTGGAGAATCTGCAAGTGCCGCGGGATGAAATGGCACCTTTGATTGAAGAAGCGCTCAAGCGTGTAGATCTGCAGCTGAACACATCACATTCGCCAATTAACGAAATGTCGCAGGGCATGAAACAGCGTCTGGCGCTGGCTTCTGTATTGCTGCTGGAGCCCGATGTCCTGTTTCTTGATGAACCGTCCGCCCTTTTGGATCCCGATGGTACGGAGCAGATCTGGTCTTCCATTAAACAGGCGGCAGCTGATAAAACAGTGATCATTGTAGAGCATAAAATTGATTTGATTGCCGACTGGGTAGACCGGGTTGTACTGTTCAGCGACAATGGAATAATCATCGCAGAAGGTCCGCCGGCGGCTATTTTCGCAGATTATCAAGAAGAATTGAAGCGCTATGGCATCTGGTATCCGGGCGTGTGGAAAGAGTATCTGGAACTGAATAGTTTCCGCTCGATGATGCACAACCGCAAGCCCGCCGGTTCTTCCAATAAAATTCGATTAAAAGACTTTACCGGTTTTCGCGGAAACACACCGAAAATCCAGGCAGAATGCGCAGAGGTGAAGTCAGGGGACTGGATTACGATTACAGGTGAAAACGGTACAGGCAAAAGCACTCTGCTGCTGTCACTTATGCAACTGCTGCGAACAGAAGGTATTTATGAAGTGAACGGCGAGCCTGTTATCCAGAAAAAGAAGAAACGGCCCCTTCCAAAAGGCCTGTCCCTCGTCTTTCAAAATCCCGAACTGCAATTTGTCACGAACTCGATTGCGGAGGAATTGACCGTTTCATTACACGGCATGCCAAAAGATCAGGCGGACATGTATGCCGAGGAGCTGATGCATTTGTTTAACTTGCCGGATTCAGCCGGCCGCCACCCCTACCAGCTCTCAACAGGTCAGAAACGCCGGCTTAGTGTCGCAACCGCGCTCACTCCCGAAACTGATATTGTGTTGCTGGACGAGCCGACTTTCGGACAGGACGCCCGCAATACGTTCGCGATACTTGAAAAACTTGAACAGCTGCGGACAGAAGGCGTCACGATTCTAATGGTGACGCATGATATGGAGATTGTTGAACACTTTGCTACATCAGTCTGGACAGTAGCTGACGGCATAGTGCACACGGATTCTGCGGGAGGTGGCCGGAATGCTCGCATGGTTCACGCCTGAGCGCAAAACATGGCTGTTTCAAGTGAATCCTGCGCTGAAATTTGTCGTGTTCTTTGCACTATTACTCATCACGCTCTTTAATCAAAATTTCCCGTTTGCTGTCTGGCAGGCTGTTTTCTACGGAATGTTGTTCTATCTATTCAGCGGCTATTCCATCAGGAAGCTAGCCCTGCTGTCGATTCCGCTGCTGATTTCATTCCTGTCTTCCGCACTGACACTGATCATGTTCGGTAAAGGAGATACCGTGCTATGGCAGTGGTATTTAATCAAGATTTCTGAAGAGAGCATACAGCACGGTCTGCTGCTCGGCAGTAAGTCGCTGTCATTCGGATTTGTCGGCTTCACATTTCTGCTGACAATTCAGCCTGTGCTGTTTTTCTACGCGATGATGCAGCAATTCCGGATGCCGTCAAAATATGCGTACAGCTTTATCGCGTCATTCCGGCTGATCCCTGCCGTAACGGAAGAACTTCAGATTCGCAGGAATGCGTTGAAAGTCCGGAATATCCAATTTTCTAGAGGTGTTAAAGGCGTTTACGAACGTCTGCAGATGTACACCGTTCCCCTGTTTGCAGAGAGTATCCGCCGTGCGCAGCGCATTGCGGTTGCCATGGAAGCCAAGCAGTATCAGATGGGCGCAGCGAGGACGTACTATTACACTACTCACTACAGCCGGATGGATACAGTCTTTGTGATCGTGATGATTACAGTCATTGCCACCGCCTTATCGCTGGCTTTTATATAAGGAAATCAACTAATTGTTTACAGGCCAGCTGTTTTCCGGCGACCTCTATGTCAACCCGAAAACAAAGCTGGTATTGCGGGAAGAGCATATCCCCGATATCATCCGATCGATTGAGACGGTACTGTCACATGATTATGAGGAAATGTTCTGCTGCCATGCGGGCTATGTGAAGGACGGGCGCAAAGCGATGGAGAAGAAACTGGAGTATCTCACCGGGCTGGGTCAGAAAGTATTGGATTTGCACGGAGAAGGCTGCGATGATAGAGAAATACAGAATCATCTGTTCCCGAAAAAGTATCCGATTACTAAGTTTTCATTCGGAGAGTGGGACTCGATTCATATGATTCGGTCGATCTTGGCGTAAGAAGGACTTTCTCGAACCAGATTTGTAAGATCACTTACTATATAAAACACAGCCCTTGATCCGCCAGATCAAGGGCTATTACAATTAATGTTATTTTTAAATAACCTGTTGTGAAGAATCATATGTTTCCCGAACTTTCATTGGGAACTACTTAAATTTAAACACAACCCTACATTGCCTATTAATTTCCCCATAAACCTTTTACAAAATGACCAATGGTATTGTAAAAGAGGATTTTACCGATAATTATAACGGCGAAAATAAGGAGTGCTGAAATTACATACGCTTTTGTTTTCAACTCACAATATCCCCTCTCGCTCATCGCTTCCTTCTGTTAATCAGAGAAGTCTAAATTTGCAGGTTGCACAGACAGATGCCTCTTTGAAAGCATATTGGTAACGGGCACATTGAGATCTACTTCTTCAAAACGGAATCCATCCATCCAGACCTTGCCTGCACCGGACAGCAACACACCGAAATGAATCGACACACTCTCGGGCAGCACATCTAAAACGACGGCATAATGGTTCCATTCCGTTGTTCCTGAAATTGCACGTGAATCCATATTATCAAACTGAATCGGATCGCCAGAAGCATTATCAATCCGCATCCATGCGCCGCACTTCGTTGCATTTTCTGATTTCAAATAACAGGACAGCCGCACTCTTTTTCCATTGTACGCAGCGGATTGAAACTCCTGCATCAACGTAGCAAACTGCTCCTCACTGTTCTCTTCCGTAGAATATAAAACAGCCGACTGCTTTCCTGAATGAAAAACTTGAGTATCTAACTTGGCTTCATACAATTCTATGTTCGTCCCGCTCAACATCCAGCCCTTGATCTCTTGATGTTCCATACCATTCTCCCCCTCTAATCTAAACATTTTCATTAGCTTGCGATACTGACCTGGCGGAAAATTATATATTTCCTTAAATGCCCTGGAAAAAGCCTCTTGCGAATTAAATCGTAATGTAAAAGCAATAGTAATTACGGTTTCATTCGAATTCACTAGTAAATTAGCCGCCACAGCCAATCGTCTATATCTAATGTACTCTCCTATCGTTTTTCCAGTTTCTTTCTTAAATACCCGCAACAAATGGAATTTGGAGTAACTTGTGAGCGCCGAAAAATACTCTAAATCCAAATCTTCCAGCAAATGCTCCTCGATACAGGCAATGACGGTTTGAGTCACTTCGCTATATTCCATCTCCACCACCTCATTTCCATCATACCTGACTTTCTCACTCCTTTTTTGATGCAAATTGCTAAGGTTTTTCTGAAATATAGCTTGTTCTAAGAAAGGGATAAGTCTTATGTAAATGAAATAAAAGACACCTCCAGTTTGGAAGTGTCTCTCTGTTAAAGCATGATAACCGTCTATCCCAACTTTATTTGTTCAGTCGGTGCTTTGTGTAAATCCGAGCACTTCCCTGCCTTCAGCAAGAAACTGTCCGATTCATTCGGAAACTTTTCCTGCAGCAATTTTGCAGTATTAAGAATCCGGTCCAAGTCCAAATTGGTTTGGATCCCCATTTCTTCAAAACCATGTACAAGATCTTCCGTTGCAATATTGCCGCTAGCATTCGGAGCATACGGGCAGCCGCCGAGCCCGGCCAATGAACTGTCAAAATCAACAATTCCTTCTGCCAGGCCCGCCACTGCATTCGCGAATGCCATTCCTCTTGTATTATGGAGATGCAGAGAATACTGAAATTCAGGGAACCGCTCTTGTAAACCAGAGACAATTCTCTTTACACTTTCTGGATTAGCCATGCCCGTCGTATCCGCCAATGAAATATCAGTTATGCCCAATTGTTCGTAACGTTTACAAATTTCAATATGCCGCGTAATTGGAACTATTCCTTCATATGGACAACCGAATGCAACAGAAATAGAACCGCTGACTTTTATTGGAGAAGACTCTGCTCGCGCTGCCAATTCTTCAAAACCGCGCATCGCGTCCATAGTCTTAGCGTTCGCATTGTTCAAGCTGTGTGAATCAGTTGCGGACAGCATGAGTTTTGCTTTATCCACTTTTGCGGCAATCGCACGTTCAAGACCCTGCAAATTTGGTACGAGTGCTCGAAGAATAACGCCATCAGGACGGTCAATCGCTTGCAGCACTTCATCAGCATCGCTCATTTGCGGGACTGCTTTAGGATGGACAAATGAAGTGACTTCCACCTGCTTAAAACCACAAGTCAAAATACGATTGATAATATCGATTTTCATTTCAGTCGGTACAGACTGAGGCAGGCTTTGAAATCCGTCTCTTGGAGAAACTTCAGTAATGATCACCTTTTTAGACTTTTCCATTAGTGAACGCTCCTTATATGATACTTCTTTCATGTAATGATTGAATATCTTCATCTGACAGACCAGCCAGACCTTTCAGGATTTCTTCATTGTTCGCCCCTAAATCAGGGCCAATCGAACGGATGGAACCAGGCGTTTCAGAAAACTTCGGTATAATCCCTGGCATCTTGATTTTTCCGAGTCTTGGGTGCTGCATCTCTACAATATTCTCACGCGCTTTAAAATGCGCATCTTCGAAAATATCTTCTATGCTGTTGATCGGACTGACGGGGACGCCAAAGTTATCAAGATGATTCTGCAATTCATCACGATTCTTTGTTTTCACCCAATCCGCTACAATCCCATTCGTCAAATCAAAATTCTCCAGGCGTACAGCATTTTTATAGAATCGGTCATCCGCCAGCATATCCTGACGATCCATAGCTTCTGCCAGTCGTTCAAACGTACGGTCTGAACTCGTGACCAACACAACCCAGTGTCCGTCTTTTGTCTGGAATGTACCTGCTGGGCTGGAGTGTCCGCTCAATCCTGGCGAACGTTCTTTAATGATGCCGTTTTGATCGTAATCGGTCACTAAAAACTCCATCATACGAAAGACCGTTTCATACAAACCGATATCTACAAACTGGCCTTTTCCATCTTCGCCGGCATCCCGGTGGTATAAAGCTGTCGATACAGCAAATGCCACATATACACCCGTAATATAATCCACCAATGAAAATGACGGACTGATTGGCGGCCTGTCCGTATAGCCATGCAAGTAAGTAAATCCGCTGAACGCGGTAGCCGGAGTCCCAAAACCAGCTTTATGTGAGTAAGGCCCTGTTTGTCCATAGCCCGTGACGCGTATCATAATCAGGTCATCATTTACTTTTTTCAAGTCTTCATAACCGACATTCCAGCTTTCGAGAGTGCCAGGCCGGAAATTTTCGATGACCACATCCGATTTCGCAACAAGCTTTTTTAAAATTTCCTGTCCTTCTTCATGATGCAGATCAAGCGTCAGTGATTTTTTATTTCTTGCAAGTGTTGGCCATCTTAATGGCTCTTCTTCCTTAAAAGGTCCCATTCCCCGCAATGTGTCACCTTTATTTGGTATTTCAATCTTGATCACGTCAGCTCCGAAATCCCCCAGTAAAGTCGCTCCATACGGGGCAGCAATCATCGTAGACAAATCTAAAATCCGAATGCCGTCTAACGGCCCCTTACTAGTCGTCTTGTTGATTATTCTCCCCTCCAGTGTCCGAAAAGCATGCCTCTGTCAGTTGACAGGGACTCTTTTCTTTATTTATAGGGGCGGCCAAAATAACCCAGCTTCTCGCAAGTTTCTTTTGCACCTGCCACCAGCGTTTTCAATAATTCAGTTTCGCGTTCATCTGTTAATCGCTGGATTGGTCCTGCGATTGTCAGACTCGCAATCATTTCCTCTTTATTGTTAATAATCGGGCAGGCGATAGCAAAACTGCCTGGCACCCGCTCCCCTTTTGTGATCTCATATCCTTGTTCCCTAATTCTTTGAATATCAGCACGAAAACTTTTTTCATCAAAGTCTTCTTCCTGATATAAATCATTGATTACACTATCCATTTCTCCGTCAGAGAGGAATGCGATCAGTACTTTTCCTGAAGCGCCGCGTCTGGCGGATTTACGGTCACCAATACGTACAAAGTTACGGATATCCAGCGGACTGTCCACTTTCTCTACACAGATACGGTCCGTACCGTCAAGAATATTGAGCTCCACTGTCTCGCTCATCTCTTCAACAATTCTTTTCATGATTGGCAATGCAGCCACTCGGAAATCAAGGTTCCCTGCATAAATACTGCCTAGCTGAAAAAATTTGAAGCCCAGCGCATAACGGTGATTGTCTTTATTTTGTTCAATATAATTAAATGCTTCCATCGTACTCAGAATTCTGAATATCGTACTCTTCGGATACCCGGTCTCTTTCTGGATTTCACTGATGGACAATGTTGTTTTATCCATAGAAAACAGACTTAGTACAGCAAACATTTTTTCGAATGATTTATTCATATTATAACCCCACATCTGACTGTATTTAGAACATACGTAATGTCTAAGAATTTTGTTAAATAACTTTAAAACTATCATATTTTGGATCAATAGTCGATAGCTTCAGGTCAGTGTGTTGATTGTACAATTGCATATATGACGGAAATACAACAGCACCTTCTGCAGCGGAACTTTAGCTTCCCTCTGCAGAGAATGAGCAGCTGTTTACAGCTCTAAATTACACTACTTTTTGTTCTTTAATGATCGTACGTTTTACTAGTTCTCCGTTTTCGAACCACTGCCATACACGTGCACGATGCTGACCGTCCGGGCTTAGGTTAATCATTTCATACAAGTATTTATTTTCATCGTTTACATATTTCCACGTCAATACAATGGTGTTTTCATCAATTTCCCAAGAATGACCGTTGATGCGATCCGTATCGAAAATGATGTGCTTGTCTTTATAGGAACCCGGGAATTCAATTCTTTCCGATTTTCCGTCAGCCCATGTATAGGTGTTTGTCTGAAAATACGGATACTCTTCATTATCATCACGTAAATGGCAAGTTAGATATGAATCATGCTGATCCAGAACTTTCCCGCTAGGATCTACTACTGTATAAACACCTTTCCATTCTCCCTCATGTCTTGCAAACACTGGCATCTCTTCTCTGATATTCATCTTACATTCCTCCAAAAATAGTTTTTATATGTTATCTTTCATAAAACACATGTTAGTTACCGATTACACATCATACCACCAAGGATCTTTTGCCCCAGTATTGATCAAAAATGCTTTTTTTCGGATAAAACGTTTGATAGATGCGGAGCCCATTCGTGAGCCGCCCATTCCGGAGAATTTGAATGAATTCTTTTCTCCTTCGTACATGATCGCTGTCAGAGCCGCGTCATTTATACTGATCGCTCCTGCTTCCAGCTGACTTGCTACGCGAACAGCATCTTCTTCTGTCTCGCCAAATACCGCCCCCCCGAGACCGAATCTGGTGTTGTTTGCGTACTCTACAGCTTGCTGCTCGTTCTTCACCTTCATGACAGGCAGCAAGGGACCGAAAGTTTCTTCCACTAAAACGTCCATATCGTGATTCACATTTGTCATAACGGTCGGACGGCACCAAAGACCTCCGGATAGCTCCTCAATTTCACCGCCGCTATGGACTTTTGCACCTTTTGATGCCGCATCCTTCAGCTGCGCTTTAATGATTTCCGCTTGCTGCTTGGTGATAATCGGACCTACTTGACCGTCTTCAACTGCCGGGTGCGCCAGCTGCATCTTCTTTGCCTTTTGTACAAGCTGCTCGACAAATTCGTCGTAGGCTTCTTCTACTACATAGGTTCTTTCAATCGATAAACAGGACTGACCTGCATTTGCTACGGAACCCCAGAGAATTGCAGAAGTGGCTCTTTCCAGATCAGCATTTTTCAGAACGATGGCAGGATCTTTACCGCCAAGTTCGAGAGATGCAGGAATGAAACGCTTTGCACAGGATTCCGCAACCAATCTGCCCGTTTTGACACTACCTGTAAAGGCAATGAGATCAACTTCTCCAATAATATTCGCACCCGTTTCGCCGGCCCCTGTCACTACTCGCAGTGAATCTTTTAAGACAGGTGTAGCATGTATAGTCGCAAGCAGCGGCTCAACAAACCTTGGTGTGAATTCACTTGGTTTAATAATGACTGTACTGCCTGCTAATAAAGCAGGAATCGCATCAATCAACGACAGCAGTAGCGGAAAATTCCAAGGACTGATCACGCCAACAAGCTGATACGGTTTAAACTCCTCTTCAATTTTCAAAAATGGAATCGAAGAATCTTTTCTTTCTTCCGGTTGAAGGATCTCCGGCGCCAACTTGCACCAGCGGTCAATCATTGAGAGGATTGAGTTGAATTCTAGAACCGTTTCACTGGCACGTCCCGTATCAGCTGTCAGTGCTGCAATAATTTCTTCTTTATGATTTTCTATTGAAACTTTCCAGTGCTGCAATACTTCTCCTCGTCCCTGGACACCAAGTTTCTGCCAGTCAAGCTGCGCATTGCGCAGCCCGCTGCAGTATTCAGAAAGCTCAGCCGGAGACGGCGGTGTAATCTGATAATCCATTTCCCCATTGCGCGGATTTCGAACTGCAATTCTGGTCATTTTATCACGCTACTTTTCTTTAAATTTTCAATCACTTCAAGCTGTGACTGGATAAAATGACTCCGTTCTGGTTTCTTTCCTGCCAAACTGTTTGCTGGATAAACGCTTATATCGCTGTAAATCGGTGCATACAATTCCAGTCGCTGACGGGAGAGAATATTTCCCATCCCTGGTCTCTGTCGAGCACGGCGCAGTGCAGCCAAATCGATTTCTGCATTTGCTACCATACTCTCTCCAGGTCCTGCTTCCGCAAGAATCAATCCGCGGTAATCAATTACAGCAGAGGATCCATCGGTGGAAGCCATCGGGATGGGTATGTTCGACATACCTGCAGAGTTTGCAGAAACCACATACGTCATATTTTCAATAGATCGCGCCAACCTTCCGATATGCTTCTGTGTCAGCTGCGGACTCGCCACTTCCGAAGAAGAATGGAGCAGAATTTCAGCTCCTTTTAAAGCCATAGAACGCGCGATTTCTGGATACAGGATTTCTTCCGAGGCAATTAGTCCAATATTTCCAATTGCCGTTTCAGCTACCGGGAAGACGCCGTCAATTCCGTAAATTTCCAAGTACTCATCCCAAACATCATGTGGTGTCGGTGCAAACAATGAATTCAGCCTTCTATAGCGCAATACCACATCACCCGAAGGATCAATTAGAAAGCTCGTCTGAAAATACAGATCCGGGAAATGGGGATCCAACTCATATGCATTGCCCGACAAGAAAATCTGCTGGTCCTGCGCTATTTTACCAAGCGCTTCATACTCCGGCCCATCCATTTCAATGCAGGCCTTATTCTTCCATTCTTCAATTGATTCACCCATTGGAAATCCAGTAAGAAAGTATTCGGGCAGGACAATCAGCTTTGTATCTTTACCAATGAAGTTCATGCTCGCCTTGATCTGCAATGAGACACGCTCGATGGTCTCCATCATTTTCGCCCGAATTTCTGAAGGGTCTTTCAATTGATTTACCGCATCACAAGTAACCTGTAAAGCCAATGCACGATAAGATAAGATTGAAGTTTCTTCTACTTCATTTCTAGTCAATAAGATCACCTCTGCCTATTTTCATTGCGCAGGTATTGATTCGTCTACAATCACTTCTGCTGTTTTCATTTTGTCATTGTCATCTTGATCCACTTTGATGAAGATGGATGCTACCATGAATATTAGCGTTCCGAATATCAGGAAGCCGATTCCCGCAATAAACGATCCGTTCATCGCAGTAATCAAGAAACCAATTGCCATCGGTGAAATAAATCCAGCAATTTGACCCGAGAAGTTAATGAGCCCTGCTGCCGATCCTATGATATTGGATGGGAAGGCTTTGTGCGTTACAGCCCAGAAACCGCCCATGCCGGCCTGCATGAATAATCCAACCATTGCCTGGAAGAATATCGCCATCGCTAATGATGAAGTAACATACATCGCGTAAATAAAGATGGCCCCGAACAAGCCTGCAATAATAAACATATATCTTTCACGTCCAAGGAATACTGTCCCTACCAGATAACCACCAAGGAGAGTACCGATGACTCCGACTGTTGTCGGAATAGCAGACAGCATCCCTGCGTTAAATAAGTTCAGTCCTCTGTCCATCATGAGATACGACGGCAACCAGCTTGCGAAGCCCCACATGTAAATACAGACGCCGAACCAGGCAATAACGAAACTCCACATTCTTGGCAACTTCAATAATTCTTTGAAAGTAAGCTTTGGATGGTTTGCATTTTCTGCTTCGAGCGCCAATTGATCGCGCTTTGGAATAATCAGATAGGACAGTGCCAGGAATATGCCGACTATTGCGATAACGATAAACATAGCGCGCCAGCCGAACGCAACGATAATCGGAACCGCAATTAACGGTGCAAGTGTCAGACCTACTGGATCACCTGATTTAATGAACGCTTGAGATCTTGGTCTTTTTTCCCTAGGAATATACTCAGCAATTGCTTTCGTACTTGCTCCCGGGAACCCGCCTTCACCAAGTCCAAACAAGAAACGAATGATGATTAAAGATGTGACCGACCAAGCCAGTCCGCTTAATCCCGTAAATAATGACCAAGCCATAATAGACACGACAATTACTATTTTCGAACCGAGCTTATCAGCCAGCCAGCCACCAGGGATGGTCATAATCGCGTAACCTAGAAAGAAACTGCTTAGAATAATTCCTTTCATCGAAGCGTCAAGTGCAAACTCTTCCCCTATCCCGGCAATAGCCAGACTCATAACCATGCGGTCGAAAATTGATACAACTGCCCCCAAGAATAACACAGTAACAATAAACCTCTGACTTTTCCCCAACCTTTTAAAATAGCCCAAAACGCACCTCGCTTTTTCAAATTTAGAATCTATTCAAAATAGTTTCCAGGTTTTTTATCTTCTTCTACGCACCCGATTTGATATTCTGACAATCGGATTTTATTGATTAAAATGAAGCTACCCACTGTTCCCATGTCTTACCTGCAGTCTTCAGGACATTTTGATAAAATGCTGTCCAGCTCGTTGCGTTCGGTGTAGGATCCACTTCTTCTAATGAGGATTGGTAAATTGGATAATGATCCTTGACTTCTTCCTTAATCCATTCCGGCAGATCATCGAAGCCGTCTAACACTTGACTTCTTGCATGGAAAACCAGATTGCCGGGATGTTCTGTTTCATCTAAGCCCATCCATGGTGTCCACGGACTGACTCTTGTCCAGGAATTCGTGATTGGAACAATACCTTCAGGTGTCTTATTACCTTTCATACGGTTCAGATATTTAGTTGGTACTTGGAAATCAAAAAACTCTGCAGATGTATAAACACCATTTTTCACATTCATTGGATCGTTAATCTGGTAACGCTGCTTCAGATCGTAAAGCGGGAAGGCATCGGCATGAAATACATATGTTTCACCGAGGCGTTCCGGTGCGTCAAGCGGGAATGCGCCAATCTCTTTATCTCCAACTTTGATAACGTTTCGCAAACTTCCGTCAACTACACGATAGTCAAAGTTCACATGATCATTTTCAATATGTGAAACTGGGAATGTCTTGCCTGTGACCGGATTTCTCCAATCCTTTAAGATTTCACCTGTTTTTAGATCTGTATAAAAGACGATTTCTCTCGTCAGGATTTTGAAATCATTTGTTCCTTCAACCTGTACTGCTTTTCGGATATTGTAGCCTTCTACACCAAACAATGCCTGGCCGTGTTTTAAGTCTTTGTTGAAAATATCTCCCGGCACGTAAGCATAGGCCTTACCTTTAATGTGGTATACCATGTCTTCGCCGTCAGGACGGGCTAACGCATGAAAGAACAGTCTTTCTTTCGGATCTTTAATTGTTTTATAGAGTGTTGCGGGATCTTCCCACTTTTCCTTTACCGCTTCCTTAGAGTCAGCAGCCGCTGCTCCACCGGGTTGAAAACCAAAACTTGCAACCAACAAAACAATCATCAAAATCCCTTTCATTAGCAACGAACTCTTTTTACCGCCAGCTTGATTGATATACCTATCCAATAAACGCGCCCCCTTATAATTTAGAAATATTTCGCGTGCTCAAAATATCTGCTTCATTGTTTCGGGTGATACTGGTATTACAGGTCTTCTTTATTGACGTAAGTTGTTTTCAGGGGACCGTCTGTGCGGAAAAATGTCAGACAGCCCCACTCGGTACTGAAGTCACCATGAGGAATTTCAGCAGGGCGCCAGAAATAACTGCCCTGTTTAAAATCGCCCCGGCTGGTTCCCATCTCTCCGTGAATCTGAAATGCTTCTTCCATCACCGGATGAATCTCATAGCGCTCATCCCTAAATTGCGGAAGAACACCAAGCAGCCACGAACTCGCGCCGGTAACTGGATCTTGAAACAGACTCTTCCTCATCGCACCGGTTGGGAAACCCGGTGTAATCGTTCCCTGCCATGCTACATCGGATGTTTTCTTAATTACGACCTCTTGGTTGTCTGATGAGTTGTTTCCATCTGTTAACTCTAATCGTCCGTCTGTCATCCATAATAATGTGCAGGCTTTCTCAAACGTCAGCGCTTTCAATTCGACATCTTTCTGAATGAAAACATGCGTCATATTCGATAATGTCTTCTTTCCGATTTTTGCCTCCCCTTCTAGTAAAAGCGCCTCAATTGATGCGTTATACGAAGCTCTTTCACATGTTGATCCTGCTGATATATATATGAGACTCGTCGATGCACCATTGTCAGTATCTGTACTGAGCAGCTTTTGCGATATTTCTCCCGTAAATCCAGGCAATTCAATGGGTTGCCATTCCATCTCATGAATATTGACGAATTCTATATGTTCTCTAGCCATATGTTCAGCACCCCTTAACTTGTTTCATTATCATATTGACCTTCTGATGTAGCTGCCGCGTCCGTAGTCCATTACAGGCTGTCCGTCTTTGACAATCATCTCACCTCTGCTGATCGTATAGACAGGCCACCCGTTTACTTCTTTTCCTTCAAAGACACTATAATCCGCAACGGAATGCATTCTTTCCGGTGTAATGATTTCTTTCTTCTCCAGATCTACAATGGCAAAATCAGCATCTGCTCCCACTTCAATTTTTCCTTTGGAAGTTAAATTGAACGACTCTGCCGGTTCATAGGAAGTGATTTCAGCAATTCTTTCTAACGGAAGGCCCCGCTTTATGTGACCCTCTGTAATCATCACCGGTAATAAGGAACCTACACTTGGAAAACCATAAAGTGCGTCAAAGACCCCTTCACCGCCTCCATACTTTTTGGCACGTGAACTCGGGACATGATCTGTTCCAATTGCGTTAATTGTGCCGTTTTTAATGCCTTCCCATAATCTGTCGGCATCATGCTGGCTATGCACGGGCGGTCCTACTTTGGCATCCAGACCCACTTCCGAATCTTCCGTTAAGCTGAGATAATGTGCACACGTTTCAACTTTCACGCCTTTTTCATGAAGCCAAGGTGTTGATTCAAGAACATCAACGCTTGCCGCTGACGTTAAGTGAACGATGTAGACGTTTCCGCCAACCACTTTATTTAAATACAATGTGCTCATCAGTGATTCTGCTTCAGCAAAACCAGGGCTGGTTAAAGACCATGTACGTAAACCGTCTTCTGCACCTTCTGCTTTATATTTTGAAATTAAGCTCCTATTAATATCCATGTTTTCGCAATGAACGGCGAGCAGCAGTTTTGGTGAAACTGACTTGAACTTTTCCAGAATTCTCATTAAGTCATACGATGACAAATCCAGGCCGTTGCTAATTTTAAATTTACCATTTAGTTGCTTTTCATAATTCCTGAAAAACTTGAATGAAGTCAGTCCAAATCTCTCCACTGTTTCTTCTAGCTCATCCAGATGCTGTTCCGTTAAGATTCCCAGGCTGTATGTAAAATCTATATAGCTGTTTTTCTCTCCGATTGCCTGCACCCTTGGGAAGAAGTCCAAATAACTTTCTACTTGTCTATCATAGTTGACGACTGTTGTTACACCGCCAACAGCATGTTGTTTCGTATCTAGAAAGTCCTCTTCGACTGAGTTATAGATTCCAAGATGTTCATGTGCATCGACTAATCCCGGAAAGACATGCAGCCCGGATGCATCGAGTATTTCATTCGCTTCAATTACTTCAGCATTTTCAAAAATACCGACGATCTTTCCGTCTCTTACACCTATATTGACGTTCTTTACTCCTTGTTTTGGAAATACAACTGCTCCGTTCGTAATGAGTAAATCAATTTTCATGTAAAACCCTCCATTCACGAATTAACTAAGACTAGTTTCTACCTGTTGCACTTCATTGAAGTAGTTCAGAATTTCTTCGGATGTTTCTACATCACAATACTTCATCCATAGATCCAGCAATGCTGCTTTATGGGATAATTCGATTCTGTCATACACGCAATCTTCTACTACTGCTACGTTAAAGTTGTGAGTCACAGCATCAACAGCAGTTGCACGGACACAGCCGCTTGTCGATCCACCAACAAGTATCAGTGAATCTATTCCCATCTTGATTAAATAACTAATGAAAGGAGTTCCGAAGAAAGCGCTTGCATAACTCTTGTCAATAACCAAATCATGATCATCCGGCGCCAGCTCCTTCACAATATCAGCCGCAGGATGCCCGTCTATATACTTCGTGTTGTCTCGCTTTGCTTTGGCTGCAAATGAATCAAAGTTTGATGTTTTCTTCTGTACATTTCTTGTATAGAATACCGGTATATTACTTTCCTTAGCCGCCCGTTTCAGCTGCTCGATTCTACGAATTGCCTTCCAGCCTGCTTCACCGCCGCCGCTTGGCCACTCATCAAGCTGCTCTGCAATCGGCTTGTCAGCACCGACATAATTTAACTGAACATCAATGATTACTAATAGAGGTTTTTTACCCAATCCCCGCTTTGCTCCATATCCACCCTTTTCAATTACCAGACGGTCATTTTCAGTAATGGCATCTTCCCAAATAGGTTTCATCAATTAACAATCCCCTTTATATCTAATATTTTATTCTATAATATGGAACTCGTTTCAACTACTGATGAAAACTTTACCTATGACTCAATCGGATGTCAATATGGTAATTTCACTTATTTCTATCCTATGGTTTTTTAAAATAGAGAAGTATCTTCATACTTTTATAACTTTCCAGTTTCATAATGCGGAACGCGTTTCGTTTATCTGATTTCTATATTAAAGACTGTTTTATAATAAGTCAACAACAAATTGTGCCTATTCTAAATTTATCAAATTCTATTCTTTATGGAGTTGACTTTCTCTTTACACGACTATATTATTAACTGAAACACAAATATAGAACGCGTTCCTCATTATGAAACGACATGAAGAGCTGCCTATTACATGAAAGAAAGGTGATTATTTTATGGAGCAAACACTTATAGAGAAGATTATATCCAACCATTCTTCACATCCCGTTATGGCAGGTGATATCGCGATTGTAGATGTAGATTTGGTAATGGCAACAGATACTACAGGGCCACTTACTATTAAAGCTTTTGAAAATATGGGCGGTACAGAAGTGTGGGCTCCTGAAAAAATGGTACTGGTGATCGACCATGCATCACCAGCTCCAAACGAAGGAATCGCCGTGCTTCATGACTTAATGAGGAAGTTTGCCAAAGAACAGAATATTAAACTTTATGATGTGGGTGATGGAATTTGTCATCAATTAATGATTGATCATGAACACGTAAAGCCAGGGCAGCTTGTGCTCGGGGCGGATTCACATACTTGTACGTATGGCGCTCTCGGTGCCTTCTCGACTGGAGTCGGTTCGACAGACTTAGCGGGTGCTATGTTAACTGGTCAAACATGGGTGAAGGTCCCCGAAACAATAAAAATTAATCTAACTGGAACACTTCCAGAAGGAGTCGTTGCCAAAGACCTCATTTTACATTTGGTCGGAAAATTAGGAATTCAAGGTGCGACCTATCAGGCAATTGAATTTACTGGGGAAGTCATTGAAAGAATGACCCTAGACAGTCGTATGGTTATGGCAAATATGGTCATCGAAATGGGCGCCAAGGCAGGGTTAGTAGACTTGAAGGGGCTGGATTTACCTTACGAGTTCGATATGCTTCAACCTGATAAAGACGCGAACTATATTCAGGTCCTGAATGTAGATGTCAGCAATTTAGAAATACAAGTCGCTGCGCCGCACTCTCCTGATAATATAAAAAACATCTCTGAAATTGGAGATGTTTCGATTCAACAGGCATTCATTGGAAGCTGCACGAATGGAAGATTAGAAGACTTGCACGCAGCTGCTGAAATTTTGAAGGGGAAAAAGATTCATCCGAATGTGCGCTTAATTATCGCACCTGCATCCAGGCAAGTTTTTCAGGATGCGTTATCTGATGGTACAGTTGAAATCTTATCCGCTGCCGGCGCATCCTTCCTGCCTTCTGGCTGCGGACCATGTGTAGGCACTCACCAAGGAATACCTGGAAATGGGGAAAACGTAGCTTCTTCTACCAACCGTAATTTTCAAGGTAGAATGGGTAACCGAAACTCGAACGTTTACTTGGGATCTCCCGCATTCGTTGCATCTGCAGCTTTGCACGGTAAAATTATCAACCATAATGAATGTAAGAAGGAGGCTATTGACTCGTTATGATACTTAAAGGAAAAGCACACGTATACGGAGACAATATTGACACAGATCGCATTATCCCTGGTAAATACACAAAAACTTTAGACATGCAGCAATTAGCCGATCATGTTCTTGAAGACGTGGATCCGGACTTTCATAAAATCGTCCAGCCCGGAGATATGATTGTTGCAGGTGAAAACTTCGGCTGCGGTTCTTCAAGAGAACAGGCTCCTTTAGCCATTAAGGCGGCTGGCGTCTCAGTTGTAATTGCACATTCATTCGCCCGTATATTCTTTCGAAATGCAATTAATATTGGTCTTCCGTTGATCGAATTAAGTTCTTATAATATCCAAACCGGATATGACTTGGAAGTCGATGTCACAAATGGAATCGTTAAAAACCTTTATAATAACGAGGACTATCAGGGAGCGAAGATGCCCGACGTTATGGTGAAGATCTTGAGTGAAAATGGTTTAGTTGAATACTTGAAGAAATATAAATCCTATTCTTAATAATCTTTAGTTTTTAAGAACTCAATATCCGATCACCATATTTTCTTCAGGTGAATGCGATTCGATCCATATGATTCGTTCGATATTGGCGGAAAGATAGTCTGATATAGAGCAAACAAAGGACAATTTCATTTCATAATATCAGGAAATAAGAAAGGCCCGTGCATATTAATAAAATGCATGGAGCCTTTCTTATTTTGCCATTTCTTATCCATTCTTCAACCTCTGCTTCATATAACTGCTGCCAGCCCGATTGATAGAAAGTTTTGGAAAGTACTAATGGTACCCGACTGTCTTCGAACGAATTCAAACATCGCCTAAATCTTTACTTTGCAAATCTCCTTTCGTCGCCGTCTGATAATCTTTCTTCAATTGAATCGTCACCGCACCGTCCATCTCCAAATACGCCCGCTGAATTTCATCCATCGAAAAAACTCCTTGTTTGCGCAGCGCATGTTCCAACTCACGTTTGTCGATGCGGTTCTTCCGCATGGTTTCCCTATCCGGCTGTCCGTCTTTGATCAGGAGTTCTCTTTCACCTGTAATGATGACCTCAATTTTGTCGGATTTATACATAAAATAATCAAACAGCATCTTAATCAGGCACCAGCCCAGCAGTGTCAGTAGCACGGTATACCACTTAACCTCCGTATCATACAGACCGTTCCCGACGATTTCCGAAAGCAAGATGCTCCAAATAAAATCGATCGATGTCAGGTTGGAAACTCCCTTCGCACCTGTCATCTTCATACAAAATACCAACGCTAAAAAACCACTGACCAATTTAAGTCCAATCAACCAGGCTTCCATGATATCTTCCCTCTCCGAAACTACTTTGTTTTACTTAGTTAGTTTCCCTTAATTCGGCAGGTTGAATCATGAAAATAACGGTAAATTAAGGATTCACATTATTTGTCGGTCTTCAAATGTTTGATTTGCTGACCCTATGAGCGAAACCTGCAGTTATGATCACCGACCTGTAAACGGGATGGCCTCACACCAAAAAAACCATGCAGGAAGTCATTAGAAAATACGCACACAGCCCTTATCTTTAATTAGCTAGAATATCATATACGTCTTACTCCTATAAAGTACAGTTGCCTGTATTTATTTAGTACTTTCAATCAATGAAAATAAAGCGCCGGCTCTTTAGAAGAGCTGACGCTTTATTTTTATGCTATCCGCCTTTTTGCAGCAGCAATTACTTATTCTTCTTTTTCATCGGGATATGAACATGACGCTCTTCCGCTACTTCAATCGCACGGGAATAGCCGGCATCTGCGTGACGGATGACCCCCATACCCGGATCTGAAACGAGTACGCGCTTAATCTTTTCAGCTGCCTCATCTGATCCATCAGCCACCAGTACCTGACCTGCATGGATGGAGTAGCCCATTCCAACACCGCCGCCGTGGTGCAGACTTACCCAGCTCGCTCCGCCGCTTGTATTCACAAGTGCATTCAGGATCGGCCAGTCAGCCACTGCATCACTGCCGTCTTTCATGGATTCTGTTTCACGGTTCGGCGACGCGACCGATCCGCTGTCTAAGTGGTCGCGGCCAAAGACGATCGGCGCACTAATTTCTCCGCTTGCCACCATTTCATTCACTTTGAGCGCGAATTTATGGCGCTCTCCGTATCCAAGCCAGCAAATACGTGCAGGAAGTCCCTGCCATGCCACCATTTCCTGCGCCATATCAATCCAGTTTGTCAGCACTTCGTTATTGCTGAACATTTCCTTCGCCAGCTTATCTGTCTTGTAGATGTCTTCCGGATCGCCTGACAGCGCCACCCAGCGGAACGGTCCGTTACCTTCACAGAACAATGGACGCAGATAAGCGGGGACGAATCCTGGGAAATCAAACGCATTCTCTACTCCTTGTTCTTTCGCATAATGACGGATATTATTTCCATAATCAAATGTTTCCGCTCCGGCTTTTTGCAGGGCTAGCATCGCTTCCACATGCTTCGCCATTGTCTCTAAAGACAATTTCTCATACTGATCCGGGTTTTCTTTGCGAAGCTTCAAAGCTTCTTCGTATGTCATGCCGTTCGGCACATAGCCGTTTCTCGGGTCATGCGCACTTGTCTGGTCCGTTACAATATCGGGAACAATTCCGCGGTCTGCAATTTCCTGATAGACATCTGCGCAGTTTCCGACAAGACCGATCGATCCCGGCTCGCCTCTATCCGTAAGTTCTTTCACTTTCGCCAATGCTTCATCTAGATCCTCATAGATAAAGTCACAGTAGCGTTCTTTAATTTTCCGCTCGATGCGATTTTTATCTACTTCCACGACCAGAATCACTGCTTTCGCCATCTTTCCTGCCAATGGCTGCGCGCCGCTCATTCCGCCCATACCGCCTGTTAAAATAAATTTCCCAGTCAGGTCCGGACTGCCGAATACTTTCTTTCCTGCTTCGACAAAGCTCAGATAGGTTCCCTGAAGAATTCCCTGTGCACCGATATAGATCCAGCTGCCCGCCGTCATCTGTCCATACATCATGAGTCCTTCTTTATCGAGTTTATTGAAGTTCTCCCAGTTTGCATATGCCGGCACTAAGTTGGAATTGGCGATGAGTACGCGCGGGGAATTTTCAAATGTCCGGAACTTGCCGACCGGCTTGCCTGATTGGATCAGCAACGTTTCATCGTTCTCCAATTCCTTCAGCTCTTCAATGATGGCATGATAGCTTTCCCAGTTGCGCGCAGCTTTTCCGATTCCGCCGTATACGACGAGCTCGTCCGGATTTTCTGCTACTTCCGGGTCTAGGTTATTCATGATCATCCGCATAGCGGCTTCCTGCGTCCAGCCTTTACAAGTCAATTCAGTTCCGCGCGGTGCACGGATATTTTTTAACGGTGTATTATTCAAATCAAACCACTCCTCTTATTTAGCTACATAGCTTGAAATAACCATTTTTTGAACTTGAGATGTTCCTTCGAAGATTTCCAGAATGCGCTGGTCACGGTACAGTCTTTCCACTTTGTATTCTTTCATATAGCCATAGCCGCCGTGAATTTGCACTGCTTTGTTGACTACACGGTTGGAAGCTTCTGATGTGATCAGTTTTGCGATAGAAGCTTCTTTAGACAGACGGTAACCTTTCTTATCTTTGAGGCTGGCAGAGTAGTAGGTGTACAGACGGCTGACAGCAACATCTGATTCCATTTCTGCCATCATCCATTGCAGTCCCTGATAGTTAGAGATTGATTTTCCAAATGCTTCACGCTCTTTTGCATAGTTGACAGTTTCGTCAAGCGCTGCCTGTGAAAGACCGACTGCCATAGCCGCAATTCCGATTCGTCCGCGGTCCACGACCGTCATGGCGATTTTGAAGCCGTCTCCTTCTTCGCCGACTAAATTTTCTTTCGGAATTCTGACGTTTTCGAAAATGACTTCATCTGTCTTCGCGCCGCGGATGCCCATTTTATCATCGCCTGCTCCGAATGACAGACCAGGCGTGCCTTTTTCAACGATGAACGCACTGATGCCTTTTGTCCCTTTAGATATATCTGTTTTCGCATAGACAACCAGAGTATCAGCATATGCACCGTTAGTAATGAAAATTTTGGAACCATTGATGACATACTCATCTCCATCAAGTTTTGCGTTCGTTTTCATTGATCCCACATCTGTTCCGCCGACCGGCTCTGTCAGACAAAAAGCGAATAATTTTTCGCCCTGGCATCCAGGCACCAAATATTTTTCTCTCTGTTCTTTATTGGAAGCAAGATATAAACCGTCAATTCCTAAGTAGTGTGCAGTCAGGATAGAACCTGTCGCCGCACAGCCGTATGTGATTTCCTCGACAGCGATTGCTTCAGCAATTGCATCTGCACCTACCCCGCCATCCTCTTCCGGGTAAGCAATGCCGAGAAGACCGAGTTCAGCCATTTTGGGAATATGCTCTTCAGGGAAACGGTTTTCGCGGTCGATTTCTTCGGCTTTTGGTGCGATTACTTCCTTTGTAAAGTTTCTAACCATGTCACGTATGCTTTTTTGCTCATCTGTTAAGTCGAAATTCATTATTCTTCACTCACTTTTCAGTAGTTTTTTTAATCATATTGTTATGCTCACCTAACGCAGGACTTGGTGATTTTATTTGCACAGGCGTCGCCGACAGTTTTACCGGGTTACCTGGAATTCTTGTTTTCCCTGCTACAGGATGCTCTACATCAAGCAACATTTCGCGTTCTTTTATATGATCAGATTCGCTGATTTCTGCAATATTTAAAATTGTGGAACAAGGGACGCCTGCCTGGCTGATTAAATCAACCGCTTCATCAGCTGTGTAGCCTGACAGCCATTCCTCAAGAATTACTTTAAGCTCCGCTTCGTTCTTTCCGCGCAGAATATCTGTTTTGAAACGCTCATCTTCCAATAACTCTTCCTTGCCCATTACACTGCATAGCTTTACGAATAAAGGTTCATTTGCTGTCGCAATCACGATACTGCCTTCTTTCGTTTCAAAGACATCGAACGGCGCGCTGATCGGGTGACGGCTTCCTATACGCTCAGGAATCACGCCTTCGGATGTATAGCGCATGACGTTGTGCTCGAGCAGAGAGAAAATCGTATCGACCATTGCAACGTCGATCGCCTGGCCAATACCCGTACGCTCGCGGTGGAATAATGCCACCATAATACCGTATGCCGCATAAAGCGCCGCACTCATATCACCAAGGGAAGCACCTGAGCGGGTCGGCGGATTGTCAGGATGACCTGTAATACTTGCGATTCCGCCCATCGCCTGAGCAACCAGATCGTATGCGGGACGCTTTTTCAGCGGCCCGTATTGTCCGAATCCGGAAATAGAGCAATAGATTAAACCTTCGTTGACTTCTTTCAGCGTCTCATAACCCAGTCCGAGATTTTCCATTACACCAGGACGGAAGTTTTCGACGATTACGTCAGCATCTTTAATGAGTTCCATTAAGCTCTCACGGTCATCAGGATCTTTCAAATTCATTTCGATACTCTTCTTGCCGCGGTTTAAAAACATGAAGTAACCGCTCTCTCCATTTTGGAAAGGGCCGAAATGACGCGTATCATCCCCCAGTTCAGGACGCTCAATTTTTATGACTTCAGCTCCCATATCGGAGAGCATCATCGTACAATAGGGGCCTGCCAGAACCCTCGAAAAGTCCAATACCTTTATTCCTTCTAATGGTTGATTCAATATTATCCGACCTCATTTCCAGCGCGTAATAAAAGCGCTTTCATTACCTTATTTCTACTTTATCAAA
Source organism: Sporosarcina cascadiensis (assembly GCF_009650995.1). Classification (GTDB taxonomy): domain Bacteria; phylum Bacillota; class Bacilli; order Bacillales_A; family Planococcaceae; genus Sporosarcina; species Sporosarcina cascadiensis. The sequence goes on along the minus strand of NZ_WHVV01000013.1, from coordinate 50,087 downwards.
AGGTGGATTTTTTCACAGTAGAAAATTATACGATAAAGTACACTTATCTACTGTTGTTTTGTATACTTTTCAATCTTGGGTTTTCTGCAACAAAAAGAGTTATGCAATGAGTCACATTTAAAGGACTTTTTGCATAACTCTTCTTTTATTCAGTATTTAGTGGATAGCACACTGTTCCGATATGCAGTTGGCGTCATGTCTACATGATTTTTAAATACCCTGCTGAAATACTGTGAGGAACTGTAACCAACAGATTCAGCGACCTCATAAATTGTCATATTCAAGTCTTCTAATAGATGCTTGGCTTTCTTCATCCGTCGTTCGGTCAGATAGTAGCTGAATGAACTGCCAGTCGTCTGTTTAAAAATGGCACTGACGTAGTTCGGGCTTAATTCCACTTGCGCCGCCACTGTTTCAAGTCCAATATCTTCGTGATAATGATCTTCAATGAATTGCAGGATTCCCTTTACTGACTTCAAGGACTGTTCATTATGTCCTTCGTCGACTTGCTCGCTATATTCCGTAATGATGGTCTTTACGCAAGCATCAATTTCAGCAAGTGTTTCTAATTCATGTAATTCTTTTGCATGCTTAATTTGCAGCGGCATCATATTTTTCGGACTGGCTCCATTTTGAATTGCGGATTTTGACAGCGAAAACAACAGGTCTAGAACTTGCAGACGGAATTCCTCCGGTTCAATATGAACATGAGACGCAATCGAACAATAAACATCTTCCCACTGCTGACGAACGCCATCCAGATCGCCCAATGAAAATTTCTCCGTTATCGATTGAATTTGCATTTTGTAGTCATAGTATTCCGTTGTCTCAAAGTAATCCAGGTCTTCTATATGAATAATCGAATTCTCGGTTGAAAATAGACGGTATGCCTGTGCTTGCTTACTCTCTTGATAAGAAAGATGCAAATTACGCGCATCTTCAAAGTAATTGCCTATACCAATAGTGACGGTATAATCTGTTTTCCGATTAATTTCTGCACGGATTTTTTCTGCATACTCAATCGAGAGTGCTTTATAATTCGCTTCGTCTACCTGCACAGGCAGCGCAAGCAGAATCGCATACTTCTCTTCCGTCACGAGTACTTTCAACGATTCATAATGTAAATGAGTTTCGCGGATTGCCTGGAGCACTTCTTCTCTCAGCGCATTCTTCCACAGTTCGCCTTTATTTTCCACCAGCCAAGAAAAGTGGTCAATACTTAAGAGAAGAACGGTATTTGGGATGAGAGACAGCTCTGCCAGTTTACTGCGCTCCCAAATCTCTTTCGCATTTTTACTATTGCCGTACAGCAGATCGTACGCGAGACATTCCCGTATAGACCGCAGCATATAAGCCGTATCTCTTTTCTTTTGTCTTCTCTCTCTCTTCAGGTCAGCCCCCGCTTTCATTAGAACCGGCAGCAATTTTTCGGGATCAGCACAAGTTTCTAAGGTATCCAGACAGTCATAAGCGCCGGCTTTTATCAATTGTTTCATTTCATTAAATGAAAAGGTGTCCTTCAGAAATATGATTTTCAGCTGTACGTTTTCCTGCAGTATAGAGGTAAATGTCCCTCTATACTCCACCTCTTCATCCAATGAAATATCGGCAATCAGTAAATCCAGGGCGCGAATCATCTCTGCTTCTTTCAGGCTCGGGATCCATATCACCTGAAATCCCTCTTGTGCTGATAAAATCTGAAATAAAGCTTCATGATGATAGACCCCTACAGTGATCATCGTGTAATCACCCCTTTTTCATCTTAATTTTATCGAGTGCCGTCTGTGCCTCTTCGTATCCAGCATCTGCATGCCTGATTATGCTCATGCCTGGGTCCACGACTAATACCTTTTTCAAACGGTCGGACGCGTCTTCACTGCCATCCGCTATGACCGTCATGCCCGAGTGAACAGAGTTTCCGATCCCGACGCCCCCGCCATTTTGAATACTGACCATCGAAGCACCTGCACTGGCATTTAACATGGCGTTTAAAATAGGCCAGTCTGCCACTGTATCACTGCCATCCATCATATTTTCTGTCTCTCTGAACGGCGCCGCCATTGTGCTGCCTTCGGAATGATCGCGCGTAATCGCAACGGGTGCAGACAGCTCGCCGGAACGCACCATTTCATTGATGATGACACCCACCCGCTCCCGTTCTTCATAATCAAGCCAGCAAGTGCGGGCCGGCAAGCCGTAGAAATAAATCTTTTCCTGCACATATTGAATCCAGCGCGACACCCTATGATCATGCGCAAACTCTTCCAAGATCATGTCGTCAATTTTATAGATATCATTCGGATCACCCGACAGCGCAATCCAACGGCAAGGCCCCCGTCCCTCACAGTAGTGGGAGCGCAAGTATTCGGAAGCAAAGCCCGGAAATTCAAAAGCCCGTTCGTACCCCGCTTCATATGCTTGTTTCCGCAAATTATTTCCATATTCAAAAACGATGGCTCCACGTTCTTTAAACGTTACCATCGCCCGAACGTGAGGAATCAGCGAATCCTTCACCAACTTCAAATAGTGATCCAGATTTTTCTTGCGAAGCGCTTTCGACTGTTCCATATCCAGACCGCTCGGAATATAGCCCACCTGAAGATCATGCACAGAAGTCTGATCGGTTACGATATCCGGAATAAAATCCAGTTTCAGTGCTTCCCGATAGCGGTCCGCCACATTGCCGGACAGTGCAATCGCCAATGGCTTCTTCGCTTTTGCCGCTTGCTGCGCTAGCCGGATCGCTTCTTCTAAGGAATCCACTTTAATATCACAGTAATTATTTTTCAGACGCTGATTGATTTTATCTTCAGAAATTTCTACGACAATACATACTCCGCCGTGCATTGTGACAGACAGCGGCTGGGCTGCACTCATCCCACCAAGTCCTGACGTCAGCACGATTCTGCCCTGCAAGGTGTCGTCAAAATGCCTCTTGGCAATTTCACCCATTGTTTCAAATGTTCCTTGCAGCACTCCCTGGACGCCAATGTATGCCCAGGATGCAGCAGTTGATTGACCGTACATCGTCAGACCTTTTTCATTCAATTTGTCAAATGCTTTGTCTGTTGACCAATGAGGAACCAATACCGAGGAAGCATTGACGATTCGCGGAGAATGAGGAAAGGACGGAAACTTTCCTACCGGCTTGCCTGATTGAATAAGCAAGGTTTCAGTCGGCGACAGTTGTTTCAGTTCACGAATGATCGCTTCTACTGATTCATGATTTCTGGCCGCTTTTCCTCTGCCGCCATATACAATTAGGTCTTTGCTGCTTTCAGCAACGCGCGGATCCAGGCTGTTTAAAAACAGACGCAGCAATCCTTCAATCTCCCAATTTTTACAGCTGATTTCCGTACCTGTCGGAGAAATTAATACGTTTGGCATCTGTAGAACTCCTTTGTCATTCTCTATTTTCATTAGTATATTATAGCTTTTTACCGAGCAGTGAAGTTACTATAACTAATTCCACACTCAGTGCAATATGACATACTTTCTCTATACCAGCAAAGGCGCAATTGCGGGGTCGGCCGTTGCCATGAGACAACTGGCGTGGTCTTCCCCAGCTGGCTCATGGCGTAAGGCAATCTCCAAGCCCCGAAGCGAGTTTAAACTGCAAACACATACTACGTTTAAACCACCCGCAAGGTCGAGATACGGAACCCGTACGAACTAAATTCATACAAAAAAGAACTGCAGCATGAGATAACTTAATCATACAACGAACATGTGCTGAAATCGCTTCTTTTGGATGTGCTATACTGATGGGAAGAATAATTGCAAAGCGGAGGGTTGTCAGATGGATCATCGTTCATTAGTTTATTTCACGACGCTTATCGAAGAAGGAAGCTTTACCCAGGCAGCGAAGGCACTTTTCATCTCGCAGCCGTCTTTAAGCTCTGCCATTAAAAAGTTTGAAGACACAGTCGGACTTAAATTGATTGACCGGAGTACGAGAAATATCTCTTTGACAAAAGAAGGAGAGATTATGTATGAAGAAGCGAAAAAATTACTCAGCCACTTTAATTACTTTCAAAAAGAAGCCATCCGTCTAAAAGAAGACGGACCGCTTGAGCTGCATATCGGCTTAATCGAATCTGTACGATTTTGGCTGCCAAAGCTGCTCGCCTCCTATAGCACGATTCATCCGGATATTCATATCAAATTACTTGAAGTGCTGGGATTCGCTCAAGTGGAAGCTGCCTTGAAAAATTATCAGATTCACCTGGCGATTACTAATCAGCTTTTTGAAAGCGAAGAAATCGAAATGAGCCCGATCTATACAGAGAGACTGGTCGCTTTATTACCCCAAGGACATCCTCTTCAGCATACGGAACATCTCTCCATTAGTGATCTAAAGGGCGAGGAATTCATTATCTGCAAAGAGGGATTCCAGACACGCAACGATATTCTGAATGAATTCCGGAAGTCCGGTATTAAACCTACTATTCATTTTGAGATTGAGCGGTTCGAAACAGCATGCGCCTTAGTAGAAGAAGGTCTCGGCATCACGATTGTTCCAGAGAACTATCTGCGGAAACCAGACCATCCTTCACTGACGGTAAAGAAACTGACCAACAGCAATCTTTCACGGACTGTCTATATTGCTTATATGAAAAACCGCTATCTGCCGCCGGTCATAGAAGAGTTCATTGAAACGACAAAAGAGTTTTTCAAAGATATTTCCTGATCAGCTTGTGCGTTCAGGCATCACATTCTGAACAAATTCTGGTGTTTCGCCCCGGATTGCACGGATGACATTCAAACTGGTACGAGATCGAAGTTCGTACTCGGATTCTTCAGATACATAAGAAGAATGCGGTGTAACAAACACTTCTTCCATATGAAGAAGCTCCTGATCTCTGCCAGGCGGTTCTTCCGTCAATACATCAAGACCCGCACCCGCAAGATGACCTTCTTTCATCACTTTCACCAATGCGTCTTCCTGGATAATCGCCCCTCGGCACGTATTAATGAGGATGGAGCCTTCTTTCAATCGTTTTAATCTGTCGTAATTAAGCAATCCTTCCGTTTCATCAGTCAGCGGAACGTGCAGGCTCAAAATATCCGATCTCTCCAGCAGTTCATCGAGCGTTACGGACTCCACGCTATATTCAGTAAACGCCTCTTTCGGCACAAACTCATCGTGCGCAATTACGTTTACACCAAACACTTGGAATTTCCTAGCCACTTCTTTAGCGATGCGGCCAAAGCCGAGCAGTCCGACTGTTCTTCCCTTAAGCCGTTTGATCGGCAGTGTATCAAGCGGATTCCAGGCAAAACTTTTCACTTGCTCGTTATAGGCACGCAGTCTCCTCGCTACAGACAATGACAAGGCAATGGTATGGTCGGACACTTCGCCGATACAGTAATCCGCCATATTCGTTACGTATATTCCTTTATCGCAGGCAGCGTCCAAATCAATATGATTAAAGCCTACTCCAGAAGCAGCAATGATTTTACAGTTCTCCAGTTCAGAGATAATATCTGCGCCGCATGGAAAACCGATTTGCGCTACAATACCGTCCGCATATTTTCCAAACGTTTCAAAATCCTCTTTTACAGTGTCACTTCTCGTCACTTTATATTCAATATCGTAATCGTCGTAAATCTCCTTCTCCACATCATGCGTAAACCATTCATCATCTAAAATCCATACCTTCTGCTTTGTCATAGTCCAACATCACTCCTTCTCATTTTGATGTAAAATTCCCACCAGAAGTTCATTTTGCTCCTTAGTTCCAATTGAAATGCGGACATATTCATTCAAGCCCCATGGCGTGCATGGACGAATAATCAGCCCTTTTTCCAGCAGCTTATTAAATAATGCCTGTGCATCGGACTTGATGTGAACAAACAGGAAATTCGTGTAGGACGGAAACACTTCAAATCCTAGCTTTGTAAATTCCTCCGTCAGATACTTCTTGCCTTCTTCGTTCATTTGATAATGTTCTTCCGTAAAATCATTGTCATCCAGCGTAGCTGACGCCGCTTCTATCGCTACCCGGTTCACAGCAAACGGCTCACGCAGACGCAATACAGGTTCGAGCAGTTCTTCCGACGCAACAGCATAGCCTACACGCAAGCCTGCCAAGCTGTAGAATTTCGAGAACGTACGGATGGTAATGATCGGATGTCCGGCCTTGAAGTAGTCAATTCCCGTCTTATACGGTTTCTCACGGACATATTCGATATACGCTTCATCGAGCACAACTGTTACATGGTCAGGAATTTCTTGTATGAATTTCTCCAATGAAGAATCCTCCACAATTGTGCCGGTAGGATTATTCGGATTACAGACAAATACAAGTTTTGTCTTATCCGTAATCTTCGCTTTCATCGCATCCAAATCAAACTGCCAATCCTTTGTAAGCGGCACTTCCACAGGAATTCCGCCCATCAGAAGTGTAGACGAACGGTAAGCGGGGAAAGTAGGGCTTCCGTAAACTACTTCATCTCCTTCATCAATGTACGCACTGACCACCAATGAAATAATATTATCTGCACCGTTGCCTGTGATAACTTGTTCAGGCTGCACTTCATACATCTCTGCCAGACGCTCACGCAGTTTTGTCGCAGATGCATCCGGATACAAATGCACTTCCTCAATTGCCTGCTTCATCGCTGCTTTTGCTTTGGGGGAAGGACCGAGCGGATTTTCGTTCGACGCAAGACGGTGCACTTCCTCCAGCTGCAGCTCCTTCTTTACTGCTTCAATCGATTTGCCCGGTATATATGGTGCGATATCTTTTACACTGGTTCTCCAATTCATTTGAAATACAGCTCCTGTCTTCTATGATGTAATTATTTCGCCAATCCCGGCAAGAATGTAGAAAGTGACGGAATCGCAATTATGATAACAATAATGATCAGCATCGCAACGATAAACGGAACAAGCGCACGGCTGATTCGTTCAATTGAAACTTTACTGATATGCGAAGCAACGAATAAGTTTACTCCAAGCGGAGGTGTAACATAACCAACAGCCAGGTTACAGACCATGATGACGCCGAAGTGAATCGGATCAATGCCTACCGCTACCGCCACCGGCAGCAAAATAGGTGTCAGAATAACCACTGCAGAAATCGTGTCAATAAACATTCCTACTACAAACAAGAACGCACTGACCAGCAGCATCGTAATAATCATATTTTCAGAAATTCCTGTGATGAAATGCGCAATCGTCGCCGGAATCCGTTCGATACTGAGCAAATATGCGAAGGAAATAGAGAAACTGATGATGATGATTACCGGTATATTCAACAGGGTTGCTTCTAAAAATACACTGTAGAGACTCTTTAATGTCAGTTCTTTATAGACAAACAATCCGATAAACAATGCATACATACAGGCAACTGCCGCAGATTCTGTCGGAGAGAATAGCCCGCTGTATATACCGCCTAGTATGACTACCGGAATCAGCAATGCCCATTTCGCATAGTTGATTGCCTTCAGCACTTCCTTGAATGTCGGGAATTTACCTTCAGTAGGAAAATCACGCTTTTTCGCTGTCCGATACGAAACGAACATTAACGCCAGCCCGACGAGTATCCCTGGTATAATTCCTGCTAAAAACAGTGCGCCGATGGATACGCCGCCCACAATCCCAAACATGATAAAAGGAATACTCGGCGGTAAAATAACTCCAATGGAGCCGGCAGTGGCAGTAACGGCAGCAGCAAACGGCTTGTCATATCCTTTTTTCGCCATATTGGGAATCATGAATGAACCGATCGCTGCAACCGTCGCAGGACCTGAACCAGAGATTGCTGCAAAGAACATACTGGCAAGAACCGTACCGATGGCTAGACCGCCCGTTAAGTATCCGACAAGAACGCCTGCCAAGTGCAGAAGACGTTTTGAAACTCCGCCTGAACTCATCAACACACCTGCCAGGATAAACAGTGGAATCGACAGTAATGAAAACGAATCAAGAGAAGTGAAGGCCTGCTGCACAATGGAACCGAGCGGCAGATCTGTTGCAAAAACCATTGTGAACAATGCTGATGCGCCAAGAGATATCGCGATAGGAACGCCGATAAGCATAAGAGCAAAGAAACTGATAAATAATACAGCTATTGTCATTGTTCCACCCCCTCAATCTCTTCTTCGAGCAGTTCTCCTTTTATAATCCCTCTGAATTGCTGGATAAGTCTAAGCGCCATGAAAAAAGCTCCAAGAGGGATTACAGAATATGGAATCGCCATTAAAATTCCACTTGAAGGGGCTTTTTGGCCGGTCTCTATTAGCTGCAAAATAAAAAACGTACCCTTATAAGTAATAAACGCCATAAAGGCGAAAAATAAAAATGTAGATAATAAATCTAAAACTTTTTTAAATTTATCATTCATTAAATCCCTCAAAAAAGTTACCCGGATATGTCCGCCCATTTTAATGGCTAAACTGGAACCAATCCACACTTGTGCAACGTGGACATACCGCGCAAATTCTTCTCCCCATACAATACCGCTGCCGAAAAAGTAACGGAAAAGAGCCTGGGAAAAAATCATCAGCAAAATGGCTGCCATCGTCGTAACCAAGAATATTTCTTCAAACTTTTCAATAAAGCGTAAAAACTTCTTCAATGTTTACCATCTCCACTCATTCAATATCCAGCGTGGTGTTTTCATTCGTCTATCCTATCTGCCCTGGAAACGTGTTTGCGCCTGGCACAGTAAATCATTTCGTTAACCGAAGAAAGCGAGAAAAATTTCACCCGGCCATCATCAAAATGTATGATAACCGGGAAGAAATTGTCTGACTATACTATTATTCTCTAATTAATTCCATCAAATCATGACCGATTTCTTTTTCGTACTTATCATATACCGGCTTTAACTTTTCAATGATTTCCTGTTTTGTTTCTTCAGGCAGCGTATTTACTTTCAGCGTTTCTCCCAAAAGCTCCATTGCTTTCGCATCGTACTCAACAGATACTTCTCGTTCGTGCTTCGTAAATGCTTCGCCTGCTTCATCGACTACCTTTTGAAGATCTTCAGGAAGTGAATCATAGAACGCTTTGTTCATTACAAGTGCTTCTGCAGTAAATGAGTGATTCATGATTGTCATATAATCTTGAACTTCATACACTTTTGAGCTCTCGATCAACTGACCTGTCGTCTGCATGCCGTCAAAGATATTTTGCTGAAGAGCCGAATACAATTCACCGAATGCATATGGCTGAGGGTTTGCCCCAAGCTCCTTCAGGCTGTCCAAGTGAATGTTGTTTTCCATAGTACGCAGCTTCATTCCTTTGAAATCTTCAATTGTTTCGATTGGTTTTACGTTGTTCGTCATCTGTGTCATTCCTGCACTGCCCCAGCCTAAACCTTTCAGCTGATTCTCTTCCAGCTTTGCATTCAAGATATCTCCAAGCTCGCCATCCAGTTTGCCGTTTGCATCATCTACGTCATCAAATACGAACAGGAAGTCGAGCGCCATAAATTCTTTAACGAAGTTCGTCAATGGTGCAGTCGCGGGGCTTACAGCCTGAATATTTCCTGCCTGAACTGCTTCGATTGCTTCTCGTTCAGAAGCATAAAGTTCACCATTTGAAAACACCTCAACCTGCAGTCTGCCATCTGACTTATCTTCTGCCACTTCTTTAAATTCCATCAAGCCTTTGTGCAGTGCTGAATCTTCCTCTACTGAGTTTGAAATCGTTATTTTATATTTCTTGTCTGAAGAACCGGCATCCGCCTTCTCACTATCACTGCCGCAACCTGCTGCTATCAGTGCCAGCGACATCGCCGCACCCATCATCATTTTCTTCCACATATTATTGCCCCCTTTTTATTTATAAAAATAGTTAGTCTAATAATCTGCTAAACTAGTGTTAATCAATTCTGTTATTATAAGGAAATTTAACCGCTTACATTTCACCATTTAATTTCAGGTAAGGTAATATAAGGTAACAATGCGCGATAATAATTCAAGAGCCTCCTTTACAGTGATTGTTGTTGTAAAAACTTTCATACTTTTCTATTACCTTACCGCAAGTATATTTTAATCGTCTAACTATTACCAATCGCTTTTTTGTATATAGTTATAGCTTTTGGCTATTTATCAGAATACGTTATTAGACTTTATTAAGAAAGTTCTTCATTATGAAAGTCAGGTTTATGTATTTCTATAATTGTAGGAACCATTTTATTTATCCATATTGGCATTCCAGTATGAGTAAACAAAATCACAATAAAAACCCCTCTCTTGATTATCATTTTTGCAAGAGGGGGCTGTTTCAATCAATACTTTTATTTTTAAGCAAGTTTACTTTAAAAAGACTTTCACCATCATTGGAGAATTTGAATGGGCGCAGGATCTTTCTTCTATTTAATACGAAATCATTTCTTCTGCAGATATTCATTGTTTTACTCAGTCCCGCATCTCCAAATAGGAAAGGGACACCTTCAAATTTGCATTGCGTACGCGAATTTCATTCAGCAGCTCTTGATCTTTGGTCTCCACCTTGCTTCGAATTGCAAAGGTGTAAAGAATCATTGTTCCTAAGTTTGTCGTTTCTATTTGACGAAGATGATACGCTTCTGTTTTTTCATTCAAGATATCATCAAATAGATTCTCGTGATTCAAGTTTTCAGGGACGGTCACTTTTAGAATTTGCGTATCTTTCCCTTTGCCGTAATCGACCTTGTACAGAAGGTAGAAAATCAGACTGGCAAACAGCGTCAACGCGATGGCAAGAGGAAACTGAAAGAGTCCGGCAGTCATCCCAACACATAATCCGAAGAAGATATACGCAATATCTTTAGCGTTCGTGACAGCACTCCGGAAACGGATGAGTGAGAAAACAGCGAATAGACCAAATGCGACGCCTGCATTATCGCTTACGACGTTCATAACTACCGATACGACCACACTCATCATAACAATCGTGTGAACGAAGGCTTGCGAATAACGTTCGCCGTTAAACGTAATTTGGTATACTTTCGTAATAATTAAGCTGAGAACAGCAGCCAGTGCCATCGCGGTAATACTCATCCACATGGTAGGGCTTCCTTCCAATCCATTAGATGAAAACAAGTTCGTGATTTGATCCATTTTCTATTCCTCCTGTAATCGGTTCTTTTAATTCTTTCGGTTCCAAATAGTCAGCCTGCGGCAATACATCTCCGCTCAGCAATTCCATACTCGTACAGAACTTCGAGGCGCTCCGCTGTTCACATTGTAGCTCCTGTAAAATACGCGCAAGCCAAAGCGGCACGCTGTGATCAACTTTCACTTCTAATACGACAAGATCGGGATCTATGAAATACTCTCCGTAGGGGCCGTTTTCGATATGTAGATCGTCTTTGCGGCAGCGTAAATCAAAATCAAGCGTGATTCTCAGTCCGGAATCATGGATGCCGTGGAGCGCATGCCGGCTGTATGATACGACCATTTCGGGACGCAAGCGATAGAACGTACGGAAATAATCAATCTCCTTCAAGACCTGCGTATTTGAGGTTTCATATTGATCTAGCCCTGCCTGGCCATCTTCTTCAAGGTATCGGTAGGCTTCTTTAAGCGGCAGCAGCATCCGTCGTTTATTGACCACTTTCTGATGTTTCTGTTTGACCTCAAAAAAAGCTGTACTGTAGAGATCCGCATCGTTATAGACACGCAAGCGCAGTTTCTGCCGGTACTTCAATTTATTTTTCGTCTCGAAATAAATTCCTTTTTCTGCATTGTCGAAGTACAAGCTAGTGACCGAGTATTTTCCGTCGATTCCATTTTTATCGTTACGCATGACAGGTCCGATCCGTTCTGTTAGTTCGGCGTATTGGCGTCGAGTGATTAAGTATTTTTGTTCTTTTCTGCTGAAGATTTCAATCGCCATAGTAATCTGCTCCTTTTTGCTGTGATTCTATAAAGCCTATATTAAATGGCGAACCTTAAATGAACCTTAAAGAAATTCGGTATTAAAAAAGAGATCACACTATGTGATCTCTTACTTTGGCAGCTTGACTATAAAGATAGAACCTGCCGGCTGATTCTTTTTCACCTGAATGGTCCCATCGTGCATCGATACAATCCACTGAGCAATGGATAATCCCAGTCCCATTCCTCCCGTTTCCCTAGTCCTTGCTTTGTCTTCCCGATAAAATCGATCAAACACATGGCCAATATTTTCATCTCTGATACCGATTCCCGTATCGCTGACTTCAATTACTGCTTTTAGATCTTCCGTATAGGTTTTCACGCTGATCCTGTCGTTTTCACCTGTATATTTTAAGGCATTATCCAATAAAATCACTACCAGTTGATGAAGGCGTGTTTCATCTGCTTCTATCGTAAAAGGGCTTTGGCAACTTAGCGTAAAATGCTTTTCCTGTGATTCGGCAATTTCCTGATAAGGCGCGCATATATTCTCGATGAATGAATCCAAATGAATGGACTGCTTTATAATTTGCGTCTCTGCAGAATCCGCTCTGGCCAAAGTCAATAAGTCGGAAGTTAGTTTCGATAAACGCCTTGTTTCCGATAGGCTTAACGCGATGTTTTCAAAACGGTCTGCAATTCGTTCCTGCGGCACCGTGAGAAGAAGTTCCAATTTATTCTGGATAATCGTCAAAGGTGTTCGAAGTTCATGTGACGCGTTTTCTACGAACTCCGCCTGCTTGTTCCAAGAATGAATGATGGGCTTCATCATCTTTCTGGATAAAATGAAACTCGCAGAAATGGAAAGAACGATAAAGATTACCGAGCAGATAATAATCAGTTTTTCAAAGTTGGCAATAATCGTTTGTTCTGCATCGACATTCACCATCAATTGTGTAAAGACCGTTTGATCCTGATCATTCTGATCTTCAAAAAGAATGTATCTGAAGTGGTACAGATCACTGATTTTCGTCATTGTAATCTCGTTCAAATTCGTTTTGTCCAACGTATAACTTTCTAAATAATTTTCATAAAATAATGTTCCGATTTCATCTTCATTCAGAATATTCCCCGACCCGTCCCAATGAATGACAATCATTCGTGGATTCAGCATACCTTTTTGCCTCTCATCAGTCCGTGCAGGCGGGTTTAAGTTACCTTCTTTAGGAGGCAGCCTCAGACTTTCCGGATTATTGCCGGTCAATCTCTCTTTAAATGACAAAAGTTCTTCGTCTGTTTTCGAGAATAGCGTGTTCTGCACTTGGCTGAAAATAATAATGCTGAAGATCGTAAAAATCACTGTAAATGCGATCAAATTAAGAAACATGAATGTCAGCTGCTGCTTCTTGAAGATTAGTCTATTAAACATTTCCTTCACCGCGGTCTTCCAGCATATAACCTAATCCGCGGAAAGTCTTGATGTATTGATCATAACCAAATACCTTTAAACTTTTCCGTAAATTGCTGGCGTATACTTCGACCACAGTCGTGGAAGTATCAGATTCAAATCCCCATATGCGGTCAAATATCTGTTCCTTCGTCAAAATAGCATTTTTATTGTTCACCAAGTACTCCAGCAAATCAAATTGTTTTCCATTCAGCTTAAGGGCCTTCCCGTGTATCTCGGCAGTTTTATTTTTTATATGCAGATGTAATTCTTTAAATGTCAGGATATTTTCTTTAAATAAGCCACCTGTTCTTCTTACCATGGCCTCGAGCCTCAATAACAATTCTTCCCGGTGGAACGGTTTCACCAAATAGTCGTCCGCTCCGACCTTAAAACCTTTAATCTTATCATCAATTCCGTCTTTGGCTGTCAGCATAATGACTGGAGTCGTAATATTTTTCTTTCGTAAATTATCCAATACTTCATAGCCGTTTAAATAAGGAAGCATAATATCCAGGATAATGACATCAAAAATATTCTGTTCTGCAAGAAACAGACCTTCTTCCCCATCGTACGCCTGCTCCACATCGAATATTTCCTTAGTGATATCGCAAATTGATTCAGAAAGATATTTGTCATCTTCAATGATCAGCAGTTTCATATAGTGCTCCTCTCGTTTCATCACTCACAGTCGCTTCTGGTTACGTACGATTATAAAACTAACTCGAATAAAAGCAAACTTTAAATCAACATATCATTTTTTAAGGTTTGTTTAAGGTTCTTCCTGAATAATAGGAATCACAGCAAAATATCATCTTACAAATTAGATGAAATCTTATTCAGGATAAGGAGCTTAATGATGAGAAAACAACAATCAAGATTTATGAAGATATCCGCCTCTCTTTTGTGCACTTCACTTTTATTTGCTTGCAGCAATGATTCGGCTAGCGTGAAAAATACAAGCGAGGCTATAGTTAAAGCCGAAAGCTTGAGTACGATCGGCAATCAGGAAATAGCGAGTGTAATCAGCGAGAAAGTGCAGTATGCCGATGAAGATTTTTATTCAGATTGGGAAAATGCCACGTCTATTCAGTTGAACGGCAGCAGTGCCAGTTCAAAAGGTGATGGAGTCGTAATCAGTGATAAACATACAGTGACGATCAAGTCGGCAGGCGTATATACGATCCAAGGCAAGCTGGATGACGGACAAATCATCGTAGAGACGGAAGACGACGGCATAGTTCGGTTAGTACTGGATGGAGCAGAGATTCATTCTTCTACTTCTTCTGCTATTTATGTAAAACAAGCTGAAAAAACTGTGATTTCATTAGAGGAGGGCACTGAAAACGTCTTATCTGACGGTGAAAATTATGTGTATGAGAATTCAGAGGAAGATGAACCGAATGCCGCGTTATTCAGTAAGGATGATTTGACGATCAATGGCAGCGGAAAGCTTGTTGTCAATGCTAATTTTAATGACGGGATCACTAGTAAGGACCAATTAAAAATCACGGGCGGCAACATGGAGATTCATGCTGTTGACGACGGTATGCTGGGCCGGGACCTCCTCGCTGTAAAAGATGGCAGTATTCATATTGAAGCAGACGGAGATGGAATGAAATCAACCAATGATCAAGACGTTTCAAAAGGAATCATTGCGATTGAAGGAGGCACCTTTGATATTCTGACGGCTGACGATGGCATTCAAGCAGAGACTTCCCTGCTGATTGCGGACGGAGATTTCACTGTTTCTTCAGGAGGCGGCAGTTCTGAAAATATAAAGAATACCGGAATGGATCGGGCGGCAGTGGGAGAAATGGATTCTGACACCAAAGATGAAAGCACTGATTCTTCCACTCTGAGTGCAAAAGGTTTGAAGGCTAATGAAGAAGTAGCCATTGGCGGAGGGAAAATTATTGTTGATTCATTTGACGATGCAATTCACAGCAATAATTCTATCACGATTACGGGCGGCGATTTACAAGTGGCTGCGGGTGATGACGGAATTCACGCAGATACGTCCATCCTGATCAAAGGAGGCAGTATCGATATCACGAAGAGTTATGAAGGGATAGAAAGTGAAGCGATCACTATCTCAGACGGAAAAGTTCGTCTGAAGGCATTAGATGACGGCATTAATATTAGCGGCGGCGAGAACTCAGATCAGACTGCACAACAAACAGCTGCTTCTGACCGTCTGCTTTCGATTAGCGGAGGCTATATTTATGTCGATGCAGACGGGGACGGACTTGATTCGAATGGTTCCATTTCGATGACAGGCGGTACAGTACTTGTTAATGGGCCAACGAATAACGGCAATGGCGCTTTGGATTATGACCAAGATTTTGAGATAAGCGGCGGTGTATTGATTGCTGCAGGAAGTTCCGGGATGGCGATGGCTACTTCAGAAGAATCAACTCAGAATACCATCTTGATGAGCTATCCGAAAACCCAAACGGCAGGAACTTTGATTCATTTAGAGGATAGTGAAGGGCAGAATATCGTAACGTTTGCACCCGAAAAAGATTATCAATCAATCGTCATCAGTTCACCTGACTTAGCAAAAGATGGTTCCTACACTCTTTCTTCAGGAGGAATATCTTCCGGCAAAGAAAGTGACGGTCTTTATGAAGGTGGAGACTATTCAGGAGGGGAAAAAACAACGGAGTTTTTGATTTCAGATTCTGTCACATGGCTTAATGAATCTGGAATAACCACCACGAAAAGTGTCGGACCTGGCGGTATGGGCGGTCCAGGCGGAAAAGGTGCTCAAGACGGCATGGATCGTCCAGATGGAATGCAAGCCAATGGGGACAAACAACTGCCGCCTCAGGGAAAGGAAGATCCATTCGCTGATTTAGATCAAGAGACAAGAGAACAAGTCCAAAGCATTCTGGAACAGCAAAGAGATGGTTCCATTACATCGGAAGAGGCAAAAAAACAACTGGAGAAATTGGGGGTAGAGCTCCCGCAGCGGAGAGAACCTGACTCACAAGACAAACCAAAGTAATAGATTCTATAAATGAAAATGAATATTATATGCATGCTATTGCGTTTATTCTCTGTACCGAATGAGAATTTGAAGGAGCTCATCCGCTGCGTTTTTTACAGAAAGGTTGCAATCCGTCAGAACAACAGGTAGAATGATAAGTAATTAAACATTCTCTTATTTCGAAAACTTCGAAGTAAGGATAGAGGCGCAAAGACCATCAGTACACAATCTGAGGATGATGAGATCCGATGAAGATTGTAGAAAGGGGAATTTGCCGAAGCTGAAGAGAGCTCATTTTCTCTAGGCTGGTTCTGGGCTGAATAAGTGCAGAATTGTCATATAGGCGACTATATGGAGGGCTATCTTATGCAGAGAAATAATTCGTTATTTCAAAGCAGCAGCGACCCTCGTTGCTGCTTTTTTGCGTTCAATGATCAACTCGCCCTCCACCCTCTATGTTTTTTCAATAAAAAGATAGGATGTGGAGAACAGATGAATTTCGGACAGATTGTAACAGCTATGGTAACTCCTTTTGATGAAAGAGGAGAAATTGATTTCGCAGCCACGGAAAACTTGATCAATCACTTAATTGCCAACGGATCAGACAGCCTGGTGATTTCAGGCACTACAGGAGAATCCCCTACACTGACACTTGAAGAGAAAGTGGCATTATTCAAGTTCACAGTACAAATCACTGCAGGAAGAGTTCCGGTAATTGCGGGAACAGGCACGAATGGTACGAGAGAATCTATTGAACTGACAAGACATGCAGAAAACGCGGGAGTAGACGGTATCATGCTCGTTACGCCCTACTATAATAAGCCATGCCAGGAAGGTCTGTATCAGCATTTCAAAACAATTGCTGACACGACTGCTTTGCCTGTCATGCTTTACAATATTCCGGGACGCAGTGCTGTGAATATGGAGCCGGAAACGATTATCCGTCTGGCTGAAGTGCCGAATATCGTCACGGTGAAAGAAGCAAGCGGAAACTTGGAAGCGATGGCTGCTATTATCGATTCTACTCCGGATAATTTCACCTTATACAGTGGGGATGACGGACTGGCACTTCCTGTTCTAGCGATCGGCGGAGCGGGTGTTGTTTCTGTTTCCGCGCACGTGATAGGCAATGAAATGCAGTCGATGATTCAGAATTTCAAGAGCGGAAACCTTCAAGAAGCGGCACAGCAGCACCGCCGTCTGCTGCCGATCATAAAAGAAATGTTCTCTGCACCGAATCCGTCACCAGTTAAAGCTGCGTTGAATTTAAAAGGCGTAGCGGTTGGCGGCGTGCGCTTGCCTATTCTGCCTCTGCCTGAAGCTAATTTACAGACTTTGAAAAATGTTTTAAACTTGCATAAAGCAACTGTACTATAAAACGATAAAGGACACCTGTTTTTTACAATGAATCATTCATTGTAAATCAGGTGTCCCTTTTTAACATTTTCCGAAAGAAGTCTCCCTCTTCAAGCGTGTGATGGGCCAAGCCCAACGGTAAGAGGGAGATGAATTTCGGTTGGCGATAGCCAAATGGTCTTTCGTTCCCCATTATGATACAATCAGTCGTAATAATAGAGGGGTTGGTATATCCATGCATCTAGATAGTAATAATCATTCAGTGTTCTCACTCTATTACCATCTCGTGTTGGTCGTCAATTATCACAGAAAAGTGATGGACAAGGCGATCTCAGAGTATGCAAAAGACATGTTTGAACGGGTAGATGAAAGTTATAATATTTCTTTTGTCGAGTGGAATAATGATCAGGATCATGTCCACATACTTTTCAAGGCTCACCCAAACACGGAACACTCCAAATTCATCCATGCTTACAAGAGTGCGAGTTCGAGACGGATCAAAAAAGCATTTCCACAAGTGAAGAAGAAGCTTTGGAAAGAGTTCTTTTGGTCCAGAAGCTTCTGTCTCCTTACATCGGGCGGAGCCCCAATTGAAGTCATCAAAAAATATATCGAAAATCAAGGAATGAAGTGAGGTGACAGGAGATGGCAAACAAAGCGTATAAATTCCGAATCTACCCAACAAAAGAACAAGAGCAGTTAATGATGAAGACCTTTGGTTGTGTCCGTTTCGTCTACAATAAGATGCTTGCCGAACGCAAGGAAACCTATGAGCAATTTAAAGATGACAAAGAGATGTTGAAAAAACAAAAGCACCCGACACCCGCCAAATACAAAGCAGAGTTTGAATGGCTGAAGGAAGTAGACAGTTTAGCTTTGGCGAATGCTCAAATGAATCTGCAAAAATCCTACCGCAACTTCTTTGCAGGTAGAGCCAAGTTCCCCCAATTCAAAGCCCGCAAAGCGAAACAGTCCTATACAACGAACTTGGTAAACGGCAATATACGACTGTTGAATGGCCATATCCAATTGCCGAAACTGAAAACAGTTAAGTTAACACAACATCGAGACATTCCCCCACACCACAAAATTAAGTCTTGCACCATTTCCCGCTCTGCTACTGGAAAGTATTACATCTCGATTCTGACAGAATATGCGCACAAACCCGTACCGAAAGAAGTCAAAGCCCTTGTAGGACTAGACTTTGCGATGGATGGCCTGTATGTCGAAAGCGAGCAGGGAGAGAAAGCCAATCACCCTCGCTTCTATCGGCAGACACAAGAAAAACTGGCAAAAGAGCAGAAAGTCCTTTCACGCAGAATGAAAGGGTCCGCCCGCTACGAAAAACAACGACTCCGGGTCGCTGCAGTGCATGAGCAGGTGGCAAACCAGCGAAAGGACTTCTTGCACAAAAAATCTCGTCAGCTGGCAAACCAGTACGACGGCGTCGTCATCGAAGACCTGAATATGAAGGGAATGTCCCAATCCCTTCATTTCGGTAAAAGTGTAGCGGATAATGGATGGGGAATGTTCACCACATTTCTGCAGTATAAGCTAGGGGAACAAGGAAAGCACCTCATCAAAATCAACAAATGGTTCCCTTCGATTAAAACCTGCTCCCATTGCGGACATGTAAAACAGATGGCCCTTTCTGAACGACGCTACGCCTGCGAGTGCGGGTTCGTATGCGACAGGGATTGGAACGCCGCCATCAACATTAAAAATGAAGGGAAAATGATGCTAGCATTATCCTGAAACACAAAGTATAAACTCTTGGGACAAGAGGGTTAGCTCGGTCTGTTTTCGTCAGCTACTAAAAGTGGCGATAAGTCGAGAAGCCCCCACTTCAAACAACCCAAAAGGGTGTTAAGTGGTGGGTAGTTCACGCTATCAATAATCGATTAGCCAGCAGACGTCCTCGGACTAGAATTCCAGCCCATGCTGCCAGGATAGCTTTGATGAAACCGCCAATTAAGAACGGGACGAATCCTGCCATAAATGCAGCTGTCCAAGATAGTTCAGCCACAAATTTCAGCCAAACTGTTCCGAAAATCAGCGTAACAAACATGGCAATTATATTTGCAACTATTGCTTGCGGCAACGTAAAACTAGTGCGTTCCATATAGTACCCCGTAAGGAATGCCGCCGGAATAAATCCTATCAGGAAACCGCCTGTCGGACCAAAGATGACACCCAATCCTGAAGACATACCCGAAAAAACAGGAATCCCTACAGCCCCCATCATCAAATACACGAGTACTGAAATCGTTCCATAGCGAGACCCTAAAATAGTTGCGGCTAACCCGACTGCCAGTGTTTGTCCTGTAATCGGAACGAGCGGCAACGGGATGGTCAGCTGCGCCATGATCCCTATAATTGCTGCAAATAATGCAGATACAATCAACATTTTTAATCTTGAACTTGATTCAGTCATCTCCCGTAATCCCCTTTAGTAAACATTAATATAATATCAGTTAACGATTATTTTATAGCAGACTTATTTTTGTGTCAACTATCTAATTGTAACTTCTAACACATATCTTTTATTTCAGCGAGACATGAATCAAAAACCGCACCCTCTCGTCAGACAGCGTCTGGCAAATGAGGATGCGGTGTATTTTAGCTAAGTCTTACTCCGGAAAAATCCGCACATCAAACGATGCAAATGCAATCCGTTCATTTTCGCTGATTTTAGCGAGCATTTCTCGCTGCAGAGCGGTCTTCATACTTGTACCATTTCTATAATCTGCTGCATATCGAAGAGTCAATATAATGCCCGCATCATTTGTATCCACTGAAAACACCGGCTGTAATCTTTCCTTTTCTTCGGATAGGGTAAAGTTTTTTCCAATCAACGGTACCAGCATTTCCTCAAAGTACCTGTTGCCTGCATCTGTCATGATTTTTTCAGCCGCTTGCCAATCGCTGTCAAATGCAAGAGTGTATTTAATTTCATGCCACAGAAATTCGTTCTTCACACCAATCAGCTTCATTGATTCATCGAAAATAATACTGTTTGGCAGTTTGATTAGACGGCCCGTATGAGAGTCGGAAGATAAATTATTACGCACTTCCAGCAACTTGATAAATACTGGATTGATATCAATGACATCACCGATTATTCCATTAATTTCAATGCGATGCCCTACTTCCAGATACTGTTGATACTTCATCACAAAGTATCCAATAATATTAGTCGTCATTCCCCTGACCATGAAAACGACAAACACGCCGATCAATAGAGAGATCAATATTAGGGCGTTAATTGCTTGCACCCAAATGAATAGGACGGCAATGACAGTCAATGTTAGGATACCTTGTTTAGTCGCCTTGCGAAGCTGATATCTCCGTTTCATGTCATGGACATTGCTTGTAATCATTTTTTTACACACTGAATGCAGAAATAGCCCAATCAAGAGAATTACAGCGGACAGCGCTATTTTATTCAAATAAGCACCCGGTGTCTTCAATGTAGAAGAAAGACCATCCGCAAGTCCTGAAAAATACTCTGTTAAAAATTCTGGCATGGCTGAACACCTCTATTTACTGTTTGCCATTAGTATAACCTGAAATTCAAATTTACAGGGTTTTGCTATTCTTTCACCTGAAATACCGCGATGTTTCCTACGATATCTTCCTTTCCCAAACTTGTTTTCACATAGGCCGTTTTAGAGTCCGCGCTCCAGCCCCCCGAGTATGAAATCACGCCATACTTGTCCACGTTTTCCATAATCCGCGTGCTATTGACCAGTTTTCCGTCCACCAGTTCCGCCATATAGACATTGGATCGGTACTCGCCGCCAACTTGCACGGGCGTATCATACAGAATTTTTCTTTCATCAGGCGAAAGTTTGTAAGTACTGTTCCACTTACCTTCTTCATCCTCACCGCCCGCCAATAGCTTTTCCACATGTTTAGTTTGCTTATCCCAATAAAAAATCCCCAATTCACTATCGATCATTCCTTCAAAAAGAAAAGAACCATCTTGAAGTCTTGAAAAATTGCTCATTTCTTTTCCCTCTCCTTGGAAACTAAATACATTTTTAATCGTACCGTCTTCCTGAAGTCGATAGATTCCATAACCATCTTTTTCACTGCTCGCAACAATATAATAGACGCCATTTTCTTTCTCTATATAATTCAGTACATAATCTTGAAATCCGCTCATCCCCCATGTCTGACTCTGATTGATTTCGGGATCAAACCGGACAATCATCTCTTTTTTATAGTGATAATAGAAAATGTCTTCCTCTACAAATAAGATTTCATCCGGTCCAGCGTTTTTTAGCAACTTTTCGTCTCCATTTTGCAGATTATGGGCATATACTTCTCGCGCTTTATCATCATAAGAAAGTGCCCATTTTCCATTCTCTGAAACCATAAATGCTTCACGATCCGCTACTTTCTTTTCGGTCCCCTGCGATAAATCCAATGAATACAGCAGACCGTTTTCATTGTATGTGACCACGTCTTTGTTGATAGGCTGATTAAAGGGTGCATGAGAGATTCTTTTCACCACTTCAATATCCGGCTGCCTTTCAACCTCCAAGCTTCCGTCAGCCAGCGCACTTTCTAATTTCACGTCTTCATTGATTACAACCGTCGTTCCCTGCATTTTTGCTTCTCCCGGCATGGAACATCCTCCCGCAAGCAAACTCATTGCAGCAACCAACAGCAGTCCTTTACCTGTTTTACCATTCATATTTTCTTCCTCCTCTTTGTGTATAACAACAGCTTACACAAAGGATATTGCCAATCTTTCCTCACTTGTTGCCGTCTTGTTGCCATTGTGGAAAAACAATTGAAACATCCACTATTCCTCCCTGATCCTCAAAAGAAATCGTTCCGCCATGCCTTTCCGTCAACTGCTTGGAAATCGTTAGTCCAAGCCCGCTGCTGCCGAGTCCTTTCGTGTGAATAAACGGCTCAAAGACATGCGTTGCAATTTTTTCAGGTACTGGCTGGCATGCGTTTCTGACTGTGACCGCCGTTTCAGAAAACTTTACAACTATAGGCGTACCCGGACTGCTGTATTTAACTGCGTTATCCATCACATTAATGAAAATTTGCCGAAGCTCATCCTGATTTCCAAGGACGATAAAACCTTTGCCTTCTATATTAATTGCAGTCTGTTGTTGTTTAGCTTTGATGCTCAGATCTTCACAAATTGAAGAAACCAGCGGCAATATATGGATTGGCTTCTGCTCTCTTCTAACGATATCTGACTCACTTTTCGACAGTTCAATTAGATCGATCACCATCCGATTCATCCGTTCACTTTCCATCCTAATTTTTTCCGTCGCTTTATGTAAAAAATCAGGATCATTAAAGTTCGGTTCACCAATGATCTGTGCGTAGCCAGAGATCGTAGCCAGGGGAGTTTTCAGTTCATGTGTAACATTATTGAAAAATGAAGTACGCGTCTTCTCAAGCAACAGAACTTTGTCTTTCTCTTCTTCGACTCTTTCAATATGCTGTTCAATATGATGCTGCATTTCATTGAAGCTGACCGCTAGCTCTGCGAGTTCATCTTTTGAATTCACGCGCACTTTTGTGTGGTAATTCCTCTCTGCTACTTGCTTTGTTGCTTTCGTCAACCGGGTCAGAGGCTTCGTGATCTGCGTTGTAATCACGAATGAAATTAAAAAGACTCCGATAAATAGTGAAATGATGAGGACAGTAAAACTTCTCACGACACTTTCATTCCGTTCAAAAAGATCCGTGTAATCTGCTGTAAAACGAAGAACACCAATAAATTCATCTTGGATATATAAAGGATAAGCAAAATAAATCAACGTTCCTTTATCTGTATCTTGCTGTGTAAATGACGCTTGGTTTGCAAATGCTGCCTTCAATTCAGGATAATCTGCTTCCTGACTATTCGTTTGATATACCTGGTTCTCTATAAGCAGCGGCTGATCAACCGGAACCGTCTCATAGATGAAACTCCCATCTGGACCGTAGAGCGCCACGCTTTGTTTCTGTAATTTGCTCAACTCCTGAGCAATCCGGCTGCCGTACTCCGTTATCAAATTATTTTGAGCTGAGTGAATCTGGACAAACTGCTTACTGTATTCCCGTGTTGTATGCTGCAGTTTTGCCATATCACTCTCAATCAGCGCCTGACTGTTCGCTTCCAATGAATCTTTCATAATCTGTTGCACAAAAAATGCGGCGAGAGTAAACAAGATAAAATAGCCGATGAGGAATTTCTTTCGGATAGTCCATTTCATTCGCTTACTCTCCCCTCATCTTGTATCCGATACCAAAAACCGTTTCAATCACGGATGGGAAGCGAGGGTCATTCAGCTTTTTTCTCACTCGCTGCACATGGACATCGACCGTTCGAATATCGCCGTCATATGAAAAATCCCAAACGGTATCGAGAATTTCTTCCCGGGAAAACACCTGGTTTCTGTTCTGCGCAAATAAAAGCAGCAACTCATATTCTTTCGGCTTCAGGGCCACAGCCTGTCCATCCTTCAAAACCGTATGAGAACGAGGTTCGATTTGGATCTGTTCATTAACATTCAAGTACGAGGACCGTGATACTCTCTCTTGACGCCGAAGTAGCACCTTGACACGGGCTATCACTTCCCGCACATCAAAAGGCTTGGTCATATAATCATCTGCCCCAAGTTCAAGGCCGATGATTTTATCCACGATATCATCCCTTGCAGTCAGCATAAGAATCGGCACATTACTTGCCGCTGTGATTTTTTTACAAATATCAAACCCAGTCATATCCGGCAGCATCAAATCAAGAATGACCAAATCCGGCGTAATCCCGTCAAACAGATGAAGCCCCTCCTGACCTGTCGCTGCGCCATGCACACGAAATCCTTCCCTGCGAAGTGCATATGCAAGAATATCCAATATGGATTCTTCATCCTCAATGATCAAAATCGTTCGATCGATCTCCATCGTTTCAATCCCCTTTATTCTTACAGTACGTTTACTCCAGTTTACTAGAAAGTTGTTGCCAAGATGTTGCTGGTTATGTGAATTCAGAACAAAAAATGCCTAACCTGCAATGAACATCAAATGGATTGCAGACCAGACACTTTATATTCATTATTTTTATCACTTCACATACAAGGCAGCCAATCGCTGCTGATCATCGAATGTAATTTCATACACACGCTTGTCTTTTGTATATTCTGCTGGAAGTATTACAACAAAATAGCTTTCCCGCTTACTGACAGAGGCATCTCCAAAGCTTGAAAACTCGCCTGATTCCTTTAGAACATCGACAGTCTGCTGCAGCTGCTCTACTGTCAGTGCATCTTTCATCGTCTCATCAAACATTGCACGCAGTTCATCAAAGTTTTCTTCATTTAATAACGTAACAGCTTCTTTAGACCTCTTGATATGAGCTTCTACAGTAGATTCATCTACTTTGTTTTTACCGCAGCCTGCCAGCAGCAAAACAGTTACCGCCACAAGTACAGCCATTTTCTTCATCATACTACTTCCTCTCTTTCAGAAACCGCCAAACTAATTTCGGACATTTTCTTTCGAAAAAGCTAAGTCACCTTCTCTTTTCACGCTTCTCCATTTTGTATGGTTTTTTTCCATAATAGCACAGCTTACATGACTTACTAATGCACATCATGTAAGACTACATTCATATAGAAAGAAAACACCTGAGACTATCAAGAATCAGGTGCTTTCCGTTACTTTACAGCTTCAAATGTATAGGTCTGCTTGTGATTTGACGGTGGCGTTCCATACTGGAAATCCGCTGAAACAGTGATGTCAGTAAATCCGATACTTTGGAGGACAAGTCTGAACTCCTCCACGCCATACCAGCGTAAAGCAAAACGCTGTAATTCTGTTTGAATCAATCGGCCTTCACGCCACTTTTCATACTTCAAATGAGAAATTTTCTGTTGATTGAACAGATCAGCTTCCATTAATTTTTCTTCTAAAGTGATAGTATCTCCATTTGGCAAAGAAAATAAAGATGTTCCTGAAAATTTCCCTGTTTGCTCAAATGAAAATTCGGGCAGGAATAAGTCCAGCATCAGCTTCCCTCCCGGCAGAAGATGTTCATATAAATTCTTTAGCACCTTCACAGCATCCTCACGCTTTTCAATCAATTGGAAAGAGCCTGCCGGAATAATGATAGCGCTATATTCATGGGGCAATGAAAGATTCAGCAAATCAGCTTCATATAATGTGGGTGTTAATTTGCGCTCCTTGCATCGCTTTCGACATAGAGCCAGCATATCCTGAGAATAATCTGCTCCCTCAATACGAAAACCTGCCTCGAGAAGAGGGATCATCACTCGCCCTGATCCAACCATCGCTTCTAAAATGCGTCCTTTACTATCAGCAAGCCTCTCTTTGTAATAACTGATTTCATTACCAAAAGAATGGCCGACAGGTTTCGTTACATCATAAACTTCCGTGCACAGTTCTCCATAATAACTAAAAGACATACTCCATAACCTCCGTGTTCTGTTTTACGAAAAAAGAGGTTGTCAGACAGGATTATTTATCCTTTCTTCACCTCTATAATTTCTGAATTCTTGCATGCTATATCCATTATCATTATCATCACTCACTTTCAGCATTAATATAGTCATTCTATCATAACTATATAAGTTGAATTAAAAAATCTGAATTTTCGTCAATTGCGAATGAAGTACCATTGAATGCGCTGGCAGCAAAAAAAACCCCTCTCGCATCCAAAGCAGATGAAAGAGGGGTTAATCAATTTAATTTTTTCAATGCATTATAAATTACTTCAGGAAATCCTTCTCCATAAAAGCGGGGTTCGGATATTTATAGAAACCTTCCCCTGTTTCACGTCCAAGCTTGCCTTTATCGATATACTCCGTTTTCAACAGCTCGACAAGCTGCTTGAACTCCTCCTTGCCAGTTGCTTCCGCTTTTGTCTGCACAATATTGTAGGCAGTCGTGATACCGACGACATCCAGAATTGCGAACGGACCCATCGGTGCACCTGTCGCAATCATCCACGTTTTATCGATTGTATGCGCGTCAGATACTTCTTTCACAAGCAATAACTCTGCTGCATCTAAAAAAGGAACGAGCAATGAATTCAAAATGTAGCCGGGCTGCTCTTTTTGAAGAGGCAGTGCTACCATTCCGATTGCCTTTGCGAATTCCATGACATGATCAAAGTTGGCCTGTTCAGTTCCAGGATGCTTCATTACTTCCGCAGTATTGTTCTTCCAGATTTCATTGGCAAAATGCAGTGCCAGGAATTTTCCGGGACGGCCAGTCGCCTCTGCAAATTGACTCGGCAGCAAGGTAGAAGAGTTCGTCACAAATAACGTTTTTTCAGGCGCAACTTTTCCAAGTTCTTCATAAAACGGCGTCTTGATCTTTGTTACTTCAGGAATAGCTTCGATAACCAGATCTGCATCCTTCACCGCTTCGCCAAGATTGCTGTAAAATGATAATCTCTTGAAACCTTCTTCAAACTCTTCGTCCGTTGTTCCTAAATCTTTTTGGTAATAGGGCTTTAAATTAGTAATTCGCTCTTTCGCTTTAGCGAGTGCCTCGTCGCTAATATCGTAGACACTCACATTAAATCCCTTATACGCAGTCTGAAATGCGATTTGACTTCCGAGCACACCGCTGCCAGCAACTGTTATGTTTTTGAAATTCATAGTTCCATCTCCTTAATAAATTGGATAGTACCCTTCTGCTTCATTGTATACCCTAATTTATTATATTAAAATCATTTTAGCTTGAATAAATTCTAAATGTACAGCAAAACTTTTCACCCACTCATTATAGTAGGATAAATTAACCAAAAAAGATTAACTTACAGCTCGCTTCGTGGTACGATAATGAAAATATAAAACGTTACAGAGAGCGGGGATGAATCATGCCTATGTGTATAAAACTAGCCAGAAATCCTGTACTTCTCTCATGTATTACTTTATTTGTTTTCACCTTCTTCTTTTATGTACCTGTAAGCAGCACAAGTAATGAAAAGGTTTCTGCAGAGACCCTTGAGCTAGGAACATATTATGATATTCTGCGGGACCCCACAAACAACATTACTATCGATGATTTGATATCAGGACAATACGACACTTCATTTACGGCTAGTACAGAAAAATATTTGTCCATCTTTCATACAGATGACACTATCTGGCTCAGGCTGAATGCCGATGAAATTATTCAGGATAAAGAGCAACTGTATTGGTTGGAATACAACGATAAGATCGAGTTCCTGACTGTTTATTCGGTGAAAGAAGACGGCTCTTATGATCTGCAAGAAAGCGGACTATACAATTTAGAAGAACAGAGTGTCAACTACCCCTCTTTCCTTTTTAGCATGGATGATCCTTCTATAAAAGAAATTTATTTAAAGTTAGATGGCCAGTTGCCATTGACTATTTTTACAAAACTATATTCTAATAATAGCTTCATTGAAAATGTTGTCTCATACAAATTTTACTCTGGCAGTTTCTACGGCTTCTTACTGGCTTTGTCCCTGTACAATTTATTCTTATATTTTTCTTTCAAAGAACGATCTTATTTATACTACACTCTCTATATGTTCAGCTTTATGCTATTCCAAGGAACCATGAACTCTTTTGACGTGGAGTTACTGGGTCATGTTCTTCCTGCATGGCTGTTGACAAAAACGCTTGCTCTCAGTTGCAACATCATGATTGTCTTTATGATTTTATTCGGGAAAGAATTCCTTGAATTAAAGCAACACCTGCCTAAAAGCAACAGACTGTTAAATATGGCAATAGTTATATCAATCCTATCGACAATCGGCTTGTTTTCTGGATTCAGTCAATACTATTCCGATTTATTCATCACAACATTTTCGCTTTTCGTACTGATCTTTCTTTGGATTTCTGGATTTCGCTTATTATGGAAAGGTCATAAGTCTGCCCGATTTTATATGCTGGGCTGGAGCGTTTTATTGGGATCTATGATAATTCAAGCTTTAGTCATGTTGGATATCCTTCCATTAACTTTGGCAGTTTTCGAAGAAATCCCTGCCTACAGCGCAATGTTTGAATCATTAATCTTATCACTGGCTCTGGTGGATAAAATCAGCTTGATCATTAAAGAAAATCAACAGACACAGGAAGAGTTAAATGAAACACTTGAAAAGAAAGTACTGGAGCGAACAATACAGCTCGAACGTATACAAATTGAATTAGAACATCTGGCAAATACTGACCGGCTCACTCAAATACCTAACCGTGTTTTGCTGGATCACGTATTAGACCGTGAATTTGAAAGAGCAGCAAAGGAAGGTTTGCCATTTTCCATCGTATTAATTGATATCGATTACTTTAAAAATGTTAATGATACATTCGGTCATCAGATCGGCGATTATGTATTAGTGGAAGCAGCGAAATTATTCAAATCATCGGTCAATGGCTCAGATACATTGGGACGCTGGGGTGGAGAAGAATTTTTAGTCATTTGTCCCTCCACTACATTGGAAGAAGCTCTGCAACTTGCTGAGAAGACACGTGAAAAATTAGCAGATTATCATTTTGTAGACGTAGGCAAGAAAACAGCAAGCTTTGGTGTCGCTTCCTACATTCCCGGTGATACGCCAAATACGATAATATCAAGGTGTGACAACGCGCTGTATAAAGCGAAGGAAAAAGGCAGAAACCGCGTAGAATTTATTAAGATGATGAATGACGAAAAGAATCTGGGTTAGTAATCAGAAAGCTGTTATAGCATTGTCTGCACTTTAAAATACGATCCCCCAAATTAAAAACAGCTTCACTTCAAAGATGCCGTTTGAAGTGAAGCTGTTTTTACTTCTTTATTGAAACAATTTCCATACCTTTTTGAGCCAGCAGATATTGCAAACTCATCCGGAATGTAGTAAATGCCTGAATCTTACCAAATCCTGAGACATTAGACAGAATTAAATTTTGTGCGAAAGCCGGTGAAAAACCTACAAAGATTGTTTCAGTGCCCATCAGTCTCAGCACATTGATCAACTCATCAATTTTTTCACTTAACAGCTCATATCCCATATTTTCTTCAATAGCGAGTGTGCTGATGTCAGTAAAATCAATGACTACTGTATTCACTATATTGTCCCCGATTGTTTTAACGATTTTATCTTGGACATGCATAAAACGCTCAACAGAAAGCGCTCCAGTCAGTGGAACTAAAATTGTTTCCGGTACAATGGAAGGAATAATCGGTGCAGATAAATCTTCAATCAGTTTTTCATATAGTTTTATCTTATCTTTCAACTCGTTGATCTCTGCTGTTTGACTTTTTTCATCAATCGTCATAGTGCTCCACCTTTTCTTATCATATCCTGTGTTCGAGTGTTTTATTGTTTAAGTATACCATATGAATTGTAATTACAAGTATGTAAAGATAGGTCGGTGACCATTATATAACAGTCTATGCCAGTATTTCATAACCATTTGGAAGTTAGTTTTCCACTCTGACATGATCTATTATTCTTAACGACTAACAAGTGATCGGCCAGCAACTTTTAACACATTACTACGTCAGTTCAATGAGCATATTGAAGAAGGAGTTCGATACGATTGTCAATTATTCTACTGGCGGGTTTTTTAATTTTGATGCTATTATTATTATTTAAATCCTTGCTGCTGCGTTTGGTTCCGGATGACAATCTGATGACACGAAGTCTGTCTAAAGTTGTCTGGTTCCAACATGCAGGATGGAGCGGGTTGTTTTTATTTTTACTGAACGCATTACTTTTTGGAATAGCCGGACTATCACTATACGGAACTACATACTTATCGGTTCCATTTCTCCATCTCGTCATCATGCTTTTAGCTGTAATCGCCAGTTTGTATTGTTGGATTTCAATCGGACATGCGGATATTAAGGACAGAAAAGGACGTTTGTTTATGGCGGTGCTTGGCAGCAGTTTCTACTTTTTGCTGTGCAGCGGCTGCGTCTACCGCATGCTTACATTGTCTGCTGACAGTCCGGAGCAGGACCAATTTATGGCTTTCATCGGCTTACTCATGATCAGCATCGTTACACTGACAGCCTGGATCGCCTGCCTTATAATTACTGCCGGCAATCGCAGAACTGCAGAATCCCCTTTGCAATAACGGAAAAAACTACTGCGGTCATGTTATGGATTGCAATATATACTGCCTGCACGGCTATTTTGTCGAATAAAACCTGGTAAGCGCTTTCATCTTCTTGATATCAGTTGAATACAATTGATCAAGGAGGGATTTTATGAAACTGGCAAGAAATATCATCATCGCTCTCGTTGCAGGTGTTTTCGTCGGTCTGATCTTGAATCTCTTTGCACCCGGTCTATTTTTAAAAGCTGATGCATTTATATTTAAGCCATTAGGTACAATCTTCTTGAATCTCATGAAAATGCTCGTGGTACCAGTCGTCTTTATCTCGATTGCACTTGGAACGATTGGCATCGGTGATCCAAAAAAGCTGGGTCGAATTGGAGGAAAGACCATTGGTTTCTTCCTCATCACGACTGCCATAGCGCTTGTGATCGCCCTTTCGCTTGGACTGCTGTTTAAGCCTGGAGCAAGCGGTAATTTCGAGACTTCCACTGCCGTTTATGAAGCACAGGAAGCCCCGCCGATTGCAGACACTTTATTAGGCATTATCCCGACAAACCCTATCACAGCCATGGCTGAAGGCAATATGCTTCAGATTATATTCTTTGCAGCACTGGTAGGTTTCGGTATTGCCATGCTCGGCAAGAAAGTCGGAAAAGTGAAAGTTTTATTCGAGCAAGCCAATGAATTGATCATGTACCTGATCACCTTCGTAATGAAATTTGCGCCATACGGGGCGTTTGGCTTGATCGCTTCCGCTATCGGCAGTCAGGGTTTCGACGCACTCAGGGCCATGGGCATGTATATGGGCGTTGTCCTCGGCGGTCTGTTCATTCATTCTATTCTGATATACGGCGGTGCCGTCGCGCTGCTCGGAAAACGCAGCCCTGTCTGGTTCTTTAAGAATTTCTTTCCTGCACAAGTGGTCGCTTTCAGTACATCGAGTTCAGCTGCGACACTTCCTATTTCATTAAAAACGGCTCAGGAAAAGTTGAAGGTGCCGGAGTCCATTAGTTCATTCACACAGTCGCTCGGTGCCACGATCAATATGGACGGCACTGCAATAATGCAGGGGGCAGCCGTTATTTTTATCGCGCAGGCCTACAGCATCGATTTGTCGACGGGACAGTTGCTGATCGTTATCCTGACTGCAGTGCTTGCAAGCATCGGAACAGCTGCTGTGCCGGGGGCGGGGCTTATTATGCTGGCCATGGTACTGACAGCTGTCGGTCTTCCGGTGGAAGGAATTGCATTAGTTTTGGGAGTTGACCGCCTGCTTGATATGGTGCGCACAGCCGTAAATATTACAGGCGACGCGGCATGTGCAGTTTGCGTAGCACAATCGGAAGGGGTGCTTGGGGAGCCGGACAATAACGGAGCAAAAATGATGTAATAACAGGAAAACGTAAGCATAAAACCCCTTCTTCTAAAACATTAGAGGAAGGGGTTTTCAGAGTGTTTATGGGAATGCAGTAACGTTAGATGGTCCTCCTAGCAGTTCAAAACCGTCTATGAAAACCTGGTATCTTATTGCGATGAGGAGTTTTCTTTTTCCTCGATCGGGACTGCACGATACACAATAAACGAAAGGATAACTGCTACAATTGACATCGCAAATGCAATAAAGTATACCAATTCTACACCTGATACTAAGGCCAGACTTATCGCAGCAGGATCATCCGGCGCCGCTGATTGCTGAAGTACATGCAGTTGGCGTGCATTCATGATACTAATGAAGACAGATACCCCAATTGCGCCTGCAACTGGCTGAAGCGTAGACATAACGGCTGTGCCGTGCGGATAGAGCCGTTTCGGTAGCTGGTTCAGTCCGTTCGTTTCGGCGGGCATCATGATAGCAGAAACTGACAGCATGATTAAGATATAGCCGACGACAACGACCCATACCGGTGTATTCACCGTTAATTGACTCATCATAAACATCGTGCCGCTTAAGACTAACGTTGCCGGAATCATCAGCACACGCGGCCCAAACTTATCGAATAGTGAACCCATGAAAGGCGACATAATTCCATTTAAGATACTGCCGGGAAGCAGCACCAATCCTGCAGTTGCTGCCGTCAATGCAAGAGGTCCCTGCATATAGATGGGCAAGATGATTTCTGATGCGAACATGGCCATGATAATGATCAAAAACATGAATACCGCATGTGTAAACATTGGGTAACGGAATACGCGCAGATCCATTATCGGCTCTTCCAGCTTCAGTTGTCTCCAGGCGAACAATGCGATACCCACAACACCTAGGCTGATCAGCAGCCAGACGCTGGGCGTTTGAAAACCATCTGCACTTTCCCCTACTGAACTGAATCCATAAACGATGGAGCCAAACCCGATGGTAGAAAGAATTAATGAAATAAAATCAATTTTCGGCTTCGTTACTTCAGATACATTAATCAAAAATCTGTAGCCAAACGCAATGGAAAACAGCGCGAATGGAATCACCATAATAAACAAATAACGCCAGCCCAGATACTCTACAATCACACCTGACAGCGTCGGCCCGATAGCAGGAGCAAACATAATGACAAGTCCGATAATCCCCATGATTTTACCTCTTCGATGAGGCGGATAAATCAATAAAAATACATTGAATATGATCGGCATTAAAAGTCCTGTTCCGACTGCTTGAATCAACCGTCCGGTCAATAAAATCGAAAAAGTAGGCGCACTGGCACAAATGACCGTGCCCACCGTAAATACAACCATTGTGCTAAGAAATAATTGACGTGTCGTGAACCACTGCAAAAGCAGTGCTGAAATGGGAATCACAATCGCCATGACCAGCAAAAAGCCAGTGGCCATCCACTGCACCGTTGCCAATGAAATGGCAAACTGATCCATTAGCGTTACCAGCGCAATATTCAATAATGTTTCATTCAATATAGCAAAAAATGCTCCGATAATCAGCGATAACATGATGGGCATTACTTTAACATTCGGGTTATCCACTAAGTATTCGTACTGTTTCTGTTCCAATTAAAAACCTCTTTCATATAAGGGGGTACACACCCAAAAATGTCCAGACATTGTAAGTATGTCAGCTTCGTTATTATACAGTGGATTGCCTGATACATTCCACTATTCAAGAATACTCTGCAAGAAATCAATTTCATGCAAATAACGTAGATTGATTGACATTGTATAGTGAATATCAAATAATAATAGGTAAACGTTTTCAAATAAATCCATACATCATCACAGAACTCTGTCCGGCACATCAAATACTTTGAGAACTGTTCCATCAAAACCACACAGGATTCGTTCTCTCTAAGGAGCAATACGTATGGCTTTCACAAGTTTAGATCAGCTGATAAAGCTTGCTGAACAGGAGCAGACATTTATCTATGAAGTAATGATCCAGTCTGAATTGAAGCAAAAAGGACTGTCGAGAGAAACAATTATCAATAAAATGTCGGAGCAATTTACAGTCATGGAAGAAGCTGTACGCAAGGGCACAGCAAGCTCTGTCATGTCACGAACCGGACTGACAGGCGGAGACGGTCACCGCCTGCATGACTATGCAGAAAAAGGACAGTCTTTTGTACATCCCACAACTTTACACACCGCGGCCAACGCATTTGCAGTATCAGAAGTAAACGCCAATATGGGACGAATTGTCGCCACACCGACTGCCGGATCCGCGGGTATACTCCCTGCCGTTCTGGTTCACGCGCTTGATAGCGGCAAATTCACGCGGGAGCAGATCGTCTTGTCCATGTTCACCGCTTCCGCACTCGGCCTTGTCATCGCAAACAGAGCATCGATTTCAGGCGCCGCCGGAGGATGTCAGGCGGAAGTGGGATCTGCCACCGCAATGGCTGCAGGAACTTTGGTGGAACTTGCAGGCGGAACTCCGCAGCAGGTCGGCCACGCCATCGGCATTGCCCTGAAAAATTCATTGGGACTGGTCTGTGATCCAGTCGCCGGGCTGGTGGAAATTCCCTGTATTATTCGCAACGGCCTGCACGCAATTACCGCACAAGCTGCAGCAGACATGGCAATGGCCGGTGTTGTCAGCATCATTCCGCCTGACGAAGTCATCCATGTTATGCATGAAGTAGGGCAGCAAATGCCTGAATCACTGCGTGAAACAGGTATTGGCGGACTTGCAGGCACACCTACTGGCAAAAGACTGAAGGAAGAAGTGTTCGGGAAAAACCAAAGTGGAGCAGAAGAAAACAGCAGCGGCCCCGCAAAATACCACAGCGCCTATGAAATTATCGGCCCTGTGATGATCGGCCCTTCAAGTTCGCATACAGCAGGTGCTGTCCGAATCGGAAATGTTGCTAACCAATTGCTGAATGAACAACCTCTGTTCGCGAAGTTCTCCTTGATGGGCTCTTTTGCGAAAACATATCAGGGTCATGGCACCGACTTGGCACTCCTTGCCGGCGTAATGGGGTTTACGACAACGGATGATAGAATTCCAGATGCAAAAGAGTGTGCAGAAGAGACAGGCTTGCAGTATGAATTCACAAACCGTGTACTCGGCAGCTATCATCCGAACTCTGTGCTTGTCGAATTAAAAGGACAGACCCGCAAAGTTAAAGTTCTCGCCAGTTCATTGGGCGGCGGTAAAATCGAAGTGCAGGAACTGAATGACTACCCGCTGAAGTTTTCCGGCGAACGCCCTGCACTCATCATCTTTCACACTGACAAAAAAGGCGTTATCGCGGATCTGTTGGGCATCCTTTCGAAAAAAGGAATTAATATTGCCCGCATGGCGAATGAACGGTTTGCGATTGGCGGCCCTGCCATCACCATCTGTGAGATTGATACTCAGGTCGGCGAAGAGATGCTGGCTGAACTGAAACGAGATGTTCCGATTATTGATGATATTCTACTCGTTGAAACAGAATAGGATAGCAGGCAAAAATCAGGTCATGAGACAATTCTGCATTGTTCTCTTGACCTGATTTTTATTTACTGTAAATCCAGTTCTTTCAGCAACTCACGAACTTCATCCGTTGAATTGGTATCCATTAACTGATTTCTTAATTCAGCGGCTCCCCTGAAACCTTTTACATAGATCTTGAAAAAGCGCCGAAGCGGCTTAAACAGTCGCGGTTCCAGTTCTGTTGAATATTTATCGTGGAGATCCAGATGCAGGCGCAAAAGATCTAGCAGTTCTTCACTGCTGTGCTCTTTCTTTTCCTTTTCAAAAGCAAAAGGATTAGTAAAGACGCCCCGAGCAATCATCACGCCATCCACTCCGTATTTCTCGACAAGCTCCATTCCGGTTTGGCGATCAGGAATATCTCCGTTAATTGTCAATAACGTATCTGGCGCTATTTCATCACGAAGTTTCTTAATCTCCGGAATCAGCTCCCAATGCGCATCAGCATGGCTCATTTCCTTGCGGGTACGCAAATGAATCGATAAGTTGGCAATATCCTGCTTCAATACGTGTGTCAGCCATTCGCGCCATTCGTCTACATCCGAATAACCGAGACGTGTCTTGACACTGACAGGCAGCCCTCCCGCTTTTGAGGCCTGAATGATGGCTGCAGCGGTTTCGGGATGACGGATCAATCCGCTCCCCCTTCCTTTCGTTGCCACATTGGGAACAGGACAGCCCATATTGACATCCAGCCCTTTAAAGCCCATTTCCGCCATTCCAATACTCATTTCACGGAAGTGCTCGGGCTTGTCCCCCCAGATATGTGCGACAATCGGCTGTTCATCTTCTGTAAACGCCAGACGTCCGCGCAGACTGAAGATCCCTTCTGGATGACAGAAACTTTCCGTATTCGTAAATTCTGTGAAAAACACGTCAGGCCTTGCCGCTTCCGCCACAACATGACGAAACACGACATCCGTGACATCTTCCATTGGTGCTAATATAAAAAACGGACGCGGTAAATCGCGCCAAAAGTTATTACTCATTGGTTACTTTCATTCCTCTCATAGTAACTTGCATCTGCAACTAAAAAATTCGATTCTCTGCTCAGTAAGTACCTGATGCAGATGCCAGTAATACTATTATACAAAAAGAACGCCGGCATATTCCACTATCTCGGAAATTTGCCGGCATTTTGATATTGAAAAGATTCTTCTATAGCAATTGCGTCTTTATTTTTTCCCCCACTTATCCTTGAAAATCAAATCCTCCAAGGCTCTTCTTTTCTCCCACTTGGCAGTCTCCAAAATAGGGGCTGCCGGATAATTCTCTGTGTAGCCAATAGATAAAAGCGCAACCGGCTCAACATGAGGCGGTATTTCCAAGATATCCCGGACATCATTCTTTTTATAAAAACTCACCCATCCCATAGCAAGTCCTTCCGCACATGCTGCCAGCCACATATTTTGGATGGCGCAGGCAGTTGAAAGAATGTCCGTTTCAGGAATGGAGTTACGCCCCAGCACATGCGAACCGCCGCGCGTTGGATCGCATGTTACGCAAATAGTAATAGGCGCCTCCTGTAAACCCTGGACTTTCAAACCGAGGAATTTCGTCTCTTTTTCTCCTTCATCTTCGTAATGAATAGCAAGCGCCCGTCTTTCCTTTTCCGCAGCCCATGCTAATTTTTCTTTCGTCTCTCCGGATGAAACGACGATAAAATTCCAAGGCTGCATAAATCCGACTGAAGGTGCCTGATGTGCTGCATTCAATATGTTATGTATCACGTCCTGAGAAATTGGCGCCGGTAAAAAACTCCGCACATCTCTCCTATTATAAATCACCTTATAAACCGCATTTTTTTCTTCGTTTGAAAACATGGGCTATCTCTCCTTAGTATGTTGATAGAAATTACTTTCTTGAATAATGGGTCTGCACCAAAATCGGTTCTTGAAAACTTGCCATGTAAGTAGTATAAAAATCATGCTGCAGTTAAAACCCGCTTCGGCGCTGGGGGGATTGCCTTACGCTATGAGCCTACTGGCAAAGAGCATGCCAGCAGTCTCACAGCAATGGCCGACCCCGCAGTTGCGCCTTCGCTGGTGTGGGGAATGTATTTCATGCTGCTTTTTGGCAGAGTACGAGTCTGGTAGCTTGTTTGCTAGGCTACGCAATTGTATAGATTATGAGGATCTGAACCTTTGCAGAATGATAAGTAGTGCATGAAACACTTCACCTATCGTAATAATCTCGAATATTATGCTCATACTGCATTTCCACGCAAAAAGTATTGAAAAACAAGCCAGTGTACCGGAGTGGAAGGCGGCGACTCTGGGAGGATCAGCCCGACAGGTGAGACGACTTGCGGGAGCTTGCGACCAAGTCGGCTCACCGCGGGCCCTCCAGAACGCGTCCGCCTGGAACGCAGGGGAACGGTCTCCTACCCACTCACCATCCTATACTGCGTAATCCCAGAAAATCTCAAACTGCTCATGAAATAGACTGTCAAGAACAGATTTTGGCGTAGACTCTGAATAATCATTGTGAAAATGAGAAGTTCCATTTACTCTTCCAATGAAACTCTGCAAGTTATGTCTACTATACTACAAACACCCACTGAACATTCACCTTTTCTAGTTCGATTGGCTGGGATCATGCTGAAGATGAGAGGTTGCTGCCGGATCTTAGCAGATACGTTTTATGTTATGATAGAAAGAAAATTTTCTACAGTGGAGGATATTATGAAGAAAGTTGCTGTAATACAAGACCTGTCATCGTTTGGAAAATGTTCATTGACTGCCGCTATTCCTGTTTTATCTGTAATGGGCGTGCAAGCCTGTCCTTTGCCTACAGCGATCTTATCTGCCCAAACGGAATATCCCAGCTATTTCTGTGATGATATGACAGCCAATATGCCTTCTTTCATTCAGGAATGGGATAAACTGAACGAACATTTCGACGGGATACAGACTGGTTTCATTACAGGAAAAGAACAGATTACACACATTCTAAACTTCTTAGATTTATTTCATAAAAAAGACACTGTATTGCTGGTGGATCCGGTAATGGGGGATATAGGAAATGCCTATAATAACTTTGATGAGGAGTTATTGGAGCGCATGAAGAGTCTTGTAAAGCACGCAAATGTCATTACACCCAATTTAACAGAGTGCTGTCTCCTGACCGGTATATCGTATAATAAACTTCATCGCTATTCAGATGAAAAGGACTTTTTTCAGGCCATTCAAGAAGCCGGAGTGCAGCTGTGTCAGGAAACTGGCGCGCAAGTCATCATTACAGGAATAAATCCGCCTTCCCGATCTTCCAATGAATCAATCGGCAATATGTACATAGACGGAAAACAATCTGTATATAGTTCCGTTTCATTTAACAATAAAAGCTATTCCGGCACAGGTGATTTATTTGCATCCGTCATCATGGGCTGTCTGATGCGCGGCGAGACCATTGCGCAGGCAATTCCACTGGCGGAAACTTTTTTAACAGCAGCTATTCAGGATACATACCTGGCAAATACCCCTGCTGTGGAAGGAGTTAATTTCGAGAAATTTTTAAGATTGCTATTGTAAGTGTAGTCAATTTGAATTCTATTAAGTAGCTGTCTTAAGCGTAATTATGCTGAGGACAGCTTTTTCTAACGGAACACACAGTGCAACGCGCGAAAAACACCCCTGAACGCACCAATAACTCCCACAAACGAGCCAACGAGCACGTCAACCGAACCAATAACTTGCTGCGCCGCTCCAAACCAGGTCTTATACGCACCAAACCCATAATTCACCGCACCATTAAACTTCAACACTTCTCACTGGAATATCAGTCCACACAAAAAGACCGTTCATAAGTCAAAATGAATGTGACTTATGAACAGCCCTCTTTACTTCAATATTATTATACTCGCCGAACGACTATTTCGTTCTCTACAACCTCTACGCTGACCTTCTCAACAGAATCCTCTTCTAAAAGCAGGTCTGTCAATGGGTCTTCAATTTTATCCTGAATGACTCTTCGAAGCGGACGCGCACCGAAACGGCTGTCATATCCCAATGAAACCAAAGCTTGTTTAGCTTCCACAGTAATATGGATGTCGATTTGATTTTCCTCGATAGCTTCCTGAAGATCTTCAAGCATCAAGTCCACGATCACTAGCAAGTCTTCTTCTGCCAGTTCATTGAAAGCCACAATCGAATCAAAGCGGTTCAAGAATTCCGGCTTGAAGTAATCACCCAGCGTTTCAAGCATCGCTACAGACTCATGTTCGGCTTTATTGAAACCGACAGTCATTTTCTTCACACCAGTACCCGCGTTGCTTGTCATGATAATAACCGTATCTTTAAAGCTGACAGTGCGGCCGTGAGAATCAGTCAATCTGCCGTCTTCCATGATCTGCAGGAACATATTCTGCACATCAGGATGCGCTTTTTCAATTTCATCCAGGAGCAGAATAGAATACGGATTGCGTCGGATTTGTTCTGTCAGCTGTCCAGCTTCTTCATGGCCGACATATCCTGGAGGTGAACCAATAATCTTGGAAACCGCGTGTTTTTCCATGTACTCACTCATATCCAGTCGAATTAGTGAATCCCGGGAACCGAATAACTCTTCCGCCAGCACTTTCGTGATTTCTGTTTTACCGACGCCGGTAGGGCCTACGAACAGGAACGAACCAATCGGACGGTCTTTGGATTTCAGACCTGCGCGGCTGCGGCGGATTGCTTTGGCAATTTTATCGACCGCTTCAGCCTGTCCAACTACTTTTTTGCTGAGGTTTTCAGCAAGACCTTTCATTTTGGCCTGTTCTGCAGTTTGCAGTTTCGTAACGGGAATACCTGTTTTCTCTTCAACAATCTGTGCAATATCTGCAACAGTAACGATCGTCTGTGCTGTTCCTCCATTTTGTCTGGCAGCATTTATTTTTTCTTTCAGCTGCATCTCTTCCTGATGTAAAGTGGCTGCTTTCTCGTAATTTTCCTGCTCTGCCGCTTGCTCTTTCTGCTGAACAACTTCCTGCAGACGGGTAGACATGAAGTCAGAAGATACGTGCGTAAGATTCAAGCGCGCACCTGCTTCATCGAGCAAGTCGATTGCTTTATCCGGCAGGAAACGATCCTGTATATAACGCTCGGACAAGCTTACACAAGCCTGTACCACTTCATCCGGATAAGACACTTCATGGAAACTTTCATAACGATCTTTAATGCCGTTCAATATTTTGATTGTATCTTCAGCAGACGGTTCTTTTACGATAATCGGCTGGAACCGGCGTTCAAGTGCCGCATCTTTTTCAATCTGACGGTACTCTTTTAACGTTGTCGCCCCAATCAGCTGCAGGCTTCCGCGGGCCAGTGCAGGTTTTAAAATGTTCCCTGCATCCATCTGAGAACCTTCTGCCGTTCCTGCTCCTACAAGCAAGTGAATTTCGTCCACGAACAGCAAGACTTCATCCCGAGATTCGAGCTCTTCGATCAGCTGCTTCATCCGTTCTTCAAATTGACCGCGAATTCCTGTATTGGTAACAAGTGATGCCACATCCAGCACATACACTTCTTTATTACGCAGCTTGGCCGGTACATCACCTTCATGAATCTTCACCGCGAGTCCTTCAGCAATAGCTGTTTTACCGACGCCCGGTTCCCCGATCAATACGGGATTATTTTTATTTCTTCTATTTAATGTCTCAATTACTCGTTTAATTTCTGTCTCCCGGCCAATAACCGGATCAATCAATCCATCTCTTGCATCATTCGATAGGTTTTTACCCAACTGATCCAGCAAGCCAGGTGCACGGCCTTCTGCTTCTTCTCTGACTTGAACATGGCCTTTCTTGCCGCCATTTTCTTGGAAGAAGTGGCTGACTTCGTTGCTGAATGAAGGCATATGACCGGCAGCCAATTGACCCCGCATCTCTTGATAGCACGCTTGGCAAATATGCACCTGCATCGCATGCTGATTAATTTGAAGTCTAAAACTCATTGCTGCTTCGTTCTTTCCGCAATGTTGACATTTCATAGTTGGCTCCCCCTTGTAAGTTCATTTTGAACGGTCAAGTCAGGATTACTGACATTGACTATCTTTGATCTATACCCATATTTTACTCTGACGTACTTTGACCTTCAACCATTATGCTTGTCTAATTACGAACGGCTCACCATATTTTTATAAGAACCCAAGTCATATAAAGGTTTTTATTATGAAAGGTTGGATAAACTGAATGTATAGGAGGGATTCCAATGAATCTGGTCATCGAGTGGAGTTATCGATCGAAGAAAGGCACAGAAACGTTCTTCCGTTCTGAAGAAATGCCTGCAGCACAGGCCTTGCTGATTGCAGAGGATCTTGATAAAACCGGACGTACAAAACACATACAATTCTTGGATCAGTACGACAGTTCCTGGACGCTGAAGGAATTGAAAAGTTATGTAAAGGGAATTGAAACAGAACCGCATAATATCATTGTATATTTTGACGGAGGATTTGATTGGGAAACAAAGATGGCGGGGCTTGGCTGTGTTATCTATTACGAACAGAATGGAAAATCATTTAGATTAAGAAGGAATTTAGCCATCAAGGGCCTCATCTCCAATAACGAAGCGGAATATGCGGCACTTCATCTCTGCC
Source organism: Sporosarcina cascadiensis (assembly GCF_009650995.1). Lineage (GTDB taxonomy): Bacteria > Bacillota > Bacilli > Bacillales_A > Planococcaceae > Sporosarcina > Sporosarcina cascadiensis. The sequence goes on along the minus strand of NZ_WHVV01000013.1, from coordinate 7,917 downwards.
TGCAGGAACTTGAGATTCTTGGAGCACACCACTTACCCATCAAGGTGCTAGGCGATTCCAAAGTTGTCATCAATCATTTAAATGAGGAATGGCCGGTGATTGAAGAGAGCCTGTACAGCTGGGCAAATAAAATTGAGGATAAGATGAGGGCTATGGGGTTTCAGCCTCAATATGAACACGTGTCGAGGAAGACGAACAGTGAAGCAGACCGGCTTGCGGCACAGGCGCTGGCTAATGTAGAAGTACTGGCTATTGTGGAGAGAGCTTAGTAAAAAAAGGGGTGGGTTGACATGACTGCTAAACATACTGACGCAGTTTCCCCCCTTACTCTTGCCGGCCAAACGAGATTTGATTCCGACCGTTATTTTTTGAAGAATACAATGCCTGATCTGCTCTCGATTGCAGGGAAATCTCTGTATCTCCCGGTAATTTGACCGCGATTCCAATACTGATCGTAATATTGTATGTGTTCCAGTCAGCATGTTCTACGCGGAAACGGATCCTTTCGGCAATTCTCAAGGCTTCCGTTTTACTGCAGTGAGGAAGGATAAACGCAAATTCTTCGCCGCCATACCTGGCCGCGACATCTTCTTTTCCAGACTCTTCTTTTAATAACAATGCCAATTTCCTCAATACATTATCGCCTGTCAAATGTCCAAATGTATCATTTATATTTTTAAAAAAGTCAATATCTATCAACAAGAAAGCGAGCTGAATAGAGCGCTTATCCAGATCCGTGAAATAAGAAGACAGCCTGTCCTGTAAAAAGCGCCGATTACTGAGCCCTGTCAGTCCGTCCGTGATGGCCAGATCCATAAGTGTTTTATTTAACGTTAATAACTCATTCTGCTTAAATTCTAGTTCACGCCGCAAATCGTCCAGTTCGGCTATTTGCTTCCTTTTCATCAAATTGCGTGATTCAGTTTCCCTTTTGGCTGCTAGTATTGACTGTTCATATTCAAATCGATTCTTCATTGGCAGACATGCGCAATCGTTGAATACTTCCCCCTCCCGTTCATTACGCAGAGCGTTCAGAAGTACAGAAATATTCTGTCCGTCTTTGGTCATGAACGTAAAGAACATCTCTTCCACTTTATTCTGCAGACGGATCATTGGAAAAAAGTAAAGCTGGTAAAAGGATCGACTCGCACTTGGCAAAATCTGATGGATATGCTGTCCTTCCAATTCATGAAGGCTGTATCCGAGTAAACGAAGCATCGTCTCGTTGATTTCCACAATAAATCCACTGTCATTAAGCGTCAGATAACCGCACGGAGCAAAATTAAGCTGTTTATCCATTCGTCACTGTGTTCTGATACGCTGCTGTCAAATAATTGCTGATCAACCGTACCGTCTCCTCTGGATGACTCATGTGAGGACAATGACCTGTAGAATCCATTATATTCAGCGTGCTGTTCGGGAGATGATGGTGCATATACTCCCCTACTTCAATCGGCGCAATACTGTCATCGGAACATTGAAGAATCAATGACGGCACGGTAACTTTTCGAACGTCATCCCGATGATCCGAGAAGAATGCTGCAATTGCAAACTGGCGGGCAACAACCGGATCTGTAGAACAGAAATTATCCTCTAATTGCTGCGAAAGTTCGGGACGGTCAGGATTTTTCATTATGACTTGCGACAGATAATTCGCCCAGCCGATATAATTCATCTCCATCATCTGAATCAAACCATCTTAGTCTTCTTTTTCAAACCCACCATAGTAGTCCGGGACTTCATTCAAATAATAAGGTGACGGACCTATCATAATAAGATGTTCAAATAACCCGGGCTTTTGAATGGCAGCCAGCATACCGATCATACTGCCAACTGAATGTCCGATAAATACTGCATCTTTCACTTCCAGCGCAGCGCACACATCGAGAACATCCTGCGCATATCCATGAAGATCGCTGTACTTATCCGCATCATATGCCTGGTAATCAGACTGGCCGGATCCGACATAATCGAATAACACCACACGAAAACGTTCTTCAAAATAAGGAGCAGTCAGATTCCAGACATTCAGGTCACAACCGAATCCAGGTGCGAACAGAATCGTCTTCTCACCATTCCCCGATACCTTGACGTTATTGCGAAAGAGGATATTTTGATTCATAATAAAGCCTCCACTTTAATTATATATATACAAAGTAATTTATATTTTTTCAAATCCAATTAGTTCATTAATCCTAAATAAAGTATATAATAATTAACGGTTTCTTTCAATTACAGTGCATGCCGCTAACACAGTTTACCTGCAGCATCTTTAATATATTATTGCAGTTTCTTTTGATAGACATGAATTTCACAGGGCACAGCCAGCATTGGAACCAATTGAGGAAAGGAAGCTTCCATTGTTTCCATATATGCCTTTTGATAGCCAAGCCGCATATACCATTGTCGCAAACCTTCTTTTACTTCATGCAAACCTTGTTGAGGCACCAGCAATTCCAGCTGCATGTAAAAGAAATCTTTTTCTTTAAATTCCTCTTCAACAAACTGAATTAACTTCCGGCCAATACCAGCTCCCTGACATGCATCGTCCACAGCCAGCATACCGAATTCCGCTGTATCCTCACTCATCTGACATACACGTATGCATCCGACAATCTGCCCATTTGTCCAAGCCGCAGCTACCTCTCCGTTGCCTATGTACTCTGCCACTTCTGTCGTTGTGATGCGGGCGGCACCATCTTTCCATAACCCTTTTTCAGATGCCGCATACACACGGTTCACGATTTTCGTGATATGTTCTACATCCACCGTGTTGGCGCCGGCATCAACCGGTAACATTCCTATTTCTATCGCCTGCTTCATTAGCGGGACCCCTTCCAACAATAACATTATTTCACTTGATGTTCTTCTCTGAATTATACAATTTATTTTAACATATAGGACTGTTTTTGAAACATTTTGTTAGTTTAAATGCTTACTAGACATTGAGTATGGGAGAAATCAGTTATCAATAAGGATTTTTCAAAAAAAATAAGCATCGTCTGCAAGCGATGCCTTCCCATAACACTATACTGACTGCTTTTAAGTGGGTAAATCAATCCGTATACTATTTCATTTCTCTATAAATGTTGCGCGCTTTTCTTTCAGCTTGCTCCTTGCTCTTATCAAAGACTGTAATCAACTTATTTCCAAAAATAAAATTCCACTGTTTTGACAACGTCGTTCACCTCCCTTTACATAGCTTTCTATTTGATCTATACCTGTTTATCTGAACTGTTAAACCAGCTGGCAGACTTACCGGTTCTTCCTGTATTTTTCACTTTCTATAATTACTTCACGCTGCCTGCTATTCAAGACGATTTCATGAACTTTTCACACGTATTCTTTACAATTCTTTATAGCAGGTTTACAATTTCTACATATTATATGGTTATAGTATTCAATAGGACGTTAAAAGTGACCATATAAAAAGGAGAGATTTCATGACAGGATATATGACACAGCCAGTGAACCGGATTTTCAGCAGTACTTGCACAGAACAGGTTCATAGTTTGCGGGTGATGTCATTCAATATCGCACACGGGATGGGAATGGATGGACGAGTAGATCTTCGCCGTACGGCAGAGGTAATCGAAAATTCCGGTGCTGATATAATAGGATTACAGGAAGTGGACAATCACTTTTCCGAGCGCAGTGGATTTACCAATCAAGTTGCCGATCTGGCCAGATGGCTGGGAATGAATTATAGTTACGGAGCAAATGTAATTGAACCTCCATTGCTTCCCGGACTGCCGGCCAGGCAGTATGGCAATGCACTGCTCAGCAGATTTCCGATTAAATATACAAAGAATCACCTTTATACCAAAGCCTCTTCATTCTCGGAAGACCCCGAACTAAGAGGATTGCTTGAATCTACGATCGATCTCGGCGGAACGTTTCTTAGTTTTTTCAATACACATTTATCGCTTGGGGAAAAAGAGCAGCGGGAGAACTTAAAACAATTATTGGCTATTACCAATGACTCCGTATTCCCTGCTGTAATTACAGGGGATTTTAACTTATCACCTGAGCACCCCCAATTAAGCGAGTTCAGAAAAGCTTATACAGACTCATTCAGCAGGACGGGTATGGAAACCGCTTATACATTTCCTGCTTATTATGAAGATGTCCGATCAGCTGTAACGGCTATTCCTGCATCCAGAATCGACTATATTTTTACTGATCAAAGCACCATTATTGAAAAAACTGAGGTACTGGAAACATCGGCTGCCGACCACCTGCCCATTATTGCCGATCTTCTGGTATAGAAACACTGTAGACGCAGTAAAAGGCACAGTTCCTCACAGGATCTGTACCTTTTTTAAATTACTCGGCAAGAAGCAGTTTTACATCGCCGACACCAAGATCAATTTTCAAATTAATTTGGACAGCAGAATGACCATACGCTTCATTCACATAGACGCCTTTACCCTTCGAAATGAAATCTTTTGCTCCAATGCTGCCGATTCCCTTTGAAACAGTCACTTTCACTCCGGTTTCTTTTGGCAAATGAATTTCCGCATCGCTTACCCCTAAGTCAATTTCTCCGTCAAAGCTCTCCTTCCATCCTCCGCCCAGCTTGATTGTCGTATCACTTACTCCCGCATCGACTGATAAGCGGCTGAGCCTGATACCTGACAAGTTCAATTCCGAATCGGAGACTCCCATTTCGACATCCAGGTTCACGGGTACTTCATTTGTCAGTTGGAGGTGCCAATCATTTCGATTTTTCCGCAAAGCTGAAATCCCTTTCATCTTCTGCTGAATCTCGAGATATCCAATCGTTTTTTTATTCTTGTAGGTTACCGATGGATACCACTTTTTCACATTTGTATCGACGGTACCGTTCACCCACTCCTGCGAACCGCCCTCAATCAAAAGATTGCCGGCGCCAAAGCGAATATCTACATCCAGAGACTTTGCCACGTCCTTTTCAATAGACAAATCACCCGCCATCTGATCCGATTTTAACAAGCCGTACGCCCAGGAGCCAACCATCCACATAAGTCCGGCGGCCACAATAATAATCATAATTTTTCGCATCCCAGCACCCCTTTTCCCCTATTATAAGCGAATCCCGGTAAAGTTGAGTCCATCGAATGAATGAACTGCGCATCAGACTAAAGACTGAGCGATTCAGTATACGCGGGACGAAGGCTGAAATATGTATCACTGCACTATCGACGGTTTTCTACTAATAAAAAAGCAACGGGGCTGGGACATAAGTAGAAATTTCAATGTAATTAATGAAAAGATTAAAAATAAAACCGCGTGAAACCAAGGCTCTTGTAACTTGGCTTCACACGGTTTTTGTATTTTATTGAGTTTCGTCCCAGCCTCTTGCTTTTTTGTTTACAATTTCGTATCAATTTCTTCAGCTGTTACTTTCTTGCGTCTCAGAAAGAGACCGAGCACGGCTCCAAAAATCGCGATATACACCATGACCTGGAAAGTGTCCGCAAATGAATGGGCACCGATTTCAGCCGCCGCCTGTTTCATGACTTCCGATGAAGGAGTGACGGAACTCTGTCCGGCTGCTGCCGCCTTGAATTCATTTGAGAATTTTGTTGTATAACCGGTCAGGATGGTCACAAGTGTGGCGACTGATAGTGAATTGACGACTTGCTGCATGGAGTTCGTCAGTGATGTCACACGGCTGACGAGATGCTGCGGCGCCATGTTGAACAAGTGAGTGTTCATCGGCATTGTCATCAGCCCCATACCGGCCCCCGCCATGATCAACGGCAAGATAAGATCTTTACCGGTTGTCGCGGCGTCAACGTTTGCATACTGCATCGTTGCGCCTGATACCAGACCAAGACCGACCACAACCAGCCAGCGGGCACCAATGCGGTCAAATAAATAGCCGGCAATCGGCATAATCGCCATCGAAGCAAGTGCCTGGGGCAACAGAATCATTCCTGTATCAAAAGCACCGAATCCGCGTACCTGCTGTAAAAACTGCGGCAGCAAGAATATGGCACCGAATAAAGCAAACTGACCGACCCACTGCACAATAATACCGAGAGAAAAATCAACTGAACGGAAGATTTTCAGCTCCAGCAGCGGTGTTTTGCACGTCAGTTCGCGAATGATGAACGCAATGAGCGCAATTCCGCCAATCACCAGGCCGGCAATTGTTTTCGTTGAAGTCCAGCTCGTACTGCCTTCAATCACGCCGAATGATAAACCCGCAAAGGCAATCGGTGCAAGTATAATTCCTAACTTATCAATTCCAGCAACTGTTTGACGTTCGACAACAGGCAGGGTCTTATGCCCGATGTAAATGGCGATGAGCCCCACGAAAACATTAATGACAAAAATCCATCTCCATGAATGAAATTCCACAAGCCACCCTGCAAGGACAGGACCGATAGCAGGGGCAAATAAAACTGGAATCCCCATCAATGCCATTACTGTGCCGACTTTTTGCACAGGACTCAAATGATAAACGTAAGCCATGGCAATAGGAAGCACGCATCCTCCGCCGAGACCCTGCAATATACGGAACGCAATGAGCAGTCCAACGTTCTGCGGGAATATACACAGGATCGAAGCAAACGTGAACAGTCCGATGGAACTCAGGAAAATCAGTTTTGCTCCATATCTATCTGAAAGCCAGCCTGCAAGCGGAATGACGGATGCCTGGGCAAGCATGTATCCTGTGACTGTCCACTGAATAGTGGCGAAGTCTGTATTCAGGTCTTCCAGCAAAGTAGTCAGTGCCACGTTCATTGATGTGCTGTTGAGCACCACCATGAATACCCCTGAAATAATGGCAAGCAACGGAACGAGGATATTCTTTAAACGAAAATTATTTGGTTCAATTTGTGCTGCTCCCATTCTCTCATACTCCTTTTTCGTAAGGGGTTTGACCAGAATCAAACCCTATTGTTATACTAACAGGGGACAATTGTCCTCCAGAAAATATAATATCGGACAACTGTCCTGTATGTCAATTAAAAAGAGATGATTTATAAAAATAGAAGGAGCGGTTTTTAATGCCCAAATCAAAAGATCAGAAAGATTACGATACCTTGATACGTTCCGTTTCTCATGAGCTGTTTGAAGAGCACGGCGTGGAAAACGTATCGATGCATCAGATCGCCAAGAAGGCTGCCATTGGACAGGCAACACTCTACAGGCGCTATGCGAATAAAGGAGAGTTATGCATGGCGATCCTCAGCAGCGATACGGCAGCGTTTTTGCATGAGCTGGATCTGTTTATGGAGAAATCGCGTGAGGAAGAATTGCCTGCACTAGATGTATTAAGCGGGGTGATTGAAAAAGCCGCACAATATATTTGCAGCAAGGCCAAAATTCTAGTCATTGTAAAAAATGAGTACGGCCGCAATCTTCTTCTGCTGCAGTATAATCATCCGGTATTTATGCATCTGCAAGAAATTATCGAATCCATCTATGTCAAAGCAATGAATGAAAATGAAATTATTCCTATCGACGTCCCGCTGGTCACTCAGTTACTCATCGCTGCTTTAAACCCCGATCTTTTTCTGCATAAGCAATCAGAGGAAGATTTTGACGAAGCGGCTATGATTGACGGCATAAAACTGCTTTATGTAGAACGGCTGAAGAAGTAGAGTTATTGGCACCCTGATTAAAATGAAAGAGACTTAAACAACCGCGACTGTTTCAGCATCCACGATTGTTTAAGTCTTTATCATTTCTCGGCAGAAGACTCCCTCTTCAATCGTGTGAAGGGCAAAACCTAACGATAAGTGGGAGATGAATGCCGGTTGGCGATAGCCAAAGGGATTCTAACTGTGATAGAATAGGAACATATATTCCTATATGAAGTGAGGTGAAAACAATGCTAGTCAACAAAGCCTATAAGTTTCGTATCTATCCAACCAAGGAACAGGCAGTCCTCATCGCTAAAACCATTGGATGTAGTCGTTT
>NZ_WHVV01000054.1 GCF_009650995.1 Sporosarcina cascadiensis | reverse complement strand
GGAGGATTAGCTCAGCTGGGAGAGCACCTGCCTTACAAGCAGGGGGTCGGCGGTTCGAGCCCGTCATCCTCCACCATAATTTATCTACACTTTTGCCGGTGTAGCTCAACTGGTAGAGCAACTGACTTGTAATCAGTAGGTTGAGGGTTCAAGTCCTTTCGCCGGCACCATTCATGTACGAGCCGTTAGCTCAGTTGGTAGAGCATCTGACTTTTAATCAGAGGGTCACAGGTTCGAATCCTGTACGGCTCACC
>NZ_WHVV01000012.1 GCF_009650995.1 Sporosarcina cascadiensis | reverse complement strand
GTAGCACAAATCCCTGCCGTAAAAGAGCGAGTCAATGTATTGAAAGAAATCATTGAGGACTATGAGAACCAATGGAGTTATTCTGACGATCCGGACGCACGACTTGGGCATAAATCAGCAGACTCCGCTTTCTTCGGCTACAAAACGCATATTGCGATGAGCGACGAACGAATTATCACAGCAGCCATCGTGACAACAGGCGAAAAAAGTGATGGACAATATCTTCCCGAATTACTCACGAAAAGTAAAGAGGCTGGCATGGAGGTCGAAACGGTGCTAGGCGATACAGCGTATTCAGGTAAAGACAATTTAGAATATGCCAAATTGGAGAAATTCCAATTGATCGCAAAGTTAAACCCTTCCGTTACCGATGGAAATGAAAGACGAGCAAACCAATTCGATTACAATAAGGATGCAGGAATGTTCGTTTGCCCGGCTGGACACCTGGCAACTCGGAAGGCACGAACAGGCAAAAAAAATCAGAAGAAGAATCAGAGTACCACATATTATTTTGATATTGAAAAATGTAAGGTATGCCCGATGCGTGAGGGATGTTATAAGGAAGGCGCAAAAAGTAAAACATACAGTGTGACGATCAAGTCGCTTGAACATGAAGAACAAGCCGCCTTTCAAGAGACGGAGGAATTTAAACGACTCGCCAAAAATCGTTATAAAATTGAAGCGAAAAATAGTGAATTGAAACATCCGCATGGCTTTAAAACAGCTAAATCAGCGGGTGTATTCGGCATGGAGGTACAAGGAGCCACCACCATATTTGCGGTGAACTTGAAACGAATTATCAAGCTGCTGAGCCAAAAAGAATAAAAACAGATCAAGAAACAGTCTACGTTCCATCAAAAATCAGATGGAACGTAGACTGTTTTCGTTTGAAGAGTAATATATTGAAAAAAAACGTAAGTTTTTCAGCACCCTCAGCGATCTGATTGGCTTTTTAGAGTTTTACTCATTCCAACGACTGTGGCCCTGCTTAATCCAGGAAGAAATCGTGACGGTTCGTGCACCCTGATATCTGACTGCATCTTCCACCTTTTCAATCATGTGATTTTCTGTGTCCACTGTCACACTTGCACCATACGGATTCCCGCCCGCTTCAAAAAGTGAAGGGTCTGAATATCCTGGCGCTGCAATAATTGCGCCCCAGTGCATCATCGTTGTATAGATTGCTTTAATCGTTGATTCCTGTCCGCCGTGAGGGTTATCTGCTGAAGACATTGCACTCACGACTTTATTAACCAATTTGCCTTTAGACCATATACCGCCGGTCATATCTAAAAACTGCTTCATCTGTGAAGGTACGTTACCGAATCTGGACGGCATACTGAATATAATTGCATCCGCCCATACCAGATCTTCAACTTTTGCAACAGGCACATCTTTCGTCGCTTCTACATGTGCCTTCCACGCTGGATTGGAATCGATTGCTTCTTCAGTTGCCAACTCTTCAACACGCAATACTTTAACTGCCGCGCCAGCTTGCCGGCCGCTTTCCGCTGCCCATTTCGCCATTTGATAATTCGTACCGGTCGCACTGTAATAAATTACCGCTAAATTCACACCAGCCATTGTTATATCACTCCTACAATACTTATCTACTGTTTATAGATACCCATTTACCGTCGATAACTAACATGCTGGCTATCTAACATGTATGAAGAGAAAATTACATAACATAAGGGAATGAGTTCTTTACAAGGAGGCTTAACAATGTACCGTCATCCTTATTTTCATCACCTTTTTTATCCTTTATGGGCATCCGTTCCCGCACAAGCTGTAAATGATACGGGACATTATCCACCCATTGATACGAGAAGGTTTCAATCTTCTGCCAATGAATTTCATCAGCTTCTAAAACAATCGGAATTATTGCTTACCCAGATTCAGCAGTCACCAGAATTCGCAAAAGAGCTAATGGAGGCTGCTCAGCAATCCAATCAAGCGAAAGTGGATCAACTGGTCGCGTCTGTTGATGAAACAATTACTGTTGAATGTCATTACACACCTGATGGGATTCAATTGAAGTATAGGGACAGGAAGGGTGTGTGCTGTGTGTTGACGATTGGACTTGGCTGGTGAAATAACGAGGGAGGTAACTTCCAATTACTTGTAAAAGTAAAATTTGCATATTATAGAATACGTAAAAGCTAGAGCACTATTTGTAAGCGCTCTAGCTTTGTCTATATATTGAAACAAAAATTTACTGGTTGCCTACTTACTTTATCTCACTGCAATTCGCTTTGTAATGCTTCAATTTCTTCTTTCGACAGCTGAGTAGCAGCGATAATCGCCTCTAATGCTAATTTTTGCTTCAGCAAATTGCGAGCAATACTTTTTCGCGCCTCCAGTATACCTTCTTCCCTGCCTTGTATCCTCTCCAAATCAAAGGCATTATATATTGTCGGCGAGGCGTTGTCCTTGTTATATAATTCCATAAGTTTTCTCTCCTCTCCAAGTAGCGGGTAAATAGATTGAAATAGCTGTTGCTCGAGTTCTTTCGGAAGCTTCAGTAAATAATCAACAAAATGCAAAACGGCCTGTACTGAAAGACGAGAATAGCTTTGATTTCGAATTAATTCTCGCATGAGCTGGCTTTTAAAAACATAACGCTTCTGTTCTTCATTATCTGTTTTATACAAGTATTTTGCCGCCAAAATAATTTTACTGAACAAGCTATCGGAATGACGCAGCATATCGTCATCATAATCAAATACTTTACAAATAGTATACTTATAATTAAGCGTTGTGCAAAAAAAATCATATTGAAAACTTTTCGGATAATTATTTTTATAAGGAGAAGTCATAATAGCCAAGGCCGCAATCTTCTTTTCATATCGATCAAAAATGCGATAGAAGTATTGGAACATACGTTTAGAAAAATCTTCTTCATTCACGCCTTGCACTTCAATATGAATAAGAATCCATTGTTCTCCTCCCTCTTTGAGATAAACTTTCACCAATTGGTCTGCTGATCGACGACCTTTTTTCCTATCAACAACTTCTTGAAATAATTCTTGCTGAAGAAAATCCGGTTTTTTGGTAAAGTCTACATGCTCATACAAGGAGCAATAAAAAGTAAAAAGTCTTCGAATAACTCACCAATAACTTTCTTTCATAGACCATCTTGATCCACTGTTCATTCAGCATAATCGGATGGTTTTTCCATGATATATAAGGCACCCATTTACACAGCTGCACCTTCCTCATATTGTTGAACCATGTACAAAACATTATTATCCCATTATTCAATTAAATCTAACACAAAGGAACGTATGTTTCAATAATTAAAAGATTTTTGTAATATCGATATTATGATGCCACAAAAGCCAGCGGTTATTTCAATTTTTTTGTCCTTTCTCATCAGCTAACAAATCCACCAATTCCCAGAATTGCGAAGCGGCTTTTGAAACCCTTTCGTCTTTTGTTTTGATCAAAACGGGCTCCACATGGAAATCAAACTGTTTTAATTCATAAATTTTCACTTGTTCCATCGGCACCGCGTATGCTACTCTCGGAATAATGGACAGACCCAGCCCCTTACTTACCATTGCAATTACGGTCGTCAAATCCTTACTTTCAAGCACGATCTCAGGTGTCACATCCTCTGCGTCAAAGGCCCTTAGAATGTTCTCATAATACGAATGCCCTTCCATTGCGCCAAGCATAATAAATGGATGGTTCGCGATTTCCTTAAATGTCACTTGATCGGATGAGAACACATTTCCCCACTCGCGCGGACTGACGACTACATATTCCTGTTTTTCCAATGCCTTCACAAAATAATCTTCACTGTGGTCTAAACGAAGCAATAGGGCAATTTCAATTTCTTTTCGATTCAGTTTTCTCAGCAGTTCTTCTGAATTACCCTTCTCAATACTGATTTTAACATTCGGAAATTTCTCCCGGTACATGCTGACATAGTCAACGAGCAAGCTCAAACAAGCCGACGAAACGCCAATCTTAAGAGTACCGGCACTGCCTTGTTCAATTTCTTCGATTTGCTGCTTAATATCTTCCATAGTGGACAGCAGTCTTTCTGCATATTGAAAGAGCACTTCTCCAGTTTCAGTGAGCTCCCATTTTTGACGGTAGCGGTGGATCAATACAGTCCCCAGTTCCGTCTCCAGTTTCTTCAATTGCTGACTGAGAGGCGGCTGCGCTATGTGAAGAACTTCTGCAGCTTTTGAAATACTTTCCTGATTTACGATTTCCCTAAAATAATGAAGCTGTCTAATATCCATGGTCATCACTCCATCATATCTTATTCATATGTCGTTACTATTTATTATATATTATTCATATCATTGTTTCCATGATAAAATGAGTCTATACAGTTTACGAAAGCAGAGGTTTTAACCCATTTTATGAAAATTATCACTAAGCGAGTTACCTTATATGTATTGGGGTTATTTTTATTATCTTTAGGCGTGAGCTTTTCCATTCAGGCAAGCCTCGGCGTATCTCCTGTATCTTCACTGGCTTATGCCATTTCATTATCAGCAGGACTCTCCATTGGTATCACTACAGTACTGGCAAATATCTTATTTATCATCTTTCAGGTTATCCTAAATAAACGAATCGAGTTACGGGAGTTCGGAGTACAATTACTCATTGTATTTTTATTTGGTTTTTTTATGGACGCAACATTAGCTTTCGTTCAGATAATTCCCGCGCCTGAAACCCTTTTGGCACGACTTGCTTTTTTGGGAATCAGTTTCTATATCATTTCGGTAGGTTTGCTGTTCTACTTCTCGGCGAAACTGACTTTAATGCCTTACGATGCGCTGACATATGTTATCAGCGACCGTTTCAAAATGAAATTCAGTAAAGCGAAAATCAGCAGCGATTTGCTGAATGTTGTCATTGCGGGTGTCGTCTGCTTAATTTTTATTCGATCGTTTGGTTCTATTGGGATCGGTACGATAGCTGCAGCCTATTTTATCGGGAAAATTCTCGGAAGATTGATGCCTCGTTTTCAAGAACCGCTGCAAAAATGGATCTTTCTTGAAAAGAAGAACCTGACAGCAGAAGAAAAAGAAGGAATCGAGCCTATTAAGATAGACTCTTGATTTTTAAATTCACATTTTTTTCACTTGTGCGAAGACGCTCAGTATGCTATTTTTATAGTCGAAAACAATATTCCATTACCCCTGTATAATCCTGATAATCTGGTTCGGGAGTCTCTACGGAACAACCTTAATTGTTCTACTATGGCTGGTACATTTCTTTTATTTACATGGGGGCATTCCAATTTATTTGGGATGCCCCTATCTTATTTTAGTTGTGGATCTTGTCTATTTTGTTGTTTCCGTATACGGCGGCGTAGGAAAAGGAGAACAAGATGGATATTTGGAAAGATATATTGGCAGCACTGAGCGGAGTATTGAATGCTTTGCCGCAAGGTCTGCTGGCACTGACGTTCGGCTTTGCATCCATACCTACAGCGCTTGCGTTTATGGTCGGAGCTTTCGGAAATGCAGCTACAAGCAATGTAGCAGTAATTTCCTACCAAGCAGAAACCATCACATTGGCTGGTACGATGGGGAAAAATATGAGAGAGCGCCTCTCCATGATTTTTTTCGGGGCTGCCATTCTATTTTTGATCGGACTCTTCGGTATTTTGGAATCCGTCATTGATTGGATTGGGCCTGTCATTACGACAGGTATGATGGCAGGAGTGGGACTGATGCTGTCTAAAGTAGCCTGGGATATGGCAAAAGCAGATCGTATCGTAGGTCTGACTTCCATGTTTAGCGCATTGATCGTCTATTTTGCAACGAAGGATTTAGTCTACACGATTACTGCATCCGTTATCTTATCGAGTATCGTCTACGCATTTATGAAGACAAAGAATCGGGCAATTACGGAGCGTCCTGCAGTGAAAGAAGGATTTCATTTACAAAAGTTGCTGGTTAATCCCGCGGTTATACGCGGAGCACTTGCAATGGTTTGCTTGAATATCGGGGCGAATATTGCATTTGGTAAAATTAATGGAGAAATCGCCGGAGCAGATGTTAACGTTGACGTCATCACGATGATCAGCAGTTTAGCGGATATGGTATCCTCCCTGTTTGGCGGTGCTCCCGTTGAGATCGTCATTTCCGCTACAGCCAGCGCCCCGCATGCCGTCTGGTCGGGCATCTTGATGATGGTATTAATGGCCATCGTTTTAGTTACAGGGCTGCTGCCTAAAATCGGAAAGTTTGTACCGAGCGCTTCAATTGCCGGTTTTTTATTCGTACTCGGTGCGATTGTCACTTTACCGGGAAATGCGATTATGGCTTTGACTGGTGAAGGCGCTGAAAATGGCATCGTCGGCGGCATTACGATGGTCGTCACTGCTATTACGGATCCGTTTCTTGGCATGCTGTCCGGAATCATTGTACAATTTCTAATGAATCTGTTTGGATTTTAATGGAGGATGAATGAATTGAAAACCTATACACTTGAAGTGGCTTCGTTAACAAGAGAACTTCCGATCATACCGATTTCCGATTCACTGAGCATCGCGAGCTTTGTTCTTCTGGGCGATACAGAGATGGTATGTATGGCAGCGCCTGAACTGGCAAAAAAGTTACCAGCCGTTGATGTACTCATTACAGCGGAAGCAAAAGGGATTCCCTTTGTCCATGAGTTATCCAAACATCTGAGCATGCCCCGCTATATCGTGGCCAGGAAATCTGTTAAAGCCTACATGGAAGACCCGCTGATTACTAAAGTGAATTCCATCACCACGCAAAAAGAACAGTTTCTTTGCCTTGACCGACTCGACGCGGAATTCATTAAAGGAAAACGCGTCGCATTGATTGACGACGTAATCAGCTCAGGTGAATCCCTGCGCGCCCTTGCAGAACTCGTGGATAGTGCGGGTGCTAATATCGTGGCAAAAGCTGCTATTTTAGCAGAAGGCGATGCTGCCGACCGTGAAGATATTATCTTCCTTGAGAAGCTGCCGTTATTTCCAATTGAAAAGTAAGCAGTTGAAGTTAGCCTGATTGAAGAACAGAGTTCGGTTGACGGGAAAAAACTGCTGGCATCCCGTGAAATAACAAGCAATTCAGCATGTTATTCAGAAAACGGATTGAAAACAAAAAAAGACAGAAAAACGCGCAGACTTTTGAGCCTGTGCGTTTTTATTTGTCCTATTTCCAAATAAAAAATTTGCAGTATTTGTTTTACAAATGACTGTGATTACATTTACTTATCAGAACTATTTCCACATAGTTTAAGCAATCCGAACTGTAAAGAGTTCGATTGGCCGTATCTCTTTATTCCTAAAACCGGCCCGATTACGGAAGACCCAATTTCAAGATAGTCTTGTTCCAATTTTAATGTTCTTTCACTTATTGTCCTCATTAATTTAAAGACTTCAACAAATATGTGTCAATCCCGTTTAGATTAACGCAACCCGTCACAGTAATAAAAGTGCAACCGCACATTGCAAAAGTAATAACGCCAATATAATATTTATTACTCGATAATGTTTGAAATATGTCTTTTGTAATAACCCGCCGAAAAATATCCAAGTCAGGGTAGCAATCGTACCTACTGTCGCAATAATCATTTCAAAGAATAAAAGCGTCCCCAGTGATGAGTAATAAGGTGTAATATATCCTGTTAATGCGGTAATTCCAAATAAAAATATTTTTACATTAACAATTTGCAGGACAAAGCCAATCCAAAAAGAGGGCTGTTTGTCAGACTTTTTATTGTCAGGCTTACTGATTGCAACCCCATAGGCAAGCCATAAAATATAAATAACTCCCGCATATGTAAGTACTTTCATAATTGGATTTATTAAGTTGTCTAATCCAAAAATAAAGAAGGCACATAACGCTTGTACAAAAAAATAACCGACAAAGATCCCGAAGTATAAAGGCTTTCCTTTTTTCCATCCATAATTCGTCATCGTATTTAATGCCAGAATATTACCCGGACCCGGTGTAAAAGCATTTATTAGTGCGTAGATAACAAATGAAAACAATACTTGAATTCCCATACAACATTCACTCTCCAATATAAATCATCAACATCCATAATTATAAGGGAGTTTCGCTGATATAGCATAATACTTAAAAGCCATATCCTGATATAACTAAAAGTTATAGCAAACTGAATGGGAAAACAAATTTTCATTTATAATTCCTGTTCAACCTTTTTTAATGCGTCCACATATATTTCACCAAGTCGCGATAACGTGACATCTCTATGCTGTATTATTCCTACACGTATAAGTTCATCTACATTAAGGGGAACAGCAATAATATCATCCCCATGAAGATACTTAGGAAAAACTCCCGAAGAAATGGTGTAACCGTCGAGACCAATCATAAAATTTACAATAGCTGCCCTATCACTTACTTTGATGCTTTTCTTCACACTTCTTGTACTTAAAATTTCTTCTGAAAAGTAAAAGGAATTGTATTCTCCTTGTTCAAAAGAAAGGCATGGGTATTCATCTAACTCATCCAAATTAATCGATTCTTTGTTGGACAATGAATGTCTTTTACTTATAAATACATATGGTTTTGCAGTAAATAGTTCTGAAAAGGTTAAGTTTCTTTCTTTTAACAGTTTTAATAATACAGATTCATTATAATTACTTAAATAGATTATTCCTAACTCACTTCGTAGATTTTTCACATCTTCAATAATTTCATAAGTTTTCGATTCTCGAAGTATAAACTCATATTCAGAAGCCCCAAATTCTTTTACAAGTTCCACAAAAGCATTGGCTGCAAAAGTATAATGCTGGGTTGAAACACAAAAGTGCTGCTTAGCTGGTTCTTCACTTAAATATTTTTCTTCAAGCATATTAAACTGTTGTAATACCTGTCTGGCATAACCTAGAAATTCCGAACCTTTATTAGTAACAGTAACTCCTCTATTCGTTCGAATGAATAGAGGAATTTTAATTTCCTTTTCTAATTCATTAATCGCTTTCGATAATCTTGGTTGGGAGATGTATAAACTTTTTGCCGCTTCATTTATCGATCCCTTACTCGCTACTTCCAATACATACTTTAATTGTTGTAAATTCAAACTGAACGCCACCTTTTCAAAGCACTTTCAAAATTACGCTAAAACAGAAAAAATGAATCTATATTTACATCGTTTCAGCAGTAATTTGAACACTTTTTCCACCTCAAAAAAACTCCAGTAATTTCACTCAATTACAGCATAGAACCTATTCCTTTTCACGCTCGTAATTGAACAAACTAATTAGCGCTCTCCGCAATTCTTGTCAATTCTTTACCACGGGAGATTATAAAGTCTCTCATATACTTTTCCAAAAATAACTTATCTGCGATAAATCCAATTGGTCCAAATGGAGACTTGTAATCAAATATATCAATCATTACTGTCCCGTCTTTCTTTTCCTCAAATTGATGGGTATGTGTAAAGCATTTAAAAGCACCTTTTACCATAACATCAACAAAAACTGTGTGTTTTTCCATATGAATGACTTTTGCTGTTAACCTTTGTTTAATACCAAAGTGAGTAGCTTCCCACGTGACGATATCTCCCTTTTCTAGCAGCCCTTTCGTAACTCCGCCAATTGCTTTTTCTTTAGTTTCAGCAGTAGTTTCCATATGTACATCTACGTTTCTTGCAAGGTCAAAACATAATTCTATTGGGGCGTGGATAAATTGCTTATGCTTAATAACAGGCATATGATTTACCATGCGCCTTACCAAGATCATTCCATTCCGCCACGCCATGTCCGATCTGCCCTATAGCAGCCATACTATACAGCCTCCCTAATTTCTGCCGTGAATACTATCGGCTGCGCTACATTTTGTATAAATGAAGCGATGCCGGTCTCCCTTAAAATGAACCGGCATCCGTCTTTCCTACTCACAATTTCGATTCTATATATTCATCGTCCAGCAATGGTTTCCCTTCCTGATCGACCAGGGCAGTCAGCCCGAGTCCATATCCTGCGCTGTGAGACATATATAGAACGCCGGTCTGATTATCCCTGATAACTTGAAACACTTCCAGCTTTCCTTGTTTTTCTACCACTTCAAACCGTTTGCCGTTCATTGCTTCACGCCCCTTCCACTAGACTAATTTTGATAAACCAATTTGAATCTCTCACAGACCACAGGAATATTGTCATGAAATTCCCCGTTGACACTTTTCAGTTCTCTTTCAAAGAAATCTTGATGGACTTCCCTCCAGTAACGCAATGAACAATCGCCTTCCCCTTCCGAATGCGCATGCTCCTCCGTCACTTCATCAAACGGAATCACTTCAACTGATGTCGTTACGACCACAGCGACTGCCTGTCCTTCCCCGTTCAGAATAATATTGTGCAGACCGACATGCGCCAGCGGCTCGTTTTCCAGTTCATACAACAGATAATTCGAAGCGGTACCTGTCTTTTTACCTGTCAATACCAGCTCCGCCAGCTCATCTGCCATCTCTTTTGAATCTCCGAAAGCCCACGCTTCGTAACTCCCTGGTGCCTCGGGATTGCCAGCTTTGAATTTCTCCCACATTCGAACGACCGATTCATTGCTCAAATATTCCTGCCATGCAGTAATTCCGCCTTCCAGCAAGACCACATCATATTCTTTTTCAGAAAGGATGCTGGCACACTTTGCTGCTGAATTGCCGGTGGTACAGGTTATAATCAGCTCTTTATTCCGAGGCATTTCGGAAATATTATGTTCTGTCCCGTCTTCTATCTTGAAAATTTCTGTTTTAGGGATATTCATTCCTTTTATGCTTGATCCCGAAATGTGAAAATCATTATATTTTTCTGCAGCGCGCACATCCACCAGTACAAGCTCTTCTTGCGCATTCATTTTACTGTATAATTCTTCAGGCGTGATTCTGTTAATTGTCATTTTTAGTTCTCCCCGCTTTCAAATTCATCTATCTTCTTCTGTGGACAGCGTGACCGCCACAATCTCCGGCCGGTTGAATAACCGCATCGGGATAATACTGTTCCCAAGCCCTCTGCTGACCACCATCATGGTTTGATCCAATTCATGCTTTCCGGCCGTATACTCCGGCAATAAACCTTGATTTGGTGCAGCCAGTCCGCCGATAAAAGGAATTCTAACCTGTCCCCCATGTGCATGTCCGGCAAAAACTATATTGAAATCAGACTTTGCATAGAGAGAAAGCATCTCTGGACGATGAGACAGCAGAATAGTAAAGCTGTCTTTCTCCAGCCCGTCAATCGACTTCGCGATATCCGCTTCTGCCGTCTCTCTTTCTGCACGGCTTCCGTCATGGGCCGGGTCATCAATTCCAGCAATAAAAATTTTGTCATTTCCCTTTTCCAATACTTCATGCTCATTTCGTAAAATCTGCACCCCTATATCTTCCAATGAACTCTCCAGCGAACTGAACGCACCCGACCACCATTCATGGTTGCCTGATACATAATATACAGGTGCAGCGTCCGTCAATTCTTTCATTAAAATCAGGCTCGCCTCGTCCCCTGTTCTATTAGAATCAATAAGATCACCAGTATATACGATAACATCTGGCTGTAGCTTTTTAATTTTCCGCACCAGTCTCTGCTGATTTTCCCCGAAACTTTTATTGTGCAGATCAGACAGATGCACAATTTTGTATTGGTCAAAGCTTTCGGGAATATGGGAAGAACTGATTTCAGTTTGAGTTATTGTGATTGAATTATTTTGAAACCAAATGAAATATGCCAATACGGCAAGCACAGCGGCTGTATAGAGTACTTTTCTCTTCATCATCTCATCATTCCCTATCTGGCAGCTCCAGCTGATCTTCGCTGTAAATGAGCATGTAATCCACTGGATTGTTCCTGGCAGAATAGCTGGTATTATTCATTATACTCGTTGGAAACGCTTCGTTGCCTGAGCCATCTTTGGCGATCCAGCTAAAATAGACTTCCTGTTCCGGAAACATGTGATCAAAAAATAAGTTCGGCTTCCTCGCTCCACTGACATTAACATAGGCATCCAGAACTTTCACGCCACCGTCAGGCAATGGCATTAATCCATATGGCTGATCCTGAAGTAAAACAGTCCACTCCATTTGCACTCCTGGCTCATACGTTTCCTTTTCTTCAGACATCCAGTGGCTCCGATCCCTAAGCATATATAACTGAATTGCGCTCAGCTTTTCAGCAGGTGAGATGTTCCAAACAAAATGATAGCTGGAAGGATCTTGCGGTTCCACTTTCCACACTTTTGGCTCTCCGCCCAGATCGATATGCGCCACTTGCCATTTATGCTTTTTCCAAGTCCAATAACTCAAACCATACATTTGTTTTTCTGAAATGAAAGGTACGGCAACATGGCGGTCATCTGCATGAATCTTATCCTGAATGACTTCTACTGCAGCTTGCGGGAATATCTGGTTCATTTCATTGATCAATTGATTATCTTCCGGAAAAGCGGCAGGCTCTGCGAGATAAAACCAGTAAAATGAGCTGAGTGACACTACAAGCAGCAAGCCCATCGAAAACATCCATATTTTCTTTTTTGTCATCGGCGGTCTCCACCCGTAATGAATGATTCACTCGAACGGAAATACAGCTGACGTGCTGATGTGGTTACCAACATCCCTTTTCTGTCATCCTCTATAAAAATCATAGGCTGCATGCCGCTTCCCCGCTTCGGATGAGTGCCATTCAGAAAATAAGGAAATCGTTCGCTTCTTTTAGATGCTTCCGTCTCCAAATAGAACCTTGTATACCATTCGTCATTCATCACTTTTTCGCTCTTCATTACATCCAGTTGTTTCAAAAACTTCTCTGGCTGAAACTGCTGTCCCTCTTTAGCGGCAGGATGAATTGAAATCAGCGATGCACCCTCGGTCTCTGTTATATAAGTGGACAGTTGTTCCTTTGGATAAACCCATTGGTGGAAGGGAACAGAAAGCAGCGCCATTGCCAAAAAGATATAATTTGCCCAAAAACCGAGCCAGGCAAAACTCCTGTAACGCTCCCACTGGCCTTCCTTATTTTTCATAAAGAAGTATAAGATCCACAGACCTAACGGCAATATCGCCAGCTTCAGCGGCATATCAAACCAATTCATATCGATTGAAAATGAAAACAGGCCGGCAATCCAAACCAGAGGGACTGCCCACAGCCCCGGTTTAACGTTCTGCTTCATATAGATTCTAACAGCAATGAAAATGATAACAGTATAAGATAGGACGGACGCTATGAATTTAATCCAATTAAAACTGAAATCTGTTTCGATCATGTACACCTCTTCATTAAAATTATTAGAAAATGCTATTTCTCCTTATTATAGACTGTGAGTGTTCACGGCAACAACTAGAAATGAGATATTCTCCAATGATTAAGACTTCTTCATCTGGGATCATTCAATTTTAACTCACTAAAAATGGCCAAAACAAAAAGGCTGCTGACACAGCAACCTTTTTGTCTGATAAATGATATTTTGCACATAGTTTATTCTAATGTACATTCGGCAGTTTCGAGCAGCTAATAAAAATCACTTCCAAGAAACTTGTGATGGATGGCATTTAAACCAGCCGAGCCACTCTGACAATGCACAGCCTGCTTCGAATCCAGTTTGTCCACTTTTCCAATCACTGCCCAAGGAAGTTGATCCAATTCCTGAGCTCGCGGATGCTGCCTCCGCAGTATTTACAGTGGAGTTGGCGCCAATTGCCAAAACGCCAGCCATGAGCAATGCTGCTGCAAATCGACCTGTCTTCTTCAACTGAATCAATTCCCTTCTGTAGTACTGTTTGATTTATTAATTAAATATTTAATAAACCTTTTGTATTTATTCCCAGTAAGTAAACTTGTTAAACATTTCGTGATTTATCCAACTAAAAGACCAAATAATCGATCTCCATACATACACTCCGCTCTTATTCTCTCACTCCACTGTGACACTCTTCGCTAAATTCCTTGGCTGATCCACATCACACCCGCGCTGTAACGCGGCATAATAGCTGATCAACTGAAACGGAACCACAGCAACCAGCGGTGTCAGCAACTCATGGACATGAGGCAGCACGAAACGATCTCCTTCTTCTTGAATTCCTTCCATAGAAAAAATGCTTGTTTTGGCGCCTCTGGCCGTAACTTCTTTCACATTCCCCCGTATATTTGGACTGACATCATGCTGTGTTGCCAAAGCAAATACAGGCGTTTCTTCTTCAATTAAGGCAATCGTACCATGCTTCAATTCACCACCTGCAAACCCTTCCGCTTGTATATAGGAGATTTCTTTCAATTTCAGCGCGCCTTCCAAGCTGACATAAAAATCAAGATTTCGACCGATGAAGAAAGCATTGCGTGTTTCTGTCAAGGTCTCTTCCACGATTTTCTCCATCTCTTCTTTTGAATCAAGTACAGTTTGAATCGCATTTGCAGCGATAGACAGTTCTTTCTTCAAATCAAAACTTTTCTCACTGCATACAAAGGCGCTGATCGCAAGAACCGCCACTTGTGCCGCATAGGCTTTTGTGGAAGCGACCGCAATTTCTGGACCCGCGTGCAGCAGTAAAGTGTAATCAGATTCCCTTGATAAAGTCGAGCCCTGCACATTCGTCATGGTAACCGTCGGATAGCCAAGCGCTTTTACTTTCACCAATACTTGTCGGCTGTCGGCTGTTTCACCGGATTGTGTGATGAATAAAAATAGTGGTTTCTTCGATAACAGCGGCATATTGTAGCCAAACTCACTGGAAATATGAACTTCTACGGGGATACCCGCAAGCTTCTCAAAGTATTGTTTACCGACTAATCCGGCATGATAGCTTGTCCCGGCTGCGATGATATAAAGCCGGTCAGACTTTTGAATAACCTGCAAAATCTTCGGATCGATCGCAAGTCTGCCACTTTCATTGGAATAAGCATCGACGATTTTACGAATAACTGTCGGCTGTTCGTCCATTTCTTTCAGCATATAATGCGGATACGTCCCTTTTTCCAAGTCACTTTGATCAAACTGCACTGTGTAAGGCGCGCGTTCAATCCGTTCTCCATCCAGTTTGCATATTTCTAACCCATCTTTTCGCAATAAAACGATCTCTTCATCATACAGTTCAATAAACTGATCCGTCACTTGCAGCATGGCCATCGCATCTGAGGCAACTACCCGGCAATCCGCTCCGACCCCGACTAATAATGGACTTCGATTTTTCGCAACGTACAATGTATCTGGATCCTGTTCATCCAGCATAGCAATCGCATAAGACCCATGAAGTAACGTTAACGCTTCGCGAAAAGCAACTTCCGTTGAGGCTTTTTCATTTGATAACTTCTCAATCAATTGCACAATCACTTCTGTATCCGTATCCGATGCCATCTTGACGCCCTGTAAAAAGTCACGCTGCACCTGAAGATAGTTTTCAATCACTCCGTTATGCACGAGTGTGAACCGCCCTGACTGACTTTGATGAGGATGTGAATTTTTGCGGTCAGGCACGCCATGTGTTGCCCAGCGGGTATGGCCGATGCCGGCAGTTGACTGCACGTCCAACTCTACTGCTTTTGAAAGATCTGCTATCCGGCCTTTCTCCTTAAAAACGACTGTGCCTTGGCCTGTCTGCAGTGCGATGCCTGCCGAGTCATATCCCCTGTACTCTAATTTCTTCAATCCTTCCAATAAAGTAGCTGTTGCCTGCTGTTCACCGATATATCCCGTAATTCCGCACATATAATTCCCTCCAAATGAAAAACGTCAAAAACACTTCACCCTGGAAGTGTTTCTCCGCTTATTCGTATGTTTGCCTTCTTGATCCTTTGGCTATACAGTCTCCTGTATCTTTTAGGATTCAAGATTTCAATCGGGCAACAGCGATCGGGAGGCATCCGCCGAACATTTCGATACTCCTCCACCTCGTCTGCGAGAGATTATGATTCTGATTTCTCCGGCTCTGGCGCTTTTATTGTTTTCCTCGTTTAACGTACATTTCATTCCTCCTTCTGCACTTTGCTATCATACAGAAACATGTTTTTATTTGTCAATGCAAAAAAGCAAGCCGCTCAACAAAGAGTGACTTGCGATTTTTTGTTATAATCCCGGTAAAAATCCGCTTAGTAAATCCAGCAGATACACCATGCCAAGCGCTGATAGTCCTGCGATAAATCCACCAATTGACCAGGCCTGAATCGTTTGTGGAATCGTTAGGCGTCCAAATTTATTGACAACCCAGAAACCAGAATCATTCGGCAGTGATAACCCGATGGCTCCGGCACAAATGGCCAGCCCAAGCAAAATGGGAGAGACGCCGAGTTCTGCTGTCATGGGTCCGAGTATCGAAGACGTGGTGACAAGTGCAACAGTCGCTGATCCGAGTGAAGCACGTAAAATTTGAGAAAAAATGAATGCCAGGACAAGTACCGGAATACTCCAGCCCTGCATCGTCTCAATCAAATAATCGCCGATGCCGCTTTGATTGATGACCGCACCGAAGGCACCGCCTGCACCGGTAACGAGAATAATCATTCCTGCAGAATTGATCGCTTCATCATATAACGTATTGTACGGCACATGAATATATGGTTTCAGCACAATCAATGCAACGATCACACTGATTAAAAGTGCAACGTTCTTATCTCCAATGAAACCCAGAATTCTAGATGCCGTTCCCTCTTCCAGCCATAAATCTGTAACGGTGTTTAATAGAATCAAAATAATTGGAAGTCCCAGCATGAAGAATGACAGGCCTGTTGAGATTTCTTTTTGTCCTTCCACTTTCTCAGGAACCACAATATCATCTTCCAGTTCTTCAGGCGTTGTTTTAATCCGTTTCCCAATGAATGTTCCGTAAAAATAACCGCCGATCATTGTAGCAGGAATTGCACAGATTATGCCATAAAAGATAAACAGGCCGAGGTCTGCCCCTGTATTTTCTGCTACAACAAGCGGTCCCGGTGTCGGTGCAATCATACTGTGTGAAACGATCAGACCTACGCCGAGAGCTGTCACAAACGTTACAATAGATATCCCTGTGCGTCTGGCTAAACTTTTTACCAATCCGCTCAAAATAACAAAAGCTGCATCGAAAAATACAGGAATGGAAACGGCGATTCCTGTTAAAGAAAGACCTGCTGCCGAACGTTTTATACCGAATACCCGCAGGACAGCTTCCGCAATTTTCTCAATTGCTCCCGAAACACCTAAGAACTGACCAAAAATAACTCCCAGGCCAATCAAGATCCCGACACCGATCAGCGTGTTACCAAACCCTGTCGTAATAACGCCCGGGATATCCGCCAGCGGAAAACCAAGCACCAGTGCCGTCACAAATGCTACGATAATTAACGTCACAAACGGCTCGATTTTCAATTTTAAAATCATGAAAAACAACGCTGCCAATGACAGCAGAAAAATAATAATGAGCATATTTCCTTCTACCATGCCGTCACCTCAATCCCTATTTAGTAAAATTTCCGCAACGTTGCGCAATGTATCCGACTCTCCAACGTTTCCGGGGAAAATAATATAGGGAATGCCTGGAAAACGGCTTTCTTCCCCTGTTTTCCAGACAGGTATTCCTGGAGCAATCTGGCCCGCCACCTCAGCCTTTTTCACTGCCAGCCCTTTTGTTCCTACGTCACTTGACGTAATACCGCCTTTTGCCAGGACAAATGCAGGCTGAGGATCACAGTGTTGTACAAATTGAGTAACTGCTGCTGAAATTTTCACAGATAAAGCCAGCTCTTCTTCTTGCCTTCCTGCTCCTAAATCAATACGACTGCGCGAAGTGTAAACGCAAACTGTAATGCCTTCCGCAACCTTCTTATTGATTCGCTGCTGGACACGTTCTATCTCTTCATCAAACTGGCCGTTATCCACTACAAGCTGACAATTGAATTCAATAAAATCAATTGAATCCAATGCTTGCAGTTCTTTCAACTGATCTGTCGTCTTTTGTACATGTGAGCCGATTAAGATTAAGCCGCCTGTTGCGGATTCTTGCTTCATAAGCTCTTCCGCTGTTAAGTAAGGACGGGAGGAAATGTCACCGATTACTTTTGTAAATGAGGCGGCAGTACGGAATAAAAAGTGCCTGCCGCGCTGCAGCACGCGAATCAGAGCAATAGTAAAGACTTTCAGATCTTCTTCACTCACTGCATTGACAACCATTTTTCCGAACTGTTCAAGACGCATTAATTTCTCTTCAATTGATGCAAAATCCAGTGCACGCAACTCTTCCAATGAAATCGACAGCACCGAATTTGCAGGGTACTCATTATTTGTTTTCTCCGCAATATAATCCTTCAGATTGCTTTTCGTAAAGCCGAACATCCGGTCTTTGGCAAATTCCGTCTCGCCTGCAGGTATATAGCGGCCTTCTTGCTTCACATAATGTACATCATCAATCGTTTCCCTGCCGCCTTCTTTAAAGAACGGTATTAAGATTTCTCCGTTCACTTCATATTCCCGTTCCAACGTTTCTTTAAGAACTTCTGTTTCAAGAGGGAAATGTCCGCGAAGGGTAGAATCACTTCGGCTGATGAGCACAAAATCCTGATTCATTTTTTTAGAGACTGCTGCGATTCTTTCACCAATCTGCTTGTGAACTTTAGTCGTTTCTTCAACAGAGAATGCCCGTGAATTCGTTAAAAGGAAAACAAGCTGACGCGGCTCCTGAAACATCGCCTGTATAGTTTCCAAAGACCAATCCGTATAAACCGGTACACCATGGACGGTCTGAACACCGGTCGGGTCATCATCAAGTACAATGATTTTCTGCTCAAATGAAGCACGTTCTATTTCCCATAGGCTCTGAAGCTTCCCATCGTATGAAGGAAGTTGTTCAATACGCTTCTGCAATTCATTTCCCTCCTTGCGGTACTTCGAAGTTCGCTAGTTTTTCGTAGTACTGAATTAAACCGACATGATCATCTGCCGCCTTGCCGTCTGTTTTCAAGGCATGGAACATTTCCAATACATCTGTTGTCAGCGGCATCGGCACACCGATATCATGACCGGCTTTTACCACATTCGTCAGATCTTTCATGTTAATATCAATCCGTCCGCCAGCCTGGAAATTTCGCTCCAGTATAAGCGGAATTTTTGCATCCAGCACCGTGCTACCGGCCAGTCCTCCACGGATCGCTTCATACATTTTTTCAATATTAACGCCTGATTTCGAAGCGAGAACTACCGCTTCCGACATGGCTGCAATCGTTACATTCACTAAGATTTGATTGGCTAATTTTACAGTGGAGCCGCTGCCGTGACCTCCGACATGTGTGACATCTGCCGCCATTGATTGGAGAACAGGCAGCGCCTCATGCAGTGCGGACTCTTCCCCTCCGGCCATGATGGCCAATGTGCCGTCAATCGCTTTCGGCTCACCTCCGCTGACAGGTGCATCGATAAATCGCACATTGACTTCTTTTAGCTGATCCGCGCAATAGATGGAGTCTGAAGGTGAAACAGAACTCATATCAATGACGATAGCATTTGGCTTTAATACACCCGCTATACCGTTCTGTCCGAATAATACGTCACGTACAATCGCTGCATTCGGCAGCATCGTAATGACCACGTCACTTCCTTCGGCAGCCTCTTTTGGAGAAACCGCTTCCACAGCCCCTGCATTTTTTGCGGCTTTTCGTGCTTCTTCATTCAAATCAAATGCTTTTACTTCAAATCCTGCTTCTATTATATGTAAGACCATTGGACGGCCCATGATTCCTAACCCGACAAATCCTACTT
Organism: Sporosarcina cascadiensis; assembly: GCF_009650995.1. Lineage (GTDB taxonomy): Bacteria > Bacillota > Bacilli > Bacillales_A > Planococcaceae > Sporosarcina > Sporosarcina cascadiensis. The sequence continues at coordinate 82,815 of NZ_WHVV01000012.1, read as the reverse complement.
TCATGTTGGATCACTCCTCTTTTGTAATTACCAATGAACGTGTATATTATACAATAAGTTTTCTGACTTGTATACAATTACCCGATTAATGAATACGATTACACAATTGGAGGTATTCTCTTGTATACTGTTTATAAGAAACGGAGGAGACAGGCAATGGAAATAACTTCACGCAGTGCACAACTAATAGCTTACGAAACAATACGGGAGAAAATTATTACTGGTATGTACCCTGGAGGGATGAAATTAGTAGAAGTGCAGCTGGCTGAAGAGATCGGCGTAAGCCGCACCCCTGTTCGTGAAGCGATCCGCCGTTTGGAACAGGAGGGTTTAATAAAACGCAAGAAAGTAATTAAACCAAGTGAAAAAGACTTGCGCCATATGTTTCAGATGCGCACCCTGATTGAAAGTTATGCAGCAAAAATGGCGGCTTCCTATATGACCGGAGAACGTATTGCGAACTTGCGAAGTTCCATTCAACTTGCACAGACGAGTGAGACGGATGGTACCGTGAAGGCGAATAAAGAGTTTCACGATCTCATCGTTCAAGAATGTCGAAATCCCATCATGATAGATACCGTCGATAAAATGCAGGCAATCATTTATCTATTCAGTAAAACTGTTGTCATTCATGAGCGTCCCTTATTGATTGAAGAACATATCAAAATTTGCGATGCAATTGAACAGCGACAACCTGAATTAGCAAGTAAGTTAATGGAAGAACATTTAAAAGCTGACCTGGAATTCACTCTTACTATTGTAGAATGAAAAAAGATAGGTATCCTCCAAAAAGAAACAGAGAACATCCTATCTATCTTCAGTATGTACAATCGCTTAACTTTTTATACACGTTGAATAAAAAAATCCCAGTCAACTATTTTACTGTTGACTGGGATTTTTATGCATTCACCTGTACAGGTTCATGCCATGGATAATTATTCGTCAAAACGGTGGCCAAGTCTTTACTTTGCTGTTTTCTCATCTTACGGATTTCAGCGCGCTGCGGAGCAGTTTCGTGCAAGTACTTTTCTTCTTCCGTCACTGGAATGACTTGCGGAACAGCCAGCGGCTTCTTATTCTCGTCCAGCGCAACAAAAGTCAGCAAAGAGGTGGCTGCGATTTTACAATCACCCGTCGCCAAGTCTTCTGCAATAACCTTCACAAAAATCTCCATTGAAGATTTCCCGGTCCACGTTACGTAGGATTCAAAGCAAACAGAATCAGAAGGACGGATCGGATGCAGAAAATCTACAGAATCCATTGAAGCTGTAACACAATCAGCCCGGCTGTGACGCGCCGCAGAAATAGATGCGATCTGGTCTATATCGCTCATTAAACGCCCGCCGAACAACGTATTATGATTGTTGACGTCATTGGGGAAAATCCTGCTCGTTCTCACAACTCTTGATTCCCGGCATTGCTTTTCACGTTTCATTCTAAATGGAGCCTCCCTGGTTGTATGCCAACCTACCGCCATATGTAGATTGAGTAATTGAATATCTCTTGAATTTGTATATCAACTAAACATACAGGGTGTTCACATAATTGTCAAGAATGAGATTTGCAGATTTTAATGAAGTATGTTACTTATTTCTTGCTTCTTTGAAGTGAAGGCACTTCATCCTCTTCCAGCAGACCAACTTTCATTAACCCTTTTAAGATCCCATCATCATCACAGGAATCAGTGATCAGATCAGCGACTTCCTTTAACTCAGAAATAGCGTTATCCATCGCAATCCCCGTGCCAACAGTCTCGATCATCTGCAAATCATTCAGTCCGTCTCCGAATGCATAGCTGTTTTCGACCGGGATATCCAAATGTTCCAGCATCTTTTGAATACCGATCGCTTTTGAAGCGCCCGCCGGCAACATATCCACTGACGTTTTATCCCATCTGATAAACGTATGGTCACCAAACAGCTTGATATACTCTTCCGTTTCTTCTTCCGGACAATAAAGTTGTACTTGATTGACATCCGAATCAATAAAGATTTTGCTGTCGACCGGTGGATAAGGGATCTTTAACCGAGCTGTACTATCCGTAATTAAAGGATGCTCTGATGCATTGGAAACGAATGTATCGAACGTGGAATACGTCAGTCCATGGCCTTTTTCATTCGCCATTTCCGTCAGTTTCACCATATCTTCCTGTTTCATAGGATTTGAGAAGATTTCATTTCCTTCACAGACTACATGCTGTCCGTTCATCGACACATATGAATCAAATGACAGTTCATCCAGCAGCCGTTCAAACATCAGCGGCGCACGCCCTGTGCAAATGGCCGTGTAAACTCCTTTATTCTGCAATGCTTTTAAGGCATGCTTCGTTGACTCCAATACTTTTTTGTCGCGAGTAAATAATGTACCATCCAAATCAAAGAACACAATTTTCTTTTCCAATGAACAGATCTCCTTCCTTAAACAGGCCTCACAGTAATTTCATTTACATTCACATAGTCGGGCTGTGTCACTGCGTATACGACCGCTTTGGCAATATCTTCCGCTTCCAATTTCTTTCTGTCTGAAACGCCTGAACTTAAACGGGTATCCACCATTCCCGGTGAGATATTTGTGACACGCACGCCCGTCCGAGCAAGTTCTTTTTCCAATCCAGTCGAAATAGCACGTACAGCAAATTTAGTGGCACTGTAGACTGTACTCTTCTTCGTCGCTTCAAACCCGGACACAGAGGCAATATTAATAATATGACCGCTAGCACGTTCTGTCATGCCCGGAAGTACAGCGTCTATTCCGTACAGCACTCCTTTAATATTAACGTCTATCATGCGCTCCCACTGTTCCACTTCTCTGTCGCGTACAGAAGCTGACAGCATCTGACCTGCATTATTGACGTATATATCAACTGCACCGAATTCCTCTTCAGCACGGTTCACTAATGATCTCACTTCAGCTTCACAGGCAACATCGGTTACTGCAGCAAGTGCTTTTCCGTTACCGTTGCTTTTGATTGCCTGCATAACTTCCTCGAGCTTTTCTGCACGGCGGGCTGCTAAGACAACATTTGCTCCTTCACTCGCCAATTCTTTTGCGATGGCAGCTCCAATTCCGCTGCTCGCCCCCGTTACAATTGCAGTCTTTCCTGCTAATAAATAATTATTTTCTTCCATTTCAACCCGCTCCCTTTCACATGTTACAATTAGTCTAACAATTTACGGGACAATGTGCTGTGAAGTTGCTTATCAGCTGAAACCGAATCTTCAAAAGGAGTGAAATGCGTGCTGAATAAACAGTTTTTAAAAGGTCTGCGCTTAAAACGTGCGGCCGTTCCTTCATTTGATGTGTACCCGTTTGACTTGCCCAGCATACGGACACTGGATGAGTTGGATTTCCATCCGAAAGTGACGTTCTTTGTCGGTGAAAACGGTATGGGGAAGTCAACACTGCTGGAGGGTGCGGCCGTCGCTGCCGGATTTAATCCGGAAGGCGGTTCTTTGAACTTTAATTTTTCCACCTATGATTCGCATTCTGTACTCGAAGAATATATTACGATGATCAAAGGTGTGAGCAGGCCGACTGACGGATTTTTCTTGCGTGCCGAGACTTTCTATAACCTGGCGACAACAATCGAGGAGCTGGACAGTGCGCCCGGACCAAGTCCGCGAATTATTGACGGCTTCGGCGGCGTATCTTTGCATGAACAATCCCATGGGGAATCTTTTTGGGCAACTTTCGTTCACCGGTTCAGAGGGAACGGAGTCTACTTATTGGATGAGCCCGAGGCTGCGCTCTCGCCAATGCGCCAGCTTGCCATGCTGAGCCGTATTCATGATCTGGCAGGTGAAGGCTCGCAATTCATTATCGCTACACATTCGCCGATTTTATTGGCTTATCCAGAAGCAAAAATTGTTGAATTTACGGAGGCAGGTGCGCAAATCACCACCTTGGAAGAAACGAGTCATTATCAAATCATGAAACAATTTTTTGATGATAAAGACCGGATGCTGCATCATTTATTCAATGAATAAGCAATGTAAAAAAAGCGATTATTTCCGGGGAAATAATCGCTTTTTGTCTTTATTCCTTATTTTGCTTCTTTACTTCTTCCCTGGCTTCTTTCTTTATCTCATCTACTTGTTTTTCTGCTTCTCTTGCCGCATCATTTGCTACTTCAGACGGCATTTTATCCTTCTCATTTTGATTTCCTGATTGGTCCGCATAGCTTTTTGTCATTAGTTGCACTCCTGTCTGTTATTTTGTGTGTATTATTCCCTAAGTAAGAATATTAAAACCTTGCTCATGAAAAATCATTTAGTTTTTCATGCTACAATAAGGGGACAAAATAAGAGAGGTGGAGTCGCATTGCCGAAGAAATTAGCTATCTATTTAGTCATGCTGGCAGTCGGTTTTACATTTTTGATTCTAGCAATCATGCTGGACCTTCCTGATATAGTGAAGTGGCTGTTTTTAGGGATTGCAGTAATTTTAAATGTCACCAGCGCAATTGCCGCAATGAGGATCGGCTTACGTGAAATGAAACCAGACATAAACAAACGATAAATGGTATCCTGACGAATCATGTGTTTTTCCAGACTCAATAAGACAAATACACGACTCATTGAGTGCTTGTTACGGAATGTTTTCAAGACGTTAAAGCAACGCAATCAAGAAGACCGCCGTTTCAACTGCAAAATTGTTTATTTGCAAGAATCATTGCAGTATTTCATTCTTAAAATATCGCCGTTTGGGGAAATAATCAGTTTTTCTCCAAACGTTTCTCTATGTATGATTTCAAACCTTCAACAGAATACAGGTCACGTTTAGGTAAAATATAGGCACTGACAGTACTCGTGTACATATAAATGTAATCAGCGTCTTCAATTAATCGCTTTACACCAGGCCATTGAATGTTCGTTTCACCAACGGACGTGGTGTCTCTTACTCCCGCTTTATTCAGCTTCATCTTGTGCTCACCAACTAATCCGTCGTTCTTCCCTTCCTTCAGCATCTTTCTTACCTGCCTTGTTATATGGAAGTAGAAATACTTCGGATATAAAATTACCCATGCAATTGCTGTCACTGCAAACGTTGCAAACAACGGCCCCTTTGCCATATCTGTAAATAACGACAGGAAATAAGCAAACAATAAAAAGATCAAGGGGGAAATATACCGCTGCCACTGCAATGAATTTTTTCCGACTTTGGTATTTTTCACATGATATAAATTAAAAGCAACTACATCTTCTTCCGTCAATTCATACTCAATCTCCATTAGCTCCTCCCGTTAAATGCGCTGTACAATTCAGCAGCGTACATGTTTTATTTTCCACTTCTATTACAGTCAGCGATGTATTTTCAATCGTCACTGCATATTGTTCATCTTCCAATAACACCGCAATCATCCGCTTAATAAAACTGCCATGGCTAACCACGAGAATCCGTTTTCCCGGATTGATACGGATCTGCTCTTCTACAAACGCCAGCCCTCTGGCAACCACACTATCCGCGGATTCAAACTGCATATCAAGCCCACGCCAGCCGGGTCCCCATTTCTGCACACGTTCTTGTTCTGTGGTTCCTTCAATGAGCCCGCTGCTTCTTTCCCGCACGCGGCTATCTTCTTCGACTGACACATCCGGCATTCGAGAGGCGATCAGTTCCGCTGTATGCTTTGCACGGTTCATCGGGCTTGTGAAAATCATATCCCACTGTTGATCAGCCAGACGATTCGCCAGTTTTTCTGCCGACTCTATACCTTCCTCATTTAATGGAACGTTTGAGCTTCCCTGCACCCTTCCTTCCTTATTCCAAGCTGTCTGTCCATGCCGTATGAATCCAATTGTCGTCACTTATCATCACTCCTGAGTTGTCTCTTAAATATTCGGGTTGTAGGCAGGTGTCCGTTTAATCCATAAATAATTCAATCCGACACCGATCAGCAGGACAAATGCCCCGAAATAAAACGGATAGTCGACATCGACGTCAAACAGCGCTCCGCCAATCACCGGTCCGAACACATTACCGATGCTGGTGAACATGGAATTCATCCCGCCGACAAATCCTTGTTCATTTCCTGCAATTTTCGATAAGTAGGAAGTAGCAGCAGGGCGAATCAAATCAAAACCTACAAAGATAATGATTGTCACGGCGAGAACTGCAAAATAACTTTGCACAAAGGTTGTGATAAAAACCAAGGCTGCTGAAAAAACGAGACAGAAGAAGATCAGTCGTTTCTCTCCTATCATTCTCGCCAGTTTATCAAACAGCAAAACTTGTGCAAGTGCCCCCACGAGCCCGCCGCCTGTAATTATAATCGCTATATCTTTAGGCGTGAAACCGAATTTATGATCTACAAACAAGCTGAAGATTGATTCGAATGAAGCCAGACCAAAAGACAGGATTAATATGATGACGAATACAATAAAATAACGGCGTGCAAATATCCGCTTGATCCCCGGCTTCTCTTCATCCTCCGCTACAGCCTCTTGATACCGTGCAGGCTCCCGCAGCATCAGCAGCGAAAAAATTGCAGCGAACAGTGCAAGTCCTCCTGCGAAAAAGAATGGCACCCTGGTGCCAAAGTCTGCTAGAAACCCTCCGATACCCGGTCCGATAATAAACCCGGTAGAAATGGCTGCCGACATAAAACCAAGCGCCTTCGACCGCGTCTCCATTGTCGTGATGTCGGCAATGAAAGCCGTGACTGCGGGCATGATAAAAGCAGCACTGATGCCTCCCAGAATTCGCGACACGAACAACACAGGCAGCGTCTGTCCAATTCCAAACAAAAACTCTGATGCACTAAAAATTATCAAGCCGATGACAATCATCTTTTTCCGTCCGACTGTATCGACCCAGCGCCCTGAAACAGGTGAGACAAGCAGCTGAGCCATCGCAAAAATCGCGACCATATATCCGACTACCTTACCTGATATATGCAATTCATTCATTAGCGTAGGCATTACTGGAATTACCAGACCGATCCCTAAAAACGCGATCAGTAAATTCGTCAGCAGCAGTCCCAGCGTGATAGATTCCTTTTTCATAATACTCTCTCCTACGTCCAATCTAGGTTGATATTTGAACATCATAGCAAGCAGTTCGGGAAGTTACAAGAAGAAAAAGTGCAAATTCAAACTTATCTTACCACTTCAGCTGAAGAAACTGCCGAATCAAATGTCCACGCGATTCTTCAGTGATTTTCCACTGTTTTATTTCGTTCATTATCTGTTCTTTCGTGCCATACCCTTTGACAAATCCATTCAGTCTTGCAGCGAATATTGAATCAGTTAATCGGGAAGCTGCCGGATATATTTCAGCCAATTGATCGAGCACGCCCGGATAGCGCTTCAGATAATATTTCTGATGACGCTCTTCCGCTAAATAAAACCGGTCCAGCTTCGTAACTTCAGTTTCAATCGGGTCCCCAAGCTTTGCCTCCATGACTTTCTTCACCTGATCAATGACTTCCAGCTGCTGCTCATTATGGTAGCGCAATGAAGATAAATATTGACGTCCTTTATATTCGTCCCGGTTCGGATAATGATGGCGCCAAAAATACATCAGTACTTCTTCAAATGAAATGATATCCGGATCAAAATCAATTTCCACTGTTTCGGTATGATCACCTAACGTCCGGTATGTTGGAGACGGGGTTGTACCTCCTGTATAACCGGTTCTTGTCCGGAAAACACCCGGTAAACTGCCAAACAAGGACTCAGGGCCCCAAAAGCAGCCCATTCCAAATGTTGCGGTTTCCAGGCGATGTTTTGCTGTCAATTCTTTCTCGATTTCTTGAGCAGTAAGCATACTCCTGCACTCCCATCCAAAACGTTTCGCTGCAGCCTAATTTAACATGCAAAAACGGTATCCTTAGTTACAGGATACCGCAATAATTACTTCCTATCTATTCTGCTGTTTTACGTTGCTGCCAATCCTCTGCAAGCATGCTGTAGAGGATCAGATCATGAAAGTGATCATAGAGAAATTCACCGTCACGAATGACTCCTTCTTCCATGAATCCCAGTCTCTCTGGAATCGCTCTGCTCTTTTCATTGTCTGTGCCGCACTTGATTTCTACACGGTGACAATCGTATTCTTCGAATGCATAATCCAATAGTGCCCTGACGACTGCAGTCATGATCCCTTTGCCTTGATATGTTTCTGCAAGCCAGTACCCGATACTCGTCTGCCGGTTCGCATAATTCACTGAATGGAAACCAGCCATTCCTGCAAGTTTTCCATTATATAAAATACCCGCCTGAAAACCATCCTCTTCGGCAAATTGCTGAAGCCAGGCTTCAATAATCGGGCCATACTGTTCTGAATCAGTCATGGAGTCCACCCACGGCAGCCATTCCCGCAAGTTTTCTCTCGACGCGTTTACCAGTGCAAATAATTCTTCAGCATCTTTATGCACTAATAACTTCAATGAAATCTCTTCTGTTACTTGATGTGTGAACATACCGCATCCTCCTTTTCCCTTTACGGTAAGATCGCGAATGACCGTACCGGAAAGCCAGACGCTTTTTCAGGCTTCGGCATAATGTTAAAGATGACTGCTCCTTTAGCAGGCAGCTGATCTAAATTCGTCATTAATTCGACCTGGTATGTATCTTGCTCCAGTACATAGTATTCTCCGCGAAGTGCCTGGTGTTTTTGAAAATCTGCAGCAGAATCCGTATCGAATGTTTCATGTCCGACTGCCCGGATTTTACGTTCATTAAATAGGAATTCCAGTGCTTCCAAGCCCCAGCCGGGTATCCGGTTATTTCCTTCTGCATCTTTATTGCAAAACTTTTCATTATCCGGCCAGCGTTTGCTCCAATCAGTGCGCAAAGCGACGAATGTATCTGCCTCTATATGTCCGTGCCGCTCCTCAAATAATTTGATATGCTCGATGTTCACTGTGAAATCATGATCATTCTCCGCTTCTTTCGAGAAATCCATGACGACCAGCGGCAATACTAATTCTTTCAGTTCGAGTTCATCCAGAAAACGTGTGTCCCGCACAAAATGGATGGGTGCATCTATATGTGTCCCATACTGACCTGCGAATTTAAAGCTCTGTGCGAAGAATCCATCGTCATGATTAAATAACGTTGTAAATTCCGCTGCATCAAAGGCAGAAAAATGTGGTGACTCCGGGCCAAATGTATGTGTCAAATCCACCCATTGTTTCTGTTTCAAAAGCTGGATCGCCTGTTGAAGTTCATTTGCCATATTCGTTTCCTCCTATGTATCTTCCATTATACTAATGTTACGTTTGATGGAATAGAAAGTCAATGCGGATTAGTTAGAACAATTCAACAATAATTATACAAATCTTGCCTTGTATGCAAGTTACCTGTGTCAAAATGCAGGACACTCGGATTGTATTGTTCTTCATCATAGGAAATGATACGATTCTTCAAAGATTAAAACATCGAGGTGATTAAGATCAGGCTGAAAGTAAATGAATCAAACGATTTTACGGATATCGAAATAATCATTAATTGCCCTGAAGAAGATGAACGCGTGTCGCCCTTGGTCCAGCAGATTAACCAAATGATGCACTCTATTTATGGAAAGAAGGATGGTGTCACTTATCCTTTGGTCTCTGATCAGCTGCTTTATATGGAGTCAGTGAATGATACAGTTTTTCTTTATACAGATGATGACGTCTTTGAGAGCGGCAAGAAATTATATGAACTTGAAGAGCAGCTGAAAGAAATGAGATTTATGAGAATCAGTAAAAACTTCATCGTTAATATAGCAAAGATTGAGAGTGTAAAAGCTTTGCTCAACGGCCGGTTCGAAGCCTACCTAATAAACGGTGAAAAAGTTATTATCAATCGGCATTATGTAAAATCTTTTCGAAAACATTTTTTAGGATGAGGTGGCATGAATGAACCGCATAATAATCTATCTGGGCGCAGCATGTTTCGCCTTTACTTTCAGCTCGCTGTTTTATTTTCTGTTCAGACTGCTCGGCATCTTCCCGCCTCTGACAGAGGAAACCGCCAGCTATTTATTCATCATTTCCTGTCTCATTACTTTGCTGATCTTCCTGTCCCATAAACTCCCCGTCGATCAGCCGTTGGTTGTTCATTTGATTGAACTGATCTGTGTTCTTACGGTACTGATACTTGCCGGTGCGATTTTTCATATGTATCCTTTTACAGCTTTTTATGTTGGATCTGTTGCGCTGTGCGGGATATTTGCCTACTCATTTGTCATCCTGATGGTCTATATGAATAACAAAATGGCTGAAAAAGCAATAAACCAGGCAATCGCCAGTCAAAGACGGAGGGATTCGAATGTCTAAAATTATTGAAGTGCATCGCTTATACAAATCGTACGGCGCTGTGGATGCAGTGAAAGATGTCAGTTTTTTTGTGGAGGAAGGCAGCCTGTTCTCTTTTCTCGGCACCAACGGGGCAGGCAAGTCTACCACCATCTCTATCTTGCTGACTCTTTTGAAACACGATGCTGGAGAAGTGAAGATCAACGGCTTGCTGGTCGGAAAGGAGGACGAAGCGATACGTAATGAAATTGGCATTGTGTTTCAGCAAAGTCTGTTAGACCCTTTACTGACAGTCCAGGAGAATTTAGACTGCCGTGCCCGTTTGTATAAGATGAATAAAATGGAAAGGCATGAAGCCATCGTCCGTGCTGCTGAAACTGTCGATATCTCTTCGCTTATGAAACGGCGCTATGGGAAGTTATCTGGAGGACAGAAGCGAAGGGTCGATATTGCAAGAGCCCTGCTGCATCAGCCAAAAATTCTGCTGCTGGATGAGCCGACGACAGGTCTTGATCCGCAGAATCGTAAGCAGATATGGAATACGATCCTAAATTTGCAGCGAGAGACCAATATGACAGTCTTTTTAACTACACATTATATTGAAGAAGCAGCTAACTCAAATTTTGTAGTCGTCATGAAAGAAGGAGAAATTATAGCGAAAGGAACACCTAACCAATTGAAAGCACAGTACTCAGTCGATCGATTAATGATCACGGCAAAAGATCATGCGCAATTCCGCAGACAGTTACAGGCAGACCGGCAAGTCTTTAGTGATGATCACGGTGCTTTCCTGATTCAACTGGAAAGAACAACGGAAGCAATTGCTTTATTAGCAAAATATGAGCAGCTGATTGCTTCATTTGAAGTGCAGCAGTCCAGTCTGGATGATGTGTTTATTCAAATCCATAACGGAAAGGATGGAACGGAAAATGATGATTTTTGCGAAGCGTAATTTACTGCTATATTTTCGCGATAAAAGTGCGTTATTCTTTTCCCTGCTTGCCGTCATCATTCTTGTCGTGCTGTACGGAACATTTCTCGGTAACTTAATCGCAGACGGACTTCCCGATTTCCCTGCTAAAAAGTGGCTGCTGCTGTCATGGATTTTCGCCGGAATTTTAGCAGTCACTTCCGTTACTACAACATTGGGTGCCTTCGGGGTTATGGTAGAAGATCGCGCTACAGACGCCTATCTGGACTTCTATGCTTCTCCAATTAAAAGGTCATCACTTTTCGGCGGCTATGTCATGAGTTCTATTGTTATCGGTTTCTTCATGTCTCTGCTCGTTCTTTTCATTGCAAATATCGTCTTTTTTCTAAATGGGGAAGAAATGCTGACCATATTTCAATTTGTTCAGGTAATTGGAGTGATCAGTTTATCGGTGATTACAAGCAGTTCCATGATCTTACTGCTCGTCTCTTTTTTTAGAACGGTTACAGCTTTCGCTGCAGCCAGTACGGTAATTGGAACACTGCTTGGATTTCTTGCAGGTATCTATATTCCCATCGGACATCTCCCGGCATACTTACAAACCATCATTACGTTATTCCCCACATCCCATTCAGCTGCGTTATTCCGGCAAATTCTAATGGAGCAGCCAATAGCTGAAGCATTCGCCGGAGCATCAGTGTCCGCCAAGCAAGAATTTCTATTAGACATGGGGGTATTTTATGAAATAAACGGCTTTCTTACTTCGTCCCTGTTCAGCATTCTTTATTTAACAGCCACTGCCATCATATTTTCTATACTTGCAGCGGTTGCCATGAAACAGAAAAAGTCTTAACTGGTCAGCTTAAAGCCGCCCAGTCATTCATCCCGAATATCCAGCCCCATCATCGCCGCGAATTGCACAGCCTGCGGTACGGAGACGATGCAGCCTTCCAAGTCCTTCATTGATACAGTCATGCTTTCAAATTCAGACGTTCTGATTTCTACTTTCTTTAATGGTGTACTATCAAAACTGGCCTGATCAAGATTACAGCCCGCGAACTTTGTATTTTTTAATTTGCAATCAAAAAAGTCCACGTCTTTCAGCTGACACTTCTCGAACAATACACGCTCCCACTTTGCATGAACAAAAGCACACAGATTTCCGATGCATTCTTGAAATGATACATCCGTGAAACGTGAATCGGTAAAGTTCACGCCTAGCATCTTGCAATTACGAAAGCTGGCCCTGTGAATGCTGACGCCACTCAAATCTGCATTTGAAAAATCACAATTCTCGAAACGCACATCCGTTATGAACAGATCGGGAAGAGACGCATGCTGGAAACTGCAATTTCTTACGATAATATTTGTTAATTGAACACGTTCCAGTGTCTCACCATCCAAACTTGAATCGATAACAATACGGTTTTGCAAAAATGGATCTTCCTCACTCCAGAGGTCCTGCCACGTTGCCGGTGTTAATTGTTCTGAAACTTTCGGTGAATGAATTTTCATATTTACTCCGCCTTCCTGATAGTCCAAAGAAGTATTTTCACATACTAAATGGTATCCTTTTTTAAAGGAGTGATATAGATGAATATCAATGATCGAGCACGAGAAGAGTTATACAAACAAGTCAATGAGCTATCCGATGAGCAAATCAATCAAAAGCCCGCAGAAGACAGATGGTCCATCAAACAGCTGCTGCAGCACCTCTACCTGATGGAAGGCGCAGTGACCAAGACAATTCAATCACAGCTCGCTTCAGACAAACAAAACTTGGCTCAAGATAAACCTATTGAACTGACCGTCAACCGTTCCACTAAAGTGGAGGCACCGGATTTTGCAGTGCCCACTGAAGATTTTGCAACGCTTGAGGAATTAAAGGCCAAATTATCGGCCACCCACGAAGCGCTGCGTCATTTGTCTGAGAGTACACCGGAAGAACAGCTCGAGGTTAAGTCTTATCCGCATCCTGTATTCGGCGAGATGAATCTCAAACAGTGGATTCCATTTGTAGGCTACCATGAATTACGGCATATTGAACAGCTTAAAGAAGTAAAAGCACAGCTTCATATGTAAAAAGAGCCTTCAGCGCAGCGTTACAAGTTTGCGCTGAAGGCTTATTTTACTTTCCGTTCTTAACCCGAATATAGTAAATAGCTTGCTGAATGCTGGAGAATGTCTTGATAACCTGGCTTGGATTTTTATTCATCGCAAGATTGCGGGCAAGTTTTGGTGAGACTCCTGTTATATAGAGACAGCTTCCCATCAGTTCCAATATTTGCTGAATCTCCAGTAAACGATCAATCGGTGTCCCTTCCTGCCAATCCAGCCCTGTAATATCCAGCATCATATGATCCACTTCATTTACATGGACAAACCCACTCAGCTTCTCAATCAATAAGCTGAATCGTTCTTCATTCATCTGGCCAACAAGCGAAACCGCAGCCAGTTTATCATCAATCATCATGATCGGCAGCATCAGCCGTTCAATTTCAGTATCTTTACACTGGAGCTCTTCTATCTGTCTGTACTGAACAGAAACATCTGTCTGTGTTCCGATAAAATAGCGTGCTCCTTCTATCATAACTGGACGAATGCTCAATCTGTTCCAAAAAAGTGTACCGTTCTTTTTATAGTTTTTCACTACTAATGTGATAGGTACTCTTTCTGCGATCGCTTTTCTAATCTTCATGACAGACGAATGATCTGTCTCCTCTCCCTGAAGGAAACGACAGTTGCGTCCAAGCGCTTCTTCCTGAGTATATCCCGTCATATTCTCAAATGTACGGTTAGTGAAAATGATAGGGTTATCTGTCTGTGCAGGATCGGTTACTATCGCAGAAACCCTGCTGCCGTCAAGCATTTCCTGCATTAATTGTCTCTGTACTGAATCTGATAAATTTCTGATATAGATCACGCCCTCACTTAAGGTTACAATCTTTCATTTATCCTAGCATAGTTCACTATGTTTTGTATAATAAATTTGAATAGTTCGTAATTTAGCGAGACAGCAGTCAAAAATAGATTAATGAGAAAAAGCCCTCATTTGCAGAGGGCTTCTATTTTATATTCAGACGCGTGCTGCCTGCATTGCCACGAACTCTTTTTCTGAACACAGCACAAAATGTTCAGGTGCGATCTCGCGGAATTCGACTTTTTCATCCGGACCATATTGATGATCTTTTGGATTATATGGATGCCGTACACGAGAACGTTCATAGATCGGGTCAGGAAGCGGAATTGCGGACAGCAGGGATTTTGTATAGGCATGCATCGGATTCCGATACAATTCATCTGCCGGGGCCATTTCCACCAACTTCCCGAAATACATCACGCCGATTCGGTCAGAGATATACTTGACCATCGATAAATCGTGGGCAATAAATAAATAGGTCAAGCCTTTTTCTTCCTGAAGTTCTTTCAGCAAGTTGACAACTTGCGCTTGTATCGACACGTCCAGGGCAGAGATTGGTTCATCCGCAATGATGAATTCAGGATCTACCGCTAACGCACGTGCAATACCGATACGCTGACGCTGACCGCCTGAAAATTCGTGCGGATAGCGTTCTGCGTGTTCACGATTCAATCCGACTGTCTGGAGCAGTTCGATGACACGTTCCCTGCGCTCTTTCTTCGATTTCACCAGACCGTGAATATCAAGCCCTTCCGCAATAATATCCATTACTTTCATACGCGGATTCAGTGAAGCATAAGGGTCTTGGAATATCATCTGCATTTTACGGTTCAACGCATGAGTTTCCTTCTGGCTCTTTGGTGCATGAACATCCACACCGTCATATAGAACCTGGCCTGCCGTCGCATCGTACAGACGGATCATCGTCCGGCCTGTAGTAGACTTGCCGCAACCCGATTCACCAACGAGACCGAATGTTTCACCGCGCTTAATGGAGAAGCTGATATCATCAATCGCTTTGACTTCTGAAGCCTTGCCAGCGTTAAAATACTGTTTAAGATTTTTCACTTCAATTAAATGGTCTGTCATCACACATTCCCTCCTGTCTGATCGACATAATAGCGGCTGCCCGGGAAAGTTTTCATCCGTTCGATAATAACCGCCGGCGGTTCGACTTGCGGTGCCTGAGGATGCAGCAGCCATGTCGCCGCATAATGCGTGTCACTTACCCGGAAGAATGGCGGCTGGCGTTCCATATCAATCTTCATCGCATACTCGCTGCGCAATGCGAACGCGTCCCCTGCCGGCGGATTCAGCAGATCAGGCGGAGTACCCGGGATCGCATACAGCTTCTGATCCGCCAGATCCATAGACGGCATCGAGCTGAGCAAGCCCCATGTATACGGGTGCTGCGGATTATAGAAGATTTCATCCACCGTTCCGATTTCTACGATTTTTCCGCCATACATGACAGCTACACGGTCAGCAACGTTTGCCACTACCCCGAGGTCATGTGTGATGAAGATAATACTTGTGTCAATTTTCTTCTGGATTTCTTTCATTAGTTCCAAAATTTGTGCTTGTATCGTTACGTCTAGTGCAGTCGTAGGCTCATCTGCGATCAAGATTTTCGGATTGCAGGCAAGAGCGATTGCAATAACGATCCGCTGACGCTGACCGCCCGAGAACTGGTGCGGATACATTTTATAACGGCTTTCCGCGTTCGGTATGCCCACCAGATTTAGCAGATTGATCGCTTGTTCACGAGCCTGCGATTTATTCATATTCTGATGTTTAAGGATCGGCTCCATGATCTGCTTGCCGATCGTCATCGTCGGATTCAGTGAAGTCATCGGATCCTGGAAAATCATCGAAATATCTTTTCCACGTATTTTCTGCATCGCCTTCTCGGAAACTTTCGTTAAGTCTTTTCCTTCAAACAGAATTTCCCCATTTTTATATTCAGCACTGTGCGCGGGAAGCAAACGCATAATGGATTTCGTCGTTACGGATTTCCCTGAACCCGACTCTCCCACGATGGCGAGTGTTTCCCCTTTATTCAAATCAAAATTCACGCCGCGGATCGCTTTCACTTCTCCTCCGAAAGTATGGAAGGAAAGCTCGAGGTCTTTCACTTGTAAAATCTTTGTCAACTTGCTCTCCTCCTCTTAGTCTTTCATTTTTGGATCAAGTGCATCGCGCAGTCCGTCACCTATCAAGTTAAAGGCAATCATTAAAATACTGATGACAAGGGCCGGGAACAACAAAACATACGGCTGGTGTTCCATCACTTTAAAGCCATCATTGATCAGTGTACCGAGTGAAGCAGCAGGCGGCTGAAGTCCAATCCCGATGAAGCTCAAAAATGCTTCAAAGAAAATCGCATTCGGAATCGTAAACATTGTGTTGATGATAATAATCCCGAGCATATTCGGCAATAAGTGTTTGGTAATGATCTTGCCGTCTTTCGAACCCAATGTCCGTGATGCAAGAACAAATTCCTGTGACTTATATTTCAAAGTCTGCGCACGTACGATCCGTGACATTCCTATCCATCCGGTTATGGAAATCGCAATAATGATTGCGGTAATTCCCGGGTCCATAATCATGATCATCAGAATAACCACAATCAGGGTCGGAATTCCGATCAATATCTCGACGACCCGCTGCATGATGTCATCCGTCCGGCCGCCGAAGTAGCCTGAGATTCCACCGTACGCAACACCCACTACCATATCAATGGCAGCCGCGACGAACGCGATGAACAGAGATATCTGTGTACCTTCCCATAGACGCGTAAACAAGTCACGTCCGAGTCCGTCTGTACCGAACCAATAGTATTCGTCCACTTTTTTCATTTCATATAAATCCACTTTTTTTCCGGCTAAATTTCCTACCCCGTCCATGATACCCATATTTTCAATGCCAGGCACTTTAGGCGGCAAGTTGGCATGCCGAAGATTTTGTGTATCCCCTGCATGTCCATTCAAATACGGACCGATCAGCGCCATAATGATTAAAAGAACAAGTACCACCATGCTGACAATCGCAGCTTTATTTTTTCTAAGACGCAGCCATGCATCCTGCCAGAAACTCAGACTCGGTTTTTCAATCCGTTCTGCCTGATCACTGTCAATCGTAATCCGCTCAAAATCCTCTTGAGGAAGCTCTTCATGTTCGAATTCATTACGCATTATCACTTACCTCCTGACAAGCGGATACGAGGGTCGATGACTCCGTATAAAATATCCACGATGAAAATAATAAAAATCAGAAACGCCGAGAACATTAACGTCGTCCCCATAATTGTCGCATGGTCACTTACCATGATGGACGATACAAACTGTTCCCCTATTCCTGGAATAGCAAAGATCTGTTCAACAACAAGCGATCCTGTAACCAGTCCTGCAGCCAATGGCCCGAGCACTGTAATTAAAGGAATTAAAGCATTTCTGAGTGCATGTTTAAATGCAATATCAAAACCGCTTGCACCTTTCGCCTTTGCCAATGTAATATAATCTGAACTCAACACTTCTATCATCTCAGTCCGTATAAACCGTGCCGATAGGGCAAGCGGTCCCATAGCGAGTGCAAGCGATGGCAGGACACTTGATTTCCATCCGTCATTCCACAGACCCACCGGTAATAAGTGCCATTCAGCAGCAATCCAATATTGCAACAAAGCAGCGAAAACAAAAGATGGAATGGAGATACCGAGTATCGCAACAAAGGTGCTTCCGTAATCCCAAAAAGTATTTTGCTTCAGTGCAGCAAGCATACCTAAAAGGATACCGACGAGAGTCCCAAAGACCATCGCTTGCGCTCCCAAGATTAATGAAGGTTTCAGTCTTGAAGCGAGTAGATCATTCACGCTTTTCCCTTTAAATGCAAAGGATGTGCCTAAATCACCTTTTGCTAAATTTTTCATATATATTGCATATTGAACAGGCTTTGGCTTATCAATCCCGTACTTCTTCTCAACAATCGCTTTTTGTGTATCATTCAGCTTGCTGTAAGAAGCAATGGGCGAACCTGGCAATGTCTGCATCAGGAAGAAAGAGGCCGTAGCAATTAAAATCAACGTTATGAACATATATACTATACGTTTTCCAATATACTTAACCATGTTGTATCACACCTCCAGGGGTTTATTACTTTATATGCAACCAAATATTTGGTGTATTTTCAATAGAAACTATCTTAAAAATATTACAACTATTGTTCGTTACTAAAAAGAGAGTATATGGAATAAAAATCTCCCATATACTCTCCCATATGAAACTTACAAAGCTTATTATTTACCTGAGATATAAGCCCACTTGTAGCTATAGTCAGCACCAAACGGGTGGGAAACTAAGCCTTTATAGTATGGTTTTTGTAAAATTACCAGACTACGTTGATAAATTGGTGCAATCGCTGCATCTTCTTCAAGGAGAATCTTTTCAGCTTTTGCGAATGCTTCATATCGTGCTTCAGGCTCAAGTGCAAGATCGCCTTTTGAGTCTTCGATTAACTTATCATACTCCGGGTTAGAGTAAGACATCAAGTTGTTAGTTCCATCAGTTACGAATAGATCCAAGAATGAAATTGGATCTTGGAAGTCAGGTCCCCATCCAGATACTTGGATATCATAGTCCTGATTAGTATCCAACTCTAGACGTACTGCAAACGGTACTTCTTTCAAAGAGATAGTAAGGCCTTCCAGGTTTCCTTCAAGTTGAGACTTAAAGTACTCGTCCATTTTCTTAGAAAGTTCAGTGTCGCCACCTAAAATTTCTAGTTTAAGAGAGTCCACGCCTAACTCTTCCAACCCTTTTTTCCAATGTTCTTGTGCTTCTTCTACATTGTACTCAAGATGGTTACCACTTAAATCACGGAAATCTTTTTCATTTTCATCAAATGCAAACTCGGTAGGTACCAAGTAATTTGCAGCTAGTGAACCGTTAGCGATTACCACGTCGACCATGTCTTCTTTTTCAAAAGACTTCGCTATTGCTTTACGAATGTTTACATTTGCAAGAGGAGTTTTTTCTCCACCTTTTTCTTGGTTGAATTTAAAGTAGAATACAGAAGTTTCAGGTTGGATTACTGCTTCTGGATCATCGCGATACTGCATAGCAAGGTCACCAGATACTCTCGTCCAATCCAACTTTCCATCTTGATAAAGCTTAACACCTGTTGCAGGATCCTTTACAACGTTAACATGAATTTCTCCAAGCTTCACAGTTTCTGCATCCCAATAGTGTTCATTTTTCTTATATGTCCAGCTGTCGCCTGTTCCATCCCAATCAGTTAGAACAAATGGTCCATTTGATAGAAGTCCTTCAGAGTTTGTTGCATACGCATCACCTTTAGATGTTACGAACTCTTCTTTTAACGGATAGAAAGTTCCGAATGACATTAGAGATAAGAAATAAGGCACTGGGCGTTCTAGCGATACTTCAAATGTCTTTTCGTCTACAGCTTTAACTCCTAGCTCAGACACTTCCATTTTTTCTTCAGAGATTTCTGTCGCGTTTTTCACTACGCCAGACATCATGAATGGTCCATAAGGTGAACCAGTTGCCGGATCGATTGCACGCTGCCAAGCATATACGAAATCATCTGCTGTTACAGGAGTATCATCTGACCATTTTGCATCACGAAGTTTAAATGTATAAGTTAAACCATCTTCACTTACTTCAGCTTCTTCAGCTGCCATTGCAGGTTCTGCAATATTATCTTGGTTCAAACGGTAAAGACCTTCGTTAATGTTGTTCAACACGTTAAACCCAACTTGATCTTCAACTATAGCTGAGTCAACAGACGGAATTGCTGCGGACTCTTCCAAGTACAATACTTGTTCAGCGTCCGGCTCGCCAGCCTCTTCTGCTGGTTTCTCTGTCTTTCCCTCATCTTTATCCGGCTCTGCTGCAGGCTTGTCTTCTTCTTTTTTGTCTCCGCCGCAAGCTGCCAGGAACATACTCAGCACCAATGTCAGTGCCATTAGTAAAAACCACTTTTTACTCTTCAAATCATTGACCTCCCCTTTATGTTTGTTTGAAGAACTAGCTATTTCATTATACAAGAAAAATTTATAGATGTAAACGCTAACAATGAAATTATCTTAATTTTAAAGTTTCTGCGTAAATTCTATATTTATTACGTTTATTCTTGTATGATAGAAGCTAGATATGTAATTAAAGAAGAAAAGAAGGATTTATATGAAATCTACTATTATTGTTTTTTTTATCACCCAAATAGTAATTTTTGTTTCTATTTGGGTATTCTTTGATAAGTTGTCCTTGCTCAATTATATCAACACCTCTTTTTTCATCAGCTTTCTCACGCTGTTTATTGGTGCTGTTATGTATATTATCCGTACGGGCTTCTTTGATTTCTTTATGCAAAGTACACGGAAGGTTCTGGCACGCAAGGGGCAAAAAGAAGCCATTGAGTCCATGCGGCCCTTTTCGGAAACCCTGCCAGCAAGCCCCGCTTGGTTTTTCCTGGCGGGACTTCCCTCATTTGTACTTATGCTCATCGCATTGATTATTTATTATATTTGAATATAAGAAAAGCAGCGCCTCTAAGGAGAACGCTGCTCGTCTTTTATTTTCGATCCTCAATATCCAATTTACTCCCATCGTTGAATTTAATTTCAACTTCAAACTTTTCATAATCATCTTTCAGATCAAATGCTTTCAATACTTGATTGATCGTTTCTTCTTTAGGGCTGTCTTTCGTCAAATCAAGCTGTTTCACTTTTGGATATAAATCATCAAATGCTTCCTGACCTTTTAAGTACATACCATTTACTTCATCTTCTACTTTAGCTTCAATTGGCTGTCCATCGTCCTGGTCAATTTCCGCTTCATATTCGCTGTCTTTTCCATATGAAATTTCTATATCAATTTCTCTAAATGTAAGCTGATCCATATCTGCCTGCATTTGATCTTTGTTCGTATCAGCTTGAGTACCCGAATCTGTTGCAGTACCGGAAGTGCCGCCCTGATCAGCAGCCGCATCCGATTGTTCACCGGTGTCCATTGTGCCATCTGTCTGTTCAGTCTGGTTTGACGAATTACTGTTCGTTCCTTCATTGCTGTTCGGCGTTTTTTCATCGGAACCGCAGGCCGCCAGACTTAAAGCCATAATTAAAATAAGGGTAATAAAAAGCCGTTTCATTGATTTTCCTCCATTCTGAATGTTCTACAGCTTATATTCCCCATTTCTCGATTTTTTAACCGATTATTTTTTTCACATCAGGGTATGTTGATATATAAAGGAGCGATGAGAATGCAGGATCATAATCCACTGTCTGCAATTGGTGCGATCAACACCATTGAATCAGCATTTCAGGTAAAAAACAATTTGCGCCGGGCACATGCAGTCGGTTTAGCTTTTGACGCAAAATTCCAGCCTACCGGGGCTGCGGAACCTTTTACAACAGCAGCACATTTACAGCAAAAAGAAGTCTCTGCAATCGTACGCTTTTCCCACAGTTCCACAAAACCTAATCCACATAAAAAAATGAATCCGATAAAAGGCATGGCAGTCCGCTTTCAGTTAACTGCTAATACCTTTACAAATTTGACGATGGCCAATATACCTGTCTTTATCAGCGAAACACCAGAAGAATTCATAAATTTGTTGCAGACTTTTGAACGTGACAAAAGCGATTGGTCAAAACGTTTGGATTTTCTATTGCATGACGCAGATTACAGGGCGTTCGCAACCATTCTTAGAAAGTTGAAACCTTTTAAAAACTTTGAAACGCTTCATTACTATGCCCTCCACACTTATTACCTAATTAATGAAAGACAGCAAAAACAGGCCGTACGATTTGAATGGCAGCCTGTGACTTCTAATGAAAGCAATATGGAGGGAACAGATATGGAAAGCACTCTTATCAAAAAAGTTCAGTCTGGAGAGCTTATTCAATTCCGGCTGCTCATTCAGCTTGCAGAATCCGGAGATCCGGTTGATAATCCGGCAATCGCCTGGCCCAGCAACCGAAGAAAGATTGAAGCAGGCGTCCTGACACTCCTCTCTCTTCGTCCAGACAATGCAGAGAAGCTGGTATTTGATCCAACAGTTACCACGCCTGGCTTGGAATGCAGCGAAGATCCAGTTTTGCGGTTCCGTTCTTCTGCCTATGCGGAATCTGCCAGACGGCGCGGCGCAAATGATTAGAGCAGATATTACACAATTAAACCGCCACTTGAAAAGTGGCGGTTTTTCTCCGTACCCCTGATAGATTGCGCGTCGGCTTACAGCTTCAAACCACTCTGGTGCACTTAAATAGAAAATGCCCTTTCCCTCATATACATCACTACAAAAGAATCCTCTAAATACTCTTCCAATTCTTCTGTCAGGATTTCCAAGTCTGACTCCACGCACTCATGATCATTACTATATTTAATTCTATTGTATTCCAGAAAGGAGATTAGGTGTCTGCGCCTTTCAGTTCTGCCTTCCATACCATAGTTGCAAAAGAACAAATCCATCATTCTATGCACCCTGTTTGTCACCTTGTATTTTTGACGGCATAGATGAATGAATGCCGAATCCGGTAAGTGAACCAATTCTTCAGTCGACATGTTTATCTCCTCCTTTCATTTGTTGCTGACTGGTTGTTTGTTTGAGTACGAGAACGACAACCATCATTAATACAGCCACATACAGCCAGCCATATGTGAAGGTCCCGCTAGTGTCTACAATATATCCGAATAGCGGAGGAATGATCAATACACCCCATGAGCTGATTGTTACAGTGACACCGGTAGCAAGCCCGGACTTTTCTTTCTGAACCAGTTCCACTATGATCGTCATCCAAACACCGTTATAACCGGATACGGAAAAACCAAAGATGAAGACTGTGATTAGAACGGCTAATAACGGCGTAGCAGGAAGAAGCATCGCAAAAATTATTGCACAAATCCCTGTCAGAATCGTAACAAAGAACATGATGATCATTCGGTTACCGGCAAAGAACCGGTCACTGATTGCCCCCCACGCGACTCTGCCAATAGAGCCTCCCACTTCAGCCAATACGAGTAAAAGCCCCGCTAAAACAAGTGTCATCTCTAACTTTTCGAAAGCAAACAAGATGATGTACGTCGTGAGGCATAATTGCGCCCCCTGCAAACCCATCGCACTGATACTCAATAAAAGAACCTGTCTATTATTCAAAACCATTCGAAGATCTTTCCAGAATTCACTTTTATTCGACAGAGTAGATTTTTTGGTTATAGACTGCGCTGAGTCTTGATAGTAGTATGCTACTAATGCGCCCACAGCCAGTAAAACTAAGCAGCTGATGAATAACGCCGGCCGCCAGCCAATTTCTTTAGCTGCAGGCAATAATAATAGCGCAGCCAATGCAGAACCTGCTGTAATTCCCATTTGTTTAATGCCCATTGCTGTACCCCTGCTGTGCTGCGGAAACCAATAAAGAATTCCCCTATTCGTTGTAGGATGCATCGCAGCATACGCACCCCCGCCGACCACTACAGCAAACAGCAATAAGTAAAAGTGAGTTGTAAGCGTTATAAGAATAAAACTGATTCCAAGTAAGAACACGGTTCCAAATAATTGCTTCTTTGATCCCAAGCGGTCTGCCAATAACCCTGATGGAATCGCAGCCAATGACTGTCCCAGAAAAAGAGCAGCCGGCAACAATCCAATCTGTGTATGGGAAAGAGATAAATCTTTACCGATTAATATCGTCAAAGGCGCCAGACTTCGGCCGACAAATGACACCATAACTTGAGCAACCAATAGCCAGATCAGCATTTTCCAAGCTGTCTGCAATGTTTGTCCTTTTGAATTCACACTCGCCATGCCAATCATCTCTTTTAACTTTTATAATGAAAAAGAGAGGGCTGGCAATCAGCGCACTCTCCTTTTATCACTCACTTACAAAACATTGAAACACTGCCTAATCCATCAAACTGCGCAACAACAGAATCACCCGATTCAAATGAAATTGCTTCAGACATCGCTCCACTTAGTACGATGTCACCTTTCTTTAATCCTTTTCCGCGCTTGCTCAGCTCTTTGACTGACCAGGCAATTGCTTCAGCAGGGTGACCGAGTACAGCAGCACTTGAACCCGTTTGCTCCACTCTGCCATTTTTGGACATGACCATTCCAATACCACCTAAATCAATGGATTCCGGTGAAATCCACTTACTGCCGACAACAAAACGAATGGACGAACAGTTATCAGCTATCACATCCACTAATGTGAATTTAAAATCCTTATATCTGCTGTCGATTACTTCCAGTGCAGGTGCCACATATTTCGTAGCCTTGATCACATCATCCGCAGTGATATTTTCGCCCTCTAAATCCTCACCCAATAAAAAGGCGATTTCAGGTTCTACTTTCGGATGAATCAATTCGGAGTATTTGACCGGCTCCCATTCCGTTGCCAGCATATCTGCATGAAGATAACCATAAATTGCCTGGTCAACCCCCATCATGACTTGCTTTGCCTTACTCGTAAGACCAAGTTTTACACCAACATGCTTCGTATTATTTTCAGACAGACGATGTTCCAACAAACGATCTTGGATTACATATGCTTCTTCAATTGTCAGCTCAGGATATTTATCCGTGACCTTCACAACCTCCCGGGCATCACGCTCTGCTGTATATAAATAGTCTACAATTTCTTTTTCACGATCAGTCAGTACTGTCATAGTGATACCCCCGCTTTCTCCTTCTTTGCCAATTCAGCGGCCACATCCAGAATCATATCTTCCTGTCCGCCGACCACTTTCATTCTTCCCAGTTCCATTAAGATGTCACGAGGATCCAGACCAAATCTGGCTGCTGCCCGTTCCGAATGCAATAAGAAGCTCGAGTATACACCGGCATAGCCAAGCACCAGACTGCCCTTCTTAATTTCCTGTGTACCTGGAATCAGCGGTCCGACAATATCCTCAGCTAAATCCATCATTTTGTAAAGATCAATCCCTACGTCCATACCCATGCGGTCCATTACCGCCAGCAAAACTTCCGTCTGCGTATTGCCGGCTCCCGCCCCCAGACAGCGTACCGCGCCGTCAATACGGGTGGCTCCCTCTTCAATAGCGGCCAATGTGTTCGCGACAGCCAATGATAAATTATTATGTGCATGGAAACCGACTTCGATATCCAACGAGCCGCGCAGCGCTTTAATTCGTTCACTCACTTGATGAGGCAGCAGTGCGCCAGCTGAATCGGTTACATAAACGGCTTGCGCTCCATAACTCTCCATCAGTTTCGCTTGCTCCACTAATTTATCTACAGGCACCGAATGCGCCATCATCAGAAATCCTAAAGCTTCCATTCCAAGTTCACGTGCCTGACTGATATGCTGTGCAGATACATCCGCTTCCGTTGAGTGAGTTGCTACCCGCACAAGACCCGCGCCCAATTTATGTGCTTGTTTCAGTTCACTCATCGTGCCGATACCCGGAATAAGCAAGACTGCTACTTTTGAATCCGTACATTCATCAACTGCAGCTTCAATTAATTCCATTTCATTGACTAAGGACTTTCCATACTGGACAGTAGAGCCTCCAAGGCCGTCTCCATGACTTACTTCTATATAATGCATACCCGCATCATTTAAAGCTCGGGTAACATTTCGTACTTGTTCGACGGTAAATTGATGCGCTACCGTATGACTTCCATCGCGTAAGCAAACTTCTGTAATTTTAATTGGTTTCTTTGTCATGTGCGTTACTCCTTCCTCTTCATTAGATGAGCGACTTTTTCTCCTGCATCGACCGGGCAAAATCTTCCGCTACACGCGTAGCTGCCGCTGTCATGATATCAAGGTTCCCCGCGTACTCGGGGAAGTAATCGCCGGCCCCTTCCACTTCTACAAAAACGGTGACGACATTCCCTTCGAATAGCGGTGCTTGCTTTAAACGATATCCAGGCACATACTCTTTCACTTTTGCCACCATATTTTCAATGGATTCCTGAATCGCTTTTTCATCCATATTCTTCACTTCACAATAAATCGTATCTCGCATTAAGATGGGCGGATCAGCAGGATTTAAGATAATCAATGCCTTCCCTTTATCCGCTCCGCCGACTTCTTCAATTCCTCTGCGTGTAGTAATCGTAAATTCATCAATGTTCACGCGTGTCCCGGGACCGGCGCTCAAACTCGAGATAGTCGCTACGATTTCTCCATATGTAACATCCGCTACCTTATTGATGGCATTCACAATGGGTATCGTCGCCTGTCCGCCACACGTAATCATGTTAACGTTATCCAGCTCACCTGCATTTTCTTCATTGCTTACAGCAGGCGAAAAGAAAGGTCCAATGGCTGCAGGTGTTAAATCGATTGCCAGCTTCCCTAAGCTCTTCAGTACTTCGGCATGATGAAGATGAGCTTTGGCAGAAGTTGCATCAAACACGATGTCTGCCATTTCAGGATTGTCGGTAATTGCTTGAATTCCAGTAGAAAATGTTTGATAACCTCTCTCTTTCGCCCTCTTCAGTCCATCAGATTCTGGCTCAATTCCAATAATAGCTGTTAACTCTATAACATCACTGCGTTCCAGTTTGTACATTAAATCAGTTCCGATATTCCCGGAACCGATGATGGCTGCTTTTATTTTTTCCATCGTCATACTCCCTTCCTACCAGCGTAGTATTTATTCAAAGTGTACAGTGACAGCACCGACAGGACCGAAATCCGCCTTAATCGTGTCTCCTGCTTCCACTACAACTGCTCCTGACAGCGCTCCCGGTAAAATCAATTCATCTTTTTTCAATGAAATGCCGAATTCATGCAGTTTATTCGCAAGCCAGGCAACAGCATGTGCAGGATGACCAAGCGCTGCAGCTCCTGCGCCTGTTGCAATCAGCTCGTCATTTTTATAAAGCACCATACTATTTGTTCGCAAATCCAGCATTTCCAACGTAGATTGCTTATCACCGACCACCACTTTTGCGCTCGATCCATTATCTGCAACTGTATCAATTAATTTAATTTTCCAATCAGCTACCCGGCTGTCTATGATTTCAATCGTCGGCACAACATATTTCGTAGCCATCATGACGTCCAGAAACGTTACATTAGGTCCGGCTAAATCCTCAGATAATACAAAACCTATTTCTGCTTCAACTTTTGGCGCCAACATTGAATCCACTTTGACCACCGCTTCATTTTTCAATTCCATATCATCATAAAGATGACCGTAATCCGGCTCATCAACATTCAGCATTTTTTGCATC
This sequence comes from Sporosarcina cascadiensis, assembly GCF_009650995.1. Lineage (GTDB taxonomy): Bacteria > Bacillota > Bacilli > Bacillales_A > Planococcaceae > Sporosarcina > Sporosarcina cascadiensis. The sequence goes on along the minus strand of NZ_WHVV01000012.1, from coordinate 55,491 downwards.
GCTGCACTTGTAAGACCTACTTTTTTGCCGATGATCGTCCTTCCTTCAGACAATTTCTGCTTCACCATTTCCAGCTGTATATAATAAGCATCTTCCACTGTTAACGAGCTGTCTCTTTCCGTCAAAGGTGCAATCCCTTCGCGTGTTTTTTCAGCTTCTAATAGTTCTGATGCATACTCTTCAATTTTAGTAGACAAGGTACTTCCTCCTCCTGCTCGAAAACAACAAAAGGCGGGCGCAATGCCACCTTTCGCTGTTCGTTTTATTTTTTAATTGTAATAGTCTTCGCCTCTGTGTAGAAATCAAAGCTGTGGCGGCCGCCTTCTCTTCCGATTCCGCTTGCTTTTGCTCCTCCGAATGGAGTACGCAGATCACGGACGTACCAGCAGTTTACCCATAGTAAACCTGAGTGTACTTGAGACGTTACACGCTGGCCGCGTCGAAGATCATTCGTCCAAACCACTCCAGCTAATCCATAGATAGAGTCATTAGCAATATCAATCGCTTCTTCTTCTGTCTTGAAAGGAATGATGACAGGTACCGGCCCGAAAATCTCTTCTTGTGCGACACGCATTTTATTATTTACATCATACAGTACTGTCGGCTCATAAAAGTTGCCTTCAGGCAAACCTTCTACCAATTTACCGCCGTAAGCAAGTTTGGCGCCCTCATCCAGTCCGATTTGGACATAGTCCGCAACTTCTTTCAAATGACTTCTTGAAACAAGCGCTCCCATATCTGTAGACTCGTCTGTCGGATCGCCGACTTTAATGTTTTTCACTGCTGCCACAAACTTTTCAAGGAATTTTTCGTAGATTCCTTCTTGAACCAGAATTCGTGAACCTGCCAGACAAATTTCGCCTTGGTTACGGAAGATCGCTTCGATCGATCCTTCGACCGCTTCATCCAAATCCGCATCTTCAAATACGATATTTGCTGACTTCCCGCCTAATTCCAATGAAACTGGTGTCAGGTTTTCCGCAGCATTACGCATAACGGTCTTCCCTGTCTCTGATTCGCCAACAAATGAAATTCGCTGAACATATGGATGCTTCGCCATTACAGTTCCAACTGTACTTCCCGGACCTGTAATAATGTTCAGAACACCTGGAGGCAAACCGGCTTCATTCGCAATCTTCCCAAGCAATACTGCACTTAATGGTGTATCAGAGGCCGGTTTGATGACGACTGTATTTCCGGCCGCGAGTGCAGCGGATGCTTTCCACGTCATTTGCATGAACGGTAGATTCCAAGGAATAATCAAACTTGTTACACCTGCCGGAGCGTATTGTACATAGGACATATGGTTTGCCATGTCATAATGTTCGTGCACCATATATTTCGCCATTTCAGCAAAGAAGCGGAAGTTAGATGCGGCACGCGGAATATCGAACTCACGGCTTTCACGAATTGGTTTTCCGACATCTAATGTCTCAACATACGCAAGTTCTTCGACATTTTCAAGAATCAAATCTGCCATACGGCAAAGGATTTCTGAACGTTTTTCAACCGGCATATTACTCCAGATTCCACTTGTGAATGCTTTATGTGCCGCCTCGATCGCACGGTTGGCATCTTCTTCTCCGCCCTTGGCGACTGTAGCAAGTTTTTGGTTGGTTGCCGGATTGATCGTATCAAATGTTTCTCCTGAAATTGCATCTACGTATTGTCCGTCAATAAATAGTTTTGCATCCTGGACAGTCGTGTTGTCCGCTACTAATTCTTTGGCCACGGTATTCCTCCTAGTCTTCAATCTCGATGATCATCTCAATTTCTATTGCAGTATTGTTAGGGAGCTGCGACATTCCAACTGCCGACCGTCCATGCTTTCCTTTTTCACCAAACACTTTGCCGATTAAGTCAGAAGCACCGTTCATCACTTTCGGCTGATCCGTGAAATCTTCTGTGCTGTTGACCATGCCTAGAACTTTCACGAATTGCTTCACTTTGCTCAGTTCACCAATTTCTTCTTTCACTACACTGATTAAGTTCAACATCGATTGCTGGGCTGCCAAATATCCTTCTTCGACAGTTAGGTCTCTTCCCAGTTTTCCGTGGTACTGATCTACGCCCTGTCCGGCTGTGAATAATAAGTTTCCTGTACGTACGCATCGAACATAATCTCCATGTGAAGGACGTAATGGAGGCAGTTCCAACCCTAACTCTTTCAATTTTTCTTCAGGCGTCATTTTTTCATCTCTTCCTTTACAGATATGTTTAGGAAATCCAGTGCGTTTCCGCCCAGGATCGCTTTTCTTTGTTTATCAGAAAGATTCACCGTGTCGTCAACTACTTTCCCCGGCGGTATTTCCCGCAGCAGGAACGGATAGTCAGAACCCATCACAATTTTTTCATGACCAAAGCGATCTATCATAAAATTAAGATTTAACGGATCATAATTCAAAGAATCAAAGTAAAAGTTCTTTGCATAAAAGCTAGGCAGTTCTTTCGTCTGTCTCAAATGCGGCCAAACCTTCCAGCCTTGGTCTAACCGCGGCAAGATATACGGGAAGGAGCCTCCGCCGTGCGCAAAGCAAACTTTCAGCTTCGGAAACTTTTCCATTACGCCTCCGTTGATCAAGCTCGCAGCAGCTAACGCCGTCTCGCTTGGCATTCCTACTGTATACATGAAATTATGACGCGGCATTCTGTCTTTACCGAGAGTCTCCCATGGATGTACGAACAATGGAACTTCCCACTTTTCTGCCATTTCAAAGAACTTCGTGAAATCGGGATCATCCAAGTTCTTTCCATTGATATTGGTACCGATTTCTATGCCTTTCAATCCAAGCTCCTTAACGCATCTTTCCATTTCACGAATGGATACTTCCACGTCTTGCAAGGGGACCGTTCCCAGACCGATAAAACGATCTGGATACTGTTTAACCGTTTTTGCGATAAAGTCATTTTGGATTTTTGACATTTCTTCTGCTTGTTTGCCATCTGCCCAATAAGAAAATGTCACAGGGATTGGAGACAAGACTTGAATGTCCACGCCTTCAGCATCCATGTCTTCAATACGTTTTTCAGGACTCCACACTTGATCTGTCACTTCACGGAAGACTTTACCTTCCACCATAATATTAGCTCCACAAGAACATGTTTTTTCTAAAGTCGGCCAGCGTCCGCCGCCAAACTTTTCCACAAAATCAGGAATATCTTCAGGAATGATATGTGTATGGAAGTCTACTCTCATTTCCACAACCCTACTTCTTCAGACATTACGTGACCGCAATGATTACATGTACGTAATTCTTCACTGCCGTTGAACTCTTCGATTGCCGCTTTAACCTGTGTTCCAATATCAGTTAGTTGAATAGTCTTTTTATGCATCTCTTGGTCACAGTTTTCACAGAACCAAACAAAATCTTCCAGTTCACCTTGATCGCGTTTACGCTCAATTACAAGCCCGTACGTATCAGCAATACGGTGCGGGGAGTGCGGCATCATAGCTGGAAGCATGAATACTTCCCCCTCTTTCACTTCCACTACTTCACGCTTGCCTTCAAAGTTGATCACTTCGACAAAGCAGCTGCCTTTAATTTGATAGAAAAATTCTTCAGAAGGGTCCACATGAAAATCGCGCCGTCTGTTTGGCCCGCCTAAAATCATACAAATAAATTCTGAATCTTCCCATAAAACCTTGTTGTTGACTGGTGGCTGCAGCGCATCTTTATTGTCCTCGATCCACTGTAATAGGTTGAACGCCTTTAAAGTTTTGATTGTTGAAGTTGTCATTTGAAACCCTCCATTATTTTAGTTTATTTTTTGTAAGCCGAATGAATATGTTTTGTGCCTTCACTAATGCAGAATCACGATAAACACAACACCCTCTCTTACTTTACTAGCTGTACTCTAACTATAAATGAAAACGCATACATCATTCTATATCAATATTTCACCATGTGAAATAGTTAGAATTATCCTAAAAAATATTTCCAATCATTTTTTTCTCATATTACATTTTGTTCGGTAAATAAAGAACAATATCCGGGAACAATATAATGAGAATTAAACCTATTACTAACGGTATGACAAATATAAGGGATCCCTTAATAATATCTGATAACTTAGCATCTGGTAGAACTGACTTTAATACGAATATATTAAAACCTACGGGTGGAGTTATTGCCGCAATTTCCACATTAATCGTTACCATAATTCCAAACCAGACCGGATGGTAACCTAACGCCATTACAGTTGGGAAAAAGATTGGAATAATGATTACTAAAATGCTCATTGGATCTAAAAACATCCCTAAAATAACTAATAGTACATTGATTAATACAAGGATCATCCAAGGCTCTAAATCAAATCCTAATAGCATTTCAGCCATGCCTTGCGGTATACCCAGACGATTTAAAATAAAAGAACTAAACATTCCTCCTATAATTAAAAAAAGAAACATTCCCGTTGTATGCACGGTATTTACGAATATTTGCTTAAAATTCTTTCTGGAAAAGTAACCCATTACCGCAACAATTGCAAATGCTACTGCTGCCCCTACCGCCGCGGACTCTGTTGGGGTAGTTACTCCCGTATAAATAGAACCCATTACCAAAACTACTAAAACTAGAATTGGTAAGACAGATCGCAAGGAAACAAAACGCTCTTTCCAACTACTTTTCGTCTTTTGAACAGGAGCTAAGCTCGGATTACGCATAATCATTACTAAAATCGTCAAACAAAGTAAACCTGCAATCATCAGACCTGGCAAGAATCCTGCAATAAACAAATCTCCTATTGAAGTTTCCGTTATCACACCGTACATAATTAAGGCCACACTTGGTGGGATCAAAATCCCTAACGTTCCCCCAGCGGCTGTAGATCCATAAGCTAACTTTGGGTCATAACCATTTTTAATCATCTCAGGAACTGCCATTTTACCAACAGTCGCAGCTGTTACCGGACTTGAACCACAAACTGCTGAGAAACCAGTGCTAGTTAATATTGTTCCCATTGCTAAAGCACCCGGTACACGTCCGAGCCATAGTTGAGTAGTACGAAACAATTGTGAACCAATTGGTGAAGCAGAAATTATCTCAGACATTAATATAAATAACGGAACAACAACTAAGATAAAACTACTGGATTGTGCAAGGGTAATAGTTGCCAATTGACTTAATACATTAGGGGAAAAGAATATAAAGACTCCCAGAGTTCCTACTAATCCCATAGAAACAGCAACTGGTAATCCAATTGATAAAAAGATCATCAAAACAATAATAAAAGCTAAAAACAAAAGAAATGACTCCAACCTACTCACTCCAATCTATAATCACAACAACCCATGGTGTTTACTCTAAATTGACTTGTTGAGGTTTTTCAATAATATTCGTTCTCGATAAAAAGTGAGTATTAAACAAATTATTGATGTTATCACAAATTGTGCTGTTCCAATGGGAGCAATTACATAAACATATTTCATTGGTACTTCAATGACTATTGGAAAAATACGATTATTGGAAAATACTTGAATAGTAGGCATAAGTACTTGCCAAAATAGAATTATTCCGTAAATTATCGTCAAACAGTAAGCTATTTGTTTACATATCCATTGCATAGTAGGAGACAATTTGGATGTAACCATATCAGTACTAACATGCGCCCCGCTTTGTAAAGCTGGAGCAAGTGAAAGAAAAAATACATAGACTAATAGAAATCTAGAGATATCCAACGCCCAAGTTGACGGTTGATTAAAGAAATAACGCCTTATCACTTCTTGGACAATAATGATAACTAATGCCATAATCATTACTGCTGCTAAAGCTATAAAAACATTATTTATTTTTTTCATAATACGCTCTACAACAATAATAAATTTAGGTTCTATGTTAGTTTCAATTTTGTTCATATGAATCACTCCTCTTCATTGTTTTTTAATACTTCAAGGAGTTTTTGTCCGTCCTCTCCAGCTGTTTTCGCGATTTCGTCATAGACACTTCGGAATATTTTTTGAAAAGCTTCTTGTTCATCACTAGTTAGTAAATATATTTCTGCTCCTTCTTTCTTCATATTTTCAATAGCTTCTTGTTCTTTTTGCCCTAAATCACTATAAGTTGCTTCACCTACTTGTTTTGATACTTTTTCAATAATTTCTTGATCTTCAGGTGAGATTTTATCCCAGATATCTTGATTTACAACATATGGAATCACATTAGAAGAAGCTCCCAAAGACACCATTTTTGGTGTAACTTCATATAGATTTTGTGAATTTGCTAAACTGACTGCTTGTATTGTTGAATCTACTGTTCCATTTTGCAGAGCTAAGTATAATTCACTAGGATCCATACTGACTGGTGATGCGCCTAGTCTTTGAATTTGCTCACTTTGCCAGCGTCCAGCAGTTCTCATCTTCATGTCTTTAAACTGATCTACTTCTTTGAGCAATTTTTTATTGTGTATTGCTAAAACATCTGTTGATCCTGGAGACCAAAATAGTAATTTGAGATTTTCTTTCGCTAAGATATCACCTAGTAGTAATGTTATATCTTCATAGCTAGCTTTGAATTGTTCTTCTTTCTGGAATGTTCCAAGCACCTCTAACAAACCCATTGCAGGTATTTCACCAGAAATTGCGCCTGCTGATAACACGCCAGCATCTACGGATCCATTTCTTACAGCATCCATTGTGTCAAATAAAGATACTAAAGAAGCTGAGTAGTGGGGGTTGAAAACAATTCTTCCTTCTGTTTCTTTCTCAACAAGTTCAGTCCACTTTGTAAATGATTGACTGAATGCATCATTTTCTGTGTAGAATAATGACATATCGATAGAGATATTTTCTCCATCTTCTTTATTAACTGACTCTCCTTCTGAAGAACAAGCTGTCAAAAATACAATTGTACATAACAAAGTGAAAACCGCTAGTTTATTAAAATTAACTATTTTCATACTTTTATCTCTCCTTTTCCAATTTATCATCTGATATTTGAAGATTTTCTGTTTTAGCTATTGAAATAATTTGTCTCCTTGAGAAGTTTCCATTACAAGCCTGAGTATTTATTTTCTTCAAATAAGAAATAATGTCTGGATAAATTATATTGTTCGGATAATCTTCTACTCCCCCTCCCTTAATTCCAGGTATATAGTTAAACCAAAAGTGACCTATATCGTCAATTTCCGTTAACTCCACATCAATATTTGCTCCTTTCAATTTTTCAAAAAAGATTCTAGACTGAAAAGAGTTAACGATATTATCTTCTTTTCCTGTTATCAAATAAAAGCTTGTGTCAAATGTCGGTCTAGTAGCAGCAGCATTGATAAAGGAAATGGGAGACGCCTCTTTGAAAGCCCTTTCATTTCCTTCAAAAGTTAACCCCAGTAATCGCTCAAACATTTGGATCTTTCGTTCTGCTTTTAAACTCTTACATTCCATAACCAAATCATAAGGACCATATACTCCTACAACTGCACATATTCTATAACTAAATGGTTGTTTTCTCAGAGAAAATAATGCTGCCAAATATGCTCCAGCCGAATCACCAATCATACTAATACGGCTAACATCTATGTCTAATCGATTGGAGTGTAAAACTAGCCAGTTCATTGCTTCTTCTATATCTTCCAGCACTTCGGGATAACTAGCATAGGTTGATGTAGCCAACCTATAATTAATAGCCATCACAAAATAGTTCTCTCGAGCCAGTCGCTCTCCCCATTCTGTATACATCTCCTTTGAACCTGTTTGAAATGCTCCTCCATGAATTAATACAAGTACAGGTGATTTTTCTGAGCAGTTTGACAATCTAAACGTATCTGCAGTTAAATACTCATTTTCAGCCTTTCCATAGACAATATTTTTTTCAATAATAATATCCTCTTGAATCATACATATCTCTCCTTATATCGATCGAAAAACGCATAAAAAACCATAGCTGTATATACCCTCTTAAAAGAGCGGTATCTCAACAGCTATGGTTTGTCTTCTTTTAAAGACCACCCAATGCCTATTCATAGTTAGTGCGCAGGAACACTGATCACCTTTTATAACTCTAAATATATCAAATAGTTCAACTATTGTAAATAGATTTTTTTAAAAAATTAAAATAACTTATTGTTCAAAACTAGAACTGCCACTGCTGAATCGTTATCAAAGTCCCATGACTCATAGTTTTCTATAACTTCACAATCTAAAAAGCTCTGAAAGGCCGCCATTCTATTTTCTTTATTGAGATCTAAAAACATTCTCCTTGTCTCTGTTACTAATCGTCTGCCTTCTGGATTTTTTATTAGTTCCTTCTCACGCTCTGTTAGTATCCCACGAAGAAAATAGATAAGTGTATCTCCAGCCACACGTACTTCGGCCCTTTTTGGTCCTTTTCCTCCCACATCTTTAACATAGTGATTAACAAAGTTTAGAAATTCTAGTTCAAAAGCATTTGAGTCTATATGTTTCATTGACAGTAATACCTCCTGTATTATAATAAGTTACTATTCTTTTACTGCATGCTAAATCACCTAAAAGAAAGTATCATCCCACTATTCACAATAAGCTAAGTCCTTACCTATCTATTATAATACAAGAAAGTATTTTAGTATTTAGATTTTTAAAAATCATTATATAATTTCAGAACAACGCAAAAAGACAATATAGACTAATAACATAAATGTCTATATTGTTCCTTGATTATTCAACAATTAATAGGGAATCCATTTCTGATATGGTTACTACGCCTAAACAAAACATTACAGAAAGGAATTTTATGATGCCTACTTTAACCACAACGCCCTACATTTCAACCGTTCGATTAAATTATCCAATCTAATTAGATGACCTATCAAGACAATTAAAAGCTAAAAAGTTGTGAGAACTTTAGGTTTTTCATTTGACCATGAAAAATTCAAGTTGTCTAAATCAGGGTCTTCACCAAAACATGTGCTTGACAGTTTAATTGATGAGCAGTTTAATATTTTTCGTGATTGCGCAGTATAGGATGGTAAGTGGGAGGACACCGTTTCCCTGCGTTCCAGGCGGACGCGTTCCGGAGGGCCCTCGGTGAGCCAACTGGTCGCTTCGCTCCCTTTAGTTGTCTCATCCTATCAGGCTGATCCTCCCGGAGTCGCCGCCTTCCACTCCGGTACACTAGGCTGGTTTTTCAGGACTTTTTATGTGAGTAGGTAGTAGTATGAGCATACTGTTTGAGACTATAATGATAGTAGCGGTGTTTCATGCACTACTTATCATTCTGCAATTACCTAAATTCCTTTGGTCAATGCGTTTACAAAGTCGAGAAACGAAACTACACCAACTAAACTCGCTCTCTGCAAAAAAGCAACATGTCATACTTCCTGCAATACCAGCGTAGGCGCAACTGCGGGGTCGGCCGTTGCGATGAGACTGGTGGCATGCTCTTCGCCAGTAGGCTTATCGCGAAAGGCAATCCCCCAGCGCCGAAGTGGGTTCAAACTGCAAAGTCGAGCAACGAAACCCGCACAAATCCACCCCCTGACAAACTTCAGCAAGATTTTGCAATACGCACGCGACAGGGTCAAGAACAGATTTTGGTGTAGAGTCCTAAATCATTATCACTATTTATTTCACCGAATAAAACTCCGCCGGTATCGAACCAAATACTCTGCGGTGATACAGCATAGGATCTTTTGAGCTATCCACTTTCAAGTCCACAACTTCCCCAATTAATACGGTATGGTCTCCTGCTTCAATCGCTTTGAATGTCTTACATTCAAACACACCAAAGGCGCCGTCGATGATAGGCAGACCATTTTCCGACTGGTGCCATCCGCATGTGCTGAAACGATCTTCATGGCTGCTCGCAAATGTTTTGCAAAGTTCGGATTGTTCCCCCGCCAAGACGTGCACAGCAAACTTTCCTCCTTCAGTAAACTCTTTTAACGAAGAGACTCTATGATCAATTGACCACAGCAGCATAAGCGGGTCCAGAGAAACAGATGCGAATGAGTTAACTGTTAATCCGACCGGTACTCCATCGCCTGTAGTTGTCGTCACAATGGTTACACCTGTAGGGTAATTCCCCATAATATCTTTAAAGACTTGTTGTTTTTCTTCTTTATTCATTATTATCTCTCCCTACTAATTATTCTTTTTATATCAATCCATAGAAAGTATAGCATAAGCTCGTTTGTACTTCATCGTAACTAACTATTGAATAGACATTATTCTAATAACTGTCATACCAAAACAATAGATGAAAAAGCACTATCAAAGTAAAATCCGCTTACCTGATAATGCTTTTTTCACATATCTCTTAATTAGTTGACTACAGTATCTTTCGTCATTTCCAAAGAATCTTTCAATGCTTTGTCCACCATTTCATATGTTGGATTATTGCGCTTATGTGTATTATAGAACATACCCAATTTACGAACCGGATCTCCGGAATAATAGCGTTCATATTGAACGAGGCGCTGACCGAATGCTTCTCCGCACAGGTCCCAAGCTAGCTTAAATAGACGCACGCGCTGTTCAGCCGATACACCTGAACGTCCACCATAGTATTTAGCCATGTCTTCGGCTGTTTCAGGATTTGCAAAGTCTGCTCCTGTTGGCGACATCAACAATCCGCCTGCTCCAATAGTCTGCAGAATTTCCATTGCACGCGGATATAGTGTCGGCAAAATTCCTCGGATCGTTTCTAACGGCACGATGGCAGGAAGCGCTTCTCCATATGGCGTTATGACATATTCTTGCTCAGCTACACGCACTAGAGCACGAATGGTTTCAACACCTTGAATCAGTTCAGATAATTGATTTTGCACGTTCAGGAATCCATCAACTCCTACTGCGTCTGCAACTGCACACGTAACTTCCGTTGCAAATGAAATCTTTGTTAAGCCGCGCACAGCTGACTGATGGGAAGGTTGCAAGTTGATCCCTGTTTTAGGATATAATAAGTTCCCAGCTTCCACATTTTGATTGATGAATACGCGATCCCACGGCACAAGCACATCGTGAAACACAAGCACTGCATCCATTTCTTCAAAACGGCTGGCAAGCGGATGATCCCAGGCAGAACGCAAACCATTTTGTGTTTCTTCCCGGCAATACATGCGAAGTCCCGGTGTGTCGATAGGAACAGCAAATGAGATTGCATATTTTTCATCACCAGGCTTGAAACTTGGATACGAATAAATAATTACTTCATCTGTCACAGGAGCAAGTGTTGCTAACATCTTAGATCCGCGAACAATCAAGCCTTCTTCTGTTTCGCGCACAACGCCTAAATGTGTAAACTCATCTTCTTGTTCATTGGAAGCTTTACTGCGGTCATTCTGCGGATTAATAATAGCATGAGTCAAGAATAAATCATTGTCACGTATATGTTTATAGTAGTTTACAATATTATCTCCCCAGCGCTCTCCATACTGTCTGAAGAACCAATCGTTACCCGCCATAGCTGTCACTACAGTCGATAAGAAATCAGGAGTACGTCCCATCAGACCAAACGTCGCTTCCGCCCACACTTCAAACAATCTTCTGCGCGCCTGTAAATCCTCTCCGCTTTTTGGCATTAGAAATGCATTGTTCACTCTCTCGCCTGTTTCCTCACACACATGTGTAATTTCTTCCTGGTACTTCGGATCATGCTGTAAATCATATAGTCTGGCCATTTCTTTAATAGGTTGCTTGAAAACGGGCTCATCCGCTAAGTTAGTAATGCGGCGACCTCCTAAATATACTTCTGGCTGACGTGATTTGACTGCTTTAATGTAATCTTCACCTGTTCTAATACCCATTGTGTATTCCTCCCATATGTTGATAGTATGATGGTGGTTTCTTCATTGATACACGAAGACTTGTAAGCCCTTTCATTTCGTCCTTTTAAAAAAATTATGAGAAATTAATAAGGAAGCTTTTCAGCTCTTCTCGTCTTCACTTCAATTAACTTATCTGTAATATACCTAATCCATCATTTTGTCACCATCTTCATATTTCACTATATGAAATAGTAAGAATATTTAATGAAGATTTTTAAATATAAAAAAACGTTTAGAGAACTCTCTAAACGTTTCAGTCTTTATATAGGCTCGGAATCCATAATGCAGCATCTTCCCAATACGTCAGGATGAGCAACACGAGGATCGCCATTGCCAGGAATGGCATAATGGCTTTTATGAGATCTTCAAATTTCACCTTAGCTATAGATGAAACGATGAATAACCCTGTTCCTACCGGCGGTGTTAGTAGACCGATAGTTAAGTTAATGCATACTATTACTCCGAAATGAACTGGATCGATCTGGTATGTAGCAAGCAATGGCAGCATGACAGGAATTAAAATAATTAATGCCGCAATGCCGTCTAAGACAGTACCAATCAATAATAAGAAAATATTAACCAAAAGCAAGAAGACTAACGGATTTTCCGACAAACCAAGCATAGAGTTTGCCACCATTTGAGGTATTTGCTCATACGCTATAATGAAACCGAATAAATTGGCTGTGACAATTAAGAACGAAATCGTTGCTGTATTGACAACCGTATTCACTAAGATCTCCGGCATGCTTTTCAATTTTAATTCTCGGTATGCCAGCCCTATAACGAACGCGATGACACATGCGATGGCCGCTGACTCAGTTGGTGTGAAGACACCGCCTAAAATACCGAAAATGATAGTAAAAGGAATTAACATTGCAGGCAGTACCCGAAAAAATGATTTGACGATCATTTGAAACGTCGCTTTCTCACTTCTGGGAAATTGCTGTTTTTGGTTCATGATTCCAATTACGATAATAAAACCTACACCGAGCAATATACCGGGAATCACACCAGCCATAAACAAATCAGCAATGGAGGCGCCTGTCAAAGTACCATAAATGATAAATAACATACTTGGCGGAATGACCGGAGCCACGATAGAAGAAGCGAGCGTAATCGCTGCAGAGAAATCCCGACGATAACCTTCCTTTTCCATTTCAGGCACCATAACCTTACTCATCATGGCAGCCTGCGCATTGGCAGAACCTAATATCGACGCCAAAAACATATTTGCAATAACCGTTACATATGCTAAACCTCCGCGATAATGACCAATCAGCACCTTTGCAAATGACACGAGCCGTGTCGTAATTCCCCCGCCATTCATTAACTCTCCCGCCAACATAAATAGCGGGATGGCTAAAAGTCCGAAATTATCGATTCCCGAAAACATCTTTTGAGGCGCCGAGCTCATAAGTGTTGTCATATTGGAAAGAAGCAAATAGCTGAGGGATGTAATCGCCAATACTAGCGAAATAGGTATACCAATCACTAGAAACAGTAAAAATAGTAAAATGACAACAAACATCATGTCGTTTGTCCCCCTTGCTCCCGTGTCTTAAACAAATTCACCAGGTGAGTCAATAAATGAATAAATGCGAAACTTAGACCTACCGGAACCGAAGCATATGGTATCCACATCGGAATTCGCATAGAAGATGAGGTTTGGTTGGAAACGGACCCCAGCCATTGATAACTCAAGTATAGTAAAATTCCAATAAACACTAGAATAATTATATAAGAAACTATTTCTAAGTATCTTTTCCCCTTATCTGATAGTCGATCTACTAAAAAGGTAACAGAAGCCTGGGACTTATATTTAAGTCCCAAACTCCCCCCGATAAATGTAACCCATGCCATTATGAAAATACTTGCTTCACTTGCCCAAAAGATAGGGGCGTTTAAAAAGTAACGGAACAATACGGCGGCTGCAATAATAATTGTCATCGCAGCAATCAAGATCATTGCCATAAATTTTTCAAGTGTTTCTATCCAGTTGCTCAGCTTGTTCATACTGCGCTTTCCCCCTATTTACGGAACGTTTCAATAAATTCTTTGATTAATGGATCCTTGGCTTTATATTGCTCATCATATTCTTCTTTGTATGGATCGAACAAAGACTCGTCCATTTCATATAATTCCATTCCCCTATCTTTCAAAGTATCCATATATTCTTCCTCTAAAGAAGCACGTTTCATTGTTCCGTATTCTGAAGCCGCAGCCATTGCCTCCTCAATAATTTTTTGGTCCTCTTCAGGCATTGCATCAAACTTCTTACCGCTTGCAATCATGACGGAAGGCCAAACCATATGATTTGTCAGTGCACCAAAACCGGTTACTTCATTGAAATTCGATGTGACTGCTGCATCTAAGTCCATTTCCATTCCATCAATTACCCCTGTTTGTGCTGCTTGGTACACGTCCGGCAATGAAATAGACTCCGGGTTAGCTCCTAACAATCGATACCAATCTTGTAATGCTGGACTTGGAGTTACACGTAAAGTAAGCCCTTTAATATCTGCAGGAGATTCTACTTTTTCTCTGAACATCATCGTACGATTTCCGGAGAAGAAGTAATTCTTCGCTCGTAAGCCTTGGTCGTCGAGTGTAGCCAAGAGCTTTTTTGCAATATCTGAATCTTTAGCTTCGAATGCAGCCTCATAAGAATCGAACAAATAAGGTGCAAACCATGCACTGAACGCTTCTGATCTTGAAGTCAGGAAAGCAGTTGTAATAAATCCGAAATCCAATGAACCGGTCTCTAGCTGTTGAACCATATCAGGCTCTCCACCGAGCTGTCCACCCGGATATAACTCAAGTTTCATCCGTCCATCTGAGCGTTTTTCTAATTCCTCGCCAAATTTTTCAGCGGTTTCATTCCAAATATGATCAGGCGGCGCAATATGCGCAAGTTTAAAGTTATACGTCTGGCCTGAATCTCCTGCTTTACCTGTATCGTCTGCTTTTGCCTCATCCGTATCATCACCACATGCACTTAAAAACAATGCTGCTACGATTGTCATGATAAAAAAGTAAAATCCACTTTTTTTCGTCATTATAAACTCCCCTTTTTCTCTTTAATTAATCCCAATATTCCGTAAATTCAATCTAAAAATTTACTCTCTTCTTTTGCAATTAAATAAGTACACCTATCTGTTTCTGTTCCCCTCCCTTCACTATTACTTCTACTGAAATACATTACATTACACTTCTATATATCCTAGTTCTTTGGATATGGAGTCAGCCGTCTTAATCACACTTCGTCGAATCATTTGCTGGTCGCTTCCTTGCATATAGGAAATTGGCCCCACTAGATTCACGGCGGCGATGGTCTTACCTGAATAGGATAGAATAGGTGCAGCAATTGCATAGGTACCCGAAGTATTCTCATTATTACTTATGGAATATCCCAGTTCTCGTACATTTTGCAGATCTTCCTTTAACATATCTATATCTGTAATTGTATTGGGAGCTTGCGATGATAGTCCTCTTTCAATTGTCTCTTTTAGATAGCTATTATTGTAAGCCAGCAATACTTTTCCTGTACTAGTTGCATACGCAGGTTTCCTCGAACCGATATAAGTGTGAACAGGTGATGCAGCCTGAGAAGAGATTTTTAAAACAAATACAACTTCTCCTTTATCGAACATCCCGATATGAGCAGTGCCCGTAAATCTGCTAATCAAGTCTTTGACAAGAGGAATAGCCTTATCATATATATCTTGTTGAAACATTACATTGTTATTCCATTCCAGCAACTTCCATCCTAAACGGTATCGTCTATCCTGGTCCCTCATCAATACACCTTCATTGCATAATGTACTGATTAAATGATGGGTCGTACTAGGACTCATCCCCAGTTTTCCTGCAATCTCTGCATTCCCTAGAACTGGTTCCTCACTGGAAAAACAACTGATAATATAGCATGCCTTTTTAACAGATTCTATCACGTTTTTTTCTCCTCTCCGGCTGGATGCAATCTTGATTAGAAACCTAACGTGTAAACGCTTTCAATAAAAAGTAAAATAATTTCCATTTGTCAATCTATCAGCGGTATTCCTGTTTGGTAAATTCTATATCTCACTGTATTACAATTTGTCATATTTAAGTAGTAATTAGAAGTATACGAGGGTATTCCCTATATAACAAGCTCCAAATTTCATATTATGAAACTTTTTCAATAATTAGCAAACTATCAAGTTAGCAATTTTATCAGGAAAAAATATAACTTGATTTACTTTTTTCAATCAAGTTATATCTTGGGATTAAGTTGGGCTTTTTAATTAGGAAATAGACCTTCTATTTCATTTTCCACATCAAGACTCAGCGTTTTCATCAAGCTCTGGATTTTCGAGTTTTCGTTTACCTATCGTACGTTTCCAGATAAAGTAGCAAATCGTGATGAACAGCAACCATGGGAATCCTAACAGAAGAGTAGCTTTGAAGTCAGGAGAGAACCAGGTCGACAATACCACACTGGCCAGCAATAATGCCCCAAAAATAGTGAGGTATGGATAGCCGATCATCCGAACCGGTAACTTTCTTCCATTCGATTCATCCCATCTTTTTCGGAAAAATAGATGAGTGACAAAAATCATAAACCAGGCAAACATTGCGCCGAAACTTGATAAAGAAATCATGGTGACGAATGCAGTGTCCGGTTTCACGACCGTAAAGAATGTCGCGAACACAATACCAATTACTGATACCAGCAATGCTCTGGATGGTACAGACTTCTTATTCAGCTTTCCTAAAGTTTTAGGAGCATATCCGCCCCGCGATAAAGAAAACATCATTCTTGTAGAGATATATAGCTGACTGTTCATAGCCGACAATGCCGCAATTAATACTACGAAGTTCATAATAGCTGCAGCTCCGGGTATATTGACGATTTCCATAACCTTAACGAAAGGGCTTTTATCGGCACCCGCCATATTCCAGGGAACAATCATCAGCATCAACGAAAGAGTGATCAAGTAAAAAACAATCAAACGAACAACAGCGGAACGCAAAGCAATAGGAACCGCTTTTTCGGGATCTTTTGCCTCACCGGCACTCACCGCAATCATTTCAATGCTTAAGTAGCTGAAAAGCGAGATAAAGACCGCAATCCACATGCCATAAAAACCATTCGGGAAGAATCCGCCATCGGCTGTATAGTTATGAATTCCAATGGAAGAAGTCGCATCCGCTCCTACTATGACGTAGGCAGCTAAGATAATGAAACCTGTGATAGCCACGACTTTGATAAAAGAAAACCAATATTCCACAATTCCGAACATCTTAACGGTAGTGGCATTCACATACATCAAAATTGCCGCAAACAGCAGAATCCAAACGATAGCCGGTACTGTCGGAAACCAATACTTCATGTATACTGCTACAGCCGTGACTTCCGTTCCAATGGCACATACTAAACTGAACCAATAAGAATAACGGACAGAGAATCCAGCCCATGGATTAATATACTTTTCTGCATAGGCCCCGAATGAGCCTGTCACTGGATGGGCCACTGTCATTTCAGAGAGACATCCCATCAACAGCAGCGCAATTAAAGCACCGATTGCATAACTCACAATTACACTGGGTCCCGCCAAACCAATGGCTAAACCGCTTCCAAGAAACAACCCCGTCCCTATTGCTCCTCCAATCGCAATCATTGCCAGCTGACCTGTAGTTAAACTGCGGTTCAAGCCCTTCTCCCGTTCAATGATATCTTGAAAATCTGCTTCTTTTTTACCCATCCCTTTTCCCCCTCATCTTCTTTTATGACACGACATTACGTTCTTTCCCATATTGTTCATATCGTTTTTCAAGTACAATTTTCTTAAGAATTTGCACTGTGTCGAAGACTTCTTCATATGAGGTATAAAAAGCAATAGGTGCTAGTCTGATAATATTCGGCGGACGGTTATCTGGAATGATTCCCTCTTCAACCATTGCTTTGCAAATTCGAATTGCTTCATCATGTTCCAAACAAATATGTCCGCCGCGGCGATCATCGTCTGTTGGATTACCGATTGAATAGCCCAACCCATCTAATTCTTGGTCAATTAATACCATCATGAAGCGGGTGATATGGAGAGATTTTGTCCGTATCTTTTTAATATCCGCTTCGGCAAAAAGTTCGAACGAAGCGATGAGCGGAGCTAAACTTAAAATATGTGACGTTCCGACTTGGAATGCGCCAGCTGACTCTTCCACATCCAATGTATGGCTCATATCAAATTGTGTATCTTTCTTGGAACTGTACCAGCCCGTCAGTCCGGGGGTGATGCCAAAATGCTTTTTGTTTACGTATAGACCTGCTACAGATCCCGGGCCGCCATTCAAATATTTATAATTACACCAGACGGCAAAGTCCACACCCCAATCACTAAATTGGTGGGATACCGCCCCGATAGAGTGGCAAGCATCGAAACCAATTTGAATTCCTCGATTGTGTGCTTCCTTCGTCAACCGTTCGATATCTAGTAATTGTCCGCTTCGATACAATACAGTCGGCAAGAAAACAAGAGCTACATCATCCGTCATGGCAGCAATGATATCTTCCTCTTCGATCATTTTCCCATCCCGGCTCTTCACACGAACCAAATGTTCATCCGGGTCGTATCCCTGCAGTTTAATTTGGCTTTGAAGCGCATAAATATCTGAAGGAAATGTCAATTCATCAGCCACAATCTTTGTCTTGTTTCCATTCGGCTTGTAAAACGTAGAGATGACTTGATGAATATTGCTCGTTGTCGATCCGCAGATCATCACTTCTTTGCTGTCCGCGCCGATGAGGGGTGCGCACATTTCACTTAACTTTTCAGGGAGGTAAAACCAAGGATAGGTTCCTTTTGTCCAGCCTTGAATTGCCAGAGTCTTCCATGAATCCATGAGCTCTAATACTTTCCCTTCTGCCCGCTTTGACATCAGTCCAAGCGAATTACCATCCATATAAATTTGACCTGGCTGCAAAAAGAATTCCTCGCGATACTGTTGAAACTCGTCTTGTGCATCAAACTCTCCAGCTTTCTCTCTAGTGATTACACCTTTGTTGTCCATAAATGTATGCGCCTCCAATAATCAGAATTTACTTAATATTAGTATGTAGTTGACACTGTGTCAATATCTTTTTTGGTTAAATTGATTAAAAAAGAATTCATTGCTCCATTGTCGGAAGAATTACTATACGATACAATGAGTACAAATCTCGAAGTGAAGGAGGGGCTGTCTGATGCAACGAGAGGAAGTTACGGATGGGCGTAGTTTGAGATCCATCGCGACTAGGAAACGCTTGCTTGAAGCATCTAAAGAACTTTTCTATGAAAATGGTTTTGAAAAAACAACCATTACACAAATTATCAAAAAGGCAAAGACGGGATACGGCACAGCGTACGTACATTTCAGCGGGAAAGATGATATTCTAATCATGCTGATAGAGGACGTAATGCAACAGTTTCTTGACATGGCGAACATGCCGTTCACTCCTATTACTAAACAGGAAGCGAAAGGTTTGATTCATCAGCAAGTTCATATGTTTTTGAATATGGCGCATGAAAATCATCAAATCATGAGAGTATTTTCGGAAGCAATCGGTCTGTCTTCAGCTGTGAACTCGAAGTGGAACGAAATACGCGAGGCAAATATTCATTATATTACGAGAGACATTTCGTATTCGCAATCGCACGGACTGGCTCGGACGGACCTCCAGGCGAATTTAGTTGCACGCTTCTGGTTCTTTGCCAATGAAAACTATCAATGGGAAGTCGTAAACCAAACCAATACAGCTTCGATTGATGAAATTGCTAATACCTTAACCGCCATGTATGCGGACGGATTATATTTATAAGTAAAAAAGCGGACCGCCCGATGGACAGTTCGCTTTTTTCACGTTTTTATAATTGACGTCCCGCCTTGATCTCTTTCATTGTCGATCCGCCTGCTCCCCAATTTGTATCAGGTATTTCTGTTACGACCACTCGGACTTGTTCATGTCTCACGTCCAGATTATTGACAGCTGCTTCCGTGATATCGACAATTAATCCTTTGATCTGGTCTGCGTTTCTTCCTTCTAAAACTTGCACTTGAATGATTGGCATACTGCACCTCTTTTTTATAAATTTAATTGCACCATTTACACCTAGTTCATCACTGCTTGCCACAATTCCTTCTTGAATGTATAAAAAATCGATTCCAAGGCATCTTTATTGTATCGGCATAAAAGCAACTTGCCAGATACCGTTTTCATTTTGAATCAAATTAAATATACTCGGCACATCCCGTTTTTCAGCAGCTTCGAATTCAACTGTCCCTTCAAATTTTCCCGTCTGATGAAAGACTCCTTCATTGAAATGTCGAAAATACGCGTAGACTTCCTCTTCCTGTATATGAACTATCATACCTATGTCCCATTTTTCTTCTAACAGGTTTACAATCACTGAATTCGGCTATTGTTAGTCTAGAAGCGAATAGCAATTACTCAACCAGAGGAGGAGATCTTTCATGGATCTTACAAAATTTAAAAACAACAACTTACTAAAAGTAGGCGCAGCGGCAATATTGTCTATAGGCGTACTGGGTGCTTGCGGTGACGATAATGACGATCCCGTTATTGACAATAATGATGATGTAGATATCGACCAGCCTGCTGATACAACACCTAATGACGATGTAGATTTGGATGTAGATATGAACGATGACGCTGAAACAGACGATACGACTGGTGACACAGGCACAACTGGCGATACTGGAACAACTGGTGAAACAGGTACAACTGACAGCACAGATACTACAAAATAAACAATCTTTTACGTAAATAAGTAAACCCCGAGCTTTCCAGACATTCCTGGACAGCCCGGGGTTTTTTTCTGTATAAATTTCAACTTACAGGTATAGTTTCAGCTAAATCACCACAAGATGACTCATAGTTGATTGGAAAAAATGTGTAACCCTACATTCATGAGGAGGAGATATAAGTGACAGGACCACAACAGCCTGAAACGGAACAAAAAGGAATGAGCCGCCGGAACTTTATGAAGAATACCGGTTTGGTAGCCGGCGGTTTAGTAGGTGGTTCATTACTGGGCGGATTGGTGACTAACCAGGTTAAAAAGCCAACTACAGGGAATGAAGCATCGACAGAAAACTTACTGGAAGCGCGGACGTTCTTCAGCCGCAGTGAAGATTTTGAAATCTTGTCCGCTGCTGCTGAACGAATCTTCCCGAAAGATGATCTGGGCCCCGGTGCAATTGAACTGGGCGTTCCCTACTTTATCGACCGCCAACTTTCCGGCGAATGGGGCACGAATGCGAAAGAGTATATGCGCGGTCCTTTCCCGCAGAATGCTGAGAAAGCGAATTATGAAGATAAAGATCGTCAACAGGATGAACAGGGACCTAACGCAGAGACGCAAGTGCCTGCCCCTACACCAAGATATCAAACTCCTATGACAAGAGCAGAGATTTTCACGGAAGGTGTGCGGGCCCTTGAACAGACGGCACAAGAAAAGTATGACACCAACTTCAGAAAATTAGAGGCTTCACAGCAAGATGAAATTCTTCAGCTTTTTAATGAAGGGAAAGGCAAGATGAATGGCGTATCTTCTGAGACATTCTTTAACCTTCTCTTACAGACGACAATTGAAGGAACTTACGCAGACCCGGTATACGGGGGCAATCGCAATATGGAAGCCTGGCGGATGAAGGAATTTCCCGGTCCCCGTATGGGCTATACGGATGGTATTGATAAGAAAGACTTTATTGTGATGAAACCGGAAAGTTTGCGCAGTTATCAAGGACACTAAGAAGGAGGAATCTCTATGGTAAAGAAATTAGAAAAAGTAAATGTTGTCGTAGTCGGCAGCGGCTGGGCAGGTGGTATTGTCTCTGCTGAAATGGCAAAAGCCGGTCATAAAGTTGTGCTGTTAGAACGAGGAAAAAAACAGGAACGGTCCGATTATATCGGGGTTAAAGACGAACTTCGCTATACAAACCGTTACGAATTAATGCAAAATCTTTCTCGCGAAACGATCACATCCCGAGTCACGATGGACGAAACAGCATTGCCTGTCCGCACACGTAAAGAAATGATGGCAGGAACGGATTTGGGCGGCGGAAGTGTTCACTGGGCAGGGGCCACTTACCGCTGGAGAGCGTATGACTTTGAAATTCGTTCGAAAACGATCGAACGTTACGGAAAAAATAAGATACCTGAGGGCATGACGATTCAAGATTGGGGTATTACTTATGATGAAATGGAACCGTATTATGACCGTTGGGAAAAGACAGCCGGTATTTCAGGAGAACCTGATCCGCTGGGTGACAAACGTTCAAGTGACTATCCGAATCCGCCAATGAAAGAATCACCCGCCTTGCGTTTATTTAAGGATACGACAAAGAAAATGGGTTACCATCCATATCAAGTTGCCTCAGGAAACCTGTCACAGGCGTATACAAACCCGGACGGTGAAGCGATGAATGCTTGTATGTTTTGTTCCTATTGTACGCAGTACGGCTGTGATTTCAGTGCGAAATCGGATCCGCTGGCGACAGTAATTCCAACCGCACTGAAAACGAACAACTGTGAAATTAGGACAAATTCCCAAGTGCGCCGCGTTCTGCATAGTGGTGGGAAGGCGACAGGTGTGCTATATACCGATACCCGTACAGGAGAAGAATTTGAACAGCCAGCTGATATCGTCGTCCTGGCCGCCTTCTCGTTTTCCAATAACCGCCTCTTAATGCTGTCGGAAATCGGTCAGCAATACGACCCGAAAACGCGCAAAGGCACAATAGGACGTAATTTTAATGCACAGACGAATATTACGTTTCAGGGAGCAAGAGGCTATTTCGAAGATAAAAAGTTTAATTTGTACATGGGAGCCGGTGCATTAGGTGCTGCTATGAGTGATTTTGCAGGCGACAATTTTGATCACACAGATTTGGATTTCATTAACGGAGGCGGGATTGAGATCCGTCAATACGGAGATGCAGCCATTGCAAGCAACCACGTTCCCGACGGTACGCCCAAATGGGGACCCGAGTTCAAGAAAAACTCTATACACTATGCATACCGCAATTTGCGGGTCTGGTACACACCTGCCATTATGTCATGGTGGTTCAATTATTTAGATTTGGATCCTACCTATAAAGATGAGTATGGAGATCCGCTGCTTCGTGTGACGTTCCAGTATACTGACCAAGATCGCAATATCGCAAAGTTCGGCATCGAAAAATGTACAGAAATCATGAAAGAAATGGGTGCGGATATTATAGACCCCGATTCCTACCCTGAACAGTTTGACCACGTGTACGACGGCGGCCACTATGCCGGCGGTGTTATAATGGGAGCTGATCCTGCCACCTCTGCCGTTAATAATTATTTGCAGATGTGGGATATGGAAAATCTGTTTGTTGTTGGCGGTTCCGCTTTTCCACAGTTTGCAGGTCATCACCCGACGGCTACAATTGGAGCGCTTGGCTACCGTGCAGCTGAGGGCGTAGAAAAGTATTTAAAAAATGCCGGTCCTCTCGTCGAGGCAAAACATGCAAGTCTGAATGCCTGAATACAGGAGCTGTCCGGGAAGTCTTATCCATTTGACTTCATCGGGCAGTTTTTTTTACTTGTAAAGGGAGTTTCTAAGAAAACGTATTGTACTTTGGTGCGGCAAACATCTAGATTGGTGCGGTGTGAGCATGACAAATGTTCGGCATTTATGGTTTTTGGTTCGTTTCTAAAGCATTTTGGCGCGGTGAAATGCTTTTTTGGTGCGCAACACGGCTGATCTGCTGAAATTTCTGAAGAAAATTTGTCTTACAGCATCTTTTGGAGAGTTTTTTGTTTATTTACGATTTTTTTTAGTTTGCATAGAACAAAAAGAAGAGTCATACTGAGGATATGCTAGATGAATCGTTACCCACTTACCAAACTCATATAATGGAGGCTGACTTGGATAAATGACCAGATACACACAAGTATTTCTCGCAACCGCATTTACAAGCCGTTCCCGACAAGAAATTGAAATTCTGCAAGATTGCTTGTTCTGTATAGATGATGAAGGGATAATTGCCCGCATCGTCCGGCCCGATGAAAGTGATTACCAAATCGTGCTGAAAGACTATGAACAAACTGATTCGTTTCGCCGCGTCGAAAAAGGTTCTTACTTGCTGCCCGGTTTCATTGATTTGCATAATCATGCATCACAGTGGGCACAAGCCGGCACAGCTCTTGATATTCCGCTGAACGATTGGCTGAGTACGTATACGTTTTCTGAAGAAGCTCGTTTCTCTGATTTGGCATACGCAGAGAATGTGTATGAAGATATTGTTGAAACTCTGCTTGCCAACGGAACGACAACTGCCCTTTATTTCGCCACTGTCCATAAGGAAGCTTCTATACTGTTAGCAGAAATCTGCGCGAAAAAAGGACAGAGAGGGCTAGTCGGCAAAGTAGTCATGGATCACCCCGATGAAACTTCCCCTTCCTACCGCGATGAGAGTACAGAAAGTGCGTTGCAGGATACGGAGGAATTTATTCTGGCTGTTAAAGAGCTGGGGAAAACAACGAAGCAAGGGGTTTATCCTGTTGTAACGCCACGTTTCATTCCGAGCTGTACCGATGAAGTGCTTCAAGGTCTTGGTGAACTTGCGCAAAAGCACGATACGCATATCCAGTCGCATTGCAGTGAAAGTGACTGGGCTCATCAGCATGTGCAGCAGCGACTCGGTAAAAATGATGCACAGGCGCTGAATGAGTTCGGACTTCTGCAGGATAAGTCGGTTATGGCACACTGCAATTTCTTATCCGATGAAGATGCGGCGTTATTTGCTGAAACTGGCAGCGCCATTGCACATTGCCCAATATCCAATGCCTATTTTGCCAACAGCGTACTGCCAGCTGCACGATTCAGTTCGATGGGTGTAGATATCGGTCTTGGTTCCGACATCGCGGGTGGTTTTTCTCCAAGTCTGTATGACAATGCCCGTCAGGCCGTTATCTCTTCACGTATGCTTGAAGATGGTGTGGATACAAGCCTGCCTGCTGATCAGCGGGGGGTCAACGAATCCCGCATCACTTTAACTGAAGCATTCTATTATCTGACAGCTGGCGGCGGAGAAAGCCTGAGTCTTCCGATTGGACGTTTGGAAGAAGGTTATGCGTGGGATGTGCAGCGAGTTAATACGACTGTCCCAACAGCCCGCCTGCCGCTGTTCGATGATGAAATAAATCTTCAAGATCTTTTCGAGAAGATCCTCTATCTAGTTCGTCCCGAGAATATTCAAGATGTTTGGGTACAGGGCGAATTAGTTCATTCCAGACGATAAAAAATCCGGATTGCTGAACAAATTCAGCAATCCGGATTTTTTTACGTCCTATCGATTAGTTTTTGAAAAGTATCTTCCTTTGCTTTTCGCCTTTCCTTTCTATATAATTAAAATGAACCAAGGAAACTAAATTTGTTTTTTAAGTTTTCCTTATTAGAAGGAGATAGATAAATGAAAGCACGAATTATGAAAGCTTTTTTGGAAGAGGTTCATGAGAAAAGCATGAAGTTCACAATGGATGATTTGGCTAAACGGCTTGGTATCAGTAAACGAACTCTGTATGAACATTTTTCTTCCAAAACGGAGATCCTTGATGCGATTATCGATTCCACATTACAGGAGTTTGACGATAAAACGGAAGTCATTATGCAGGATACAGAGTTAACATTAATTGAAAAGATAAAAAAAGTCATTACGGTCATTCCAAAATATAATGACTTTTATAATTGGCAGATTCTTGACCAAATGCGTAAATCACACCCGGCACAATGGGAACGTGTCCATGCTGCACTGAACGAGTGGGATGAGCTGCGCGAACTGATTGAGCAAGGGATCCGCGAAGGTATCATTGCAGACCAAAATGTTTCGCTGCTGATGAAGCTGATCATCGATGCGACCAACTCCACTATGGATCGACAGTTCTTTTATGAAAACAGTATCACAGTGACAGAAGCGCTTGACTCGATTGTCGATATTTTACTGTTTGGATTCGTTAAGAAAAGTACGAATTTATGATTTTTTATTAAGTAAAAAAACCAATAAAACAAAATAAGTTTTTATGTTTTACAACAACTTTGAAAGCGAGATGGAATTATGAGCCTCCACATACGTGAGGTAACAGCTGAAAATTGGGAAGATATCGCCTATTTATCAGTGAATGACAATCAGAAAGACTTTATTGAAAGCAACTCATTTTCTCTGGCTCAGTCTAAATTTGAGCCGGAATGGAAATCAGTCGGTTTATATGACAAAGAAGAATTAATCGGCTATGCGATGCACGGCCGTGACAAAACGAGTAATAATGTGTGGCTGGACCGCTTTATGATTGATCAAAATTATCAGGGCAAAGGCTATGCCAGTCGTTTTCTAGGATTATTACTCAAAGAAATGCAGCAAAAGTATTCTTGTGACATGATTTTCTTAAGCATCTACCCAGACAATAAAAAAGCACAGCATCTGTATGAAAAGTTCGGATTCGTGTTAAACGGAAAAGTAGATGATGTCGGCGAATTCCCTTGTCTTGTCATGGAACTTGATTTGAAAAGGAGCCCTTTAGCATGAGTTCTTCTTCATCCAAAATGAATCAATTGGATACAGAACCAGTTGGACGCATTTTTTTGCGTTATTTAATTCCGTCCACGGTCGGCATGCTGCTGATGGCGATCAATATCGTAGCTGACGGGATCATGGTCGGTAACCGACTGGGTTCAGAAGCGCTGGCGGGTGTAGGAATTGCTGCCCCTGTCTATACGATTTTCTTTGCGATTTCACTTTGGATCGGGGTCGGTGCCGCCACAAAATACTCGATGGCAATGGGTGCAAAAGACGTTAAAAAAGCACGGGAAATATTTACTCATGCAATCTTTTCAATTGCATTCTTCACGCTGCTGCTCGGTCTGACGGCATTCATTTTTCGAAATCCGCTCGCTTATGCGCTTGGTGCGAATACAGATACATTTCCCTATGTATCTGACTATTTATTTGTCATCCTGCTGTTTGGATTTATTTTCACAGTGGAAAATACATTCAGTGTCTTTGTCCGAAATGATGGGGCTCCTAATCTGTCGATGATCGGATTGATCGTTACTTCAGTAGTCAATATCTTATTGAATTACGTATTTTTGTTTATTTTTGATTGGGGCGTTTCAGGTGCGGCTATGGCGACGATCATCGCCTCCTTCTTGGGAATGCTTGTATTAGTCACGCACTTCTTAAAGAAGACAAATAATCTGAAAATCATTCGTTTTTCATTTAATAAAAAGCTCTTTACGGCAATCATCATCATTGGATTCCCGAGTTTCCTATCTGAGCTGGGGATTTCTGTCTTTACTATTTCACATAATATCGCATTTGAAAGAATGGCCGGTACTGAAGGTGTTGCGGCATTTTCCATTTTGAATTATGTTCACAGTGTCATGCTCATGCTGTTTTTAGGAATGGGTGGGGCAATTCAGCCGCTGATCAGTTATTACCACGGAGCGCACAATCTTCAGCGGCAGAAAGAAACGATGAAAAAAGCCACGTGGACAGTTGTCTTGGCGGGAGCCGTTTTTTTCCTCATTGGACAATTTGCTGCCGGACCAATCGTTTCGATTTTCGGTGATTTCCCCCAGGATGTGCGTGATTTAGCAAGCACCGGCATCAATCTGTTCTTCATTGCCTACTTGTTTACAGGCACGAACTTTGTCATGATGACGTTTTATCAATCTGTCGGGAACGTAAGGATGGCGACTTGGATCACTGCTTCACGTGAAATTATCGTTATGCTGATTTTCCTGATGATCCTGCCGAGATTGTTTGGTCTGAACGGGATCTGGCTGGCGATCCCTGTGTCTGAATTCTTGGTGTTTGCCGGGGTCTTTTTATATCAGCGAAATGCTGCCAAAACAGCTCGGCTAGTCTGATAGCCAGAAGACGACAGGCGGAATGGTCCGGTGAACAGCTGTCTTGGTTCGTTCAATACACCGTTTGGCGCGTTGTGGACTTTGTAAACGCGCGGTTATGATCGTTTTTGGCTCGCTCGCGTAGCTTTTTGGCGCGATCTGGCATCTTTTTGGCGCGCGCCACCGCCATCTCCGCCAGTCTCATAGGAAAAAGCTGTCCCAAGATTAAAATCGGGACAGCTTTTTCCTTCCTATATATTTATAGCGCGTCTTTGATAACCCGCTTATAATTCAGCACCGACAACACACCGAATATTGAATACAATACGGTATAGATCAGCATGACAATAAGCATCGGCGTCACCATTTCTGTTCCGAATAAAAACCAGCCCGATTTAACGGCAAAGTAGCTGTGGCACAAGCCGACAACAAGCGGAATTCCGAAATTGAACAGCTGTTTCAGCTGAACTCCCTGCAGCAGATCATTCTGTGTAAAGCCGAGTTTGCGCAGAATTGTGTAATTCGGCTTTTCGTCCTCACTTTCATCCATCTGCTTGAAATAGATAATGCAGCCGGACGTCACCAGGAATGCAAGGCCGAGGAAGCCGACAATGAACAGGATCATTCCCATATTCTGCTTCTGCTTTGTAAATTCCTCATACTTCGATTCATTTCCGGCCCATACCCGAAGTTCCGTCTCCCTGAAGATTTCATCCGCTTGTTTCACTTGTGAA
Organism: Sporosarcina cascadiensis; assembly: GCF_009650995.1. Taxonomy (GTDB): domain Bacteria; phylum Bacillota; class Bacilli; order Bacillales_A; family Planococcaceae; genus Sporosarcina; species Sporosarcina cascadiensis. The sequence continues at coordinate 27,104 of NZ_WHVV01000012.1, read as the reverse complement.
CGGTCCTTGATATGAATGCCCGTATATTGAGTGAATTCCGGTTCAAGTGACGGATCGAGATCCCTGCTCATTTCCTCATACAAATTCTGGCTGACGACTGCAATCGGGAAACCGGATGAAATACGGGTCGGCAGCACTGTCTCTTCGGATATACTTTTCAGCAATAAAGGATACGTTCCCTCTTTGCCTGAAAAGATAACTTCCCCGTTTGTCTGGAATTTCAGGAAACTGTCGAGCAATGTCATTCGATTCATGAAATACACTTCATTCTCTCCGACTTTTATTGAAGGTACGTCGCGGTCGCTGATGACAGTCATTTCCGTCTCTTCAGCAAGTTCGGCGAATGGATTATCTGCTCCTGATCCAAATGACACCGCCCCGGTTATGTCTGCCTGAAGAGTCTGCAAGGCAATTTTATCAATTTCATACGCAATGCCCTCTTTCTGCAGTTCATCTGTGAACTCAGGGATATTTTCGTCTTTTGCGATAGAGAAATCTGCCGGGATACTTTGCTCGACGCTTTTCTCAGCTGAATAATACGAAATATAGCTGAGGGACAGCAATCCGATCGCCAGTGCGGACAGCGATGTGATGATCGTCAGCAGCAGCGAATTGGATTTCATCCGGAACATGATCGATGTCAGTGACAGGACGTCGCGGACGTTCAGATATCCCCCTTTCCGACGGCGTACGAGCTGGAATAGGAAACTGACGGAGCCTTTATAGAATAAATACGTACCGATGATGACGGAGGCGAGAATCGCGATCATCAGTAAGAATAATTGCTGCATCATCAGTACCTTACTGAAAAGAATACTCGATAGATAGTAGCCGAGTCCGATGAGCAACAGTCCGCTTATGCCGATCACGATTTGGAACCACGACATCCGCTGGACACGCTCCTGTGCAACCGAAGTCGACCGGAACAAGGCAAGTATGCTTTGTCTTTTGATATAAATGAAATTCATCAGTAAAATCAATACGTAAATCGCAGCAAATACGATCAGTGTCTGTGTCAGCGCGGCAAATGAAAAATGCAAGGTCGCCACATCTTCAATTCCGGTTACATTAAAAAGAATCATCATGAGCAGTCGGGACATCGAAAATCCGAGCAGTACACCCATCAGCAGCGATACGATATACAGCAGCAGATTCTCGAAGCTCAAGATGCGGAAAACCGTCCCTTTCGTCATGCCGATCAGCTGGAAAAGACCGATTTCTTTTCCGCGGCGCTTGATGAACAGACTATTGGCATACAATAAAAATACTGCCACGATGGCAATCAGCAGCACTGAACCGGCTTTCATCGCAGCCGCCCCTTTTAACGTCCCTTTCGTTTCATCCATTGCCGGATCGAACTGCAGTGTGACAAAGGAAAAGTACAAGCCGACACTGAACACCAGTGCAAAGATATACACATAATAATGCTTGAAGTTTTTCTTGAAGTTTCTAAAAATCAGCTGATTAAGCGTCATACTGCACCCCGCCCAGCACACCTTGCGTTTTGATGATGTCCGAGAAAAATTCATTCCTCGTCTGATCGCCTTTATTGAGCTGGGTATAAATCTGTCCGTCTTTGATGAAGACGACCCGTTCACTGAAGCTCGCGGCCAGCGGATCATGCGTTACCATGACGATTGAAGTGTTCCGTTTTATATTTAGATCACTCAACTTATTCAGCAAATCAGATGCCGCCTTCGAATCAAGCGCTCCTGTCGGTTCATCCGCAAAGATAATGCTCGGCTCATGAATGAATGCCCGTGCAGCAGAAGTCCGCTGTTTTTGCCCTCCAGAGATTTCATTGGGATATTTGTTCTGGATATCTAAAATACCAAGCTCCGCCGCAACAGCGTTGAATCTATCATCCGCCACTTTTTTCTTCACTTTCTGCACAGACAGCGGCAATAAAATATTTTCTTTCACTGTCAGCGTATCCAACAGATTATAATCTTGGAATATGAAGCCTAGATGCTGCTTTCGAAATTCTGCCAGCTGCTTCTCTTTCAGCTGATTGAGGTTCTGCCCTTCAATCTCGATTGCCCCCTGACTTACCCGGTCAATCGACGAAAGCACATTCAGCAACGTCGTTTTTCCTGAGCCAGACGCCCCCATTATACTGACAAATTCACCTTTTTTCACTTGCAGGTCGAGTGCGCGCAATACTTCTTGCCTATTTAATTTATTACCATATGTCTTAGAAATTTTTGAAGCTTCTAAAATGACCATGTCTCTCACTCCTTAGTAACTCCATCATAAACAACCCGGCAGAATTTCTCCCGCCTTTGATATGACAATGAAGAAAGGCATGTGACATTGTCGTCACATGCCTGCAATACGCACCATTTCATTTTTCGTCGGGAATAGTAAAGTGAAACGCGTGCCTGTTCCAACTGATGATTCGACTTGTATCTTAATATGCAGAGATTCCGCCACTTGCCCGGCCAAATATAAACCCATACCTGTCGCTGCATGATCTTGATGGTGGACCGTACCCGTGAAGCCTTTATCAAATATACGGAGGAGGTCTTTCGCGTCGATGCCGCGTCCATGATCTTCTATGAATAATTTCTTCACTTCGCCATCCGCCCTGCTGCAAATTTGTATATCGGATGCTTCACTGTATTTCACTGAATTCGTCAGCAGCTGCCGGATAATAAAACCTAGCCATTTTCCATCCGACAGCACTTCGTCAGTCTGCAGATCCACATCAAATCCGATTCCTTTTTGCACACACCATAACTTCAGTGACTTAATTTCCTGAAACACCAGCTCCTGCAAACCGGTCTCTTCAATATATAAATCATTCTGAATGAAAGGAATACGCTTTGAATGCAACTGCTGATCGAGCAGCAAATGAATTCGAAGCCATTCGTACATAATTTGTGCACGAAGCGGTTTGTCCTCACTGCGATCGATCATCAATTGCATGGTCGTCAAAGGAGTTTTCACTTCATGAATCCAGTTGAGCATTTCATCCTTCTCCTGCTCAGCGCTGATCTCCAATTTATCCAATCGATCTTTGTACGCTTCTATTTGTTCCGTCATTCTATGAGAAGCAATATGTTCAAAAGGGCTGTTGGCTTCGGGAACTGCTGTCAGATCCAACACATCCTGATGATTTTTCAATTCCCGGTAAAACCTGGTTTCTTTTGAATAGCGGATAAAGAGAAAAGCCAGAAAAGAGAGTGTGGACAAAAATGTGATGTAGAAAACAGACTGCATCGGAATACTGGTGTCTAAATAGCCCATCAGCAGCACGAGAAACTGCAGAAATAAAAAAAATAGAATCCAGCTCGCTCTTTCTCTTATAAATTCTTTACTCATACGGTATCGTCCTTCGCCATATAGCCCTGGCCGACTTTCGTTTCTATCGCGTCCCCCAGTCCGATATCCGCCAGCTTTTTACGAAGCCGGTTGACATTGACCGTCAATGTATTATCACTGACGAAACTTTCATCATCCCACAGGCTCGTGATGATTTCCTCCCGTGTGACAATTTCATTTTTACGCTCGACAAGTAACTTTAAGATGTACAGTTCGTTTTTCGTCAGTTCAATCGATGTCTCCGTATTGGAGACAGTTCCTTTCATCAGATCCAGGGCCGCACCGCGCCAGGTTTTCAATTCCAGCTGTTGTTCCGCGTTGTAATTATATACACGGCGCAATATCGCCTGGATTTTTGCGAGCAGCACTTCGAAATGAAACGGTTTTTGAACAAAGTCATCCGCTCCGAGCTGCATGGACATCACCATATCAGTCGGATGATCCCGCGAAGACAAGAAAATAATCGGAACCTTCGAATGCGAACGGATCATACGGCACCAGTGAAATCCATCAAATTTCGGCAGCTGAATGTCAATAATGACAAGATCCGGCTTATTCGCTGTAAATTCCTGCAGCACATTCGAAAAATCTTTCACACCAACAACCTCATATGACCATTGCGCCAGGCGCTCTTTTAATTCAGTGAACAATGTTTGATCGTCTTCAATCAGCATGATTGTAAACAGCGGTCTCACCACACTTTTTTTAGTTATGTTACTTACCACTATAAGCAAAACAGCCTGCCCTCACAAGTTTACGATTTTTGTGGATCCCTTTTTATCGTTCTCCGGAGAAAATAAAGGCTCTTTTTGTGTTACCGTTTCTTTGACCATCTGCTCTGTCTAGTTATTTTGTATATTCCGTTTCACGGTAGAGCACGAAATGAATTGCTGCTGAATTCGAGATCCGCTTCCTGTTTAACAAATCAGTCATATGTATACGTATTTTAAAAAGTAAGAAGGCAGTCCCGCTGACTCTCGGGACTGCCTTTGCTTTGCTTTAGACAATTCGCTCTCCCTGTCCGACCCGCGCTATTGTAAATAAAACAACCCGCCATTTACAATATCTACTCGAATCCGGGGGGTAAAACGTTCTGCCATCGCCTGCTTTTCCAGAACATAACTCTCCGGCATATCGTCTTGCCCTTCGTAAAAGTAATCGAGCACTGCCTGATCTTTTTTCCATCTTCTTCTCGCCTCTTCCGCCCAGCTTGGATCCTGTTTCTGAATCAATCCATCCACCGCATCTTCCAGCCGGTCAAGCGCACGTACTGGCGATATGATATAAGGCAGCTGAAATACATGATCAGGCGGTGTATTATGCAAATTACGTGCTGTCAATGTCTCGTGAAAATTTTGAAAAACCGCACCGGTCATCAGATTCATTCCCAATGAATACAGTTCTTCCTTTGTTTGATGACAGCTGTATGAAATTTGATAATTGACGCCCAGCCAAGGAGTTAGAACGGTCTGCGTGGCATCTTCTCGATTGACTTGCTCAAACATTTTCACATAAGAGCCTAATTCCTTCGTTACTTGAAACAGCTGATGAAGCCTCGGAGACCCCATATGAACGACTTCGCCTTTCATCCCGTTAGTTAGCTGCCGGATATCTGTGATAAGTGTAAGTTGCGCGGGCTTTGGCGTTTCCTGGATACTTTCCACATAACGCCAGTAAAATGGCCGGTTCATGATTTTTTTATCCATTTCTACTGTTAACTGAATCTGCAGAAAATGCTCGCTTTCATGGATGATCGGACAATTGGTTTCATTGAAAAATTGACGGAGATACTCGTGAATCTGCTGCGGATACATACGTGCCCTCCTTCAGTTTGGCCGCCAGAATATCATCTAATTCTCCGACCACCTTTTCAAATACACCGATTTTTCCTTCCAGCACATGAAGCATATGATCCTCTATCGTGTCCTGAATCGCCAAATTATAAATTTGCACATCATGCTCCTGCCCCAGCCTGTGTACCCTGCCGATTCTCTGTTCCACTTTCATCGGATTCCAGGGCAGATCATAATTGATGACATGATGACAAAATTGTAAGTTGATGCCTTCCGCACCTGATTCCGTCGCAATGAGCACCTGTGCATTTTGCTTAAACAGATGCTTGGCCCATTCCCTGCTATTTTTACTCATCTTCCCGTTAAAAATCACACTGGAAATACCTTTCGAATAAAAATATTCATGTAAATAGTTTTGCGTGGCACGATATTCCGTAAAGAGAATCACTTTATCGTCCGCTTTCAGAATCAATTCCGCCGCTTTCTGTGCTTTAGAGTGGTCAGGCAAGCGTTCCAGCAGGAGAATTAACTTTTTTATCGATGCGGCAGCTTCTAAATTACCGCATTCTGCATGCAGTTTGCTCAATGTACCGATAGTCGCCTGCCCGCTGCTGCACATTTCCCGTTGCAAAGTAATCATTGTAAAAGCATCTGAAAATAAAGAATGTTGATCTTTTAAGCCTGACAGCATCTGATAAGCTGTACGTTCTTCAGTTGAAAATTCAATCGGCATTACCTGTACTTTCCGATTCGTCCATTCAATTCCTGTGTCCTGCCGTCTGTTTCGCACCATCACTTGACTGACCAATTCTTTCAGGTATTCATCCTGCTCTGCATCCCGTCTGCCTTTCGAAAAAACTGATGAAAACGTCTCATAATTGCCAAGATGACCTTGTTTCAGCAGTGTTACGAGATAAAATAATTCAAACACATCATTCTGAATCGGTGTGGCAGTCAAAAGCAGACAGAACTTTTTCTTCAGACTCTGCACAAATGTATAACTGACCGTCTTATGATTTTTCAATTTATGCGCTTCATCCACAATGATCAGGTCGTAATCCTGCGCATAGATTTTTTCCCGGTGCGGGCTGCGTTTCGCTGTATCGAGACTCATGACGACGACATCCACATGATCCAGTTCATAATTTTTGCGGTACAGCAGCGCAGGAATATGGAATTTCAGATGCAGCTCCTCCACCCATTGATTGGCAAGAGAAGCCGGAACCAGGATGAGTGCCTTCTTTACCAGTCCCCGGATCAGATACTCTTTCAGGATCAGACCCGCTTCAATCGTTTTCCCAAGCCCCACTTCATCCGCCAATATTGCTTTTCCATTCATTTCCTCAATGACGCGCTCCGCCGCTTCTAATTGGTGAGCAAGCGGTGTAACATGAGGTAAATATTTTAAAGATTGAAGACCCTTGAATTCAGTAATTAAACTAGTTTTCGTGATATCATAACTCATCTTATATAGTGTCCAATTATCCCAAGTCTCAAGATCCTCTAATCGCTTACTAAATCCTTCTTTCCATTCGGTCGATCTTTCAATCTGCATACCATCACCTCAACTTGCATTTTCATTAGTTTGCCCAGAAAAGAAATTCTTATGAAATGAAAGCAATAGGGAAAATTAGTGATTCATCCACGTCAAAAAAACACGCTTTTTTAGTAAGCGTGTTTTTTAGCTGTTCTTCCTATTGTAAATCCCGTCCACTTTCAGCCATGGCATGTGCCAAACGAATTGTAGAGGCTGCCAGCTCTGCATAATTCACATTCTGTTTCGGTTGGAATAGATTTTTATCGGCATGCAAAATACCCAGTGAATTTGCGATTGCCACATACCCGATATAGTCAGAGTGGATTTCATTGGCATCGGTAAAGTTCAGCTTATAAATACTGCCGTTTTTTGCTGCCTGCTCAAGTCCCAGCACGCGTGTATACCAAACAGCCAGCTCTTCTTTGGTGATAGTAGACTCTGCACTAAAGTTCTTTTCAGGTTTAATGACTCCTAATTCTGCAGCACGTTCAACCACGTGATACAGCGGGTGTTTACTGCCGATATTTTCAAAGGTTTGAGACCCTTGTTCTTGCCCGTAAGGATAACTGCCTTGATAGAAATATGTGAGTGAATTCATCAGAATCTTCAATGCTTCCCCTTTGGAGACGGAAGCATCTGCGTTGAAGTTTTTAACATCTTTCACGTCCAGCACTTTGGCATGAAGCAAATAATTTAATTCCTCTTCTGCCCATGGATGTGAAATGAGAAGGGAGGAAGCATCGCCATAAAAGCTTTTCCATTCTCCAGTGCCTGCGTCCAGATAACTGTTTGAATTGCCATTGAATACAGGAGTATATACTAATTCATAGTGAGTTTCGGTTTCCTTTTGCTTCATGTACAACAGTTGCAGCCCAAGTGACTCTTTGAAGATTGACAGGGCTTTTTCATTAGGGATTGCGTCCTCACTTGCCGGCCAGTTTTCGATGTTCTGATAATTGACATTCAAGCTGTTTAAAGAACCGTCAGCAGCAATTTCCACAATAATTTGATCACCTGATACGATAATTCCATTTACTACTCTCGGAAATGAGAAGTAAGTCAAGCCAGTTTTTTCATCGGTATATGCTTCTGTTACCGGCATAGCATAATGATGCAAGTAGGATGATGCCCACTCCTTAGCATAGGTGATTGCTTTCTTGAGTGCCTCTTTTTTGGAAATGGCCTCTTTATTGGCGGTATCTTTCCCCAGCTCTTTCCATACATGTTCCTGGAGGCTCTGGAATTGCATGACTTCACCAGTCTGCTTATTGATTTCCAAGTTTGAACCGTAACCGCCATTCGGCAATTGATACATATACTGAACGCTGATGATGTCTTGCCCATTATGATCTGTCGTTTCTTGTATAGATTCGATCATCAATTTTACTTGATCCGAATCAGTCGCAAGCAATTGTTCCGCAATTTTCTTGGCTGCATCTATTGTTATACCGTCCTGCCGAGGCGGAAGAGGCTTAGCCGCCAGCATTTCAATTTGGGAGTTGGATGGATAACCTGCGGAAAATCCTTTTTCTGTTTTCCATTCCCCTGAAACTGCATGGATTCCCTGCAAATTTGTAGTCGGCTGGTATCCAAGACGTACTTCCCGCTCACCCGTTTCATAATCAAAATGAATTTGATAATTCAATTCTACAGCTAGGTGATTCTTGACTTTCTTTATCATTTCTTCTTTACCTTTAACTTTTGCGAGATCATCGAAAGTGGATTTTTTCGGATTGGCAATCATTTTATAAAAGCTTGCAATCTCTCCGTTCCCAAGAACAGTTACTTCAATCTGACGGTCAGCAATCGGTACCTGGTTTTTGGTTTGGGTGAAAGAGAATGAATGCCGGATTGGTTCTGTCAAAATCTTTCTCGGATAATAATGAGAAGAGTCTGGTCCCATTTGATAGTCTTTTCCGTCAAGGAATTTTGTAATAAATTCGTTCGCTATTTTGCCAGCTTCCTCTTTTGATACTTTTGCCGGGAACAAAGCATCAGTTACAGTTGCCGGTTGGTAGTAGAAATACTCAATCTCCAGTTTTTCACCAACAAAACCGACATTGCCGGATAGGCGCTTGCCGTTTATAATCTTCGTAAAATGAAGATCGTATCGCACAGTTTCGTCGTCTTGATAAATATGTGCACTATTCATCTGAAAATCTCCAGCTTTCAAAAAATCAAATTGAGTAGGGAATGTCTGATGGAATTTCCGGATTAACTCTTCTTTTGTAAAAATATTTTCTGAAGCCGCTAATTGAATCCTAGTCTTTTCTGGTTGTCCATTCCCTAGTGTTGAAGCATCGGCAAAAGACGAAAACATGCCTATCGATAAAGCTGAAGAAGCGACTATTGCACTGATTTTTTTAATAGTAACCAAAATATCCCTCCGATGTAAGTGTTTTTTAAAATTGTGTCATTAATCACATATAATGTAAATATGAACTAACTCCCTTACTGCAACATAAATTTCTACGGGAACTTGTACCCCCTCTGCTATGTACGCGATTTCCTATCCATCCTATGTCCGGCCCAATTCATTCATTCCTAACGTTCGGCACAAAAAAACACTCATTAGCGATATGAGTGTGTAGATTTATTAGGCAGATTATATTTCAAAAGCCGTAAAACTTCCTTCATCTTCAAAGTCCGTAATATGGATTACCCAGTCCGAGAATGCTTCTGCTGCATCTGTCTCATTTCCAATAACTAGCGTGAGCAACTGAAACTCTTTTTCCTTCTTCTTCTGGTTGAATTCTTCGAGGAATTCTTCTCCCAACTCGTCTTCCCCGTCCGTTACAAATATCACATCTGCTTGAGTAAATGCACTTTTCCCAATGACTTGCAGTGCGCCTTCCAGCGGGAGTGCGAAATTGGTTCCGCCGCCTAAGTACGTTCTTGCCAAGCGAATCAATTCTTTTGAGGTGATTTTGCCTTTTGGAAATGTGTCGCTCTGCAGCTCCGTCGAAAACAGCAGCACGCATAAATCCCGATGTTGTTTTTTCGCGATGGTCAGCAGCGCCAGGATGAAACCCTTCGCTTGATTGTCGAGCAACTTCATACTGCCTGACTGATCCAGGCAAAATACAATCGGTCCCTTTCCGAGATCTTCACGCTTTTTCTGATCGAACTGCATCGTTTCGCCTTCTGCAAAGCGGCGCAGAAAATCTTTTTTAGTGGCATCATGCGTATAGAGCCCCAGTTCCATTGGCAATAGTTTTTCCATCTCATTGCCGAGCGTTACGCCTCTTCGCTCCATGGCGTCCATATATTTCGTCTTCTGCTTCTGCCTGGCCACTTCTTTGAAACGTCCTGCCCAGTCAGAAATCTCTTGCATTTTAGGATCAAGAGCCACCTGTTCCGCCACTGCCAGCTGATCGCGCAGCGGCACTTTCTTCAAATCCGCAGTCCCTTTACCTATCCCCGCGCCCATCAATGAAATGACGCTGTCTTTAACCTTAATCGTTTCTTCCACTGCCTCATCCATTGCCTGCATGAAACGCTCGCTGTTGGTTTCCAGTGTCAATTCCAGCTTTTCATTCAATTTCAGGCTCGCTTCTTCCAGCTCCTGCAACGTCCCGCTCTCCGCATGTTCCTGTTCGTCTGTCTGCTCCGCCGAAAACTCCTCCTGCAATGCCTCTACTGCTTCGAGTTGCTGCTGAAATTCTTTGTCGAGCGCTGTTTCCTCTGCAATCCACGTATTAATGACCTCCGCAAATTTCACTGTGCAGACCGCAGACTGCAGGTCGTCCAACTTCGTATAGCTGCGGGTATTCTCGAAATGTTCATCCGACATGATGCGTTCCATCAATGTACGGTTGGGTGTTAAAGCCCCGCCATCACAATCTTTCTGCAGATGGGGCTTCATTTTATACAGAGCCGCCCATATATCGCCTAGCAGGCATTCCATCGTCGGCAGCTCGCCTTCCTCCCTGACTCTCTGAAGCCCTTCAGACATTTCGAACAGTTCCTTGAAGCGTCTCTTATCGAATGAATCTGTGTTTAATACGGAGCGCTGATCTCTGATTACTTTACTTCTTCTCATCAAAATCTGCCCCCTTACATTCTGAAAAAGACTCCGTGCTGATCATCTGTTCCATTCTTCTTCTGATTGGTCGCCCCCAGGTACTCTACATCTAGCCTGCTGCTTTCCACTTCATTTTTCATCGTATTCACTTGCGTCTGCAGTCTGTCGATTTCTTCCGCCCGGTTCGGTGCCGTTTCTTTCAGCTTCAGTAAATCATCGGCCAGCGACTGGAATTTCTGTATTGCTTCCATGCCAGCTTCTGTCGATTGATCGCGTTTCGCCGCGTCAAAGACTTCATTTGCTTCGGTTTCTATCGATGCGAGCGTCTGGGCCGCATGGTCTTTCGCATATTTGCGTACTATATTGGAGACGGCCTCTTTCTGATCGAGTGTTTCCCAGAGTGCGTTTTCCAGTATCGCCAAATCGGCAATCTGCACGGTTTCCCTTTGATTGATCAGCGCTTTCGCCTGCAAAATCCCCAGTGACTGCTTGAATCGACGGTCTGATGGCTGGATTCCTTCATCCTGAAGCTCACGGCGTATAAATGACAGTGTTTCATAGACTTCATCCGGGATTTTCACCTGGTCAGTTAACTCCTGAAGCTGAACCAGCTCATCCAGCTGCATCGCAGGCATTTCTACAGCCGCGCCTTCATCTTTCATCATCGAAACGAAATTCGATTCATCCGCAATAAAATCGATCTCGAACCGCAGAAGGAAACGATCGAATAGCGCTTCCAGTCCTTCCCCGTCTTCCGGATATTCATTGGACGCGCCGATGACGGACATGAGCGGGACTTCAATCGGCGAACCATCATTGTAAAACAGCCTTTCATTGATCAATGTCAGCAGACTGTTCAGGATGGCAGAGTTTGCTTTGAAGATCTCATCCAAAAACACAAGATGGGCTTCGGGCATTTTCGTGGCGGTATTCCGTTTATAGACTCCTTCTTCCAGGTCTTTCAATGAAAGCGGTCCGAACACTTCTTCCGGCGTGCTGAACCGGGTCAGCAGCCACTGGAAATATTCCGTGCCCTGTACAATTTTCGCAAGTTCTGCAGACAGCGCAGATTTTGCGGTCCCTGCAGGTCCGATCATCAACATATGCTGGCGTGCGAGCAGAGCGACTAAAATTCCCTCCACTTCACTTTCTCGCTCATAAAACTTCTCATTCAGGGCCCGCTTTATCTCATGTAATTTCAGTAAGCTGCTGTTCATCACATGCACAACCTCTCCAGGACATTTTTCTGTCGTTTAGTCTATTTTGCCGAACTGTACATAGTTTTCTCTTACTGTTCATCTTACCCCGTTTCAACTGAATCAACTCACGCGCTTCAAAATATAATGAAACCTGAGCGGCATGCTTCACGTATATGTAGATAATCAAAACAAAAAAGGAATGAATTCATATGAGATCATCCAATCCAAGTTTAGGTAAAGATACATTTCGCGGCCTGAGAACTGGCAGCGGTCAGCAAGTCATGACGATTAACGGTACGGTAAATAAGACCTTTCTTCTGTTTATACTTTTATGCGCAACCGCCGCATTTACGTGGTCACAGTACTTTGCAGGCATTGATATACAGCCGCTCATGCTGATCGGTTTGATTGGCGGTTTCGCAATGGCGCTTATTACAATATTCGTGAAGAAAATGGCTGCCTACACGGCACCGTTATATGCATTGCTTGAAGGACTGGCAATCGGCGGGATTTCCGCCATGTATGAAACACAGTTTTCAGGAATCACCACGCAGGCCATCCTGCTGACATTCGGAACATTGTTTTCGCTGCTGTTCATTTATAAATCTGGATGGATCAAGGTGACTCAAAACTTCAAACTCGGGGTTTTCGCGGCAACCGGAGCAGTCATGTTCGTCTATATCGCAGACTTGATCCTGCGCTTCTTTGGAATGAATGTTCCCTTCATTCATGAAACCGGCTTGGTCGGCATTATCATTTCGGCCGTCATTGTAGTCATTGCTGCACTGAATCTGGTACTGGATTTTGATTTCATTGAGGAAGGCGCCAAACAGCAGGCACCGAAGTATATGGAGTGGTACGGTGCATTCGGTTTGATGGTGACACTGGTATGGCTGTATTTGGAGATATTGCGGCTGATTTCGAAAGTGCGGAGCAAATAAGCATGAAAACGAACCTTCAACCTGAGAATTGTTTCATCAGTTTGAAGGCTCATTTACGTTGTAAGGGACAATATTAGATTGTATCCATTCTTCAATTTCACCAAGTTCTGGCCTGGTTTCATGATTGGCAACGTTTAGACAGAAGTTATAGAGTTCCTCTGTAGATGCTGAAAACTTATAGCCATTATACCGTAAAAATAAATCCGTGCAGAGAAAAGCTGCTCTTTTATTGCCGTCTGCAAAGCAGTGTGAAATGGATATTTTATATAAATAAACAGCGGCCTTTTTGAATACTCCCGTATACTGTTCCTCTCCCCAATACATTGTTTGCGGTTCAATCACACGCTTCTCTACACACGCATCATCAAAACCATATATCGTACCCCCGAATTGCGAAAAGCCTGTACGGTGGGCAATTAAAATATCCTCTTTATCCAAATACACGATCTGCTCTTTCATCATCTCATGTCCTCGATAATCGTTCTAGAAGCTCTTTGTTGTCTCTGACTGATTCCTCAAGCAATTTATCACGTAACACGTTTCTATTAAGTTGAATCTTATTTTCAGCTATACTCGACGAATCTTCCTGATTATTATCCTGATATGTGAACATCTTTTTTTTATCTGAGTCCATATCCATCCAATCACCTCATTTTAATTCCTTCTAGCTATTATAGCATAAATTGACTGACAATTATACTTCTGACTGATCACCAAAGCGGCTCTTTATCCGGGTTTTCGGATTGCAGTTCTACATAATAAGGTGAAATTGGTATATAAATTACCGCAATAGGAAGGATGGCAATCAGGATTCCATAAAATGCGCCGTGAAATATTTGGGACATCACAAGGAAAAAAGGAATGAACATATTTAATTTCAGCATTTGTCTAGTAGACTTCATGGACTGATACTGTGTTTTCCCGCAATAAGGACAAGTTTTCCGATTGGTAAACATAAATGATTGTTTCCGCGTCCACTGCTCCCCGCAGTTTGAACAGACCGGGAATGTCCTGTTCTTTTTCCGGATATTTCGTCTGAGAACCGTATAGGCAGCCAATGATAGCAGAAGCAGTATAACAATTTTCAACAGATCTGACTGCAACCGTGCGGTCATGCTGAATGCAGTTTCCTCAGCAGGTACGGCAGAATTCACTCCTTGCTGATTTCCCTGCGGACTGTCCAGGCTGATATACGTAAAACTTAATGCCAGCAGCACAAAACTCACCAGCACCGTACGATACCGCCACTTCCACGGCTTTACCTTTTTTCGTCCCGATTCTTTTACGGCACGAAGCATCTGCTTCTTCCGCTGATCTGACAATTTCATATCTTGCAGTTCGGCATGCAACTTATCTTTCATTCCATCCATCGTCCATCACCTCTCCGTCTCTATTTTGCAGCCGTTTTTTCAGCTGTCTCCGTGCCCGCTGCAATCTTGTCCGTACCGTCGCTTCGGGGCAGCCGAGCATTTCTGCAATTTCCACTGTGGACAGCTCTTCGTAATAATACAGAACCAATACTTCCCGGTAAATGAGCGTCATCGAAAACAGCGCATTGACCAGAACCCGATTTTCTTCCGTGTGAATCATTTGCTCTTCCGGTGTCTGCCTGGGAGAAGTGATTCGCAGCTTCTCCATCAGAATGAATCCTTTACTTTTCCAGCTTCGCAAATAATCATGGCTCCGGTTGACCGTCATTCGCACTAAATAAGTTTTCAAAGACGACTGCCCTTTGAACTGCGTTTCGTTTTGGTAAAATTTCAAAAGAACATCCTGGACAATGTCCTCAGCTGTATTTTCATCTTTCACATATAAGTAGGCTACCCGAAGCAAATAATCTCCATATTCTTCGAGCACTTTTTCGATATCCACGCGACCACACCTGCCTTTACACTATAGACGGACCGATTGGCGTTTCCGATTCATGTTTCGCTGTTTTTTTGCTCTATGAGCGCCCGTGGAGTTTTCATGATCAAATTCAGTCCAGTTATGAGCACTCACGGGTTGCTTATGAGCGGCTGCATACCGGCTATGAGTACTTGAATAACTTCATGAGCACCTGCAGCAAGTTTATGATCAAACACAGTTTTTTACCTAATCAAACAAAAAAAGCTGCCTGAATTGTCATGGTCCGTCGACAGTTCAGGCAGCTTTTGTTATACGGTTTAACTGCCGATCGTAATAGCATTTCCTTTATTCCGCAAGATGGATAAAATACTCAACGCGGCCAGATAACTGGTTTTCGGGTTATTTGGCATGGGTTCGTTTTCTATAGTCAGATTCATCTTTCCGAATTCTCCGGCTGCTTCAATCATGTGGGTGTTTCGCGTAATTTTCGGATCCGCTATGACTTTCACTCTTGTTCTATCCGCTCCCAGTCCCGCAAGTGAAATCAGCAGTGCGACATTGACATTTTTCGGAAATCTTTCAATGGCATCCAGTGCGATTCCGTCAAAAACACATTCCTCCACATGCTTCATATCCATACCCAGTGAGGCATACGATTTCCTCGTCGTGATGCTGACTTCTTTCAAGCCGCCGACTGAATTGGCTGACTGCAGTAAGTCCAGACCGCCGACTGCACCGGACGGCAGATAGATGTGCTGTCCGGTTGAGCGGGCAAGTTCTTTCATTTCATTGAAAAAATCCACGTTTTTAAAAGCGCCAATGCTGCTGAGGATTAAGTCCTTGCCGTTTTTCAGCACCGTCTCCATTTGTTGTATGGCCACCTCAATTGTCGCTGCCTCCACTATTATGTCTACCGATGAATCCAGAAAGTCCTGTATATTTGTATAAAATACAGCCTGATACTGTGATTCCAGCCGGGATCCCACTTCTCTGTTCCTTCCGAAAATAGCAGAAATCTCGCCATCCAGCTGTCCGTCCGCATTAATCGTTTCCAATAAATACTGTGCAATATTGCCAGTTCCCAATATACCGATTTTCATTTCATAACACCTCTCTCCCTATTATATCGAACTGTTCATCGATTTAAAAAAAGAAGCCTCTCATTCGTCAAATGCCCTGTATCTTGCTGAATTAAACAACTGCCTAATTTTAAAACCTTTCCAGTTTGAGCTTCGTTATAGTAGTAGAGAGGCGGTGAGAATGATGGATTCATTGGAATTAGAACAGGCCGTAGATGAATACGGGGAGCACTTACTCAAAATGGCATTCTTTTATTTGCGGGATCGGGAAGCGGCGAAAGATATCGTGCAGGATGTATTTATCTCCTATTACAATAACCCGAACTATGAAGAGCAGGGAAAGCTGCGGGCCTATTTGACGAAAATGACGATCAATCGCTGCAAAGATTATTTACGGAGCTGGTCATTCCGCCATTTAAAGCTCAGTAAAAACTGGATCGACAGTATACATACCGAACAGGATGCATTAATTTTGCAGGAAGAACGAACTGAGCTTGCGGTTGCGGTGCTGGGGCTTCCCATAAAGTATCGAGAAATTATTATTTTTTATTACTATGAGGAGTATAACATGAGAGAAATCGCAGCGTTTCTGCACCTCTCAGAAAACACAGTAAAAACGAGGATGATTAAAGCACGTAAATTACTGAAAGATCAACTGACAGACGAAAATTGGGAGGTGCTGTCCGATGAATGAAGTAAAAAGAAGTTTGGAGGCAGCTGCCGGGAATGTATCGGGTGATAAAGAAGAAGTAAAACACCGGATACTTTCTGGGAGACGCGAGCCAAAGAGAAGAAATCCATTTCCATTCGTTGCTACAGCTATTGTCCTGGCCGCCGTTATGTTCTTTGCGTTCAATATATTTACAGGAGAATTCTCAGACAAACAAAGCGGTGCATATGAAATAGATGAAACTTATTATGATCTTCTCTTGCTGAATGAAGGACTTGAACACCCGCCCGGCAGCATCATGCGATATAACTTATTACTTCAAGTCCTCTACGCTGATTCACTGATCGAGTATGCAAAAACTAAAGGGTATAAGGAAGATGCAAAGGCAATTGAAGAAGAGGCGAAAGAACAGCAGCAAACTTTTTATGATGGTTTCTCGGCGGAAGAGCTGCAGTCGCTTGAACAATCGCAATTAGAAACATTCGGCTATACGTATAATGAATATTTCGAGCACATTATTCCTCAAACAATCCGCTATAACCAAGCTGTAAATTGGCTGGTCAAGCATCCGCCTGAAAACATGACGACTCATCGTGAAGTGCTAGACAGTTTTATGCAGGAACATGATAAAGAGATTGTTTCTTTTATGAAAAAGAAGCAAATTACAACTCCATCTACGGACACAAATTATGTAGATTGGGAAGTCCTGGTGACCTCGGTGGAAGAAGACACGGTATCGGCTGTCTATGATTTAGACCCTGAATTAGTGAACAGCATGTCACCAGAACAATTGGAGGCATCAAATCAATTCGCCCGGTTTAAGGTTGCTGGCTCTGTTGAACAAATTAAACCGTTTTCGACTGTCACTATTACCTACGACCCGCTTTCATATCCGATTGAACAAGCAGAGCAGTCTAAGTTTTTTCAGGATGTGACAGGTTGGAAATAAACCATACAGCACTTTCTCTTTGGAGAGAGTGCTGTATTTTTATGAACTAAAAGCCAACAATGAAACTTTTATTGGCCGGTTGCGTACAGGTAGTAACCAGATTTTCTATAGGAGGCAGGCTCATGTATACAGAAATTCAAGAACCGGCCAATCGGCTCGTTAAAGAAATTATTCCTGCTTTGCGATGGAGTTCGGTGATCAGCCATCTGACCGGCTTTATCGTCTTGGCTGTTTTATATGCTGTCAGTATTTATTTTTCACTGGGCAGCTGGTCACGCTGGATTCTGCTTGCTTTTGCAGTTTGCGGAGTTATCTCCGCTGTCTGGTCTATCGGATTACGGCCGCTTTATACTTATAAAAACACACGTTATGGAGTGGACAAAGAATTCCTGCAGTTAAAAACCGGTGCGTTCGTTGAGCAGCACGAACTGGTGCCGATGACTAAAATACAAGCCGTTTCAACTCATCAGGGACCGATCTTACGCAAATACAACTTGTATACAGTAGCAGTTGAAACGATGGGTTCGACCCACGGGATTTCAGGTCTGCCGAAACAGATAGCGATTGATCTGCGCAATCAAATTGCTCACTTCGCAAAAATTAAAGAGGCGGATGAATGATGTCTTTTCAGCGCTATCATCCGCTCACCATTCTTTTCGAGGTGGCAGGTTTTATTAAAAGTACAGCAATTTTTGCTTTTCTTCTGTTTGTCGTTAAGTTTGGCTCGACGTCTGTACTGATCCAAATCGGCCAATGGGGGTTCCTGGCTGTTACCGCCCTCACACTCATCACATTGGTCATGAAGTGGTTTGCCAATCGATACGCCACAGACGACCAAGGTTTTCACATCAAATCAGGAATCTTCTCGAAAATTGAACGGACCGTGTATTATGAGAAAATCCAAAATGTGCAGAGGCAAACCTCTTTTTTACATAAATTGTTCCGTATGACATCCATAACATTTGAAACGGGAGCCGGCAGTGCGGATGCTTCTGTGGAATTTGCGGTGTTGACAAAAGAGGAAGCCGACCGCCTCGAGGCACTGGTGGATGGGACTACTGCTGAACGAGCATCGGCAGAAACGGCGAATGAAACAGTTCCTGGAGTCAGAATACCTGACCGTGTCATCCACTTCACGCCTACGCGCGGAGATCTGATCAAAGCCACATTTACATCACTCAGCTTTCTATTCCTGATTGCCATCGCGGGTTCGTTGTTTTCCAAACTGGATGCGGTATTTAACGTGGAAGAAAGAGTGGAAGGCTGGCTGCTGGCAGTATTGACGTCCGGTTGGGTGATTGCAGTGGCTACTATCGTGCTGATTATTGTCTCTTTCGCTGCAGGTTTCATTCGGACTTTTATTACGTATGGAAAATATGAGATTGCTTCGGATGATTCGCGCATCTATATTTCAAAAGGCGTGCTCAATGAATCGGCTTTTTCGATTTTGAAGCGGCGCGTGCAAGTTGTGGAGATTACCCAATCCTTCATGAAACGGCTGCTTGGACTGGCAGAAGTGAAGCTGATCAGCGCAGGCGGTTTAGGCGAAGGTGAGCAGGAAATCAGTATGCTGTATCCTTTTCTGCCTGTCAACCGCGCCAATTCCATCATCTCTGAACTGCTGCCGGATTATAAAGTGAGCAGCGAGCTAAAACGGCTGCCGCGTAAATCACTGGCTGTCCGATTGGTGAGGCCTTACTGGTTCTGGCTTGTGGTGACGGTCATACTGGCATTTATAAAACCTGAGCCATTCGGTTTTCAGGCAGCATGGTGGACGGCTTCATTGGGATTGTTGCTCGTTCTTGTTCTAAGCCGTATTGCGGATTACTGGAATACAAAATATGCGGTGACAGACGGACTGATCCAAGTGAGAGTAGGGGCATTGGAGACAACGACATACTTGTCTCGCCGCGATAAAATCATCGAAGTGTCGGTGAAGCGAACAAAATTTCAGCAATGGATAGGCTTGGCGACAATCGGTTTCATCAACCGAGCGCAGCCGGTCCGCCATGAAACGCTAAAAGATGTGCCGATTGACGATGCCGAACAGTTTTTCGTCTGGTATGCGAAGCGAAGCGCTGAAATCCAGGTGGAATAATTTGCTCTATGAGCGCGTAGACGGGGTTTATGAGCGTGAATGGCTGCTATATGAGCATTTGACGGGACGCAATGATCGCTTGTGAAGATGTTATGAGCGCGTAACCGTGGTTAATGAGCGCTTGCAGACAGTTTATGAGCGTACACGAAAAGTCAGAGAGTTTTAATTGAAAAAAGGGCAGTTTGGAATGATAAAATTCCCAAACTGCCCTTTTATAAGGTAAATTATACTGCCGGTTTATCCGAAAACTGACTATAGTAAAGATCCGCATAGAAACCTTCCTGCGCGAGCAGTTCTGCGTGAGTTCCCTGCTCGATCACTTCGCCACGATCCATGACGAGAATTAAGTCTGCGCCTTGTATAGTCGATAGGCGGTGGGCGATGACGAAGCTGGTTCTGCCTTCCATTAAGCGGTTCATGGCCTGCTGGATCAGTAGCTCGGTCCGTGTGTCGACGCTGGATGTTGCTTCGTCCAGAATCATGATCGACGGATTCGCCAGGATGGCACGCGCGATGGTGATGAGCTGTTTCTGGCCGGCCGATACGTTGGACGCGTCTTCATTCAGGACAGTGTCATAGCCTTCTGGAAGTGTCCGGATGAATTGGTCTGCACGGGTCACTTGTGCCGCTTCGATAATTTGTTCTTCCGTTGCTTCTTTATTGCCGAACGCAATATTGTCACGGATCGTGCCGTTGAACAGCCAAGTATCCTGTAGCACCATTCCGAATGTGGTCCGCAAATCTTCACGTGACATTTCCCTCGTGTCGAGTCCGTCAATTTTGATCGTGCCGCCATTCAGCTCATAGAACCGCATGAGCAGATTGATAATCGTTGTCTTCCCTGCTCCGGTCGGTCCGACAATTGCGACTGTCTGGCCCGGCTCGACGTGAAGATTCATGTCCGTGATCAGCAAATCATCTCCATAGCCGAAGTCCACATGCTCAAAGTCCACTTCCCCTTTCGCATGTTTCAGGCTGACCGTGGTGACTTCTTCGACTTCTTCTTCCTCATCGAGCAGTTCGAATACACGCTCTGCGGCAGCAATTGTCGATTGAATGACGTTGGCGATATTAGCTGTCTGCGTAATTGGCTGTGTAAACTGCTTCATATACGTAATGAAAGCCTGGATGTCCCCGATGGAAATCGCGCGCTGTGTAACTAAAATTCCGCCGATGACACAAATGAGCACATAGCTTAAGTTTCCGATCAGCGTCATCATCGGCATGATGATACCTGAAATGAACTGCGCACGCCGGCCCGCATCGTATAATTGCTCATTGACCTCTTCGAATTCAGCAATCGCCTTTTTCTCATGGCCGAACACTTTAACGACCTGATGGCCTGTGTACATTTCTTCAATATGACCGTTTAAATTCCCCAGTGTCCGCTGCTGATCTTTGAAATGCTGCTGCGACCGTTTCAAGAAAGGACGGATGACAAATAGGGACAGCGGCAGCGTGACGAGCGCAATGATCGTCAGCATTGGACTGATCCACAGCATCATCACCAAGATCCCGATAATTGTCACGACTGCTGTAATGAACTGCGTGATCGTCTGCTGCAGCGTACTGCCGATCGTGTCAATATCATTCGTCATGCGGCTTAATGTATCGCCGACTGGATGCCCGTCATAATATTTCAGAGGCAGCTTCTCGAGCTTATGATTGACATCTTCACGCAAATCGAAGACCGTTCTTTGAGAGACACCGGCCATGATGTACTGCTGAATATAGCTGAAAATACTGCTCACGACATACAATCCTCCGAGCAGCAATAATAATTTTGCGATGACGCCAAAATCAATCGAAGCGTCCGGAATACCATTGAACTTGCCATACGCGCCTTCAAACAGTTCTGTTATCGCGTTCCCCATAATTTTCGGACCGAGCACCATGAACACGGTACTGAGAACCGCCGCAAAAAATACAGCGAGCAATTTTCCGCGATGCGGTTTCAGATAACCAAGGAGCCGGCGGAACGTCTTTTTAAAATTCTTCGGTTTCTGCCCCGCCATCATCATATTTCCATGGCCGGGACCTCCGCCGCTGTGCGGATGCTGTTTTCGTTCACTCATGCGATATCCTCCTCTGAAAGCTGCGATTCCACAATTTCCTGGTAGACAGCATTGGTTTCAAGAAGTTCTTCATGCGTGCCGATGCCGGCCATTTTTCCGTGATCCAGCACGATAATCCGGTCTGCATCCATGACGGAGCTGACACGCTGAGCTACAATGACCACTGTCGCCTCTTCCGTTTCTTCATGCAGGGCAGCCCGTAATCTGGCATCCGTTTTATAATCGAGTGCAGAAAAACTGTCGTCAAATACATAAATATCCGGCTTCCGTACGAGTGCACGGGCAATCGACAAACGCTGCTTCTGTCCCCCAGACAGATTGGAACCACCTTGGGAAATGACCGAATCAAAGCCATCCGGCATTCTCTCGACAAAATCCTTCGCCTGAGCAACTTCTGCAGCATATTCGATTTCATTCGAAGTGGCGTCCGGTTTCCCGTAGCGGATGTTTTCTGCAATCGTGCCTGAAAAAAGCAAGGATTTTTGCGGAACGAAGCCAATTTTAGAGCGAATTTCCTCTTGGGAGGACTTTCTAATATCCACACCGTTAATGCGAATCGTACCGCTCGTCGCCTCGTAAAAGCGCGGGATCAAATTGACCAATGTGGTTTTCCCGGCGCCTGTCCCGCCGATAATGGCCGTCACTTCACCGGCTTTTGTCTTGAAATTAATATCTTCAAGCGCCAGTTCTTCAGCACCCGGATAGCCGAATGAAACATGTTCGAACTCCAGGGACCCCGGCTCTTTATCTGCTTTGTCGGTCCCTTCGTCCAAGAACGTCGGCTGCATTTCAAGCACTTCGTTAATCCGGTTGGCAGAAACCGCTGCACGCGGAATCATGATGAACATGACCGATGCCATGACGAGTGAAGACATGATGAGCATGACGTATTGGATATACGCCATCAGGTCACCGATTTGCATGGAGCCGTTATCAATCCGAATGCCGCCGAACCAGATAATGCCGACAACAGTCAGGTTCATGATGAGCATCATGACCGGCATCAAAAAGGCCATGACCCGGTTAACATTTATCGACACGACCCGCAAATTTTCATTCGCTTCACGCAGACGTTTCTGTTCTTCCTCTTCCCGATTAAATGCGCGGACGACACGGATTCCGGTCAAATTCTCCCGCAACACCAAGTTCAAACGGTCGATCCTTTTCTGAACAGCTTTAAAAAGCGGCATTCCTTTCCGGAACACAAAGAAGATGAGGGCGACTAAAACAGGCATCGCCGCCACAATGACCAGCGACAGTTTGACGTCTTTTGACAACGCCATAATCAGCCCGCCAATGAACATGATCGGCGCGCTCAGCACCATCCGTAAAATCATGATGACGACTTGCTGAATTTGTGTAATATCATTCGTCGTTCTGGTGATCAATGAAGCCGTGCCTATTTTGTCGAAATCCTGCTGCGAAAAGCTTTCGACATGTGTAAACACTTTCCGCCGAATATCGCGGCCGAGCCCCATCGCCGTTTTTGAAGAAAAGTAACTGACAGAGACGGAAGCAATCGCACTGAGTGCAGAAACACCAAGCATCAAACCGCCGATCTTCCATATATACGGGATATCACCGACGACCACCCCGTGATCAATAATATCAGCCATAAGCGTCGGCAAATATAGCTCAGACATCGACTGAAGGAATACCAGGCCGAAGATGACCGCCACCAGCCATTTATATGCCGATAAGTTTTTCAGAATCTTTAACATCGCATGGTTCCTCCGTTCATATTGCTAGAAAATAGATTTTTAAATGTCTTTGTATGTAGTATTATTCACTAATCGTAAAGAGAAAACAATTCATAGAGATTATAAAAAAGTAACTGCCCTCTGCAATTGATCAAGCATGCAGGGCAGTTACTCTTATAAAACACTTTACCTTTCTTTTTACCGTTCCACTTCCTTCAACATCCGAAGTCCATTCAAAATAACCGCGAGCGTACTGCCTTCATGGATGATGACGGCAGATGTCATATCCATATTGCCGGTCATATTTACAATGACCAGGAAGACGACAACCGCCAGTGCAGCGATAATATTCTGCATAACGATTTTCCGCAGCTTTTTCGCCACTTGGTGAGTATAGGAAAACTTCGTCAGATCACTCTTCATCAACACAGCATCCGCCACGTCAATCGCAATATCCGTTCCTTCGCCCATCGCCACTCCAACATCGGCCGCCACAAGTGCAGGCGCATCGTTCACGCCATCCCCGACCATCGCCGTCACCGGATAGGTCTTTTTCAATTCCGTAATAATATCCGCCTTTTCTTCCGGCATGACATTGCCCCGCACTTCATCAATCCCGAGCGTCCGGCCGATCGCTTCACCCGTGCGCTTCGCATCTCCAGTAATCATGATCGTATGGATATTCTGCTCTTTCAAGTAACGGATTGCTTCCAATGAAGTTTCTTTCGGCACATCCTGGATTGCCAGCAGTCCAAGCACTTCCTCTTCAGATCCGAAATACACCACTGTTTTTCCTTCTTCTTCAAAAACCTCGGTTTGTTTCTGCAGTGCAGCAGATATAGTCCCGTAAGATGACGGCTTGCCGATTTTGTAAGTAGCATCTCCAGCCTTTGCAATAAGACCCACGCCGATCAGGTTTTCTACTTCCATCTCTAACGGTGCCACCTCATCGAAATACTGTAAAATCGCCTGTGCCAGCGGATGATTCGACTTGCTTTCCATTGAAACAATCGTCTGAATGAAAGCTTGTTGCTCTTCATCCGTCACTCCGTCCCCGAAATAGGTGTTTGTGACCACCGGCTTTCCTGTTGTCAGTGTCCCTGTCTTATCAAATGCCACTGCCTTTAGATCCGCCAGATTCGATAAGTAGGATCCTCCCTTGAACAGCACCCCGCGCTTCGCCAAGTTACTGATCGACGAAAGAGTCGCAGGTATATCCGTTGCCGCAAGCGCACACGGCGATGTCGCAATCAGAAAGACCATCGTCCGGTAGAAACTTTCATATGCTGTCCACTGGAAGACATAATAGCCCAATAAATAAAACAACGGCGTCAGCAAAATGACAATCTTGACATAGACCGGCTCAATCCGCTTGATGAAAGCAGCCGTTCTCGATACATTATTCTGCGTCTGACTGACCAGCTGGATGATCTTCGAAATGACCGTGTCCGAACTGTCCTTCGTCACTTCCATCGTCATTGTTCCCGCCCCGTTAATCGTGCTGCCGAATAACATATCTCCCTCTTTTTTCTCTACCGGCATACTCTCTCCTGTGATGGATGCCTGGTCTACAGAGGAACTTCCTGAAAGGACGACACCGTCTGTCGGAATTTGATCTCCGTTTAAAATAGACAGCCGGTCGCCAATTTGTAATTCGGAGACATCAACGGTTTCTACTTCCCCGTTCGACTGAATTCTTCTCGCTGACGTCGGATTTAATTTTAACAGGCTCGTAATCTCTTTATTACTCTTCTTTTCCGCATACTCTTCTAAAAAATGCGCGCCCGCAAAAATGAGGATGAGCAGCGCTGCTTCCCGATATTCACGGATAATGACCGCCCCAATAGCCGCAAGCGTCATCAATATATGCACGTTCGGTGTGAATTTCTTTTTCCTCGCCGTCTGCCGGAACGTATCTGAGAATCCTTCAATGATGATATGGTAACCTGAGATCACAAGCGCTGTGAGGTATAAAATCATTTGCCACAGATCCGAGCCGACAACTAAACCGATCAAAAACGCTCCCAGCCCGATCAGATATAAAACAATTGCCAAGTTCCCGCCATGTTCGTGATTATGGTCATGGTTATGACTGCAGGAGCTCGCACGGTGATTCGTGGAATGCTCACTCATATTGATAAATCTCCTTTACGTGTTCTATCGCCACATCAAAGATTTGGTGGACATGGTCATCGTCCAGCTGATAAATCATTTCCCTGCCATGTTTGTGGTTTTTGACAAGCCGTGCAAACTTTAATTCCCGGAGCTGATGCGAGACTGCGCTTTGCGAGACATCCAACCTGTCGCAGATTTGCGTCACCGTCAGTGATTGCTGTTTCAAAAGATAAAGAATTTTAATTCGCGTCGGGTTGGACAGCGCGCTGAATAAACTCGCTACATCCTGTTCCAAATCCTCACTCAGCATGTCTGCCTCTCTTACTTCTTCCTTTTCAGTCATTTACATCACCTCTTGTGTTATTATATGAATACATGAAAGTTTGTTCATATGTTAATGTATATAGTATATGCAGGCCGTTAAATATTGTCAATCAAAGGGGAGCAGGGAATCTTGTGTTAAAATAGATTATTAAAGTGACAGTTTATTCAATAATCAGGCCATTTTGTTTATGAGTGGCAAGGGAAAACATTAACTTTGACAGACGTAAAAATATGTTTCTAAATCCAGAGGGAAGGTTAATTATGAGTGTATTTTTAAAATTTAATGGAATACGTCCCACTAATGAAATGGGCAAAAAGCAGAAAGCAAATTCTGTTTTATTTTCTTTCATTTTTGGATTTGCATCAGGCCTTATTGCTAAAATACTTGATTCGACTTTAATTCCTAACGAACTTTCATTCTTAGGGTTGATTGGAAGTAACTTAGGCGTATGGATATTTATTCTTTCCTTGGTAGCTGCCTATTCTTACACTCCGAAATTAGCCGCAACACGTGTTTTTGTATTCCTTATTTCAATGCTATTTTCGTATTATATGTATACGATCTTAATTCTTAACCTTTTTCCATTAAACCCTGATTATTCACGAACCAATATAAAATCCCACTCAAAAGCATCCATATCGGCTTTTGAGTGGGATTCTTTTGTTCACCTAAAAGATGAAAAAAGAATCCGTTTCTGGTAGGATGATTGCGACCAAACAAAACATCACAGAAAGGATTCTTCTGATGCCTACTTTAACGCAAAATACCCTACAATTCAACCGTTCCATTACATTATCCAACGACGGAGGAGAACTATCTTCCGACACTGGCCACGTCATCTTCCGTGAATTTGACGATAAACTGGGGTTTTCTCAAACCATCGCAGCTCATCTCCAACTCGTCGATGAACGCACATTTTGCGTCCATGAAAACCATGAACTGCTTCAACAGAAAATCTATCAGTTGATTGCTGGCTATCAGGAAGACGATGCGGCGGATTATTTGACGACCGATCCGGTTTTCACTCAGATCCTCGCCAAGCCTGCGCTGGCTTCCCAGCCGTCTTTGTCCCGATTTTTTCACCGGTTTGATTCGGATGCGCTGGATCAGTTGCAGGCAGCAAACCAAACGATGCTTGACCAGGTTCACCGCGCCCGGCAGGCGCAAGCGCTGATTGTAGACCTCGATTCCTCGCATGCCGATACGTATGGTCAACAGGAAGAGGCTGCATACAACGCGCATTACCAGACGGTCGGGTTTCATCCGCTCGTCGCGTTCGACGGCTTGACAGGCGACTTTCTCAAAGCAAAGCTGCGTCCTGGCAATGTCTATACGTCGAATGGCGTCGTCGATTTCATCCGGCCGGTTATCGAGCATTATAACGAGCAGTTTCCCGAAACCTCGTATCTGGTTCGTGGAGACAGCGG
>NZ_WHVV01000011.1 GCF_009650995.1 Sporosarcina cascadiensis | reverse complement strand
TGAGACAACTAAAGGGAGCGAAGCGACCAGTTGGCTCACCGAGGGCCCTCCCGAAAGCGTCCGCCTGAAACGCAGGGAAACGGTCGCCTTCCACTTACCTTCTCCCTCATGCGAAGATATCCTACTTGTAGAAAAATTGATTAAAAGGTATTTTAATGTTAAAATATATACATACAGTTCGAAAAGGAGAGATGAATGATGGAGCGATTACAAGACAAAGTAGCATTCATTACTGGCGGGGCGTCCGGCATGGGCGAAATGATGGTGAAGCAGTTCGTAGCTGAAGGTGCAAAAGTTATCGCAGCGGATATTAACGAAACAGCTTTGGAAGAAAAGTGGGGCGGGCAAGACAACATTTTTACAATTAAACTAAACGTTACGGAAGATGCAGAATGGAAAGACGCAATGAAAAAGGCAGTGGATCACTTCGGTAAACTGGACATCCTTGTCAACAACGCAGGCATCTCTACAGAAAAAGCAGTAGATCAAATTACAATTGAAGACTGGCGCAAACTGTCCGATATCAACAGCTTCGGCGCGTTTCTAGGCATGAAGCATGCGGCAGGCTATATGACTGAAGCGAAAAAAGGATCCATCGTGAATATATCATCGTATACAGCTTTAATTGGAATGGGCTTAAATCCATATACGGCTTCAAAAGGTGCGGTACGTGCCATTTCGAAAGCGGCTGCGGCTGAATATGGTAAAAACGGGATCCGTGTCAATGCGATTTTCCCGGGTGTCATCGAAACTCCAATGACACAAGGTTTGGAAGAATCCAAGGAATTATTAGGAATGCTCATTAAGATGACACCGTTAGAACGTCTTGGGCAGCCCGAAGACGTCAGCAATGCAGTGTTATTCTTAGCATCAGACGAATCTGCTTACATTACAGGTGCAGAACTTGTTATTGACGGCGGTTATTCTGCAAGATAATCAATCTCCAGATAAAAAAGCGGACATCCCTGTCAGATATTGCACTCAGGGATGTCCGCTTTTCTGTTATTTAATATCTTTAAATCGCTTATAGCCCAGGAAGCGCTGGTTCCAATAAGGAGATTCAACAGATGAAATTTCAATCCCATTGTTTCCAGCATGGATGAATTTGCCGTTTCCTAAGTTAATTCCAATATGGGAAATTCCCGGACGATATGTATTTTCGAAAAATAGCAGATCGCCTTCGACAGGATCTTTAATGAATACGGAACGATCATGCATGCCGATTGTATCTAATCTTGGAACTTTTACGCCCGCCTGATTGAAGACGTAATAGATGAATCCGCTGCAGTCAAATCCCGATGGTGTTACGCCGGCCCAAACATACGGAATACCTTGAAGAGGCATCGCTTTATTTACGATTTTATTCGACAATGCAGTAGAAGGCGCCGCAGTATTCGTCCCTGCAGAAGGCTTCGTTGATGCAACAGGCTTGTCCACTGAAGGAGCTTTTCCGCTATGCAATGAGTTAATGGAGGATACGGTCTTCGCATTTGCTGCTTTATTTTCGACAATTAATTTCTGGTTTGCTTTAATGGAATCTGTTGCAAGTGCATTTAAACTTTTCAACTCGTTTACGGTCAGCTTATGCTGATTAGCAACTTTCCAAAGAGTATCTCCGGGCTGGACTGTATACGTCTTTGTCGAAGCGTCTGCGCTGCCTGCGGAAATACTTGCCGCAAGTGCGATAGAAGCAATAGTTGCTAGAACTGTTTTCTTCATTCTGATTATCCCCTTTTGAAATATCTTTAGCTATTTCTACTAAGTTAGCAACTTACTAAATTCAACCAATAAACCTAGTATACCGAAGAAAAATTTGAAAATATACATAACTAAAGACTGATATTAAATGATTTTTAGTAGGTATAATTACTTTTTGGCAATTTTCACTATAAATTTGCGTGAAAATTGCTATAATAGAATTATTCACGATGTGTCAAAATACTATAACTTTATAGTGAAAAGGTGGTGCATTTTTGCAGAAACATGACGATATGACTCAAACCTTGCAAAAAATTGATGCAATACGCAAACAGCAAGAACAAGTATTCAAGATGGCTAAATACTACGCAGTAAGTGAAGAGACGATCAATAGTTTATTGGAGCAGATTTGCTTTGAAGTTTCGCATATTATGAAATGTCAGCGAGTCAGTATTTGGCTTTTCAATGAAGATCGCACGCGTCTCCTCCCGCAAAACGCCTATAATGAAGAAACAAAAGAGCACTACATCGATCGTGATTTTTGCATAGAGGAATTTCCTCTTTATTTTGAAGCAATTCAAAGTCAGCGGACGCTGGCTGCGGATGATGTCGGAAGCTGCCCTGCGACTAAAGAAATAGCGGAGAAGTATTTCAAATCTCCTGATCAGTTCGCCTCTTTGCTGGATGCCTGCATTATCCTCGGTTCAGGAATCGGCGGATTGCTCTGCTGCGAATCGAGAGAACGCCGCGAGTGGAATTCATTTGACCGCATGGTAGTATCAAGTATTGCGGATATGCTTTCTTTCCTTTTCGATCGCTTAAGCCGGATTGACTTTGAAGAGAATCTGCACCGCCTTGCTTTCTTTGATCCATTGACGGAGATGGAGAACTATAATGCATTTCTGGCTAAAACAGAAGCCCGTATTGCAGAAGCGGATAAGGGCCAAGAAGGTATTTTTGTCTATATGAATATCGATCAATTCATTGAAATCCACAGTGTGCTGGGTCCGGAACTGGCAGACAAAATCATTCGTGTAGTTGCTGATCGTTTTCTGTTGCATTTTGAAAAGCCGTATCATGCTGCGAGAATTGCATTTGATCACTTTGTTATTTTCATACCATACGGCGAAGGTGGAACGATATTTAAAAGGAAGATGGACAAGCTTATCGAGAAACTGCGGGAGCCGATCCTTGTCGCCAGCCAGGAGGTCTATCTAACCGTCAGTTACGGTGTCGCGTATTATCCTAAAGACGTTCTGACGCCGATCGAAGGAGTACAGGCCGCCCGTTTTGCGCTCGAAACGAGCAAGCGCCAGTCTTCGAGAAAAAGCGTTGGTGTCTATAATGCCGATACCCATCAGCATATGAAGCAGACTATGATGTCCGAAATGAACTTGCGCAGAGGTCTGGATATGAATGAATTCAGACTCTTCTATCAGCCGCAAGTGTTATGTGAAACGGGCGAAGTGATCGGGTTTGAAGCGTTGATCCGCTGGCAGCATCCTGAACTGGGATTGATTTATCCTGCTGACTTCATCGAACTGGCGGAATCAACCGGATTTATTATATCCATTGGTGAATGGGTCATCCGCCAAGCGCTCGTGCAGCTGAAGCAATTCAAAGAATTAGGGCTGCATGATTTGACCGTTTCCATTAATTTATCGCCAAGGCATTTCCTGCAGCAGAGTCTGCCTGTTTATTTGGATACATGCATTCAAGAGGCACAGATCAATCCCCGAAATCTGCTGCTGGAAATAACGGAAAGCGTCGCGATGGAACGGCATGAAATTGTGCAGCAGCGAATTCATGAGCTTGCTGAGAAAGGCTTCTCCATTGCGATAGATGATTTTGGTACAGGATACTCTGCATTTATTTATCTGCAGTCGTTCCCGATCAAACAGCTGAAAATTGACCGTTCATTCATTATGAATATCGCCCATAACGATAAAAGCCGTGCAATTGTTGACTCGATTATCCAGCTGGGGAAGACACTGGAGATCCGTACTGTAGCAGAAGGTATTGAGACAGAAGAACAATGGGACATCCTGAAAAGGAAAAACTGTGATGAACTGCAAGGTTTCTACTTCGCGAGACCTCTGAATGAAGCGGATATGCAGTCCCTGCTGACACGTATGCAAACGAAGCCGCAGCTGAGCCTGCCTGTAGTCAGTGTGTAAAAAAGGCCTTAAAAATCCACTATCGGATTTTTAAGGCTTTTGATTGTTTAAGAGCGTCCTATCGGCCAATCAAATGGAATCGATCCGGGAGGCGAGTGCTTAATAATATCAATCATTGGTATAGTATAAGCGAATAGAATCAACGCGATGGTGATGCCAATCCACAAGTACCAGTTCTCCAGGATTTTCGGTGTTTTTTCAGCATCCATATCTTCTTCAGCGATCGGGTAGTCTTCATAACCGCGCGGGGCGAAGAATGCCAGCTGAATAAAAATGTATACCATCAATATAATACCGGCGAATAAAATGATACCGCCGACCGCTTGTGCCACTTGATAGCTGATCCATGTAGCGACCTGATCTCCGCCTGCGTATTCAGAGAAGTTCGAACGGCGCGGACCGCCAAGCAGACCTTGAATGTGCATAGAAGTAGACATGATCATCATACCGACTGTCCAGATAATCGTTTGAATGATCCCTAATTTATTCAATTTAGGAGTCAGACGGCGGCCGGTCAAATGCGGAACCAGCCAGTAGGCAATACCGAAATACGTCAAGATGACAGTAGTCGCAACTGTTAAATGGAAGTGACCTGTAATCCAGATCGTGTTGTGCACAAGAGAGTTCATTTGGTGAGAAGCGTTTATGATACCGCCGGCCCCGCCTGGAATGAAGGCAACCATACCGACAAACGGCGCGAAGAAACGAACATCGCCCCAAGGAAGATTCTTGAACCATCCGAATAAAGAAGTGTAGCCTTTATTTCTGCCGGTTGTTTCAAAAGTTGCAAATAAAGAGAATGCAGTCATTAAGGAAGGAATGACTACCATGAAAGTCAAAACAACCTGAATGAACTTCCAAGTAGGGTCAATCCCCGGCTCAGTTAATTGGTGGTGGAAACCTACAGGAATCGAGAACATCAGCAGCAAGATGAACGCCAGTCTTGCCAATGAATCACTAAATAGTTTTCCGCCGATAATTTTCGGCAGCACTGCATACCAAGCCATATAAGCCGGAAGCAGCCAGAAATAAACAAGCGGGTGACCGAAATACCAAAATAGAGTACGAGTCAGCAAGACGTTGACAGTCGCCACGTAACCGAGTGACCAAGGCAAGATCAGGACGACTACAGAGTAAGCGACACCCAGTGATGCGACAACCCACATGATCATGTTAATGACAACCATGAACGCAAGCAAAGGAGACTTTTCCCCTTTATGTGCTTTCTTCCATACATATAATTGACGGAAGTTTACGATAGCGGCGATCCAGCTGCCTATAATAACAAGTGCTAACCCAATATAGAAAACAGGATGTGCACGAAGAGGTGTATAGAATGTATATAATACGGAAGCTTCTCCTGTTAAGATCATCCATGCAGCCAAAACGGTACCGACCAGCATGACCCAGAATGATACCCAGCCCCACATAATCTGTTTATCAGCAATCCCTACAGTTTTCCCCATGAGAGAGAACTGGAATCCAATAATAAAGAAGGTCGTTAACACAAGGCCGAGAACTACGCCGTGTGTGGTTAAGATTGTATAGTAATCAATGTTAAACGGTAACTTGTATTTTCCTGAGCGTACCAAAGTCTGCAGCAGTCCCATCAAGCCGCCGACTAACAGCGAGACAAACGTGACATACATGAAGGACATATATAATCTTGATTCTTTTTTTGAGAATTTGAATAGTTCCATTGTTTAGTACACCTCCACTGTGCCGAACATTAAGTGGTGACCGATACCGCAATATTCATTGCAGACTACGGTGAATTCACCATCGTTTTTCATAACTGTTTCAAGTCGGCTGATATGTCCGGGCTCTACCATCATATTGACGTTCGTCCCGGCAACCTGGAAGCCGTGAACTACATCCTTGCTTGTAATCTGGAACAGAACAGTGGAACCTTTTGGCACTCGAATCGTCTTAGTAGGGCTGCCGTCCTCTTCTTTACCAAAGTCGTAATTGAAAGCGGAAGCGACCATATTCACAACATATTTGCCATCGGCTACTTCAGTCAGACCAAGATTATCGGGCTGGAATGCTTCATTCGCTTCCACGTTTTGGGGATCAATTATTTCGATATGACTTTGCGGGTGAGTTCCTTTCCAGAACGCTGCAAAGCCGATGATGATTAAGAATAAGACCAATGACCCTAAACCAAACGCGAGCCATACTTTTTCATATTTATGCAGATGCATAGTATTTCCTCCTCAAATGCTTTTGATTATCTAGATAAGAATAGACCGTAACTTGCGAACCACATGACCAGAATAGCGGCGCCGACAATCATAACCATGATCAGCGTGCCTTTTAAATTCACATCTTCTTTCGTTTGTTTTTTTGAAGATACATCTTTTTTGCTCAATGCAGCCACCTCCTTGCTGAAGATTTAATCTTACGTTTATCTTAATCCTGGACGGTGAATAAAGAATTAGGGAAAACCCTATGATTTCCAAACCTCAACAAAAGTTCACAATATGTTCAACCACTTAACATCTATTTGACATACAAAAAGACCTGCATTTATGCTTTAGACAGGCAGATGAATTATCACATTACATAGTCAACTGCCTATCGTTTTCTGTCGAAGAGGTTTTTAAAAAGGGAAGCAGGGGAATGATAGCGTAGACGAGTATGGTGTGTGATGTAAATCTTGACCAGAAGTTTATTTAAAACTAAAATAAATAAGTAAAACTTAGGAAAGCCGGTGTATGTTTGATGGAAAATTTACAATGGATCACAGTAAGCGGCCCTGAAGAAGGCGCAAAAGAAGTCTACAGTATAATAGAAGAAGAGCTCCGCAATAACCGCCTGCAGGTTCTGGGACTGGCAACAGGCAGCACGATGATCCCGGTTTATGAGGAATGGACTGATTCAAATCTGGATTTTTCACAAGTGACAGCATTCAATCTGGATGAATATGTCGGCATCGATGCAGATAATCCGAACAGCTATGCTTATTTTATGAAAGAGCATTTATTCAATAAGAAGCAATTCAAAGAAACACATATACCAAACGGGATGGCTGACGATCTGGACAAAGAGTGCCAGCGTTATGAAGAGGAGCTGAACGCACACCCTCTTGATATTCAGCTGCTCGGAGTAGGGGAGAACGGCCACATCGCCTTCAACGAACCCGGCACATCGCCGGAGTCCGTGACGCATGTCGCGACACTCACGGATTCTACCCTGGGCGTCAACAGCCAGTACTTCGAAAACGACGATAAAATCCCGAACATTGCCTTGACAATGGGAATCTCTTCTATCATGAAGTCAAAAAAACTCATCATGGTCGCATTCGGCGAGAAAAAGCGCGCGGCAATGGAAAAGCTCAAGTCCGGCGAAGTCACAACCGACTGGCCGATTACTAAATTATTGCGACATAATGATGTAGTGGTCATTACAGATCTGAAAGTTGACTGATTACCATAATAAAACTGCCTCCTTCACATGTATTTGTGAAAGAGGCAGTTTTTTGTTTGTAGAAGGGAGGTTGTAAGTGGATAATATACCGTTCCCCTGGGTTTCAGGCGGACGCTTTCGGAAGGGCCCTCGGTGAGCCAACTGGTCGCTTCGCTCCCTTTAGTTGTCTCATCCTATCGGGCTGATCCTTCCCGAGTCGCCGCCTTCCACTCCGGTACACTAGTTTAGTTATAAACATATTTTAAGTAGTTTATCTTTGAAAAGTTCTGGTGTTTTCAATAATGAAGTTTCAGTTAATGCCCTAGCAGTGTAATTCTTTTAACAGCGTTAAGCTGAAATTTGCACAGTGTGGGACTAAGCAGTTCAACTCTCTATGAATTTTAAAGTATACTATTTATCTGACATTATGATTTTAAACATACGTCAAAGACTCTAACTTTGTTGAATACTGTCAGATATGTAGTAGTAGAAATTATGTAATAGTATTAAACAATTTGCCAGTGTACCGAAGTGCAGGGCGGCGACTCCCGGAGGATTAGCGTGACAGGTGAGACCCTGGACTGAGCGTAGCGAAGGAAGCGGCTCACCGCACGCCCTCGGGAACGCGTCCGCCCGGAACGCAGGGAAACGGTATCCTTTCTGCTCGCTCAATCTTTATCCCGGGAAACAGTCTTTCCGCATACAGTAAAATGTAAAAAAATGAATGTAATATTGCAAAGTGTTTCAAAAGTAACAGATATTACGTCTTCGACATAATTCTGTTACATAACTGTAATATAACTAGAGTTTGATAAATGATAAAGTTAATTCAACATAAGAGGTTAGCAAGTTACTAAAAAATACATATAATTATCGGAGGAACACATGAAGTTATTGAAGAAAACGTTTTCAGTTTTGGCAATGTCTATTTTATTACTCGTCGCTCCTTTCGCTGGACAAGCAGATGCATCTGCACATGCTACCAACATTACAAAAACTGCAACAAGCCTTACAGGAATCAAGTACCGTTACGGCGGCACAACAAAAGCCGGCTTTGACTGCTCAGGTTACGTCGGTTATGTATTTGCACAAAACGGACTGAAAGTAGCACGCACGTCAGGCGGCATGTACGCATCTGGACAAGCAGTGAAGAAATCCAACCTCACATCGGGTGATCTAGTATTCTTTAATACTGGCGGCCGCGGTGTATCGCACGTAGGTATTTATGTAGGGAACGGAAAATTCGCACATGCTTCCACATCTAAAGGGGTACGCGTAGACAAATTAAACGACCCATATTACTGGGGCAAGCGCTATGTTGGTGCGAAACGCATTGCAGGCGTGAACGCGGTAGCAGCTAAATAAAACAAACTACAGTTGGTCTTCCATTAAGGGAGGCCGATTTTTTTTGTCCTGTTATATATAGTTAACGCGCCAAACTCAAGCCAAGCCGAATCAAAATAACGGTCATACGCGCGAAACACAGCCTCAACCGAGCGTAACATAGATGCAACCGAACGAAAACCTCGTGCCAACGCGCCAAACCATCCGGCAGCCGCACCATTCAGCATAACAACAAAAAAAGAAGCTGCCCGGCAGTTATAAACTGTTCGGGCAGCTTCTGTCTATTCATTAGTTTGTAGAATCCTGCGGTACACGGATTGTCCAGCGTGAGAAGTCCGGCTCATCCTTTTTGATCAGTTCCGTCGGATAAATGAATGTCCACGGAGTCGTGCTGTTTGCTTTCACTGAAAGGGGAGGATCCAATTCAAATGTTCCCCGCGCTACCAATTCGCCGGTTGCGTCGATTAACTCTAATGGAAGCTTTTCGATATTGATCTGCTTCGAGTGACCGTTACGGACGAAGACAGAAGCGGCAATATTGCCGTCATCCTGTTTCTGAATTTGGAAGCCGGCGATGTTTACTTCACGCGGTTTCAATTTAGGAAGACCTGCTACCACTTCAGCCAGTGCTTCTTTTTGTTCTGCTGGAAGCTGTTCTTCCCATGAAGGAGCCAGTTCCAGTTGGTGCGGCATCATAGAATGCACATTGAACGCAAGTTTCCAGTTCTTAGAAGGGATTTCTTCTGCAAGCTGATCTTTCTGTTCAAATACGAATACCCATGGACGCGCACTGCGGGCCGGTATTTCGCCGAGTTCATTCAAATCAAATTCAGCGGAAGCTGCCGTGTTGCCGTCTTCATCTATCAACAGCAATTCGATAGAGCCTACCGTGATTGCCTGATCGAGTGAAGAACGGAAGAATGATTTGACGAGCCAGCTGTCATTTGCCGGCTCATAGTCTATATCAATTCCTGACAATGAAATTTGGTTCGGTTTTAATGGCTCCAGTTCATTTGCAAGGAAGCGAAAAACGTACTCCTGCTCCTGTGTCAGCGTCCATTCAGGATGAAGAGAAAGAGTTGTTTCGATATCTTCATTACCAGAAGCGTTTCCTGCATTTTCTAGAATTTCATTGGATTCCACTGTACTATCTAACCCGGTTTTGTCTGTCTTTTTAAATAGGTTGAAGAGTTTCATCGGGAAACCTCCTGTTCTTGTGTGTGTAATTGTTTCATGAATGCGATGATTTCGGACGCGATGTCACGGCGCAGACGCTGATAGTGCTTGGCGAATAACTGCAGGCCTTCGCGCTGATAAATACGCATCGGATCTTCTTGTCCGTATGAACGCAGTCCGATTCCTTCTTTAAGACGTGTCATGACTTCCAAATGCTTGACCCACATTGTATCGAGGTAGCCCAGCATGACTTGCGGAAGCAGTTGACTCACTTGTTCATTATCAGTGAATGTGTCGATAAATGCAAACAACTCTTCCATTCCTTCGTCATACTGCTTGAGAATATCAGCAGTCCTATCCAAGGAAGCCGGCAATTCGACAGGAGTCAGAAGCAGTGCATTCATCGTCCGCTCAATGCGGTCGAAATCCCAGTTATCTGCAACTTCATTATCAGGACAGCTGTCGAGCACGGCAAATTCAACAGTTTCCGAAAGCATTGTCTTCAGCTTCTCGAAAATATCATTTCCTTCGAGCACGCGGTTACGCAATGAATAGATTACTTCCCGCTGATCGTTGATGACGTCATCGAGTTTCAGATTGTATTCACGCATGGAGAAGTGGGCTCCCTCAACGATTCGCTGCGTGCGCTCAGTCAGCTCATGCACTTCAGGATTCTCCACTTTGCCAGTTTCATCGGTACGTACTTTGGTCAGGAACTTTTCCAGCTCTTCCGGAGAGAAACGGATGTACATCTCATCTTCCAATGAAAGATAGAATTGGCTTTCGCCGTGGTCTCCTTGACGGCCTGAACGTCCCCGCAGCTGATTATCCACCCGGCGGCTCTCGTGTTTTTCCGTGCCGAGTACAAACAGACCACCGTTTTCTTCCACGCCTTCACCGAGCACGATATCGGTACCGCGCCCCGCCATATTCGTAGCAACCGTAATATGTCCGTGCTGTCCCGCCTGTGAAATCAATTCCACTTCCTGTTCGACACTTTTCGCGTTCAACAGGTGGAAAGACAGACCTTTTTCTCTTAAGTGTTTGGCAACTTCCTCGGACTGCAGAATTGAAGTAGTACCGACGAGAACGGGCTGGCCTGTTGCGTGGCGTGCTTCGACTTCTTTTGCCACTGCTTTGTATTTTTCTTCAATCGTCCTGTAGACGAAGTCAGGTGAATCAATTCGCGCGCGCGGACGGTTAGTCGGAATTTGAATAACTTCCATATTGTACACTTCGCGGAATTCTTTATCCTGCGTCTTCGCTGTACCAGTCATGCCGCATAATCTTCTATACATACGGAAATAGTTTTGAATGGTAATTTGTGCCTGTGCTTTATTTTCATCCGTAATTTCGACGCCTTCTTTGGCTTCAATCGCCTGGTGCAGACCGTCAGATAAAGTACGGCCTTCCATAATACGTCCGGTGAACATATCGACCAATTCGATTTTTCCATCACGTACAATATAATCCACATCGCGTTTGAAGATGACGTATGCGCGGACGGCCTGGATAACGTAATGGTAAAGCGTTTGGTGATCCAGATCATACAAGTTGTCGATGCCGAATGCTTTCTCAACTTTTTCGATACCCTGCTCCGTCAATGAAGTCGCTTTTGTCGCATCGTCAAATTCGAAGTCTTCATCTTTTTTGAATCGCTTCGCAAGGCGTGCCGCAATATGATGCAAATCTGCATCCGCCTGCATTTTACCTGCTACGATCAATGGCGTTTTAGCTTCGTCGATCAGTACGCTGTCGACTTCATCGATAATAGCGAAATGATACGGCCGCTGCACTTTCTGCGAAGGATGCTGCACCATATTATCGCGCAGATAATCGAAACCGAATTCTGTTCCGACGCCGTATGTGATGTCCGATTGATAGGCCGCCTGTTTTTCAGGCCCCTGCATCATCGGGACGTTTAATCCGACAGTCAGGCCGAGAAAACGGTGGATCTGTCCAATCTGCTCATAGTCACGCTTCGCCAAGTAATCGTTGACCGTAATGACGTGAACGCCTTTTCCTTCCAGTGCCCGTACATAAGAGGGCAGGGAAGCGACAAGTGTTTTCCCTTCACCTGTCGGCATTTCGGCAATATTACCTTCTGTCAAAACAGCTCCGCCAATTAATTGGACATCGAAATGACGCATGCCAAGAACGCGCTTGGAAGCTTCGCGTACGACTGCGAATGCGTCAGGCATGATCTTTTCGATCGTTGCGCCGCCTTCCAGCTGCTCCTTAAATTGATCCGTCATACCCGATAAATCATCGTCTGACATGGCAATGTATTTAGGCTCAAGTGAGTTGATCTGCTCCACGATTTTGCGGTATTTACGCAGCTGGCGCTCACTCGTCCCAGTTTTTCGCTTAAAGATATTCAACATAAGTTAGACGCTCCTTTAATAAACCTCTATCTGAATGAGAGATTCCTATTCATTTTACCAAAAAGCCGTGCAAAAGACTATCTTTGAATAAAGCCTTCAGCAAAAGCGGTGAATGGCCAGTGAAGTTTGGGAATAGACAGCAAGAGAGGGAACTTCTTTCATCTAATAAGCGTCATAGTAGACACATAGAAACAGGCCGCCGCTCGCTGTATTTTACATTGCACGTTAGTTTGCAAGCGAGCTGTCAAGGGAAAGAGAACGGTAAGTACACTAAGTAGTGAAATCTAGCAGTAACCGTGCTATAATAAAATGCAATATGAACTTTATTGCTGATCGGGGAGGAAAGACATGTTATTCATCGCAATGGCTGCGGCTTTCATCGCTGCCGTCATACTTACACCACTTGTCATCAAACTCGCTTTTCGTATCGGTGCGGTTGACCGTCCCAATTATCGGAAAGTCCATGCGAGAATTATGCCTCGGATTGGTGGATTGGCTATTTTCGGTGCGTTTATTATTGGATATGCAATTTTATTGCCGCAAGACGAACATGTGAATGAAATCGGCTTTTTAGTCGGTGCATTATTGATCGTCATGATTGGCTTTTTAGATGATATGCTGGAAATAACAGCAAAGGCAAAGGCTTCGGGCCAGCTGGTTGCTGCGTTAGTTGTCGTCCTGTGGGGCGGCCTGCAAATCGAATTCATTAACTTACCATTGCTCGGACAGCTGGACTTCGGCTACATGAGTATTCCAATTACAGTTATCTGGATCATCGGCATCACGAATGCAATTAATCTGATTGACGGTCTCGATGGGCTGGCAGCAGGCGTTTCAACCATTGCGCTCATTGCGATTACTGTAATGGCAGCGATGATGGGGAACTTCTTCGTTGCAGCCACAGCATCTATATTGGCAGCCAGTTCGCTTGGATTCCTGATCTACAACTTTCATCCGGCGAAAATTTTTATGGGCGATACCGGCTCGTTATTCCTCGGTTTCATGATATCGGTACTCGCACTTCTCGGTTTTAAGAACGTCACAGTCGTATCTTTAGTGTTCCCGATCATCATGCTGGGTGTTCCGATTTCTGATACATTCTTCGCAATCGTCAGACGCGTTCGAATGAAGCAGTCAATCACAGCAGCGGATAAATCGCATTTGCATCACTGTCTCCTGCGAGCCGGTTTTTCACATAGACAAGCTGTATTGACGATATACGGAATCGCCATTTTGTTTGGATCGGCAGCTGTCCTGTTCTCGCAGGCGACCGTGTGGGGTGCATTACTGCTTCTGCTCGTCATGCTGATTGTCATTGAACTATTCGTTGAGTTAATTGGACTGGCAGGCGCGAACTACCGCCCGCTGTTGAATCTGGTCCGCATGATTGGTAAATAAGCAAGTAGACAAGCTTTCATCCGCATATATGGCGGCTGGGAGCTTTTTTATATGGCTCAAAAAAGCGTCTCGCTCATAAAACTTCCACAAGTGATCATACTAGTTCTGCAGGCGCTCATAGGCTCTGCGCTCGCGCTCCTACTGTCCCGCTTTGTGATCATAAATCTGCCGCCCGCGCTCATACGGCATTCTGGAATGATCATAGACGTTCAAGCAATATAAAAAAACGAGTGACGAAAACCACTTGGTTTCCATCACTCGTTTCTAGTAATATGAATTATTGATGTGCGACCTCGGAAGGTGTAGATGCCTGGTTTGTATCGAGCTCCGTCAGGGAAGAGGAGTCCGGGATGAGACCCAGGTGAGATTTTAAGATTTGTTTCGTATCTTCTAAATCCTGTTCATCCAGCTTGTAATAATAAACACCCGTAGACCAGTCATCATAACCGTTCAGGCTGAGTGTATCGACTTCCGGCATTCCGCTTTTGACGTATTCAATGAAAGAAAGCATCTGCTTTGACGTCATGTCTGTCTTCATATTATCGCCAAGTGCGCTGATCACATCGCCGTATTTCGTGATGGACTTGACAGAAGTTGCTTCCTTGATCATGGCCTGCAGAATCATCTGCTGGCGCTTGCCGCGTTCGATGTCACTGTCAAGTTTACGTGTCCGTGCTAAAGCGAGTGCATGGCGTCCGTCCAGACGCTGCATACCCGGCATTAAGTGGATGGCGTTTTTATCGTTTTCGTCTTTTTCAATTCGTTCATACGGTACTTCAACTTCGACTCCGCCCAGTGCATCCACTACATCGATGAATGCATTGAAGTTCATCTTGACGTAATAGTTGATCGGAATATCGAAAAGTTCTTCCACTGCATCAATGGAAGCGGCTGTGCCTCCGTAAGCATGCGCATGTGTGATTTTGTCTTTATAATTGACTTTTGGAATAAATACATACGAGTCACGGGGAATGCTGACGAGCTTTACACTTTTCTGCTTCGGATTCAAAGTGGCCAGTATCAAGGCATCGGAACGTCCGTGTTCTTCATTTTCTTTGCGGGCATCACTTTCATCCACCCCGACAAGCAGAATGGATACTTTATCTTTCGCCGGCTCCACACGCAGTTCTTTCGGTGTATCTTTCTCGGCAAGCGGTTCATAGGAACGGTCCAGGACATCTACTGTCTGGTTATGCAGTTTCGCGGCATACGCGGCACCCACTCCCACTACAGCAAGAAATAGGAATAAAAATATTTTTAAGAAGAGCCTGGTTTTTGATGAGGACTTCTTCTTTTTTTTATAATCTTTTCTTTTCATTATATACCTCCAAAGTGTACGGCGGGAAAAGCCGTCAGTGGCAAATCAAGCAAAAAACAGCCGGAAAGAAACACCTGTTCATCTTTAGTTACACCTTCTGCTATTATACCTGGTTTTTCAACAAACGTATAGTATTCAAACAGCAAATTCCAAAAACTTGTGACGGACCGCAGCCATTTCCGCCTGGCCGTTTGTCAGCTCCATCATCCAGTCTCTGAAAATCATTTCTTCTTCGACAGGAACATATAAAAACAATTGGACGTCCTCTTCATAGACGATCTCTTCTAAAGGGTAGTCAGACTGCCGGACTTCATTCTCGACTTTACCGAGCCATGTATAGTCTATGGAAGTTTTAATGAGTGCATGCAATTTTCGTTCGACAGCGCCTGTTGCGGCAATGCCTTCGGATGCAGCTTTTCCGTAAGCGCGGATTAATCCTCCGCCGCCGAGCTTGATGCCTCCGAAATAGCGTGTCACGACAATGACGGTATCTTTGAGATGCTGTTTTTTTAGAACCTCCAAGATTGGAACGCCGGCGGTCCCGGAAGGTTCCCCGTCGTCATTCGCTTTTTGGATCTGGTCATGTTCACCTATTATATAAGCCGAACAATTATGCGTAGCGGAATGATGCCGTTTCTTGATTTCCTGAATAAATTCCAAAGCTTCTTCTTCTGTCTCTGCCCGTTTGACAAATGAAAGAAAACGCGATTTTTGAATCACGAATTCACTTTCTCCAAAAAGATTGACGGTTTTATAATTCGCTCGCATTTGTCGTACCCCCTGCATTTGTAATATACTTATAATACTTTTACAGCATCTAGATGCTATACTGTATATGAGTGTATAAGTATTTAGGCTAAACTGCAATGCTGCTCACTTTGCTCATTTTTACATAGACAGGTGCGGGAGGGAGTAATTTTGAACGAGAAGGCGATTGACATCCATCAGATGGAGAAAATCTTTGGAAATATGGTACATGTAATGGATCAGTCAAAAAATGACATATTTCTAATCAGTGAGCAAAGCCGAAAAAGTTTTGAAGAGATGCAAAGGGAATTAGCTGAAGTGAAAGACAGCATTTCGCATGTCATCACAGAAGGCGATTATTTGGAAGATATGTCACGCCACTCTAGAAAACGCTTAGCGAACGTGTCGAAGAATTTTACTAATTACAGCGAAGACGAAGTGAAACAGGCCTATAGCATAGCAAATGATTTGCTTGTACGCGTCTCCATCAATAAAATGGAGGAAAAGCAAATGCGCGAACGACGTGATGAACTGGAACGCCGGCTTGCACTTCTGCTTTCTACAATTGAAAGGGCTGATCAACTTGTTAATCAAGTAACCACTGTGATTACTTACTTAACATCCGATTTGAAAAATGTAAGTGCGGCACTTGAAACGGCCCGTCACAAGCAGGACTTTGCCATTCAAATTATCCAAGCACAGGAAGAAGAACGTAAAAGACTGTCACGTGATATACATGACGGCCCGGCGCAGATGCTGGCGAATGTCTTGATGCGGTCAGGGTTAATCGAAAAAACATTCGTTCAAAAAGGTCCGGACAATGCACTGCGGGAACTATCCCAATTAAAAGAATCAGTCAGAGGGGCTTTATCTGAAGTACGCCGTATTATTTATGATCTGCGTCCCATGGCGTTGGATGACTTAGGACTTGTCCCAACATTGAAAAAGTATCTATCCACAATTAGTGAATATGAGGCTCCGCTCACCATTCATTTTCATAGCAGCGGTTCTGAAAGAAGATTTGATTCTAATTTTGAAGTAGGAATTTTCCGGATGATTCAGGAATCTGTGAATAACTGCATCAAGCATGCGAAAACAGATGAAATCTGGGTGAAAATTGAATGGATGCGTGATACTGTAAATATACTCGTGAAAGATCAGGGCTGCGGCTTTGATACGAATGAAGTAAAAGAAAAATCATTTGGTTTAATTGGAATGCAGGAACGTGTGGATTTGCTAAAGGGAGAAATGACAGTGAACTCGAATATTGGAGAAGGCACATCAATTCTTTTCCGAATCCCATTAGATGAATAATGATAAGTAAGGTATAGACTTGGAGGAACAGGAAATGGAAATAACAAAAATTTTAATTGTAGATGATCATCAATTATTCCGTGAAGGCGTGAAACGAATCTTGGATTTTGAAGAGTCGTTCGACGTAGTGGCGGAAGGGGACGACGGAAACGAAGTGCTTGGACTTTACGAGCAGAACAAACCGGATGTTGTATTAATGGATATCAATATGCCGCGCATGAACGGCGTGGATGCAACAGAGTTATTGGTGAAAGAACACCCGGATGCGAAGGTCATTATGCTGTCGATCCACGATGATGAGTCGTACGTGACACATGCGCTGAAAACAGGCGCTCTTGGCTATATGCTGAAAGAAATGGATGCAGATGCAATTGTGCAGGCGATTAAAGTGGTCGCTGCCGGCGGCTCTTATCTTCATCCGAAAGTAACGCATAACCTAGTATCCGAGTTCCGCCGTTTGAGCGAGAGAGAGCACAAAGGCTCTTTCCAGCAAAACGACATCCGCCGTCCGCTTCATTTGCTGACGAAGCGTGAATGTGAAGTACTGCAGCTGCTGACAGACGGACAAAGCAACCGGACAATTGGTGAGACACTTTTCATTTCAGAGAAAACAGTCAAAAACCACGTCTCCAGCATTCTGCAGAAGATGAGCGTAAACGACCGTACACAAGCAGTAGTCACAGCCATCAAAAACGGCTGGGTAGAAGTAAAATAAATAAAAAAACGAGAAAGGTCTTTTGCGA
The DNA here is from genome assembly GCF_009650995.1 of Sporosarcina cascadiensis. Taxonomy (GTDB): domain Bacteria; phylum Bacillota; class Bacilli; order Bacillales_A; family Planococcaceae; genus Sporosarcina; species Sporosarcina cascadiensis. The sequence continues at coordinate 98,930 of NZ_WHVV01000011.1, read as the reverse complement.
AAAAGGCCTTTCAGTTTGTAGATTAACAAGTTTAGTGGTTAGGGCTTTGTGGGCAATAAGTTTTGTCGATATAGGATGGCAGTAGGGGATTTGCGCTTCAGCCGGTACGCTTTCCGGAGGGCCCGCGGTAAGCCGACTTGGTCGCAAGCTCCCCAAAGTCGTCTTACCTGTCGGGCTGATCCTCCCGGAGTCGACCGGCTTACGCTCCAATCCTTATAAAATGTGCAATGTTACTTGGTCTGCTCATTGAATTTATTGCGTGAACTTATTGTTGACCACGATAATTTTATGAGTACTCCAATACAAAATCCTTTGCTTGCAGAATCCACAAGGCTATGAGAAAAGGACTTCTTCATACAAAGTCTTGAAAACAAAGCCAGTTGACCGTAGTGCAGGGCGGCGAAAAGCAAAGATGTGCTCCCAACGCTACGCTTATGCTCGCAAAAGCCGTTCTTCGTTACGGCTCTTCCTGCGGGATTCAGCGCGAGTGATGAGACCCTGGACGGAGCGCCAGCGGAGGAAGCGGATCCGCGCCCCACGGAAAGCGTCCGCCTGGAACGCAGGGAAACGGTATCTTAACCACCTACTCACTTTCTCACTAATTCTTGTCTACAAACTGAAAGGTCTTTTGCAGAAAAAAGGCCCTTTTCTCCGTTCAGGAGGCAGCAATGAAAAAACAATTAGCAGCAGCATCCATCGCCCTAGCGCTAGTATTGGGTGCGTGTAATAAAGCAGAAGAAACGAACCCGAATGATGTGGAAAACGGCGAAGCAGCTCCGGGCAGCGGAGCGATTGATCATGGTGTCGACGATAAAAAAGTCGGCTTCAGCATGTCAGGCGACCAAGTCGAAGAAGCGGCAGATGTGCCAAAAGAGGAAAAAGAAAGCATTCTTTCAGCATTCGACCACTATATCGAAACGCTGAATAATAAAGACGTGGACGGCTATCTTGCTACACTTTCCACAAAAGGCTATGACGAGGCAGAAGAGCGTAAAGCAATGGAAGAAATGCTCGAAACTACAGACATTCAGCGTGAAGCGGACAATAAAACTATCGTAAAATATGCCGAGGAAGAAGCACAGGTATTTTCGACTTTGAAAACAACGCTGATCGACACGGCAAGCGGTGCGGAAAACATTGCAGACGGACGCCAAGTAACCGTCTTCCATAAAGAAGACGGCGCATGGAAAGTATTCTCGATCCACTTCATTGGAGACGATCCGGCGAAGTAAAGTAGAAGGCTGTTGCGGATAGTCATGCAGATGACTGCCTGCAGCAGCCTCTTTTTTATCCTGGCAACTCCAACAAAAATTCCCACCTGAAACTTGCTTGCTTTTCCTGCGTGTACAGATTATAATCGGTATACGAACACTAGTTCTTACAGGAGGCGAAGCACATGCCTTTAATCCCCACGGAAGCATTGCCCTATTTAGAAAATCATATTTACCTGCCTATGCTGCTGACAATTCTTGAAAGAGACCGGCAGCTTGTAGAGCAAATGCCTTTCAAATTAAAAAGCCCTTACCTCAACTTAGTGGACGACACGATGAACGCTGTCAGTGCAGATCTCCAGAAAACTGCGATTTACTTACGCCGGCATAAAATGAAAGTCATCCGCAGATCAACAGATGAATTATTCACTGAATACCTATTTCTGCATGACGGCTACGAAGATTACCGGCGTTATTTGAATGTGCGGCTTCGAAACCGTTCTGAAGAACTCCTGAATCAGTATCTCAGGAAATTGGGGAGTCAGAATGTTTCGGCTCCATGACCATCGAATAGGAACTGCGCAATTCCTCCTGTGCATTATCAAACCGCTGAGAGAGCACATGAGACAATGTCACTTGGCGATACACGGTATTCATTGACGTATTCAACAGCAATTTTGCATTCGTCTTCAGCACGAGAGACACTCCGTCTTTATGCGGGTGGGCATCTTTGACCGCGTGAAAGGCAATCCATGTATTCTGGTGCAGTGATGGTGATAATAAAGGGAAAAACAATAACGGTTTATTATGTGAGTGAGTTAGCATGATGGGTGGTTTATGCCGTTTCTTCAAATCTTTTTTGGAGCTTTCAATGATCGCTTCGAGGTTGGTGCGGTAATGAGCGCAGGAGTCTCGCATGATTTCCAGCGGAGTCTTTTCGACGAAGAACGTTCGGTTGCTTTCAATGACTTGCGTGAAAAAAGGATTAGGATGTTTTCCGCTCAGTAATGCGAAAGTATGAAACGTCACGATATAAGAAGATAAAATCTGTTCATGAACCATAGCATTCCCTCCAGTTTTTATAGGCCGATATACGTATGATCTCATTATATGACAGAAAAATCAAAAATCAACAAGAAAAGTAGAGAAACAAGTAATAAGGTGTATCTTTTTTACTGATTGTGCCCAATGATATACGAGCGAAACGATCCACACTTCAATTAAAAATCCTGCAAAGTCGAGAAACGAAACCCGCACATATTAAATCCACACACTGCCAACATGCACGTGACAGGTTGTCAAGCACATGTTTTGATGAAGAGCCAAGAAGAAAGTGCAAAAAAATGCGGAAGAGAAACAAAAGAAGAGCGATAACAATGGTTGAAAGAGCAAGCTGGAGAGCAAGAGAGTTTACCCTTAATGGGCTAGTATTACGGTTTACTTGAGAATATTATTTTATTGCTGGAGATAAAAATGGTTGATCTATATTTATCGCTAGACCAAGTGACAAAAAATAGTTACTCTCTTATCACAGAAAAGTCCGTGCTATTCTTAAAAAATACATACAAGCAGTACACACGACGTACACAGGAGTCTTCTATACTAGGTTTACATGGTCCAGTTGGAGGTGTAGAAGAATGAAGCCATATTAGTATCCATGTCCCATAGTGAAAGAGGGCGTGGATAGATGCGGAGAGGAAAACCATGAAAAGAAATCTATTGTTAGTTGAAGATGACTTGCTGATGCGTGAGTTTATCACGGATTATTTCAAGAAGGAACAATGGGACGTGTATGAAGCCGGAAATGGTAAACTTGCACTCAAGATTTTTGAAAGACATTCCATTGATCTGATTGTGCTGGACATTATGATGCCTGAACTTGATGGGTTTTCAGTATGCAGGCAGATTCGCAGGAATTCAAATGTTCCAATTATCATGATCACAGCTAGGGCAGATGATGAAGATCAATTGAAAGGGTTCGAGCTTGGTGCGGACGAATATGTCACAAAGCCTTTTAGCCCAAGAGTATTAGTAGCTCGTGCGACTACACTGTTGAAACGAACGGAAGGTACGATCGGTCAAGAGGGAAATCTACTCACCTTTGGCAGGCTGGTGGTCAATAGAATGGCCCATACTGTTTCCTTGGAGGGAAAACCGATATCTTTGGCACCAAAAGAATACGAGTTACTTCTTTATCTTACCAGGCATTATGGAAAAGTGTTGTCACGTGATTCTATTCTGAATGCTGTGTGGGGCTATGATTATGAAGGTGATTTGCGAACGGTAGACACCCATATTAAAAAATTGAGAGCGAAGCTTGGTGCAGAGGGCCGATATATCTGTACAGTCATCCGTGCAGGATACAAGTTCGAGTTGGAAGGATGAGGAGACAGGGGGTCGTCCTTAAACTTTTTGCTGTCACGACTAGTTTGATCTTGATTGTATTTTCAATTGTCATGATTGCAGAAGGACTTTTTTTCGAGCGGTTTTACCGAACGTCCAAAATCCATACTCTAGAGCAGAATATAAGTCGCTTTGAGGAACAATACGACCAAGTAGAACACGATCATCTGAAGTTTTCACGGTTACTCGGTGCATTTATGAATGAGACCGATACGAGTACTTCACTCTTAAATCAAAGGTTTGACCAGATAATTTTCAATCCTTATTTTTTAGTGCTGCAAACAGACCATAAGATCGTCACTGTTCCTTTGCCTACGGACGGAATGGAACATGACGCGCTTCCAAAGGGAATTCAAATTGGCGATCCATTGGTAATAGACGGTATTTTTATGGACGAAGATGATACCGTCATGCAACCTATTACTATTCAGAAGGATCAAACGGAACTCACAAAGGGGTTAACACGGGTGCAAGGGAAGATTATCGATCTGATGGTACCTGAGCATCGCTCATATAACCCCCTCTATCAGGATACGCTGATCGACGAAGCTCTCCAGGAATGGATGCCCAAGTTAGAGCACTATCAATCCCGCTTGCAAGAAGGGGCGGCTGTTCATTTGGAATGGGTAGATAATTGGAGTGGTGTTCCATATGCGATTGTAATTCAACCGCTAGCAACTGATGAGCCTACTGCTCGTTATTTATTTGTCATGACTTCTCTACAACCAGTTGGGGAAGCAGTCGATATACTTAAGAAATACTTTGTCTATTTGGCACCTATGATTCTAGGGCTCGTTACTATTTTGTCGATGATTTATTCCAGAATTGTAACTCGTCCATTAGTTACACTCAATCATGCTGCTGCACGTATTGCTAACCTGGATTTCACTGGAGGCCCTGGAGTTGACTCGAAAGATGAATTCGGAGAGCTGTCCCATAATCTTAATGTGATGTCTCAGAATCTGGACACAGCCTTACAGAAACTGACTAATACAAATGATAAGTTGCAAGCGGAGATAGAAGAAAAACAACGGTCAGAACAACTTCGGAAAGAACTGATTGCTAATATATCGCATGAATTAAAAACTCCATTAGGCATTGTGAGAGGATTCGCGGAAGGATTGCAGGATGGAGTAGCGAATGACAAAAAAGAACGGTATCTGGATCACATTGTAAATGAGACAGATCGGATGAATGCATTAATCATGGATATGCTGGAGCTCTCCAAATTTGAGGCCGAGGCGATTCAATTAACATGTTCAAACTTCTCTATGACAAAACTGGTTCGAAATTTAGTGGATTCGTTCTCTCATCAAATGAAAAGCAGGCGCATTCAGTACAAGTTGAATCATCAAGAGGAACAATACGTCACGGCAGATTCCAGAAGAATCGAACAGGTCATTCTGAATTTAATGAGCAATGCCATACGTCATGCAGTGGAAAACAGCGTCATCACAATTACCATCGATCGGGATTCTTCCGGAAAGATACTTACAGTCATTGAAAACACGGGGTCGCCGATTGCTGAGAACGATTTAAGCAGAGTATGGGACCAATTCTACCGAATTGAGCGCTCTCGAGATCGGAAATCTGGAGGCACGGGTCTGGGACTATCTATAGTCAAACACATCCTGGAGCTCCATCATAGTGAGTTTGGTGTGATGAATACGAATAACGGAGTCGCATTTTCTTTTACTTTATATGAAAGCGGAGGAGAACTACATGAATAACAAAAAATACGGCTATATCGTTTCAGTATTATTCGTGCTTCTTATGACGAGTGGTTGTGCCTCGGGAAAAGAACCTGACGCATCGGATACCATCCATGCGAAGCCATCTGAAACCAATCAAGGCAGTCCTACGAAAGTAGAAGATGCTAATACAGATCCTCAGAAGGAAGTACTCATCATTATTGATCAGACGCCAAAACCGACTGAGGGCAATAGTTTCGATTTCGTCGTGAAGCAGGTACCGGAAGGATTTACGCTAGCTGAAATGGAGTGGAATTCCAAGAAACACCGTATCGTCAATACGGTTCTAGAAGCCAAAGCACATGGTGCTAATGGGGAAGACGGATTTTACATTAGTGGAAACGGACAATTTTCAGGATTTATCTATCCAGACACGATGAGAGGGGATGAAGGAGAAGTTGTCTTCCGATTCACCAATTCGAAAGGTAAAGAAGTAAAGTGGAAAAAGAACTTGACGTTGATGTTTCTAGAAAAAGAGGAGAATGCAGCAGATGGTGTTATTGCTGACGATAAAGAGGCCGTGAAAGCGGAGCCTATGAAGGAAATTCTCGTCATTATTGACCAGACACCAAAACCGACTGAGGGCAATAGTTTCGATTTCGTCGTGAAGCAGGTACCGGAAGGATTTACGCTAGCTGAAATGGAGTGGAATTCCGAGAAACACCGGATTGCCGATACTGTCCAAACAGCAAGGGAGCACGGGGCGAATGGAGAAGACGGCTTTTACATTAGTGGAAACGGGCAGTTTTCAGGGTTCATCTACCCGGATACGATGAAGGGTGAGCAAGGGGAGGTTGTTTTTCTATTCACTGATGGCAAAGGAAAAAAGGTAAAGTGGAAGAAGAATGTAATATTGAATCCCTCAGCAACTTCTCAGAAAGAGAGTAAAAAGGAAGTTGTCGCTGAAAATCCACAAGAGACGCTTGAGATCTATATGCAGGCTATTGCGAGTCAGAATGCCGAAGCAATTGTCGGGTTATATGGAGGGAGCTATCAAGGGCTCAGGAACTTATTTCCTGAAACTGATGCCAATGATAATTATGAATTAATTAAACAGTATCTGGAACTAGGGCCTAAAATATCATTAGAAACGATTTTGAGCAGGACCGAAGTAAGCAAAGGCGTGTATACGTTTGTAGTAGCATTCAAAAATGAAGATGGCACGAGATTCCAGACAAGGGAGTTCGACACGATTACTGCTACTTTTACGTATACAGTTAAAAAGGTCAATGGCAAACTGAAAGTGATGGAACTATCCCCCTACCAAGCTTAAGTTGTGATTCATCAAAAAGAATCTGAAATATAAATGACATCATCAAAAAGGATGATGTCATTTACAAGGAGATTATAACAGTCTAATATTCTTTTACATTAACCATATTTTCTGCAATTAGTTTAAAATCTTTTTCACTTATCTCGAAATGGCCAAGTCGAAAAGAATAACCCCAGTACTTTGTGCTTTTAATAAATGAAAGTTGTGAAATTAATGGACGAATTGACGTTTCTTTACAAGAAATAAAACCAATATTTCTACGGAAAGGTATGAAATCACCCATCTCTACCTGGTAAACATTATCATCAATCACCTTTCCAATAGCAGTGAATTTTTGATGCAGAGTTCTTTCTTTAAAAGTCACCTTTGGAGAATAATAAATAATCCAATCACCAGTGCTCATCTTTTTTAAAGGAGCTTGTTTACCATGACAAAGTTGAGCAAACTCACCCTGAACTGCATCCATCACATGGTCTCGTGAAGCAACGCCAATCCAATATCTTTTATTATGCATCAGAGTTAACACCCACAACTATCAGAAATGTTGACGCCTTGAGAAGAGTCTGAAACAGGGAAGTTCATTTCTTTCCATGCTGCAATCCCACCAGTCAACTCTTTCACTCTATATCCATCTTCTAATAAAAACTTTGCAACTTTGGCTGCAGTGTTACACCAGACATCCCAACAGTAAACAATAATTTCCTTTTCTTTTGGTATTTCATGTAAACGATATTGCAACTCTTGTTGAGGGATAACATTAGCATCCTTAATTGTTAAACTTCTAACGTGAATTGGGCCATTTCTAACATCAATCAAAAAGTATTTATCTGGATTCATTTGTGTTGATTTTAAATAATCCATAGGGCTAATTGTTGCTTCCAAACGTGCATTAAAATAATCAAGCGCGTGCATAAATTTGTTACCTCCCATTTTGTAATGTACTCCAAATTTTAACAAGCATATCCTTTAGCAGTTTTCTTTCCTGATGATTTAAAGGCGCTAAAACTTCTAGTTCCGTATTGAGTAAAAACTCCCAACGTGATTCTAATACATCATTACCTTTTGATGTAAGCAAAAGGCTATAGGACCTTCTATCATTAGGATTCCTTGTCCTCTCCACGAATCCTGAGTTTTCTAAATGATCGATATGACTTACCATTGTCGTCCGATCAATTTGCAGTTTTTCAGAAATGTCTTTTTGTGATGAGTAAGGATTTCCTTCGATAAATAGAAGTACTCCATATTGTCTAGAGTTAATACCATATGCAGCAAGTCCTTCAGCGAACTTGGTTTCCAACTGCTGAACAACCTTTCCAAGTAAAAAGCCATATGATTGGTTCCATTTCTCCAAAATTAATATTCACCTCCAACGATAGTCAGTCGATTATATAATCAGTTTAGCTGATCAATAATTTTATTTCAAGCCTTTTGTTCTTAAAATAAAAATAATGTAGTGAGTTCCTGCATGATTATAGGGAGGGCTGCAACAATGAAGAAATATAATTAGCAGTTTCAGTTGGTGAAAAAGTTTACTTAAATAAATAGGTGTGATTGTCGGTATGATACGCAAAGATATAGTTAACACAATATCGGTCGCGTGTAGTAGTTATTCTATATATTTAACCGAAAAAAGCTGCCTGCCCTTATCAAAAGGCAGACAGCATCAGTTTACGACTGGAATTCAATCGCCGCGGCACCGAGCGTTTTCGCAGCAGCAAGCATCGCTGTTTCATCAAAATCAAAACGCGGATGGTGATGAGGATAGGCATTTTCAGGTTTTGCTCCTGTAAAGAAGAAGGTTCCCGGAACTTTTTCCAGATAGTACGAAAAATCTTCTCCGCCCATCTGCGGCTTCATTTCTTCTACGCCGCGCAGGCCGGGAATCGTTTCTGCCACAGATTTAAGAAACTCTGTCTCTTTTTCGTGATTGACGACTGCAGGATAGCCGCGGGAGTAGTCGACTGTAATTTCACAATTATTCAAGACAGCCGTGCCTTGTACAACCCGGTGAATTTCCTCTTCCATCAGATCCCGCAGTTCCGGCGTGAATGTCCGGACCGTTCCCGTCATTACCGCCTGGTCCGCAATGACGTTAAAGGCATTGTCTGAAATGAATGAGCCGACCGAAAGTACGGCGGATTCAATTGGATCGACACGCCTGGAAACAATCTGCTGCAGGTTCATGATTAACTGTGCGCCGATAACGATGGCATCTTTTGTTTGATGAGGAGCAGCACCGTGCCCGCCGGCCCCCTGGATTGTAATATGGAATTTGTCAGGTGCAGCCATGACCGGACCCGAAGCATAATAAATGACGCCCGACTCGTACAGCGACCATAAATGGGTGCCGAAAATCACGTCGACGCCGTCAAGACAGCCATCTTCTATCATGGAGACAGCGCCGCCTGGAGCAAGTTCTTCTGCATGCTGATGAATAAAAACATATTCGCCTGAAAGATCTTCCCACATTTCATGCATGGCCTTCGCCAGCTGCAGAAGGGCCGCCGTATGTCCGTCATGTCCGCAGGCATGCATCACACCGGGTACTTGAGAAGCGTAGGATGTTTCTTTTTGATCCTGAATCGGCAGTGCATCGAAATCTGCACGCAGCGCGACCGTTTTACCGGGCTTCCCGCCTTTCACTTTCGCGATCAGTCCATTGCCGCCCACACCTGTGCGCACCTCAATGCCCAATTTATTATAAAAATCCGCCAGATAGGCAGCAGTCTTTTCTTCTTTGAACGAAACCTCTGGGTTCATATGCAAATAGCGGCGAATTTCCACCATATCACCGTAGGATTGTTCCAATTTCTCAAACAGCAGTTCTTTCATGATCATTCTCCTTTCTTTTGCCGATAAGTCCAGTCTGTATAGTGTTTATTATAGCAATGAGGCGGAAGGCAAGCAAATCAAGGAATTGAAAGATTCAGACAGCACAAAAAGAGATTTGACGCGTATGTGTCAAATCTCTTCGCTTCTTCCATTCAAATCTCATCAGTCGGTGTAGTGTATGTGGCGGTGTAGGGAGCACTTGTGAAAATATGCAGGGTAGCGCCGCCTTGATCTTTGAAATCACCGGGATTGGAAAGCTGATAGCCGGGTGAATTGTGCCAGAGGTCGTAATGGCGTTTGTCGCTCCACTCCGTCAGAACAATATACGTATCTGAACCGATCGGACGCAGCAGTCTGAAGGCCTGGAAACCGGGCATGTTTACTAATTGATCGCCGGTCATTTTATACTTATGCTCAAAAATCGGTTTCCCTTCATCAGTGACTGCGACATTATCCATTGCAAAATAGCCGTCGTGTGTAAGATCGCCTGCAGTTCCGACGACTTCATATTTTCTCGGCGTCTGGAAAACAGACTTGCCGTTTGTTTCATGGAGCAGAAGCGTGCTGCCGCCTCCATTCATTAAGATAATAGATTCATCAACGTACTGGTCCCGTACTTTTTCCATAAAATCCATCGTTCCGGTTGTCATATAAATATACATAAATCATTTCCTCCTTTGACTAGTAACAGTGTTGTGAACATATGCGTAAAGATTTCTGTCCTGTTATGTATTGTATATAGTAATTAATTCCCCTAAATACTTCAAATCAAACACGGAGTGAGTTTGTTATCGAAGAATGATTGTCTAAAAAATGACGAAGTGCCGCCCGCGGTAAGCACAAAATTATGACAAAGGGGCAATTCGCTATACATTGACTTGTCAACGGTTTATGATGATTAACGGATAATAATTTACTGATTGAATAACGTAAAATAACGGAAAGAGGGTTCGGTGAATATGACAGCGTTTAATGATACATTGCTTCGTGCTGCCAGAGGAGAAAAGATTGAGCATACTCCGGTATGGTTCATGCGCCAGGCGGGACGTTCGCAGCCGGAATATCGTAAAATCAAAGAAAAGTACTCCTTGGAGGAAATCACACATCAGCCTGAGTTATGTGCGTACGTAACGAAGCTGCCGGTTGATCAGTATGATGTCGATGCAGCCATTCTGTATAAAGATATTGTGACGCCATTAGTGGGAATCGGTGTGGATGTAAAGATTAAATCAGGCGTGGGACCTGTCATCTCGAATCCGATCCGATCTGCTCAGGATATCGAAAATCTGGGAGAGTTTTCAGCGGAAGAGCAAGTGCCGTATGTATTAGATACGATCAAACTTCTTACACAGGAGCAGCTGAATGTGCCGCTGATCGGTTTTGCGGGCGCTCCGTTCACGCTTGCGAGCTATATGATTGAAGGCGGACCGTCGAAAAGCTATAACCTGACGAAATCTTTCATGGTATCTAAACCTGAAGCCTGGTTCGCATTGATGGATAAACTTGCGGATATGACGATTACGTATATCCAGGCGCAAGTGGCGGCGGGAGCCAAAGCGGTACAAATCTTTGATTCGTGGGTGGGAGCGCTCAACGTCTCGGACTACCGGATTTTCATTAAGCCGACGATGACGAAAATCTTCACTGAGCTTCGCAAATTAAACGTTCCTTTGATTACATTCGGTGTAGGCGCAAGCCATCTGGCGAATGAATGGCATGATCTGCCTGTTGATGTGGTGGGACTGGACTGGCGTTTATCGGTTAAAGAAGCAGGGGAACGCGGATTGACAAAGACGCTTCAAGGAAACTTGGATCCGTCTATGCTGCTTGCAGACTGGCCGGTGATTGAAGAGCGCGCGAAAATCATCGTGGAGCAAGGCGTCGAACACGGCAGCCATATCTTTAACTTGGGGCACGGGGTATTCCCGGAAGTGAATCCGGCAACACTGAAGCGGCTGACAGCTTTCGTTCATGAGTACAGTGCGCAATTACGGGCAAAATAAAATCAAATTTTTGAGGTGATACAGATGACAAAGAAGAAAATGGGCTTACTTGTAATGGCTTACGGCACACCGAATTCATATGAAGACATAGAATCTTACTATACGCATATCCGCAGAGGCCGTCCGCCGGCACCTGAACAACTGGAAGATTTACGCAGCCGTTATGAAGCAATCGGCGGGATATCTCCGCTGGCACGCATTACGGAAGATCAGGCGAATGCGCTTGGCAGCCATTTGAATGAAGTGCAACATGATATCGAGTTCCATGTGTATATCGGCTTGAAGCATATTGCGCCGTTCATTGAAGATGCAGTCCAGAAAATGCACAATGACGGAATCGAAGAAGCTGTGTCGATCGTTCTGGCACCTCATTTCTCCACATTCTCTGTTAAATCCTATAATGGCCGCGCGCAGGAAGAAGCGGACAAACACGGCATTCGTCTGACATCAGTGGAAAGCTGGTATAAGCAGCCGAAATTTATCGAGTACTGGGCAAATCAGCTGCGCGAGACTTATGGTGCGATGGACGAAGCGGAACGCGAAAATACATGCCTGATTGTATCAGCGCACTCCTTGCCCGAAAAGATCTTGGCAAACGGCGATCCATATGCCGACCAGCTGAAAGAAACAGCAGAGATGATTACAGAGGCAGCAGGCGTAAAAACATACGCGCTCGGCTGGCAGAGTGAAGGGCAGACGGGCGAACCTTGGCTCGGGCCTGATGTACAGGATTTGACGCGTGAATTATTCGAAACAAAAGGCTATCAATCATTTGTCTACACACCGGTTGGTTTCGTGTCGGACCACTTGGAAGTGCTGTATGACAATGATTACGAATGTAAAATAGTTTGTGATGAAATCGGCGCAGCGTATCACAGACCGGCCATGCCGAATACGGATGCTTTATTCGTAGATGCGATGGCGGATGCGGTGCTCGATAAATTGAACGAAGCGAATTAAATGCAGCAGGATCGGAGTGACGGAGGACATGAGTGAACGAAAAAAAGCAGTCATCATCGGTGGAGGCATTACAGGACTCTCAGCGGCTTATTATATGCAGAAGGCAGCTGAAGAACAAGGATATCCTCTTGATATTACCTTGATTGAAGCGTCAACTGAACTGGGCGGGAAAATCCAGACAGTCCGTCGAGACGGCTATATTATCGAACGCGGTCCCGACTCCTTTCTGATCCGTAAGAAAAGTGTTGATCAGCTGGCGGAGGATCTTGGCATCGCTGATCAGCTCGTGCGAAATGCGACAGGGCAGGCCTATATTTTACTGCAGGATGAAATGCATCCGATTCCTGCGGGTGCGGTAATGGGCATACCGACAGAAATCAAACCTTTCATTACGTCGGGGCTGTTCAGTCTGACGGGCAAACTTCGTGCGGCAGGGGATTTTGTGCTGCCGAGGTCTGAAGTAACGGGCGATCAGTCGCTGGGCCACTTTTTCCGCCGCCGCTTCGGGACAGAAGTAGTGGAAAATCTCATTGAGCCGCTGCTGTCCGGTGTGTATGCCGGCGATATTGACCAAATGAGCCTGGAATCCACGTTTCCGCAATTCTATGAAGTGGAAAAAAAGCATCGCAGCCTGATTGTAGGCATGAAGAAAACAACGCCTAAACAATTGCCGCAGAAAAACAGCCACAGTTCCAAAAAGGCAGGAGCATTCCATACGTTCCGAAATGGACTGGAATCGGTAGTGGAGGCGCTTGAAGAACAGCTGGCTGATGTGGAAATTTTAAAAGGCACACGTGTGATGAAGCTGAACAAGCAAGACGGCCGGGCCATTTTGAAGATGAGCGATCAGCAGCAGATAGAAGCGGACGCCGTCATTTTAGCCACGAGTCATTCCGTTGCGAGTCAGCTGTTCGAGCCGTACGGTTTATTGCAGGAACTCGGTACGATCCCGACGACTTCTGTCGCGACGGTAGCACTCGGTTTTCCAAAGGCAGCAATGAAACGTGAAATAGACGGCACGGGATTCCTTGTGCCGCGCAGCAGTAATTATTCGATTACCGCGTGCACACTCGTTGACCGCAAATGGCCGACTACAACGCCAGATGATAAAGTATTAATCCGCGCGTTTGTCGGACGCCTAGGGGAAGAAGCGATCGTTGATTTGCCGGACAGCGAAATCGAGAAAATCGTCTTGGAGGATCTGCGCCAAATTCTTGACCTGGAAGGACAGCCCGAATTCTGTGTGATCACACGCTGGAAAGATGACCGGCCCCAGTATCGGGTCGGACATAAAGAGAAGATTATTCGCGCACGGCAGGAACTTCAGACGCAGTTCCCGATGGTACAGCTGGCTGGGGCGTCATATGACGGCGTCGGCTTGCCGGATTGTATCGATCAGGGAGTCGAGGCGATGGAGAATGTACTGTCGCAGCTTTTTACTGAATAAGAACCAGGCTGTCCGGCAAGTCATTGAATGATGACTTGCCGGACAGCTTTTTTCGTTTGGACATTTTCTGGTTTTTTGGCCGGATGATCATTGGATTGTGTCAGGTGATCATAGTCCGTGCTGGAATGATCATACAGAGTGGCCGTGCGCTCATTGGGGTCTGCGGAGTGATCATGGACGCCGGCGCTGTGATCATGCTGCCCCGCAGGTGATCATAGCCTGTGCTAAATGTGCGGTGGACCAGCGGATTGGCTCGCAGAACGGGGTGAATGGCGCGCGATGACGCCGGTAACGCGCGGCAAACGCAGCCTTTGGTTCGCGGCAGCGGCTTTTAGGTGCGGTTGAATGAATGATTCGCTCGCTGCCGCCGCTGTTTCGCGCGGCAGTGCACAGTTTTCGCGCGCTGGCGCTGAATTTAGGCATAAAAAAAAGCGAATATCGAAATATCCGCCGAATGAAAGTTTTATTTATTTTACGTTGCAGTGATCACAGTGATTAGAGTAGCACTCGTGCTGCTCTTCGATGTCGTTTCCACATGTTACACAAACCTTCGCCGGCAAGTTTCTGAAAAACTCTACAATACTTTCTACCATAATATATACATCCCCTTTGGTTGTTGTTGTATAACTCCTTGCTATATTCATAGTGTATTATAACAGGGTGTAAAAGTCAACACTCGCCATAAATTTCTGTTAAACTGGATTCAGGCCTTTCGTGACGCGCTTCAGTGAGGTTTTAGAGGTTCTGAATTGTGAGAATTCATTAAAAATAAATGTGACAAAATTGTGAGGAGTGTGCAAATATGAAGTTTATCGATAATAAAGGCATTACAGATCCGCGGATTAACCTGGCGATTGAGGAATATGTGCTGCAGACGATGGATGTGGACAAGGATTCGTACTTGCTGTTCTATATCAACGAACCGTCCATCATTATCGGCAAGAATCAGAACACAATTGAAGAAATCAATACAGAGTTTGTGGACAGCGAAGGAATCCATGTGGTGCGCAGGCTGTCCGGCGGCGGGGCGGTGTACCATGACCACGGCAACCTGAATTTCAGTTTTATTACGAAAGACGACGGCGAGTCCTTCCGTAATTTCAAGAAGTTTACGGAGCCTGTAACAGATGCGCTGGCGAAAATGGGTGTTAAAGCGGAATTGCAGGGGCGCAATGATATTCTGATCGACGGCCGGAAAATTTCCGGCAATGCACAGTTTGCAACGGGCGGCCGGATGTTTAGTCATGGAACTTTGCTGTTTGATACAGACATGGAAGGCGTCGTCAACTCGCTGAAAGTGAAGAAAGATAAAATCGAGTCGAAAGGCATTAAGTCCATTCGCAGCCGTGTAGCGAATATTTCGGAGTTCCTGGAAGAGCCGATTTCAATTGAGCAGTTCAGACAGGAAATCCTCAACTCGATGTTCGACGGCGAAGAACATATTGAATACCGTGAACTGACGGATGAAGACTGGAATAAAATTAATGAGCTGTCGGCAGAACGCTATGGCAACTGGGACTGGAATTACGGGCGCTCACCGAAATTCAATGTCCAGCAGTCGAAACGTTTTCCTGTCGGCGGCATCGATGTGCGCTTGCATGTGGAAAAAGGAATCATTGAAAATATACATATTTACGGTGACTTTTTCGGCGTCGGGGAAGTGCAGGAGATTGAACAGAAATTAATTGGCGTGAAGTACGAGCGTCAGGCGATTACAGAAGCTCTGGAATCAATGGATGTCGAGAAGATTTTAGGCGGTATTCAGCTGGACGAGTTTGTCGGTTTGATTTATTAAGGAGAACAGGAGCGCGTGTCTTTCGGGGCATGCGCTTTTTTCGAGTAAGGGTCTGAATTTATCCGGACGGCTAAATACGTTATACTTATAGCAACAGGAAAGTGGGGGATTGCGGTGAAACATCGGATTTTCATTGTGGAAGATGATCAGAAAATTGCACAGCTGCTGGCGGGGACGCTCGAGAAGTATCAGTATGAAGTGGCCATTATAGAAGACTTCGACAGAGTGGTGGAGGAAGTCACGGCGTATAATCCGCATTTGGTGCTGCTCGATATTAACCTGCCGATTTACGACGGCTACTACTGGTGCCGCCAGCTTCGGCAGCATACGATGTGTCCGATCATTTTCATTTCGGCACGGTCGGGTGATATGGATCAGGTATTTGCGCTGGAAAATGGCGGAGATGATTTCATTACGAAACCGTTTCATTATGAGATTGTGCTGGCGAAAATTAAAAGTCATTTGCGGCGTTCGGTGGGGGAATATTCGCCGAATCAATCGGAACGGATCATCGTGTCCGGAGATTTGACATTATACATAGAGCGGATGGCGCTGCAAAAGGGCGACGAAGAGATTCCGCTGCAGAAAAAGGAATGTGTCATTCTGGAATTATTGATGGGCGAGTCGCCGAAAGTGGTTTCGCGGGAGCGGCTGCTGGAAGAATTATGGGATGATCAGTCGTTTGTCGATGAAAACACACTCAACGTCAATATGGCGCGGGTGCGCAAGAAACTGTCGGATTACGATGTGAGCTCGTGGATTGAAACAGTCCGCGGCGCAGGCTATCGATTTGTACCGGAGTCTGAAGCGTAATGAAAGCGGTTATGCTGTTCGTTAAAGAACATGTCCCGTTCATGCTGTTTCAGGTAGGACTGGTACTGTTCATTTTGCTGCTGTACTGGCTGGATGGTTTTAGGAATCCGAACACCGCCATTTATTCAGTGGCGATGAGTATGCTGCTGACTGCTTTTTATTTGACGGGAAAATTTATTATGCGGCGGTCGTTCTATGCAGCGATTGTAGACAAGCCGCAGAAAATGGAAGATGCGCTCATCCGGCATGTACTGACGCCGGAAAACCGCAAGACGACGGAATTCACGCGCGAATTGTACCGCCTGTATCAGCATGAAGTCCAGAATCTGTATAATGTCCAGCACCGCCACTTGCATTTCATGAATCAGTGGGTGCATCAAATGAAAACGCCGATTTCGGTCATTAATTTGCTGCTGCAGGAAGAGGAAGTAGACAAGAAAAGTGTCGGGCAGGAAGTCGAAAGGATCCGTTTGGGTCTCGAAATCGTCCTGGTGAATGCACGGCTTGAAACGTTTGAGGACGATATGCAGATCGAGCGACTGCCGTTAAGGACTTTATTGCAGGAAGTGCTGAATGAAAATAAGCGGCTGTTCATTGCGAACGGTTTATTTCCAGTACTGAATGTAGACGAGCAGCTGACGGTCGCGACCGATCATAAATGGATCAAATTCATGCTCAATCAATTTATCACAAATGCGGTAAAATATACGTTTGAAAAAGGCAAGAAAATCTATGTAACGGCCAATCAGCGAACGGACGGCCTGCTGCTCGAGATTACGGATGAAGGAATAGGCATTCCCGCGTCCGATCTGCACCGGGTGACGAAGGCGTTCTTCACGGGAGAAAATGGCCGGCTGTCCGGTGAATCTACCGGGATGGGTCTTTATATTGCGTCAGAAGTCTGTCAGCGTTTAGGCCATGAACTGACGATCTCATCGAAGCAAGGGGAAGGTACGACGGTGGCCCTATTATTTACAGACGGAGAGGCGGGTGAACAGCCGAATGAACGGTCAAATGAGGAAACCGGTCGTTAAGATGGAGGAAGTCACGAAAATCTACGAAGGCAAAGTGATGCACCGCGCGCTGAATCAACTGGATTTTGACGTGCAGGAAGGCGAATTTGTCGCGATTATGGGACCTTCTGGGAGTGGCAAGACGACACTTTTGAATTTGCTGATGGCGACGGATATTCCGACGTACGGCAGAATTCTCATTGGCGGCGTCGAACCCGAAACACTCAGTCAAAATGAAATTGCGCTGTTCAGAAGGCGCCAGATCGGCTTTGTCTTTCAGGAAATCAATTTACTGCAAATGCTGACAGTGGAGGAAAACCTAGTGCTGCCGCTGACGCTCGACGGTCTGCCTGTCCATGAAATGAAAGCGAAAGTAGAGGATATGGCGCGCAAACTGCGTCTGGAGGATATTTTGGAGCGCCGTCCGGATGAATTGTCTGGCGGACAGGCGCAGCGCACCGCAATTGGCCGCGCTCTGATTCACCAGCCGAGCATTGTACTGGCGGATGAGCCGACAGGAAACCTGGATTCGAAATCGGCAAAAGACGTGCTCGAGCTGCTCGAACATATTAATCAGCATGAAAAGACAACGATCATCATGGTGACACATGATCCGATCGCCGCAAGTTATTGCGACCGTGTGCTGTTCATTAAAGACGGCGAATTTTTCAATGAAATTTATAAAGACGAGCGCCGTCAGACTTTTTTCCAGCGCATCCTGAATGTGCTGTCATTACTTGGAGGCAATGTAAATGACTTTTCGTCAGTTCGCTTACCGTAATGTCGTCCGGAATCGGCGGGTGTACGCAGCATTTTTCATGGCCAGTGTGTTTTCGGTCATGGTGTTTTTCCTGTATTCGATGCTGCTGTTCCACCCGTCGATTGAAAATACGTTTTTGAAAGAAATTTCAGCACTTGGAATGGGAATTGCCGAATTAGTCTTGTTCATCTTCACGCTGTTTTTCCTGTTCTACTCGATGCGGGCCTTTCTGCAGGCGCGATCGAAAGAGTTCGGGGTGCTGTTATTGCTCGGCATGGCGAAACGGCAGCTGCACCGGCTCATTTTCATCGAGACCATGCTGCTCGGTTTCGCTTCGATTTTAACGGGGATTTTCATTGGCTTTATGTTCTCGAAATTCTTTTTCATGATTGTGAAAGCAATTGTGCAGATTCCGGTGCTGCCGCTCTATCTGTCATGGAAACCATTTGGACTGACGATGGGGGCGTTCCTCAGTTTGTTCGCCATCATTTCCTATATTGCGCCGGTATTCATTCAGCAGGGAAAGATTTCCGATCTGCTGCACGGCGATACGGCAGTCCAGTCGGTTTATATGTATTCAAAAAGCCGCGGCATTTTCGGCGTGATTTTGCTGGTGCTGGCTTATGCGATGGCCGCTTTCGTCTCACGCTCAAGCATACTGAGCCTGTTTTTCCTGCTGCCGCCGCTTATTACGTTTGGCACGTACTTCTTCTTTACAGATACACTGCCGCTCATTTTGCATACGCTGCGCAGCCGCAAGAATATTTTCTGGCGTGATTTCTGGATGATTTCCATCTCAGAAAGCATCGTGCGTCTGAAAGAAAATGCGCGGATGTTTTTCATTGTCACGATTGTCTCGACGATTGCTTTTATGTCCGTCGGAATCCTGGCTTCCTTGACGTCATTCGCCTCTCAGTACAGGGAAGTGAATCCGCTCGGGCTGGTGTACAAAAGTCTGCCGCATAATGAATTTGAACACCGCCATATCGCGCAGCTGACAAGTGAACTGGAGCAGGAAAACCTGGATTACTTTGCTGTGCGTTTCCGGGTTCTCGAACAGCAGTCTTCCTATACGCAGAACAGCGTCAATATTGTCAGGCTGGCGGATCTTAATGAGCTCGCCGCTTCATTCGGCCAGCAACCGCTTCAGCTGGAGCAGGGGCATGCGATGTTCCTGCCGGCAAGTGCATCCGCTGCCGGGCAGCTGTCGAATACCACCGTCAGTACAAAGCTTGCGGAAAGCAATCTGCTGCTAAATGTTGAAGGCGTTTATCCGTATAAATTATTCCCACCCAACGCGATGGGACTCAACACCATCGTGCTCAATCATCTGGATTTTGACCGGGTGGAAGAGCAGACGAAAGGCTCGGCTTTATCCTTTACGTATTACGCATTCAATGTGAATGAATGGCAGAAGACGAAAGATATCGGATTGTCGATTAATGCCCAGGTGCTGGCGGGGCTGATGCTGGATGACCGGGACCCGGTGCGTTTTGAGTTTGAGAATCCGGGGTTGAATTATTCTCATATCCGGATGACGTTCTCGCTGCTGCTGTTCATTGGACTGTTGCTGGCGGGCGTATTTTTCCTCGCATCCGGCAGCTTTATCTATTTCCGGCTGTACACGTCACTCAGCCACGACCGCAGGCAGTATGCGGTGCTGCAGCGGATCGGCATGACGGACCGCGAGTTCAAGAAGATCGTCAACCGCCAGTTAATCCCGCAGTTTTTCTTTCCGTGGGGCGTGTCGTTCATCCATAGCGTTTTCGCCTTCCTGTCACTGCAGGTGATCTGGGAGGCGCTGGCGGAGATTTCGATAGTGAAGGAGTTAACATTGGTGCTGGCGGGCTTTGCGCTGATGCAGGTGCTCTACTTCTACCTCATCCGCTGGCGCTATATTTCACATATCAAGGCACCTACTTCTTAAGTGGGTGTTTTTTTCGTGTTACGACTTTTATGGAGTTATAAGATAGTGTAGCGGGTACGTGGCAAGGGATTTAAAGCAAAGATGTGCTCCTAACGCTTCGCTTTTACTCGCAAAAGCCGTTCTTCGTTACGGCTTTCGCTGCGTGCGGGGACGCTTTCCGCGGGCATGGCTGGAGCCTCCTCGTCGCTGCGCTCCTGCGGGGTCTCCAGCTCATGCTATTCCCGCAGGAGTCGCCCCGCTCTCCGCTTCAATCCTACATCTCTTGCGTAAGTACTTTATAAGTGTATGATAGCTGTCTAAAATCTGAGAAGTTTAGGGAATCTCGTAGTATATCAAGTATTCATGGCTCATTAGCAAAGTTCCTGCGGGTATTGCATGAACACCATAACCAGTGTAAAAGAAACAGACAGCATGCTCATACTGCTATCCAAATAAAAAGTCCTGAAAAACCAGCCAGTGTACCGGAGCGGAAGATGGCGACTCCGGGAGGATCAGCCCGATAGGATGAGACAATTAAAGGGAGCGGAGCGAAAATAGCGTTCAGAAGTTACAATGTATTGCCTTAATTTTTGCAAAGAGCGCAAAAATACGGCCAAGCGAACCCTTCGCTGTTCGCTTGGCTCACCGAGGGCCCTCCGGAAAGCGTCCATCTGAAGCGCAGGGAAACAGCATCCTTCCACTTACCACATCTGAAAATCCGACACCAAAACTACAAAACTTTCAGTATTCGGTTGCGCCACTATTGTTTTATCAGTATAATGAATGAAATACTGAATGGTTACTCATTCATTACTTAGGAGATGAAACGATGAATTTAGTTACTAGCGTACACCAGACAGCTCAGACAAAACCCGATAAAGCCGCCTATCACTTCATGGGCAAAGACACGACCTATGCAGAATTCGACATGCAAGTTTCGATGTTTGCTTCCTCACTGAAAAACTTAGGAGTCAATGAAGGGGACAAAGTGGCCTTTTTATTAGGAAACACGCCCCATTACCTAATCTCCCTTTACTCAACCATGCGCATCGGAGCGACTGCTGTGCCGATTAACCCGCTGTATACACCTGATGAAATCTCCTTCATTTTGGAAAACAGTGATGCCAAAGCAGTCATTGCGATCGATCAGCTATTGCCGCTGGTAGAAGTGGCAAGCCAGGCTTTCCCTACAATTGAACACTATATAGTCTGCGAAATGAGCCCGGATGCAGGCGAGAAAATTCAAGCACTGCCCGATTCCGTTAAGACAAAAGTGAAACCGTTTATATTTCTGATGAAAAATGCAACTCCTTTGACAGAGATGTTTGAAGCTGATGAAGATGAAACCGCTATCATTTTATACACATCCGGAACTACCGGACATCCGAAAGGCGCAATGCTGACACACAAGAACATTTACTCTAATGCGCGTGACGTCGGCAACTATCTGGGATTCGATGAAAGTGATAAAATTGTTGCGACTCTGCCTTTATTCCACGTATTCGCATTGACAGTAGTAGCGAACGCACCGTTAGTAAAAGGCGCAACCATTTTACTTGAGCCGCGTTTCAGCCCGGGGGAAATCTTCCAATTGATCCGCGAGCAGAAAGCGACAGTCTTTGCCGGCGTGCCTACAATGTACAATTTCCTGTACCAATTCCCGGAAGGCAAGACAGAAGACTTCGAAACGATTCGTTTGTCGATTTCCGGGGGATCCTCACTGCCCGTTTCATTGCTTCATGAGTTTGAAGAAAAATTCCAAGTCCGCGTTTCGGAAGGCTATGGACTATCGGAAGCGTCGCCGGTTACATGCTTCAACCCGCTGGACCGTGACCGTGTACCGGGATCCATCGGAATGAATATCATGAATGTTGAAAACAGAGTCGTCGATGAAAACGGCGAGGAAGTTGCTGACAATGAAGTCGGCGAATTGATTGTCCGCGGACCAAACGTCATGAAGGGCTATTATAAGCTGCCGGAAGAAACGGCAGTCGCAATCCGTGACGGCTGGCTGTACACAGGCGATCTTGCACGGCGCGATGAAAACGGTTACTTTTATATCGTAGACCGCAAAAAAGATATGGTCATCGTAGGAGGCTTCAATGTGTATCCGCGTGAAGTGGAAGAGGTATTGTTCAGCCACCGCGATATTATCGAAGCAGCTGTTATTGGTGTGCCGGATGTGAACTTTGGTGAAGAGGTACAGGCTTATGTTGTGCTGAAAGAAGGTTCTGAAGCGACAGAAGAATCGCTGCAGGCATTCTGTGCAAAGCGTCTGGTGAAGTACAAGGTGCCGAAGTCCATTGAGTTCCTTGATGAACTGCCTAAAAATACGACAGGAAAAATCCTTCGCCGTTCATTGAAAGATCAGGTGAAACATTAAGGCTCCTAGACAAAACTTATACTTAAGAGTTGATTCCATTAAAGGTAGTAAGCGGGAAGATACCGTTTCCCTGCGTTCCAGGCGGACGCGTGTCTTGCGGGCCCGCGGTGAGCCAAGCGAACAGCGAAGGGTTCGCTTTGCCGTATTTTTGCGCTCTTTGCAGAAATTAAGGCAGTGATGCGTGTTCTTCGCCAATAGGCTCATAGCGCAAGGCAATCCCCCAGCGCCGCAGCGTGTTTAAACTGCACGAAACGTCTATTTTCTATATGCAAAAGAGCGAGTGCCTGTTTGATGTGCACCCGCTCTTTTTTTGTTCTGTCGTATCTTGTAATTTTGTGCAAAATAACCGATAGTAAAGAGAAAAAGCTAGCGAGGGGATGATGGCGTTGAATGTGCAGAAGAAATTTATCGTGATTTTCACGTTAATGATGATACTGATTCTGGGAATGAGTGCGACAGGAATATTCAGCACCTATAAATTAAATCAGAATACGACGACGATCAATAAAGAAATTATACCGAAAAAAGAGCAGATCGGGCAATTGAATTTGCAGGTTCAGCAAGTAATGGCGCAAGCGCAGCGGCATATTTTATCCGAAAAAGAAGAATTCAAAAAGAAGTACTCGGAAGATATTGTAGCGGAGCGCGTAGAAATTGAAGAGGAACTGCAAATCTACGATCAGCTTTTGATGGCGCCTGCTGAAAATGCGTTATTTCAGCAGGTGGAAGAAGAGTGGGGCATATTCTACAGTCAAATTGAAGAAATTTTGCGTCTGAGCAATACGGGGAATGAAGACGAAGCGGTCGTGCAGTCTTATGATGCCATTTTGACAATTTCATCCATCGAAGAACAGCTTGCCGAACTCGCAACGCTGCACGAAAAAGAACTGCAGTCAATCGAACAGCAGGGCGATCAGCTTTACACAACGCTGATTTGGATATTGCTTGCCGGCACATTGCTGGCTATACTTATTTCATTAGTCGGAATCCGCTATTTGCTGCGGACCATTAAAACGCCGATTGTTCAGCTGTCGGATCAGGTGGCACTGATGGCGCAGGGGGATTTGACGGTTCCCGCAGTACAGGTGCAGTCGGATGATGAAATTGGGAAACTGACAGTGCATTTCAATGATATGACGAAAAGTCTGCATTCACTGGTTACGGATCTGCATCGGCATGTGGAAACATTGGCTGAAAACTCGATTCAGTTTGCGGAAAGTGCCAATCAAACGTCTGCGGCGTCCGATCAGATCACCGATTCGATCATCGACGTCTCGCATAATGCGACCGAGCAAATGAATGACGCGAAGAAGAGCAGTCAGATTGTCGATGAAATCGCTGCAAATATCGGGCAGACCGTCCACAGCATCCAGCGGGTTTCCGCGTTGTCGATTGAAACGGCAGATAT
Organism: Sporosarcina cascadiensis; assembly: GCF_009650995.1. GTDB lineage: Bacteria > Bacillota > Bacilli > Bacillales_A > Planococcaceae > Sporosarcina > Sporosarcina cascadiensis. The sequence continues at coordinate 74,972 of NZ_WHVV01000011.1, read as the reverse complement.
CACGCAGCGTGGAATGGAAATGATGGATTCTACGGTTCAAAAGATGGATGACATCCAGCAGTCGACAGAGCAGACAGGGCAGGTCGTTCATTCATTGCAGAATAAATCGGCGGAAATCGGCAAAATTGTCGCGCTGATCACTGGCATTGCAGAGCAGACTAATCTTCTGGCTTTGAACGCGGCAATCGAGGCGGCGCGGGCAGGGGAGCACGGCAAAGGGTTTGCGGTCGTGGCGGATGAAGTGCGGAACCTTGCATCCAGTTCCGGAAAAGCAGCGGAAGATATCACACTTTTAATTGAAGAAATTCAGCGCGAAGTCGGCGGGGCCATGAACGCGATGGATACGTCCTCCGCATTCGTGCAGGACGGCATCACGATGATTAATGAGTCCGGAGACAACTTCCGTCAAATTTCGAATCAAATCCGGGAAGTTTCGCAGCAGTCTGTTGAAATCGCGAGCCTGAGCGAAGAAATTCATCAGGCGATTCAGCAGGTGAAAGCATTGTCGGATGACGCGGCGCATATGTCGGAGAAAATGGAAGACAGCGCGCAGGATATCGTGGCGGCGGCTGAAGAGCAGAATGCGTCGATGGCGGAAATGTCGCATACGTCAAATGTGCTGAGTGATATGGCGGAAAAACTGCAGAAAATGATTGCGGTGTTTAAGATTTAATTGGATGAATGAGCGTTTGATGGAGGGGTATGATCACTTGGCCCGGTGTTATGATCACGCGCAGGCGGGCTATGAGCGGACATCAGGTGAGTATGATCACACGTGCAGATGTAATGATCACGCCAGGGAGTTCAATGATCATCCGGCAAAAAAGTACAGAGTCAGCCCGGGAATCATGGCTTCCCGGGCTTTTGCGCACGCTCTTAATTGCCAAACCCCGCGTAAACTTGTTATGGTTTAGAAGCGTATACTGTAGATAAAACCTCATATAAAGGCAGGAGTGATGGAATGGAAAAACGGTCCGTAATACTGGAGGATTTATTCGAAACAAAATCGGTGACGAGTCCTGTGCTCGCGCCGAATCAAAAAGAAGCGGTGTTCCTCGTGACGCAAGTGAATAAAGAGGACAATGACTATCGTTCCGCAATCCACCACATCGATTTGCAGACGAATGATGTGACGCAGTGGACATTCGGCAAGCAGCAAGTGAGTGCGCCGAAATGGTCTGCGGACGGCAAGATGCTCGCATTTCTTTCCGATCGTACGGAGAAAAATCAGCTGTACGTCATGCAGGCGGCGGGCGGGGAAGCGAGGCAGCTGACTGATTGCAAAAATGGCGTCGATTCATTCGAATGGTCGCCTTGCGGACAGAAAATCTGGTTCAGCGGCCGTGTGAAGACGGGCGAGACATTTGCTTCGACGGAAGAAGAAAAAGACGAACTGCCGCAGCCTGTCCGTGTGACGAAAATGAACTATAAAACAGACGGCATAGGTGTGTTGCCGCAAGAGGAGTTTTCGCAGATTGGCTTCATTGATATCGCAACGAACAGTGTTTCGAATTTCACCACAGCGCCATTTGACCATTCATTAGAAGCGGTGTCACATGACGGCCAACAGCTGGTCATCAGCGTCAACCGGAATGAAAATGTGGATTATGATTTCAGTTTGCCGCTGCTGATCGTGGATATTGAAAGCAGGGAAGAAACGCTGCTGGCCGATGAGCAAGGTTTTTTCGGCGATGTCCATTTTTCAAAAGACGACCGGTATATTGCGTACGTCGGCAGCGATCTGACCTATAAAAACTTTACGCAGCCGGATGTCTTCATTTATGACCAATCAAACGGCAGCACGATGAACTTGACGGCAGGAATCGATGCGCCGGTCGGGGATCACGCGGCAGCCGACCATTTGCAGCAGGCTTCTGCGCCGGGTGTGGTCTGGACCGATGACGAGCAGCTTTATTTCCAGTTATCTGTCATGGGGGATGTGCGGTTATACGCGGCAACTCTGGACGGGGCCATGTATCCGGCGACAGGCGAAGACGAGCATGTGCATGGCTATGACGTGGCGGCGAACGGTGAATTCGCGCTGATTGCGGTCAGCACGGCGACGAATCCGGGTGAATTGTATAAACAGACCATTGCGACGGGTGAACGGCAAGTGCTGACTTCATTCAATGAAAATTGGCTGAAAAAAGTACAGCCTGTTGAGCCGCAAGCGGTGCAGTTTACAAATAATGGCGAGGACGTGCATGGATGGCTGCTGAAACCGGCAGACTATGAAGAAGGTAAACAGTATCCGCTGATTCTCGAAATCCACGGTGGTCCGCATGTGATGTTCGGCCATACGTATTACCATGAACTGCAGGTGCTCGCCGGCAGCGGTTATGGCGTACTGTACATGAATCCCCGCGGCAGCCACGGCTACAGCCAGGCTCATGTCGACGGCGTGCGCGGCGACTATGGCGGCGGTGATTATGAGGATTTGATGGCTGGCGTGGACGCAGTCCTTGCGAATGAAAAGTGGATCGACGAAACGCGGCTCGGCGTGGCGGGCGGCAGTTACGGCGGCTTCATGACGAACTGGATTGTCGGTCGGACGAATCGTTTCAAAGCGGCGGTCACCCAGCGGTCCATCAGCAACTGGATCAGCTTTTTCGGCGTGTCGGACATCGGTTATTTTTTCACGGACTGGCAGCTCGATGCAGATATGAACGATCCCGAAAAGTTATGGAAACATTCGCCGCTGAAATATGCCGGAAATATCGAAACGCCTCTATTGATTCTTCATTCGGAAAAGGATTTCCGCTGTCCGATCGAGCAGGCGGAGCAGTTGTATATTACGCTGAAAAGTTTAGGCAAAGAGACGGAATTCGTCCGTTTTCCTGAATCTGACCATAATTTGTCAAGGACCGGCAAACCGAATTTACGTGTCGCCAGGTTGGAAGAAATTATTGGGTGGTTTGAACGTTATCTTTGAGGTAAGATGAAAGAGTAAAAAAACCTGTCGAAACGCATCTGGGCGTTCTGCAGGTCTAAATATAAGAAAAATACTTGAGAAGAGGTTCTGCATGATGGAAGAGGAATTGTTGTACCGTATTGAAAAGGATTTTATTGGAGAAAAGAAAGTGCCGCAAAACGCTTATTATGGAATTCAGACACTGCGCGCTGCTGAAAACTTTCCGATTACCGGCTACCGCATCAACAGCGATTTGATCCGTGCGATTTCGATCGTGAAAAAATCAGCTGCACAGGCCAACCGCGATATCGGCCAGCTGGATGGAAATCTCGCAGAAGCGATTATCCAGGCGTCCGAAGAAGTGATGAACGGCGGGCTGCGTGATCAGTTTCTAGTCGATCCGATTCAAGGCGGTGCAGGTACATCCGTCAATATGAATGCAAATGAAGTCATCGCAAACCGGGCGCTTGAAATTCTCGGCCACGCGAAGGGTTCTTACGACATTATCAGTCCAAACTCGCACGTCAATATGGCGCAGTCGACAAACGATGCGTTCCCGACAGCGATCCACATCGCGACACTCGTCAAAGTGGATAAACTGATCGGTGTGATGGAATCACTCCATAAGACGTTCCTGAAAAAATCAATCGAATTTCAGTCCGTTTTGAAAATGGGGCGCACACATTTGCAGGACGCGGTTCCGATCCGTCTCGGTCAGGAATTCGAAGCCTATGCAATGGTGCTTCGCCGCGATATCGAACGCATCCGTGTGTCACGCGTCTACTTATACGAAATCAATATGGGTGCGACAGCCGTCGGTACTGGTTTGAACGCGGACCCGTTATACATTGAAAAGGTGGCAGAATACTTATCCGAAAACAGCGGATTCGAATTAAAATCGTCCACTCACTTAGTCGATGCAACGCAAAATACCGACTCTTACGTACAAGTATCGGCTGCGCTCCGCGGCACGATGCTGAACCAGTCTAAAATCTGTAACGACCTGCGTCTGATGGCGTCAGGCCCGCGCACTGGTTTATCAGAGATTTCATTGCCGGCAAGACAGCCTGGATCTTCCATTATGCCGGGTAAAGTGAATCCGGTTATGGCCGAAGTCATGAACCAGGTCGCGTTCCAAGTAGTCGGAAACGATACGACGATCGCGCTTGCTTCAGAAGCCGGCCAGTTCGAATTAAACGTCATGGAGCCGGTGCTGGTGTTTAATTTGCTGCAGTCATTGAAAATTATGACGAATGTATTTGAAGTATTCCGCGATTATTGCCTGGACGGAATTAAAGCGAATGTGGAGCATTTGGAAGAGTATGTCGAGAAGAGCATCGGCGTCATCACGGCGATCAATCCGCACGTCGGCTATGAAGTGGCGTCGCAGATTGCAAAAGAAGCTCTGCTGACAAATAAGTCGATCCGTGAGCTGTGTATTGAGAGAAAAGTACTGACGGAAGAGGAGCTAGATCTGATCCTGCATCCGTTCGAAATGACGAAGCCTGGAATTTCAGGTAAAGATTTACTAAAGAAAAAGATTATTTTGTCGAAATAATAAGTAGTGCAAAGAAAGTTGCTTCGGCGCTTGGGGGATTGCCTTACGCCGCCGTTGCGCCTGCACTGTTCGATTGGCTTAGGCCAGACCCGCAAGAATAGCGTCACATTAACTTCCCATGCAGGTAACGGAGGGAAGTCTGCTAAGGGGTAGAGAATATGAAAGTGCAAAACGTGATGGAGATTGTGGTTCAGGAAGTGCTGAAGGAGTATAAATCTCAGCTGAATATGTCGTGCACATGCGATCACTGCATGAGCGACGTGCTGGCGATGACGCTCAATAAACTGCCTGCCCAATACATCGTCGACGAAGCAAACAGTGCCTACATACGAGCCGTTCACCAAGCCGACCGCCAAGGTGCCACGGCGATTATGACAAAAGTGGCATGGGCTGCCGGTGTCGTGGGCGCAAACCCGCGGTGCGATAACATGAAAAAACCTTCCAATCAGTAATTGGAAGGTTTTTTCTATGCTTACTTTAAAAGAGAAAGTACATCCTGCAAATTGCTGTTCACTGTCTTAATCAGCAGCTGATCGCCTTTTTGCCGGATATCCTGCTGAACGAAATTCATCATTTCTTCCGCCATATCGGTATCCGCCAGCAATGAAAGCGACTTTGTTAAGTTGCCTTCAAACACTAACGCATTCGTCAGATGGTGTTCAATCGCTTCCATCTCCGACCCGACTTTCGTCAAATGACCGGTAATCGTACCGATCGCTTTGTCGATAGTCGAAATCAGTTTTTCAGCATCTTCGCGTGTCGAAATTGAAGTACCGTCAAGGCCGAGCTTTTTCGTGCTGACATCAATATTGCCGATTGTCATCTGTTGTCCTGGATTCGCACCGACCTGCAGAATCAAAGCTTTGTCTTCGCCAAGAATCTTCTTCGTATTGAACTCGAGTTTGCCGGCTGTGTCGTTGATGGCTTCCTTGATCTGCTCCAATTCGAGACTGCTTGCTTCGCGGTCGGAATCGGTCAGTGTGCCGTTTGCTGCCGACACGGCCATTTCACGCGCACGCTGCAGCAGGTTCGTGACATTATTCAATCCTTCATTCGAAGCTTCGAGCACGGATAGTCCGTCCTGCATATTGCGCTGCGCCTGGGAAAGTCCCCGGATCTGAGCACGCATCGTCTCAGAAATAGCGAGACCGGAAGCATTTTGACTTCCCTTTGCCACTTTTGATCCACTGCCGAGTTTCAGCAGCGTCTTTTCAATGTCCGTCGCATTCCTTTGCGCACGATTCGTCGAAAACGCAATATTTTCAGAGCTGTGTATTCGCATCCCTTCACCCACTTTAGCTTTTTCTTTTAGTGCATCACGCTTTATATCGGTCCGGTTTCTTCAAAATCAATCGAAACGTCCGATAATAAAAGAAAAACATTTGGAGTGAGCCGCATGTACGTAAAACGTGCGATCGAAGTCTATCAGAATACCGCAAGCACCACGACGCCGACCATCGACTTGATCGTCCAGCTGCTCAATGAAATGGGCAGTCTGCTGGCAGATATCCAGGCGGCGACAGAACAGGTCGCAAATCCCGACGTCGCAGAGCCGCTGAAAAAGCTGCAGTACGTGCTGTTCGAACTGATGGGAGTAGTGGATCACCACAGCGAAGAAGGCAAGCGGCTGCTGCTGAATTACGTCGTGATCAATCAAAGCCTGGTCGCTGTGCAATTACATAAGCAGTTTGAGCTGCTGCCGGACATCCGCCGGCAGATCGATCAGCTGGAAGACGCCTGGAGCGAAGCCAGCCACAATCAGCGGAACAAACGATATTCAAATTCATTTTAAGCTGTCCGGCGCGGGTACCGGGCGGCTTTTTTTTGCGTGCGCGCAGAAATAGCTGCTGACCGCGCGAAACGGGTCCTCCGCCGCACCAAAACACCCCGGCCACACGGCACACCGAACCAATCCACCGGCCAAATGATCATACAATGCCCACGCGTGATCATTAACTCCGCACACGTGATCATACATCCGGGCCAGCCGCTCATTCAGCTCCCGCGCGTGATCATACCCGCTGCACAAGTGATCATACACACCGCCCCTATGCTCATAGCCTGTAGAAAACAATTACCTCCCCCTGAACACCGGCTTCCGCTTCTCCGCAAATGCATTCAGCGCTTCCACGCGATCCTCCGTCGGCAAGGTCATTTCATATGCTTTGCGCTCGATCGCGAGCCCCGTCTGCAGATCCACATTCATTCCCTGTTTAATCGCGAATTTCGCCTGCTGCAGCGCAATCGGTCCGTTCGCGAGCAGTGAAGCGACAAATGCATCTGCGACTTCTTCCAATAAATCAGCCGGCGCGCGCTGTGTCAGCAGGCCGTATGCGAATGCTTCTTCCGCATCGAGCCGCCGCGCTGTCAAAATCAGTTCGAGCGCCTTCGCTTCGCCGATCAGCCGCGGCAGCCGCTGCGTTCCGCCGGCTCCCGGAATAATCGCAAGCCCGGTCTCCGTCAAGCCCATCACTGCTTCATTGGCAGCGATCCGGAAATCACAGGCAAGCGCCAATTCCATTCCGCCGCCGAATGCAAAGCCGTTGATCAACGAAATGGTCGGCTGAGGCAGCTGGTCGATCATCGTAAAGACATCGCCAATTTTATTCAGATTCCGGCGTACTTGCGTTTCCGTCAGCAGTTTACGTTCCTTCAAATCGGCTCCGACGCTGAACGCACGATCTCCGCTGCCTGTAATCACAACTGCACGGATATCCGGATCTATTCGAATTCCCTCCACCACCTGCCCAAGCTCCATCAGCAAATTAAAGTTGAAAGCATTCATTGCTTCCGGCCGGTTGAGTGTTATATACGCGACCGAATTTCTTTGTTCGTACTGGATGTCCTGCATAATCAAAACCCCTTTCAAAATAATTCGTCTATTTACACGATAGCATGACAGGGAGCGGCCTGTATATTTAATATTCACAGATGCCAATTGTGGCGATTTCAGGTAGAATAGGGGACAGGAGTTGATCATGTTGAAAACAGTGATTGTGACAGACAGCACGGCCTATGTGCCGGATGATATAAAAGAAGAGCTTGGCATCCACACCATCCCCTTATTAGTGACGATTGACGGCAAGGCATTCAAAGAAGACGTGGATCTGACGACCGGTGCATTCTATGATCTTGTGCGCGGCAAAGGTCCGCTTCCGAAAACTTCCCAGCCGGCGATCGGCGATTTTGAAGCACTGTACGAAAAACTCTCGAAAGACTACGACGCGGTCATTTCCATTCATTTATCGAGCGGCATCAGCGGCACGTATATGGGCGCGGTGCAGGCCGGGGAAATGGTCGGCGATATCGAAGTGCTTCCGTTTGATTCGGAAATTTCGGCGTATCCGCAAGGGTTTTACGTCGTCCGTGCAGCCCAGCTGGCGAATGAAGGCAGACACCCGCATGAGATTATCGAAGAGCTTCATCAAATGAAGAAGACATTGAAAGCGTATTTCATGGTGGACGACCTGTCTCACCTGCAGCGCGGCGGACGGCTTTCAGGCGCGCAGGCACTTGTTGGCGGGCTATTGCAAGTAAAGCCGATCCTGCATTTTGAAGACAAAGTCATCGTGCCGTTCGAGAAGATCCGCACGTCGAAGAAAGCTATGAAACGCATTGCCGATCTGCTGGCGGAAGACGCGAAAGACCAGCTGCTGGATGCGGCGGTCATCCATGCGAACCGTTACGAAGAAGCAGTCGAATGGAAAGAAATCTTGGAGAAAAAACATCCGAACGTCGATTTCACCGTGAGCCATTTCGGTCCGGTCATCGGCACCCACCTCGGCGAAGGGGCGATGGGACTCGGCTGGGTGAAACGGCGCGGAACCTGAGGAGGAACCGTATGGCCGCTAACGAAGAAATCCGGCAATTTTTGGCGGGCCGCATCTGGCTGCGTCAGTTACTGCCGTTTCCGCAAGAGGCGATTGACGAAGCAATACAGCAACGTTCGATACAGCAAATAAAAGGTGTCAAAGTGAAAACAACATGGCACGGTAAGCACTATACATGCAACCGCTGTCTCAATGAAAATCAGATGAGATTCACAGTATTCCAGTGTGCGCAGTGTGAAGCGCCGTGTGCCTATTGCCGCCACTGCCTGAACATGGGGCGTGTGTCCTGCTGTTCGGAATTAGTGATCTGGACGGGAGAGGCACCGCTGTTTCCGACAGAACACCGGATGAACTGGCAAGGCAATCTGACGCCTGCGCAGCAGAAGGCGACAGGTGAACTGCTAGAAAGCACGAAGCAAAGTGTTTCGCATCTGCTGTATGCCGTATGCGGCTCGGGCAAGACGGAAATGCTGTTCCAGCCGATTCACTATCTATTGAAGGAAGGCAAGCGCGTCTGTCTGGCAGCGCCGAGAGTGGATGTTATTCTAGAACTGCTGCCGAGACTGCAGGCGGCTTTTCCGGACACCATTGTGGAAGCGCTGTACGGCGGGGCAGAAGTAGAGCGGTTTGACGCACAGCTCATTCTCGCGACGACGCATCAGCTGTACCGCTTTCACGAAGCATTTGACGCCGTGTTTGTAGACGAAGCGGACGCATTTCCCTATACCGCAGAAGAAACGTTGCAGCAGGCAGTGAGGAAAGCGGCGAAACCAAATTCGCCGATTCATTTCGTCACGGCGACGCCATCTGCTCAGCTGCTTGCGATGAATAAAAAGCAAGGCAATATTTCGCTGCTGGCCCGGCGCTATCATGGACAGCCGCTGCCCGTGCCCCGCCATGAAGCGCTGTGGAATTACGACAAGCAGCTCAAAAAGAAGCGTATTCCGAAGAAACTGCTCGACTGGACGCAAAACTGTCTGAATAACGGGCAGCCGTTCCTTATCTTCTTTCATCAGATCGAACTGATGGAGCTGGCGGAACCGCTGTTTCAGCAGCTGGACGGGAAGATCTGCGCCGTTCACGCAGAGCATGCAGACCGCAAAGAGCGTGTGCAGCTGCTGCGAAAGAAAGAGATTCCGGGCTTGCTGACCACCACGATTCTCGAGCGCGGCATCACGATTCCGAATGTGCAGGTAGCGGTCGTCGGTGCCGAACAGACCATTTTCAATAAAGGCGCGCTCATCCAGATCGGCGGCAGAGTCGGACGGTCGGTGCCTCATACGTCGGGTGATTTCGTGCTGTTCCACCAAGGCGTTACGAGCGCAATGGACGAAGCAAAACGGGAAATCTGCAAGCTCAACAAGACCGAGGTACCGCTATGAACGGCTGCCTGATCTGCGATAAACCGCTTGACGACCAGCCGACCTGGCAGCAGCTGCTCGGCATCGCGAAAACGACTGCCATCTGCCTGCCGTGCCGGAATTCATTTGAACGGATCGACAGCCGGGAAGAAACCGAATGGCTCGATTCTGTTCATTCGCTGTATGCATATAATGAAGCGGCGAGGGAGTTTCTGCATCAATTCAAATTTCTGCAGGACATTGCGCTCGCTGCGGTGTTTGCGGATGATCTCCGGGGTGCACTGAATGATTCGAAAAAAGTCGTCGTGCCGATTCCGATGCATGCGCGGAATAAACGAAAGCGCACGTTCGCGCAAGTCGATGCATTGCTAGATGCGGCAGGCGTGACATACGAAAACTTGCTGCAGAAAACTACGGAATCGGTCATGGGCGAAAAATCCCGTGCGGAACGTCTGGCGATGACTGAATTATTTGCGGTGACTGCCGATATACCCAATAAGGAAGCCATCGTGCTCGTCGATGATATTTTCACGACGGGCACCACGCTGCAGCACGCGGCCCGGACGCTGAAGCTGGCGGGTGCGGCACGTGTAGAAGCGGTGACTTTATTCAGACCTACAGGAAAGAAGTGATCAGATATGGCAGAACTCAAAAATTGCCCGAGCTGCGGCGAATTTTTCAATTATACGGGAATCCGTGAAGTGTGCGCGAATTGCGCGGTGAGTGAAGAGAAAATGTACGAAACGGTCTACCGGTTCCTGCGCAAACGGGAAAACCGTGCAGCGAATATCGACCGCATTGTCGAGGCAACAGGCGTGACGGAAAGCCTGCTGCATAAATGGGTGCGCAAAGGCAGACTGCAGCCCGCTTTATTTCCAAACCTCGGCTATCCGTGCGATAAATGCGGCGCGCTGACGAGCAGCGGCAAGCTGTGTGCAAAATGTACGGATGAAATTAAAAAAGACCTGAATACGATCGAAGCGGCACAGGAACTGCGGGATGCGATGGCGGAACAGGAACGCGGTACCTATCACGCGCAAAAAAGACCGTAAGTGAGGAAAAACAGCGAGCAGTTCGTACTGCACGCTGTTTTTCGTACCAAAGCCCCTAAATATTATCGGAAATCTGCCGAAATAAAGAATAAGGCTAAATAAAAGTGCAAAAACGAAAGGAGCGACACCTATGAAACTGGATGGAATTCAAAACACACAGTCGGTTAATCCCTACCGCAATCAGCAAATGAAAGTCAATCAAGCGAAGCAAACACAGGAAATGAAGACTGACAAACTGGAGATTTCATCAGAAGCGAAAAAGCTGTCCGCTGCTTCACCGGTGGAAACGGCACGCCAGCAGCGCGTACAGGAACTGAAAGCGCAAGTACAGTCCGGCGACTATCAAGTGGACGCGGATAAACTCGCTTCCAGCATGCTGTCTTATTTCAATAAGCTGTAAGAGAAAGTAGGAAACCACATGTCCATCGAACCAATTTTGACAATGCTCAATCATCTCGAACAACTGCATACGAGCCTGCTTCGACTGTCCAACGACAAGACGGCACTGCTGAAAAGCGGAGACATCGACGGAATTGATCAGCTGTTGAAGGAGGAGCAGGCGCATCTTGCCGCCATCGTGCAAATGGACCAAAACCGCGTAAAAGCCGTGAAGCAGTACCTGACTGAACAAGGAAGTCCAGTCTCTGCTGAACCGACGATGACGCAACTGATCGAACTGGCGGACGAACCGGACAAACAACCGTTGGCAGAGGCGAAGGACCGTCTCCTGCATGCGATTCATGCGTTGAAACAGCAAAACGAACTCAATCAGCAAATGACGTACCAATCGCTTCAATTCGTGAATCTATCGCTGGACATGATCCGTCCGCGTCCGGAATCCGTCAACTACTCAAAAAACGAAGTACAAGGGCAGTCGCAGCAAGGAGCCAAACCAAAGCTCTCATCCTTCGACTCCCAAGCTTAAGGAGGACACAACATGCGCTCAACATTCATGGGACTAGAAACAAGCAAACGCGGATTGTACACCCAGCAATCCGCTCTTTATACGACAGGACATAATATTAGTAATGCGAACACGCTGGGTTATTCTAGACAAAGAGTTAATATGCAGGCCACTTCCGGATTTCCGGGGGTAGGGATTAATGCTGGGACTATGCCGGGGTTTTTGGGGACTGGTGTGGAGGCCGGGTCTGTACAGCGGATTCGGGATGGATTTGTGGATAAGCAGTATCGGGATGAGTCGAATAAATTAGGCTATTGGGGCGCGAGAACAGACGCCATTTCCCAAATGGAAGATGTGCTGGCAGAGCCTTCAAAATATGGATTGCAACAATCTTTCAGCGACTTCTGGCAGGCGTTGCAGACACTTGCGGCTAGTCCAGAGAACGGCGGAGCGAGAGCAGTCGTGGCAGAACGCGGTGTTGCTATTGCAGATTCATTCAACTACATAGATAAATCGTTGAATGATATCCAGACGAACCTCGGTAAAGAAATCGGTGTCTCTGCGAAGAATATTAACTCTCTTCTTAAACAGATCGGTGAACTGAACCGTCAAATTGCAGAAGTCGAACCGAACGGCTATCTGCCAAATGATTTATATGACGCACGTGATAACCTATTGGATGAATTATCAACACTTGTACCAATTGAGGTCAGTTACGAAAAAACTGGCGGCCGTGCACCAGCGATGGCCGATGGTACAGTAACCGTGAAGATTAAGACAAATGGTGAACCGATTACCGTCGTGCACAAAGATAGTGTCTCTGAACTGAAACCGGTTGGGCAAGAGGGTACAGATTCTGAAGGGAATCCTCTTGGCGCAATGACAGGTTTTACAATTACAGGTGGACCTCAAGAAGTTGAAACATTGGATGTAAATGATATGCAGAAATCAGGATCACTTAAATCTTTAGTGACTTCTTTTGGATATATAGATTCTACAGGGGCAAAAAAAGGACTGTACCCCGATATGCTGGCTGAGTTGGATAAGATGGCAAATGCTTTTATAAAAGCGTTTAATGAGGTCCATGCTTCAGGGGAACCACTTCCTACTCCTGACGGTCAGCCAGAAAAAGAAAAAGTACCTAACTTTTTTGAAGGTACTGGTGCAAGTGGAATCAAAGTAGTTGATGCAATTCAAGAAGACCCTAGTAGAATCAATGCCTCAAGTGCTTCAGGGCAAGTCGGAAATGCTGGAAATGCAAAAAAACTAGGAGATGTATTGTTCAATCCTTTAGCAGATTTGCAAGGTTCTAGCGTACAAACCTATTATTCTGGAGTTGTTGGTCGGCTTGGTGTAGAAGGACAACAAGCTGTCAAGATGACGGGGAACTCCGTGACGCTGCTTGGAGCGGTGTCTAACCGCCGAGACTCCATCAGTTCTGTCTCGTTGGATGAAGAAATGACAGACATGATCCGTTTCCAGCAGGCCTACAATGCATCTGCCCGTATGGTCACTGTTATGGATGAAACATTAGATAAAATCATCAACGGCATGGGTGTTGTCGGCAGATAATAAGGAGGAATTATAGCTATGCGTGTTACACAATCAATGCTATCCAATAATATGCTGCGCAATCTATCGAACAGCTACAATAAAATGGGTAAGTTGCAAGAACAGTTGAATACAGGTAAAAAAGTGAATCGACCATCAGATGATCCAGTTGTCGTCATGAAAAGTCTTGGCTATAATATGACCGTAGACAAAGTAGGACAATTCCAAAAGAATTTGGGCGAAGTAAACAACTGGCTTGACAGCTCGGATGATGCGCTGGATGGAGTGGGAGAAGTGCTGCTTCGCGCACAAGATCTTGTAAGAAACGCATCCAACACAGGTGCAATGACACCGGATGATCGTGAAAAAATTAAAATAGAACTGGGACAAATGCAAAAACAATTACAAGACTTGGCGAATACTAAAGTCGGTGATAAGCATATCTTTAGTGGCACGATGACTGATAAACCACTATTTAACGGAAATAATTATGAAACTGATGATGCATTCGGAAAAAATGTTGAGATTGAAGTGTTTGACGGTGTTAATCTAAAAGTCAACACCGATGGAAGTAAAATGTTTAAAGACATTGATGACTTGTTCAATGAAATTGCAGAATATGCGGAAGATGGAAACGACTTTAGCGGGGCAATTACTAAATTGGAAGGACATATGGATTCTGTTCTAACAGCTCGTGCCGACATCGGTGCCCGTTCAAATCGTGCAGAACTCATGGACAACCGTCTTCAAATGCAAGAAGGAGCTGCAAAAAAACAGCGTTCGTTAAATGAAGACGTCGATTATGAAGTGGCAATCACGGAACTGATTACATCAGAATCCATTCACCGTGCAGCTCTCTCCGTTGGTTCGCGCATCATCCAGCCGTCGCTCGTCGACTTCTTGCGATAACAAAATAATTCGTATCCAGGGTGCCTGGTATGGACACCATTCGCATGAACTTTGCGAATTGTGGCTGTACCTGGCACCCGTTTTTAAAGGAGTGAACCCAATGAACATCCCACAACTGCAAATCCAGACCACACCGGCAAAACTAGGCTTGCAAATCGACAAACCGATCCAGAAACTAGAGCAGCCAAAAGCCACCCAAAGCATCGAACAGCCCGCGGCCATCCTGGAAATGTCGACAACACGTCCGCAACTGTTACTCGACACGACAGAAAACCGTGCCGACATTGACCTGAAAAGTCCCTTACGCCGCAGTGCAGAAAATGCGCAATACGGCATGCAGAAAGTCCAAGAAGGAACAGGCCGCCGCGCGTCAGAAGGACAGCAGCTAATGAAAATCGAAAACGGCGCCAGCATCGCAGACGTCGTCAAACAAAACACAGACCGCCCGCAAGCCGACATCAACGTCCGCTTTGTAGGCGACCGCTCCAAACTGCAAATGAGTTTCAGCGAAGGCTCACTCAACATCAACGCCACACCGCAAAAAGCCAACATAGACGTCCAAATCAATAAACCAATTCACAACTACACACAAGGGAAAGTAACCGGCGTCATGGAGCAGTACAACTCGATCCAAATCGACTGGAAAGCCTAACATTACACACCAAGGGGACCTGGTATCCCGAAAAAAGGAGCAAACCCAATGCAAATCCAAACCAAATTTCACGGCAACATCCAAATAGAACCAACCGAAACTTGGCACTTCCCAAAAGGCCTCCCGGGATTCGAAGAAGAAATCGAATTCGCCTTACTGCCAATCGAAGGCAATAATACGTTTCAAGTACTCCAATCAACAAAACAAGCTAACACAGCATTCATCGTAGCTAACCCATACACACTGACAGACGACTACTCTTTCGAAATCGATGAACCAACCATCAACTCACTCATAATCACGAAACCCGAAGATGTCATGGTACTCGGCATCCTGTCAATGAAGCAGCCATTCGAACAATCAACCATCAACCTGAAGGCGCCGCTCATCTTTCAACTGCATAACAAAAAAGCAAAGCAAATGATCCTCAACGAAAACCGTTTCGAAGTCAGACACCCAATCGGCAAAGGAGGGAACTAGCATGCTCGTTCTATCCCGCAAATCAAACGACACTATTCAAATCGCAGAAAACATCGAAATCCGCATACTCGAAATTAAAGGTGACACCGTGCGGATCGGTATCGAAGCACCAAAATCCGTCGACATCCTGAGAGGTGAGCTTGTTCAGTCGATCAGCGAAACTAACACAGAAGCTATCACACTCGACGCAAACCTATTCTCACAGCTAATCAAAAAAGACTAACCTAAAGCTATACCCACACACTAGGGTGCCAGGCTCCTGCTACCATTCGCACAGCCTTAGCGAATGGTGACGGGATCTGGCATCCCGGTAACTAAGACCTGGCAACCTTCGGTCGTCTAACCAGATATCGGTATCTCCAACCCACCCACCAAGCGCCACACCGCGTACACATTTAAAAACAAACTAAAATAAATTCTATTAAACACTAAACACTCTATCCGCCTATCCGATATTAGTAATGTAAGCGGGAGATAGAGACCGGCCGGATCCATCAACCGCCCAAAAAAACGGGTCACATGGACGTGAACCCAACAAACACTCAAGGAGGAAAATAAAATGATTATCAATCACAATATCGCAGCACTTAACACGCACCGTCAATTGGGAGCAAATAATACAAACGCGTCTAAAAATTTGGAGAAACTATCTTCAGGACTAAAAATTAACCGTGCAGGAGACGACGCAGCTGGTCTTGCAATCTCTGAGAAAATGCGCGGACAAATTCGTGGATTAGATATGGCACAAAAGAACTCACAGGATGCAATCTCATTGATTCAAACTGCCGAAGGGGCATTAAATGAGACACATGATATTCTTCAGCGCATGCGAGAATTAGCTGTTCAATCTTCAAACGATACAAATGACGATGATACTGATAGAGTAGCTATTCAAAAAGAAGTTGACCAGCTCTCTAAAGAAATTACACGTATTTCTGAAACTACACAGTTTAATGGCAAGCAACTAGTTGATGGATCACTTTCTGGATCAGGGGCAGGCGGTCTAAACTTCCATATCGGTGCTAATACAGGACAAAATATTCATTTAAATATTAAAGATATGAGTGCAAGCGGATTAAAAGTGGGATCAGGCGACAGTAAGACAGGAAAAGGATTAGATGTATCTTCAGCTACCGCAGCAAATACAGCTATTACAACTCTCGATACTGCAATTAAGAATGTTGCAGCAGAGCGTTCTAATCTAGGAGCAACACAAAACCGTTTAGAGCATACAATTAATAATCTAAGTACTTCGTCTGAAAACTTAACAGCTGCAGAATCACGTATTAGAGACGTCGATATGGCGAAAGAGATGATGGACTTCACAAAGAACAACATCTTAACTCAAGCAGCACAAGCAATGTTGGCTCAAGCACAACAGTCGTCGCAAGGAGTTTTACAACTTCTTCGATAATGTTGTACGGGCGTCTTATCTGGCAACGGATAAGATCATCACTGGGTGAATTGCTGGAACCTCCTGAGAGCTCTTCTGCCACAGCGGAACTGGAAACGGTAAACGCGAAGGCCTGAAAAAGAAGAGATTGGACAATCAGCAGCGAAGCCCCTGTCGGAAAACCGTGGGGAACGTTCAACGACTAGGATATACCGTCTAAGGCAGCCGCTACGACGATGAAATCCGTAGGGTGTTACTAGTTAACATTCGAAGTGCCCAGCCCCTTGTAACATGAGGGTGAAGATATAGTCTATTCCATGATCGAAAGACATGGCGGCAAAGCAAGCCAACCAACAACCACAAGGCGTACTTCAGTTGTTACGTTAATATGGTTAAACAGACACGATCCGAGTTATCGGATCGTGTTTTTTAATATAAAATTATTAAGGGAGAAATGACCATGCAAAATTATTGTCCGATCTGCAAATAAGAAACAACAAACAGGTCATAAAGAAAAATGATTTAGATTACAAAATATTAGATTGTTATAATTGCGGAAATATTTGTATCACTGATAATGCTCTAAAATATTTAGATGAATCACAAAAAAAGTAAAATTGCGTCAGTTTTATTCGGAAAGAGAATAGCGGGTCATAAAAAGATTGGAATCTATCTAGAAGAGTATTCTTCTATTAGAAACCAATATGCTTATTATTCTGTAAGGGAGTTAATCAGTTCTTTCCCAACACTTGTAAGTGAAAGAGTAGACCATAGTTTGAGTTAAGGGACAAGGGGGTTTCCATTAGACGCTATTGTAACACCTAGTGGTTGGAATAAGGTAAATGCAATAGAAGATAAGGATACGAACCCCAAACAAGCATTTGTTACAATGTGGTTTGATGATCAAATGGATATAGCGGCGAAGAAGGGAATTATGAGGGCATTAGAAGATACAGGGTATTCAGCAATCCGGATTGATCAAAAAGAGCATAACAATAAAATCGATGACGAGATTATAGCCGAAATAAAAAAGAGCAAATTTCTAGTCGCTGACTTTACAGGTCACAGAGGAGGGGTTTACTTCGAGGCCGGCTTTGCTATGGGATTAAAAAAGCCTGTGATATGGACATACCGAAAAGATCATCTTGATTCTTTACATTTCGATACTAGACAATATAGTCATATCATATGGGAAACTGAAGATGAATTGTATGAGAAATTATTAAACAGGATTCAAGCTACAATTGAATAACAGCCTAAAAATGTCTTTCGGAATATTTTAAAGATAGGATAATAAAGTGTCTTTTATTTGATAATGGGAAGAGGTATTACAAATTAGATTTAATATGGGAAGTTGACTTCAAAGTAATTGGACCAGTCATATTGAAATTGAATATGGAGTTTAGTCAGGAAAAAGGCTTTGAAAAACATCAGTTTTATAGCGATATTAAATTGACAAGTTCACGGCTTGGATTTGATGCTACAATTACTGCCAAAGCTGAATCCCTGGAAACAGCTAAGATAGTCGCTCATGTTTATTTTGGCAGGATGATAGACATTCTATCTTTAAAAAACAACATATCTATTCAGTTGACGGGAAATAAATTATCCAACACAGAAAAATTCAGCAGTACGAGAAGAGTACTGACTGTCCAAGAAATCAAAGCAGCTTTTAATATGGCTAGAAAGTTTGAAATAGAAGAACCTAGACTCCTAAGGGCTATTGGATGGTATTCAAAAGGGAATCAGTCTCAAAATACGTTCGATCAGTTCTTAGCTTATTGGAATGTACTAGAAATATTAAGTAATCATTATCATACTAAGACTACTCGTACTGAAAAAGGAACAATCAATCGAATTTACCAATCATTCATTGATTATTTTGGTGAAATAGACACATGGGATTTACCTGAAAAGTGGATTGACACCATGTATGAAAGTCGTAATAAAATTTTTCATGGTGGAGAAGATACTACACTAGAAACTGTAAAAAGAATATCAGAGCAAATACCTTTATTGACATACACTTCGAAGCGTTTAGTAGATTCTATTATAAATTCGAAATATGAAGAGAACGATTTTATACGATTCCAATTTTAAATTTACTGGTGGATAGAACGGAAATATTTAAAGGATGACATCTTACGTCCAATGAACAGCCAGAAACCAATCTTGATTTACTGAAATAACAATTAGAATCAGTCAAGCAGCATGACAACATCCTGGCAGAAATAGAAACAGGCTGCGCCGGGTAAAAATTGCAGAGTATGCAGCCTGGCAGTACCCGATGAAAAAGAGATGAACTAAATCAGCGTATGCAAGAACACGAACAAGTAATTCTATCACTTGAAGGATATTTGTCAAATTACACATTAGACCCTTTTACAAATTTCCTTTCTTCCTCAATTCTTTCAGTTTATACACAACCGACCAATAAGACCTACCTAATTCATTTGCAATCACCTGGATGGCAACTTTTGCTTTCTTTAAAATAACTATCCGCTCGATTTCCTCCTGTGTATACGCCTTAACTCTTTCAGATGAACTGATAACAATTTTTATATTCTTCCCGTATTTCTCCTGTAATGACTCTGTTTTTAACGAAATATTTTCTTCTACGTCAGTTTTGTATCTCATGCAGTCAATTTCTTTCACATATGGACCAATCATATTCAACAGGTGTCGTACTTCCTGTTCCTTATTCAGCTTCAATAAACTTTGATGACCATCCGGATGACCCGACAATACAAAGCTGGTCCCAAATGTTTTATTCAGATGATCCGCCAGCAACTGATTTTCCTGCTGTGTGAAATTCAGTGTATACGCATAATACTTGGCATGCAGTAAACAGACTGATTGCGTGCATTGAAGCGGAAAGAAACCGACAGGCTACCGTCATCCAGATAAAGCACTGCCAGAAAAACGGGGTGTGTACACCGGTCAAGGAATGCCTTATCCAATGTCTTGGGGCCTCCTCGATACAAAATTTCACGTAGCTGCTTGAAATACGGATAGCTCGCTGAACGCAGATAATTTCCGTTAATGGTAAATGGCAGATCATGCAGCTGTGTTAATTTCCATTCACGATATCCTCGCTGACCGTCTCCGAAATGTTCTTGATAATAACAGTTTACACTCCGTGCAGCTCCGGTGCTTATATAACCATCACCGAGTAAACTTCCGAACAAAAGCTGCTCTTGATAGTGCGATAGTTCAAATGGAGAGATGCTATTTTCAAACCATTTGCCTCTGTCAGTTACAAGCTGACGTTTCAATCCTTCTTTATACAATCCACATTTCTTGATGTTATGTTTTTTCGCCAGAGTACGAACTTGGCTGATGGAGAGATTGACTGCTTTAGCCACAACATTTGTTGGACTAGTGGGAAAGTGTTGTTTGATATAGGAAATGGTATGATCACTTGGCATAGTGAAAATCCTCCTTCTCAGATTTAAGTATTATTTTTTTAGAACGTATGTTTCTATTATATCATAATCTGATCAATTGATATAAGGATATCTGGTTACCGTGCCGAATCGGGTATTCCCTTCATACAGCTTGCAATAACGTCTTCAAAGCACTCTCCCTTCAAAATACTGATTTTCAGCCGATATAAACTATATAAATATGTTACACTTTACATAAAACTATCAACTGGAGGCGTTCTCCGTGGAACTGATTTTTCAACAGCAGACGACCACTCTCGACAATGCAACTGCTGATCATATTATTGAACAAATTAACAACATACTAGCTAAGGATTATTATTTGAGCCATTTTATCGCAGACGGGATAGAAGTGTATGAAGATCATGAAAATTATTTGAATGAATACGCTGAAAAAATTGAAAAGTTGGAAATTATTGTTAAAACAGTTAAGGAATTCGTAAATGATCTACTTCTTTCTGCTGAAGAATATACACAGCGGGCAATCCCTGAACTGGCTCCGTTAGCGGAAGCTTTCTATGACAATCCTAAGGCTGACACATGGACGACTCTTGATCAGCTGCTTGGCGGTCTTCAATGGATCAATGAAATGCTAATGACTATCGGAAAAAGTTTGGCAGTGCCGTCGAATTGGCAAGGATATCTTACTATTTCCGAAAAAATGCAGGAAGATATTCAGAGTTTGGCGGAAGCCATAGAGAATGAAGATAATGTATTGATTGGGGACATCATTCAATATGAACTGCTG
Organism: Sporosarcina cascadiensis; assembly: GCF_009650995.1. Lineage (GTDB taxonomy): Bacteria > Bacillota > Bacilli > Bacillales_A > Planococcaceae > Sporosarcina > Sporosarcina cascadiensis. Next base: position 54,177 of record NZ_WHVV01000011.1, on the reverse strand, counting down.
CCGAACTTTGAAGAATTAGAAAAGGAAATACAGTTGACTATGGACAATGAGGGTTTGCGCCATGATCTTAATTGATAATCGCAATGTGTTGCGTTTAAAAGACCGGGAACTATTGCAGCACCTTTCTAAGTGGGATGACCAGCCAGCGAGCGGGACGGTGTTCTCTGAAACAGCAAAAACAGGGGCACTCACAATGAAAGTACTGCATGACGGCAAGCCTCTCTACTTGCAAAGCAAATACGATCCGCAGAAAGAAGCGCAGCGGTTTGCCGGAAAATTTGATGGGGAAGTCAGTAAACATGTACTCTTTGCAGGCATCGGCACTGGCGCGCATATCCAAGCGTTTATGGAAAAGCACCCTGATGCGAAGTTTTCTATATATGAACCAAATGAAGAAGTACTGCATATGTATTTATCGAACTTTCGTCTCAACGACCTGCCCATTCGGCATTTAGAAAAGATTTTCACTGGAACTGAAGAAGAAACTGTAATGGCAGAGGTCCAGCAACTTTTGGCAGCCTCTAATAATGTCATAAAGATTATTACACTGCCTGTCTATGAAAAGATTTATGGAGAGCAAATCCAAATCATCTTTCAAAAAGCACTTAATTCAGTGAAAGATAGACACAGTGCTCTTGCGACAAATATCGCTTTTCAAAAGCGATGGACCATTAACTCCATAAAAAACTTCCCGACTGTTTTGCAAACGCCGAATATCTTGCATGACATTAATCAGAGTGCTTTTGAGGGGAAGCCTGCAATCATTGTTGCTGCCGGGCCTTCTCTGAATGAAGAGTTTGAGAATCTGCGGTATATTAAAGAACATGGTTTAGCTTATATCTTTTCGGTTGGATCTGCGATTAATGCGCTGATTGAGCAAGGGATTTATCCGGATGCGGCTTGTACGTATGACCCGCAAGATATTAACTATCGAGTGATACAAATCATTAAAGATAAAGAAATAAAAGAAATTCCTCTAGTATTTGGAAGCAGTGTCGGCTTTGAAACACTGGAAAGCTACCCTGGTGAGTTATTACATATGATTGTGAGCCAAGATACGGTTTCACCGGCGTTTATAGAATTTTCAGAGAAGATACAATTGAACTTCGTAAATGACGCTCCATCCATTGCGGTTGTCACCTTCCAATTGCTTGCAAAGCTTGGTGTCAGTCACATCATATTGGTCGGGCAAAACCTTGCGTATATTGCTAATCAACATTACGCTAAAGGCATTGACTATGGTACAGGCAGCCAAACAGTAAGTGAAGAAAAGTTGGGTTTGGCAAACTCAATTAAAGACGTATATGGCAATGAGGTTAAAACAACAGATGGGTTTAATCGAATGCGTCAACAATTGGAAATGTACATCTCAAGTCATCCACAAGTTAAAGTGTGGAATACGACAAAAGGCGGAGCAGCCATTCAAGGTGCAGAATTCAGAGCGCTTGAAGATATCATTCAAAACGATCTAAATGGAACCATATTTCGGGAAGGATGGACTCGTCCTATTCACGGCTACTGTACAGATCATCTAGAAAAGAAGCTGCAAGAAATGGATCGTCAAGGTAATATTCTAGAGACAGTGCTTAAAAGAATATTGGACGTGTTAAAATCAATCCATCAAGAAGTTAATTTAAATAGAACAAATCAATTAGAAAAAAAATATAATCAGCTGGATGCTGAGATCAATGCAATGAAGGATAATAACTTTTATAAGACGTTCGTTGAGCCGATGGTCCGTGTCCAACAAGAGTTTCTTAATCAAAATATTAAGCATGTTAGGCATGAAAATCAAGCCTTGAAAAAAGGTGAGGTTATTTTAGCCGAGTTTTCTAACTTTATTACGGAATGTGCGCAAAATTATAATTTTGCACATCAGCTCTACAAAGAAATGAAAAGTGAAATTGAATCTATCATAAATTGAAAGTAGTGGTTCCATGGTACAAGGCAAAACAATATTAGTTACAGGCGGTACCGGTTCTTTCGGTAAGAAGTTCATTAGAAAAGTGTTAACACAAGGCGTGAAAAAGGTTATTGTCTTCAGCAGAGATGAGTTAAAGCAATATGAAATGAAACAGGAGTTTACTGATTCCCGGCTTCGTTTTTTTATAGGGGATGTGCGTGATAAAGATCGCCTGTATCGAGCATTCGACGGAGTGGATATCGTCATTCATGCCGCTGCAATGAAGCATGTAGATGCCTGTGAATACAATCCATTCGAAGCTGTGAAGACGAATATACACGGCGCGCAAAATGTCATTGAAGCAGCAATTGATCGCGGAGTCGAGAAGGTCATCGCACTCAGCACAGACAAGGCGGCAAGCCCTGTGAATTTATATGGCGCAACTAAACTTGCTTCGGATAAATTATTTGTTGCGGCGAATTCCTATGTAGGGGAAAAACATACTATGTTCTCGGTGGTCCGCTACGGCAATGTGGCTGGTAGTCGGGGAAGCGTGGTACCCTTCTTCAAGAAGATAAAAAGTACAGGGAAGATACCTATCACTGATCCTCGCATGACGAGGTTTTGGATTACCTTGGAACAAGGGGTTCAGTTCGTATTAGATAATTTAGAACGGATGCAGGGTGGCGAAATCTTTGTTCCGAAGATACCGAGTATGAGGGTTACAGATTTAGCAGAAGCCATTGCGTCTGAGTGTGAGATAGAAATCGTTGGAATTCGACCAGGTGAAAAATTGCATGAGGCAATGATTATGGAAGATGATGCGCGGCATACGAGAGAGTATGATACGTATTACGTGATCCAACCGGAGTTTTCTTGGTGGACAGACGAGGAAAGACAAAATTCTAAAGAGCTTTCAGATCAGTTTAAATATACGAGTGATACAAATGATGACTGGTTGACTATAGAGGAACTTCGGCAGTTTTCAGAAGAGATGTGAAGGAGGTTGCAATAATGAAGATTGTAGCTATCATTCAAGCGCGTATGACTTCTACGCGCCTGCCTGGAAAAGTTTTAAAGAAAGTCATGGATAAAACATTATTAGAATATCAACTTGAAAGAGTCTCGAGAAGTCAGTTAATTAATGAAATCATTGTCGCTACAACTACTAATGAAACTGATGATCCCATAGTTAATTTGTGCAAGCAGCTTGGTTATACTACCTACAGAGGATCCGAAGAGGATGTGTTGTCCCGCTATTATGGTGCTGCGATGGATGCGAAAGCAGAGGTGGTCGTCAGGTTAACCTCTGACTGTCCATTAATAGACCCAGCAGTTATCGATCAGGTAATTCAGTTGTTTATTGATAACTGTCCAAACGTGGATTATGTATCGAATACTCTGGAGAGGACGTATCCACGGGGCATGGATACCGAAGTAATGTCTATGAATGCATTGATTAAAGCTTATAGAAAAGCAACACTAGAGAGTGATCGCGAGCATGTTACAGCATATATTTATTCAAATGAAAGTGAGTATTCTTTGCTCAATCTAAAGAGCTCCGAAGTTCTTTCTCAGTATCGGTGGACAGTCGACACTATAGAGGACTTCGAATTAATCCAGCGCATACTCATGGAACTATACCCTTTTAATAATAACTTTTCACAAAAGGATATTATTGATTTGTTAACCAATCATCATGATTGGTCGTTGATTAATGCACATATAGAACAAAAAGAAATGTAAGGCGTGATCGTAATGAATATTGTATTTCGCACAGATGCCTCAATCCAAATAGGAACTGGTCACGTAATGCGATGCTTAACACTCGCTAAGCAACTACAACGTCACGGAGCAGAAGTGACGTTTATTTGTCGTAACTTGGTTGGTAATAGTATTGCTTACTTGCAATCGCAAAATGTGGAGGTATTATCTTTACCTAGGGTTGAGGATTCTATTAATGATTTAGAATGGATTGCGGATAGTTGGCAGCAAGATGCTAAAGGCACAGCTTCATTTTTGAAGCAGCTGGGTTGTAAAGTCGATGTATTGGTAGTGGATCATTATTCATTAGACAAGAAATGGGAAGAAGAGCTTGATAACCTGGTCGGCTCTATTTTTGTCATTGATGATTTAGCAAATAGGCATCATACATGTGATTTTCTACTTGATCAAAATTATTACAATAATATGCGAGAACGATATGTTGGTTTAGTACCAGATGAATGTGTCCTTTTGTTAGGACCGGATTATGTACTTTTGCGTGATGAGTTTATTGAAGCAGCTAACAGACCGAGAATCCGTTCCGGAAAAGTGGAGAATTTATTGATATTCTTTGGCGGGACGGATCCAACAGGTGAGACAATTAAGGTGTTGGAGGCTATCAAGGAATTAGATCAGCAGTTTAAAAATATAGATGTTGTTGTAGGAGCTTCGAATCCTAATAAAGAGCAAGTTGAAGAATTATGTGAGATAGTGCCGAATACTCAATTTCTCTGCCAAGTAAATAATATGGCGGAATTAATGATGAAGGCAGATTTAGCTATTGGTGCTGGGGGAGCTACGACTTGGGAGCGATGTTTAGTAGGCTTGCCGACTTTAGCAATTGTAGTGGCTGAAAATCAACTAGAGTTAACAGAAGTACTTGCAGCACGAAAAGTTTTAATAAACTTAGGAACTAGTTGTAGATTATTAAAAGAAGACATTAAAAAAGAAATCATCGAATTGATGACAAACCCCAGCAAATTGTTGTTATTGAATAAACGAAGTCAAGAAATAATTAATACGAAGGTTATTAACAATTATCCTGTAATATTGAAAATAAAGGAGAATTATAATGAACCTTCAGCATAGGGCTACGCTTAAGAATATTAGAGAAGATGACTTACAAAGAATATTAGAATGGCGTAACCAAAGATTCATACGGGAAGTAATGTTTAATGATCGAAAAATATCTTGTGCACAACATATTCAGTGGTTTAATAAAATGGTAAATAGCGAAACATTCATATCTAAAATGTTCTATTTCGATAATATTCCTTACGGTGTATTAAATGTAAATAAAATTGATTACACACATGGTACGTGTGAGTGGGGCTTTTACATTGGTACAGAGTCTACACCAAGGGGGCTGGGCTCGGTATTAGGGTATGTTTCTTTAGATTTTATATTCAATATTTTAAAGTTGAGGAAGTTGTCAGCTGAAGTACTAAGCATAAATGAAAGAAGTATTAATTTTCACGAAAAGATGGGGTTTAAACAAGAAGGCATTCTCAGGGAGCAATTGATAAGAAATGGACAAATTATAGATGTACATCTTTTTGGTTATCTAGCATCCGATTGGGCAAACAATGAACCTGTAATACATAATTATATAGAAAGGAGTTATGAATTGTGATGACTAACTTTTTACCTATCGGAAAGAATTACAAACCCTATATCATAGCTGAAATGTCAGGAAACCATAATCACTCCTTAGAACGCGCACTTCAAATAGTTGAAGCAGCTGCAAAGTCAGGAGCAGATGCGTTGAAAATACAAACATACACTGCAGATACCATGACACTTAATGTTGAAAATCCTGACTTTCAAATAGATGATGAAAAAAGTCTTTGGAATGGTAACAATCTATATAAGCTTTATCAACAGGCTTATACTCCGTGGGAATGGCATAAGCCAATATTTGACCGAGCTCGTGAATTGGGAATGATTGCTTTCAGTACACCTTTTGACGAAACTGCTGTCGATTTTTTAGAAGAATTAGATGTACCCCTTTATAAGGTAGCTTCATTTGAAAACAATGATATTCCTTTGATAAAAAAAGTTGCAGCAACTGGAAAACCAATGATCATTTCTACTGGAATGGCATCTGTAGCTGAATTGGATGAGGCTGTTCGGGCAGCTAAAGAAGCAGGTTGTAATGATTTGATTTTACTTAAATGTACAAGTACTTATCCGGCGACTGCTGAAAATACAAATATTTCGACGATTCCCCATATGCGAGAATTGTTTAATGTACAGGTAGGTTTATCCGATCACACTATGGGCACTGGAGTAGCGGTTGCCAGCGTGGCGCTTGGCGCTACTGTCATAGAAAAGCATTTCACATTATCCAGAGCTGACGGAGGTGTGGATTCGGCGTTCTCTATGGAGCCAGATGAAATGGCAAATCTAGTTGCTGAAACAGAACGTGCTTGGCGGGCAATGGGGCAAGTCACGTATGGAGCGACAGAAGCGGAAACAGAATCATTGAAGTTTAGGCGCTCTATCTATGTTTCAAAAGATATTAAAGCTGGAGAACAGCTAAATACGGAGAACATAAGGGTAATACGTCCGGGATATGGCCTATCCCCTAAGCATTATAACAAGTTAATAGGGTTGAAGGTTTCACGAGATTTAGCAGCAGGCACACCAGTAAGTTGGGAGTTGTTAAATTGATATGGAGAAACGTAAAGACTTTTTATCCTATGGAAAGCAATCTATTGATGAAGAAGACATTGAAGCGGTCGTAAACACTTTACGATCGCCTTTTTTAACACAGGGTCCTAAGGTTGAGGAATTCGAAAAAAGGATTGCAGACTATGTAGGTGCAAAATATGCTGTAGCTTTTTCTAATGGAACAGCAGCTTTACATGGGGCATGCTATGCAGCAGGGATCCGCGAAGGCGATGAAGTGATTACCACATCTATTACATTTGCGGCCACGTCAAACGCTGTCCTTTATTGTGGCGGCACACCCGTCTTTGCAGATATCGATGCAGCTATATACAATATTGACCCGGAAGAAATCAAGAAAAAGATTACAACAAAAACAAAGGCAATTATACCGGTTGATTTCACAGGTCAACCCGTAGATCTTGATGCAATCATGTCGATTGCGAAAGAACATAATCTCATTGTTATAGAGGACGGGGCTCATTCACTGGGAGCTGACTACAAAGGACAGAAAGTCGGTTCCCAAGCAGATATGACTATGTTCAGTTTTCACCCGGTAAAACCCATCACAACTGGTGAAGGCGGTATTATTACAACGAATTCAGAAGAACATTATGAGAGCCTCAAACTATTCCGCAACCATGGGATTCAGAAAACTCCTTATTCATTGGAACAAGGTGACTGGTACTATGAGATGACAGATCTCGGCTATAATTATCGAATGAATGATATACAGGCTTCACTTGGCTTATCGCAATTAAATAAGTTAGATGGCTTTATAGAGCGACGCAGAGAAATAGCTGCTTTATATAATGAGAAGTTGGCTGATATACCTGGCATCATCTTGCCGAAACAGCTTGAAGGCACTAGATCAGGATGGCATTTGTATATGATACAGGTAGACGGGCGTTTAGTGAGAAAGCCTAGAAGAGAAGTCTTTGATGAAATGCGAGCGTTAAATATCGGAGTGCATGTCCATTATATTCCGGTTTATTGGCATCCTTATTATCAGGAGCTGGGGTATAAGAATGGGACTTGTTCTAACGCAGAGAAATTTTACAAGCAAGCGTTAACGCTGCCGATATTCCCCGAGATGAATACTGAAGACGTTGAGTATGTAGTGAGTGCAATAAATAGCATTATTCACCCCTGTTGAGCTAGGCATTTAATAAACTAGGCTTTTTCTTGATTCTCACAAATCTAAGCCGATAATAGAATAAGAAAAACTAAATCACTTAAATTGGAGATGAGACTGCATGCAGTCACTGAAAAAAAAACTTGAGTATTATAAAAAGCTATCAAACCAAATTGAGATGTCTATCAGCGATAATAATTTAGCTGAGGCGCAGACATATATTGATGAATATAGTACTGAATTAGATAATAGCTCTGCATATGCTTTTAGATCAATTCTAGCTTTCCAACAAGGAGAACAAGTTAAAGCAATTGATATCCTAACTGATGGTATTAAAAAGCATCCGTTTAGCTTCTCACTATACTATAATAAAGCTTTTATGATGGCTACTTTGGAACGTTATGAAGATTCTTTAGAGTGTTATTTTAATGCCGTGAAATACCATGTGAACGAAGAAGATAAACAATTGGCATTAGATGGGATTCAAGAAGTTAGTCAGGCTGCAATAAAGGCAGGATTTACTTCAGCTTCACTACGAGAGAAACTTAAAGAGTATGAAAATTTACTAACCCAGTTGGACGCTCGTGTTTTTCCAATTGATGTTAATGGAGTAAGCATGATTAGAAAACCACAACAAGTAGGTACTACTGATGAGTATATGATTAATATGTATAATGAATTGAAGTATGCAAATATTGATCTACAATCCAGAATGTTATTTAAAAGCGAATTAGTTAAAGGTAGTATCTTATCCAATAAAAAAGTGTGGACAACGACTGGGGCGGTAGTATTTCCGATTTCAAAGATGGAAACGAATGCGACTATCCAAATCAAAGTGAATGGAGAAAAGTTCAAATTCACAAAAGAACATCTCCCAATTAATCAATATCATTATATTCGAATTACCGAACCAGGTATTATTGAAATATCTTCAGACTCTCCAATTTTTGTGGGACATCCTATAGAGTTGGAACCAGTAAAGAAACCAGTTAAATTGGTTATGAAGATATTTGTTGATGGCTTGTCGTATCAATTGTTGCAAGACAAGGGTTTAAAAGAAATTATGCCTAATACATATCAGTTTTTCAAAAAGGGTTTTATAGCTGAGAATTGCTATACAACAAGCGAGTGGACGTTGCCGAGTAAGTCGAGTATCAATACAGGGATGTATTCAACGGAGCATAAAATGCTTCATCCGGAATATTTTTATGAATTTTCATCTGAGAATCAATTGTTGGCAGAATACTTTAAAGAAGCAGGATATTATTGCACTAATATCTCTACTAACTGGAGAACCACACCATCCTTAGGTTATTACAGAGGCTTCGATCGAATGATTTATCAAAATTTCTTGGGTGGTATGGATGCTAAGGATGTCATCGGAGAAGCTTTGGAACATTTAATGACATTTTGGGGTCAGAATAATTTTATGACCATCTCTTTAATGGATTTGCACAATGCTCCCGATGAAATCGAGAATCACTTATATAGTCAAATAGGAACAGATATCAAGTTTAGAGTAAATAAAAATAAAAAAGGAAACACTTCAGTTCAGACTACATACGATGAGAATAAAATTGAAAAATATTTGCAAGAAATTAGCAGGATAGACCAACTGTTATCCACTTTGTATGATTTTGTGATAAAAACTTATCCGAATGAAGATTTCTCAATAACTCTTCATTCGGATCATGGTCAGTCTTTTCTAGAAAATGACTTTAATCTACTAAGTGATTTAAGATTAAAAATACCTTTTATGATTCGAGGGAAAAATATTCCGGCGGAAACTTCGAAAGAGTTGATTGAGTCCGTTGATATATTACCTGCAATATTAAAAAGTTCTGAGTTGTCGGTACCGTCTCAAATAAATGGTAAATTGCCTAAAGTCTTAGGTGGTACAGAGGCTCGAGAATCGGTAGTGACACAAATTATCCATCCAGGTCAGACCTATAAAGCAAAGGTAATGAAAAAACAAAGTAGTTTCTTTCTTGAATCAGAAGGAAAGGTTGATAAGGATTTAACTATCCCTTTAGCAAATTATACTACTAAAATAGTTGATAATATTACTGGCATAGAACTATTGGAGAATTGTGAAAAACAGACAGTAGATTTCGAAAATATTGTATTTAACAAAGTAAGGAATTTTCTAAAATAAATTATCTACTATAGGAGAATAATTATGAAGGAACAAGGAACCGCAGGCACAAAGAAATATTGGAATGCTTTTTATAAACAAAATGTGAACTTACCCAAATCGTCATTTTGTTCTAAAGTACAAGAAACTTTAACTTCAGAATCATTTGTTGTAGATATTGGATGTGGGTCGGGTAGAGATACTTTTGCATTCGCTTCTAGCGGTGTAGACGCGATTGGTATAGATGGATCTGAAGAAGCAATAGGTTTAAATAAATCTAAAGCTGAGGAGTTACTTTTATCAAGTAAAGTTTCTTTCATTGCTCTAGATTTGTGCAAATCAAGTGATTTGAGGAATTTATTTGAGGAATTAAAAAACCAGGGTATAGAGAAACAAAAACATTTAGTTCTATATCTTCGTTTCTTACTACATGCGATAGATGATAAAACAGAAAAAACTTTACTGGAAACTATTTCTGATGTCTTTCCACAAGGAACTAAATTTGCAGCTGAATTCCGTACAAAAGAAGACGAACAGCTCAATAAAATATATGATAATCACTATAGACGTTTTGTAGACACCGATCAACTCATACCAGACTTAGAATCTAAGGGTTTTGAAATAAATAGTTTTTGTAAGGGTACCGGATTGTCTATTTACAAAGGGGAAGACCCTTTTTTAGCACGTGTATTTGCTACAAAGCTTTAAAACCGACTATACTGTAATCAAATTATGTAATATATACTCGATTAGACACTAACCAAATTATTAATCTTTACAAAGTTAATAAGCCTGCCAACAATTTTAATCTGTTGGTGGGTGCCCAGCTTATCCAACTTTTCGTTAATCTCCGCTGTCGGTTTAGATATCTTAATGGAAGCAGGCAAATACACCGTTGTTCTCTTGGCAATCGGCCGCAGAGGCAATTCAACTGCTGCATTTCTGTCCATTGCGTCTTGCATCCAGAGTGAGGTGAGTTGCAGAAAGTATATAATCTGAAATTGATCATATAAAATCAATCAGTTTTGGCCATCGGTTGTGAATTGCAGTCTGCATTTATGAAAGAGCAGAGCAATCATCTGCCGGCTTTCCTCTGCAGAAAAACTTTCCGTCGATAAGATGATTTTTGTCATTTTCCCGTTTACTATTTTCAAATGGCCGTCATCCTGGTACCACCAGGACAGCGCTTCTTCGGTTAGATATCATTCAGGAAATGAAATAGCACTCTTTCTTTGCCGTCAGGATACCATATCGGGTAAAGGTCCGTAATCCGTTCATGAGTCCTGGATTGAACTACATAACATTCTGAAAATCCTTTTGCTAACCGCGCGTCGATGCATTTCTTATAGGCTGGCGGAGACAACGGCACAAAGTCCTTCAGTTGCTCATAGCAATACGCCGACCAGCCAAGATCCTCAATCCGATGAATAAACTGAAACCTCGGTTTTCGATTTGCCTGTTTGGTGATACAGCCATCCCCGAGAAGCTTCCCGCAAATACGGGAATAGTATGCTTTGTTTTCTTCCACTATTACTCGCTCCCTTTGATAGAACGTCTATTCCTATTATCTTATAATATCTGAATGATTCCTACTATTCCATCCGGCAGTCAGTCTGGTAGATAATTGGTTTTATCTGCCGATATAAAAGATAAGATTATCAGAAGAGGAGGCGGCAGCCATGCACGAAGAACAGCGTGAAAATGAACTGGAATTCTTGAAACAGCAGCTAGAGCACATAAAGCAGCAGGACCGCATACTTGCCGAGATTGAGATGAGGCTGCATAAGATGAAAAGAATTGCGGAGTATGCGGCGGGGCATCGGCTGTCACGTGAAGAGGGTGTGGAAGAGCATCAGGCGGCGATTCGGTCTTTGGAGGGGTATTTGGATTGATGGAGCAATAGCAGCGATCGAGCTGAAGCAGAATGCCTGTCCCTATTTCAAACAGTGTTAGGTGACGGAGTTGAATCGTTCCTGATTCGGAGTGAATTTAAGACCAGTGATACAGATATCGCTATAGAAATGATGGGGAAAGTGAAAAGCGATATCTGGATGCAAGCCAATCAGTTGGTGTTGGTGTAAGCGAATTTAATCCGCAAGGGATATTGGAATTGTTGAAGTGACTGTTTTTGGTGTGCCTGTGTGCTAAACTATCAAGTCCGTTTAACCAAGAATAGACACAATTTACTGGAAACGTTATGATAAAGGGAGATGTCAGGTATTCGTGCTTGTTAAGACCAAGGAGGTTCATGCCATGATTAACCCGAATGACCCCGTACCGTTACATGTCCAAATTCGTCAGAGTGTCGAGAGAAAGATTAAAAATGGAACGTTCTTTCGTGAAAGGTACCAGGTCTCCACACAATTCAAGCAAAGTTTGCTGATTAAAATCATTTTATCTCTTCAAAACAATAAGTCACCAGCTGCCTAACAATAGATAATCCAGTTTGCTGCCGGATTTCTGCTGAAACTTCGCGATGAGCTTCAGAGATTACATCATTATAAGCGGCAAACTGTTTTTCTATTCTCACAAAATTAACCTAGGATACCAGGTCCTCATACACTTAAGAACAATTCAGAACTATATCGGGACCTGGTACCCGACACTAATGATCACCCACGCCAATTATTGAAACTCGCGGGATTGACACGTAGGGAAAATTCTTCGGGACAGCACAAAGGACAGAAGCGGATTTCTAAAAGAGGAAGAAGCCAGCTGCGTGCATTGCTCTTCCGTGTCATAATACCGATGATCCGGCACAACAAGGTTTTTCAACAACTGCACGAGTATTATACGACGAGACAAGTAGAATCCATTGCGCAAAAAACATTCCATCGTGGTTCTCTGAGGACAACTACTCAAGGTACTACACACACTCTGTACAAAGCACGCTTTTGACTTCGAGCAAATAATGGGGGATATTCCCACGTCCGTAAGAGCTGCCTAAGCGTTACATTCTTAGTGAATGACTAGAAAATCGGAAGACACGGAGAAGCCGACATTATATTTTCCATTCGGCCTATGAGTCGCCAAAGGAGCTTCGCCAGCCTCCGCCTTATGACTAGATCGAACGAAGGAATGTGGGCGCCTCGACGCCAAGAGACATGGGAGGATACGTCATCATAAGCTATGCGGAGATCTATAGTACAACGTATATTGTAGCATCATCGAAACCAGTATTATCCGGCGATGACCTCGTAGCGCACTTAGTAATATCTGAATATTCAAATACTATATTATCATTATTTATCAGCATGTCGAAAGTATTTTTTTGGGACCCTGACAACAGATCAAATCTTTGGTACATCAACATTTATAGAGGGAGGATTAGGCTTTGAATAAATTGGACAGTAACTTAATGTTACATGGAATTCATTTAAGAGAAAATAAACATACAGAAAAAAATCTGGTGTTAAGTCATCATCATCAAGTTTATCAGATTCTGTACGTGTTAGAAAATAAAGGTGAAATTAAATTTGGAGATGAAAATCAGGAGTTTACCCAGGATAATTTGGCGTTTATAACTCCTTATTCCGACCATTCGATTTTGGCAAAGTCCAAGCTAACAGTACTCATTCTTGAATTTGATTTAGACAAGCTTGACTCAGAGTTTCAAAAGATAATAGATGAATTTAACTTTAATGAAACTAAACTGATTCAATTAAATCTGATTGAAGCTGGAGAAATAAAACAACTACTTAGGAAAATGCTTTATGAGCAATCGCAAAGCCAACCGATTAACTGGTTAGCCATGAAAATATTTCTCTCTGAATTATTGCTCATTCTACTAAGGTCAAAGAAAGAATCGAAAATAAAAGATGCGAATGTCCTACGAGCAGAACGATTACGTAAATATATAGATACCCATTATTATGAAGTAATCAACCCTAGTAATATTGCTACAAGGATTGGGTTAAGTGCGCGGCATATGAATTCTATTTTTAAAGAAGAGTATGAGATTACACCAATGCAATATTTAAGCATGGTTAGGGTGGAAGTTGCTAAAAAATTATTGATTGAAACAAATAATGATATTGCCTCTATCTGCTTTGAAATTGGATTTGAATCACTATCTACCTTTTATAGGTTATTTAAAAGTTTTACAAACTTCTCGCCAAATAACTTTCGAATTGCCTTTCAAATTTCTAACAGTGAAGTGGATGTAATTCATAACTAGATAAAATTGAAAATTAAAATAGTTTCTGAAATTGGGAATAATAATCCACCATTACTAAGACTCCTGAGTACAAGCGGGTTACTATTAGGTTAAGAAATACAAAACAACTCAGGAGGTAATAGTTATGGCTATACAAAACGTTGGTATTATTATGAACGGTGTAACAGGACGTATGGGAACAAATCAACACTTAATCCGCTCTATTGTTGCGATGCGCGAGCAGGGTGGAATTAAGCTTTCAAATGGGGATATTATTATGCCAGACCCGATACTGGTTGGTAGACGCGCGGATCGATTACAAGAGTTAGTGAAAACACATAATTTATCACGCTGGAGCACGAATCTGGAGGAAGTATTGGCAGATGACTATAACCAAATTTACTTTGACTCTCAAACAACTGTCAGGAGAGCCGAAGGAATTCGTCAGGCAATAGAAGCAGGAAAACATATCTATTGTGAAAAACCAACTGCAACAAGTTTAGAAGAGTCGCTAGAACTAGCTAGCCTTGCGAAAGCAGCTGGAGTGAAAAATGGAGTTGTACAGGATAAATTATACTTACCAGGTCTTTTAAAATTACAGCAACTAATTGATTCAGGCTTCTTTGGGGAAATATTAAGTGTCCGAATGGAATTTGGATATTGGGTATTTGAAGGGGATTTGCAGGAAGGTCAACGTCCATCGTGGAACTACCGTAAAGAAGATGGCGGCGGAATTATTGTAGATATGTTCGCACATTGGCGTTATGTTATCCATCATTTATTTGGGCAGATTAAATCTGTGTCTTGCATAGGGGCGACTCATATTAAAGAACGAGTAGATGAAAACGGTGAAACATATCAAGCTACAGCAGATGATGCTGCGTACGGTACATTTGAACTGGAGAATGGAATTATTGTTCAAGCGAACTCTTCATGGGCTGTCCGCGTAAATCGTGATGATCTTTTAACGATTACAGTGGATGGTACAGAAGGAAGTGCAGTTGCTGGCTTACGAGATTGCAAGGTACAACATCGTGCAAACACTCCTAGAGCAACGTGGAACCCTGATATTGCTAATCCATTTGATTTTGAATCACAATGGCAGGAAGTACCTGAAAATGAATACTTTGATAATGCGTTTAAAGTGCAATGGGAAATGTTCTTAAAACATGTAGTAGCTGATGAACCTTATGATTTAGATTTACTTGAGGGGGCAAAAGGAACACAACTGTCTGAGCTGGCACTACAATCCTGGAAAGAAAAACGCTGGGTGGATGTACCCGAGTTAAAGGTCGCATTGAAGGTGTAAGGGGGGATTCGAGTTGGTTAAATCTTTAAAACTGCCGAAAAAAGGCGGAGAGCTATATATTTACACGCCACAAGAAGCTGTTTCCTTCGGAACTCAAGGGGGGAAATTCAAAAAAAGGATTGTGTATTCAGCGGCACATGTGGTTGCTAATCCATTTGCGGCTACAGATCCGATTAATAATAGTCAAATAGATTGGGATGCGACCATGCAGTATCGTCATCATTTATGGGCACATGGATTGGGAGTAGCAGAAGCAATGGATACAGCTCAGCGTGGCATGGGATTGAACTGGAATCATGCGCAGGAGTTAATTAGTCGCTCCATTAAAGAGGCTAAGTCTGTCAATGGGCTGATTGCCTGTGGTGCGGGTACCGATCATTTACTACCAAGCGCAGCACTGTCGCTAGAAGAAGTAGAAGCTGCTTATGAAGAGCAATGTGCATTTGTTGAGAATGAGGGCGGGAAAATTATTTTAATGGCAAGCCGCGCATTAGCAGCATGTGCTAAAAAATCAGAGGATTATGAAATGGTTTACGGGAATATTTTAAACAAAGTTTCCCGTCCCGTTATTTTACACTGGCTTGGTGATATGTTTGATCCGGCGTTAAAAGGCTACTGGGGGCATGAAGATATCGATAAGGCAATGGAAGTTTGCTTACGTGTCATCAAAGAAAACGAATCTAAAATTGATGGCATAAAAATTTCATTGCTTGATGATCGGCGGGAAATCGAAATGAGACGCCTGCTACCTGAAAGCGTTAAAATGTATACTGGTGATGACTTCAACTATCCCGAACTGATAAAGGGGGATGATCAGGGGCATAGTCATGCACTACTTGGAATATTTGATGCAATAGCACCTGCCGCAGCTGCAGCTATGCATGCATTAGATGCGAATGACCTTGAAAGCTATCATTCTATCCTCGACAAAACGGTGCCGCTGGCTCGCCATATTTTCGAAGCGCCAACGTATGCCTATAAAACAGGTGTTGTATTTATGGCTTATTTAAATGGTCATCAATCTCATTTTCGCATGGTTGGTGGAGCAGAAGGGCATCGCTCGATCATCCACTTATCAGAACTATTTGTCATGGCTGATGAGGCAGGGCTGTTAGTCAATCCAGATCTTGCCGTAGACCGAATGAAAACTGTCTTAGCACAAGCAGGGATTTATTGAGTATTAAATGGATTCCATGTGGAAGTTTCTTCCACATGGATGTCTGTTTACAGATGAAGTAAATGATGGGGGTTAAAAAATGACTGAAGCTAGTCCATTGCTAAAAAATCTTAGCTTAAATCAGATAACTACAGAAAATTGGAGTTTAAAAGAAGCTGTTGCTGGTTGTGTGAAGGCAGAAATACCGTGGATATCATTATGGCGTCATAAAATTGAAGAAATCGGTCTTGCTGAAAGTAAAAAAATCATCACAGATTCAGGAGTGAAGCTTTCTAGTTTATGCCGTGGCGGTATGTTCCCTGCTGCTACAGCGGAATTGCGACAAAAGAATTTAGACGATAATCGCCGAGCTGTAGAGGAAGCAGCTGAATTAGGAACAGACGTCTTGGTATTGGTTTGTGGACCAGCGCCTGATCGCGACATTGACACGTCCCGTAAATGGGTGGAAGAAGGAATTGAACAGCTGGTTCCATTTGCGCAATCCTACGGTATTAAATTAGGCATCGAACCGCTTCATCCAATGTATGCTGCCGACCGTTCCGTTGTCGTGACACTAGATCAAGCGAATACAATGGCTGAAAAATACAATGCGGATCAGGTTGGTGTTGTCGTAGATGTATTTCATGTATGGTGGGATCCAGATTTATATAATCAAATATCCCGTGCAAAAGGCCGCATTTTAGGATTTCATGTTTCGGACTGGGCTGTACCAATTACAGATACGTTTAAAGCCCGTCATATGATGGGAGACGGAGTAATTGAAATCCGCCGCATCAGACAAGCAGTTGAACAGGCAGGGTATTATGGGCCGATTGAAGTGGAAATAATGAATCAAGCACTTTGGGATCAGCCCGGAGATGATGTACTTTCTTTAATAAAGAATCGTTATGTAGAATATGTATAATGGTTGTGTATGCAAGAGAATAGTACTTTCTATTCTCTTTTCTGCTTATTCATATTTCCTTAGCGTACATACGAATAGGTAGTTTATCAATTGATAAAGTGAATTCCTTCCTTCGCTTTGGGTATAGGGGGAAGCCTCTCGTGCTAAGCTAAGCTGAGACGCTGTCAGTTTGTCAACTAACTGATTACTTTCGCACTCAGCTTTTTATTATTTGTAAGCGCTACCAACCCTTTGTTTAATTAATGCAATACGTAAAAAAGGAGCAATATATGAATATCGTGATTGCACCAGACTCATTTAAAGGAAGTTTAGACTCTATACAAGCATCTGAAATAATGAAAAAAGCCATATTGGATGTTAATGTAAAACATACCGTTACTATGAATCCTATGGCGGATGGAGGGGAGGGTACGATTGA
The DNA here is from genome assembly GCF_009650995.1 of Sporosarcina cascadiensis. Classification (GTDB taxonomy): domain Bacteria; phylum Bacillota; class Bacilli; order Bacillales_A; family Planococcaceae; genus Sporosarcina; species Sporosarcina cascadiensis. The sequence continues at coordinate 36,607 of NZ_WHVV01000011.1, read as the reverse complement.
TGCATTGATGGCATCGACTAAAGGCGAAATGATTTCATTGGAATGTACAGGTCCTTTAGGAGAGAGAATAAACACAAACTACGCAATCGTTAATTCAAAAACTGCAATTATTGAGTATGCAAATATTGCTGGACTAATGCAAGTTCCTATCGATGAAAGAAATCCCGATTTTACAACTTCTTTTGGTTTAGGTGAGGTTATTCTTGCCGCCTTAGACAGGGGCTGTACATCATTTGTAATAGGACTTGGTGGTAGTGCAACGAATGATGGAGGACTTGGCATGTTCCTAGCTTTAGGAATGAAGGCATGGAATGAAGATGGAGTCGAGGTTGGTCCGTATGGCATAAGTCTACAGAATATTAGGAAGGTTATATTTGCTGGGGTGGATCCAAGGTTGGCAGAAGTTACAATCAAAGTGGCATGTGATGTGGATAATCCACTTTGTGGAAAACGTGGTGCGAGTGAAGTTTACGGACCACAAAAAGGAGCTTCAAAGGAACAAGTACAGAAATATGACCAATCATTATATAACTTTGGAAATATTATCGAATCGACAATAGATAAAAAGCTAAAAGATGTGCCAGGAGCTGGTGCTGCTGGCGGAGTTGGTTTTGCACTGCTTGCAATAGGTGCACATCTCGTTTCTGGTGCAGAGTTAATCGCAGATGCAATAAATTTAGAAGAAGCAATTCAGCAGGCAGACTTAGTAATCACGGGCGAGGGACAAAGTGATGAGCAGACTTTGTACGGTAAGGCACCTGGTTATATTGCGTCACTTGCAGATAAACACAAGGTACCCGCTATTTTAATATCAGGTAGCCTTGCCGGGAATTTGGAAATATTAAGACAGAGATTTTCAGGTTGTTTTTCAATCGTTAACAAACCATTATCTCTTGGAGAATGTATGGATCAAGCAGAAAACTTATTATATGAACAAACGAAACAGGTAATACATTTAGTAGATTCCTTTCGAATAACAACTAGCTTACTAAAGTAGCTGTTAGTATGAACAGAAAAGTTATAGGTATTTTATTGGCTAGGCGGCTAGGCATAAAAAATCATACGCGAATGCAAAAAAAGGGGGATTTATCTTGAAAGGGAAATTAATATCTCATTTGGTCATTAGTCTAGTACTCTTATTGTTTATTGCGGGCTGCAGTGATAAAGATCAAAAGGTTAGTGGAGAAACGAATGAAAAGTATGTAATAAAGTTTGCCCACGTCGTAAATCCTACTACAGCAAAAGGAAAGGCTGCAGAAAAGTTCAAGGAATTAATTGAAGAGCGAACAGACGGTCAAATTACTGTAGAAGTCTTTCCAGATTCGCAGTTAGGTAGTGATCGGGAGATACTAGAGCAAATGCAATCAGGTGCAATACAAATGAATGCTCCATTTACAGGAGTTCTTCCGTCTTTTTCCAAAGAGTATGAGGTATTTGATTTACCATACTTGTTTGAAGATCGGGATCATGCATATGAAGCGACCAATGGTGAACTAGGTTCAATGTTGGGGGAAAAGTTAAAATCTCAAGGATTACATGTGCTAGGATTTTGGGATGGTGGTTTTAAACATTTAACAAATTCGGTGCGTCCAATTGAAACACCAAAGGACATGAGTGGTTTGAAGATTAGAACATCGCAGAGTCCATTGCTCATCACTCAATTCAAGGCCGTAAATGCTTCAGGTGTTTCCATTGACTTTGCGGAACTTTATACAGCATTACAAACGGGGACAGCAGACGGTCAAGAAAATCCATTATCAAATGTAATTAGTAAAAGATTTTATGAAGTTCAAGATTATATTACTTTAAGTGAGCATGGGTATATGGGCTATGTTCTAACAATTAGCGATAAGTTTTATCAAGATCTTCCGGATAATTTAAAATCTGATGTAGATGAAGTGGCTAAAGAAGTAACTGAGTGGCAGTGGAAGGATTCAATTGCAGATGAGGAAGGATACATGAAAACATTAAAAGAATCAGGAATCGAAATTACGGAGCTAACAACAGAACAAAAACAAGCATTCAGAGTTGCAATGGAAGAAGCTTATGACGTATTTGCAAAAATAGAAGGAAGTGAAGAGCTCCTTGAAGCTGCAATGAAACAGTAGTCATTATATAAAAATATGGGGCGATAAATTCGCCCTAACTTTAATATCTCGTGGGGGGGTACTATGGGGAAGTTAAACAAGTTTTTAAACCGCATAGAAGAATACTTAGCAGTTTCGACCATGCTTGGCTCATCATTACTGATATTTATTCAGGTAGTGCTGAGATATGTATTTAATGAATCCTTATTTTGGTCAGAAGAAGCAGCAAGGTATTTAATTATTTGGTGTATTTTTATAGGCAGCAGTATCGCCGTTAGAGAAAAAGGACATGCAACTGTGGATGCAATTGTAGTTATCCTACCAACGAAGTTAAAAAAGCTCTTTTTTATCTTGGCTAATTTAGCTGGTCTCGCCTTTTGCATTATTCTTATTTGGTCAGGGACACTCGTCGTATTAAATGTACTGGATTATGGTAACGTAACTCCATCCTTAGGAATTTCTATGGCGGTTCCTTACTTAGCTGTGCCAGTAGGTGGAGCATTGATGTTTTATCGGTTTTTACAAATATTAATTGACGATATTAAAGATCTTAAAACGGATAATAGACTGAACGTACCACTAGAAGGGGGAGGGGCTGATAAATGATTATTATTTTTCTTGCAGTACTTCTATTAATTGGAGCCCCTATTGCCGTGTCTATTGGTTTATCCGGTTTTTATGCATTGGTGCAAAATGGAATATCCATTGATGTTTTTGCAAGAACTTTGTTCGCTGGTGTAGATTCCTTTTCATTAATGGCAATTCCTTTCTTTATCTACGCTGGTGATTTAATGCTAGCAGGAGGAATTTCAAAGAGGTTAATTGATTTTGCAAAGAGATTAGTAGGAAGGATTACTGGTGGTTTACCAATTGCGGGAGTTATGTCATCGATGATTTTCGCCGCAATATCTGGTTCTAGTCCAGCAACTGTGGCAGCAATTGGCGGTATAATGATTCCTTCCTTAAATGAGGCCCAGTATCCAAAAAGATTTACCTTAGGTCTAATGTCGGCTGCAGGTACTCTCGGAATCATTATTCCACCTAGTATTACACTGTTAGTCTATGGCGGAGCCGCAGAAGTTTCCATTAGTGATTTATTTATAGCGGGAATAATTCCAGGTATTTTTATTGGAATAGTTTTGATGATTGCAAGTTATATTGTTGCTAAAAGAGCAGGTATTAAATCAGAAGAAACAGTGAGTTTCGTGGAGTTGTGGCATTCATTTAGAAAGGCAGTTTGGGGACTTGTACTGCCAATTATTATTCTGGGTGGTATATATACTGGGATATTTACACCGACAGAAGCTGCAGGCGTTGCTATCGTGTATAGTATGTTAATTGGTGCATTTATATATAAAGAATTAAATTTAAAAAATCTAATTCAAATTACAATAAAATCTGTAGTTACTTCTGCAATGATCATGCTAATTATAGCTTCAGCAAATATTTTTAGTTGGTACTTAACCTATCAGCAAATACCAGCAAAACTTGCTTCTGTAATACTTGGATTTGCGGATACTCAATTAATGTTTCTATTAATGGTAACGGTCATCTTGCTAATTGCTGGAATGTTTCTCGACGCAAGTGCGGCAGTATTAATATTTACACCACTCTTTTTACCAATTACCATGGAACTTGGAATTGACCCTGTTCATTTTGGAGTTATTATGATAGTTAATCTTGCGATCGGTATGATAACGCCACCATTTGGATTAAATTTATATGTAGCTGCGGGAATTAGTAAGATGCCAATTATGGAAGTAATAAAAGGAGTTTTACCGTTTATTATTATCTTGATTATGGCGTTATTTGTAATTATGTTTGTGCCACAGCTATCGTTATTTTTGGTTAAATGATAACTATTTTAACATGCCTGTTGATTAACTATATTTTGGTGGTCACCTTCTTGCCTCTTCTTTCAAGCGATAGCTGGAATATATGAAAATGGTTAGTTGGCAAATTGTTCTCTTTTTTAGACAAAGCAAGGTGCTCATCTTATTCAACTTTTCACTAATCGCAGCTGTCGGTTTAGAGGTCTTAATAGAAGCGGGAAAACAAACGGTTGTTCCCGTAGCAATCAACCGCGAAGGAAATTCAACTGCTGATTTCCAAAACAGTTCCTAGTGTCTAAGCTCTCTTATTTTATAGACAATTGACTAATATGCCCTGTCTAACAAATTTGCAGACATTCCCCGATTGGCAGTATTTTTCTCTATTTGAAGTAATCAGAAGCTCAATTTCTTTTCTTCTTAATTATAAACTTTGACTCTATTGACGGTATAACATTTAGATACGGAGCAATTATTTGATTCATTTACCGTTTTATGGCCGCCGTAATACGTAGGTGAGAAACTGACACACTGGTATAGCAAACTTAAACAACCACCTGCTTTAGCGAGGCCGCTGAAAAAGTCCATTTAAAGAAGAAAAGCGACTGTGCGAACGGAAGTCCCGTCGCACAGTTGCTTTTTTATTCTCCTTATCTAATATCCATTGAATAATTGGGAAAACGAATTTGCGTGCCTGTGCACAAAACAATCGTGTCTGTTTAAACATTCACGTAAGTTCAAACAAACGTGAATAAGTGAACTTTCATGTTAGTTTTGTGCACAGGCAATAAAAGGTAATATTGAAGGGAGGGGGCGAAAAGGATACAATGTGAAAATATTAGGTACTTACTATCACTTTTGAATGTTATACTAGTTCATAAGAATTGAATGGTAACTATGACATGAGATATAGGAGTGGGTGAGATGAGAGTTTTTTGAAAGATTGCTTCAGGAGTGAATACGATGGGCGGAGGCATTGTGAAAACCGAGGTTCATTTAACAGGAACCGCAGTTGGTAAAAAGTTTCCTGAGACGGGTAAATACATAAAAGAGGTAGGAGATACAGTTGTTCATTCCTCTCAAACTGTTATTAAAAACACGGCACACTTTGCGGATGGCGCGGTAACTGGTGCGTATGGTGCCGTGAAAAAGGACGAGGACAAGCTTGCAGAAGGCTGGGATGATGTGAAATCAGCTGCATCCAGTACTGCGAAAGGCATGGTAGGAGGCGTAGTATTCACTGGTAAGAGTATTGGACAGACCGTAACAGGAGTCATGCGTCAAGACCGCGAACAGTGGGTGGATGGTTTAAAAAATGTGGGAAAAGTGACGGCTGTTATGGCAACTGGCGTTGGTGTGCTTGATTTTGCAGGTGTGTTGGATACAGATGTAGCAGAAGCCGCTGAATTAGAGACGCGTAATATGGCGCTTGACGGAGGCAGCCATGAAGTAACAGGAGTGCCGTTTGCGACGAATACCGTAGATTACGAAAACGGCTCCTATGAAGGCGTCTTCCCTGTATTTGATTCGGCTTTCGACATGCAGTTACCAGAAGATACTCTCCATCATTCAGATACTGTTCATATCGGTATTGCCAACATGTCACTATATGAGGCGATTCAAAACGATCCTTCTCTGGCAGTTGATCTGGGGTTTGATGCCAATGAGGTGGAAAATCTCAAGTCTTCCGTGACTCCGGAAGGTTACGACTGGCATCATCATGAAGAGCCTGGCCGAATGCAGCTTGTTAATGAAGAAGAACATGGAATGACCGGGCATACAGGGGGCCGAAATCTTTGGGGTGGCGGAACTGTTGCACGATAAGTGTTTTATAGATAGCTGTACACTAATCAGATGAAAAGTTATAAAGTACTCGAGCCAAGAAATTGCGCAGAGTACTTTTTTATATATTCATTTCTATCACTCTCTTAAAGCCAAGACACTTTAAAAATATCTCAAATCTTCCAATACAATGAAAGTATTATAGTGTTTTAGTGTATAATTAGAGTATTGAAACAGGTGCATAATTGCCCAGGAATAGTGGGGGATGAAATGAGTAATTTGGAACAAATGTACCTGGTCCCCACACAATTCTCACACAATACACTGATCAAAATCATAAATCTTTCTCAAAACAATAAGTCACCAACTGACTAACAGATAATCCGGTCTGCTGTCGGATCACAGCTAAAACTCTGCGATGCGCTTCAGAGATCACAATTTGATAAGTAGCAGTATCAACAACGACTGTTGGCACTTGCTGAAATATATTAAAAAAGATTAGTTGGCAAACTGTTTTCTTTTCAGCACAAAGCAATACGCTCAGCTTATCCAACTTTTCATTAATCTCCGCTGTCGTTTTAGAAATCTTTGATTTTGGCGTGCCTGTGCGTGAAACAAACGTATTTGCTTACACATTCACAAAAGTTCAAGCAAACGTGAATAAGTGAACTTTCGTGTTTGTTTTGTGCACAGCTATATTTCTTAGAAATAAAGCGAAGGCGCCAGAACCTCATACAAGGTACAAACACAATTTAACCTGCAAAAAACTGTAATTAAAAACTACATATTGATAGCATACATGCTACTATAAAGGGAATACTATAATGAAGAGGAAATCAATATGACTAAACTTCCGTTATATAAAGTTATCTCTGTTGGAAATGTACAGAAATTCGAAGATTTATTGCTTAAAGAAGCAGAACAAGAAAAAAGAGTAGGAAAACCAGGACCGTGGTTAAAAGCTTTGACAACCTACGCAAGACAACATGAAGTTATCAGTCAGGAACCTCACCCTGATTACACAATTCCACCGGGTGAACAAGTGTTCAAAATTATTGAGAAGAATAGTGGGCGGTCGGATTTATACAGATGGGGTTTTCAAGGAGGCGCTACTGGCAACCATCGCATTATATACGCTATTCATAACTTTTCACAAGTGATTTTGCTTCATTACTTTAATAAAGACTATAATGGAGCAATAAAGTCTGCTGACATTGTGCCCGCTGAAAAATGTTATGAAGAGTATTGTGCCATAGATCCAAGTTTATACTAAGGAGGTTTTATTCATGGATGACTTTTATAAAAGATTTTCTGACGTGGTTGGAGAAGATCATGCTATAAAGACGAGGAAAGAAGGACAGATAGCAGTACAGTTGAGAAGGGAAAGGAAAAAAAGAAACCTTTCACAACAGGAATTAGCGGATTTAGCCAGATTACCCAAATCAACAATCGGAAGAATTGAGGCGGGTTTGACAAGTCCGAAAACAGATACATTAGCTCAGTTAGCAAAAACCTTAAACACGTCTTTTACTATTGGTAAAGCGAGTGAAGATGATAAAAACTTATACATTAAATCATAAATTGAAAACGTTTTGGAAATAGGACACCAGACCCTTGCACAATAAATTACTTGGAAATCTAAGTGAATTTATTGCATCAACAGACCGTAATCGAGGTGGATGGCCGCTCGCTTGTTGTGTAGACGGCAGCAAACACCTATTTTACATCTGCCGCGCTGCTGCTTTTGAGTGCGGCAGATAGTGTTTAACATAGAGAAAATTCGCGGAAAGGAATTCATTGTATATCATTTTCTTGTGAAAGTTTCAGAAGCTTTTCGTCGTGGGCAGCCAATTTGCTGAGGGTGAAGTTACTGGTTCTCTGGGTGTCTGACAAGTCTAAGCGGATACCGTCAACTTTTATTTCCAATCGATCAAAACGCTGATCCATTTGTTCAAAACGTCGATCAATTTGTTCGAATCGCTGATCGATTTGTTCGAAACGAGAATCGAACTTCTGTTCCATTTCTTCTAACTTCTGATCTGTACGTTCACCGTGAAGCTGAATAGCATGTAAAATTTCTTTCAGGATTGTTTCTTGTTCCAATTTAATCACCTCCCTTAATTAGAATAGTACTAGCAATGGTCTGGAAAAACAAGTCTCGTGTTGAGTGCCAATGCATGGAACAATCGTGTTAGTTTCGAATGCTTGTCACCATACAAATTATCACGATTGACGGCTCTATTTACTCCTAATCTTTAGGGCTGATGTAAAAGGAGGATGTAAGTTTTCTTGCTTTCTCCATGTGTAGTTCACAATAATATTGGTAATCATTACGAAAGGTACCAGGTCTACACACAATTAGTCAGTCACAATCATGTTTGTTTAAACATTCAAGAAAGTTCAAACAAACATGAAAAATCGAACTTTCACGTTTGTTTTTTGCACAGGCACCTTTGATTAAAGGAATACATAATGAAAAAGTGATTCACCTATGGTAAGTTGGAATTAATTACGCATAGGGGTGAGCTGATGAATCTGGAAAACTTTGAGCAGCATATCAATGACACGATTTTAGATAGAGGGCATGGATACTATATGGAAGATCTGGCTGAGCAGACGGATTGCATTGATGGTGAATACCGATTTCGTGTCTCCGGAAGCGACTTGTATGAAGTAATCGTCACGCTGGATGCGGACGGTGAGATACTTTCTTCGTACTGTGATTGCCCGTATACATATGGACGGGTCTGTAAACATGAAGCGGCGGTGTATTTTGAACTGGCTGATCTGTTCGACAGCGCTGATCCGAATAAAGAGAAGCAGGAAGCGCTGGCAGACGTACTGGATCAATTAACGAAAAATCAGCTGATCGAATTGATTGAGGACCTCGCCCGTCAAGATGACCATGTGAAGAATCGTATTTTAATTAAATATTCAAAAGTGGATGCTGCGCAGGAACGTCAGCGTTTTGCTGAGTGGATTCATTTGATTGTGCATAAGAATCAAGGGCGCAGAGGATTTATTGAGTATGGAGAGACGAGTCGGTTTGTCAGGGAACTGGATGAATGTCTAGTGGAAGTGGGGGAGTGTACGGATGAAGTTCTGGCGCTCGATCTGGCTTTTCTGCTGCTGAATGAAGCGGTGAAGGCATTTCAGTACGCGGATGATTCAGACGGAGATATCGGTATGCTGGCTGATGAAGTGGCGGAGTTGATTGAGAAAATTGTGGTAGAAGCATTGGAGGCGGGTTCGGCGCAGCGTCAGATGCTGTTTGATAAACTATTGCTGCAATGCGATCATCCCGTGTATAAAGATTGGGAGGAGTACCGGGGTGCTTTGCTGAGAATCGGCATTCATTTTACGGATGACAAAGAGTACAGGGAAGCGCTGCAGGATAAGATTCGGACTTTAATTGAGGAGACGGATTCTGACCGTTCTTTGCGTTACTATTATGAAGGATTGCACAGGCTATTGTATGAAATCATTGAACGGAATGGCAGTGCGAATGAGGTGGTACAATTTTTAGAGGAGTATCACTATATTTCATTATTTAGGGAACTGTTGATTGAGAAATATCTGGAAAATGAAGAATACCGCCGCGCTATTCAGCTGGCAGCTGCAGGTGAGCAGGCTGATCAGGAATTTGCAGGACTAGTGACGAAATGGAAGAAGTTTCGGTATGCCGGTTATAAGGGGCTTACTCTGCGGGAGGAACAAGCTGTTTTGGCGAAGGAATTATTCCTTGACGGTGATTTTGATTTCTATCAGGAATTAAAGATGCTGTCTGTTGATTCGAAACAATCTTACGAACAATTAAAGCAAGAGTTGAAAGCAAAGGGAAACTGGAGAGCGAAGGGTTTGTACAGGCAGCTGATTGAAGAAGAACATGACACGGCTGAACTGTTGGAATTTGTGAGGGAGAATCCGGAGGCAGTCGAAACCTATGCAAAGGATTTGATCGGGCTGCATGAGTATGAAATTTTGAAGATTTATAAGGAATACATACACGGGATTGCGAACCGTTCATCGAATCGCAAAGGTTATCAGCATGTGTGCGGAATTATTCGGCGTTATGGCAAGCTTGCGGGAAAACAGATGGAGCTGGCAGTTGTGGATGAGCTGAGAAACAGATTTGCGAGGAAACCGGCGTTTATGAATGAATTGGGGAAGTTTTTGTAAAGTGCCTGTGCACGAAACAATCATGTTTATTTAAACATTCATGAAAGTTTAAACAAACGTGAATAAGTAAATTTTCACGTTTGTTTTGCGCACAGGCACCGTTTTTAATCTGGCGCTACGGCAAGCTTGTGGAAAAACAGCTGCAGCAGGAGATTGTGGAAGAGCTTCGGAACAGTTATCGAGGAAAACCTGCTTTTGTGGATGAATTGGGGAAGGTTTAGATGTGAAAACACTGCTTCAAAACGCCCTGTATCGTTTTTGAAGCGGTGTCTTATTATTGAGTAAGCGTATTGCATCCCAACCCTGAATTTTGACCACGGTTGATTTTCATGCGTGATTAAAGCTGCCGGTTCCCCGCACAATTAAAGATTAATAAAAAAATAAATCTTCACACCTAAATGAATCTCTAAAAGATCCTAACCTAACTAGTCCTACTTCCTCTTCACAGTACATATATTTGATGAACTGAAAGAAAAGAGGAGAGCGACTTGGAAAAAAGGACAGACCATGTTGATTTGATTTTGACAACAGCAGGATTGGGTTTGGTAAGCCTGCTATTGTTGGTTGCGGATAAACTATTGGAGCCTATTAAAGGCAAAGATATCTGCGGGCTTGAGGAAGACATGTTTCGAGGCTTACTTCAACTGGAAAATGTAGAACATCTCTACAATCCATTTATTCATTTATTTATCCCGCTGGTGCTTGTCATCCTTTCATTTGTTCTCTCGGTTATCGTATGTATTTCTTTGTGCAAATCCATGCGAACCTATGACGATTCTTTATTGGCTATAATTCTTAAAAGTCTATTCATTGTAATATTCTTGTTCCTGATAGTCGTGACCGGTCGTGTGGCGTGGATTTTGATGGGCCTGTGAAAAGGCATGCAAAACAATTCAGACACGATTTGGAATTGTATACAATGTTTAGCTGTTATAAGCGACAAACTTAATCAACAGCAAAATGGCTGCCTTTCAACTAAGAGGGCAGCTAAATCACGTATGCTCCTTCTATCTCATTCCTCAATCAGTAACTTTCTGCCGCTTTGCGTAAAAAACTGAATTCTTTCCATGAATGAATCTCATAAGTCGGTTGGACGGCCGTGTTGTTCACGCGGCCGTCCGGGTTAAACCAGCAAGTATCAATGCCGGCATTGATGCCTCCCTGTATGTCTGATGTCAGCGAATCGCCGATCATCAGTACGCGGGAAGGGTCCGTGATGCCGAGCTTTTTAAATGTATAGTCGAAGATTTCAGGCTGCGGTTTCTTGAAGCCTGTTTCTTCGGAGCAGATGATGGCCTCGAATGTATTATGCAGCGGGGAGCCGGCGATGCGGGCGAGCTGGGCGAGTGTGAAGCCGTTCGTTAAAATAGCCAACCGGTACTCTGCCAGTCCTGCAAGCATTTCCGGTACGCCGTCGATGACATGTGATTCGCGTCCCAAGTTTTCAATATATAGATCCCCGAAATCCTGTGCGTCCATAGTCAGATCATGCTGCTCGAATAACCGCCGGAAACGTTCTACTTTCAACTCCTCAAGCGTTATGCGTCCTTGTTCAAGATCATCCCAAATGACCGAGCTGATGGCATGGTAGCTGGCGCGGTACTTTGCCAAGCCGTCCGGCAGACCGAAAGAGGTAAATGTATTGCCGAGCGCATGCTTCTCCGTCTCACCAAAATCAAACAGCGTATCGTCCAAATCAAATAAAAATAACTCATATGACATAAAGAAAGACTCCTTTTTTCTGCAGTTATTACTAGTATAACATGGGAAAGGCCCGGTTACTAAATCTTATACTGCGACTTTATGACCTCCCATTTCTTCTAATGATTTGACAGAATTGCATTTCATATTACCCATGTCTTGAGAATTTATAAATTATACCGATATAGGAATATGAAATGAAGTTTAAGGGGGCGCATCATGCAGTCAATTGAGGAGTTAGTATTAAAAGATACTTTGAAAAAGAACAAAGTAATGGCGATTACGATGGGCATCACTCTGTTTGTTGCGGTTATGCAGGCTATTGCGTTTAATGACACAGGAACTGTTATTTTATACAGTCTTGATTTTTTAGGCGTGGTTGGATTTTATTTTCTGTTTTCCAAGTTATTCAATAAGCCGAAATGGTATGCTTACACGGCTATTTTCAATGTGTTTACGTTTGCTTTAATTGGAACTATTTTATTCGACGGGGGCATGAAAGCGGTTATCATCAGCATTTTCCTTGCTATCTTCTCAGCAGTTCAGTTGAAGCTGCAGCCGTTTCTTTTCGGTTATGCGTATGGCCTGATCTTGCTGATCGTCAACCGGATGACAAGCGCTGACAAAATGGTTGTGGAACTGTTCAGCTATGCTTTTTTACTGTACTTGCTGCTTGGGTTCATGTTCATCACTATTATGCGGCTGACGACCGGGCAATTCAGACAGGTTGCAGCTTTTACGCAGGAGTTCGCGGACGATGCAAAAAGGCAGGAGAACGAAAAAGCGGCTTTGGAAAAGAATTCATTGGAAATTATCGAAAATATTTCAGGAATGAATGTGCGCATTCAGCAAAATATGACGTCACAGGACAATATGGCGTCTGTCGTGGAGGAGATGGCGGAGGGCAGTCAGTCGCAGGCTGGTCAGATTTCAACCATTGCGCAAAATACGGTGTCCATGAAAGACGGCATGACTTCTTTATTCAATTTAGCAAATGAATTGAAAAGGGAATCAGGCAAAGCGAACGGAGTGGCAGGGGAAGGCAAAGAGCAAATCGACGTCCTGTCAGCTGATATGATAATGCTGAAGGAGAATATTGCCCAGTTGCATGAGACCTACCTCTCGTTATCCAATAAGTTGAACGAGACGAATGAATTCGCCGCCATCATCAAAGGGATCACAGAACAGACGAATCTGCTTGCGCTCAATGCGTCAATAGAAGCCGCGCGGGCCGGGGAAGCAGGCAAAGGATTCGCAGTCGTCGCGGACGAAATCAGGAAATTGGCAGACGTGACGAATAAAACAACCGAAAAAATCACAGCCAACTTGTCAGAGCTGAACGACAGCAATCGCATCGCTTTCCAAAAAATGACGGAGAGCAGTGAAAAGATTGAACAAAATGCGCTGACGACGGAACAGGTATCCGATCAGATTCTAAAGATCGCTTCGACACTTGAGCATCTGGATGAAGGCCTGGTCCAGTTTTCATCCTCATCCACTGAAATGATTGAGCAGTCAACGGAAATCGAAGACTCCACAAATAATTTTGCGGCAATTTACGAAGAGACGTCCGCTAACTTGCAGGAAATGAGCAAAATCATCGACAATCTGACTGCTGATAGCCGGATTGTGGCAGAAGAGATGGACAGTACGGCCCGGAAGGTTACTTCGTTGTAATTAGGAAGAGAATATTAGGGTTTTCCAACAAAGGTACATGGTTTTCACCCAGTTTAGAGTGCTTTTCGCAAGTTGGGACACCTATTCATCATAGAAGGATACCAATACCTGAACAATTACTATTTATTTAGAACATTATCAACGAACAAGAATCCGCAAACGACTTCTCAGCTGCAGATTCTTGTTCGTTTTAATAAGTCATTTTACTTAATACACGGCTTACGTTGTTTCCGAAAAAACATACAAAATTACATGATTTGTAGAGTATAATTGTCTTCGGTCACTTCTTCAATAATCTTAATTTGACCATTGGTATGTTCTTTCGCGGCTTGACCAATTTTATAAATAATATGAAAATTGAAAAAATGAGCACGCTTCCTGCATAGAGAGTGTGTTTAAAATTTCTGTTGTGTTACGATCAACATTAAATGTCTAAAATATGCTGAAGCTTCATACTTTTTCATACACACACTCTCCACCAATATAAGTCCTCTCCACAATAGACCTCAAATCAAAGGGATCTCCATTCCAGATAACAAAATCCGCATCTTTTCCACATTCAATCGAACCCACTTGATCCGCTATCCCTAAATGTTTTGCTGCATTTAAGGTGATCGTCTGCAATGCCTTCTCTTCTGTTAATCCATTTTTAATCGCAAGGATAGCACTTGTCATTAAATGTTCGATACCTACGACGGGATGATCTGTTGTTAGTGAAATTGAAATGTTTGCTTCATCAAGTGCACGCACAGTTTCCCAAGTTTGTTCGGCTAATTCAAACTTTGGCCGGGTGGACATGGTGGGACCGACTGCTACCGGGATATTGCTACCGGCCAGCAGGTCTGTGACTAGATGTCCTTCTGTTCCATGTTCAATTGAGACTTCGATTTGGAATTCTTTTTGGATTCGTAGAACAGTCGCGATGTCGTCAGCTCTGTGTGCATGGACGCGTAGAGGAATTTCACGATGTAATACTTTTACGATATGATCTAGTCCAAGATTTGGAGGGCATTTTCCTGCCTTTCGTTGTGCAGCATAATAATCTGCCTTTAGGAACTGTTCGCGCAGTCGGGCTGCGATGCCCATTCTCGTCTGGACTGTTTGGCGATGATACGCTTTTGGATTTTCTCCCATAGCTGCCTTGAGTCCGGATGGGTTTCTGACAATGCATTTGTCGACGACGGTTCCGGCTGTTTTGATGACGACCATTTCCCCGCCAATGATGTTTGCACTTCCCGGCATGACTTGGACTGTTGTAACGCCAGCGCGGCGGGCGTCTTCGAAACCGCTGTCCCTCATTGTGATGGCATCGATTGTGTTCACTTCAGGAGTTGTATCTGAACTGGATTCATTGAAATCATGCCCGGCTTCGCCTACGCCTTGTTGATTGATGCCGAGATGTGTATGGACGTCGATGAGCCCTGGTGTAATCACTTTTCCTTTTGCATCGATTACAGTATTTTCGAGTTGCGATTCCTCAAACGGTTCTGCAAACTTGCCCTCCACAATGGCAATCGTTTCTATGGATGGAGTCCCAAAGCCTTTATAGACGAGTGCATTCTTAACAAGCAGCATTGTCTATTCCTCCTTTTTTATTGTATGAATTTCATTTTAAACGACTAGGAGCGAATAATGATTAGAATATCTTCCAAGATGATAACGCTTACTTTTGGGAGAAATTCTATATTATTCGCAAACGCCATCTATTAAACTTGGAATAGTTAGACAACTTGAAAAGGAGTGGGATGTAATGAAGAGGTTCGTAGGATTGCTTGGGGTTGCTTTATTGTTGATGCTTGCCGGATGTTCAGGTAATCAAGAGTCTTCACCGAAGAAAGAGGACACGCCGAAATCAGAAGGTCAAAAAGAAAGCATCGGAGAGCCAGTAGAAGGTGGCACGTTGTCGATTGTGGATCTTAATGATGCACAGGGATTAGATCCGCATAGTGAAACAAATGCTCAATCGATGCATTACATCGAGAATATGTACAACACGCTTTTTAAATATAAAGAAGGCACGTACGGTGAAATTGAAGGGGATCTAGTAAAGGATTATGAGATTTCTGAAGATGGCACCGTTTACACATTCACCTTGCATGACGGAGTCAAATTCCATAACGGTGATGATCTGACATCGGAGGATGTGAAATATTCGATTGAACGGATTGTTGAACAACTTGTCCGTGCGCCGCAGTTCGAAGATATAGAGACCATCGAAACACCGAATGAGCAAACTGTAATTATTAATCTGAAAAAGCCAGTAGCTCCATTTTTAACGTTTCTTGCGTATCCGATGAATGCAATCGTCAATCAATCAGTTGTCGAGGGAAATGGCGGCAGCTTGGATAATGTGGATGCAGGCAGTGGTCCGTTCCAATTGGTCCACTGGAAGAAGGACCAGGAAATGGTGCTGGAGAAATTTGAAGACTATTTCAAAGAAGGACTGCCTTATCTAGATCAGATTACTTGGAAAGCCGTACCGGACGAGACGTCTAGAACGACTGCAATCCGTAATAATGAAATTGATGTAATTTTACAGTTGTCACCGAAAGATATTCAGTTGCTTTCAAAATCGGATGGTCTATCGGTTGAGCCCGTGACCGGTACATATTGGGAGTATATTGGGTTGAATTTGACAGCGGGTCCTTTAAAAGAAAAAGCTGTAAGACAAGCCATTGCAACGGCCATTGATCGGGAGGCAATGAATAAGGCGGTGAAGTTTGGCCAAGCAACGATCTTGGCAGGCGGTCCGATTCCTGAAGGTCATTGGGCAGATGCGAAGTTAGATAACTACTCAAAACCAGATATTGAAAAAGCGAAAACATTATTAAAAGAAGCAGGTTATAAAGATGGTTTTGACATTTCCTTGAAAGTAGGTCAAAACAAAGCACAAGTGGATGCGGCACAAGTGGTGAAGCAACAGTTGAAGCCAATTGGAATCGATGTAGAAATACTTCAACAGGAAGACAGTATTTTCTTTGACGCATTAGGGAAAAAAGATTTTGAGATGTCCATAGTCGGCTGGGTAGGGTTTGTCGATCCCGATGAATTCCTATACAACATCTTCCACACGGATGAAGTATTTAACCAACAAGCCTACTCCAATCCTGAAGTCGACAGTTTATTGGAAGAAGGCAGGGAGACAGCTGAACAGAACGATCGATATGACATCTATAAAAAGGCACAATCCATTATCGTAGATGACGCACCGATGATATTCTTATATGCAAATCAGCATGCATCGGCGATACGGGATGGTGTACATGGTTTTGATGTGAATCCTACAGTCACTACAAAGTCTTTGGAAACTACATGGATTGATCGCTGATCACCGGAAAAGGGATGAGCCTGCTCATCCCTTTTCAAACTAGGAGGTGTCTAATTGTTTACATATATATTACGTCGTTTGCTCATTGCAATTCCTGTGTTGTTCGGTATATCCGTCTTGGCCTTTTTCATGGTGCGATTGGTGCCTGGAGATACTGTAACGGCTATGCTCGGTACGAATTACAATGAAGCGCAAGCAGAAATCCTTAGACAAAAGTATGGGTTGGATCAATCGATCATCGTCCAATATGGTCTTTGGATCATGAATGTAGTAAAAGGTGATTTGGGAATCTCTTCCCTGACAAATGAACCGGTTTTCGACATACTTCTCACACGTCTTCCCATTACGCTGGAACTCAGTTTTATTAGTATACTTTTTGCTTTGTTAATCGCGATTCCACTGGGCACGATTGCAGCATTGAAGCGAAATACACCTGTTGATTATGGGGCTAGCTTTTTTGGAATGTTCGGTATTTCGGTTCCGAACTTTTGGCTTGGTACATTGATGATTTTATATTTATCGCTTCATTTAAGTTGGTTGCCTTCCAGTGGATTTGTCCCTCTTTCAGATGGTGTTTGGGCGAACATCAAAACGATGATTATGCCTGGTATTGCACTAGGGACTTCTGTGGGAGCCGTCACGATGCGGATGACACGTTCTTCAATGCTTGAAGTGTTAGGCGAAGAGTATATGAAAATGGCAAAAGCGAAAGGCGTTACGAATTCTCGTCTTATCTGGAAACACGGATTGCGAAATGCCTTAGTTCCTGTCGTGACGGTGCTGGGTATCCAAGCAGGATATTTACTGGGTGGTTCAATTATTATTGAGCAAATTTTTTCATTGCCGGGTATTGGGCAACTTGCTTTGCAGGCAATTTCCAATCGGGATTACAGTTTGCTGCAAGGAACAATTCTATTTATTGCCAGTGCATTTGTATTGATTAATTTAGCAGTGGATATCATTTATGCCTTAATCAATCCAAAAATTCGATACAGTTAGGATGAGGTGGAATGACGTATGAAAGATACTTGGAAAAGATTTAAGCAAAATCGCTTTGCGTTCGTTGGCTTTCTATTCATTGCCCTCATTCTGGTTGTGGCTCTGTTTGCAAAATGGATTGTGCCATATGATCCGTACTTCATGGATTCGAGCAGTCCGCTTACTTCGCCAAATGGTCAACATTGGTTTGGAACCGATCAGTTCGGACGTGATATTTTCAGCCGAATCTTATATGGAACACAAATTTCATTGAAGGTTGGATTGATAGCAGTTGGTTTTTCGTTGTTTTTTGGAACGATTATCGGAATTGTCGCAGGCTATTTTGGCGGGAAGATTGACCAAGTGCTATCGAGGATTACGGATGTGTTGTTCGCGTTTCCGGATATTCTACTGGCATTAGTTATTATGGCGATCTTGGGACCGAGCCTAACGAATTTGATGATTGCAATCGGTATTGTCTATACTCCGATTTTCGCTCGAATTGCTCGCGGCGCGGTCCTCAGTATTCGTGATTCGTTATATATTGAGGCTGCACGATCAATGGGAGTCAACTCTTTTCAAATCATGCTTCGCCATATACTGCCCAATTCGTTAGCACCTTTAATCGTGCAGGTTACGCTTTCGTTTGCTTTTGCTATTTTAGCCGAAGCAGCATTAAGTTTCTTGGGATTAGGGGTTTCACCAGACACGCCTTCATGGGGCATTATGTTGAGTGAGGCGAAAGATTGGATGGAGATTTCTTGGTGGACTGCCATATTCCCTGGTGTAGCAATCACGCTGGCTGTACTGAGCTTTAATATTATGGGAGATGGATTGCGTGACGCACTGGATCCACGTTTGAAAAATGAACGTTAAAAGGAGGTCAACTACTATGCCTGAAGTGAAGAAACCGTTATTAGAAGTGAAATCATTGACTACCTCTTTTCGTACAGATCGGGGATTGGTGCGGGCGGTTGATAATGTCTCTTTTACAATCGATCATGGGCAGATTTTAGGCATTGTCGGTGAATCAGGTTCTGGAAAAAGTATGACTTCACAATCAATTTTACGTTTGATCGGCAGTAGGAAAAGTGAACAGGTGAACGGAGAAGTTCTATTTGAGGGGCAAGATTTGCTTAAATTACAGGAGCGGCAGATGCAGAAAATCAGAGGGAAGGAAATTAGCTTAATTGCGCAGGATCCTATGACATCACTGAATCCAGTATATACGGTAGGCAATCAAATTGCGGAAGTACCTATGATACATGAGGGATTTTCCAAAAAGAATGCTTGGAGCAAGGCTATTGAAATGATTAAGCGCGTAGGAATTCCTTCTGCGGAGGTTCGGGCTGCACAATATCCCCATGAGTTTAGTGGTGGAATGAGACAACGCGGAGTTATTGCGATGGCACTTGCTGGGAATCCGAAGCTTCTCATTGCAGATGAACCGACCACAGCACTGGACGTTACGATCCAATCTCAAATTTTAGAGCTAATTCTGGATTTGCGAAATGAAACGGGCGCAGGCATTATGCTCATTACACATGATTTAGGGGTAGTGGCGGAAATATGTGATCAAGTCGCGGTTATGTATGCAGGGAAGATCGTAGAAAAGGCATCTGTAGCGGAGTTGTTCTCAAACCCTAAACATCCGTACACACAAGGACTGCTGGCCTCGCTTCCAAAACTCGGAGATAAAACACGATTGACGCCAATTCCGGGACAGCCACCCAATTTACATCATCTGTCAAGCGGCTGCGCCTTTGCAGATCGATGTCCTTTTGTAATGGATAAATGCCGATCCGTTCAACCTGCTTTAAAAAAAGAGCAAACTGAACATCAAGTAGCGTGTCATCTAGTTAACGAGGAGGGTGGAGATGAAAACCAATAATCAAGAGCTTGTACGGGTGGAAAGTCTAACGAAACATTTTACATTAGGCGGTTCATTCTTAAATAAAAAACAAGAAATCATTCGTGCGGTGGAAAATCTATCTTTTACAGTTTATAAGGGAGAGACACTAGGAATTGTCGGTGAATCTGGCTGTGGAAAATCCACTACAGGGCGCTTGCTTCTACGATTAATGGAGGCGACGTCAGGATCGGTATATTTTGAAGGTGAAAATGTGCTGGAGTATTCAAAAGAACAATTGCGCGCTAAACGCAAAGATTTTCAAATGATTTTTCAAGATCCCTATGCTTCGCTCAATCCACGAATGACGGTAGAAGAGCTGATTAGCGAGCCGTTGCGAACGTATAAAGTTCAGAATAGGAAAGAGCGTTTATTGAAGCTTGTCGATGCGGTAGGTATTCCAAAGGATTATTTGACACGATATCCCCATGAATTTTCTGGCGGCCAGCGTCAGCGGATTGGAATTGCGCGTTCATTGGCGTTAAATCCGAAGTTCATTGTAGCGGATGAACCTGTTGCCGCATTGGATGTTTCCATACAAGCGCAAATCATTAATTTGATGAAAGATTTGCAGGATGAATTTGATTTGACTTATTTGTTTATCGCACACGATTTGAGTGTAATTGAGTATATTAGTGATCGGATTGCTGTGATGTATCTAGGTGGTATTGTAGAATTGACTTCAAGCGAACGTTTGTATGAGAAACCATTACATCCTTATACGCAAGCGCTTATTTCAGCTATTCCTATACCAGATCCAACCATTTCACGGGATCGCATAAAATTATTCGGAGATATTCCGAGCCCTATGAATCCGCCTGCCGGGTGTAAATTTCATACGCGTTGTCCTTTGGCACAAGACATTTGCAAACAGGCGATTCCAGAGCTAAGAGAAGTAGAACCGGAACATTTTGTTGCGTGTCATCTAGTAGAGGAGAGTTTATTATGACGTATTCAATCATTGCACGTTGTCCTGATACAGGTAATTTTGGAGCTGCAATCGCTTCTTGTTTTCCGGCTGTAGGCGCACATTCACCTGCTATTCAAGCAGACGTAGGAATTATCGCTACACAAGGTTGGGTGAATCCGTCGCTTGGTGGAAAAGGCATGCACTTTTTACGTGATGGCCACACGGCGAATGCGACGCTCAATACATTGCTCCATGGTGACCCTGGAAGAGAATTACGTCAATTAGCGGTAGTAGACCGATTTGGCAATAGCGCTGTGTATACTGGAATTGATAACGATGAAGAGAAGGGCCATATAATTGGAGAGCATTATGCTATTTTGGGAAATCTCCTTGCAAATAAAGAAATGCTGGGCGCCATGGAATATGCATTTAAAAATACAGAAGGAAAATTACAAGATAAGCTGCTGGCCGCATTGGTTAAGGGAGATCAAATGGGCGGCGATCGCCGAGGTAAGCAATCTGCCATACTCAAAGTGGTTGCCTTGGAAGGATATCCATATGTAGACTTCCGGGTAGACGACGCGGAAGAGCCGGTTCTCGAATTGGAACAAATTTATTTGAAAAACAAGCATGTGCTGATTGATCGATATGATGAATGGGTGGAAACGATTGAAGCGGGTATCCGACTGACATAGAACGGAAAGGGCGGGGCAGATGTGAACACTTCCAAAACGGATATACCTAATAATGCCTTATATGAAGTTCTGAGTTCGGCTACGTCAGCCATTTTAAATGCAGTGGGACAAAATCAATTTCTGAAAAAAATTCTAGATGAAATGATTGGTACAATACCACAATTCGATTCTGGATTCTTATTTATATTCAGCGAGAAAACAAATAAGTTGATCGTAAAATATGCCATAGGCTATTCAGAAGAAAGTTATCGTAAAACACAATTAAAGCCGGGCGAAGGAATTACAGGATTGGCCTATCAAATGAAAGAGCCCCAGTTTCTCATTACGCGTGAAGCTGTGATTAAAGCGATGCGTACGATGACCCCTTCCAATCTATCGCACTACATCCAATCCACTATTGCAGCGGAGTATCCCAATCAAACTATCGCGCTACCGCTGATGGATGATCATGGCGCGGTGGGTGTGTTAACGATGAGCGGACATGATCCTTTGGCGCATTACCCGGAGGACTTTGTAAAAACGCTTCAAATGTTTACTCCGGTTCTTACGATGTCCTACAGATTTCATTTAGCGAAAGAAAAAGAGCGTTATTTGGAGAAAGAACTTAAATTAACGACCATCGCCCTACATAAAGAACATGAGCAGCAGCAGAAAACAGCAGATTTATATAATGAATTAACGATGCTCAGCAACAAGAAGAAGGGGATTGCCGAAATGGTGTCCGCTTTGCAGACATACGTACAGGCACCGATAGTGTTGTATGATGATCTGTTTAATTTGATCGCTCCAAGCCAATCGATTCCTGTACAACTTCCTCCTGGAATGATTTCAACAAAAGAAGTACAGTATGTGATTGCTACGAAAAAATGGCAAGTTTATAATGACAAAAAGGGTACATCGATCATTATCATACCGATTGTTGGATCGGATTCCGTCATTGGGTTTCTGTTGACATTTATTGAAGAGAAAGAGATTCACCAAGTAAATCGAATGTTGCTGGAATACGGAGCTTCTTTACTGTCTCTTGAAATGATTAAGCAACACTCGATTAAAGAAGCACAGCAAATGATTTATGGTGAGTTATTTGAAAAGGTTTTGTTGGGCGCATATGACAGTCAATTGGATGAGCAAGCTAAAAACTTAGGGCTCATGCCACGTGATTTCTATGTAGCGCTCATTTGTAGTGAACTAGAAAAGAATTCAAACGATAGTCGATACGAACGTGAGAAATGGATGAAGTGGATTGAGGGAGCTTTAGAATTTCATCATATTAAAGGGATCGTTACACAGCGAGATCAGCAAATCATTGCCTTTATTTCTTTTCCGGAATCGGGAGGAAAAGAGAGCGCCAGGAGTTCATTGACCGAGCTCTCAAAATATTTGAGTTCCATGAATTGGCCTGTTTTTATTGGTTTAGGAAGAGTGTATGACAGTTTTCATGATATACCTAAGTCTTTCGAAGACGCAGAAAAAAGCTTGTCTTTATTAAGGAAAAAGAGAACAGGAAGAGTTCATCTGTTTTCAGATGGTGGCATCAACCGGATATTATTGGACTTGGAACGTACTGAATTGGAAACATTCTTAACAGATCATTTAGGTGTATTGCTTACTGAATCGAACCAAGAGCTGCTGGGGACCTTACGTGTATATGTGCGGAATAATAAAGCGTTGAAGCTCACAACAGATCAATTAATGATCCATCAGAATACACTTTATTATAGGTTGAAACGAATAGAAACAACGTTAGGCATTATGCTGACAGATCCTGAAAAGTGGTTCGATGTTCAATTGGCATGTAAAATTTATGATTATTTGCATGATTGATTAATGACTTAGGAATCAATGACCTCTAAATATTGTTAAGGAACTACAAGGCTCAGTAAAATCAACCTGAAATAGTAGCTTTAGTATTTAACAACCGAGCAATCTTTGCTGGCGGAGTTTTGAGAGGTGTGCTGAAAATCAGTCTGAGAATATATTGAAAATAAATTGAACGACAGTCTAATGGGAAGTTTTATTGGGCTGTCTTTTTTAAGTCGATTCAAGTATTCTGCACAATCCAAATAAAACTTTTCTGTGTATCCTGAAAAACTCTTCAAAACAAAGCCTCCACCGGCACGCTGTACTCCTGATAAATATCCTCAAAAAACGTCTCATCAATCAATTCACGCAGAACACCTTTAAAATAACCCGGCAGATTATGGATCTTCTTTTTCTTCGTCGCCATGACACTGATATAAATCGCACGGTGTCCCAGGTCCTCGAAAATCCCTTTCGATTCCTGATAGATTTCGAATTTCAGCATACGTCCTGTCAGTACTCTGTAGATTGCGAAAAATTCCCTTGCCTTTGAGCTGTCTCCGGTGAGCGCCAGCAATTCTTTCATCTTCGCAAACAATGTTGTGGATAACTTTTCACCTGAAAGGGGAGACGTCTTTATAGGGTCTTGAATGTTTAGAGCTTTATAGAAAGAAGGTTCGTTTTCCGAAATAGGCTCTGGAACCGCGTCATTGCTGGGCTCAGCCACCTGTCCGCCCCTGTTCATTTTCGACTGGTCATTAACAGGAAAAATGAGATAAATATTCGCTCCGAGCCCGCTCATGACAGGTCTGACGAATTGGATCCGTTCGATAATCTGCAGCTTTTCCAGTTTGCGAAGGGTGCGTCTGACCGTGGAATTCGATACGCCGAGTTTCAGTTCGATTGTCTGATGTTTTAAATGCGCGGCTAGAAATTTTACTGAATAGCAGCGAATCATCTCCAGAACGGCGCGGTCTGTTTTGTTCATGGCATTCCAGTGAATATCTGCATGCTTTCGTGCTGCCGCGTCCATTTCATTTTTATTTTCAAACTTTGCGAACTTACACAGATAATGTGTCATGAGAAAAACCCCTTTTTCTTTCTATATAGAAGGGAGGGGGCTAAAAGGATACACCGTGATTGGATGACCGCGAATAAAATGAAAAATTGCACGCACTTGTCAGGTGAATTATTAATTTTCGGAATAAATTGACTTTCATTTTAAATTGTTATATCATTTTCACAAACGTATGTTTGTTTTGGGAGGTGGAATAGACGACGAGTCTAATTTCCAGAAGTTCCATTATAATTTTTGTTCAAAAAGATATATTGTCAATTGATTTTCAGCGGGTGGGATATCTGTTTTCGACGGAGAGTTCAGCTTAGGGTGTGATGGAAGGATGCTTGAAAGTAATAAAGACTGCGGAAAACACGAAAAGCGTTCCGGTTTAGCAGAACGCTTCTCGCTTTTATGGAAACTATAAGTTGGGGATTGTGCCGGGATTAGTGAACGTGCTTTAGAATTGCTTCATGCTCGATAGAACGCGAAGAGAGGACTGTGATGATTGCATTGGCTAGTCTGTTTTTCAGCCAAGTCTTTAACGAGATCGTTTGTTTTTAAAACTGCTTGTTTAATTTTTGTACCTGCTCGTCTTTAAGTTTTGGATATCCTGTCTTCTTTCTGCAATGTCTTCTTTGAGAACGCCGATTTTTTTAAAAAGTTTCTGCAATAATGCTTCTGTTGTTTATTTTGCACCTACTTCGTATTCTATCCTTTATAGCATGACTTGATAAATTAACGAAGCGATTTCTGGATGGTGCAGAAAAGCTTAAACTGAGCAATTGAGGGTAATAAGAGAATGTATAGAGAGAAAAGGAGAATGCTGCATAATGAAGCCGCTAATTGGAATTACATCAGACCTGGACGAAAACGGAGAAATATGGGTACAGGCAAATTACAGCCGTGCCATTCTGGAAGCAGGCGGGCTGCCTGTCGTATTGCCTGCAGGACTTGAGGATAATGAGCAGGTTTGTGACCGGCTGGACGGTTTGCTGCTGACAGGTGGGGAAGACGTTAATCCGCTTAATTATGATGAGGAACCGCATCAGCAACTTGGTGAATTATCGCCGGAGCGGGATACTATGGAGCTGGCATTGGCGAGATATATGACTGATCAGGATAAACCGGTGCTCGGTATTTGCCGCGGGCATCAAGTGCTGAATGTGGCATTTGGCGGAACTATATATCAGCATATTTATTCGCAGCTGTCTGGAGAGATACTGCAGCATAAACAGCAGGCAGACCGGGATTTCGCGACGCATTCAATAGATATTGTGTGCGGCAGCAAGCTGGAGAAGATGGCCGGAGCTTCTGAGATTCAGGTGAATTCCCTGCATCTGCAGGCGGTCAATAAAGTGAATTCGCCATTGGTCGTGACGGCAGTGGCTAAAGACGGCGTGATCGAGGCAGTCGAAAGTAAGGCGCATCGTTTCGTCATGGGTGTCCAGTGGCATCCGGAAGCATTGGTCAATTATAAGGATCCGACGTCGCTCCAATTATTCAAGCAGTTTATTGAAGCGTCGAAAAAGTCCTGAATGTAAATTAAAAGAGGACATGCCCAATTTCGGAAGTTTCCTCTTTTGTCTGGTTATACTTTGAACCGTAGAAATAACGAAGGAGAAGAGAATGACAGGGTGTGAAATTCAGAAACTTTCTTCTGGATGATGCTAAAGCGACACCTAACATGTGCCCTACCTAGAACCGCATAAGAAAAATGACTGCCACCCGGCAGTCATTTTCTCATCTCTTATACCTTAAACCGTGCAATCGCATGGTTCAGTTCTTCGCTTAAATCAGTCAGAGTTTCAGCGGCATCCGATACGGATTGGATGGCGCGCTGCTGTTCTTCTGTTGATGCGCTCACTTCCTCGCACGCAGCTGCGGTTTGTTGGGAGGTGGCAGCCATTGTCTGAATCGTATTCGTGACGTCGTCTTTATGTTTGTCGACGAGATCGATTTCTTCCGTGATGGACTGGATGGACTGGCGCATGTCTTCCATGAGGGCGGACAATTCGCCGAATGTCGTTTCGGTATCCTGGACGACGAGTCCTTGTTTACGGAAGGTGGCGATTGTTTCTTCCATCTGCGTGGTAACGGCAGACGATTCTTTCTGCAATCTTTCTACTGTATGACGGACATCTTCGGTTGCCTGTTCGGACTGCTCGGCGAGTTTTCGAACTTCATTTGCAACGACGGCGAAGCCTTTGCCGTGTTCCCCTGCACGGGCAGCCTCGATGCTGGCGTTGAGTGCCAATAAATTCGTCTGGGCGGAAACATTGGTGATTGTATCCATGACTATGCCGATTTCTTTCACCTTGTCGCCGAGGGAGGTGATGGCTTCGTTCATGGATCGCAAGTTGGTTTCTGACGATTGGAAGGTCTGCGCGAGATTTGCCATTTTGATCTGGCCTTCTTCGTTCATCTGTCCGGTGCGCAAAGCGATGTCATTCATCGTGACGGCGCGCTCGGTAATGCCGTTAATTTGGTGGCTCAGTTCATCTGCGTTTCCTGAAACGGTTTCTGCATCTTCTGCAGTACGCTGGGCACCTTCAGCAATTTCATTCACCGCGCGGGCGACTTCCGTGCTGGATGCAGTTGTTTCTTCCGCAACGGCGCTGAGGTTTTCAGAATTCATTCGGACATTGCCTGC
Organism: Sporosarcina cascadiensis; assembly: GCF_009650995.1. Taxonomy (GTDB): domain Bacteria; phylum Bacillota; class Bacilli; order Bacillales_A; family Planococcaceae; genus Sporosarcina; species Sporosarcina cascadiensis. Next base: position 10,022 of record NZ_WHVV01000011.1, on the reverse strand, counting down.
GGATTCATTGACGACGGTGATGATGTCGTGCATATTGGCAATCATGCCGTTGAAGTTTTCGCTTAGCTGGCCGATTTCATCCTGTGAACGAATATCAGACTGTACGGTGAGGTCGCCTGATGCTACCTCATCCATTAATGTGCGCAGCTTGGCAACAGGTTTTAGCATCTTGCCGATCAGAACGAAGAGGATGATGCCGACGATGAGCAGCGATATCCCCGAAATGATCAAAATAGACGTGCGCAGATGTTTTGCCATGCCCATAAGATTTTCCTGTTCATAAATGACACCGATTTTCCAGTTGAAACCTGTCATGGTGGAATAGGCCACGAGTTTTTTGACATCATTTTCAGTCGTGTAGTTAATGGAGCCAAATTCATTCTGCTGCATTTCCTTTACATATTCCAAGTCGCTGAGGTTTTCACCGGAGCGTGTCGGGTGAGAAATAGCCAGACCGTTCTGGTCGACTAAAACGGGTGCTCCTTTTTGTGGAATATCAAGTTCGTTCAACATATTCGTCAGGGCAGTCAGCTCGATGTCCATCGCAAGAACTCCTTGTATTTTACCGTTTCTCTCGATGGCCTGCGAGCCTGTAATCATATAAGCTCCTGTCGACGAATCAGGGTAGGGGGGAGACCAGATGACGTTGCCGGCATTTTCAAAAGCATGCTTATACCAGTCTCTTTCAGTCGGATCATAGCTAGCATCATAACCGCCCGGATACATCGTTTTATTGGGAAGCGTGTAATAGATGGTAGAAGCATCCGGATAAATTTCAAGATAGTCCATCAGCTTATCGGTCAACTGCTTTTCTGTAACTAATTCACCATCGGCGCCTGTGAAATTTTCGACAGAATAGGATTCTCCGATCGCCTGAAGGCCTTTTGTATATTGTCCGATGAAATTTTCTACTGTATAGGTCATCTGATCTGCCAGTGCTTCGCTGGATTCCTGAACTTCCTGCTGGTTAATCTTCTTCACTTGATCGTTTACCATGTAGACCATGAGCAGTATGCCGAACGCAAATAGCAGGATGGCCGATCCGATAATTTTGGTTTTTAACGATTTTTGCATGGTTTTGTTCCTTTCCTAAAAGAAAATTTGGTTTACAGTCTTATTTCGGAAAAAATGAACGAGATTCAATACTATTATGTAAATACCATATATTTCATATATGCAAGCTGTTAAGTTGTTCAAATATCAGACGCAATTCTGATTTGCATACAATATCATCTGAGTATTCGAGGTATTATTTTACGAAAATAATACAGTGCCTTGCTAAGATAAAGTTATATAGACTACGTACAGGATGGACAGAGCAATTGTAAAAGCTGTATCCAATACATGATTCTGTGAAGCGAACATGTGTAAGGGGAATTGGCGGAGTCTTGGTAAGGAATAATATACCCTTTAATAGACACAACGAACTATGTTCGGTATCATTAACTCATAAGACAGAGAATCGCGGGCTATTTTGCAAGACTAAGGAGGTCGGTGGCATGATTGATCCGAACGATCCGGTTCCGTTGCATATACAGGTTCGATATAGTATTGAAAAGAAAATTAAGAAGGGGATTTTCAAAGAGAAGATTCCGAGTGAGCGGGAATTGATGGAAACGTACAACGTGAGCCGAAGTACAGTAAGAGAGGCAATTTCGCAGTTGGTCATTGACGGATTGCTGGAAAAGAAGCATGGAAAGGGTACGTTTATTGCAGAGCAGCCTCCCCATTATTGGCAGGGGAATTTGATAAGTACGACGGAAATGATTGAGAGAATGGGGGAAAAGCCGAGTACGCAGTTGGTGGCGCACGGGGTAGTGGAAGTCCCGGAAGCTTTGCGTGAATTAATTGATTGGAAGCAGGCGTATTTGATTAAGCGGGTGCGCTTTGCGAGTGAAGTTCCTTTGGCCGTGGAGACACAGTATTATCCTGTGGCAATTGGATTGGCACTGGCTGAGATGGATATTAAGCAGGGAACGCTTTATGATCTGCTGGAGAATGAGTTGGACATTCGATTATTTGGTGCGGACGAGACGATTACATCACGGCGTATTATTCGGGAAGATGCGGTGTTGCTGCAGCTGGCGGAGGATAGTCATACGCTTCATTTGGAGCGGCTGGTGTATGATGATATGGGAGAGATTGTCGAGTATTATTTAGCGGATTATCATCCTGATAAGTATGCATTTCATTTTAAATCAGAACGGTCTAGAAAATAAAACGAAGACTCCCCCGTTATTGTGCAGGGAGTCTTCGTTTTTTATTGCTTGACGGCCGTTTTTTGATAGACGGTTTTTCCGTTGATAATGGTCATCTCCACTGAAATGTTGTTGAGTTCCACAGGGGACACAGCGGTTGGGTCATTATCCAGGATGGCGAAATCAGCTGCTTTGCCGACTTCAATAGTACCTGCTGTTTTCTCATCAAAGTTTAATTGAGCACCGTAGATTGTCATCGACTTTAAGGCTTCGATGACGTCTATTTTTTGATTTTCACCCAGTACATTCCCTTCACGGGTAATCCGGTTGACCGCCGCCCAGATAGAAAATAACGGCGAGATGGGAGTAATCGGACAGTCGGAGTGCAGCGTGTAGAGCATACCGAGTTCAGATGCTTCTTTTAAAGCGTTCATTCGTTCCGCGCGTTCGGGTCCGAGGAAAATGCGCTTATGTCGGTCTCCCCAGTAATAGACATGGTTGATGAAAAAGGAAGCGGCGATGTCGTATTTTTTCATTTCTTGTAAGTCCTCAGAAGTCGCGGTCTGTACATGCTCAATCCGATGACGGTGATCTGCTTTTGGAGAGTTGTCGATCGCCTGTTGATAGGCTTCAATAATCGATCCAATGGCACGATCACCGTTTCCGTGAGTCGTTACCCGAAATCCGCGGTCGTGAAAATCCTGAACGTATTGATTCAGCTCGTCCTGTGACATGATCAAGACGCCCACCAAAGACTCATCGCAGTAATATGGCTTGCGTAGAGCGCCGGTCAGTCCTTGAATAGAACCGTCTTGGAAAAGCTTGGCGCTGTCCAGTCTGGCCTTGCCATGGGAATCTTGTTGAATTTGACTGTCTAGTTCTTCAGCGGAGTGCTGTGCAAAGCGGCCGCCTTCAGACAATAAGTCATACATTACCATAAAGCGCATGCGCAGGGGATTCGCATCATCCTGCAAGGCTTTCATATGCAGTTCATATTCTTTAGGTCCGAGTACCAGACCGATACCTGCATCAGAGCTTGTCGTAATTCCTTGTGCCAGATAATCTTGTGCGGCGCGTTCGATCAATTGGACGACTTCCTCATCGGATGGGGTCGGTGCATATTTAAATACTAAATCCATAGCCGCCGGTTCATATAAAACGCCGGTTAACTGACCATTTTCATCACGTCCGAAATGACCGCCGGCAGGGTCTTGAATGGAGTCATCGACTTGTGCAAGCTGCAGGGCACAGCTGTTGGCGACTGCTAAGTGATTCGAAATATGCTTAATGAAAATCGGCCGGTCGGTACTTACTTGGTCTAAATCATAGCGCGTCGGGTGTCTGTTTTCCGCAAGCAGCGTATCATCATAACCGTAACCTATGATCCAGCTGTCATCATTTGTTTTCTCGCCGAATACCCGCAGATTTGCGAGAATCTCGTCGATACTCTTATTTCTTTCAGAGGAACAATTGACCTGTCCTTTATTCAGCGCGTACATGAGCAAATGATTATGCGTGTCAATAAAGCCAGGTATCATTGTTTTACCTTTCAGATCGACGATTTCTGCAGTGACAAGAACCTCTTTAATTTGTTTGTATTGTTCATGGGTCCAAACTCCGATAATATTCCCATCATATGCAGCTACTATGTCAGCCCGTTTATTTTCATTATCCAGTGTCAGTACATTGGCGTTTGTGTATAGTGTATCTACTTGTACCAAAAAACCAGCTCCTTACATATAATTGAATTTACTGAACAGCAAAATAAGTAATGGTATCGTTAAGAGAGCCAGAATGGTTGACGTTATGGTCGTCAAGGCTCCAAATACATCATTTTTTGAATGCTTTGTAAAAAGAATGGATGCCAATGTCAGCGTGGGCATCATGGCTTGCATGAGCAGGACTTTACTCGTTACGTCGTTTAATGGAATAGGAAAGGTCCGAATAATCGATAATGTGATAAGCGGTAAAATAATTAATTTAGATACAACCGGTGCAATGAGATTACTGTTTCTCGTTTTCACTGTATGATTGCTGCGGAACATGATTAACAGCCCGATATAAAACATTGCCAGCGGGGAGGCCAAAGCAGCTAATTGATTTGTTAATTCAATAAACACACTTGGCGGACGATAGTTAATCACGGCAAAGAGCAAACCAAAGATAATGGCAATTAGTGGGATGTTTATTAAAGACTTACACGTTGCCCACGTAAAGCGAAACGAGTTATTTAAGATCATGACGCCCACTGTCCAAATGACCAGATCGACACCTGCATCAAAAACAGCAGCGTACAGGGCACCTTCAGGACCGAGAATTGCAGCACATAAAGGAATTCCGATAAAGCCGGTATTCCCGAGCCCTGATAAAAGTGCGATTTCTTGACGGAGTTTCCGGTTTTCCGTGCTGGCAGAGGCGAAAAACCAGCCGATCCCGATCCCGATTAAATTAACCCCGATGGATAGGAGGAAGACCAGCCCCATATTTCGTAGAATGGACTCATCGATAGAAACTTTGAAAATACTGGAAAGAATAATACAGGGCATCGCCACGTTCACAATCAAAGTCGTATAGGTACGACGTGTATCTTCAGTAATCGGTGTAACACGGGCGAGTGCTGTGCCGATTAAAATCATGATTGCGATGACAGAGATGGAATGAAATACTTCGCTTAGTTCCATAACAAACCACTTCCTACAACCTTATTCAGTCGATTAATCCTTCGTTGGTTTCAATGCAGGCTGTGGAGTAAGAAGGCTTACTTTATTCGTTGTCAGTAAACTAACAATGATCGTGACTGCAAAGTTGAAGATTAGTGCGACTAGGCCATTATTGATTGAAAAGATGCTAGCGCCGGTAAATTGAAGAGTCAGCGCGATGACCGTTCCGGTAATAATACCAGCCCCGACCCCTTTGGCTGTTGCCCCTTTTGCGAATACAATTGCCAAAATACCCGGCAGGATTTGTCCAAATCCAAAGTAAGCTGTATTGATTAAATGAAGCATCAAGCTTGGGAAACCGACAGTTAGGACCATAGAGATTAGTAAATAGACAATCACGACGATTTGAGAACGGCTTCTTTGCTTGTTTTCGGGAATGTTCGGCATAAGATTGCGAGTGAAGATACCGCCCACTACTAATGAAGTGATGGCAAGTACCAGCAGCCCTGATAATGCAGCACCTGCTGCTACTAAACCGACCACCCAGGATGGCAATAGGCTGATTGCTGTAGCTATGAATGCATGGTTGGGATTTTCTAAATCCGGTATTCCGACTAATGCGAAATACGAAGATGCAATCAGGAATGGATACATTAACATATAGAGTGGCATAAAGCGCTGTGCTTTTCTAATGGTATTCTCTGATCTACTAGTGAAGACTACGTTCACAATGAATGGTAAACAATAAAATGCGACTGCTTGGAAAATGATTGTGGTGACAGAAAATGTTAAGTCGCCTGTGTTTCCAAACGATAATGACGCGCCGTGACTTTTAGCCTCTGAAAACAGGTTATGCACTCCGCCGATATTTTTAAATGCTGCAATCCCCACTATTAAGATGGCAGCAAACAATAAAATATCCTTTAGAATCGAAATAATCGCGGGTGCCTTTACACCAGAAACCGAAATATAAATGTAAGCAATGACGCCGGCGATGAATACCGCAACTGCTGGAGGCAAATTAAACCCCAGTGCATTAAGTGCTACATTCAGCCCTTCAAACTGCAACTGTCCCCAAGGAATTAAAAAGATTAAATAAGAACAAGCCACGATGAGTTCAAGCGGGCGGCTGCCGAAATGACTTTTGAATAAATCCGGTGCTGTCATGGCGTTATATTTTTTCCCCGCTCGCCAGATGAGTGGTGCCAGGAAATAACCGATCGGATACGCCAATAAAATATAGCCGAGGAACCAAAGCCCATATCCGACCCCCTTTGCATAAATTCCGCCTGGGAAGCCGATAATCGTTCCAATACTGTACACTTCTCCGATGGCTAAAAAGAATAGGATGAAGCCGTTAAATGAACGACCGCCTACCAAATAATCTTCCATATTGTCTTTTTTTGATTTATTGGAAGAACGAACTGCTAAGTACAGCGAAAAAATAAGAATTAAACTAAATATCACAATGGCCATTACGTTACTCCTCCCACTCTATTTCAGGATCTTTACTGTCAAAGAAAAACCAGGATAACGAAATACAAATTGAAGTCAGTACAAACCACAAAAACATCCAAAAATACAAAATCGGAAAACCTAGAACAAACTGTTCGGAATTTCTGAATACAAGTATTCCGCTTACTATACCTACAAATGGAATGACCAACCCAATGAAGACATTGAGTGCTGTTCGTCGCGTCATCTTTACCCCTCCTTTACAAAATGCGGTACAGTCATCATGATGTCCGTACCAGTTGAAATTAAGTATAATGAGAGGGAAGTAGAACGTCAATAGAAAATTTAGAAAATAAAAAAATAATAGTTTTAAGGAAGAATGAGAGGGTTTTTGGCGTGAATTTTGCATGTGAAGCAAAAACACTTAATTTTGTAGCAGATCGCTTGAGATGATTTTTTTGCAGTAAATGTGTAAGCAATCTAAAAAGAGAAGTGCAAAACGAGAAGATTGCTGGCAGTGAGTAGAGGAAAATTAGGTTAGTAAAGTGATCAAGTTCCTTGCTATTGCTTGGTTTTGACAATCAGGCAGAAGTCAATTTTTTTTCGTATACATGTCAATACTAAAAAAGACCCGCCAGCAATTTAAAGCTGGCGGGTCTTTCCTTATTATGACTTAAACCGTTCAATTGCCTCTTGCAGCCGTTCACTTAAATCCGTCAATGTCACTGCTGCATCCGTTACCGCGCCAATAGCCCGGAGCTGCTCTTCAGAAGAGGCGCTCACTTCTTCGCAGGCGGCTGCGGTTTCTTGGGAAGTGGCGGTCATCGTTTGGATGGTGGACAGCACTTCTTCTTTGTGGATGCTGATTTGTTTAATTTCTTCTGTGACCAGATGAATGCTTTGCTGCATGTCGGCCATCAGGCTGGAAAGTTCTTCGAATGTCGTTTCGGTTTCTTGGACGACAACTCCCTGCTGTTTGAAGGATTCGATCGTTTCATGTAATTGACTGGCGACCATGTCGGACTCATCCTGCAGTTCGCGGATGGTGCTGCCGACGTTTTCGGTGGATTGGGCAGTTTGTTCTGCAAGTGTGCGGACTTCATCTGCCACTACTGCAAAACCTTTGCCGTGTTCGCCGGCCCGTGCTGCTTCGATGCTCGCGTTAAGAGCAAGCAAATTGGTCTGCTTCGAGATATTCATGATGGTTTCCATGACCTGCCCGATTGCCTCAACTTTTTCGCCTAATGTCCGAGTTTGCTCTGATGTAGATCGCAGTGTCAGGCCGGTTGTTTCGAATGAATGCTTCAGGGCTGCCATTTGATCCTGGCCGCTCGCATTTTTCTCACCTGTTTGCTCGGCGATCTGCAGCATGGCTGCGGCATTATTGGTAATTTCATTGATTTGCTGACCTAAGGCATCTGTCCGGTCGGTAACATTTTCAGCATCTTCTGCTGACTTCGAAGCACCTTCTGCAATTTCATTGATTGCATGCGCTACTTCTGAACTGGCGGCGCTAGTTTCCTGTGCTGTCGCGCTCAAACTTTCTGAATTGGAACGGACGTCTTCGGCTGAGGTGCGGACGATACCGATAATGCCGCTCATCTGGTCAAGCATCAGGTCGTAATCATTCCCGAGTCTGCCGATTTCGTCTGTTGCGGCCATGTTGGTACGGCCGGTCAGATCGCCTGAAGAGGCAGATTCCATATGTGACTGAATGGTGCTGATTGGTTTCGTTGTGCGGTTGACCGCCACATACAATGCCGCGAATATGGCCAGCAGCGTGATCAATGCAATGAAAAGTGTCGTGTTGCGCAGTTTGTTCGCCAGACTGCTCAATTGACGTTCTTCATAGACGGCGCCTACTTTCCAACCGACATCCGGAAGTGTTGTATAGACCAATCGCTTGGCGATGCCATTTTCGTCAGTATACTCCACGATGCCATCGTCGTTTTTGTACATTTCTTTTACATATGTAAGCTGGCTGACGTCTTCTCCGGTTTTCGTAGGATGAGAGATAGCTGTGCCTTTCCCGTCAAGCAGCAGCGGGAAGCCGTTATAGCCGATATCTCGATTAATGATTTCATCCGTCAATGTTCCCAGCTGAATATCGAGCCCTGCCACACCTGTCACTTTGCCGTTTTCGACAATTGCTTTTGAAACGGAGATGACAATCTCGCCTGTCTGGTCATCTTCATAAGGTTCGATCCATTGTACGCTTTCTGGATTTTCCACCGCCATACTGAACCAAGGACGCGTTTCAGGCTCGTAGCCGGTTAGATCTGCATAGGGCATGATGAAGGAGTCACGGGTGGTGGATGAGTAATAAGCCGCGGACGTATCTGAATAGTACATCAGGAACTCATCGAACTTCTTCTCCATCTCCTTGCCGCCTTTTACAGCATCTACTTTTTGCTTGAAAAGCGCAATCGCCTCATCGTCCGCTAATAAATTGAGACCGCTTTCATATTTGCTCAGAAATTGCTCGACACCAAAACCAATTTCATTCACGATGGCGTCGCTGGATTTCAGCGCATCCGCAATGGAGTGCTTCTTTACTTGATTAGTTGTCAGAAATGTCATGAGTGCAATGCCGATAACGAAAAAAATCATGACCGTAAATAGTAATTTGGAGCGTATAGATTGAAACAATGTAAAACAATTCCTTTCTAGTCAAATCTGTTGCTATATAACTATATCATATATTTTTTTGATAGAATAGGACTAAATGGCGTGCCTGTGTGCCACACAATTTAGACACAATTCTGAAAAGCGTATCGTGCACAGGCAACTAAAAGAATTAGTATAAGTAGAGAAGAGTCAACACTTTCTAATTTGCGGAAAGTGCTAAGATTGAAGGTTTTGCTCCGGCAAATTGTTCTTTTGGGTAAGGAATAGAGGGATGCGAAGTTATATTGAGTTATCATCTATAACTTAAAAAACGTAAAGGAACCTGCTAATATGTACAGGTTCCTTTAAATGGTATTTTATTTAAATGACACTACTTCATGTAAGTTAACACCTTCTATTGGTTCGATAGCTACTTTATAATCATTTGCTACGCGAGCTGTCTTTACATCTTTTTTTTTCTTTATGTGAGTTTTATCGAATAAAACGTGAGAGGGAGCGTTGCCGAAGGAGTTATCATGTTCAAATACAGAAATGTTATTTCAATACACTGCCAGCAATACAACCTGTTTATAGTCAGAAAGTGGGAGGCAGGTCAAGCGTTATTAGTTTGACAGCTTTTATAATTAAGGCCACTGATTAAATTAATTTTACTTATTTACTTGCAAGTTAGTCTGCAATAAAAACGGTTTATATGATTAAGTGCTTTACTGTGAAAAGGCTAGTTTCATTTTAAAGATAATGTTTTCCATGCTACAATCGAAATTAGAAGGACAGGCGAACCCGAAGTGCACATGTAATCCCAGAGAGGTTCGCGCATATTTGTCGGCATCTGAGCTTGAAATTGAGTAAAAGAGCATTGTTAAGTTGGATGTTTTACTTTTTGAACTCAATATGTTGTATGGGTGCTTTATAGAATACATCATATTGCGGTCACTCTCTGTATAGAGAGTGTGGATTGAAATATTGATTAAATGTAAATGTACATCTACATCAGAGTCACTCTCTGTATAGAGAGTGTGGATTGAAATCCCGAGAGCTTGCTCTCCGAGATTACTCAGCAGCGGTCACTCTCTGTATAGAG
>NZ_WHVV01000010.1 GCF_009650995.1 Sporosarcina cascadiensis | reverse complement strand
GCGAAGGACGGATTTGGCTTTGATCAGATGAAAAGTCATGATTTCACAGTCAATACCGCTCGCATGATGATCAGTCTACTTGCCTACAACCTGACGAATTGGCTGCGCACGCTCAGCTTTCCGACAACTTCGAAAGGCATCCAGATCAGAACGATCCGTACACGATTAGTGAAAGTCGCGAGTAAATTGGTGAAGTCCGGGCGCTACTTACATATGAAGATCTCTTCCCACTTCGTCTACGATCACTTTTTCTGGGACGTGCTGGCACGAGTCCAACGTCTCCAATTCAATTGAAGTAGAATAACGTATTTTTAAAAAAGCGGTTGGAACCAAGAGAGAAGTGCGCCCAAAAACCAAAAGAAACCTCCCATTAAATTCCAAACGTGTCGATATAGTAGTTTAATGGCCTAGCAGATCACTTACAGGCTAAAAATTTGTGAGAACTTTAGGTTTTTCATCTGACCATGAATAATTCAGGCTAATTATTCTTTTATTTCTAATCACAGCTCTTACATTAACTTCAATAATGCATTAAATTTAACTTTTTATTTAGTTCCACATGCAGATATAGTTATCGAAACGATAACTCTTCCGTTACATTCACAATGACTTATTATAGATAATCTATAGTGTAAAATATTAAGATCACTCCAACTATACACATAATCCAGGATAAGGAAGAACTTGAACCGCTTGATATTTTAATCCGAAGATTAACTAAGGTAGGGCTTATCAACTTTCCAAATAATTTATACCCTAAAAATATAAGCAGAGCTGGTAGAATCATAATAATATTGTATGCCGCTAAAATTGGAAGCCACTGATAAAAAGGTATATCTATTGTCGTTAATAAACCAATAGCGGCAAAATACGGTAAAGCTGTGCCTGCTTCAATGATAAAAGTCGTAATACCAATAAGAATAATCGAGAATATGCTTTGAGTTTTAGGCTTTGGAATATTACTTTTTTTATTTACAGGGATAAAAAAGCTAGCAGTAAATAATATCACCCCTACTATAAAGGTTACCCAGCTAAATATTTTTTTTTGAAAAATGTTTGAGAAGGCTTCCATAATAAAATTTAGGCCTAACATCATGATGATACCTAATGAAAAATACAGTAGCACAACCGTAAATAAATATGATAATAATCTTGATGTTAAATTTTTATTGTCTGTTAAAACGAGAAATAAAGTAACGCTAACAATTGTAGGGCTTAATGTATCTAAAAGAGCTAATCCACCCAAATAAATTAATATATCTGTTCCCATCTTTCCCTCCACATGAACAGTTGTGTTCAAATAATTATGATTTATTACGGAGATAATATATATATGCCTTCTCCATAAAGTTAAGGACTTCTTGATCAATTGGATATAGGTTATAATTTTTTGATTCCTCGGGTGACATTCTAATGTCCCAAAGCTTATCTAAAAAAGCATCCTCGTCATTATAGTCCTCACCTTTTTTTACATCCATTCTCTTAATGATGTTTTGTATTCGTGTATCACTATAACCAAGATGGATATATTTTTTTAATTGCCCTACTAAAGCAATCCACTCTAAAGAGTCTGGATCACTACTACCCATTTTCGGAAGTTTTTCTAGTACTTCCGTTTTTTTTAAATTTAATTTATCTCGATTATTATTTAATACTTCTTTAAGATCCTTATTATTATATAAATCCATGATTTTTTTAATCCTAAATTCTTCTCCATCAATCGCTATACCGTTTATTAATTCCCTCAAACTGATTTCTATCTTTGAAAGACGATCCTTTTCGCTTATAACATAGGATAGTTGTTTCATTAAACTATTGGACCAATCCCATTCTTCGGACTCTAACATCATTTTGATCTCACTTAATTGAAATCCTATAATTTTTAAGAATTGTATTTGCTGAAGTTTCTTCAACTCAGTGTTTGAGTATAATCGATGACCTCCCTCAGTTTTTGATACAGGTTTCAAAAGTCCAATTTTGTCATAATATCTAAAGGTTCTAGCTGATACACCGCTCAGTTTTTTAAATTCGTTAATATGAAACAAGCTAATACCCTACTTTCTTATTCATTTGTATGATTAAAAAACATGGTTTTTAATACGTAACCAATTCCTAAGCCAATTAGCACTCCTGGAAAAGCATTATCAAACAATAAACCGACTCCTGCTCCAATAATAACGCAAGCATAAATAATAATATCGTCTTTTTTCATACATAGGATTCTCCTTTTAATTAGTTTTAAAGTAAAAGCTCTAATAACAGTATAAAAGATGACGCAAGGTCACTTTCAAGTAATTTAAACATCCTGTTGCATAAAATTTGAAACTGACCTTACGTCATTTAATATAATCAAGTTTAAGGAGTGAGGAAAATGATTAAACAAACAACAATTAGTTTATTTTTATTATTAATTATGCTTACAGGCTGTTCAACAGGGGAGGAAGAAGTCGTCGTAAATAAAGAATCCATAGAAGAAATTGAGGAGATTATGATAAATTTTGCAAGTACAGATGTTGTGTTTTCTACAAGAGAAACAAATGAAATAGAAGCAAATTTAACGATTTATGATGACGGACCGGGTGCAATATTAGAGAAATCTTCAAAACAGTTATCGATTGAATTGGATACTGATATTACACGATTATTTAACCTTAGTAAAAAACCGACTTTAGAAGTTAAAGTACCTAAGCAATTCAAAGGGAAAATAATTCTCGATGGATCTTCTGGTAATGTTACTGGAAAGGAATTAATTCAAAATGACATTGAAATACGCTCAAGCAGCGGTAATGTTAAACTTCATTTTATAGAATTGAATAATGATCTAAAGATAACAACCACAAGCGGTAAAGTATCAGTGAATTTTGATGCAAAACAGCCTAATTTAGAATTAGATATCAATACAAACAGTGGTAGACAATCAATTGATTTAACTCTATACGACATTTCAAAAACAAAAAAGGGATTACAGGGTATTTCAGGTAATGGTGATTATAAGATGCGAATTGTAACAAAGTCAGGAAATATTGATTTAAATTAATAAAAAAGTATATGATCTTATTCGTAAAATCCCTGTTAAAAAGAATGGCTATATTTTCAGCTTTGGCGGCTTCAAATAATCCGAACAATTAGCAGAGTTATTGGAGAGGTTAAACATTAAAAGAAATACCTTTCATGGTCTGAGAGATACACACATCATTTTCATTTGCCCAAGATATAGATATTGCGTATGGTTCAAAAAGATTAGGACCCATAAATATTCAAACAACCTAAAATTATTATCTGGAATTAATACTAGAAAAAAAGCACCAGCAGAATGCTGATGCTTTAAATCTATTAAGTTCTTCGTAATTTCTTGATTTAAACCAACTTGTACTAAAAAACCCTTTCCCGATTGCTCGAGAAAGGGTTTTGAAAATTTGTAAATACAAATTAACGCTTCGAGAACTGAGGTGCACGACGAGCGCCGCGAAGACCTGGCTTCTTACGTTCTTTCATACGTGGGTCACGTGTTAGAAATCATGCAAATTATTTGTTTTAAATACATTCTCCTAACACGTAATAGCATTTAATTATTCATCTGTTAGTTATCTCGTTTCTTTCTGAGTTCCGTTCAATAGATTTTCCAAAACTCACAATTCTTTGTGCCACTATATCAGGGTTATCTTTATAAATCATGTGGCCAACCTCCTTTATTAGCTCAGTCTCTAATAATGGATTTAAGTTTTTAATTAATTCCAATTCGTCTTCTCGAATGGTGTCGCCAAATTCTGCTGCTAATAACAACATTGGTACATTCACATTTTTCAAATGTGCATGAAAGGGTTCGTAAAGTAGAGATTGATAAGATTCAATGATTGCATTCCTCGAATTATTGCGATATTCATTTGCTCTCTGGAGAATTTGCCGTTCACTCCATCCTTCAGGCATCAACTTTTTGAATAAATCCATTTTCCCTTCATCTACAGCAGACTTTTGTTTTAGAAACATCTCTTCTAGCGGGTTGGGATATACATCTCTCTGCCCAGGCCCGTTTATAGGTGGATCAATTAATACCATTCCCGAAATTAAATTGGAGTATTGGCTGGCGAAGGCAACTCCTATTCTAGCCCCCATAGAATGTCCGATAATAATAGGATTATGCTTATTTCCAATAAGATAATTGATTACATTTAATAGGTCATCAACATAATCGTTTAATTTATAACCCTTTTCCGGCCACGAAGATTGCCCTCGCCCCCGGACATCTAAAGATAAACAATAAAAATCATTTGGGATCTTACGTAACAATTCTGCAAAGGAATACGAGTAACTGGTGATGCCAGGTATAAATAGTAACGGTATACCATTCTTATCTCCTTTTGCAATTAGGTGTAGATCAATATTCATTCCCTTGATATATATATCTTCAAATTCGGGACTCTCCAAGAAAATATTCATCATTAGTTAGCTCTCCTTATTTACACTACCTTGACTGCAGTTAGTTGAAAAATAATTTCTTCTGTTTTTTTAACATCAGCATATTTTTGCTGCATGTCGATTAGAGACTGTTCATGAGTTTTTTGCTCCCTATCCCCAACCGCATCTTCTGCAACAATAGGAGTAAAGCCATACTGTATTGCATCTACTGCTGTAGCTCTAATACAACCACTCGTGGTAGCGCCTACGATAATAACAGTATCGACTCTGTTTTTAATTAATCGGGACACTAGATCTGTACCAAAGAAAGAAGAGGCATACTTCTTAACGATTAAACCGTCTCCCTTACGAAAATCTAAAGAAGGATCTACTTTGACAGCGTCTGTTCCCGCTAATAAAGTTGCTAGTCCTTCCATCTTTTTCGCCCATATTCCAGCGTCATTTACATCTTCCTCATCATAAGAAATAGTTGTAAAGAAGATGGGGATGTTATTTTCTCTTGAAACTTTGATTAGTTTATTAGTATTTTTGATCTGTTGAGTTAAGTCTGAGCCCATCGGCATATCGGGACTTGTAAAACCTAAAATTAAGTCAACTACTACCAATGCTGCCTGTTTACCAATACCCAACGATTTACCAAAACCTCTTTCCACAAAAATGTTTTCATCATCTCCGTGTGAATTCAACATACTCTTCGTCTCCTTTTAACTCTAAAAGTAATTTCACTACTTTCAGTTAGCTTTTAATTCACAGCTATCGTAATATCTCCTGAAAGTAGTTTACCCGCATTTGGAACAACGGGGTCTAAATTCAATTCAGTCAAGATTTTATATACCGTTGAGGTAGCTGCAGATAATACAGGAAGCCCTAAACGATTTTCCACTTCTTGTATCGATGGAAGTGAAGGCATTTGTACACAAGCTGATAAGACAATTGCATCTGCTTCTTCTATATTCAGCTTCTCAGCATACTGAATAAGGTTTTTAGGATCTAACCTGCCAACCTCTAAATTGTCAGCTACCTCCAAACTAATAGAATCGACAACTTCAATACCGCTTCCATTCAAGTATTCAATTACTTGATCTGTAAGACTTCTCATGTATGGAGTAATAATCGCTACCTTTTTTGCACCAATTAATTTTATACCATCAATTAAAGCACCGGCACTGCTAACAACTGGTGCCTTTCCACCATTTTCTTCAACAGCCTTGCTCAGTCGTTTCTCTGAAACATTATGATAGCCCGCACCCTGGCACATTATTGCTACGAGACATGCGTAGGCAAGAACATCGCATCTTGCATCAGATAATTCCAAAGCGCAGCGATCACTATCAATATCCATTTTTTTCAACTCTTCTGGAGTAACATTTTTCATACGCATACGTGCTGAATGAAATGTAAAAGTCTCAGGTTTAACTTTCATTCTTTCTTGAAGCATCGCAGGTATTTCAGTTTCCATTGTAGTATTCGAACTTGGAACTATTAAACCAACTCTATAATTATTATCCATTTTTCTCCTCCTATTATGTTTACAATACAGCTTAAGCTGTATATTAATTTATTTTAAAGGCTTCCAAAAGCCATCTCACTCACTTATGGAAGCCTATATCGAATGTTTCTTAAAAACTTTTTGTTGTTATGTTAAAGAGATCACTTTTTCTTCAACAGGCTTCATTTCATCGACGACGACATCTCCGTCCTCAACAATTAGTTTGCCATCTAGATAAAGAGTACAATTTGACATAGGTAAGTCCAAGTGACACTCCGTGTCATTATCTCCGCCTAACTCGGAGTTTGGCCCCAAAGAAAATAAAACGTTTCCATAGAAAGCTCTTCCATCCATTCCAAAAACTTGATCATCTAATGCTAAACTATGCCACTTTGCTCTTTCATTCAGTCCCCAACCAATATGTGATACAGCATATGCCCTTGGATCTTCGAAGCTTTCCATATAATCCTTCATTAGCATGGCATCAAATCCACCTTCAATACTAGTAACATAGCCACCTTTAATAGTTAAAGTGACCGGTTCTTGAAAATAACGATTAAAAGGGAAGAAAATATCACCCTTGTCTAGCACTACAGTTCCGTTAACTCCCTTATCATTTGAGGTTGCAGCTGCAAAACAACTCGGCAAGTGATCCCATCTTCCAGGCTCATCAGCGTACGCATACTCTGTTAGAATTGGGTATTGACCTAATTGATATGTGACATCTGTTCCCGCTTTACTTGTAAAACGTAATTCCTTTGCCTCTTTCAATAATTCTGTTGCGTGAAGTACTCTCCCTTTATCACTTTCTTTAGGGAACATTCTTTTAATCACATGGAATGGCTCAACAACCATTAAAATTCTAACTCCAGATTCTTGTAATTCCAATTGTTCTTTTGAAAATAAAAGAAGAACTAAGTCAATTACCAGATCTGCTTTTTTTAGCACTTCCACCGCTACTCGATTATCTGTCAAAGGCGTTACACCAAATGAACCCGATATGCCACCTTTAACCGGAGGTAACTTTAACTCAAAAGAGTTTGCACCAATTTCATTCGCAGCGGTTAGAAAGGCTTTTGCATAATCTGCACGAACATCACCTGAGGTTAATACAGCCATAGTCTCTGTAGGCTTTAACTTACATAGTTCGAGTTCCTTTTTAAATAAATCTACCATTTCATCCATTTCTACTGTCATGTAAAAGCACCTCTTTTTATATGATTTTTTAATTTAAGCCATAACTTCTAGCAACGTTTATTCATCTCAATTCGACACCGGGTTTATACTGATACTTTTGACTTATCGAATCGTTCGCGACAGCTTGTCGCATCATATTCATAGACCCATTCTGATTTAATCCCTACTGCATTCGGATCTTCTTTTTGTCTCTCCTGAATCTCCTGATCCCGTTTTTGTTGCTCTTCAGAGGATTCCAAATGATAAGTACGACCTCTTTCACGAGATTCCAATTGAACCCTTCTTGTTCTCGGGCGCCTTTCTTCTTCGTATGCTTGTAAAGCCGAATTGGTTTCTCCCTCGTAATACTCTATAGCCTCGGCAAGAACAAATGCATCTTCAATTGCCATTGCTGCACCTTGAGATAGGTACGGCAACATTGGATGTGCTGAATCTCCAAGAAGTGTGATGTTACCTTTCGACCACTGGTCCATAGGATCCCGGTCAAATAATCCCCATTTGAAAACTTGTAGATTGTCAGTCTTTTGAAATAGATCAATCAGGTCAGAATTCCATCCTTTATACGCCTCTAGTAATTCACTAGTTGAACTTGGTTCAGTCCATGATTCCTTAACCCAGCCATCTGTCTCCTTAATAGCAACAATATTGACTGCCTTACCGCCCTTTACATAATAAGTAACTACGTGAGCTTTTGGTCCGAACCAGAAAGATGCAGCCGGTTTAACGAAAGATAACGGATATTCATCGACAGGCACTAATGCACGCCAACACATGTCACCTGTAAATTTCGGGTCATCTATACCCCATAGTGCTTCTCTGACAACTGATCGAATACCGTCCGCACCAACAATTAGATCGGCTTCAAAGCTTTCTCCGTTATCAAAATAAGCGATTGCTTTATCACCAGAGTTTTTAACGTCCTGACATTTAATGTTAAATGTGATTTTTTCTTCTGGAATGTCTTTTGTTAAAATTTCATGCAAGTCCGCTCGATGTAAATGGTAATATTCAGCTCCAAATATTCTTTTGAATTCTTTTTTTATCGGAGTACTAAACAATTCCTTGCCTGTATCCCAACTGCGACCATCCATTGATTCAGGAAGAAAGCCTACGCTATCAATTTCATTTGCCAGCCCCAAAGCATTTAATACCTTTACAGCATTTGGAGTCATTTGGATTCCTGCTCCTACCTCACCAAAAGCCGGTGCCTGTTCGAATAAGTGATAAGGAATGCCCCGTTGTTCTAAGGATCTTGCTAATGCAACTCCACCAATACCTGCACCAATAATACCTATAACTTTTTTCTCTCTCATCTCTTTCATCTCCTTATTTTTGCTAAAATAATCATATATTTAAAAAAGTAAAAATTAAAACCAGTTTCTAAATATCTATCATACTTAATCAAACCTACCAAACCTTACTACAAATTTATTATAAACGCTGAAAATGTCATCGTCAATCTTTTTTCACAAATATTATAATAGTTAGTTAATTTCATATAGTTCGATAAAAGTATCTTTTTAATTTTTACGTACGCTAAATCCGGTTATTAATACCTTTTAATTTCAAACAGCCTGTCCTAAGGGCAGGCTGTTGTCAGTTGGTTGTGTTAAAGGTTATTTACCCATTAGATCAGGTAAAAATAATACTACATTAGGGAAGATGATAATTACGAAGGTAAAAACAATCATAGTAACCAACATCGGAATAACGCCTTTAAAAATGGTAGGTATCGGTATGGTCTTATCTACCCCATTGATAATAAAAACACTTATTCCTAATGGTGGTGTAATTAACCCCATATTAATAACCATTACCATAATAATCCCAAACCACACACCATTGAAACCAAGTTCCATAATTAAAGGATAGATAATCGGCAATGTAAGTACCAATATAGCTATTCCTTCCATAAACAAACCTAAAATAAACAACACAAGCAGAATTCCAAGGAGTATCAAGTAAGACGATACATCTAAAGAGCCGACAAATTGAGTTATTGTAGATGGAATCCTAGACTTAGCTAAAAATTGAGCAAATAAATTTGCACCTATGAGTATTAGAAATATCATCGCTGTCAAACGGACACATTCTTCTAAAGACTCAATAAAGCTTTTCCAATTCAATCTTTTTGTAAAAACAGAAATCAGTAGTGCCCCGAATGCACCAACGCCACCTGCTTCAGTTGGGGTAAAGAAACCTAGATAGATTCCACCGATACTGAGTAAGAAGATAAGTATGAAAGGCCATACCGTTTTTAACGCCTTTATTCTATCCAAAAACGGCATAGCTTCGGCATTAACTGGAGCTAAAGAAGGGTTACGTCGAATTTGAATATAGATTGTTAGCATAAACATTAAAGCCATCAAGATTCCAGGAACTAATCCGGCAATTAGTAGCGGTCCAATTGGCTCATGTGTTAATACTCCATAGAGGATTAGAATAACACTGGGTGGAATTAAAAAACCTAGTGTTCCCCCTGCTGCCACAGTTGCCGAAGACAACCTGGGATGATAGTTATACTGGTTCATCTCAGGAATTGCAACGCGAGCTAATGTTGCTGTCGTGGCACTTGAGGAACCGGATATAGAAGAAAATATAGCCGCTGCCCCAATTGTTGCCATGCCTAATCCACCTCTAAAGTGTCCGACCCAGCTATCAACTGCCCTAAATAGATCTGTAGCTAACCCGCTAAAAGACAAAAATAACCCCATTAAAATAAACATTGGCATGACACTCAAACTATGACTACTAGCTGTCCCAAATCCACTAATCCCAAGTTGAGCATTCGCAACGCCAATATTTGAAATGCCGATATAACCCAGAAATCCTACTAGTAATAGAGACATCCCAACGGGTACTCTTAGCAAGAGAAGCACAAAGAGTAGAATAATTCCTATTAGTCCAATCATTTCAGGTGTCATAATTATTACTCACCGCCTTTTGTATCGCTTTAATGAGATCTAATAATATGGCTAAGGCAAATAGAAGTATGCCGATGCCTCCAATAATGATAAAGAGATATACGGGAATACCCAGTTCTCCTGTTACATTATTGACGCTTCTCTGTGCGTAAATAAATGTTTGTTGTGTCATTAAAACAAGTGTGAACAGAACTACAATATAGGTAACTACATCAATAATCGCCTGAATTCTTGGAGGGAATTTTTCAACAAGAATACCTATTGAAATATGACCTTTTTGGATTTGGGTATATCCCAAACTTAAAAATACTATGAGTGACAAAAATATGCCTGTCAGTTCATAGGTACCTGTAACAGGTCGAATTATATAACGACCTGTTACATCACTAAAAGTTAAGACCATTAAACAGAAAACTAAGAAACAAGCTATATGGAAAGCAAACTTATTGATTGGTTCAATAATTCTTTCTAAGCGGTTGATAATACTTGTCAAGTGTAATCACTCCCTTCATTTTTTATTTACAGTTTATTGCTCACTGAGTAGTTTCAATGCTGTTTCGTATATTTCGTCTGCTGGATACCCTTTACTTTTGTTAACATCAATCCACTCCTGGACCATCGGTTCCAGAGCAGCTTTCCATTCATCCAATTCCTTATCGTTTAACTCAATAATTTCTACGCCTTCTTCTATAGCTCTATTCCAACCAACTTGTCCATCAGCATCATAGACTTGTCCAGATTTAATAGCCATTTGCTCACCAATCATACTTTCAATTTTTTCTTGATCTTGGGGAGAAATTTCATTCCAAGTTGCAGGGTTAAATACAGCATAAAAACTTTGTGTCCAAAAATCACCTTTTGTAATGTATTTTGTCACGTCAGCCAACTGGAAATTCTCAATCACTGATGCCGGTGCTAGGGCACCATCAATAACTCC
Organism: Sporosarcina cascadiensis; assembly: GCF_009650995.1. Taxonomy (GTDB): domain Bacteria; phylum Bacillota; class Bacilli; order Bacillales_A; family Planococcaceae; genus Sporosarcina; species Sporosarcina cascadiensis. The sequence continues at coordinate 160,001 of NZ_WHVV01000010.1, read as the reverse complement.
ACGTTGCATCCCTTCATAAACATCTCCCATTGACATATTAACAGGCGTAGCCCCTACCAATTCCAATAAACTATTGCCTGCCGGAGATGGCGTTCTGATTCTTAATCCTTTTAGATCTTCTGGAGTCTTAATGGGCTTGTTAGAAGTGAAGATTTGATACGTATCTGTTTTAAAAATCCAACCAATCTTTGTTTCATCATGTTCCTCTGCTATTTCAGGAAACTTCTCTTGTAACTTCCATAATACTTTTGACGCGTCTTCGGCGGAATTACCCATAAATGGCATATCACCAATACCCATTAACGGAAATTTACCTGGTGAATACCCATGGTTACTAAGAACAAAATCTGCCACTCCAGTTACTGCCATATCATACTGAGCATCTGCTGCACCTAGCGCATTTGATGGATAATATTCAGCTGTCACCCTGCCATTTGTTTCTTTCTTGACATCCTCAAAAAATGGTTCTAATACATCTGTCACCTGACCGTGCCCCGCAGAAAGATAGGTAGAAACAGATAAGTTTACCTTTTTGTTCTCATCTTTAGTAGCTGCATTCCCTGTATTTCCGCCACTTCCCTCGCTACATGCACCTAACAAAAGTATTGAACTAATTGCCAGACCATTTACCAAGTACTTAAGACCATTTTTCATAAAAATTCCCCTTTTCCTCTATTTTTTTTAGGATTACAGTAATTACACGATTTCACAAATACGGTTCAATATAGTATATTAAGGTTTTTTCTCCTTTCACATTTCAAAATGTAAGCGCTTTATTAAGTGAAATAAAACCACTCAAAGTTATATAAACTTACCAAAGCTATCTAAACTTCTTATCTATTAGTTTAATGAATTTTCACATTACTGTCAATACAAATTTTTAAAACTTTCCAATAATATGCTTAGTGCCTCCCTCACTGGGGTTGCTTGGATATTTTTCATAGAAAAAGGACTAGCCTTGGGAATAGAGACAATAATTCCGAAGACTAATCCTAATTTAAAATTGTTTTGTGTTAATAGACTTATAATAAGTTAGTATATCGTTTACATTCATAACATCAGCATATCTGGCATTTAAATCGATTAAAGTAGATGTGTGAATTGATTTATTTCTGTCACCTACGGCTTCTTTAGCCACTATCATTTTATATCCTTGTTGAAGACCCTCTACGGCATTTGCCCTAATACTTCCGCTAGTGGTAACGCCCGCTAAAATAAGCGTATCAATCTCCCTTTCGTTTAGAAAACTGTTTAGTGAAGAATGGTGAAAATCTGTTATATACGGTGTTTCATTTATCAAATCAAAGTTGTATTTGCTTATTTCAGGAAGGGGTGTTACCCATGGGCTTTCTACTTTCAATATTTCCAACGAGGGAAACTTACTGCCCCATAACTTTGATATTTTCTCCTCTGGCTTATAAACAGTTTTACTAAAGATTATAGGAATATTACTTTCTTTTGCAGCTTCTATCAATTCTATTGTTGAAGAAACCTGATCATTTACCGAAATTGAAAATAGCGAATGTGGCTCAAAGAAGGCAGTTGTAAAATCTCTTATCAATAAAGCCGGCCTAATACCAAAGCCTACTTTTCCAGAAAATCCTTGGCTGGTATATAGTTGCTGAATTTCATCTAGTAAGTATCTTCTCTGTCCTCCAGGAGTATAAATTACTTTAAGACCGTACCCTTCAACTACACCATTTTCTTTCTCAAGCCTTCTTAACGTACTTGTTGATATACCTAAAATTTTTGCAGCTTCTGATATGGTTAGGAGCTTATCATAGAACAATGTATCACCTGCTAACTATTATTTTGTAGTATAGTTAAATTAAATAAATGGTTTTTTAAAACTTATATGAGATTAACCGTTTAGAAACTTCATAACCGTGTAATTCCAGTGCTATTTTTTGAGGAAATATGTTTATTCTCGTCAAATTAAAAGGATACAGTTTTTGTAGGGCTTAAATAAAATGGTAAGTTGATTTACATCATAACACACACTTATTAAATTATCTGTAACTAAATTCAGCAAAAAGGCTATCTCGTTAAATGAGATAGCCTTTAGAAGTAAGTTGATATAAAATTAACGCTTCGAGAACTGAGGTGCACGACGAGCGCCGCGAAGACCTGGCTTCTTACGTTCTTTCATACGTGGGTCACGTGTTAAGAATCCTGCAGATTTAAGTGCCGGACGGAAGTCAGGATCAACTGTAAGCAATGCACGGGCAACGCCGTGACGGATTGCGCCAGCTTGACCAGTGTAACCTCCACCGTTAACGTTAACGTGGATATCATAGCTTCCAAGTGTTTCAGTTGTAACCAGTGGCTGTTTGATGATTTCACGCAGTGTTTCGAATGGTACGTAGTCTTCTACGTCACGGTTATTGACGGTAATTTTACCTTCGCCAGGAACTAGACGTACACGAGCTACTGAACTTTTACGACGGCCAGTGCCGATATATTGTACTTGTGCCAAGTGTGTTTCCTCCTCTTAATTATCCGCGAAGCTCATAAGCTTCAGGTTTTTGTGCTGCATGCTGATGTTCTGCTCCAGCATAAACGTGCAATTTTTTGAATGTCTGACGGCCTAGAGGACCATTTGGAAGCATTCCTTTGATTGCAAGTTCAAGCATTTTAACAGGGTAGTTTGTACGCATTTCAAGCGCTGTACGTGACTTGATGCTGCCTGTATACCCTGAGTGACGGTAATAAATTTTATCTTTCAATTTATTACCTGTTAAATGAATTTTTTCAGCGTTGATGATGATGACGTGATCACCTGTATCAACATGTGGTGTGAACGTTGGTTTATGTTTACCACGTAAAAGTGATGCAACCTCTGAAGCAAGACGTCCAAGCGTTTGTCCTTCAGCGTCGACAACAAGCCAATTACGTTCTACTTCGTGACCTTTAGCCATGAATGTTGTGCGCATATTGTAATCCTCCTAAAAATATCAATCTGTTCCGTTGTTTTCTCTATCCCTAAACACAAATAAACTTCCGGGGCTTGTTTGTGGGGTTATTGAAATACCATTTATCATCTTACCTTCTAATCCACTTAAAGTCAAGCATTTTTATGAAAACGCCAGGATTAGTTGCCATGACCTCAATACGTCACTTCCAGCAGGTACAAACCGTGTGCGGGCGCTGTTTTGCCTGCGCTTTTCCGATCTTTTGTATCCAGAATCCTCTTGACGTCTTCCGGCTCATCCCAGCCGATCCCGACTGCCAGTAAAACACCTGCAATCGTGCGTACCATATTGTAAAGAAAACCGTCGCCTTCCACTTCCAGCAGCAAATGATCACCCTGCTTTTCAAGTGTCAGCTTACGGATTGTTCGAACTTTATTCGATGTAGCAGTCTTCGCAGAACAAAAACTTGTGAAGTCATGAGTGCCGATTAAGTGCTGTGCAGCTTTTCGCATCCGTTCAATATCCGGATCCCATCTTCCCAAATGAACCGCAAAATTTCGTTCAAACGGGCTTTGCACTTCATTGTAAGTCCATCTATATTGATACGTTTTCCCCGCTGCGCTATAGCGTGCATGAAAGTCGGCTGCTGCTTCCTCTACCTCGACTACGCGCACATCTTTTGGCAGCAGCACATTCAGTGCCATCCGCCAGCGGTTGCCAAGATCAAGCGGCGTATCAAAATGGATGACTTGTCCGAGCGCATGAACGCCGGAATCTGTGCGGCCGCTCGCTACTGAGTGCACCGATGGATCTTTATGCAGTTTAACGAGCGCTTTATCAATTTCCGATTGTACTGTGCGCATATTCGGCTGCGACTGATAGCCCGCAAAATCGGTTCCATCATAGGATACCGTTGCCTTCATTCGTTTCAATGTGTTCACTTCCTAACCCAAGCCAAAACGGCCACTAATACAATAAACGCAATCATAACCGACGTATCTTTCATTTGCCACGACAACTGACGGAACCTCGTCCTTCCCTCTCCGCCGCGGTAGCCTCTCACTTCCATAGCGACAGCCAGATCCTCAGCCCGTTTAAACGCACTGACGAACAGCGGGACGAGCAGCGGGATAACAGCCTGTATCCGCTCCTTTATCGAGCCTGTGCTCAAATCGGAGCCTCTTGCCAGCTGAGCCTTCAGGATTTTATCCGTCTCATCCATCAAAGTCGGAATGAAACGAAGTGCAATCGACATCATCAGGGCCAGCTCGTGCACCGGTAGTTTCAACTTTTTGAATGGGTTCAGCAGTGTTTCCAGACCGTCTGTAATGGAGATCGGTGAAGTGGTCAATGTCAGCACAGTGGTAATCAGTACCAGCACCAGGAACCTGATGGAAATGAAAATACCCATCCGTAATCCTTCTTCATAGATCTTGATGAATTTCCATTCAAATATAATCGGGCCTTCACGAGTGAAAAAAATATGCAGTAAAAGCGTGAAAACAATTAAAAACAGCACCGGCTTCAAGCCATTCACTAAAAAATACGGCTTAATTCGCGCCAATGCAATCACAAAAGCAGTGAAAACGAGCAGCACAGCATAAGAGGCGACATTATTCGCCAGAAACACGGCAATGACAAACAGGAAGACAAAAAGCAGCTTCGAGCGCGGATCTAGTCGATGCACGATCGTATTGCCGGGGATATAGCGGCCGATGATCATTTTTTCTAACATGGCCTATCTCCCTTTCCCCGCACAGCAGCAGCCAATTCCTGTGCCAGTAATTCTTCCGTTAATGCCAGCCTTCCGAGTTTCCGGCCAATCAGTTTTTCCATTCTATGCTGAAAACGTACCGAACGGGGAATGCCTAAACGATAGGAGTGCAGTATCTCCTGCTGACTGAAAATCTCTTCAGGGGTTCCTTCCATAACAGATGTTCCTTCATGCATCACAACAATGCGGTCACTATAGCGTGCAGCATCTTCCATACTATGGGTAACTAAAATAGTCGTCAGATTCTCCGTATCATGAAGACGGTGAAACAGCTCCATTATTTCTTTGCGTCCTCTTGGATCCAGCCCTGCTGTCGGTTCATCCAGCACCAACACAGACGGTTTGAATGCAAGTACACCGGCAATTGCCACACGGCGCATTTGACCTCCAGACAGCTCAAAAGGCGATTTCTGCAGGACCTCTTCCGGCAAGCCAAGCAGCTTCACTAGCTCATGTGCCCGGTCGCGAGCAATCTCTTTCGGGACACCGAAATTAATTGGTCCAAACATAATATCCTTTTCAACCGTTTCCTCGAACAGTTGATGTTCGGGAAATTGGAAAACGATGCCTACCCTGTGACGAACGTCCTTCAGCTGCTTTCCTTTCGTCTGTGCAGTAATGGTGGTATCACCGATCTTCACGATACCTTCAGAGGGTTTCAGCAGACCGTTCAAATGAAGGAGTAGAGTCGACTTGCCTGACCCTGTATGGCCGATGACCGACGTATAAGAGCCTGAAGGAATTGTAGCTGTCACATCTTGTAATGCCCTCTTTTCAAACGGCGAATCTTTTGCATATAAATACCCTACTTGCTGAAGTGAAATGTCCACAATTCATTCACCAACTCTTCTTCTGTCATATGATTCCCCTGAATATCCACGTTTGCCTGGCGAAGCAATTCTGAAACACGCAAAGCAAATGGAAGATCGAGGCCGATCGATTCCAATTCGGCTCCTTTTCGGAATATCTCTTCAGGTGTTCCGGTCATCAGGACGTTTCCTTCATTCATTACAAGGACTCGATCTGCCAGCAATACTTCTTCCAGATCGTGTGTAATAGAAATCACGGTAAGTCCAAATTCAGCTCTGAGTTTTTTTACAATCTCAATGACTTCTTCTCTGCCTTGAGGATCGAGCATAGAAGTCGCTTCATCTAATATTAAGAGCTCAGGCTGCAGAGCCAATGCGCCTGCAATCGCTACACGCTGCTTTTGACCGCCCGATAAATGATGCGGCTCATGATTGATATAACCTGTCATCTTTACTTGTTCAAGCGCCTCGTGCACGCGTCTCACCATTATCTCATGAGGAACGCCGTTATTTTCCAGCGCAAACGCGACATCATCCTGAACAGTGGAACCGACAAATTGATTATCAGGATTTTGAAACACGATACCCATTCGGGAACGGGTCTCCCATAAATTCTCTTCACTTAACTGTTCTAAAAAGAGATTCACTTCACCTGACGAAGGAAACAGCAAACCGATCAGCAGTTTTGCCAGCGTCGATTTACCTGAACCATTATGACCGACAACAGCCAGCCACTCGCCTTCATACAAAGTAAAAGAGACATCATCCAAAGCCTTGGGCTGAATTTCTTTCGACTCTTCCTCGACAGATTCATATGAAAACGTCACCTGATGCATCGACGCGATTTCCTTCATTAAGTACACTCCTTTTACTATGCTAGATATTCTTATGTATAAAAAAAAAGCGCGTACCTCATCTAAGGAATGCGCCTTTCAAAACGTAAATGCCGGGTGCTCATGCCGACATCTCAGATGAGGTACGTAGAGCTAGACCAGTCGATTGCCCGCTGATCGTAACACTCAGCTTTTCAGTCGTATAAATCTTATATGTTTATAAAAGAGGGTGTGGCTGTGCATGACAGACACACCCTCGAAGTGTATGGAATTACACTAATTCGATGATAACTACTGGTGCGCCATCGCCGCGGCGAGGACCCATCTTCATTATACGTGTATAACCGCCTTGGCGGTCTGCATAGCGAGGTGCCACTGTATCGAAAAGTTTTTGAAGTGCAAACACAGTTGCTTCTTCGCCTTCTTCGTTTTCAACTGTCACCGTTTCACGACGGATATATTCAGCAGCCTGACGACGTGCATGAAGATCTCCACGTTTACCAAGAGTGATCATCTTTTCAACTACTGAACGCAATTCTTTCGCACGTGCTTCAGTTGTCTGGATGCGCTCGTGGACGATTAAATCAGTTGTCAAGTCGCGTAGCATAGCTTTACGTTGTGAACTTGTGCGTCCAAGTTTTCTGTATCCCATTTGAAGTTTCCCTCCTTCAAGTATATGTCAGTTATTCTTCCGAGCGTAACTCAAGGTTTAGCTCATCTAGTTTAGCCTTCACTTCTTCAAGTGATTTGCGGCCAAGGTTTCGCACTTTCATCATTTCGTCTTCGGACTTATTAGCAAGTTCTAAGACTGTATTGATTCCCGCACGTTTCAGGCAGTTGTAAGAGCGAACAGAAAGGTCAAGCTCTTCGATAGTCATCTCAAGAACCTTTTCTTTTTGGTCTTCTTCTTTTTCTACCATGATTTCTGCAGTCTGTGCTTCGTCAGTCATACCAACGAATATATTAAGGTGTTCTGTAAGAATTTTAGCTCCAAGAGATACTGCCTCTTTAGGACCGATGCTGCCATCTGTCCACACATCAAGTGTCAACTTATCAAAGTTGGTACTTTGGCCGACGCGAGTGTTCTCCACTTGGAAGTTGACGCGTGATACCGGAGTGTAAATTGAGTCGATCGGAATTACACCAATCGCTAGATCCTCACGTTTGTTTTGATCGGAAGGAACATATCCACGACCGCGCACAGCATACATACGCATACGTAAATGTCCATTCTTGCCGAGAGTAGCAATCGGGAGATCTGGATTCAATACTTCGACATCACTATCATGAGTGATATCCGCAGCCGTCACGACGCCTTCACCTTTCACATCAATCTCAATTACTTTCTCATCATCTGAGTAAATCTTGAGAGCGAGTTTCTTCACATTCAAAATAACCGTCGATACGTCTTCAACGACACCTTCAATTGTTGAGAATTCATGAAGTACTCCATCGATCTGAATAGATGTCACAGCAGCTCCTGGTAATGAAGACAAGAGAATGCGACGCAAGGAATTCCCTAAGGTATTTCCGTATCCACGCTCAAGCGGTTCGATAATAAATTTACCAAACTGTGAATCTTCACCGATCGTAACTGTTTCAATCTTTGGTTTCTCAATCTCGATCATTTATTTACCCTCCTCAAAACGTCTTCTGTATTGGTTAAACCATATTGAATTCACTGATAATAGATAACCTATTTCAACAGTATTAACAAAAAATGTCTTTCTTAATCCAATAGATTCAAACCTATTATACGCGACGACGTTTTGGCGGGCGGCAACCGTTGTGCGGAACCGGAGTTACGTCTCTGATTGCAGTAACTTCAAGACCAGCAGCCTGTAGTGAACGGATAGCCGCTTCACGACCAGCACCCGGGCCTTTAACTGTTACTTCCAATGATTTTAAACCGTGTTCCATAGCTGTTTTTGCTGCAGTTTCAGCAGCCATTTGTGCAGCAAATGGAGTGGATTTACGAGAACCTCTGAAGCCAAGTGCACCAGCACTAGACCATGAAAGTGCATTACCGTGGCTATCTGTAATTGTAACGATAGTATTATTGAACGTCGAACGGATATGTGCAATACCGGTTTCAATATTCTTTTTCACACGACGTTTACGAGTTTGTTGTTTACGTGCCATGTTGGAAAGAGCCCTCCTTTACCTATTATTTTTTCTTGTTAGCAATTGTACGTTTAGGACCTTTACGAGTACGAGCGTTATTTTTCGTGTTCTGACCGCGAACAGGCAATCCACGACGATGACGGATTCCACGGTTACTACCGATCTCCATCAAACGCTTGATGTTTAGAGAAGTCTCACGACGTAGATCTCCTTCTACTTTCAAGCCGTCAATTTGTTCACGAATTTTATCAAGTTCTGCGTCAGTTAAATCACGAACGCGAGTTTCTTCAGAAATATCAGCTGCAGTCAAAATACTTTTCGCAGTTGTTTTACCGATTCCATAAATATATGTCAATGAAATGACAACGCGCTTATCGCGCGGAACGTCTACACCAGCAATACGTGCCATATAAGTTGTGCACCTCCTTGTGTTTTAGCCTTGTCTTTGTTTATGTTTTGGATTTTCACAGATTACCATTACTCGGCCGCGTCTACGAATAACTTTACATTTTTCGCAGATCGGTTTTACAGATGGTCTTACTTTCATCCTGCCCAACCTCCTTCAATATTCCGGAGTGCAAAAGTTTTATTTAAAACGGTATGTGATACGACCACGTGTCAAATCATAAGGCGAAAGTTCCATTGTCACTTTGTCGCCAGGCAGAATACGAATAAAGTGCATACGAATTTTACCAGATACGTGTGCTAGCACCGTATGCCCGTTTTCCAACTCCACTTTAAACATCGCATTCGGCAACGTTTCAAGAACAGTTCCTTCAACCTCAATTACGTCGTCCTTCGCCATCAATCCTGTCTCCCTTCTATATCCAATAAAGGCTTTCACCATCGAGCGGCATCAGTCGCCTTCAAAAAAGCTTCCTTCAACATATGTCCAGTTTGCATGAGTGATGTTCGAAAGACGTCTGCCACATTTCGCTGTACGCATTGCTGCGAATGAGTTCCTTTATTGTTCTCACAGCAGTAACAACTACACATTATATCGTGTTTTACACGAAAATGCATGCAGGAACTACTGAAGAAGCAATCATACAAAACTCTCATTTGTCCTATACCGGGCACCTATGCTTTTGCAGCTCGTTTTCAACCATAACTTTCCGAACAGTGATGCAGCTGTGCCCGAAAAGGATTGATTACTTCGTGCTTTGTTGCAATACTGCATCCAAATCTTCGAATACAACATTGATGTCTTGTTGACCATCTATTTTAGTCAGTACACCTTTTTCGCCATAAAAGTCGAGTAAAGGAGCTGTCTGGTTCATATTTACTTCCAAACGATTCATGACAGTCTCAGGATTATCATCTGCACGCTGGTAAAGTTCGCCTCCGTCTTTATCACAGATATCTTCAACTTTTGGCGGGTTGAATAGTAAGTGATAAGATGTTCCGCATACTTTACAGATCCGACGTCCAGATAAACGAGCGACTAATTCTTCCGTATCGACTTCAATATCAATTACGTACTCGATTTTCTTCCCTAAGTCATCAAGCAAAGCATCCAATGCCTGCGCTTGAGGAACAGTTCTAGGGAATCCATCAAGAAGAAAGCCGTTATCGCAATCTGTTTTGCTCAATCGTTCACGTACGATACCAATGGTAACTTCATCAGGAACCAATGCTCCCTGATCCATGAACGACTTTGCTTTGACTCCAAGTTCCGTGCCTTCTTTAATGGCAGCACGGAACATATCGCCTGTAGAAATATGGGGGATTCCGTACTTTTCGACAATTTTGTCTGCTTGGGTACCTTTACCGGCACCAGGCAGACCCATTAATACGATATTCATACGTCGTTGCCCTCCATTTAGTTACACAATAGGTCAGGCTATTGCTTTTTATTTCATAAACCCTCTGTAATGTCTCTTCACTAACTGTGATTCCAGCTGCTTCATTGTTTCAAGGGCTACTCCAACCACGATGAGCAGGCTCGTTCCGCCGATTTGAGCAGATTGAGGAAGATTCGCCAGATTGATGAAGAAAATAGGCATAACAGCAACGACGGCAAGGAAGATCGAGCCGACGAATGTCAGTCTGTACAGAGTGCTGGTTAAGTACTTTTGAGTGTTTGCGCCTGGACGTATCCCCGGAATATACGCGCCTTGCTTTTTCAGGTTTTCAGCCATATTCTCTGGATTCACTTGAATGAATGCATAGAAGTATGTGAAAGCGATAATAAGTGTGACGTAAAGAATCATTCCAATTGGATTCGTGTAATCAAAAATTCGGATAATTGTTTTTGTCACGCTGTTCTCACCGAAAAATGGAGCGATTTGCTGTGGCGTTATGAAGAATGCCACTGCAAAGATTACTGGGATAACACCTGCAGCATTCAGTTTTAAAGGTAAGTGTGTTTGTTGACTTGCAACTGATTGATTACGTCCTGAAACACGTTTCGCATATTGAATCGGAATTTTTCGCAAGGCTTCTTGGAAATAAATAACTCCGACAACAATTGCTACTACCACGATCAGCAGTAGAATCATGGTTGCAATACGAATAAATAGTGCATCTCCAGCGTCTTGGATCTGCGTTACATACAATTGATTCACAGCATTCGGAATACCTGCGGCGATCCCCGCAAAGATAAGAATGGAAATACCATTTCCGACACCTTTAGCAGTGATTTGTTCGCCGAGCCATAATAGGAAAGCAGTTCCTGCAGTCAACACAATCGCAATCACGACATATGTAGACACACTGTTATCCGCGATCAATTTACCGCCGAACGTCTGGTTAAAACCAAACGACATGGCAATTGCCTGGATAAACGCAAGAACAATCGTGAAGTACCTTGTGAACTGTGCAAGCTTTCGTCTTCCAACGTCTCCTTGTTTAGACCACTCAGTGAACTTCGGCACTACATCCATCTGCAAGAGCTGCACAATGATGGATGCCGTAATATACGGCATAATCCCCATTGCAAAGATCGAGAAGTTGGAGAGCGCTCCCCCACCGAACGTATTCAAAAAACCAATGAATTGGTTATCTGATTGCTGTAAAGCAGTTGCATCAACGTTTGGAACCGGAACAAATGTCCCTAGTCTGAACACGATGAGCACTAGGAGGGTGAAAATTATTTTAGACCGGATCTCTTTCACACGCATGAAGTTAGAGATTGTCTGAAACATTATACCACCTCTGTTTGCCCGCCCGCTTTTTCGATTGCTTCTTTCGCAGAAGCGGAGAATTTATTAGCTTTCACTGTAATCTTTTTCTCAAGAGTCCCGTTACCAAGAATCTTGATACCCGATTTAGCGTTGCTGACAACTCCAGTTTCAATTAGCAGTTCCGGCGTTACTTCCGTGCCTTCTTCGAAACGATTCAATGTATCGAGGTTAACGATCGCATAATCTTTACGATTGATGTTCGTGAACCCGCGCTTAGGAAGTCGTTGGAAAAGGGGAATTTGTCCACCTTCAAAACCAAGACGTACACCGCCGCCTGAACGTGCGTTTTGACCTTTGTGACCTTTACCGGAAGTTTTACCAAATCCAGAACCAATCCCGCGACCAATACGCTTGCGATTTTTACGAGAACCTTCAGCTGGTTTTAACTCGTGTAATTTCATCTTATCGGCACCTCCTTATTCTAAAATAATACTTAAATTTCTTTAACGGTTACCAAGTGATTGACCTTTATGATCATACCACGGATTGCGTCGTTATTTTGATGTTCAACTGTTTGATTTAACTTTCGAAGACCAAGTGCTTCAATTGTTTTACGTTGTGTTGGCTTAGAACCAATAACACTTTTCGTAAGGGTGACTTCAAGTTTGTTCGCCATTGTATTTCCCCCCTTAACCTAACAGTTCTTTTACGGATTTACCACGCAATTTTGCAATATCTTCTGCGCGTTTCAAATTCTGTAATCCTTCGATTGTTGCACGAACCATGTTGATTGGTGTGCTTGATCCAAGAGATTTTGAAAGGATATCCGTTATGCCTGCAAGTTCAAGTACCGCACGGACAGGTCCACCTGCAATTACTCCAGTACCTGGCGCTGCTGGTTTGATGAGGATTTGTCCTGCACCAAAACGTCCAATTACTTCGTGAGGTGTTGTACCTTTAACCATTGGCACTGTAACTAAGTTTTTCTTCGCATCTTCGATTGCTTTGCGGATTGCATCCGGAACTTCTTGTGCTTTACCAGTTCCAAAACCGACACGACCGTTTTTATCACCGACAACGACAAGTGCTGTAAAACGGAAACGACGTCCGCCTTTCACAACTTTCGCAACACGGTTGATCGTTACTACGCGTTCTTCAAACTCGCTTTTGTTCTGTTCATTACGACGCATGGAATATGTCCCTCCTTCTTAATTAAAATTCAAGTCCATTTTCGCGTGCTGCGTCAGCTAGAGCTTTTACACGGCCATGGAAAAGATATCCGCCACGGTCGAAAACAACCGACTTGACGTCTTTTTCAACAGCTTTTTTCGCAATTAGCTCGCCGACTTTAGCTGCAGATTCTGTGTTACCTGTAGATCCAGCATCAACATCTTTATCCATTGTTGAAGCACTAACGATTGTTACACCATTTGTGTCGTCAATCAATTGTGCATAGATGTGTTTGTTTGAACGGTAAACGTTTAGACGTGGACGCTCTGCAGTTCCGCTGATTTTCGTACGCACGCGTGCGTGACGTTTTTTACGGACAGCGTTTTTATCTTGTTTCGTGATCATCGTGGTCACTCCTTCCAAATACCTCAGGCGGTATTATTTACCTGTTTTACCTTCTTTACGACGAACAATTTCGCCTTCATATCGAATACCTTTGCCTTTATACGGCTCTGGCGGACGTACTTGACGGATGTTAGAAGCAAGAGCACCTACGTGTTCTTTGTTGTAGCCGCGGACAATGATTTTCGTGTTCGCCGGCACTTCAACTTCTACACCTTCTTCTGGTGTGAATTCAACTGGATGTGAATATCCTACATTCAATACAAGTTTCTTACCTTGCATCTGTGCACGATATCCGACACCAACCAATTCCAGTGTGCGTTCGAATCCTGTTGATACTCCTACTACCATGTTGTTAAGCACAGAGCGAGTTGTACCGTGGATAGAACGATGATCTTTAGAATCAGAAGGACGAGTCAATGTGATGACGTTACCTTCTTGATTGATAGTGATTGCATGATCTAATTGTCTTGAAAGTTCACCTTTCGGACCTTTAACAGTTGCGAAGTTATCATCTGAAATTGTTACCGTAACACTTTCAGGCACTTCGATCTGACGATTACCAATACGGGACATTCTATTGCACCTCCATTCATTTGTCGCAAATTACCAAACGTAAGCGACGACTTCTCCGCCGATTTGTTTAGCGCGGGCTTCTTTATCAGTTACAACACCATTTGATGTTGATACTAGTGCGATACCTAAGCCGTTAAGTACTTTAGGTACTTCAGTTGACTTTGCATACACACGAAGTCCTGGTTTAGAAATACGTTTCAAACCATTGATAACACGTTCGTTATCCTGACCGTATTTAAGGAAAATGCGGATGATTCCTTGTTTGTTATCTTCTACGTATTCTACATCACGTACGAAACCTTCTCGTTTTAAGATTTCTGCGATTTCTTTCTTTACGTTTGAAGCAGGTACCTCAAGCTTCTCGTGGCGAACCATGTTCGCGTTACGGATGCGTGTAAGCATATCTGCAATCGGATCACTCATTGTCATTAGAATTAACCTCCTTCCCTAATTAGGGGTTTACCAGCTGGCTTTTTTGACGCCAGGAAGTTGTCCCTTATATGCAAGTTCGCGGAAACAAATACGGCAAAGTTTAAATTTGCGATATACCGAATGTGGACGGCCGCAGCGTTCGCAGCGTGTATATTCTTGAACTTTGTACTTTGGCGTACGTTTCTGTTTAGCGATCATAGATTTCTTAGCCACGTTTTCGCCTCCCTATTATTTTACTTTTGGAATGGCATGCCGCACTGTGTAAGCAACTCGCGTGCTTCTTCATCAGTGTTTGCAGTCGTCACGATGACGATGTCCATTCCACGTACTTTTGATACTTTATCGAAGTCAATTTCAGGGAAAATAAGTTGCTCTTTCACACCTAGTGTATAGTTGCCGCGGCCATCGAACGCTTTTTTAGAAACGCCACGGAAGTCACGTACACGTGGTAATGAGACAGATACTAATTTATCAAGAAACTCGTACATGCGCTCGCCACGAAGTGTTACTTTCGTTCCGATAGGCATTCCCTCACGCAAACGGAAACCAGCGATCGATTTCTTAGCTTTTGTAATAACGGGTTTTTGACCTGAGATAGTTGCAAGATCTTCAACAGCTGCGTCAAGTGCTTTTGTATTTTGTACAGCATCACCAACACCCATGTTGATAACGATCTTATCGACTTTAGGTACTTGCATTACAGATGTATATTCAAACTTGCTCATTAGAGCAGGAGTGATTTCTTTAGTAAATTTCTCTTTCAAACGACTCATCAGTCGGACCTCCTTTCATGCCTTACTTACTTGTCCAGTGCTTCGCCGGATTTTTTGGCAATACGTACTTTCTTACCGTCTTCCAATTTATAACCTACCCGAGTCGGCTCGCCCGATTTCGGATCGATGACCATCACGTTTGAGACATGAATTGCAGCTTCTCGGCTTACAATTCCGCCTTGAGGATTCTCTTGGTTCGGTTTTGTATGTTTCTTGACGATATTAATACCTTCAACAAGCACACGGTCTTTTTTGGGATAAGCAGTCAGGATCACACCTGTTTTGCCTTTGTCTTTCCCAGAGATCACCATAACTTTGTCGCCTTTTTTAACGTGCATTCTATCGCACCTCCTTGACTGGCTCTGTCATTAGAATTAAAGAACTTCTGGAGCAAGTGAAATGATTTTCATGAAGTTGTTATCGCGCAATTCGCGAGCAACTGGTCCGAAAATACGTGTTCCGCGTGGTCCTTTGTCGTCACGGATGATAACGCAAGCATTTTCATCAAATGTAATGTAAGAACCGTCTTTACGACGAACTCCACTTTTCGTACGAACGATGACAGCTTTCACAACGTCACCCTTCTTAACAACGCCACCTGGTGTTGCTTTCTTAACTGTCACAACGACAACGTCTCCGATATTTGCTACTTTACGGCCTGAACCGCCAAGCACTTTAATCGTAAGTACTTCACGAGCACCAGAGTTGTCAGCAACTTTCATTCGAGTTTCTTGTTGAATCATCTAGGCTACCTCCTTCCGCAGTCTGCGTTAAAAACTTATTAGATGATGATCGCTTTTTCAACGACTTCTAGAAGACGGAAACGCTTAGTTGCGGATAATGGACGAGTTTCCATAATACGAACTACATCGCCAATTTTCGCTTCGTTTAGCTCATCATGTGCTTTCAACTTTTTAGAATACTTTACACGCTTACCGTATAAAGAATGTTTTTTGTATGTTTCTACCATTACCGTAACGGTTTTATCCATTTTATCGGAAACGACACGGCCTGTGTATACTTTGCGCTGGTTACGCTCAGTCATGGCTGCAACCTCCTTCATCAGTTATTTGCACTGATTTCTCTTTGACGTATTACAGTTTTCATGCGCGCAATCGATTTACGTACTTCACGGATGCGTGCAGTGTTTTCTAATTGACCTGTCGCTAACTGGAAGCGAAGGTTGAAAAGCTCTTCTTTCAGTGATTTCACTTTTTGCTCTATCTCTGCAGTTGTTAAGTCACGGATTTCATTAGCTTTCATTAGACTCACCACCAATTTCTTCACGTTTTACAAACTTGCTTGTTACAGGAAGTTTGTGCGATGCGAGTCGAAGCGCTTCACGAGCTACCTCTTCCGATACACCTGCAATTTCAAACATTACTCTACCGGGCTTTACAACAGCAACCCAGCCTTCTACAGCACCTTTACCGGAACCCATCCGGACTTCAAGAGGCTTCTTAGTATATGGTTTGTGCGGGAAAATATTGATCCAAACTTTACCGCCACGTTTCATATAACGAGTCATAGCAATACGAGCAGATTCAATCTGACGGTTAGTGATCCAACCTGATTCAAGAGCTTGAAGACCAAACTCACCAAATTGAACAGTAGCGCCACCTTTTGTTTCACCACGCATTTTCCCACGGAATACACGACGATGTTTAACACGTTTAGGCATTAACATATTATTTGCCTCCTTCCCCAGAGTTCTTCTTTACTGGAAGGACTTCACCACGATAAATCCATACCTTTACGCCAAGCTTACCATAAGTAGTATCAGCTTCAGCATGTGCATAATCTATATCTGCACGTAATGTATGAAGAGGGACAGTTCCTTCACTATAGTGTTCAGCACGAGCGATGTCAGCACCGCCAAGACGACCAGACACTTGTGTTTTAATTCCTTTAGCGCCAGAGCGGATTGTGCGTTGAATAGCTTGCTTCTGAGCACGACGGAATGATACACGGCTTTCTAATTGACGAGCGATTGATTCTGCAACTAGTTTAGCATCTAAATCAGCACGCTTAATTTCTACAATATTGATGTGTACACGCTTGCCTGTGATTTCGTTAAGCTGCTTACGAAGTGTTTCTACTTCAGAACCGCCCTTACCGATAACCATACCTGGCTTTGCAGTGTGGATTGTAATGTTAACACGCTTTGCAGCACGCTCAATTTCTACTTTTGAAACTGATGCATCTACTAGACGCTTTTCGATGTATTCACGAACTTTTAAGTCTTCATGCAGTAAGGACGCGTAATCTTTTTCCGCGTACCATTTTGAGTCCCAGTCACGGATGACACCGACACGAAGTCCATTAGGATGTACTTTTTGGCCCACTAATTACCCCTCCTTCTTCTCAGATACCACTAGTGTGATGTGGCTTGTACGTTTGTTGATCGCACTTGCACGACCTTGTGCACGTGGACGGAAACGTTTCATTGTTGGTCCTTCATCTACGAATACTTCACTGACAATTAAGTTCTCTGTGTCCATTTCGTAGTTATGCTCAGCATTTGCAATTGCTGATTTCAAAAGTTTCTCTACAACAGGAGATGCCGCTTTAGGCGTAAGTCGTAGAATAGCCATAGCTTCACCGATATTCTTGCCGCGAATAAGATCAACGACCAAACGAACTTTGCGAGAAGCGATACGGACTGTGCGTACAGATGCTTTAGCTTGTTGCATCAGAATAACCTCCTCTCAAATTAGCGTTTTGTTTTCTTATCGTCGGCACCATGGCCTTTGTATGTGCGCGTAGGTACGAATTCACCTAGTTTATGACCAACCATATCTTCTGTTACATATACAGGAACATGTTTGCGTCCATCATATACTGCAATCGTCAATCCGATGAAAGTCGGGAAGATTGTAGAACGGCGTGACCATGTTTTAATAACCTGTTTCTTTTCTGAATCTTTTTGTGCGTCAACCTTTTTTAGTAAATGGTCATCTGCAAAAGGTCCTTTTTTCAAGCTGCGGCCCATTCTGGAACCTCCTTCCAAGTATGTACTACGGTCCATCTGATGAACCGCAGTGCAATCACATTATTTTTTACGACGGCGAACGATAAGTTTATCTGATTTATTGTTCTTAGAACGAGTCTTGTAACCAAGAGTTGGTTTACCCCAAGGTGTAACAGGACTTGGACGGCCGATTGGTGTACGTCCTTCACCACCACCGTGTGGGTGATCGTTAGGGTTCATTACAGATCCGCGGACTGTCGGGCGCTTGCCTAACCAGCGTGAACGGCCTGCTTTACCAATATTGATTAATTCGTGCTGCTCGTTACCCACTTGACCGATTGTCGCGCGGCAAGTAGCAAGGATCATACGAACCTCTCCAGATTGTAGGCGGATGATGACATATTTGCCTTCACGGCCCAGTAATTGAGCTGAAGTTCCTGCAGAACGGACTAGCTGTCCACCCTTGCCAGGTTTCATTTCAATGTTATGGATTGTAGAACCCATTGGGATGTTTTCTAATGGCAGTGCATTCCCTACACGGATGTCCGCTTCAGGTCCTGACATAATTGTAGTCCCTACTGTTAATCCTTTTGGTGCAAGGATGTATTTCTTTTCTCCATCAGCATAGTTAATCAATGCGATGTTTGCAGAACGGTTCGGATCGTATTCGATCGTAGCAACGCGTCCTGGAATGCCATCTTTCCGACGTTGGAAATCGATGACGCGGTATTGGCGCTTGTGTCCTCCACCTTGGTGACGAACTGTCATTCTACCTTGGTTGTTACGTCCGCCTTTACGCTTGATTGGTTCAAGCAATGATCTTTCTGGCTTGTCTGTTGTAATCTCAGCAAAGTCAGAAGCGGTCATATTACGACGTCCGTTGGAGGTAGCTTTGTACTTCTTGATCGCCATTTGTGTTCCCTCCTTCATTTATTAGTGAAATAATTACATTTCAAAAAGTTCGATATCTTTGGAATCAGCTGTTAGCGTAACAATTGCTTTACGGCGCTTGTTAGTGTAGCCAGCATGTTTTCCCATACGTTTGAACTTGCCTTTGTAGTTCTGAACGTTTACTTTTTCAACTTGTACACCGAAGATTTCTTCAATAGCTTGTTTGACATGCGTTTTGTTCGCTCGCGTATCAACTTCGAATGTGTATTTTCTAAATTCCATTTGCTCAGAAGAACGCTCGGTAATGACCGGACGTTTCAAAATATCACGTGCTTCCATTAACCAAGCACCTCCTCTACTTTTTCAATTGCTGCTTTTGTCATAACGAGCTGATCATGTCCGACTAGGTCAAGGACATTGATGCCGTTCGCTGTAACAACGCTGACTCCAGGAATATTGCGGGCAGACAATGCTACCGTTTCTTCCATATCAGCTGTAACAAAAAGTGCTTTCTTAGTAATTGAAAGATCTTCAAGCACTTTAACAAAGCCTTTTGTTTTTGGTGCGTCAAATGCTAAGTTGTCTACAACGATTAATTCTTCATCGCGAACTTTCGTAGAAAGAGCTGAAAGAAGAGCTAAACGACGAACTTTCTTAGGCATTTTATAGCTGTAGCTGCGTGGTGTCGGACCGAATACGATACCGCCTCCGCGCCACTGTGGTGATCTGATAGACCCTTGACGAGCACGACCTGTGCCCTTTTGACGCCATGGTTTACGACCGCCGCCTGCTACTTCCGCGCGAGTTTTAACCTTGTGGTTACCCTGGCGTAAAGAAGCTTGTTGCTGAATAATTGCTTCAAATAATACTGCATCATTCGGCTCGATTCCGAAAATCGCATCGTTTAGTTCGATGTCGCCGACTGCAGAACCTGTTTGACTTACTACAGATACTTTAGGCATTCCTATTTCCTCCTTCCTCTTTTACTCAGTTCCCTTTGATTGCGCTTTTCACTTGAACAAGTGATTTGCGTGCTCCAGGAACGTTGCCTTTAACTAGTAACAAGTTGCGTTCTTCGTCAACTCGCACAATTTCCACGTTTTGAATCGTTACTGTTTTGCCACCAGTACGACCAGGTAATTTCTTCCCTTTGAATACACGCTGTCCGTCTACCGCACCTAGTGAACCTGGCGCGCGGTGGAAACGAGATCCGTGTGACATTGGTCCGCGTGAGAAACCGTGGCGCTTAATAACACCCTGGAATCCTTTACCTTTTGATACTCCTGTAATGTCTACTACTTCGCCTGCTGCGAATGTATCGACTTTGACTTCCTGACCAACTTCGTATGCACTAACGTCTGCTCCGCGAACTTCACGGATGAAGCGCTTAGGTGCCGTGTTAGCTTTTGCTACATGGCCTTGTTCAGGCTTGTTTGAAAGCTTTTCACGTTTGTCATCAAATCCAAGTTGGATTGACTCGTAGCCGTCTGTTTCGATCGTCTTCTTTTGAAGAACTACGTTTGGAGCAGCTTCAATCACTGTTACTGGGATTAAATCACCGTTTTCAGCAAATACTTGCGTCATACCGACTTTTCTTCCTAAGATTCCTTTGGTCATTAGTCACACCTCCTGTAATATGTTTGTTTTATTTATTATAGTTTAATTTCGATGTCGACGCCTGATGGTAAATCAAGCTTCATTAACGCATCCACAGTTTGTGGAGTCGGATTTACGATATCGATTAAACGTTTGTGTGTACGCATTTCAAATTGCTCACGTGAATCTTTGTAGATGTGAACTGAACGCAATACCGTGTAAACTGTTCTTTCAGTCGGCAACGGAATTGGACCTGAAACACTAGCACCAGAACGTTTAGCCGTTTCAACAATCTTTTCAGCGGACTGATCTAACATTCTGTGATCATAAGCTTTCAATCGGATACGAATCTTTTGTTTTGCCATTACTTTCCCTCCCTTTCGCCTATTTTCTAGACAATTCTCCACGAAAATTTCCCATACACGCGCCATGGCAAAGCGGCCGGGTGTATCGGCAACCTCTCGCTTCATCGCAGTCAAAGACCAACATTCAACATTATACATAACTTAAGAGCTTCACGCAACCCTTTAGGAGAAATTTATCTGGGTTTTATAATCTTTTTTTAATCCGTTTATTATCTTAACAGTTTTTGCGTGCAGATGCACGTATAAAGAAGACCCGCCACAAAATCGGACTTGGTATTAGCTGAGAAATTGTGCGCCTGTGGAGAGATCCTCCCTGCGTTTAGGAAGATGCTTTCTGGAGTGCGGATAGCGAATCAACCACCGCACCGAGCCTGTCTAGCAAAGCGCGCATTTTTTAGTGATCATTTCCTCACCATTTGGGACCTTGCGCAATATACATCTCGCAAACCTACGAAGTGGCTGCAGTGTACGAATTCATCGCAGACTTTCTCGAGCATATGTCCGGTAAACAGGAACTTGAATGAGCGCCGGCATGGCTGCCGTGATCACTCGGCAAGAGTTTATAATCACTCGGACATGTTTAATGAGCGCTTGTGGGCTATTTATGTGTGCTTTTACTGTTTCATGAGCACTTGTATGGTTTGAATGATCAAAAGTAAATAAATTGACCCTCTAACTTCCATATCGCCTGGCCAGCAAAGCCTTTTTCAGTCTCACATATATTTGCTTAGCGTTATTTCTGATCCGCCGAGTTTGTCTCAACACAAAAAAATCCCGCCGGTTAGGGCGGGATTAAAATAAATTATTTTGTGATTGTTGCTACAACGCCAGCTCCAACTGTACGTCCACCTTCACGAATTGAGAATTTAGTACCTTCTTCAATCGCGATTGGAGAGATCAGTTCAACTGTCATTTCAACGTTATCCCCAGGCATAACCATTTCTACGCCTTCAGGAAGTTGGATGATGCCAGTTACGTCAGTTGTACGGAAGTAGAACTGAGGACGGTAGTTTGAGAAGAATGGAGTGTGACGTCCGCCTTCTTCTTTTGATAGAACATACACTTCAGATTTGAACTGAGTGTGTGGCGTGATTGTTCCCGGCTTAGCAAGAACTTGACCGCGCTCGATGTCTTCACGTGATACACCACGAAGAAGTGCACCGATGTTATCTCCAGCTTCCGCATAATCAAGAAGCTTACGGAACATTTCTACTCCTGTTACAGTAGTAGATTTTGGCTCTTCAGATAGACCAATGATGTCAATAACATCTCCGACTTTAACTACTCCACGCTCAACACGTCCAGTAGCAACTGTACCGCGTCCTGTGATTGAGAATACATCCTCAACAGGCATCATGAACGGCTTGTCAGTATCACGTTCCGGAGTTGGGATATAATCGTCAACAGCTTTCATTAGTTCCAAAATTTTCTCTTCCCACTCTGGCTCTCCTTCAAGAGCTTTAAGAGCTGATCCTTGGATAACAGGAATGTCATCGCCAGGGAAGTCATATTCAGATAGAAGTTCACGGATTTCCATTTCTACTAATTCAAGTAGCTCTTCGTCGTCAACCATGTCACATTTGTTCATGAAGACTACTAGGTAAGGAACACCTACTTGACGAGAAAGAAGGATGTGCTCACGAGTTTGTGGCATTGGGCCGTCAGCAGCAGATACTACTAGGATTCCGCCGTCCATTTGTGCAGCACCAGTGATCATGTTTTTAACATAGTCAGCGTGACCCGGGCAGTCAACGTGTGCATAGTGGCGCTTTTCAGTTTCGTACTCAACGTGTGAAGTACTGATTGTGATTCCACGCTCTTTTTCTTCAGGTGCGTTATCAACGTCAGCGTATGATTTCGCTTCTCCACCCATAGCTTTAGATAGAACTGTTGCGATAGCAGCAGTCAAAGTTGTTTTACCATGGTCAACGTGACCAATTGTTCCTACGTTTGCGTGCTCCTTGGAGCGGTCGAATTTTTCTTTACCCATTTTAGAGGTCCTCCCTTTAATTGAAAAGTTTAGTTTTTTTATAGTATAGAAGCCGAGAGCGTGCCCTCGACTATCCATATCTTACAAGCATTTACTTCAGGAAACAAGGATGAACCTTAATTATTCACCTTTGTTTTTCTTGATTACTTCTTCAGCAATGGACTTTGGAAGTTCTTCATAGTGATCGAACACCATAGAGAATACACCGCGGCCCTGTGTGTTTGAACGTAGAGATGTTGCATATCCGAACATTTCAGCAAGCGGAACCATTGCACGAACTACTTGTGCGTTACCGCGAGCTTCCATACCTTCTACACGGCCGCGGCGTGATGTAATATCACCCATGATATCGCCCATGTATTCTTCCGGAATGATAACTTCTACTCTCATTGTCGGCTCAAGGATTACAGGAGCACATTTTGATGCAGCATTTTTCAAAGCCATTGATGCAGCGACCTTAAATGCCATTTCGTTGGAGTCAACGTCATGGTAAGATCCGTCAAACAGGCGTGCTTTGACATCGATTAATGGATATCCAGCCAAAATACCGTTATCTAATGAATCACGAATTCCCGCTTCAACTGCTGGGATATATTCACGAGGAACAGAACCACCAACAATATTATTAACGAATTCGAATCCTTTTCCTTCTTCGTTTGGACCAAATTCAACCCATACGTGACCGAACTGTCCACGTCCGCCTGATTGACGAACGAATTTACCTTCAACTTCAGCCGACTGACGGAATGTCTCGCGGTAGGAAACTTGTGGCGCGCCCACGTTTGCTTCCACTTTGAATTCACGTCTTAGACGGTCAACAATGATGTCCAAGTGAAGTTCACCCATACCTGCGATGATTACTTCGCCTGTTTCCTGGTCTGTATGTGCACGGAACGTAGGATCTTCTTCTTGTAACTTACCAAGAGCTTGACCCATTTTATCTTGGTCCGCTTTTGTTTTCGGCTCGATAGCTACGGAGATAACCGGTTCAGGGAATTCCATTGATTCAAGGATGATCAATGCTTTCTCATCACAAAGTGTGTCACCAGTTGTCGTATCTTTCAAACCAACAGCAGCAGCGATTTCACCCGCATGCACTTCAGAAATCTCTTCACGGCTATTAGCATGCATCTGCAGAATACGACCTACACGCTCACGCTTGCCTTTTGTAGAGTTTGTAACATAAGAACCCGCCTGAAGAATTCCAGAGTAAATACGGAAGAACGTAAGTTTACCTACATAAGGGTCCGTCATTACTTTAAATGCTAGTGCAGAGAATGGCTCTTCATCGCTTGAATGACGCTCTTCCTCTTCTTCAGTATCAGGGTTTACTCCTACCATTGGAGGAATATCAAGAGGTGATGGCAAGAAGTCAATTACTGCGTCCAATACCAACTGAACCCCTTTATTTTTGAAAGCTGTCCCGCAGACTACAGGATAGAACTCAACTGCTAATGTTGCCTTACGAATAGCTGTTTTGATTTCTTCTACTGTAAGTTCTTCGCCGCTAAGATACTTTTCCATTAAGTCTTCATCAAAGTCTACGATTGCTTCGATCAACTTTTCACGGTATTCATTCGCCAGTTCCAGATGTTCAGCAGGGATATCTCCTACAGTTGTATCAGTACCTAGATCGTTTGGATACAATGTTGCCTTCATTTCGATTAAGTCGATAATTCCTGAGAAGTTATCTTCTGCACCGATCGGCAATTGGATAGGGTGTGCATTCGCTTGCAGGCGTTCACGCAGTGTGCCTACTGAATATAAGAAGTCAGCACCAGTTTTATCCATTTTGTTTACGAATACAAGACGTGGTACTTTGTAGTTTGTCGCCTGGCGCCAAACCGTTTCTGTTTGCGGCTCTACACCTGACTGAGCGTCAAGTACCGTAACAGCTCCATCCAATACACGCAATGAACGTTCAACTTCTACTGTGAAGTCTACGTGTCCCGGTGTATCGATGATGTTTACGCGGTGACCTTTCCATGCAGCTGTTGTAGCAGCTGATGTAATCGTGATTCCACGCTCTTGTTCTTGCTCCATCCAGTCCATTTGTGAAGCACCTTCGTGCGTTTCACCAATTTTGTGGATTTTACCTGTGTAAAAAAGGATCCGCTCAGTTGTCGTTGTTTTACCAGCGTCGATGTGAGCCATGATACCAATGTTACGAGTATTCTCTAAGGAGAAATCTCTACCCATTTTGTAAACTCCTTCCGTTTCGGATTACTCTTGTAGTGTATCCGGACTTACCAACGATAGTGAGCAAATGCTCTGTTGGCTTCAGCCATTTTATGCATTTCTTCACGGCGTTTAACAGAAGCACCAGTGTTATTAGAAGCATCAAGAATTTCGTTTGCAAGGCGTTCTTCCATTGTTTTCTCTCCACGTGTGCGTGAATAGTTAACCAGGTAACGAAGACCAAGAGTTGAACGGCGTTCAGGACGTACTTCCACCGGCACCTGATAGTTAGCTCCACCAACACGGCGAGCACGTACTTCAAGAACTGGCATTACATTATTTAGAGCAGCTTCGAATACTTCAAGCGGATCCTTACCAGAACGTTCTTGTACAAGTTCGAACGCTCCATAAAGAATTTTTTGAGAAGTACCTTTTTTACCGTCTACCATCATTTTATTGATAAGGCGGCTTACAAGCTTGGAATTATAAATCGGATCGGGTAACACATCGCGTTTTGCAACAGGACCTTTACGAGGCATAATTAGTTCCTCCTTTCGATATCATTAGTTTATATTACTTTTTTTCTTTTGGCTTTTTAGCACCGTACATCGAACGGCTTTGCATACGGCCGGTTACTCCAGCTGTATCAAGCGCTCCACGTACGATATGGTAACGAACACCCGGTAAGTCTTTTACTCGTCCTCCGCGGATCAGTACCACACTGTGTTCTTGCAGGTTATGGCCTTCACCAGGGATATACGCGTTAACTTCCAATGTGTTTGTCAAACGAACACGAGCATATTTACGTAACGCCGAGTTTGGTTTCTTAGGAGTCATTGTACCAACACGTGTACAAACACCTCTTTTTTGTGGTGAGTTCACGTTAGTCATTGACTTTTTAAAGCTGTTATAGCTTTTCCCCAGAGCCGGTGATTTAGAATTCTCCGATTTCGACTTGCGTGGGTTTCGGACTAATTGATTAATTGTAGGCATTAGGTTGTTCCTCCTTCCGAGCTTTTTGTAATACCACACATCCAGGTGGTTCATTTTTAAGTAAAAACAATGTTCTTGTGCGTGCACACACAAAAACGAATTAGTAAACCAGAGATCTCTGTTCACTGTTGTTTATATGATGATTGCTTCTCGTCGTGACTTATAAAAGTTCCGGGCGACAACTATCAACCTTTTGTATATTATCATCTGCAGGAAGACTTGTCAACAAGTTTAGATAAAATCATTTGAGGCCAGTTTCATTGCTTGCAGATTCCCTTCAGGATGTCTGAAGCTCTCTTTTGCAAACTTCTGATCTCCGATAAAGGCTTTATCTGTATTCAACGGGTGCTTGAACACCCGATGAAAACAGATAAACGGGAACGATGTCCCGTTTATTCTTATTCCACTGTAATTGTATCTTCTTCGAACTCTTCATGCTGCATTTTGATTTGACGGTATCTTTGCATACCAGTACCCGCAGGCACAAGTTTACCGATAATGACGTTTTCTTTCAGGCCGAGCAATTCATCAGTTTTTCCTTTGATTGCTGCGTCGGTAAGAACTCGTGTCGTCTCCTGGAATGATGCAGCTGACAAGAAGGATTCCGTTTCAAGCGACGCTTTGGTAATACCAAGAATAACCGGGCGTGACGTAGCCGGCGCTTTGCCTGCTTTTAATACTTTGCCATTCGCTTCAGCGAACTGATGAATATCCAATAAAGAACCAGGAAGGAGATCCGTATCTCCCGCCTCGATTACACGAACTTTGCGGAGCATTTGGCGAACCATTACTTCCACGTGCTTATCGCCGATTTCAACACCCTGCATCCGGTAAACTTTCTGTACTTCCTTCAACAGATATTCTTGTACAGTCGCTACATCTTTGACTATAATCAATTCTTTCGGATCAATAGAACCTTCTGTAATGCTTTGACCGCGTTCAATTTTATCGCCTTCTTCAACTTTCAAGCGGCCATTGTACGGTGCCAAGTATTTACGCGTTTCTACTTCTCCTTCAATTGTAATTTCTTTCTGACCTTCACGGATCTCATCAATTTCGATTACGGTACCGGCAATTTCTGAAATAACCGCTTGCCCTTTCGGATTACGAGATTCGAAAATCTCCTGAATCCGCGGAAGACCCTGTGTAATATCGTCTCCGGCAACACCGCCTGTGTGGAATGTACGCATCGTCAGCTGTGTACCCGGTTCTCCGATAGATTGAGCCGCAATAATACCTACTGCTTCTCCTACTTCTACCGCTTCTCCTGTAGCCAAGTTGATGCCGTAACATTTCTTACAGACGCCGTGCTTTGTATTACAAGTAAACGCAGAGCGGATTGTTACTTGTTCAATCCCGGCACCAATAATGATATTGCCGATATCCGCCGTGATCAGACCATCTCTTTCGAGAATCACTTCCCCTGTTTCCGGATGAGTGATTGTCTTCTTCGTATGGCGTCCTTCAATACGTTCCTGCAATGTTTCAATCATTTCATTTCCTTCAGTAAGAGCAGCAATCTCAAGACCGCGATCTGTTCCGCAATCGTCTTCGCGAACGATGACATCTTGTGCAACGTCTACAAGACGGCGAGTCAAGTAACCTGAGTCAGCTGTCTTCAGTGCTGTATCAGCAAGACCTTTACGCGCACCGTGAGTGGAAATGAAGTACTCGAGTACAGTCAGTCCTTCACGGAAGGATGACTTGATCGGAAGTTCGATAATACGTCCGGCCGGGTTGGCCATTAGTCCCCGCATACCTGCGAGCTGTGTAAAGTTAGATGCGTTACCACGCGCTCCGGAGTCACTCATCATGTAAATCGGGTTTTCACTATCCAATGAATCCATCAATTTATTTTGAATGACATCTTTGGCATGACTCCAGTAAGAAATAACACGGTCATAGCGTTCTTCTTCAGTAATTAAACCGCGGCGGAACTGCTGTGTAACTTTATCTACTTTGTCTTGTGCTTCATGTAAAATATCTGCTTTATTCGGAAGTACGACAATATCGGAAATACCGATCGTTATTCCTGCACGAGTAGAATATTTAAAACCAAGATTCTTCATCCGGTCCAGCATGCGTGATGTTTCTGTAATATGGAATCGTTTAAAAATTTCTGCGATGATGTTCCCCAAAATACCTTTCTTGAACGGTGTAATGAGTTCAGCATCCTTCAAGTGTTCCTTTATATTTACTGTACCGTCCACGAAATACTTGGCAGGGGTTTCCACTTGCAAGTTATCCATTGTAGGTTCGTTAATATACGGGAATGACTCAGGCAGAATTTCGTTGAAAATAATCTTACCTACCGTTGTCAGAAGAAGTTTTTTGTTCTGTTCTTCTGTAAACGTCGGATTATTTATGCTTCCAGCCTGTATCGCAATACGGGAGTGTAAGTGAACATGACCTGTCTGATAAGCAATCAATGCTTCATTCGGATCACTGAACACAGCTCCTTCACCCGCAGCGTTTTTCCGTTCAACAGTTAAGTAATAGTTACCCAGAACCATATCCTGTGAAGGTGTTACAACTGGTTTTCCATCTTTCGGATTCAAGATGTTTTGTGCGGCAAGCATCAATAGACGCGCTTCCGCTTGTGCTTCTGCAGATAGCGGTACGTGAACAGCCATTTGGTCACCGTCAAAGTCTGCGTTATATGCGGTACAAACAAGCGGGTGCAATGTGATGGCGCGTCCTTCTACCAGCATCGGTTCAAACGCCTGGATTCCCAAACGGTGAAGCGTCGGTGCTCGGTTAAGTAATACCGGGTGTTCTTTGATAACATCTTCAAGAACATCCCATACTTCGGAATGAAGACGCTCAATTTTTCGTTTTGCACTCTTGATATTGTGAGCCAAATTACGTTCTACCAATTCTTTCATAACGAACGGCTTAAACAGCTCAATCGCCATTTCCTTCGGCAGCCCGCACTGGTACATTTTAAGATTTGGTCCTACAACGATAACGGAACGACCAGAGTAGTCAACACGTTTTCCAAGCAAGTTTTGACGGAAACGGCCCTGTTTACCTTTCAGCATATGAGAAAGAGATTTCAACGGGCGGTTACCTGGACCGGTTACCGGTCTTCCGCGTCGTCCGTTATCTACTAATGCATCTACAGCTTCCTGTAGCATGCGTTTCTCGTTCTGAACAATGATTCCGGGTGCTCCTAAATCCAAAAGGCGCTTCAAACGGTTATTCCGGTTAATTACCCGGCGGTACAAGTCATTTAAGTCAGAAGTCGCAAAACGTCCGCCGTCCAGCTGTACCATGGGACGCAATTCAGGAGGAATAACAGGAAGTACTTCTAATACCATCCATTCCGGACGATTACCGGAGTTACGGAATGATTCAACTACTTCCAGACGTCTGATTGCCCGTGTACGACGCTGGCCCTGGACAGTCTTCAGTTCTTCTTTCAATGAATCTGTCTCTTTGTCCAGATCGATCGCCCGCAATAGCTGTTCAATCGCTTCTGCACCCATAGCCGCCTGGAATTTAGAACCGTACTTTTCACGATAAAGACGATATTCTTTTTCTGACAGCAATTGTTTACGCTCAAGCGGTGTATCAGCCGGTTCGACTACTACGTATGAAGCAAAGTAAATAATTTCTTCCAATGCACGCGGCGTCATGTCTAAAATCAAGCCCATTCGGCTAGGGATTCCTTTGAAATACCAAATATGTGTAACAGGTGCCGCCAATTCAATATGCCCCATACGTTCCCGGCGCACTTTCTGACGTGTGACTTCTACGCCGCACCGATCACAAACGACGCCTTTGTAACGTACCCGTTTGTACTTTCCGCAGTGACATTCCCAGTCTTTTGTAGGTCCGAATATTCTTTCACAGAACAATCCGTCCTTTTCCGGTTTTAACGTGCGGTAGTTGATAGTTTCAGGTTTTTTTACTTCTCCGTATGACCAAGAACGGATCTTGTCTGGTGAAGCCAGGCCAATTTTCATATACTCAAAATTATTAACATCAATCAAGGAGCCTACCTCCCTTTTGTCTAATCGCCACAACGGCTCGTCAGGCAACTTTACTTGTATTAGTGCATTCAGTCAGAAGTGATTCGTAAACTGAATAGAATAGAAGAGGGTGCTCGAAGCCCTCTTCTATTCGGTTGTAGAATTCTTATTTATGTTATTCAGATCAGCGCTTTCCGCTTTAGGTTCCTCTAGCTCCAAGCGCCAGCCTCTCGGGTCGTTTCGGTCTTAAAGATAAAGGCAAAATGCGCCTTTATTTTAAGTCCTCCAACGCCTGTCGAGGCTGAACGGCGCTTTCCGCTTTAGGTTACATCCAGCTCCAACGGCTAGAGGCTCGGGTCATAAGGCAAAGCTGCTGTGTGGCAAAGAACGCCACTTCGCAGCTTCGCCTTATGCCTGCCGCCTCTGGACAGCCGTTTCCGCTTTAGCTTATCGGCTGATCTTCTTTCATTAGGTTTAATGCGTCAGTTGGCTGCAGATCTTCTTCGTCGTCCAGGTCGCGCAGTTCGATTTCTTCCAGGTCTTCTGTAAGCATTTTGACGTCTAATCCCAAACTTTGAAGTTCTTTGATTAGTACTTTGAATGATTCAGGTACGCCCGGCTGCGGTACGCTGTCGCCTTTGACAATCGCTTCGTATGTTTTCACACGGCCCACGACGTCATCGGATTTGACTGTTAAGATTTCCTGCAATGTATAAGCAGCACCGTATGCCTCAAGTGCCCATACTTCCATCTCTCCGAAACGCTGTCCGCCGAACTGCGCTTTACCGCCCAGTGGCTGCTGTGTAACGAGTGAGTATGGTCCGGTAGAACGTGCGTGAAGCTTATCGTCTACCATGTGTGCAAGTTTGATCAAGTACATGACACCGACTGATACTCGGTTATCAAATGGTTCACCCGAACGGCCGTCATACAATACGGTTTTACCGTCTCGATTCATGCCTGCTTCTTCCATGGTGGACCAAACGTCTTCTTCATTCGCTCCGTCAAAGACAGGGGAAGCGGTATGAATGCCAAGACTGCGTGCTGCCATACCCAAGTGCATTTCCAGAACCTGTCCGATGTTCATTCGTGATGGAACCCCAAGCGGATTCAACATGACATCGATCGGTGTGCCGTCCGGCAGATAAGGCATTTCAGATTCAGGTAAGATTCTGGAAATTACCCCTTTGTTTCCGTGGCGTCCAGCCATTTTATCTCCAACAGAGATTTTACGCTTCTGTACAATGTACACACGTACTAACTGATTAACGCCTGGAGACAATTCATCGCCGTCTTCACGGTTAAACACTTTCACGTCCAATACGATTCCGCCTGCTCCGTGAGGAACTTTCAATGACGTATCCCGGACTTCCCGTGCCTTTTCTCCAAAGATTGCGTGCAGGAGACGTTCTTCAGCAGTCAATTCCGTTACCCCTTTAGGAGTTACTTTACCAACTAAGATATCGCCGTCGCGCACTTCTGCACCCACCCGTATAATTCCTCTGTCGTCCAGATTGCGCAATGCATCTTCTCCGACGTTTGGAATATCACGTGTGATTTCTTCAGGTCCAAGCTTTGTATCACGTGCTTCTGACTCATATTCTTCAATATGGACAGATGTGAATACATCATCTTTCACGAGGCGCTCACTCATAATGATCGCATCCTCGTAGTTATAACCGTCCCATGTCATGAATGCCGTCAGAACATTACGGCCAAGCGCAAGTTCTCCTTGCTCCATTGACGGGCCGTCCGCTAAAATATCCAGCGGCTTCACACGGTCGCCGACTTTCACAATCGGACGCTGATTATAGCAAGTTCCTTGGTTGGAACGAATGAATTTCGACAGTCGATAAATAACCAGATCGCCCTTCACTTCTTTGCCGTCTACTTCTTCAATACGGCGGATACGGACTTCTCTCGCTTCCACATGCTCGACGATACCAAGATGTTTAGACACAACGGCAGCACCTGAGTCACGTGCGGAGATATGCTCCATACCTGTCCCGACCAGTGGAGATTCAGGGTTCAATAAAGGTACCGCTTGTCGTTGCATGTTCGCACCCATCAATGCACGGTTCGAGTCATCGTTTTCCAAGAATGGAATACAAGCAGTCGCCGCAGAGACAACTTGCTTAGGCGAAACGTCCATGTAATCAATTTGATCTCTTCTGAAGACCGTGTTGTCACCCTGGAAACGCCCTACTACTTCTTCGTTAACAAATGAACCATCGTCACCCAGCACTGCGTTTGCTTGTGCTACAACGTAGTTATCTTCAATATCTGCTGTCAGATAATCAATTTGCGCTGTTACGTGACCTGTTTCAGGATCTACTTTACGATAAGGTGTTTCGATGAAGCCAAAACGATTCACCTTTGCAAATGTAGAAAGCGAGTTGATCAGCCCGATGTTCGGACCCTCCGGCGTCTCAATCGGACACATACGACCATAGTGAGAGTAGTGAACGTCCCGCACTTCCATGCCTGCACGCTCACGAGTTAATCCACCCGGTCCTAATGCGGACAGACGGCGTTTGTGTGTCAGTTCAGCCAGTGGATTTGTTTGATCCATGAACTGAGAAAGCTGAGAACTGCCGAAGAACTCTTTAATTGATGCAATTACTGGCCGTATATTGATCAATTGCTGAGGCACGATAGATTGCGTGTCATTGATCGACATGCGCTCTTTTACTACTCGCTCCATACGTGAAAGACCGATGCGGAATTGATTTTGCAGCAATTCACCGACAGAACGTAAACGACGGTTCCCAAGGTGGTCTATATCATCTGTATTTCCTACACCGTGCAGCAGGTTAAAGAAATAACTGACGGAAGCAACAATATCTGAAGGGGTAATATGTTTGACAGACTCGTCTACTTCAGCATTTGAAATAACGTTGATTACTTGTTTCTCTTCACTCTTCGGCGCATAAATTTTCAGCACCTGAATCGTCATCGGCTCTTCTAAAACAGATCCCGCATGTTCGATTGACTGCGAATTAATACCAGCCGTCAGGAATGGAAGTAATCTGTCAAGTGTACGGCGGTCGATCAATTGGTCTTTTTCAACTAGAATTTCTCCAGTTTCCGGATCAACCAGTGTCTCGGCAGCCGTTTGGTTGAATAAGCGATTTTGCAAATGAAGTTTCTTATTCATTTTATAGCGCCCAACATTCGCTAAATCATAGCGTTTCGGGTCAAAGAAGCGGGAATACAACAGACTTCTCGCGCTATCCAGCGTTGGCGGTTCACCCGGTCGCAGACGCTCATAAATTTCAAGCATTGCTTTTTCGGTAGTTTCGGTATTATCTTTATCAAGCGAATTACGTAAATACTCGTTATCACCGATTAAATCGATAATCTCTTGATCCGTCGAAAAGCCCAGTGCACGAAGTAAAACAGTGATTGGCAATTTACGAGTCCGATCAATCCGTACGTGTACAACGTCTTTTGCATCTGTTTCATACTCAAGCCATGCACCGCGATTCGGTATTACAGTTGCCCCGAAACCACGCTTACCATTCTTGTCTGTTTTATCATTGTAATAGACACTTGGCGAACGAACGAGCTGCGAAACGATAACGCGCTCTGCTCCATTAATAATGAATGTGCCGTTTTCTGTCATAAGAGGGAAATCCCCCATGAAAACGTCCTGTTCTTTTACATCGCCAGTTTCTTTGTTATGAAGACGTACTTTTACACGAAGTGGTGCTGCGTATGTCACATCGCGCTCTTTTGATTCGTCCACTGGATATTTCGGCTCACCCAGCTGGTAGTCGATAAATTCCAAAGAAAGATTTCCAGTGAAATCTTGGATAGGAGAAATATCACGGAACATTTCCCGTAATCCTTCTTCCAAGAACCACTCATACGACGCCGTTTGAATTTCAATCAAATTAGGCAGATCGAGCACTTCGTTGATTCGCGCGAAACTCCTACGCTGACGATGTTGACCATACTGAACTAAATGACCTGTCAACTCATTCACCCCTCATTAAGACAATATTAGTTTTTGCAAAATCAGAAATTCAGCTGTGACTTCGAAAAAACAAAAAGAAAACGAGTTCCGACTAGAGCTCATTTTCGATTTCACAATCTTTTATCCAAACATCAGTATGCCTTTTTTTCTGATGTTTCAGTCAAAAGGGCATACAGCTGCAATATAATTATTTATGCATTTAATAATGCTACTATAAACATATCCCACTGTCAACCTTTTTTTGCTAACAGAATGAAATACCCTTTTCTCTTAGCGGCCGTTTCGACATTTCCAAACAGCTTTTTCAAGTATTCAATAGTAGAAGGTGCACCCTGTTTCTTCTGGATCACGACCCACAGCTCTCCGCCCTGGGCAAGTTTCTCAAAAGCCCCTTGATAAAATGAAAAAACGGTTTGTTTACCCGCCCGGATTGGCGGATTCGTCACTACAGCCGCAAACTGACCGGCACCTACCCGTTCAACACCGCTGCTTTCATAGATCTTCACATTACGTATTCCATTAATTTCCGCATTCGTTCCCGAGAGAGCAAGGGCCCGTTCATTGACATCAACCATATGAACAATTCGTTCAGGAAAAGAAGCAGCAATCGAAAGAGCAACCGGCCCGTAACCACAGCCAATTTCCAGGAAGTCTCCCCTAATCCCCGGCTCTTTAAACGTTTCAGCCAATAATTGCGAACCTTCGTCAATACCATTTTTACTGAATACACCCGAATCTGTCGAAAATGTAAAAGACCGATCGCGGATCTCCGCCTTCCACCTTTTTGGCGCACTGGTGACCTGAGGGTTTTTTGAGTAATAATGTTCGCCCATATTCACACCTCCTTGAATGATGTTAAATGATTCATGCCACACAGGGAATCGCTGATAAACTTTTAGAAAATCACTCTAGATGAAGAAAAAAGCCCGTCAAATAGACGGGCTTTTCTCCAATAAGCAGAAATTACTTAACTTCTACAGATGCGCCAACTTCTTCAAGTTTAGCTTTCATTTCTTCAGCTTCTTCTTTAGCTACGCCTTCTTTAAGAGCTTTAGGAGCTTCGTCTACTAGAGCTTTAGCTTCTTTCAAGCCTAATCCAGTGATTTCACGAACAGCTTTGATTACTTTAATCTTTTCAGCACCCGCTGATGCAAGGATTACGTCAAATTCTGTTTGCTCTTCAGCTGCGTCTCCGCCGCCTGCTGCAGCTGCTGCAACCGGTGCTGCTGCTGTTACGCCGAATTCGTCTTCGATTGCTGTAACAAGTTCATTTAGTTCAAGAACTGTCATTTCTTTAATTGCGTCTAGGATTTGTTCTTTAGTCATTTTAAGTTCCTCCTGGAAAGTTGTATTAGCCGGTATATATGATCCGGCGGTCATTAAGATGCGGTATTATGCACCTTGTTCTTCTTTTTGTTCTGCAACTGCTTTTGTAGCAAGCGCGAAGTTGCGCACTGGTGCTTGAAGAACGCTGAGTAGCATAGACAATAGTCCTTCGCGTGAAGGCAGAGTAGCCAATGCTTTAACATCTGCTTCTGATGCGACTGTTCCTTCGATCACACCTGCTTTGATTTCAAGCTTTTCGTTCTTTTTCGCGAAATCATTAAGGATTTTCGCTGGCGCTACTACATCTTCATTAGAGAATGCAATAGCATTCGGGCCTGTAAGGTGTTCATTCAAGCCTTCAAGTCCTGCTGATTCTGCCGCACGGCGAGTCATTGAGTTTTTGTAAACTTTAAATTCAACGCCTGCATCACGTAGTTGTTTACGCAATTCTGTTACTTGTGAAACCGTAAGACCACGGTAGTCCACAACTACTACAGAAGCTGCTTCTTTCAACTTATCAGCGATTTCTGTTACAACCGCCTGTTTAGCTTCTAAAACTTTGCTCATGTTGACACCTCCTGAAAATTAGGGTCACTTATACCGATATAAAAAGCCCTCAATGTCTAAGACATGAGGGCTGAAAGTCGTCATCTTTAAAAAAGAGCGTCTTGTCCTCGGCAGGAACATTAAGCGGCAAGCCACCCCTGCTGTCTTCGGTACAAATGGTTATATCATAACAAGCGTAATCTTAGCAGATTACTTGTTGCCTGTCAATGAATTATTTTACAGTTACGCTGGACGGATCAACTTTTACAGCAGGACCCATAGTTGTCGTAACGTTTACTGATTTCATGAAAGTTCCCTTTGATGAAGCAGGTTTCGCTTTTTGAATCGTATCAAAGATTGTAGTGAAGTTTTCTTCAAGCTTCTCGTTATCAAAAGATGCTTTTCCGATTGGCGCGTGGATGATTCCAGCTTTGTCCGCACGGTATTCAACTTTACCAGCCTTGATTTCTTCAACAGCTTTTGTTACATCAAATGTAACTGTGCCTGTCTTCGGGTTCGGCATAAGACCTTTTGGTCCCAATACGCGTCCGATTTTACCAACTTCACCCATCATGTCCGGTGTAGCTACGATTACATCAAAATCGAACCAGCCTTGTTGAATTTTAGCGATATATTCTGCATCACCTACATAGTCTGCTCCTGCAGCTTCTGCTTCTTTTAACTTTTCACCTTTTGCGAATACCAATACACGCTGAGTTTTACCAGTCCCGTTTGGAAGCACTACTGCTCCGCGGATTTGCTGATCATTTTTACGAGTATCAATACCAAGACGGAAAGCTACTTCAACTGTTGCGTCAAAGTTTGTTGTAGTTGTTTTTTTAGCAAGTTCAATTGCTTCTTTCACAGAGTACGTAGCTGTACGATCGACAAGCTTCGCTGCTTCTGTGAACTTTTTGCCTCTTTTAGCCATGTGAATTTTCCTCCTTCTGTGGTTTTAACGGATTAAACCTCCCACTTAATGAAGGCTGCGAATCTCACTCGACCGCAGCCTTCACCTTTAAACCATTGCTTTATCAAGAAGATACAAAATCAGTCTTCGATTTTGAATCCCATACTGCGAGCAGTACCTTCGACCATTGCCATCGCCGCTTCTACTG
Source organism: Sporosarcina cascadiensis (assembly GCF_009650995.1). GTDB lineage: Bacteria > Bacillota > Bacilli > Bacillales_A > Planococcaceae > Sporosarcina > Sporosarcina cascadiensis. Next base: position 123,144 of record NZ_WHVV01000010.1, on the reverse strand, counting down.
ACGCCGCGTTTAAGTCCGGCATCTTTTGTTCAGCAATTTCTCTAACTTTATCACGCTTAACTGTAGCAACTTTGTTCTTATTCGGCTCACCAGAACCCTTCTGAACGTTTGCTGCAACCTTTAGCAATACTGCTGCAGGTGGAGTTTTTGTGATGAATGTAAATGAACGGTCCTCAAATACAGAAATTTCAACAGGAATAATCAAACCTGCTTGATCAGCTGTACGAGCGTTAAATTCTTTACAGAATCCCATGATATTAACACCTGCTTGACCTAATGCCGGCCCTACTGGTGGTGCTGGATTTGCTTTACCAGCTGGAATTTGCAACTTCACTACTTTAGTAACTTTTTTAGCCACGAGACACACCTCCTTAAGTCCGTGATGTGGTAATTGGGTTGCCCCTCCCACTCAAATATGTGCCTGCCGACGAATGTCGGTAGAATTGGTTAATCCGTGCAGACTTTACGTCTGACCTTTGAAATGATACCACCATTACACACATTTTGCAAGAGGAAATATATCAACTGCACATCAATCCATTTTTTCAACTTGGTCAAACGAAAGTTCCATTCTTGTTTCGCGTCCAAACATATCGACGGTAACGGTAACTTTTCCTTTGTCCATTTCGATCTCTTCCACTTTACCTTCAAAGTGAGCAAATGGCCCTTCAAGAACAGTAACACTTTCGCCGACTTCAAAGTCGATATCAATGCGCTGCTCTTTCATTCCCATTTGTTTCAGGATGAATTCTACTTCTTCCGGCAGTAATGGAGTAGGTTTTGCTCCACCGCCTGAAGAACCGATAAATCCTGTGACGCCAGGTGTATTGCGTACAACATACCAAGAGTCATCAGTCATGATTAATTCCACCAGCACATAACCGGGGAACGTTTTACGCATGACTGTTTTTTTCTTGCCTTCTTTTATGTCAGTCTCTTCTTCTTCCGGAATGACGACACGGAAAATTTTATCTTGCATGCCCATTGTTTCAACACGTTTTTCAAGATTGGCTTTTACTTTATTTTCATATCCTGAGTATGTATGAACTACATACCAATTTTTCTCCATCTCCATCACATGTAGGACTGCGCGTCCGTCCCTCCCTTATAATTAAAACTGAAAAAACCCGTTTATTCATCAAAACGGGATATTCTCTAGCTATTCATACTTACCTTATTATAAACCAGTATACCATTTCATGACCTCTGAAATACCCATGTCTACCAGCCCAAAATAAACAGCCATAAAAATGACAGTCGAAATAACAACTATCGTATACTTTGTCAGTTCCTTACGCTTCGGCCAACTGACCTTCCGCATTTCCGAAACAACTTTTTTCAAAAAATCGCTGATCTTGCTCATTCTTCTCCAACCCTTCCGAATGACACAGCGTCCATTACCGGACTCTATGTAACTGGTCAAATGGTTTGTTTATGCAACGTATGGGCGTTGCAATGACTGCAAAACTTTTTGACGGCAAGCCTTTCCCGACTTTGATTACTGGCCGGCAGCGTATAGTTTCGCGAACCACAATTCTCACAGCATATGATTATTTTTTTCACCATTTGGATTCACCTATTCAAGACAATAGTCTTGCTAAAGAGTACCACCTTACCAACAACATGTCAATTCACTGCAGATGAATTAACGTACTAAATCCACCGCCATCGAATGCTCCAGCTTGCGCTTTATCCGCTGCAGCGCATTGTCAATGGACTTCACTTGCCGATTCAGCACTTCTGATATTTCACGGTACGACTGACCTTCCAAATAAAGTGTTAGCACTTCTTTTTCCAAGGCACTCAGTACTTTATTCATCTCTTCTTCCATGAAAGAAAAGTTTTCTTTATGAATCATCAGGTCCACAGGATCATCAAGCGTCGACCCTGATATGATATCTAGCAGTGTACGTTCCTGATCCTCATCGTACATAGGCTTGTCCAAAGATATAGAAGTATTCAGCGGAATATGTTTTTGCCGGGTAGCTGTTTTGATAGCTGTAATGATCTGCCGTGTAATGCAAAGCTCAGCGAACACCTTGAAAGAACTCAACCGGTCGGGACGATAATCACGAATCGCTTTATACAGCCCGATCATTCCTTCTTGAACAATATCTTCCCGGTCCCCGCCAATAATAAAGTACGTCCGAGCTTTCATACGGACAATCGGCTGAAACTTCGTAATCAAATATTCCAGCACATCCGAATTTCCCTGATGAATCTGCTCAATCATTTCTTCATCCGATATTGCAGAAAGTTCATTTTTTCTATTCCGAATTTCCATGTTCCGCACCAACCTCTCCACCCCAGAGTCTTATTGGTATATTAACGACAGTATAGACGCGGGATTTTTTCGCGTCAACCGTTCATTGTCTGCCGCGTCTCATTTTTTCAAAAGCCGCTGCCACGTCATCACTCAGCGGGATTTTCGAAAAAGGCCTGTCCTCTTGGATTTTTCTGACTCTCTGTGCAATCAATCGATCAACTTCCTTCATCTCTATTTCAAGCTCTCTGGCTGATACCCGCAAGGCCCCTTGCGCAAATACCACCCATTGCTCCACTAAATCTGAAGTTGCCACATGGATCTGCGTTAGTCGATCAGCGAGTTCGGATACAAGTTTTTCTATCCGTTCATCCGCAGTTTCGTTTTCCCTGGTAAAAAAAACTTCCACTCGATATTGCTTTTTACGTTTCTCAATACCGGGCACCAAGTGTGCATCAAAAACGACAATGACACGCCAGCCTTTATGTGCCTGATATTCAGCCATCCTTTCAATCAGACGGTCTCTCGCTTGTGCAAAATCTTCTTTTTTCAGCTCCTGCAGTTCAGGCCACGCACCGATAATATTGTAGCCATCAACGAGCAGCACGTCTTTTTTCATGACGTCGTCTGATCTTGACGCTTCCGTAAAACTTCATACATTAGCAATGCTGCTGCCACAGAAGCATTCAGCGAGGTAACGTGGCCTGTCATTGGCAAGCTATACAGGAAATCACACTTTTCACGTAAGATTCGCGACATGCCCTTTCCTTCACTGCCAATAATTACAGCTAAAGGCAACGTTGCGTCCATACGGCGATAATCCGTCGAGTTGGATGCATCTGTTCCCGCAATCCATATATTTCGCTTTTTCAAATCATCGACAGTCTGCGATAAATTATTGACACGCACGACAGGGACATGCTCGATGGCACCCGTTGAAGCTTTTGCCACTATTCCTGTCAGCCCCACCGATCTCCGTTTCGGAATGATGACCCCGTGAACGCCGGCCGCATCGGCAGTACGTAAAATCGACCCCAAGTTATGCGGATCTTCAAGTTCATCCAAAATGATAAAGAAAGGATCTTCCTGTCTGTTTTTCGCAACTTCAAACAAATCATCAAGCTCCGCATAGTCATATGCCGCCACAGAAGCGACAATTCCCTGATGCGTCAGCTCTGTCATGCCGTCCAGCTTTTGTTTCGGTGCCGTCTGGATGACTACACCCGCTTCTTTCGCGAGCTTCATAATCTCGCCGATGCTTTTCTTATTTACACCTTCCGCCACCCAGATCTTATTCAATTGTCTTCCAGAACGCAATGCTTCTACTACAGGGTTCCTGCCGCCAATCAGTTCTACTTCTTCCGCCGTCATGCCATTTCCTCCTCAGGATGTTCCACAAAATGAATTGCTTTTCCTATTAGCTCGGCAAGCCGTTCCTGCCTGCCTAATAAATAGACATAGCCAAGAACCGCCTCAAACGCCGAACTGTAATTATAGGTCGTCACATCCGTGTTTTTAGGGACAGAGCCCGACTTCGCATTGCGGCCGCGGCGCATGACGGCACTTTCTTCCTCTGTCAGCAAGTTTTTTTCTTTCATTGTGATGATTATCTGCGCCTGCGCTTTCGCAGATACGAAGCGCGTTGCTTCCTTATGCAGAACTTGCGGCTTTACACGTCCGCACCGCAGTAAATGTTCTCTCACTGCCTGTTCGTAAACCGCATCACCCATATAAGCAAGTGCAAGTGCGTTAAGCTGTTTTACATCTATGTCACGCAAAGAGCCCATGAAATTACCCTCTTTTCCAGCGAGTTCCTTGTGCTGTATCTTCCAGCACAATACCCTTCGCCTTCAGTTCATCTCGGATTTCATCTGATCTTGCGAAGTCGCGATTTTTTCTAGCTTCTAATCGTTCCTGAATCAATGCGTCTACTTCTGCATCCACCAGTTCTTCCACATCTGCAAACGGCAAGCCGAGAACGCCCATCAGTTGATCAAACGTCTCAATGAATTTCTGCAAAACTTGACGGTCAGTATTTTTCTCCAATAAATATACGTTCGCCTGTTTCGTCAGTTCAAATACAGCCGCAATAGCATTCGCAGTATTGAAGTCGTCATCCATAGCCGTTTCAAATGCAGTCACTTGTTCCTGAATAGTGTTCAGCCAGGACTGCTGACCCTCACCTAAATCAGCTGAAATTGTCAGGCGGTGCTTGAGATTCGCATATGCCGTCTCAATGCGCTCCAGTCCGTTTGCAGCACTTTCTACTAATTCCTGCGCAAAGTTGACAGGATGCCGGTAGTGGACAGACAACATAAAGAAGCGAAGTATTTTCGGATCAATTTGTTTACGGATATCGTGAACGAAAATGAAGTTCCCAAGAGACTTTGACATCTTTTCATTGTCAATATTGATATAGCCGTTATGCATCCAATAATTCGCAAACGTCTTGCCTGTAGCTGCTTCCGACTGCGCGATTTCGTTTTCGTGATGAGGGAATGTTAAATCCTGACCGCCGGCGTGGATATCGATTGTATCTCCTAGCAACTCTCTTGCCATGACGGAACATTCAATATGCCAGCCCGGACGCCCTTCCCCCCATGGACTGCTCCAGGATATTTCTCCTTCTTTCGCTGATTTCCACAGTGCAAAGTCCAGAGGATCGGTCTTAATAGCATTTTCTTCCACTCTGGCTCCAACCTTTAACTCATCTATCGATTGATGGGATAGCTTGCCATAGCCGTCAAACTCCCGCGTATGGAAATAGACATCCCCATTTGATTCGTAAGCAAAGCCTTTATCGATCAGAATCCCAATAAACTCTACAATTTCATCCATATGCTCTGTAACGCGAGGGTGCGCAGTCGCTCTTTCGCAGCCAAGTGCGCCTATATCTTCAAAATAAGCTTCGATGAACCGCTCTGTTAATTCGCCTACTTCTTCATTTAACTCTTTTGCGGCATTGATGATTTTATCGTCTACATCTGTAAAATTTGAAACATAATTCACTTCATATCCGCGGTATTCTAAGTAGCGGCGGACTGTGTCAAATGCGATAACCGGACGAGCGTTTCCGATGTGAATATAGTTGTAAACTGTCGGGCCGCAGACGTACATCTTGACCTTTCCTTCTTCAATCGGAACAAACTTTTCTTTCTTGCGCGTCAACGTATTATAAAGTTGTATGCTCATGTAAATCTCCCTTTTTTCCATTAGTTGATTCCAGCTCTTGTGTCCGCAGCTGCAATTCTTCTATTTTTTTCTCCAGCCGCTTAAACTCATCTGCCACCGGATCGGGCAGACTGTGGTCTAACCGCTCTTTCATTCTGATACCGTTGGAAATAACGACTTTACCCGGAATCCCGACTACAGTAGAATTGGGCGGAACTTCTTTCAAAATAACCGAACCTGCACCTACCTTACTGTTTTCACCAATCGTGATCGAACCAAGAACTTTTGCACCGGATGCCACCAGTACATTATTCTCCAAAGTCGGATGGCGCTTCCCGCCTTCTTTCCCCGTTCCGCCCAGCGTGACTCCTTGATACAGGGTAACATCATCGCCGATTTCACAAGTCTCGCCGATAACTATCCCCATCCCATGGTCTATAAACAGACGTCTGCCAATCACGGCACCGGGATGAATTTCGATTCCCGTGAAAAATCTGCTTGCCTGCGAAACGACTCTTGCCAGAAAACGAAGATTTCTCTTATAGAGAGCATGCGCGATGCGATGTGCCCAAATTGCATGCAAACCCGAATATGTCAGCACTACTTCAAATGTGCTGCGGGCAGCCGGATCCTGCCCGAAAATGCAATGGATATCTTCTTTCATACGTTTGAACAATGAACTTCCCCCTTTTTCTTCTTTATTGAATATATCTGGCTGTCAGCGGTTTTATACTTTATACGTTTTGTTTCTTCGCAAGCGGCTAGAGGCTCGGGTCATAAGTCAAAGCTGCCGTGCGGCACAGAAGGCCGCTTCGCATCTTCGCCTTATGCCTGCCGCCTCTGAACAGCCGCTTTCCGCTTTTGTTTCATCCAGCTGCAAGCGCCAGCCTCTCGGGTCGTTTCGAACTTAAAGATAAAGGCAAAGGACGCCTTTATTTTTAAGTCCTCCAACGCCTGTCGAGGCTAAGCGGCGCTTTCCGCTTTTGTTTCATCCAGCTGCAAGCGCCAGCCTCTCGGGTCGTTTCGGTCTTACCAGAAAGGCAAAGGACGCCTTTTTGGTAAGACCTCCAACGCCTGTCGAGGCTAAGCGGCGCTTTCCGCTTTTGCAAATAAAAAACGCCCCTGTCAATTGATGACAGAGACGCATTGGTTGCGTGGTTCCACTCCGCTTGGAAGATTGTATCTTCCCGCTTAAAGTCTTTAACGCAGACAAAACGTATGGCCTACTCAAATTTCAGCTCATCGCTCAAAGGTGCATTTCCATTTTGAATTTACTCAGGTCACTTGCAGCCTTGGTGACCCTCTCTGCAGAGCATTCAACATGTACTTTCCTTCTCAACGCTTTACTATGAAGTTTCATATTATGTCCATTTTACACAAAACAGATGAAATGTCAATATTGATTATTTTGCAAATTTTTCGACACGCTGAAGGATCTTTTCTTTTCCGATCAGCGCAATTGCGTCGGGCAGCTCAGGTCCTGATGTCTGGCCTGTGGCTACGACACGGACCGGCATGAATAAATTCTTGCCTTTATGACCCGTTTCTTTTTGAACTGCTTTAATGGCTGCCTTAATAGACGGCGCATCGAATACTTCTAAAGTCTCTAATTGATTCTTCAATGAAGCCATGACTTCAGGTACTTGTTCACCCGACAAAATTTCAGTCGCTTGTTCATCATATTCAACAGTGTCCTGGAAGAACTGGGCGGATAAGTCGACGATTTCAGCGCCAAAACTTAATTGGCCTTGATATAACGCAATCAAGTCATGTACCCATGTCTGTTCTTGTTCCGACATTTTCTCTGGCACAAGACCTGCAGCCTGCAAGTGAGGCAGCGTTAGATCGATCACTTCTTCCAGCGACAGCTTTTTAATGTATTGGTTGTTCACCCACGTCAGTTTATTCGTATCAAACATAGATGGTGATTTAGAAAGACGGGTTTCATCAAAGAGTCTCACTAATTCATCATGTGAGAAGATCTCTTCCTCACCACCCGGAGACCAGCCAAGCAGAGCGAAGAAGTTGAACATCGCTTCTGGCAAATAGCCTAACTCTTTATATTGCGAAATGAACTGAATGATCGATTCATCACGTTTTGAGAGCTTCTTGCGGTCTTCATTAACGATCAGTGTCATGTGGCCGAACTGAGGATGTTCCCAGCCGAATACATCAAAGATCATCAGCTGTTTCGGTGTATTCGTTAAATGCTCCTCACCACGGAATACATGGGAAATCTTCATCAGGTGATCATCCACTACTACTGCAAAATTATACGTAGGGATACCGTTTGTCTTGACCATTACCCAGTCGCCGATATCTTTAGATTCAAACGTTACTACACCGCGGACTAAATCTTCAATCGTATATGTTATATTTTCCGGCACACGCATACGGATGCTGTAAGTCATTCCAGCCGCTTCTTTCTCCGCAACTTCTTCAGCTGTCAGATGTCTGCATGTTCCATCATACATTGGCGCTGCAATACCGGAAGCTTTTTGTGCATCACGTTTCGCTTCCAGCTCTTCGGGCGTACAGAAACATTTATAGGCATGGCCTTTTTCAAGCATTTCATCTGCATATTTCTTATAAAGGTCCAGACGTTCTGTTTGGCGGTACGGACCGTATTCTCCACCGATATCAATCGATTCATCATGATGGATGCCGAGCCAAGTCAGATTTTCAAGCTGTGACAGCTCACCGCTCTCGATATTGCGCTCCGTATCTGTATCCTCAATTCGAATAATAAATTTGCCGTCGTAATGGCGGGCATATAAATAATTAAATAACGCAGTCCTTGCACCGCCGATATGTAATTGGCCTGTTGGACTCGGTGCATAACGCACTCGCACTTCTTGTGTCATATTGTACCTCTCCGTTCTGGATTAATTGCTTATTATTTTATCATCGTCATCTCTATTTTGAAAGTCAATCGTTTTTCATTAACAGGATCGTCGCCATTGCAGCGATCCCTTCTTCACGCCCGGGGAAACCTAAACGTTCAGTAGTGGTTGCTTTCACATTGACCTGTGACAGATCTGCTTCGAGCAATTCCGCTACGCGCGTTCGGATGTCACCGATATACGGAGCCATCTTCGGTTTTTGGGCAATGATCGTACAGTCAATATTACCAAGGCGATAGCCTTCTTCTTTGACCATCTGCCATACCTTTTCCAGAAGCAAAGCTGAATCTGCATCTTTAAATGCGTCGTCTGTATCAGGGAAATGCGTCCCGATATCCACTTTCCCGATCGCTCCAAGCGCCGCGTCCGTTACCGTATGCAGCAGAACATCTGCGTCAGAGTGGCCGATTAAACCTCTTGTATGCGGGATCGTAATGCCTCCGATAATGAGTGGTCTGCCTTCCGCGAATGCGTGTACATCAAAACCTTGTCCAATTCGAAACATGAGGTGATTCCTCCTACTTTCTTCTTGCCAGCAGGATTTCGCCGATTGCGAGATCTTCCTGGGTTGTCATTTTTACATTATCATACGAACCTTCCACAACACTCACCCCGTGACCGGACCGTTCCACCAGCATCGACTCATCCGTTCCCAAAAAGCCGTCGTGAATCGCAGAGTCTGAGGCATTTTTCAGCACGTCATACTGAAATGCCTGCGGTGTCTGTACAAGCCAGAGATTTTCACGGTTCAAAGTTTGCTGCACCGTGCCGTTTTCAGCTAGTTTAATGGTATCTTTCGCCCGGACAGCCGCGATGGCCGCTCCCGTTTCATTCGCTGTGCTGACCAGCTCCCGAATAACAGAAGAATCAAGGAAAGGTCTGGCGGCATCATGGACGAGCACAATGCCGTTGCCTTTATAAGCTGCTATACACGCCGCTACGCTGTCTTGCCGTTCGCCGCCACCTTCTGCAAAGGTAACAGCTTTTACACTGCCATTGCATTCGAGTATCTCTTGAATTGCCGCCTGTTCGTCGGGTTTCACCGCAATGATGATTTCCTCACAGTGCGGATCTTCCTGAAAAACGCTGACTGTATGATAGAGAATGGATTTTCCGCCAATCTCCAAAAAGAGTTTGTTTTGTCCGGCTCCCATCCGCTTGCCGCTTCCTGCAGCCGGAATCATTACGGTATAGTTCACATTTTCCCTCTGCTTTCTGCAGCCGGATTACCGGCCCTTCGGTTTTGCAAAAATCATTCTTCCGGCAGATGTCTGAAGAACGCTTGTCACCACGACATCTATTGCCTGACCAATATACGATCTGCCGTCTTCGATGACAATCATCGTGCCGTCATCCAGGTACGCGACCCCCTGATTATGCTCTTTGCCGTCTTTAATGACGACCACATGCATTTCTTCTCCCGGAATAACCACAGGCTTTACCGCGTTGGCGAGATCATTGATATTCAATACCGCCACACCGTGCAGATCCGAAACTTTATTCAGGTTAAAGTCGTTTGTCACGACAAGGCCTTCCATTTTCTTTGCCAGTTTCACTAATTTCAAGTCTACTTCCGCCACGTCATTGAAATCTTCATCCGTAATCAAGACTGTCGGTCCATCGTCGTTTTGCAGCCGTTTCAGAATATCCAGACCGCGTCTTCCTTTTGTACGTTTCAGCGTATCCGAGGAATCTGCAATATGCTGAAGCTCTGTCAGTACGAACTGAGGCACAACCAGTATTCCCTGCAAAAAACCTGTCGCCGCGATATCTGCAATGCGTCCATCAATGATGACGCTTGTATCAAGCAGTTTATAGACGTCCTTCTGCGGCGCAGGAGCATCAGCTGCATCTGCCGCTTCTTTCTTCTTTGTATTGGTGCTGCGCAGATTGGAGAATGCGTTGATGAACTCCTCCCACTTTTTAAAGCCGACCTGGAAACCCAAATAGCCTAGAAGAATCGACAGCAAGATAGGAAGTACCGCAGAAAAAACAGGTATTTCCATTGCGTTCAGGCCAAAACTTACTAAGAATGCCACACTCAGTCCCACGATGAGCCCGACCGTTCCGAACAATAAGTCCATAATCGGTGCTTTCAATAGTCTTTCTTCTATCCATTTAATAAAGTTCACAATCGGCTCGGTTAAAAATAAGCTGAATAAAAATAGAATGACCGCTCCTAAAATCGCTTCTACATATGCGTTTTCTATCATAGGACGCGACGTGAATGCAAACATGGCAAATAAGTACGGTAAAAATAATACACCGAGTGTTCCTCCGATTAGCAAGAAAGATAATTGGACTACTCTTTTCAACATTTTCTTCCACCTCCTTTTCCTTTCTACATAGTATACAACGAATTGCAGCAAGCCGCTTAGGTTAAGTGAGGAATTTCTGATAATTCCTCACTCCTCTTACTAGGACAATTTATACGGATAAAAGTTTCTTTACTTAAATGCCATACCAAGTGCTTCCGATATCGTTTCTACACCTACCACCTGAATGCCCGGCGGAATATCCCAGCCGCCCATATTGGAAGCAGGCATAATCACGCGGTCAAATCCAAGTTTCGCAGCCTCCGTAACTCGCTGTTCTATTCTCGATACCCTTCTAACCTCACCCGTTAACCCCACTTCTCCAATAAAACAATCACCAATGCCGACCGCAGTATCCCGATAGCTTGAGACGATGCTCAGCAAGACTGCCAAATCAATGGCGGGCTCGTCTAATTTCACCCCGCCCGCAACCTTAATATACGCGTCCTGCGTCTGCAGCATCATGCCGGCTCGCTTTTCCAGTACCGCCATTAGCAGCGACACACGGTTTTGGTCGATTCCGGTCGCCATCCGTTTTGGATAATTGAAGCTTGAAGGTGTAATCAGTGCCTGAATTTCCACTAATATCGGCCGCGTCCCTTCCATTGAAGCAACAACCGTTGAACCGCCCCCACCCTGTGACCTTTCACGTAAAAATAGTTCCGACGGATTCAGCACTTCTTTTAAACCGGACTGCAGCATTTCAAAAATTGCAATTTCATTGGTTGAACCAAAACGGTTTTTCACACTGCGCAAAATCCGGTATGTGTGATGGCGCTCGCCTTCGAAATACAAAACGGTATCCACCATATGCTCCAGCAGACGCGGACCTGCAATCTGTCCATCTTTCGTTACGTGTCCCACAAGGAAGATGGCGATGTTCTGCGTTTTCGCAATACGCATCAGTTCGGCTGTACACTCCCTGACCTGTGACACACTGCCCGGTGCTGAAGTTACTTCGGGATGATGCACCGTCTGGATGGAGTCCACAATGATGAATTTTGGTTTTACATCATCTATTGTTTCGTGGATCATGCCGAGATCTGTTTCAGCGTAAATATACAGTTCATCCGATTTAACACCCAGTCTCTCGGCACGCAGTTTCGTCTGCCTGATCGACTCCTCACCCGATATATACAACACACGCTCTTGCTGATTAGCGAGCAAGGAAGACACTTGCAGCAAAAGCGTAGATTTTCCTATCCCCGGATCTCCGCCAATTAAGATGAGCGAACCCGGGACAATCCCTCCGCCTAATACGCGGTTCAGTTCATTCAGCTCTGTCTTCACACGAGGTTCTTCCACTGTTTCGACCGCGCTGATCGGGAGCGCTTTTTGCTTCACTCTGTCTCCATGCTGGAACGCAGCGCGCGGTCCTTTCTGTACGATTTCTACTTCTTCATCCATCGTGTTCCATTCACCGCAGCCCGGACAGCGGCCCATCCACTTCGGTGATTCATAGCCGCAGGAGCGGCACATAAATTTCGATTTGCGTTTAGCCATATGTTCTCTCCCCATACGAAAAGGACAGCTCGCTGCGCTTTTAAAAAACTAAGCGAGCGAGCTATCACAATTTTTCTTTACATTAATTTTGTACAACTTCGGTCTTATTTTCAGTCCGCACAATGAATTTATCATCTTCTACATCAATGACGACTTTTTCGCCTGTCAGCACTTTTCCTTCAAGTAATTCTTCAGACAATCGGTCCTCGACATGTTTCTGCAAAGCACGGCGCAATGGACGGGCTCCGTATTCCGGATCATATCCTTCCTCCGTGATCTTGTCTTTCGCAACTTCCGTCAAGACTAATTCGATATCCTGTTCAGCGAGCCGCTTCGCAAGATCATCAGACATTAAGCTAACAATCTGACGCAAGTGATCTTTTTCTAATGAATGGAAAACAATCATGTCATCTACACGGTTAAGGAATTCAGGTCTGAATGTTTTCTTCAGTTCAGCAAGCATCTTTTCCTTCATATCCGCGTAATCAGATTCTCCGCCATTTATATTAAAGCCGACATAACGATTTTTCTTCAACTCCGTAGCCCCGACATTTGATGTCATAATCATAACGGTGTTGCGGAAGTCTACTGTACGGCCTTTAGAATCGGTTAAGCGTCCGTCTTCCAATACTTGAAGCAAGATATTAAAAACATCCGGGTGCGCTTTTTCAATTTCATCGAGCAGTACAACGGAGTATGGCTTGCGGCGAACTTTCTCTGTCAGCTGGCCGCCTTCTTCATAACCTACATAACCCGGAGGTGAACCGACCAAACGGGACGTCGCATGTTTTTCCATATACTCGGACATATCGATGCGAATCATCGCATCTTCATCTCCGAACATCACTTCAGCGAGCGCACGGGCCAATTCCGTTTTACCTACACCGGTTGGACCGAGGAAGATAAAGGAACCAATCGGACGTTTCGGGTCTTTCAAACCGGCGCGCGCACGGCGGATCGCTTTCGAAATCGCCACGACCGCTTCGTTCTGGCCGATAACCCGCTCATGCAGAATCTCTTCCATTTTCAGAAGTTTGGCTGACTCGGTTTCGGCGATCTTATCGACCGGGATACCCGTCCACATAGCGACAACTGCCGCAATATCATTGACTGTAACTTCAGACTCGGTCTGGCCTTGCTTTTCTTTCCAAGCCGCTTTCGTCGTCTCCAGCTCTTCCTTCATCTTTTGCTCCGTATCACGGTAAGATGCTGCTTTTTCAAACTCTTGGCTTTGAACCGCCGCATTCTTCTCGGAGCGGATTGCTTCCAGCTTCACTTCCAGCTCTTTCAGGTTTGGAGGTGTTGTATAGGAGCGAAGACGGACTTTTGATCCTGCTTCATCGATAAGATCAATCGCTTTATCTGGTAAGAAACGGTCAGAAATATAACGGTCTGACATTTTTGCAGCCGCTTCCACTGCCTCATCCGTAATTTTCACACGGTGATGTGCTTCATAGCGATCGCGAAGTCCTCTGATGATCAGGACAGTCTCTTCTACAGACGGCTCATCCACTTGGATCGGCTGGAAGCGTCGTTCAAGGGCTGCATCTTTTTCAATATATTTACGGTATTCATCTAAGGTTGTAGCTCCAATACACTGAAGTTCTCCCCGTGCAAGAGAAGGTTTTAAAATATTCGATGCATCAATTGCACCTTCCGCTCCGCCTGCGCCGATCAATGTATGCAATTCGTCGATGAACAGAATGATATTTCCTGCCTGGCGAATCTCTTCCATCACCTTTTTCATGCGGTCTTCAAATTCTCCGCGGTATTTCGTACCCGCAACGACTGTCCCCATATCCAAGGTCATGACACGCTTATCACGAAGAATTTCCGGCACTTCATTGTTAACGACCTGCTGCGCCAATCCTTCTGCGATAGCTGTTTTACCGACGCCCGGTTCACCGATAAGTACGGGGTTGTTTTTCGTACGGCGGGCCAGCACTTCAATCACACGTGTAATTTCTTTGCTTCGTCCGATCACCGGATCCAGCGTACCTTCACGTGCAATTTCTGTTAAGTCCCTTGCCAGACCGTCAAGCGTTGGTGTTGCCGCTGAAGCAGTCCCTGCATTATTCGCAACTGAACTTTCATCATTGCCGAGCAATTGGAGCACTTGCTGACGTGCTTTATTGAGACTGACGCCTGCATTGTTAAGAACGCGGGCTGCAACGCCTTCTCCTTCACGAATGAGGGCCAATAAAATGTGTTCTGTACCGATGTAGGAATGACCTAACTTACGTGACTCATCGACTGACAGTTCAATGACGCGTTTCGCACGCGGTGTATAATGAACGATGGGCCCCACATCTTTTGAGCCTACGCCTACGAGCACTTCCACTTCTCTTTCAATCGTATCCGCATTTACATTAATCGCTTCCAGTGCCTTCGCAGCGATGCCGCCGCCTTCTCGGATTAAACCAAGTAAAATATGCTCTGTCCCGATAGATTCATGTTTTAAACGGATAGCCTCTTCCTGAGCCAATTGCAAAACTTTTTGCGCACGTTGTGTAAATCGATTAAACATCATATTCATTCCCCTCTTTCCTTCATAAGTAAAAGATATTGTATATTATGCCACATATAGCATCCTTGCTTTACTGCCTACTACTATACCTATTCAATACATTTCCTAAAAAACCGTATTTCATGCATTGACTTTGACTATATTTGATTAATTGTAAATCGTTATCTGTGTTCTTGCAAAAGTTTTGCTTACGTTTCATTGGTGTCCGACTCAGCAGTTTGTGACCTTTCAATACTCAGTCGGTCACGGAATAATTGAGCACGGAAAACATCACGTTCGTCAGATGTCAGCTCTGTGCCCGCGTACTGCTGAAGGAAACCCGGCTGCATAAATATCATCAACTCATTCAAAATCGTCATATCGATATTTTTGATGATATCTAAATCAATACCCAAACGGACGTCAGACAAACATCTCGCCGCTTCTGCTGTCGGCAGGATCCTGGCATGTGTGATTGTGCCGAGCGAACGATACAGGCGATTCTCCAAGTGAATTTGTGATTTCGCCAACAACAGCTCACGTGATTTCTTTTCGTGACCAATTAAACGCTTTGAAATATTCTCGAGATCCTTCAGCACTTCCTCTTCTGATTTACCGAGTGTCGTTTGATTGGAAATCTGATAAATATTACCGAGCGCTTCACTGCCTTCGCCATAACTCCCGCGCACTACCATGCCGAGCCTGGAGATAGCCGGGACAATCCGCTCAATCTGTTTAGTGATTGTCAGAGCTGGCAGATGCATCATGACAGAGGCACGCATGCCCGTACCTGTATTGGATGGACAGCTCGTCAGATAGCCGAATGTCTCATCAAATGCGTAGTCCAGATTATTTTCGATTTCACTGTCTACTTTATCCGCCTGTTCATAAGCCTTTTCGATTTGAAATCCGGGATAAATACATTGAATGCGAATATGGTCTTCTTCATTCACCATGATACTGATCGTTTCATCTTCAGAAAGCAGAACAGAACCGTATTTTTCGGGATTAATCAGTTGCGGGCTCACCAAATGTTTTTCTACAAGTATTTGCCGTTCCAGCAATGTCAGATCAGACATGCTTGTGCCAGCAAAATGCAGTTCTTCCATTGAAGACACCGCCTGGTCGACAGCTTCATTGACCTGTTTCGCATCTTCTGCGGATGCACAGATCGGAAACAGCTGACTTTGTAAATTGCGCGCTAAACGGATTCGCGTAGAGAGCACAATATCCGAATGCTCACCTTTCGCCACCATCCAGCCGGTCAGCTCTTGATTGATAAATTTTTCAAATGACATGCTGATCGTCACCCCCGTCAGCCAGTTGCTGTTTCACCTGATTGGCTTCATCTCTCAGCTCGGCAGCTTCTTCAAACCGTTCTGCTTCGACTGCATCCTTCATTTTCGAACGAATGTCTTCCAGCTGTTTTTTTAAGGCAAAGCGTTCATTGAAGGAAACAGGGATTTTCCCGCCATGGCTCGTATTGCCGTTGTGTAATTTAGCAAACACTCTCGGCAGCTGTTCACGAAATGCGTCGTAACATGTCGCACAGCCAAATTTACCAATGTCCAGAAAGCTGTGGAATGTGAGTCCGCAATTTGGACATTTCGGACCCTCCGGCATCGTTTCATTTGATTTTTGTTCCTGCAGCAAGTCCGAACCGCCCAGCCAATGAGCTAAAAACTGCTGGATGGATAAAGGTTCCTGATCCGGACTGAATGAAAATGTCTGAGAATAAAACGCGCATTTATCGCATAGATGCCGTTCGGTCACACCGTTCATCGTTTCCTGTTTGAAAACTACGGTAGCCGGCCGCTCTTTACAGTTTTCACATAGCATGTATATCCACCTCAATCCACTTCTTCGTAAATTAACGTCACTAACATGGCACGAAGGATACGCGAACGCAATGCATCGCGCTCAGGAAGCATATAGCGCAATGTATTGCGGCCGACAGCTGCCAGCATGAGCTTCGCTTCGCGCTCGTTAATCACTTCTTCTTCAATTAATCGATAAATTACGTCTTCCGCCATTGTGGAGGACGCTTCATCTTCCAGACTTTCCACTGCTTGTTCGAGTAAATCTTTACGGGAGTTCGTCTTCACCCGATAGATCCGGATATAACCGCCGCCGCCCCGTTTCGATTCCACTGCATAGCCTCTTTCGACTGTAAAACGGGTTTTGATTACATAATTGATCTGTGAAGGCACACATTGAAATTTCTCAGCCACTTCATTCCGTTTGATTTCAACAGAAGCACTACCTTCCTCTTCGATGATCGCCTTCAAATATCCTTCTATAATGTCAGAAATATTCCGCATCTCGTCACCTCGTTTCCGCTCGTTCGTCTAGTTGACTTTGACTATCTTTGACTTGATTGTATCGCAGAAAACGGGTCGGATGCAATTGATATGTTTTGTACGGACGGCAGTTTTTGCCAATCCTGCTAGCGCTAGGCTTTCACTCTCTGCGCCCGATTATTCATGAATTTACCACCTTTTCTTCGACATAAAAAACCGCACATTAAGATCTGCACGGTTTTCATTCGTTTATATAGATACTATTTCTTTTTTCAGTGGTTCCAGATCGACTTCAAAGCCCATATCTTCAAGCATCTGGCGGTCTTTGTCATTCTCTTGCCCCGCAGTTGTCAGATAGTCGCCAATGAAAATGGAGTTGGCTGCATATAAACCAAGGGGCTGCAGACTGCGCAGATTCACTTCACGACCGCCTGAAATCCGAATTTCTTTCGTCGGATTAATATAGCGGAACAGGCTGAGCACTTTCAGACAATAGCGCGGGTCCAATTCAGATGTGCCTTCAAGCGGCGTCCCGTCCACCGCATGCAGAAAGTTCACCGGAATAGAATCTGCATCCAGTACCCGCAGGCTGTGCGCCATCGAAATGACATCTTCTTTCGTCTCACGCATCCCGACAATGACGCCGGAACAAGGGGATATACCTGCTTCTTTCGCATGGCCTACTGTGTTTACACGGTCATCATACGTATGCGATGTCGTAATGCTTTCATGATGCTCGGCAGACGTGTTTAAGTTGTGGTTATAACGATCCACGCCTGCCTCTTTCAAACGTACTGCCTGCTCCGGCTTTAAGATGCCGAGACATGCACAGACCGTCATTCCTTCATGCTTTTCTTTGATTTTCTTCACCGAATCAATCACGATTTCAAGCTCACTGTCACGGGGTCCGCGTCCACTCGCCACGATGCAGTAGGTGCCCGCTTTATTGGCAGCAGCGCGCTCTGCCCCTTCCAGAATTTCTTCCGATTTCATCATGGCATACTTTTCAACAGGCGCTTTTGATATGATCGACTGCGCACAATAGCCGCAGTTTTCGGGACAAAGCCCTGACTTTGTATTAATAATCATATTGAGCTTCACTTTTTTTCCATAGTAATGAGAGCGAATGGAATACGTTGCGTGAAGAAGCAGCAATAAATCCTTGTCGGGACTATTTAGAATGGACAGCGCTTCCTCGTCCGTCAGTACATGCCCCTCCAAGACTCTATCGGCCAGCAGTTGATAATTCGTCATAATGTCCGCCTCACTTTCAAGTGTTTTGAAATTCTAAATGCAAAGACTCCTGCAAGCACAGCCAGTATAATATCTTTCGGCAGCGGCGGAACCATCCAAATCCACGCAATCTTATAGGTGAATACTTCTGATGCCGCAGCCCACATTTTATAGGCAGCGTACATCAGGTTTGTTCCGATCAGGTAGTTAATTGCCGTCCCGATGAGTGCTGCTGTAATAAAAGCCGGCAGCGTGTTTTTCCGCTCTACGATCTTTCCCGCAACATAGGCAACGAGAATAAATGAAACGATAAAGCCGAAAGTCGGGCTTAAAATCTGACCGAACCCTCCTGAGAATCTGGCAAATACCGGTGCTCCCGCAAGACCGACCAGCATATACACAGTCATCGACAGCGCCCCTAGACGGCTGCCAAGCAATAATCCAGACAAGACCGCAAAGAACGTCTGAAGTGTGATGGGTACATTCATGACTACCAGGAATGGCAGAATGGATGTAATATTGGCTCCGATCATCATAAGTGCCGCGAACATTCCGCTGTATACAACTGCCAGCGCCCCCAGCTGATTTTTCGTACGTCCTTCTGTAATTGTTGTCATCCTTACACCCCTTAACTTTTTGGTTACTATAAAAATATTAATAGTTAACTCATTTTATGTCAACCGAATTTTTATTTAGGTTAACAACAAAAAAGACCGGCAACGAATTGCTGTCGGTCTTGACTTTTATCTTATTTTAGCTGTTCAAACGAATTAACCGCAATTTACTTCTTCTTATCAATCTTCTCTTCTTTTTCTTTCCGGAACAAAAAGAAAGCGAGAATGCCGCTTATGGCTGCTGCTCCGAATGTAATCCATACGCGTGTGTCCCATGCCACTTCAGAATAATTATTATCAAGCATGATCCAAGCAATTGTGGCAACAATGGCCGCTATTGGAACGGAATATTTAAAAAACTGCATAATACCTCACCTTTTCCTTTTATTCATTTAATTTTATCATAGTGTTACTCTTTTCTCTATGCGGCCGGGCGCCGCCAACTTCACCAAACGTTCACTTGACGAATGCCGACAAAGCCGCTATGATTATGATTAGAATTATCGAAATAATTTAATAAGAAACATATCTTATCCAGAGAAGCTGAGGGACTGGCCCTATGACGCTTCAGCAACCAGCCCTATCGGCAAGGTGCTACTTCCAGCGTTATGCTCCACAGCATGCGGAAAGATGAGAGGGAACTAATCATTTTGATTACAAAGCCTTCTTTAATTGAAGGCTTTTTTTTATTAGACAAAGCAAAGGGGAGATTTGACGATGTCATTACTGGAGAAACTTCAAACAAATGTCCTGACAGCTGACGGGGCAATGGGTACTATCCTGTATTCCTACGGGATTGATTACTGTTATGAAGAATTAAATATAGAAAAACCGGAAATTGTACAGAAAATTCATCAGGATTATATAGAAGCGGGCGCAGATATTATTCAGACGAATACGTACAGTGCGAACGCTGTGAAACTGGCTCGTTATGGTTTAGAAAGTCGCGTTACGGAGTTCAATAAGGCTGCAATTCAAATTGCCAAACGTGCGGCTGCGCCGGGTGGACAATTTGTTCTCGGGACAATCGGCGGTTTGCGCGGTATCCGAAAGAGTGATGCCAGCTTAGATGAAATCAATCAAGTCGTTCTTCAACAGGCAAACGCGCTACTTTCCGGAGATCCGGACGGTCTGCTGCTGGAAACGTACTATGATTTTGAAGAATTGTCGTCAGTTATTTCCACACTGCGGGGAATTACAGATGTACCGTTGATTGCCCAAGTGTCCATGCATGACCCCGGCGTCCTGCAAAACGGGATGTCGTTAAATGAAGCATTGCATCAGCTCGAGTCACTCGGTGCAAGCGTCGTCGGCGTTAACTGCCGTTTAGGTCCTTACCATACGATTCAGGCATTTGAAAATGTGACACTTCCTGAGAAGGCATTTTTATCTGCTTATCCGAATGCGAGCCTGCTCGACGTAGAAGATGGCCGCATCGTATATGAATCAGAAGCGGAATATTTCGGACGTGCTGCTGTTTTGCTTCGCGATCAGGGTGTGCGCTTAATTGGCGGATGCTGTGGTACGACGCCAAAACATATTAAAGCCGCTAAAACCCGGTTAGCCGGTTTAGAGCCGATCAAAAAGAAAGTGGTAGCACCGGCAAAACCGATCATGATTCAGGAAGCAGGCCCTGTGAAACATCAGCCGCTCCATGAAAAGGCGAAGACAGAGCGCACCGTTATCGTAGAGCTGGACACACCGCGCCACTTAGAAACAGAAGAATACATTAAAGGAGCAAACTTGCTCTATGATGCAGGAGTAGATGCCGTGACAATGGCAGACAACTCACTTGCTTCACCGCGAATCAGCAATATGGCAATGGCTTCGATCATCAAGATGCAGCATAATGTACGCCCGCTGGTACACTTGACGTGCCGCGACCATAACCTAATTGGCCTGCAGTCTCATTTAATGGGGCTCAACGCTTTGGGCATCCATGATATTCTGGCCGTGACAGGCGACCCAACAAAAGTTGGAGACTTCCCCGGTGCAACGAGCGTCTATGATGTATCGAGCATGGAACTGCTGCAGCTGATCAAACAGCTGAATGAAGGGATTTCATTCTCCGGCAAGCCGTTGCGCAAGAAAGCAAACTTCTCTGTTTCCGCTGCGTTTAACCCGAACGTCCGCGTACTCGACCGGGCGGTTCAGCGTTTAGAGAAGAAGATTGAAATGGGCGCAGATTACTTCATTACGCAGCCTGTTTATACGAAGGAAAAAATTATAGATGTCTATGAAGCTACAAAACATTTAGATACGCCTATTTTCATTGGGATTATGCCTTTGACAAATATACGCAATGCCGAGTTTTTACACCACGAAGTACCGGGGATCAAGCTGTCTGATGAAGTACTTGAACGTATGCGCGATTGCGGTGATGACCGTCAGAAAGCAACAGAAACCGGGATTCAGATTGCTAAAGAACTGCTTGACACGGCAGCGCAGTATTTCAATGGAATCTATTTGATCACACCGTTCCTGCGTTATGATATGACACTTGAACTGAACCAATATATTAAACAGCTGGATGAGCAGAAGGAGAGGGAATTAACACATGCAGAGACATCCCATTGAAGAACAACTAGACAAACGAATATTGATTATTGATGGCGCGATGGGGACCATGCTGCAGGCGGAGGATCTCTCTACAGAAGATTTTGGCGGAGAAGAATACGACGGATGTAATGAATACTTAAACGTTTTACGGCCGGATATCTTAGAGAAAATTCATGACGAATACTTGGAAGCAGGTGCTGATATTATTTGCACCAACACTTTCGGCGGCACTCCCCTTGTGCTGAATGAGTTCTCTCTCGGTCACCGCGCACATGAGATCAATTCAAAAGCAGTCGAATTAGCGAAGAAAAGCGCAGCTAAATACTCAACGCCTGAATGGCCTCGTTTCGTTGCGGGCGCAATCGGTCCTACTACGAAGACACTTTCCGTTACCGGAGGCATTACATTTGATGAGCTTTCGAATGATTTCTATGTACAGGCGCAGGCACTTGTTGAGGCAGGATGCGATTTGATCCTAATGGAGACGAGTCAGGATATGCTGAACGTCAAAGCCGGCACCATCGGGATTAAAAAAGCGTTTGAAGAACTGGGACGCGAAGTGCCGATTATGATTTCTGGAACGATAGAGCCAATGGGCACAACACTTGCGGGGCAGAGCATTGAAGCATTCTACATTTCGATCGAACACGTTCAGCCTTTGTCTGTCGGCTTGAACTGTGCGACGGGTCCTGAGTTTATGACGGATCATCTACGTTCATTATCAGACTTGGCGACAAGCTACGTCACGTGCTATCCGAACGCCGGATTGCCTGATGAAGAAGGACATTACCACGAATCACCAGAGTCGCTTTCAAAGAAACTGGAAGGTTTCGCAGACAAAGGATGGCTGAATATGGTTGGCGGATGCTGCGGTACGACACCTAAACATATCCGCGCAATCCGTGACGCAGTCAAAGACAAAGCACCGCGTAAGATGCCGGAAGAAGCGCACGGTCATGCAGTATCAGGCATCGAGCCGCTGCTTTATGATGACACGCTGCGCCCTTTGCTGATCGGTGAGCGGACGAATGTCATCGGTTCCCGTAAATTTAAGCAGCTGATTGTGGATGAAAAGTTTGAAGAAGCCTCTGAAATCGCCCGTGCTCAAGTAAAACGCGGTGCGCATGTACTGGATATCTGTCTTGCCAATCCTGATCGTGACGAGCTGTACGATATGACTTGTTTCATGAAAGAAGTCGTAAAAAAAGTAAAGGTTCCACTGGTGATTGATTCGACAGATGAGAACGTCATTGCGGAAGCTTTAAAATACTCTCAGGGTAAAGCGATCATCAACTCGATCAACCTGGAAGACGGGGAAGAACGGTTTGACGCAGTGTTACCCCTTGTGAAAAAGTACGGTGCCGCAGTAGTTGTCGGTACGATTGATGAGATTGGAATGGCTGTGACAAGAGAGCGAAAGCTGGAAATTGCTGAGCGTTCTTATGATTTGCTTGTGAATAAATGGCAGATTCCGCCGGAAGATATCATTTTTGACCCGCTCGTTTTCCCTGTCGGAACAGGCGATGCACAGTACATCGGTTCAGCGGTCGAGACGATTGAAGGGATTCGTTTAATCAAGGAGAAGCTGCCCCGGACTCTTACTACTTTAGGAGTCAGTAATGTTTCATTCGGATTGCCGCCGGTCGGACGGGAAGTTCTGAATGCAGTGTATTTATATCACTGTACGCAAGCGGGTCTTGATTACGCAATTGTCAATACAGAAAAACTCGAACGTTTCGCCTCTATTCCTGAAGCGGAAATTAAGCTTGCAAATGATTTACTATTTACGACGACCGATGAAACGCTGGCCGATTTTGCCGACTTCTACCGGGATAAGAAGAAAGAGAAAACGGAAGATGATATACCAAAAACTGTACCCGAACGCCTTGCTTACTATGTAGTAGAAGGAACAAAAGAAGGCTTGATTCCTGACTTGGAGACTGCATTGAAAACCTATGACTCCCCTCTTGATATCATTAACGGACCTTTGATGACAGGAATGTCTGAAGTCGGGCGTTTATTCAATGATAATCAGCTGATCGTTGCAGAAGTTCTGCAAAGCGCGGAAGTGATGAAAGCGTCTGTTTCCTATTTGGAACAGTTTATGGAAAAGAAAGAGGACGACAGCGGAAAAGGAAAAATCATTCTTGCTACTGTTAAAGGTGACGTGCACGATATCGGAAAAAATCTGGTTGAGATCATTTTAGGCAATAACGGCTTTAAAGTCATCGATATCGGAATCAAAGTCACGCCAGCTACATTGATCGATGTGATTCGCAAGGAAAAACCCGATATTATCGGTCTGTCCGGATTGCTCGTAAAATCTGCACAGCAAATGGTCTTAACAGCTCAGGATTTCAAGGCTGCCGGCATCGATACACCTGTTATGGTCGGCGGTGCCGCATTGACAAGACGTTTTACAGAGACAAAGATTGCACCTGAGTATGACGGGCCTGTTATTTTCGCAAAGGATGCAATGCAGGGTCTGGATCTGGCTAACCGTCTGCAGAGTGACGGGAAAGATGCTCTCTTGGACGAACTTCAAGAAAGTCTTGAAAAACGTGAAATCAATGATGCGAAGAAAGCGAGCCGTACAGCAGATACAGCCGTTGCTGTAGCGGTGCGTCCTGTTAAAACCGTCCGCACAGATGCTCCTGTATTCGTACCGACGGATCTGCGCAGACGTGTAGTAAAAGATTACTCAGTGGCACACTTGCACCCATACGTGAATATGCGCACACTGATCGGCCATCATCTCGGCCTGCGCGGCAATGTCGATAAAATGCTGGAAAATAAGGAAGAGCGCGCAGTACAGTTGCATGAAATGGTGACTGACTTCTTGAAGTCCGATAAAATGAGAGCTTCCGGGATCTACCAATTCTTCCCTGCCCAGGCAGACGGAGACGATGTCATCATCTATGATCCTGAAGATTCCAAAACAGAAATCGAGCGGTTCACATTCCCCCGCCAAGATAAAGAACCCTTCCTGTGCTTAGCCGACTATTTGAAAACAGTCGACAGCGGCGAAATGGATTATGTAGCATTCATGCAAGTTACGGCCGGTAAAGGCGTACGTGATTATGCGAACCAGCTGAAAGAACAAGGCAAGTTCTTGGAGAGTCACGCATTCCAAGCAACCGCTCTGGAACTGGCAGAAGGATTTGCTGAAAGAATTCACCAGGAAATCCGTGACCAATGGGGTTTCCCGGATCCGACAGACTTCACAATGCGTGAACGTTTTGCTGCCAAGTACCAGGGACAGCGATTCTCATTCGGTTATCCTGCCTGTCCTAATCTGGAAGATCAAGCGAAATTATTCGGCCTGATCAAGCCTGAAGATCATGGTGTTATCCTGACTGAAGAATTTATGATGGAACCTGAAGCATCTGTTTCCGCAATCGTCTTTGCACATCCGGACGCAAGATATTTCAATGTGGAATAATAGTAGAACGGACAAAAACCGCCGTCTCCATTAGGGGAGACAGCGGTTTTTACTATTTCGGGAAATGATTAGCGGCCACATCTTCTGCGGCGTCCGTGTCCATGTCCGTGTCCGCATCCGCATCCGTGCCCATGTCCGCATCCACCGCCCATCCCTCCAGGGCCTTGTGAAGCAGGACCCATTCCAGGCATTAATGTATTACCCATGACGTCTTGAGTCGACTCTGTATAGTAATGTTGAGGCACACCTACTACATGGTGGCGATTGACGTTGACGATCGGATGGATAACAGGAAATTCCTGCTGAGTAAAGCAGTCATTATAGCGGTATTGCGTTGGACAGACAATCGGCTGCATAGGGAAACCAGGTTGTTGTCCAGGCATTCCTTGCATTCCTTGCATCCCCTGCATTCCAGGCATTCCTTGATTCATCATCATTTCACCTCCTATACCCTATTACATGCGGGTCTTCAGAATTATTACGGGCTAGCGACATGGTTAAGTGAAAAATAACCTGCTTTTTTCTCGGGTCTGCACCCAAATGTGTGCTTGACAGGCTATTTCATGAGCAGTTTGAGATTGGACTGTGATTGCGCAATATAGGATGAGAGTGGAAGGATACCGTTTCCCTGCGTTCCAGGCGGACGTGTGTCTTGCCGGCCCGTGGTGAGCCAAGCGAACAGCGAAGGGTTCGCTTTGCCGTATTTCTGTAGTCTTTGCAGAAATTAAGGCACCTGTCGGCGTACTTAGGTTGCCTGGAACGATATACTGGCTGGTGTTTCAAGACTTTTTGTGTGAGCAGGCAGTATGAGAACACTATTTGGGGCTATTACAATGGGTAAGGTTTTTCATGCAATACTTATCGTCCTGCAAAGGCTTAGATTCTTGTGATCGATGCATTTACAAACTCGAGATGCTGAGGATGCGGAACAAGACAAGCTAATTCATACTCTGCAAAAAAATCAGTACATTGTACTTTCTCCAACACCAGCGTAGGCGCAACTGCGGGGTAGGCCGTGGCTGTGAGACTGCTGGCACGTTCTTCGCCAGTAGGCTCATAGCGTAAGGCAATCCCCCAGCGCCGAAGCGGGTTTAAACTGCAAACTCACCCTTCAATTAAAATCCCTACAAAGTCGAGAAACGAAACCTGCACATATCAAATTCACACACTGGCAAAATGCACATGACAGGTTGTCAAGCACATGTTTTGGTGAAGAGCCTTTATCTCATTATTTGTTTCTATGATATAAAAGAAATATATACATTCTCTCGTATGCGTAGGGACAGCAAGGAATGGGTATAGTATGCTATAACGAATTTTTGAAGGAGAGATTTTGTATGAAACGAAATCGGGTTGTATTATTTGACGGTGAATGTAACTTTTGTGATGCAAGCGTCCAGTTTATTATAAAGCGAGATCCTTATCAGCATTTTTCATTTGCTTCCCTGCAGGATGATGTCGGTAAAGAGCTGCGCGAGAAATATCATATTCCAGATGATGTAGACAGTCTGGTCCTAATTGAAAATGGCAAAGCCCATACGAAATCAGGTGCTGCATTGCGTATTGCGAAGAAACTCGACGGTTTATGGCACCTCGCCTTTCTTTTCATCGTGGTGCCGCCGGCCATCCGTGACCGTGTATATGATTATGTTGCAGTCAACCGCTACAAGTGGTTCGGTAAAAAAGAATTATCCTGTATGCTCCCAACTCCAGAAGAACGCAAACGTTTTATTGCATGAGAAAAGCCTTCCGTCGCCGGAAGGCTTTCTTCATGAAATCAGCTGCTTACATTCTTCATCAGTAAATGCGCGGGAACGGGTCAGGAAACGTTTTCCTTCTACTCCTTCGAGTGAAAACATTCCGCCGCGTCCGTCCACTACATCAATGATCAACTGCGTATGTTTCCAATATTCATATTGGCTTTTCATCATATAGAACGGCACTCCGCCGATATGGCCCAACAGCACATCCTGATCACCGACGATCAGATCACCGTCTTCATAGCACATAGGAGAAGAACCGTCGCAGCATCCGCCTGACTGATGGAACATCAATGGACCATGCTTCTCTTTCAGCAGTTCAATGAGAGCCAATGCTTCATCTGTTGCAGTTACACGGTCTGGCATGGCAATTCCTCCATTCACTTCAAATCCCATACAAAGATTTGATCAAAAGAAACCTTGCTTATTTTCATCGTAACTTACCAGCATGTTTTTCGTCTGCTGGTAATGCGCCAGCATCTGTAAATGGTTTTCACGGCCGATGCCCGAAGCTTTGTAGCCGCCGAAAGCAGCGTGTGCCGGATATGCATGGTAACAGTTCGTCCATACACGGCCCGCCTGGATGCCGCGCCCGAAACGATAAGCAGTATTCATATCACGCGTCCAAACGCCCGAACCTAAGCCATACAGCGTATCATTGGCAATTTCAAGTGCCTCTTCTTTATCTTTGAACGTCGTAACTGCTACAACCGGACCAAAGATCTCTTCTTGGAAGATGCGCATCTTATTATCACCTTTAAATACTGTCGGCTTAATATAATAGCCATCCTCCAACTCGCCTTCCAACTCATTCTTCTCTCCGCCGGTCAGGCATTCTGCACCCTCTTGCTTTCCGATATCCAAGTAGGAAAGAATCTTCTCCATTTGCTCTGTAGATGCCTGTGCACCCATCATAACGTCAGGGTCCAGCGGATTACCTGTTTTAATTGCTTTTACACGTTCCAAAGCGCGTTCCATGAATTTTTCATAAATCGATTCTTGGATGAGCGCACGGGATGGACATGTACATACTTCTCCTTGATTCAAGGCAAACATAACGAACCCTTCAATTGCTTTATCGAAGAACGCATCGTCTGCATCCATAATATCCTCGAAGAAAATGTTCGGTGATTTCCCGCCGAGCTCCAGCGTGACCGGAATCAAGTTCTGGGAAGCATACTGCATAATGAGACGGCCTGTTGTCGTTTCGCCTGTAAAAGCAATTTTGCTGATGCGCGGGTTGGATGCCAATGGCTTTCCTGCTTCCAATCCGAAACCATTTACTACGTTTAACACACCTGCAGGCAGCAAGTCTTCAATCAGCTCCACCAATACTAAAATGGATGCAGGTGTCTGCTCAGCCGGCTTCAAGACGACACAGTTACCAGCCGCAAGTGCCGGAGCAAGCTTCCAGACAGCCATCAGAATGGGGAAATTCCAAGGTATGATCTGCCCTACTACTCCAAGCGGCTCGTGGAAGTGATACGCAACCGTATTGTTGTCGATCTGGCTGATACCGCCTTCCTGTGCACGGATAGCAGATGCGAAATAACGGAAGTGATCCACCGCCAGAGGCAGGTCAGCATTTAATGTCTCACGGACCGCTTTACCATTATCCCAAGTTTCTGCAACCGCCAGCATCTCGAGATTTTCTTCGATGCGGTCTGCAATTTTCAATAAAATATTTGAGCGTTCAGTGACGGATGTTTTTCCCCAGGCTTCCTTCGCCGCATGGGCTGCGTCAAGTGCCAGTTCAATGTCTTCTGCTGTAGATCTTGCCACCTGTGTGAATACTTTGCCTGTTACAGGAGTCGAGTTATCAAAATACTGTCCCTTTGCCGGTGCTGTCCATTTACCGCCGATAAAGTTATCATAGCGTTCTTTAAATTGAACAATAGAACCTTCTGTATTCGGATTTACATAAACCTTGTTTTCTGAAGCTTGTACCATACTGCGTCACACTCCCTATTCTCTCTTATTTTGCTTGTATGCCAGTGCAGACTTTTTGCACATAAAGCCACTATACGAACAACAGGAAAAACTTATGCGAAATGTATGCGCTTACAATAACTATCTTTTATTCTACCTGGAAATTACAACTCTTTCAACTAAATACTATAGGTTATTTCGGCTCTTCACCAAAACAGGTGCATGACACATACCGAAAAGCCACATGTCCTGCACTCCCACACTAGCAAAGGTGCAATTGCGGAGCAACTATGAGCGCAGGGGACGGTTCAATGATCACAGCAGGATCAGGTATGATCATGCGGCCGAGCCGAATGATCACGCGACCGGTGTGTATGAGCGGCTGGGGCCGGGTTATGAGCGCTTGGGCGGGTATTATGATCATCCGCTAAGCTTCTTTGACAGGCAGCTGCAATCTTCGTCGGCAATCGCACAGCGGATGGCAATCCCCAGCGCCGAAACTCATTAAAACTTCAAACTTATACCAACTTCAAACCTCCATAACACGTACAAGACAAATTGTTTAGAACTATGATGCAAACCTGTAATTTTATTAGTCGTAATAAATTTCACTTATTCATAGATTGGTAATGATTCCTTAATAATTTGTTCATAACTTCGCTGTACGATGAAAGAAATACAAATGACAGGGGTTTTCAATATGGGAAACAATACAGTTAAACGAGTGCTATCCATTGTAGGATCAGGTGTTGTAGGGTCTATGCTCACTCTGGGTGTCGTGGTCAACACAGATCTGCTCACTTCTAAGCCGGAGACCAAGATAGAAACCGCAAGTGCGGCAGCTCCCTCCTACGGCGTCGAATCATTATCCGCGACTTCAGCAGATTCATTGGCGGATATGGTCGAGCAGTCTTCGAAGGCGATTGTCGGTGTAGTAAATTATCAATCTGCAGGCAACCGTTTTGCAGGAGCCTCCAGTGAACAACCGGTGGGAACCGGTTCTGGCGTTATTTATAAAATAGACGGAGATCATGCGTATATCGTCACTAATAATCACGTCATCGAAAATGCACAAAAAATCGAAGTCACTCTGAGCTCAGGCACAAAAGCAAAAGCTGAACTGCTCGGAACCGATGCGTTAACTGATATTGCTGTTCTGCAGATTGATAAAAAATATGCCTCTGATGCGGTAACCTTCGGAGATTCTGACAAGGTCCGCGCCGGCGACTCAGTCATCGCGATAGGCAATCCGCTTGGTCTGGATTTCTCCGGAACGGTAACGAAAGGCATTGTCAGCTCAGCTTCACGCACTTTAGACGTTAATACTTCCGCCGGAACATGGCAGACAGAAGTCATTCAAACAGATGCCGCCATCAACAGCGGAAACAGCGGCGGTGCTTTATTCAACACGCAAGGTGAAGTGATCGGCATTAACAGCTTGAAAGTGGCGCAAAGCGGAGTAGAAGGCATTGGTTTCGCAATTCCAAGCAATGAAGTCAAAACACTAGTGGAACAGCTGACAGAACATGGGGAAATTGAGCGGCCCTATCTCGGCATAGGCCTTGCCGACTTGGCAAATATCCCATATATGTATGTTAAAGACTTGCCGGAATCTGTAAAAGGCGGTGTGATGGTGACAGCCGTCGAACCTGGTTCTGCCGCTGAAAAAGCCGGATTGCAAGAACAAGATGTACTGACTGGCATCAATGGTGACACGATAGAAAGTTCACTTGATCTGCGAAAATATCTTTATTCAAAACTTGAAATCGGCAGCAAAGCGAACGTAACCATCTATCGCGGCGGTAAAAAACAAGAGCTGAATATTACATTGACAGGCAGCCAATTGAAGTAACGTCAGCCGGGACAGCAAATCTGCTGTCCTTTTTTTATGATCGCAGATTATAAAATACTGATTTTTCGGCAAAGCTGAACTGTATCACTACATGCGAGAAGGGATTTATTTGAACCAAACTGGATCAATCAGCGTCCTTCACGTCATCTTTCTCTCGATGACGGTAATTGGATTGAAGAATCATGTGACCATTATTCCGTCTCTTTTACAGGATGCCGGGCGAGACAGCTGGATGTCTGTGCTGTTGGCGGCGGCTGTTATTTTTCCGTTATTTTTTTTCTTTCTATACATTCAGAAGGGCAGTAACCGCGAACATATAGGAGACTGGCTGATATCAGCCATCGGCACCGTGCCCGCTGCCAGTTTCCGATATATAACCGCGGTCTACTTACTAGTGATGGCCGCTTTTACAATGGCTGAAGTTTTACAGTGGATTACGGCTTCCTTTCTGCCCAACACTCCTTTGGTTGCCATGCTGCTGATCTACTGCATACTGTGCATCCTGCTGGTCAATACAGATCTTCAAACCATTGTGATCGTGAATGCATTTGTGCTGTTCTGGGTGGTTATTTTAGGTTTTTTTGTAGCCTTTACGAATATACAAGTGAAGGATTATGAGTTGCTGAGACCCTTTTTGGAGCATGGTTTCCAGCCCGTATTGATATCCATGATGTATCCGGCGTCCGGGTTTATCGAGCTCGTGCTGCTATTATTTCTTCAGCACCGCGTCAAAGATCGTTTTCGGTGGTACCACTTTGCTTTTATGCTGTTCATTTTAGTCGGACTGACCACCGGACCGCTTGTAGGGGCTATAACAGAGTTTGGTCCTGTGGAAGCCATGAAACAGCGATATCCCGCTTATGAAGAATGGGGGCTCGTAGCCATCGGGCGTTTCTTTGAACACTTGGATTTTTTATCTATCTACCAATGGCTGACAGGCGCTTTTATCCGAGTCGGTTTTCTGCTCTATATTGCTGCAGACTTATTGAAATGGACCGGCGATAAAAAGAAGATTTGGAATATAGCAGGACCGGCACTGTTCTTCACGAGTCTGTCGCTTTTTTTAATGAGTGAACATACATTTTTGAAATTAAAGGGAGATTATCTATTAATCGTAACACTTTTCTTTTTACTACTGCTCACTGGCATTATGACAATAGCCGCTTTTCTATCAAGAAAAACATCTAAAACAGGCAACTGACTATATCGTTACAAAAAGGTGAGAAGCTATGCTGCCTAATGAAAAAATCAATGAAGAGACATTAAAACAATTGTTCCAAAAATCTGCCGACGTCCATTTCCAGCGCTATCATTTCTCCTCGCACTCTGTAGAATTCATCACATGCGATGCGATGATTGACACGCAGCTTTTAAATGAAGTCATCGTTCCTCGTGTCCAGCTGCTGTGCAGCCAGGCGGAACTGTTGGAGATTGAACAGGCTATTCCGTCCCATTTGCACATACCCGGCGTAAAAACCCCTGAGACAAAAGAGGAAATCATTTCTCTAGTCTATACAGGCCATGTGCTGCTCTATTTTATAGAAGAAGATTTACTGATCTCAGGCAATATCGCGAAAAAACCGAACAGGAATCCTGAAGAGACACGCGTAGAAGTACCTGTGAAAGGCCCGCGCGACAACTTTATTGAAGATATTTCCGTTAATATCGCACTTCTGAGAAAGCGCCTGCCCACGAACTCACTGTGTGTGGAGAAGTTTGAACTGGGCGAACGTTCCAAAACAGCTGTGGCCTTATTGTATTTTGATGACATTGCAAACGAGGATACGCTGACACAGATACGCAGCCAGTTGAATCAAGTAGACACGGATATCGTATTCAGTGGCGATTTATTAATGGAAAATATCAATAAAAGCGCAAAGCTTTTTCCCAGGACCGATTACACCGGACGCCCCGATAATGCAATTCAGGCACTGGCACGCGGTCGTTTTATAGTCTTAGTGGATGGCAGCTCTTATGCCGTCATCACTCCTGTCAATATGTTCTTATTGCTAAAAACATCAGAGGATAATGAATATCCGATTTTCTACAGTTCTTTTCAGCGTATGCTGCGTGTGGCAAGTATTTTAATCGGATTATTACTGCCTGCCTTTTGGCTCGCCTTAACCACTTATCATCAAAACCAATTACCGCTCCAGCTGCTCGCTACGATTGTCCAGGCGAACTTAGGGCTGCCTTTTCCCTCTGCATTTGAAATGCTGCTTATGCTCGGCATGTTTGAACTCTTCCGTGAAGCCGGGCTGCGTCTGCCTTCTGCAATCGGCAACACAATCGGGGTTGTAGGAGGAATCATTATCGGCGATGCAGCCATCCGGGCAGGGTTGACGAGTCCTGCGATGATTGTCATTATTGCCACTTCTACAATCGCCACGTACACACTCGTCAATCAATCTCTCGTGACAGCTGTCAGTCTGCTGCGTTTTAGTTTCATACTGTTGACTGCTTTCTTTGGTCTGTTTGGATTTTATTTGTCGATGTACTTTACCTTGCTGTATTTGTCGAGTATCCGGACATTCGGTGTTCCATATATGAATATAGCGGCTGATTTAAGCTGGAAGAACATTCAGAAAACCATTTTTCGTTTATCACCGCCTCAATACAAAGAGCGTCCAAATTTTCTGGATCCCAAAGATAAGAAGCGCAATAAAGGAGTGAAGAAATGAACAGAGTCGCCTTCTTTTTACTCATCGGCTCTGCTGTCCTGCTGTCCGGCTGCTGGGATATGAATGAACCGGAGCGTATGCTTTATGTCAATGGAATGGGCGTTGATTTTAAGGACGGGAAATATGAAGTATATACGCAAGTGATCGACTTCGCCAATACTGCAAAAAATGATCAGCCGACCACAGATCATCCTCAGGCAGAGGTTGGATATGCATCCGGAGACACATTAGACGATGCGATTAATCAGCTGTACCATTCTATGGATCAAAAATTGTTTTGGGGACATTTTTCGTATCTGGTTGTTTCAGAAGAAGTCATGAAGAATGTAAAGGTTTCACCAATTATTGACAGCTTTATCCGTTATCGTGAAACCCGTTATCAAATTTGGATTTATACTACGCAGGATTCTGTTGAAGACATTCTGCTGATACGGCCGGTCATCAACAGAGCGATTACTCTGTCTAAGCTGGGGGATCCAGAAAATTCCTATGAACAGGAATCTTTCATTCCTCCCGTCAACTTGCGCAAGCTAATAATCGGATTAGATGAACCCGGCTATGAAGCAACCATCCCTCTCATTACTATTGAAGAAAACTGGAAATCGATGAAAGAGTCTATACAGGCTCCCGAATTATCAGGTGTCGGGGTCATCACGAGAGATGGATTCAAAGGGTACATATCGGGTGAGAAGGCGCTCGGTATCCAGTGGATGACGAATGAAACAAAAAGAGGAGAAGTTACATTCAAAACCGGGGAAGGCAATGAAATGACAGTAATCATTGAAAATGTGAAAGTAAAAATCGAACCCAACGTTACTCATGAAGTAAATTTTAATGCAGAGATCGAGCTGCAGGCAAATATAAGCAGTATCAAAGGTAATATTACGGTCAAGCAGATCAAAAAGGAAGTTGAAGAAGAAGTATCCCGTCAGATCATGGCGACTTATCATGATGCTATTGACAAAGATATTGATATATACCGTTTTTCTGAGCAGCTGTACCGGAAAGAATTAGAGACCTGGAAAAAAATCCAAGAAAATGGTCGGGTTAATTTAACGGAGGATTCATTCGGAAAATTACAGGTGCGTGTTATCAAACTGAATTCAGACCGCAAGTCTTTTAAAGAGACAATTAAGAAGTAATTCTTTAGACATTTCAAAGTCCTCTACACTCTTCATTGCATTTTCTGCGGTTTCGTACTATTTTTAAGTACAAAGGCGTTAGGAGGTGCCGCAATGAGAATTCTAGTGATAGAAGACAATGAAAGCGTCTCTGAGATGATTGGGTTATTCTTCGAAAAAGAGGGCATCGAAGGAATATTCGAGGCAAATGGACTGAATGGTTATGAACGCGCGGTCCAATCTTCGTGGGACTGCCTGATTATTGACTGGATGTTGCCTGATCTTGACGGCCTGACCATTTGCCGCAAAATCAGAGAACGAGGCATAGAAGTTCCCATCATCATGCTTACCGCAAAAGATGGCGAAGCGGATCAAGTACGAGGATTTGAAACGGGTGCGGATGATTATGTCACGAAACCTTTCAGCCCCCTTGCATTAATGGCGCGGATCAAGGCAGTTACACGCAGATATTCTGCGAAAGATGAAAGCAGTGATGAGGAAATCAGCACAGTTTATTTCCGGCTGAATCCGAATACACGGGAAGTATCGGTGCGGGGCAAGCTGGTTTCCAATCTGACACCAAAGGAATTCGAGCTGTTGCACTTCTTCCTCCGGCATCCTAAACAGGTATTCTCGCGCGACCAGCTGCTCGATCAGGTATGGGGATATGATTTTTATGGAGATGACCGGACAGTCGATGTGCATATTAAACGGCTCCGTTCAAAGCTGTCTCTGCCGGATCATTCTTTTTTCCATACCGTATGGGGCGTCGGCTACCGTTTCGATGAAAGCTCCGGAACAATCCAATGAAGATTAAAACATTTTATCAGCAGCTGCTCAGTCACTTCAGCGTCATTTTGCTGACTGTTCTGGTACTCAGTCTATTGCTGACACATTACTTGGAAAACGTAGTTTACGAACAAAAAACAGATGAACTTACAACATATGGACAGGCAATTTTATCCGACCTGCGCCAAAGCAATCGCGGAACAGAATCTATTTTGAAATCCTACGGCCATGTCTTAGATGCCCGGTCGATCCAATACAGCCTGTTCAATGGACGATCTTCCATCATTTATTCCACCGGGCTGAAGACTGCGTTAATCGAACTGAATCAGGAAGAATGGAATGCATTGCAAAATGGTCAGTCAGTGACAGTCAGACAGGAGCTCAAACGCTTTGATGAGGCAGTTACATTCGTGCTGCTGCCATACTTTGAAAGACAGCAGTTTATTGGCGGCATCCTGCTGACGTCCCCTATCACCGGATCGAGCGCAATTATTTCGAAGATGAATCATTACGTCCTCTATACGACTGGGGCAGGCGTTCTTCTGGCTCTGCTGCTTAGCGGACTGCTGTCTATTCTTCATGTCCGCAGAATTCAGCGGCTGAGAAAAGCGGCTGCAGCTGTTTCTGGCGGCGACTATACAGTCCGGGTGCCTTCATCAGAGTTTGACGAAATCGGCGAACTATCTAAAGACTTCAATGAAATGGCTGAAAAACTGGAAACTTCGATGACAGAAATCGACTCTCTAGAGAATCGCAGACGGCAATTCATGGCGGATGTCTCCCATGAACTGCGCACGCCGCTTACGACAATCCGCGGAATAATCGAAGGCCTGCGGGAGCATATGATTTCTGCTGAGGAGCAGGATAAAGCGCTTCGATTGGCTCAGGAGGAATCCAAACGGCTCATTCGTCTGGTCAATGAGAATCTTGATTACGAAAAAATTCGGGCCAATCAAATCCAGCTGAATAAACAGGCTTTACCTGTAAAGGAACTGTTTGAAATGACAGCCGACCAACTCGAATCCGCAGCTGAGGAACGTCAAAACAAGCTGATTGTCGATGCGTCTGATCGACTGTCAGTCAAGGCGGATTATGACCGCTTGATGCAAATCCTCATAAATATCACGAAAAACAGTATTCAGTTTTGTGAAAATGGCACCATTACATTGAGAGGCGATGAAACGGCCTCTGAAACTATTTTAGAAATTGAAGACACAGGAATCGGCATGGACCCGGAAGAAATTGAACAGATATGGGACCGCTTCTATAAGGCGATCATGTCCAGGACTTCCACTCCGTATGGTGAATTCGGGCTTGGTCTGTCAATTGTTAAACAGCTAGTTATTCTCCATGGAGGCACCATTGAAGTGCATAGCGAAAAAGGTCAGGGAACGAAATTTTCCATCCGTCTGCCAAAATGAAAAGCCGCTCAATAAGCGGCTTTTTCCTGTTTAATTACATGTCATAAAACGCCAATAATTATCCCCTGGCACGCCGGATAAATATGCCAGCCCATCACTTTCTGAGCGATGAATCGTCTGCCAGTCCGCATCGTCAAGCGACAGATAGATTTCATGATGAGGCGCATTGTTATGATAGCCCACCAAGTCAATATTTCCTTCGCGGTCCAGATGGCCTTTCACTTCATAGTGAATCGGCGGTGAAGCAGTGAGCGGATTACCTACATCATGGTTAATCTCAAAATTGATTTCTTTCGGCTCACCTTCAAGACGCTTAATTACAATTCCGTCCACTGATGCATGACCGTGGCGTTTATACCGCTTTAAATAGTTCAGCCCAATCGACGGACCGACTGATTTCGTGAATTGAAGCGGGCTTTCCTTGCCGTCAAACTGCCCTTCCATGTTCACCCGCGTCCGAAAACTCTTTCCTTCCGGGTCGAAATCACGGTCATCTCCAGTAAAATAAGGCAACGGCGAAAGCAGATTCGGATTTTTCAGGATATCTTCTTTCAAAAATGTGGTATAACGGAATTTCCATTGGTCTAACTGCTTTGCCTTTTTCCGCTTTGCGACCGGCTGCAGTAATTGATCGCGGCGTTTCACGTGTACAGTAAACGTATAGACTTCCTTCGTCGGTTCGCTCTCAGGATTATTCGGTGTAACAGCGTCAAATACTTTCGCCGCAATCGACTTGCTGACATTCATTCGATGATTACTGTCAATCAACGGGCGTGTACCTGAAATGCTGTAGGTAACGGACTCAGATAAAGAGCATTCCCGGTCAATGAAGCGATTGTCTTCTACCGTCTGCAAATACTTGCCATTTCGGTAAATATCGAACTTCTTCACTCCTTTGATCCATTCCCAGGACAGTGCGATTTGTGAAGCGGCGGCAATAGTCGTGATGACGAGCCGCTGCAAAGGATGCTCGCCTTCCATAGTCGGCGTCAGCGCGGAGGTCTGCATCACAATGACGTCCCTGACCTGATTATCCTCTACACGCTCAACTGTGTATTGAAACGGATGTCTCGGATCTAATTCTCCGTCTGTAAATTCCGCAGCTGTTCCTTCATATACTTGTTGCTCGTTTTTATAGACACGGTAATATCCTCCTGCATCACTCCAAGAAAAAGTCAGTTCATCTAACGAATGGGTCATACTTTGAATTTCAAATAAAGGTTTCATTTATCATCTGCTCCTTTTTATCTAGTATGCATAAATCTTCTGTTTCACTTCAGACAATTATACATCTTCCGACTTAGTTGCCATGCCGTTTTTCTTGTGCTCAACCGATCATTTTATATTATTTATCCTTCACATTCCTGTCTGGTTTTATCCTTTATAAAATTTTATGATACAATTAATGTATCTGAATCATATTCACCACTAGGGGTGCTTTAATTTTTACGAGCTGAGATGCTGTCTTGCAAACCCTTGGAACCTGATCTAGTACTTGCTAGCGGAGGGAAGTGGGTAGTTTTCATACCCTGCCCATCTTTGTATGGGTTTTTTGTATATATACCTTTATTGAGAGGAAGGGAAACATGAAGCTAATTCAACATCTTAGAAAAGAACAGCCGCTCGTTCATTGCATCACGAACTTTGTAGTGGCAAACTTTCAAGCAAATGGACTGCTCGCAATCGGTGCATCGCCTGTAATGGCGGATGCAATAGAAGAAGCTGAAGATATCGCAAAAATTGCTTCCTGCAGTATTTTGAATATCGGCACGCTGAAGCAGCAAACTGTCGATGCCATGATCCTCGCCGGCAACAGTGCAAGAACAGCCGGAAATCCTGTCGTGCTTGATCCTGTCGGTGCTGGAGCTACAGCGTTTCGAAAAGCAAGCGTTCTCAAAGTGCTGGCTGAAGTTGATGTCACCCTCATCCGCTGCAATGCCGGTGAACTCGCAGCCATAGCCGATGTCCCATGGAAAGCGAAAGGCGTAGATGCGGGAGAAGGCAGCGCAGATATAGAAGCAATCGCGAAAAAGGTTGCCATCGGCCACAGTTGTTTAGTTGCTGTGTCAGGTCAAACAGATATCGTTACGGACGGTCATCGTTCATTGTTTATTGAAGGCGGACATCCTTCTATGACTGAGATCACTGGAACAGGCTGTCTGCTAAGCTCAGTAGTTGGTGCTTTCCTGGCAGTAGGAAGCGAATCGCCGCTGGAAGCAGCTGCTGATGCGCTTTCATTTTATAAACGGGCAGGCGAAGTTTCAGCCGGTATTTCAGCAGGACCCGGCGATTTCGCAGTAAATTTCTTAAACACATTACATACACTGGATCGGAACAATAACACGTTTTTAGTGTAACTAGGAGTAAGGGGGTTTTTTCATTGACAGTAAATGTAGCATTGACTATTGCAGGATCAGACAGCGGAGGCGGCGCCGGAATCCAGGCAGATCTGAAAACTTTTCAAGAACTTGGCGTGTTCGGCACTTCTGTTCTGACGGCTGTAACTGCACAAAACACTCATGGCGTTCACGGCGTCTATCCTGTGCCGACGGACGGCGTCACAGCCCAGATACGTGCTGTCTTGGATGATTTTGATGTAAAAGCATGTAAAACAGGGATGCTGTTTTCAGCTGAAATTATCATTGCTGTTGCTGCTGTATTGAAGGAATATCCACCTTTCCCTCTTATAATCGATCCTGTTATGATCGCAAAAGGCGGTCATTCGTTATTGCAGCAAGAAGCAATCCAAGCAATGAAAGATCATCTAATACCGATAGCTGCAATCATCACGCCCAATATTCCAGAAGCAGAAGTATTCACGAAAATGAAAATTGTCAGCGATGAAGACATTCAGCATGCTGCACAGAAAATCATTAGTATGGGGGCACATGCGGTCATTTTAAAAGGCGGACATCGCTGCGACGTACTCGAAGCAAAGGATTACTATCTTGATTGTGAAGGGCAATCTTTCACAATGACAACTCCTTGGGTGCAGACGAAAGACACCCACGGGACCGGCTGTACATTTGCGGCAGCCTTGGCCGGATTTATTGCAAAGGGCTATTCTATGACTGATGCAGTTGCAGAAGCAAAACAATTTATCCAAGCCGCTATTGAACACGGCTTACGCTTGGGTTCTGGCCATGGACCGACAAATCACTGGGCTTACGGTCAGCTAAAAAAGGAGATGCACTAAATGCGCAGGGCAGACGTGCGGACAGCGATGGGTCTGTATTTTATTATGGGTACCCCGAATGTACACAATCAGGAGCCACTGGCTGTTTTAGAGGCTGCCCTCCGCGGCGGAATTACTTGCTTCCAGCTGCGTGAAAAGGGAGAAAATGCGTTGCAGGGAGATGCGCTGCTCGGATTTGCAAAAAAGTGTCAGGCATTGTGCCGGCTTTACCGCGTTCCTTTCATTATCAATGATGACGTTGATCTTGCGTTAGCCCTTAATGTTGACGGTGTCCATGTAGGGCAGGACGATGAACAGGCGGCTCTTGTACGCAAGCGCATCGGTCCTGATAAATGGCTCGGCGTCTCTACCCACAATCTGGATGAAATGAAGCTTGCTGAAGCAATCGGAGCTGACTATGTTGGAATCGGCCCGGTTTATCCGACTGCGACGAAATTAGATGCTTCCGTTGTTGTAGGCCCCGAATTGATTGGAGAAATGCGCAGTGCTTTTCCTGACATGCCGATTGTAGGAATCGGCGGCATTTCCTTGGCTAACCTCATCCCCGCCTTGCATGCCGGCGCAGACGGCGTGGCGGTCATCTCAGCCATCGCTTCCGCTGAAAACCCTCAGGAAGCAGCAAAGTCTTTTTCTAAAGAAATTACATTAATTCTAAATAAATGAGGTTGCGATGAATACAAGAAAAATGGTTTTTATGACGATGTTTGCGGCAATTGCTGTTGCCGGCTCTGCCTTTGTTTCATTTCCGGCGGGAATAGCGAGAGCCTATCCTATTCAGCATGCCGTCAACGTAATCGTGGCAATCGTCATGGGGCCGGGCGCAGCGGTGCTAGTGGCCTTTGTGACTGGATTGGTGCGAATCCTGACAGGAACCGGTTCTTTGCTGGCGCTTCCCGGCGGAATGATCGGTGCACTGTTAGCCGGGCTGTGTTATCAGAGGTACAAACGGAATTGGACAGCCGGCATAGGTGAAATAATCGGCACAGGCTTTATCGCACCTGTGTTTGCCGTACCTT
The DNA here is from genome assembly GCF_009650995.1 of Sporosarcina cascadiensis. Lineage (GTDB taxonomy): Bacteria > Bacillota > Bacilli > Bacillales_A > Planococcaceae > Sporosarcina > Sporosarcina cascadiensis. The sequence goes on along the minus strand of NZ_WHVV01000010.1, from coordinate 82,570 downwards.
ATGCAAAGATTCTGATGGGTACGACTGTTACAGCTTTCTTCTTCTTGCCTCCGTTTCTCGTGTCGACAGTAAGCGGTTCCGTTATCGGCCTTTTACTGGTACCAAGACTGCTGAAGCTGAAGTTATTTCAGGATTTGCACTGAATTTTAGCGAGATATGGGGAATTGATGAAAACTCTGCGAGGCTATGAGCGTCCATAGCGGGTTTATGATCATGCATTGAGTTGCTATGATCGGACGGCTAATGACTAGGAGCGCCCGTCAGCCTCGTTTGATCGGCTGGAAAACGTTTATGATCATTCATTGACATGCTATGAGCAACTATAGTAAATACCATTTAATTTTAAAAAGCGGTTCAGAAAGTTATGTAGCATAACTCTCTGAACCGCTGTTTTTGTCGATTTCCCGGGAAATAAAATCATTGTTTCCCGGCTTGATCATAATAGCTTTGCATTTCCTCTTCAGGCACCATATTTCCTCCTGTGCCCCAGACAAGATGCACGGCTTTTTCGGAATTTGCCTCTGGGACGTGAGACTCTATAACCTTGACAGGACCTGTCATGCCTGCGAGCGCAGATGGTTCCAGCCAGATATCTTCACTGTCTGCCAGGTTTTTCAATAACTTGAATAACGTATGATCTGCAACGCTGTAGCATCCGGCCAGGAAGGGTTCCATTGTTTTTCCGACGAATGCAGAAGCAGTGCCTACTGCCAGTCCGTCAGCCGCAGTTTTATTGTCCAAATGAAAATCGGCAACTGATACTTGATCATGCAGTCCCGTTGCCATTCCGATCATCATGCACGGCGAATGCGTCGGCTCGGCAAAGAAACAATGTACGTGGTCGCCGAGAGCCAGTTTTAAACCAAATGCGACTCCGCCGGGCCCTCCGCCTACTCCGCAAGGCAAGTAAACAAAAAGCGGATGCTCTCGATCTACTTTGATATGCAGTGCTTTCAGCTGCGCGGCAACACGCTCGCCTGCGACTGCATAGCCCATAAAAAGATCAGTTGAATTTTCATCGTCTATAAAATGACAGAATGGATCTTCCTGCGCCTGGCGCCTTCCTTCTTCCACCGCTTTACTGTAGTCATCTTCGTACTCTATGACTTCAACACCCTTTGACCGCAATAAATCTTTCTTCCATTGCTTTGCATCTGCAGACATATGTACAGTTACATTAAAACCCAGCTTTGCACTCATGATGCCGATGCTCAGTCCTAGGTTCCCTGTCGATCCTACAGCTATTTTATGCTGCGCAAATAGACTTTTGAAGACCGGTTCGGCGAATTGCCGATAATCTTGCGTGTCATTTACTAATTGATGGTCAAGCGCCAGTGTTTCTGCATGTTTCAACACTTCGTAAATACCGCCGCGTGCTTTAATAGAACCTGAAATCGGCAGAGCATTATCCTGCTTCAGCATCAGCATACCGGCTATCTTCAACTTATACTGCTGCTCCAACATTCTTTTCATTGCAGGAATGGAAGTGAGGGGCGATTCAATGATGCCCCGATTAACAGCAGTGTCAGGAAATACTTTTTCCAGGTACGGAGCAAATCGTTCGAGTCTCTGACGTGCGTCTTCTACCTTTTCGCGTGTCAGAGACGTTTTCTCCATCGCCCTGTTCACCGGCTGCACAGACGGGTTTCGCCATAGCACTTCTTTCATTTCTGCCACTTGCTGCAATAAAGGCTCCTTCTCCAGCCATGCTTTTCGATCCTGGTCGTTCATACCAGACACCTCTTCCTTACATTAATTTTATTGGATCTGCCCCAAAATCAGTTCTTGAAAACTTGTCATGTATGTATTGCGAAAATCATGCTGCAGTTTAAACCCGCTTCGGCGCTGGGGGATTGCCTTACGCTATGAGCCATCTGGCGAAGAACACGCCAGTTGTCTCATAGCAACGGCCTACCCCGCAGTTGCGCCTTCGCTGATGTGGGGAAAGTATAACATGTTGCTTTTTTTGCAGAGTGTGGATTTAGTTGGTAGTGTTCCCGTTTCTCGACTTTACAAATGCATTCAACACAAGAATTTAAGCCTTTGCAGAATGCTAAGTATTGCATGAAACGCCACTTCTTACGTAATAAACTCAAATAGCATGCTCATGACTGCCATTCATATAAAAATTCCTGAAACGCAGGGAAACGGTATCCTCCCATTTACCATCCTATTCTGCGCAATCCCATCTCAAACTGCTCATTAAATTGATTATCAAGCACATGTTTTGGTGAAGAGCCATTTTATTAAAATGAAATTTATTTAAACCAGCCCTTCTCCTGAAACATTGAAATCGCCTCAATCCGGTTTCGCACGCCGAGCTTATCCAAGATCGTCGACACATAATTACGCACTGTACCGGGTGATAAAAATAACTCCGCCGCAATTTGTTTGGTCGTTTTTCCTTCTGAAATTAACTTTAGTACTTGCTCTTCACGCTCTGTCAGCGGATTCTTATCTTCTTCCTTCATATCAAAAGCCAGATCGATTAATTCAGGAGCATAAATACGGCGTCCCTTAATGATGGAATGAATGGATTTCACCAGTTCTTCAATTGGATTATCCTTCAGTAAATAGCCGCGGACACCTGCATTCCGTGCGCGTTCAAAATACCCCGCTCTCGCAAAAGTAGTCAGGATAATGATCTGGCACTCTTCATCCTGCAGTTCTTCCGCAGCATCTAAACCTGTCTTGATCGGCATCTCTATATCCATTATACAAATATCAGGCTTCAGTTCTTTCACTAGTTTCACTGCTTCCTGACCGTTTTTCGCCATGCCGATTACTTCCATATCATCTTCTAAATTTAATAACGACCCCAGCGCACCCAGCATCATTCCTTGGTCTTCTGCTATCACAATGCGGATCATATGTAATCACCCTTCCTTTATTTGTTTCAGAACAGCGGGAACTGTAATCTTCAATTGTGTCCCTTCCTGACTGGAAATAGAAAGGTTGCCGTTAACGAACTCCAGGCGCTCTTCCATTCCTTCCAGTCCGTTACCGGGCAGATTCACCCCATTTTGCGCAATTCCTATTCCGTTATCTTTCACAATAATCCGAAATTCTTTTTCGGTCCGTTGAAAAGCGATGCAACAATGCTTTGCGTAGCTGTGCTTGACAACATTATTGATCGCTTCCTTCAGGCACATAACCAATACGTTTTCTACAATCGGTGACATATCCGGAAAATTCGGATCACCTTCAAGTTCTATTTCGATTTCCGCCACTCTCAATAATTGCTCTACACGGACCAATTCATCCTTCAATTTGACTCGGCGCATCCCGCTGACGAGCACTCGGACTTCTTTTAATGCGGTGCTGGAAATCTGACGTATATCCTGGAGCTCTGCTTTAGCAGATTCGATATCTCGTTCCATTAATCGTACTGCCAAATCACTTTTCAGCCCAATCATTGACAGTTTTTGCCCCAGCGTGTCATGAAGATCCCTTGCAATCCGTTCGCGCTCCTGCACAATCGTCAGCTCTGATATACGCTGTCTTGCAAGTATCAGCTGATCCTGCAGCCGATCGCGTCTTTGACGGTTATATAGATTAAACGGCAGCAGCACGACCCCGATGATTGCCAGAATAATGAAGTGAATCTGCGAAAGAAACAATTCAATTTCAATAAAGAATCCTGCAACGACTGCTCCGATCAAAATAGCAATATGCAAACCATAAACGATAAAAAAACCTACCGGATTCCGGATATTCCCAATAAAAAAAGCAATAAATATAGATAGGTATACATATCCAAACAACAGAGTCATCAAAACGGTGATGACAATCTCAAAACTGATCCACATATACATGAGGCCGCTGTCTGATTTCACGGAAAAGTAATAAGATAAAAAGAAGAACACCAGAAGCGTGAAACCGATTAATAACCCCATCGGTGACGCACTTCGTAAAATATAAAAGAAAGGTAAAATACAAAATACCACCCATGCATAAATGCTGAGCCATGGGCTTTTTGGAAAAATACTGTACCAGCTGTGCATAGGTTCTCATCGCCACCCTTTATATATCCATTGTAACAAATAGTTGCCTGAATGACCCGCTTGCACTAATCTCATTTTCGCTGCATGAGGGTTCGTTCTAATTTCAATTTCAGGAAAGGTGCGGTGCAAAGCTAAATTGGTTTGCTTAAGAAGATTTTTGGCGCGCTGAGGTCACATATTGGCGCGTTTCATGAGATCGCATAAGGAATTGCACATAAAAAGCTGTCCAGAAAGTAAATTTCTACTTTCCGGACAGCATAGATCAGTCAAATGTTGTGCGTTTTGGTTTTAAGTCAATCTTCAACTTTTGTTTAGCCATGATAGCTTGTTTGGCTTCTCTAAACGTAATGAACTTTTTATTTGCGGGATCATACAGACGGTAGCGTAATGATTCCAAGCTTGTTTTTAATGTAATAGTTGTCGCCTTTTGCAATGGCGGCGTTAATTCATGCGCCATTTCCAAATTGTAATTCGGAACACGCGGAGCCAGGTGATGTACGTGGTGGAATCCGATGTTACCTGTCGCCCACTGCAGAACACGCGGCAATTGATAATACGAACTGCCTTCCACTGCTGCTTTTACGTAATCCCAATCTGATTCTTCTTCGAAATAAGAATCTTCAAATGTGTGCTGAATGTAGAATAACCAAATTCCAAGCGCCGCAGCAGTGAACATCATCGTGCCCTGAATCAGTACGAATGACTGCCAGCCGATAAGCAGGATCAATCCGCTGTAGACCGCCAGAAGAATGATATTGATTAAATACGTATTCATACGCTCTTTCTTACGTGCATCTTTGCGATTAAAACGACCTGCGATTAGCACTAGATATAAGGGACCAAAACCGAACAACACGATAGGATTACGATAGAAACGATAGCCTAAACGCTGCCATTTAGAAGCATTCTCATACTCCTCAACAGTCATTACCCAAATATCGCCTACTCCGCGCTTATCAAGATTTGAACTTGTCGCGTGATGGATAGAGTGCTCTCTTTTCCACTTTTCATAAGGAAATAATGTCAGTACGCCAGTGATTGTTCCTACAATATTATTCGCTTTCTTATTGCGGAAGAATGAACCGTGCGTACAGTCATGGAAGATAATGAATGTGCGAACTACGAAGAACGCAGCTGTGATGGAAAGCACAATTGTCAAGATGATGGAAACGTTCAAGCTCTGATACGCCAGAAACCAAAGGATAAAAACAGGCGGTATCGTATTCAGCATCTGAAAAACACTTTTCTTTAAGTCAGACTTCGCGAAAGGTGCGACGTCTTTATGCAGCTGTTTCGTTTTCTCTTTACTCATGTTTGAATGTCCCTCCTAATTGGGTTTGCTAATACATTAAGAATACCGTGTACGGACAGGGAGGGGTAGACATAGATGTCATGACTTTGAGATGACAAATGTCATATATGCCATGACATCTCTTCAAAATGAAAAAGACGCATTTCTCATAGGAGAGTGCGTCTGCTGCGGACTATTCTTTGCCGGCTTACACCTGATGTTCTTGGATTGCCTTTGTAATAGAGGGTTCCATAATGGCGTAATGCGAAGCTTTCCATACCGCTTTTCCGTCTTTCAATAAAAATAGCTGTGGAGATTCGTGACGAATTTGCAGTTCCCGTTCAATTTCCTGCGACAGCGGTCGGCTCTTCTGCACAATCAGATAATACTTGGACAGATTCGTTTCTGTCCGTTGAAACGCAGAAAATGCAGATGCACTGACTGGACAAGTTGAACTGTGCTTCATCATAAGCACCGGCTTTTCATTGGATTGATCAAGTATTTCATCCCATTCTTCCGTTGTAGAAATTTCCTGCATCATACACCACTCCCTTTTTTCATTAGTATACCTTCCGTCCATTTTTTAAAACAATCTTCAGGCTTGCGCCGCCACCTTTCACTGTACATTTTTTTAGCTTTCATTCACAATATAGAGCAGTAGAAAGGAGGCCGGGAGACATGCGTGAACTGTCTATTCGTTTATTGCTGACTTGGGGAGCTTGTTTAATATTAGCGGGTTTGTTTGCAATGGTCGCAACTTCGATTCATATGCAGACGATTTCCGGATTTGATAAAGCCGTCATTGGAGCTGTCCAGGGTACAGAAACTCCGTGGCTGACAGTGGTCATGCGAGCATTTACGACGATCGGTTCCACAATGGCCGTTGCGCTGATTGCACTGGCAGCGTTTGTTACACTTCTCAGTAGAAAGCACGGGGTGCAGGCATTATTGCTGGTTGCCGTTGTCGGCGGGACAGGCATACTCAATCAAGCGCTGAAGTTCATCTTCAAACGAGAACGTCCCGACCTCCATCGTCTGATTGACATTGGCGGCTACAGCTTTCCGAGCGGTCACACGATGATGGCATTCAGTTTATACACTATTCTCGCTTATATCATTTGGCGTAATTTACGGAATACTTGGAGCCGGACACTAGCCGTGACAGCTGCTGTTTTCATGATTGTCATGATTGCAGTGAGCCGTATTTATTTAGGGGTGCATTTCCCCAGTGATATTGTCGGCGGTATATACGCCAGCGCCGTTTGGGTCATTGCTTCTATCACGATATACCAGCAGTTTCAGCGTAAAAGAACCACGCCGTGATTAAAATTTATTACAGAAGGAGTAACATTATATGTGGAAAGAATTTAAGGAATTTGCGTTTAAAGGAAATATCTTTGATCTGGCTATAGGTGTTGTCATCGGTGCAGCTTTCAGTACGATTGTTTCTTCACTGGTAGAAAATATCATTACACCGATTATCGGAATCTTATCAGGCGGCCTGGACTTCTCGGGGTTAAGCGTGACATATAAAGATGCTGAGATTATGTATGGACAGTTTATTCAATCCATCATTAACTTCCTGATCGTTGCAGGATCTATATTCATCTTCCTGCGCGTCCTGATGAAGCTCAAAATTAAAGAGCCGGAGCCCGTTGCAGAAGAACCCGCTGAAAAAGCATTGGATACGAAAGAAGAACTGCTCTCAGAAATTCGTGACTTATTGAAAGATCAAAAGTAGAAGGAAAAGAGCAGACAGCGGTTAATCCGCCCCTGCTCCGCCTCCTCCATCTCCTCCACCCCCGCCGGAATATCCTCCATCAAAAGAGGTACCGTCAGAACTGCCTGCTTTTACTAATTTCGGGCCCCAAGTTGAATGAACAAATTGCAAAGGATCTTCCCGCAGCGTAAAGAGTGAAGCCATGGCAACCGCCGCAGTCGCGGTTTCTGCCCGCCTAACTTGAGGCAGCTTCTTTTTAGATGGCTTGAGCAAGTAGGCACGTATTAGATATTGCTGCTGCTCATCATCCGGCAACCCTTCCGGCATACCATATTTCAGCTCTCTCCGGAATTTATTGATGCTCATCTTTGTATAGAATGCCGTTTTAGAACTCAGCACAGTCTTCGGAACCAGGTAAAACGCGATAAGCGCGATAATCACGAACCAGCTGAAGACTTCCGTCAATTCTTCATAATCCAATGAATTCACTGTGAACAGCAGCACGATAAAGTATAATCCTGAAGGCCATTTTTGTATCTGCTCCTTCATGCTGAACAGCGTAACTGCAAAGAAAATAGCCGGGAGCACCAGTCTGTAGCCCCAGTCATCCCCTCCGCCGATATAAAATGCAACTGCACACATCAGGCCTGCCGCGATCACTATGAACAGCCTCAGCACGTAAGAATATCGAGTGGATAATGTCCCCGATTCCACTAATAAATCCTTCACTTCATCATGCCACTCGGTGTGTTCCACTTCGAACTTATGCTGTTTTCTCAAAGCGGCTTTCGACTCTTTTCCTTCTGCAATATCATGCAGATGAAATCGCTCTTTCATCAAACGTCCCTTGAACAGCCAGACAGCTAACGTCCGTTCAAACGGCTGCAGATCTCCTTTACCCTTTACCAACTGAAAGGCGAGTGTCTTATCAGGTGAATCCGGACGGTCTGCGAATCGTTCCGCACTGTCTGCAAGTTCGACCGATGCCTCTCCTTTATCGACCAATGAAAATAATCCGGCCAGAAAACTTCCTTTGAACCATTCTCCTGAATGATCCACAAAACTTAGATAAAGTGGATCCGTCTTCATCACATAGTCGGTGCTTCCAAAAAATCCGCTCAAACGGGATTTCATCCAGAATACGAAAAGTGCAATAAGTCCGAGAAACACAGTCAAACCGATGGTGATTTTTTTCATTGCGGGAATCTGTGCCACTTTCCATGCCTGCTCGTCCATCTTTTGCTGTTCACCTGCTATCGCCTCTTCCAATGAAACCGGTGCTTTGCCTTTATTCGAGGCTGTCATCATCCCAGAAGGAAACAAAACCCGCACAGCTGTGTAGGTATTCGCTTTAGAAACCGGAGTATTAAATTGGATTCCGTTGCTGTGAACGACCGGCTCCTTCCCTCCCGAAGCATAAAAGTAACCGTGAATATTTTTTTCACCCGCTTCTTCAGGCAAAATAAAAGAGATCTGCACATCGTTCATATCCATATCATGATTAGAACCTTTTTCAAAAAAGGTAAGCTGCAGATCGCTGTATGTATCGTATGAGACAGCAGCATTTTGAACATAATAAATGTACATCACCTGAATCGTTCCATCTTTTTGGGCTATTTTCGTTACCCAATTTTCTTTATCCAATGAAACGGGGAGTTTCTTCATCTGGTTATCGTCGATAAATCCTACTCTGCCGTTGCCGTCCATCACCTGAAACGCCTTAAATCCCTCAATCTGAGGACGGTGTTCGGCGGGGAATGCTCGCTTCAGCCTGGAGAATTCTCCGTCAAACGAGTACGTGAACAGTTCATTGACGAGCATGGTTCCATCCGGATTGATCCATCCGCGAATCTGCACCTCGTCGATAGAATAGGATTTTGCCGACGCTGTCCCTGCAGGCAGTCCTATTATGAGCATGAATAAAAATACCGTCAAAAACCTTTTCATAGCTGCACCCCCGTAAACCTTCATTGAAATGATTACGTACCGCAAAGTAAAACAGTTTCAATTATTGCCGGATTCAGGAGTTACGGGGCAGGTATTCACTGAAATAGCAGTCTATTTACCCAGGAATCCCTCTGCGCCCCCGGTCTCACAGCTGACACAGTTGGCCTGCAAACGCCATTGCAACGCGTCTGCCGGGGTGGTACAATGGGAGGCAGGATACTGATTAAAGGAGTGGATATTCATGTGGTTCATCTACATCATGTATGCATTGTTCGCGTTTATTCTCGGTGGAACAGTACTCGGCTTAGTCCGTACGTTCAGCAGCAATAACTAATAATAAATAGCAGCGTATGAAAGGGTACCCGCCTTTTCATACTCTGCTATTTTTACTTTATGACCTGAAAAGAGACACCAGCCAGGACGTCGCATCCATTCCGCAGCTGCTACGGATTTCATCAATCGCTTTATGCGCCAGCACCTGCCCGCCCTTTAGGACAATTAGTTCATCGAGCAACGGCTCTACTTCCTTTAGTTCATGCGTGGACATCACAATCGTCTGCCGCTCCGTATCAGTAAAGCGGATCAGCCCTTTCGCAATATCCTCGCGCACCATCGGATCCAGCCCTGAAAATGGTTCATCCAACAGAAAATAATCTGCTTCCCGTCCAAGTGTAACGGCAATTTTGACGCGGCCGCGGTTTCCTTTTGACAGTGTACTGATCTTCGTATCTAATGAAAGATTCAGGAATTCCAGAATTTGTTCCGCCTTCTTCATTTGAAAATCCTCAAATTGCGAATCATAGAATTCAAACAGCTGTCTGACAGTAAAATATGGATAGAATATATCGGTGTCGGGCATATAGGCAACTGTTGCCGCAACACGTCTGGTAATTACTTGACCGTCGAGTGCCGCCACACCTGAATTCGGTGATAGTAAACCCGCCATTAGCTTCAGCAGTGTCGTTTTTCCGCTTCCGTTTTCACCGACAAGCCCAATGATTTTCCCTGCCGGCAATGAAAGGGTCACACCGTCGAGCGCCTGCTTGAATCCATAACGCTTTGAAACTGCTTGCAATTTAATCATCATGTCCACCCCGTTTCTGCAGATAACTGACCATTTCATTCGTCGTAAAACCAAGTGCTTCCACATTTTGAATAAACGACTGCACGAGTTGCTCCTTCATTTCCTCGCGCAGTTCCTGAATTCGCTCTGTATTGTCCGTCACGAATGAACCCTGCCCCCTTCTGGTCTCCGTAATCTCCATTTGTTCCAGTTCCTTATAGACCCGCTGCATCGTGTTGGCATTGACGCCGACCGAAACGGCATAATCACGTACAGATGGCAGTTTTTCTCCGACTTTTATGGTACCTCGAATAATATCTCCGACGATATGATCGACAAGCTGCTGGTATATTGGTTTATCCGGAAGGAATTCCATGCTCACCGTCACAACCTCACTTTCTTTTCAAACAACCGCGATCCCGCTGCCAACAACACATAAATAAGGACTGCATAAAACAACACACTTCCTACTGAAAACACGATTCCATCACGCACAAATCCAGTGAAAAGGTAATCTGCCTGTTCATTATAGAACGACTCATTTGTTAATTTAATCGGAATCAGAGTACGAAGCCAATCAAAGAAATCATTGATCCGAAGCATCTCCCAAATCGCCAGTGCCAAGAAGAAGAGCATTACTGTCAGCGGTACCACGAAGAAACGCATCCGTACCCGAATAACCTGATAGAGACTCCAGAAGAAGAAACCTACCGCCATCAGAAAACACGATTTTAAAGATATCGCAAGCAGTATACTGATGAGCGCCAAAGCTCCTCGCCACACCGAATCCGTTGACCAGTCACCCAGTATATAAAACATGATGCCTGCCAGCAGTCCTCCCAGAAACAATGTTGCGATCGCAATAAATGCTGATAACAAAGCCTTTGCTCCCGCCAGCTGAAACATAGATCTTGGTGAATGCAGCCAGATATCAGGTGTATTCATTTCTTTTGTCAGACTGTATAACAGAATACCAGCCCCCGAAAACGTATAGAGAGCAAACCAGGTTCCCGCGACGATATGTGTATGCTCATACAGAGTTCCCGAAACTCCAGTCAGATTGGTAATTACAGACGGCACTGCGAGGATCACCAGTGCATTCAACACAACAATCCCTATCGTCAGCCATTTCAGCAAAATCCATTCTTTGCGGAACAAGCCGCTCCATGATGCACTCATACTCATAACCTCACTTTCTTTTCAAATAGCCATGCGGAAGAAAAGAAGAGAAATGCCAGGAACACAAAGACTAATAAAATTTGTCCGGCATACCACGTTCCCGGGCTTTGTACAAAATAAAAATCGCCTGCAATATACTCTCGCGGCTCGAAAGAAATCGTAAATGCACCCATATGAGCGATTTTTCTATATAGCTCCGATTCCAAAAGTAATTGGAAAAGCCAATTCGAAATGAACAAGACAGCCAGCCAAATAAAAATTGCTCCGCGCGGGATATGCGATTTAATTACACGGTAGACTACAGCTAAGAATAAACCAATCAGCATAAAGCCGATTGCTCCCAAGTAAAGAGTGGAAGTAAAAGAGTAGATCATCAGGAAAAAGTCAAGTGCCCCTGACTCCTTCAATAATGTATCAAAAACGGACGCATACACAGAAAACACAATCGCCGGTATCAGCACCGCAATGAATCCAATCACCCCTGCGAAAATGGTTTTATTCCCGAACAATTGATAAATCGATCGAGGAGATTGCAGCCAGACATCCGGCCGTTTCCATTCACTCCATAAACTGTTCAACAGTAAGGCAATCGGCACGCATACAGCGATCACTGTCCACAGCATCAATGACATTCCCGCCATAACGGACATCGATAATTTTCTTTCTGTGAGAAATGAAAATCCCCCGGATATAACAAACACCAGTAAAACCGCCATCACCGTTGTAGCGTAGATCCAGTCTTTCATCATCAGCCATTCCTTTTTCCAAAGCCCTTTCCACGCCGTCATCATCTTTCCGCCTCCTTCTCTCTAGCGTACTAGTTAGATAGTACACTATATGATGGAGTTTGGCAAGTGGTGATATTGCCGTGCGCGCGAAAAAGCGGCGGAGCACGCCAAAACAGTCTCCATCCGCACGAAAAAAGTAGCTGACCGAACCAAACCCGGCCGGCAATGCTCGGAAAATCTGTTCTGCCGCGCCAAAAATCCGTTTCGCCGCACCTTTCACCAGTCTCTCCGCACCAAACCGGCGGCCAGCCAGAAAACAGCAGCGTAATTTTCGGCAGGATGATCATTGAACACCGGTTTGCGATCATAAACTCCCGCCGTGCGCTCATACCGTACCGACAGCCGCTCATTCAGCTCTCGCAAGTGACCATACGCCCCGCGAATATGATCATACCAACCCCGCGCTTGATCATAGAGCCACCTTCAGCCGCGTCAGACACCGGCAGCCAATCAAAAAGAGACTGCCCGGGAAGTCACACAGCATGACTTCTCAAACAGTCCCTCATCACATCCTCAATGCTTCATCAAACGGCGCTGCTGGCGAAGCTCCCTCCTGGCGGGCGCTGTATCAAACAAACGCTTTTCTGCTTCCGACTCAGGATAAATCTTCGGCACAGGCACCGGCCGGTTCGTGTCATCGACGGCGACCATCGTACAGAAAGATTCCGTCGTCAGCTTCGTTTCCCCTGTCACGAGATTTTTCGAATGAACTGAAACAAACACTTCCATAGACGTGCGCCCGACAGACGTGACGACAGCTTCGAGTTCAATCATTTCTCCGAGCATGGCAGGCGAGACGAAATCGACCGAATCAATCGAAGCCGTCACCGCCGCCATCGTCCCAGCATGCTTCATCGCACAGATCGCCGCAATTTCATCAATATAGGCGAGAACCTTTCCTCCGAATATAGATTGGATATGGTTGGTATCAGGCGGCAGAACTAACTTACTTTGAATCGTTCTGGATTCACTCATCGACTTTTCTGCAGACATTGCGACAGCTCCCTTACATGTTCTTTTCCTTAGTATAGCGGAAAAGTTGTGTATTTCATTCATTATTGATTCAAATCAAGGCTGATTGTATGCGGCGGATTTATAATAGAACGGAGGTGAGAACGATGAAAAATTGGATGATGCTTAGTTGTATGTTGCTAATCCTCTCTGGCTGCGGCAATGCCGAATCAGTAAAAACACTGGCGGAACCTGTACCTGACCAATTACTGCCTGCCCAGTCGGAAGGGATTTCATTGGCATTGATACAGGACGAGTTTGAAGGGTCACCGGCTGTGATTCCAGCAATTGTCCGGAACAACACAGATGATCCCTATGAAATCGGGCCGTTCTATCATTTAGAGTTTTACAAACAGGCACAGTGGTATATCATCACGTACTCGGATGCCGTGTTCCTGCTCGATCCGCATTACCGCGACGGCGGGATTCCGCTGGAAGTGCACAGTGAAATGGCCCAAGAATTTTCCGTCGAAAACTTGGGCGTCACACTGTGTCCCGGCAAATACCGGCTCGTCAAAACGATTACCCAGCGCAGTCCTTACCATGAAATAACCGTCGCTGTACCGTTTACCGTATATTAGTTTTGGATTCGCCGCACGCTGCAGAGTTTCTGACAGTATGCTGAGCCGGCAAGCGGAATCTGCTCCACATTCCTTCCCGTCGCCGGCGCATGCATTATCTGCCCTCCGCCGGCATACATCGCCACATGGCTGACAGGTCCGTCCTGCGTTTCCCGAAAGAACAGCAGGTCGCCTTTCCGCCAATCTTCCTGTTTCAGCGAAATCGGAAGTCCGGTCTCCGCCTGGTCCGCCGCATCTCGCGGCAACAGTACACCGCAGGATTTCCACAGCTGGTGGACGATTCCCGAGCAGTCAAAACCCCATCCCGACATGCCGCCCCATACATACGGCAGGCCCAAAAACTTTCTGCCTTTTTCAAGTGGCCTGCCGCTTTCATTTTCTTCAATTTGATTCACGTTTCGCGTACGGATTAATTTCCATCCATGCGGTGTCCATACACGGAACTGATCGCCCTGACGCCTGCTGACCGGAAAAACCGTATTGAATGAGACTTGCATAAAACGCTGACCTGTTTCATCGTTCAACCAGGCCTTTGGAACAGTCACTCGCACATGACCCCTCGTATACGAAGCACAGCGCTGAGACAATTGCACAAGCGGCACCCAGCCAGGATAGCCGCGTGGATCTTTCGACGAAGGCTGTCCGCTGGCAATTATTTTTGCCCAATCCTCCATGACTTCTTCCACAATGACCGGCTCGCCGTATAATAGCTGTGTCTGAATCCGATTTTCTTCACTCAGCGCGAGGCGATCTTCAAACATCAGCTGTCCAAACCACTTCTCCAGTTGGACTGGCTGCTGAAGCGCAGGCAAATCGACGAGCCGTGGTGCATCCGGATCGGTCCAGACGGTTGCGACACTGACCGCGCATACCCAATTTTCATTCATTTGCATATTCCTTAACCCATTGCTTCATGCGTTCCGAATCAAATCCTAATCCCAGTCCGCCCGCAAACTCCATGACGGAACCTTTATAAACAATCCCTCCGCAATCAAACACACCCGCCAATAAAAGCGGCGCATCCAAATCCGTACGCGTAACATTTGGCTGGCTCGCCGCAAAATGAGCAGCTGCTGTGACACCGACAGCCGTCTCCATCATACTGCCCGCCATGCATTCCACTCCGTAGCTTTGCGCCATTGCATTGATCTTCAACGCTTCGTGGATTCCCCCCGACTTCATCAATTTAATATTCAGCAAATCGGCAGCACGCATTTCCAGCAGTCTTCTCGCATCACCTATCGAAAACAGCGATTCGTCTGCCATAATTAACGTCTGCGTATGCCTTGTCACTTCACGCAATCCTTCGAGATCATTCGCTGCAACGGGCTGCTCGACCAGCTCGATATCCAAGCCGTCATCTTCGAACTGCCGGATGATCCGGATTGCTTCTTTCGGTTTCCAGCCTTGATTGGCGTCCAGCCGAAGCACAATATCGGGCCCGACTTCTTGCCGGATGGCCCGGATTCTTACGCGCTCTTCCTGAAAATTCCCTGTACCAATTTTTATCTTCAGTACAGAGAATCCCTTTGCCGTATGTTCTGCTGCTTCTTTCACCATTTCTTTCGGAGCGCCCGCGCTGACCGTCAAATCGGTCGTCAAACGGTCGCTGTATCCCCCGAGCATCTGTATCAGCGGCAACCCGCAGTGCTGCGCGAAAATGTCGTGAACGGCCATATCAACTGCTGCTTTCGCACTCGAATTGCCAAGCAATGAACGCTGAACTTTTTCGAACAGCACTTCACGCCTTGCCACGCCTTCTCCTATTAAAACCGGCGCGAGCACCCTTTCAATAGCATAGCGGATACTTCCGACGGTTTCACCGGTGATCACATGCGCCGGCACGGCCTCTCCCCAGCCGGTCAACCCGCTTTCCGTTGTCATTTTTACGATGATCGACTGCACATTGAAAACAGTCCGCAATGCCGTGACAAACGGTTTCTTAAGCTTTGACTGCACCACAAATGTTTCGACGGTGCGGATGTTCATTCATTCCACTCCCGGTAAGATAGTGAGTGTCCTTTCATTCGCATTCAGACGTCCTTTGACACCGAGCGGGATGGCAATATGCGGTTCGCAGTGTCCTATTTGGAAGCCCTTTACGACAGGTTTGCCCAGATCTTTGAAATAGTGGGCAAACACCTCGTCAAGCGACAGCGATTTCTCTGGATTGGAAGGTTCTGCTTTTGCAAAATCACCGATAATGATCCCCGATGCTTCACGCAGCTTGCCCGCCAGACGCAGCTGATTCAGCAGGCGGTCGATCTTGTAAGGCTCTTCTCCGACATCCTCAATGAACAGTAATTTTTGATTCGTCTCGATTTCAAATTCACTGCCAAGGCTGTTCGCGAGCTGCGTTAAGTTGCCGCCGACTACTTCTCCTTCTGCTATGCCTGCGCTCAGTGCTTCAAGCGGCGAAATCGCTTCTGTATAATGCACTTCTACAGGCTCAAACAGCTGGCTGAACATCTTCCCGGATAGTTCATGGAATTCATCCTTTGCCACACAGGAAGCAAGCATCGGCCCATGGAATGTCACCAGACCTGCACCTTGACGAATCGCTGTGTGCAAATACGTAATATCGCTGAATCCCCAGAACACTTTCGGATTTTCATGGATCAATTCCATGTCCAGACGATCTGCAAAGCGAGCTGAACCATATCCGCCGCCAGCGCACAGAATTCCTTTCACTTCGGAATCGCGGAACATTTCATGCAGATCAGCAAGACGCTCCTCGTCGGTACCTGCCAAATAGCCATTCTTTTTATAGACAGACTGCCCGATTTTATATCGAAGACCGAGCTGTTCCAAAAATGAAAACGAACGTTCCACGTCTGCCCGTGCCACGGGACTCGCCGGCGCCACAATTCCAATTACATCACCTTTTACTAAACGATTAGGACAGATCATACTAGTCATCACCCTTTCTGTGTCCTACTCTATCATATTCATTGCGGAACGCAGATAAAACCGCCGGCTTCATCTATGCGGAAGCCGCGGTTTTTGAGGTGCTATGAGCGCACGGGAGGTGGTTATGATCACGGCGGGTTGCTGTATGAGCATGCAGCGTGAGGCTATGATCACGTACATGCCGGCTATGAGCGCTGCTGCGGTTTCAATGAGCATGCGGCCGCTGTGTATGATCATCTGCCAATAAACGCCTTCATTCCGAAACACCCCATTTCCAAACACGGCTGTTCTCCGACTTTGGATCAATGGAATAATTCACAACACGTTTATTCACACCCAGAATCTCATAGCGATACAGTGTCGGGGCAAGCGGTACGTCTTCTGCCATCAAAGCCTGCCATTCGTTATAGATTTCACGCCGTTTCTGCGAATCAAATGCCGCTTCAGAAGTTCCCGCCTCGAGCAGCTCATCATTCTTTCCGCTTACATACCGCGAATAATTAAACATCGCGCTGCGTCCATAAAGACCGGACGGATCCGGGTCAGATCCTGCCCCCCAGGCCCCTTGAAAAATATCCACTTTCGGGTCATCTGATTTCACCAGATCATAAAATGCATTGAAATCATGCAAGCGGCCGTCCGTCAGTTCCACCTTCAGCCCGACATCCGCCCAATTTTGTATATAGTACATGGCAATAGGCTCCGCCGCGTCTCCTCCCGCCATGGAAGCAAAACGCAAAGTGAACGGCTGGCCGTCCGGATCTTCCCGGAAACCATCGCCGTTCACGTCAAGATAGCCTGCTTCATCGAGCAGGGCTCTGGCTTTTTCCGGGTCATACGGACGGCCGGCATTTTTTTTGTCATGATATGTTTCAAAAACCGGAACAATTAATGTGGACGCCGGAAAACGCAGGCCGTGATAGACGTACTTTCCTACAGATTCATTATCCAGCGCATGCCACATTGCCTGCCGCACTAATTTGTTCGCAAGTTTTGATTTGGGATCCATACGATTTTCCTTTTTCTTTTCATCCCAATTGCCCAATTTAAAGCCGATATAGGTGTAGGCCAGATCGACATCTCCCAGCAGTTCAATATTGCCAAGCCTCTGCACGGCTTCCGTCTGATCTGCCGGGATTCTGGCTATATCGATGTCTCCTCTTTTCAATGACTCTGTTACAATTGCCTCATTCACGGTCTTCAGCACAACAGATTGAAGTTGCGGCCTACCTCTCCAGTAGTTTTCATTACGTTCCAATAAAACGGACTCGCCGGGCACGATCTTGACGATTTTATAAGGACCGTAACCAATCGGCGTGACGCGTATTTTTCCCGATGACTCTAATTCTTTCATTGTCAGCTCGCCGTTTGTGACGTCACCCGTATGATGTCGAGGCACGGGCGACGACCAGAAACCCGACAGGATAGAAGGTGAGGCAGTTTTGAACGTGACGCTGATTGTCTGGTCATCCTGCACCTGTATCCCGGAAATTTCTTTGGTCTTTCCCGCATGATAATCCTCCATGCCTGCCACGTTTTCAATCATAAATGTGTAACGTTCGCCGGAATAATCAGGATGACCGATCAGCTCATAGGCATACAGCAGATCACTCGCCTTCACCGGTTCCCCGTCATGCCAATTAACGCCGTCTTTAATCCGCAGTGTAATCGTTCGTCGGTCTTCAGACAAAGTGAATGATGCCGCGCCTTCATTGGAAATTTCGAAATCACTGTCTGTTGAAAGCAGTGATTCGTCAAACCAGTTCATGATTTCGGCATCGAATGAACCGCTGTAAAATGCCCGGCTCAAAGTCCCTTCAAACGGATCTGAACTGACCAGTGCGACGACCATCTCACCGTCTTCTACCGGCTCACTTTGATTGGATACTTCTAAAGGAAAAGTGAGCGATCCAGCTTCCTGTGCTTGCGGCTGCACCGCACTGCATCCCGCGAGCATTATCCCAAAACTGATTATTAACAGCAATTTTTCGCGCAAATTCTTCTCCCCCTTATTAAACCCGCTGTCTTGCATCTGCGGCCCGTTTCACCGCCTGGCCGATATAATTAATGCACAGCATAATGACTAAAATCAGCAAAGCAGCCGGCAGCCAGACCCACCATTTGTTTTGGACGATATCAGGATTTTTCGCCAGGGCAATCAATGTACCGAGCGAAGGCGTACCGGACGGCAGGCCGAACCCGAGAAACGTCAGACCTGTTTCCAAGCCTATATTGCCAGCGAGTGTCAGCGTCATATTGACAATAATGAGCGAGCTCAAATTCGGCAGCATCTCAAACAGCATAATCTTCCAATCCGGCGTACCTAGTGTTTTGGAAGCACTGATATAATCCATTTCCCGCTCTGCCAGCCCTCTTGACCGAATAAGCCGCGCTTTGCCGAACCAGGCGAAAATACTCATAATGAAAATGAAATGATAGACAGTGTAATTCGGCACCAGCACGACGAAAACGATAATAATCATTAGCGATGGTAAAATCATTAGGAAATCCAGTATGCGGCTGATAATTTGATCGGCCCATCCGCCGTAATACCCGGCAATGAGACCAATTGTCAATCCATAGAAACTGGACAGCAGCGTAACGCATATGCCGATCGTCAGGGAATTCCGCGCACCGAGCAGCAGCTGACCGAAAACATCTCTGCCGCCGTCATCGGTACCGAGCCAGTGTGTAGCGGAAGGAGGATGGTAGATTTGGGAAAGTTCAATACGGTTCACACGGTCTATCGAAAGAAAGAGAGGAGAAAGATACGCGATGGCCATAATAAAGATCAGTATGACCGCCGACATATAGGCCATCCGATCTTGACGGATCTCTGCCAGTATCTTCGACAAAAAAGAAGAATGACCTGAACTTTTATGCTGTACTCCTTTATTCAAACTGATCATCATATGCTCCCCTCCTTCATCCGAAACGAATCCGCGGGTCTGCGATGCGCAAGATAATGTCAGACAGCATCGTTCCGACAATGACCGCCGCTCCCGAGATGAGGACGAGTGCAGTCACTACTGTAAAATCACGCGTCATTATAGAATCAATGAAAAGTCTCCCCAGCCCCGGATAGCTGAAAATTGTCTCGATAAACACCGATCCTGCAATCAGCCCAGTGATCTCATAGCCTAAAAACGCAGCGATAGGAAAAATGGAATGACGCAATATATGATTCCGGTATACCGCGTTCTCAGGCACTCCTTTTGCCCGTGCCGTCTTCACGAAATCCTTCATTTTCGTATCAATCATTTCATTGCGTAAGTACTGCACAGTTGAATACGTCAGCAGCAAGGAACCGGACAGCACAGGCAGCACTAAGTGTTTCAGCTTATCTAAAACATACTCCGGCGTTCCCTCCGTGATCCGAATATCGACACTGCCGCCGCTTGGAAACCAATTCAGCAGGAAGCCAAAGACATAGAGCATCAACAAGGCAAATACGAAGACCGGGGTGGCAAATGAAATATAGTTATAGGTGACGATCAGCTGATCCGCCCAGCTTCTTGTCCACCTGCCCGCGATCATCCCAAGCGGTATCGCAAGACTGTAGGTCACGGCCAATGTTGCGACAGAGAGCCAGATTGTATTTTCGATCCGCCCTGCCAGCAGTTGTGTAACCGGCTGTTTATGCACAAAAGACTGACCCAGATCACCGTGAAGCGCATCCCGGATCCAGCGTCCGTACTGCACAATCCACGGATCATTCAAGCCGTGCTGCTCTCTGATTTTCTCCATCTGTTCCGCCGACACATTCGGTTTTCCCATAAATGCTCCCGTCACCGCATCCCCGGGCATCTGTTTTGCCAAAAAGAATATGAGGATACTCAATAGCAGCAGCTGCGGAATCATCAAGACGGTCCTTTTTATAATAAATGTCAGCATGCCTTTGCCTCCTTACTTCACAGCCGCGCCCAGTGCGTGTCCGAGATCTGCTGCAACTCAGCGTCAAGAAACGTATCCGCCAGCCGATCAAATTCTTCATTAATTTGCAGGCGCTGTTTGATCTTGTGCTGTCTTTTTTCGGGATCCATTTCCGGCATGGCAGCGAGCAGCCGTTTTGTGTAGAGATGCTGCGGACGTCTGAAAATATCCTCAACAGTTCCTTCTTCCACTACACTTCCCCTATACATGATGCCAATCCGATCGCACAGGTGGCGGACCACTCCTAAATCATGTGAAATAAACAGCATCGTCAGCCGAAACTCTTCTTGAATTTCTTTCATGAAATTCAATACTTGCGCCTGCACGGAGACATCGAGCGCCGATACCGGCTCGTCGGCAATTAATAGCTGCGGCTGCAGAGCCATTGCACGCGCAATACCGATACGCTGTCGCTGACCGCCTGAAAACTGGTGCGGATACTGATAAACCGACTCTTCATTCAAACCAACCCGCTGTAAAAGTTTCTGTACCTTCTTCAATTCATCTGCCTTAGAGAGCTTTTCGAAATTACGCAGTGGTTCCGCAATAATATTCCAGACATTTTTTCTCGGATTCAACGAAGAATAAGGATCCTGGAAGATCATTTGAATTTCTTTCATTTGCTGCTTTCGCGCCTTTCGGGTGAGCTGCGACAAGTCTTCTCCATTGAAAAAGATTTGACCTGCTGACAGTTGATGTAAACCAATGATCGCTTTTGCTGCTGTTGACTTCCCGCAACCTGATTCACCAACCAGCCCGTATATTTCGCCTGGCCGGAGTTCAAGGCTCAATTGGGCAATGACAGGAATGACAGCGCTCTTGCGTTTGAAAAAACTGCCGGTCTTTGTATAATGAACGGACACATCACGTAGCTGCAGCAGAGACATCTTTTTCTTCCTTTCCATCCGGTAAATAGAAATGTTGATAGCAGCTGCAGCGCACGAAATGGCCGGGTGCAATTTCCTGTAGCACCGGTTCTGCATCATGTCCTTTCTCGGCAATCCACGGAATACGCGGCGCAAAACGGCAGCCGGCCCGCTCCAGATTTTCAATGGCAGGCACGATTCCCTCTATTGCATGCAGTTTCTGCTTCCTTTCATTAGATGAAGGGAGTGAATGAAACAGCGATTGTGTATAAGGGTGACGCGGATGACGGAACAGCTCTTCGGCCGGCGCCAGCTCCACAATCTCTCCGGCATACATGACCGCCACCCGATCCGCCATTTCCGCTACCACGCCCAAATCATGGGTAATCAATAAAATACCAGTTTGCGATTGCCGCTGCAGTTCTTTCATCAGCTCAAGAATCTGCGCCTGCACTGTCACATCAAGCGCCGTCGTCGGTTCATCTGCAACGAGCAAAACCGGATCGCAGGCTAATGCGATGGCTATTAAAATCCGCTGCCGCATACCGCCTGACAGTTCGTGGGGATACTGTTGATAGACTTGTTTATATTTTTGAATTCCTACAAGTTTCAACAATTCAAGAGTTCGCTGTCTTCTCTGTTTTGTGGATAACATTGAATGGTATTTCATCGGTTCTTCTATTTGCCGTCCCACTTTCCACAATGGATGCAGGGCGGTCATCGGATCTTGAAAAATCATCGCGAGTTTTTTCCCTCGGATTTGATTGAGTTCTGAAGTGGACAGCTGCAATAGGTTCCGTCCCTGAAAATCGATGGAACCTTCCACTGCTGACTGATCTGGCGGATGCAAGCCCATAATCGACAGCGCGAGTGCACTTTTCCCACAGCCCGATTCACCGACGATGGCGAGCACTTCATTTCTGTGGATAGTTAACGATATTCCGTCAACTGCTCGATGAAACCTGCCGTTAATTCGAAAAGATGTCCGGAGATTGTGGATAGTCAGCAAGTTATCCTCCATCTCATCAGCTCCTTTGCGGATAGTGTGAATAGTTCCGGGAAAATTATGCATGCGAATTAAATAGTTATGCACAATTTGGGTTTTATGGACAGTTTGTTGCGATGGACAATGAATTTCTTGCGATGCGAAATGGGATTGGTTCGGTGAGGTAGTGGTTTCGCGCGGCGAGGCGTTAGTTTGGAGCGGCAAAAAGGGCTTTACGTTTGGCGCGCCAGAAGGCCTTTTTCGCGCGCGGCTGATCCATTGCACAGAAAAAACCGAACAACTGAAGTTCACCAGTCGTCCGGTCTGCCATTATATTTGAGATACTTGATTTTTCGATGCAGCGATTAAAGTATTGATTTTCGGCAAGTCATTCTCATGCAGAGCCGTTACAATTGCGCTGCCGACAATGACGCCGTCAGCCAAAGCACCGAGTGTCTGCACCTGTTCAGGAGTGGAAATTCCGAAGCCTGCCAATACAGGTACCGAGCTTGCTTCTTTCAGCTTCTGCAGATGTTCTTCCAAACCTTCATTGAATGAATTCCGCACGCCTGTAATGCCGTTCACTGTGACTGCATAAATGAAACCTTCCGCCGCTTCCGCAATCGCTTTGATCCGCGCAGCCGGACTTGTCAGTGAAATCAGCTGAACGAGTGCGACTTCCGAATTTTTCAACGCTTCTTTCAGCAGTCCGCTTTCTTCCAGCGGCAAATCCGGTATGATCAGTCCGTAGACACCGCTGTTCTCGCAATCCGCCGCAATTTTATCCAATCCGTAACTCAGCACAGGATTTAAATACGTCATGATGACGAGCGGAACTGTCACTTCTTCCTTAAATGAAGCCAGTTCGTTCATCACTTTGCGCAGTGTCACGCCTTCTGCCAGCGCACGTTCGCCCGCCTGCTGGATTACTTCTCCGTCCGCAACGGGATCTGAAAATGGAATACCGACTTCAATTGCCGTGGCACCTGCCTCCTGTAAAAATAAAATGGTCTTTTTCAATGTCTCCAGCCCACCGTCTCCAGCCATGATATATGGTACGAATGCTTTGTCTCCTTGTTCATTACACTCTAAAATAGCTTGTTTCACTCGTGATTTCGTCATTTCCCCCGGCCTCCCAACGCGTCGCGCACCGCAGCCACATCTTTATCGCCGCGTCCTGATAAACAGATGACGAGCAGTTCGTCTTCTTTCATTTGTTTCGCAAGCTGTACTGCATAATAGACAGCATGCGCACTTTCAATAGCAGGAATGATGCCTTCCGTGCGTGACAGCAGCTGCAGCGCTTCAAGGGCTTGCTCATCTGTGACAGAATCGTACTGCACACGTCCGATATCGTCTAAATGGCAATGTTCAGGGCCGATTGCAGGATAATCCAGACCTGCTGAGATAGAATGTGCTTCCTGAATGAAACCATCTTCGTCCTGCAGCACATACATATACGCGCCGTGCAGCACGCCTTCTTGCTTGCCCGGTACGGCTGCCGCGTGTTTTCCAGTGGAAATTCCGCTGCCCGCCGCCTCGACACCGTACATTTTGACACTTTCATCTGCAACAAAAGGATGGAACATGCCGATTGCATTACTGCCTCCGCCGACACATGCAACGACTGCATCAGGAAGACGTCCTTCTTTCTCCTGAAGCTGTTTCTTCGTTTCATTGCCGATTACGCATTGGAAATCACGCACAATCTGCGGAAATGGATGCGGACCGAGTGCTGAGCCCAAAATATAATGCGTATCTTCCACATTAGCAACCCAATAGCGCAGTGCTTCATTCACTGCGTCCTTCAGTGTGCCTGATCCTTTATCCACCGAAACAACCTTCGTTCCGAGCAGCTCCATGCGGAAAACATTCAATTCCTGACGGCGGATATCCTCTTTCCCCATGAATACGACACATTCAAGACCGAGCAGCGCGCAGGCTGTTGCCGTAGCCACTCCGTGCTGGCCGGCACCAGTTTCTGCAACGATTTTCTTCTTGCCCATACGAATCGCAAGAAGTGCCTGCCCCAATGAATTATTGATTTTATGGGCGCCCGTATGGTTCAGGTCCTCACGCTTCAAATAAATTTTTGCACCGCCTGCATGCTTTGTCAGACGCTCTGCTAAAAATAATGGATTTTCCCGCCCGACGAAGTCTTTCAGATAATAATCCAATTCTTCTGTAAAGGCCGGATCCTTCTGTGCTTCTTCGTATGCTGTTTCTAACTCCTGCAATGCCGTCATCAGCGTTTCCGGAACAAATTGTCCGCCGAATCTGCCGTAACGTCCTTTAGTTTCTGCTGTCTGCATCCTGATCACTCCTGCCCTTCGCTCTATGAATAAACGTCCGAATACGTTCACTGTCTTTTTGTTTATCAATCTCCACGCCGCTCGATACATCGACCATAAACGGCTGAACCTGTCTGATTGCCTCCTGCACATTTTCTGCATGCAGTCCGCCTGCTAAAATCGTCTTCGCGAGCGGCACACCGGCATCTTCAAGCAGTGACCAGTCGAACGTCTTGCCGCTGCCGCCTTTGTACTCTATCCCGGGGGTATCAAATAAATAGTAATCCACGTCGTAAACAGCCGCCCGTTTCGCATCTTCTTCATTCTGAATGGCAAGCGCCTTGATAGACGGCAAACCAACTTCCCGAATGAATTCCGGCGACTCCTCCCCGTGATACTGAATATAATCTAGCGGCACTTCCTTGAATGTCCGCTGCAACTCTTCCTTTGATGCATCCACGAATACACCGATCTTCAAGACAGCATCAGGAATAATGGCAGCAAGCTTCTGCGCCTGTTGAATCGATACTTCCCTGCGGCTCGGAGCGAAGACAAAACCGATTGCATCAGCTCCGGCATCCACCGCCGCTTTCACATGCTCTGCTTTCATCAGTCCGCAAATCTTCACTTTTGTCATGAACGAACTACCGGCTTATCCACTTGCAGCGCCTGCAATGCTTCCTTCACAGAATCACTGCGCATCAACGATTCTCCGACCAGCACTGCACTTGCGCCGGCCTCTGCAGCACGCTCTGCATCTTCAGCATTCCAAATGCCGCTTTCACTGATCAAAACCCGCTCTTCATCGAATGGAAACTCTTTCGCAATCCGCTCTGTCTGCACCAGATCCACTTCAAATGTATGCAGATCCCGGTTATTGACGCCAATAATTTTCGCATCAATCGCCAGCGCACGCTGCAACTCTTCCGTATCATGCACTTCCACCAATACATCCAATCCGAGCCTGTTCGCATACGTATACAGTCTTCCAAGCGTCTGATCGTCTAGAGCCGCCGCTATCAGCAAAATTACCGAAGCACCTGCACTTTTTGCCTGGTCAATCTGAATTTCATGAATCATGAAGTCTTTGCATAATAAAGGAATTGGCACCACATCTGCAACAGCCGCCAGATCATCGAATGAACCTTGGAAAAATTCTTTATCCGTCAGAACAGAAATACATGCGGCGCCTGCTTTGTAATAAGCCGAAGCCTGTCTGACGGGATTTGCGCCTTCTGCAATCAGACCTTTTGAAGGAGACGCCCGCTTTATCTCTGAAATCACTTGCAGCTGTTTTGCAGTCTGCAGGGATTTATAAAGAGACGGCCGTGTAATTGCACGCTCCGGAAATGTTGCATCCTTTGCCAGCAGCTGCTCTACCTCTATTTTTTTTTGCACTAGAATTTTATCTAAAATCGTCATTGGACAACCGCCTTCTGCTGAATTGATTCGCTGAACGCGACCACAGCGTTTAATTTTTCTAATGCTCTACCTGATAAAATACTATCAGTTGCCCGTTTGACACCTTCTTGTATCGTCTTCACCTGACCATTCGCAAACAGTCCGATACCCGCATTCAATACAACCGTGTCAAACTTTGGCCCTCGCTCTCCATTCAGTATCGCACGCGCCATCGCTGCATTTTCTAGCGCATCCCCGCCCCTGATCGCAGACAGCGGCGCGTAATCCAGACCTACATCATCCGCCGTCAATGAAAACGGAATTAAATCACCATGATCCAATAGTACAAATTCATTCTGCCCGGCAAGAGATGCTTCATCCATGCCGCCTGCTCCGCTGACGACAATCGCCCGCTTCCGTCCAAGCATCCGTAGCACAGATGCGTACTCCATAATGAAGTCGGGACGGTTGATGCCCGTGAACTGTGTTTCCAATGCTACCGGATTCGTCAGGGGGCCGACCAAGTTGAAAATCGTCGGCTTGCCGATTTTATTGCGAATGGCGCCAATCCGTTTCATTCTCGGATGGATGGCAGGTGCAAATAAAAATGCGATTCCTTCCTGTTCCAGCAGATTCTGCATATCAGCTATCTGAAAATCCGTATGAATGCCGAGTGCATCCAGCACGTCCTGGCTGCCTGCCGCACTCGAAATTTTACGGTTTCCGTGCTTTGCCACCTGCACGCCTGCCCCCGCGAGGACAAATGAGGCTGTTGTGCTGATATTGAATGTATTGACTCCGTCCCCGCCCGTACCGCAGTTGTCCAGATAGCGTGCTGCTGCCGGCGTGAATTCATTTGCATAGGACTTCATAACGGCTGCAAGGGCTGCGACTTCATGTGAAGTTTCTCCTTTTTGCGAAAGAGCCGTTAAAAACGTAATAATTTGGTCCTCATCTGTCTGTTCATTAAAAAGCAGTTCGGCTGCTTCTCTCATTTCTTCATACATCAAGTGACGCTGTTTCTCTACTATGCTCAAAAACTTCTCCATGCTCATCTCTCCTCATCTCTTCTGGTAATTCAATCACTTCGCTATTTCAACTGCTTCAAGCAGTGAACGGGCTTTATTGGCTGTTTCTTTAAATTCCAGCGCCGGGACAGAAGCTTCCACGATTCCTGCTCCTGCCTGGACGTACGCTTTGCCTTCCTTGACGAGCATTGTGCGGATCGTCAGGGCAAAGTCTATATTGCCGTTGAGGCCGATATAGCCGATCGCGCCTCCATAAATGCCGCGGTGCTGATCTTCAAGTTGATCAATGATGGCCATCGCTGCCGGTTTAGGTGAACCTGTCACGGTACCTGCAGGCATTGTCGCTTTCAAAGCATCCAGTGCATGCAGTCCGGGTGCAAGTTCGCCTTCCACTTCCGAAACGAGATGCATGACGTGTTCGTAACGCACAGTTTCCAAATAATTTGCTACTTCAATCGTTTCCAGACGGCACACTTGCTGCATTTCTTTTTTACTGACTTCCACCAGCATGTCATGTTCAGAGAGCTCTTTCGGATCGTTGCGCAGTTCTTTCTCGAGAGTCAGATCTTCCGCTTCATTCCTTCCTCTTCTGCGGGTGCCGGCAATCGGATTCGTCAGCACTTTGCCGTCTGTTACTTTGACGAGACTTTCAGGAGATGTTCCGATGACTGTGTGATCGTCGAACTCCATATAGTACATATAGGGTGACGGATTTCTTCGGCGCAGCCTGCGGTACAGGGCGAATGGATCGCCTTTAATGTCCGCTTCCAGTCTTCTGGAGATGACAACCTGCTCCGCCCGCCCTTCTTTGATTGCGTCGATGACGAGCTGAACCCGGCGTTCAAACTCTTCCTGCGATATCGCACAATGATAATCGGAAAGCGACACGTCTTCCTCTTTCTCTGTGCTGCCGTTGACGATCATCTCTTCGATGGCATCAAGGTCCGGCGTTTCGTACACCGGATTAATTTCCGTATGCAGCAGTGTCACCTCGTGCAGATGATGATCATAGATGACCACCGTATCGTAAATATTGAAGTAGACATCCGGTATGTGCAGGTCATCTGCCGAGCGCTGTTCCCCATTGCGTGCAGCTCCGTACCCTACATAGCCGACCGCACCGCCTGTAAACGGGAAACCGGAGTCTTCCGTAATTCTCGGCATCAGCCGTTTAAGCAATGTGTACAGATCACCTTCATGTGTGTACGTCTTATTTGTTGAATAAACGATTTCCTCCACGATGCCGTCACTTCCGCGGTAGGCTTTTTGAGGATTCAGTCCAATGAATGAGTAGCGTCCTGAGCCTTCTGCCTGCGAAGAACTCTCCAATAAAAATTTATGCTTGCCTTTCAATCTTCTGAAAATCAATATAGGCGTTAGTGAATCTCCCTCAATCTTCCGTGATGTAACCCGTAAGTTCTTCTCTGCCGTCATGTCCATTCTCCTCTTCTCTATAGACTGTGCCCGGTACACTTCAAAGTGAATATAAAAAGCCCCCTGCAAACAGACAGATTCAGCCTGTTGCAGAGGACGATTGGTAACCGCGTTGCCACCTCAAATTGAAGTGCCGCAGCACTCCCACTTTATGTGTTTTCACACTGCCTGTAACGAGGGCACACGTCTGTTTCTCACCGAAACAGCTTCCATAAGTCCATTCACGACTGCCGTGTATCAGTTCCCACCAACCACTGACTCTCTAGCAAGCACGCACAATCGCTACTCTTCTTATTCCTATCTTTTCACTATTCTCTTCTCAAACTGTCTCAGCTAAGCTAACGTGGACGATTCCGCTGTCGAAACCTTCTGTCCATCCTATAATTACACTAATCTTAATATGCTGAATCTTTAATGTCAACTACTTCTTCCGTTAAAAACGGGTCTTCATCAAAATATGTGCTTGACAGTTTATTTCATGAGCAGTTTAAGATTTGACTGTGATGGCGCAGTATAGAATGGTAAGTGGGAAGATACCGTTTCCCTGCGTTCCAGGCGGACGCGTTCCGGAGGGCCCGCGGTAAGCCAACTTGAAGTGCAAAGATGTGCTCCTAACGCTTCGCTTTTACTCGCAAAAGCCGTTCTTCGTGACGGCTCTCGCTTCGCTCCCGCAAGTTGTCTCACCTGTCGGGCTGATCCTCCCGGAGTGGTTTTGCCGCAGGCTCACACGAAGTGAGTCATGCAACCGTTGCCGCAGGACGCGGCGTACTTAGGTTGCCTTCCACTTCGGTACACTGGCATGTTTTTCAATATTCTTTGTGTGAGTAGGCAGTATGAGCATACTATTCGGGACTATTATAATAAGTATGTTGTTCATGCAATACTTAGTATTCTGCAAAGGTTAGCAACGAAATACGTACCCTGCAAAAATCAATGTGATATTCTTTCTACACACCAGCGAAGGCGCAACTGCGGGGTCGGCCGTTGCTAAGCGAACAGCGCAGGGTTCGCTTTGCCGTATTTCTGCGTTCTTTGCAGAAATTAAGGCAGTGTGGCATGTTCTTCGCCAGTAGGCTCACAGCGTAAGGCAATCCCCCAGCGCCTAAGCGGGTTTAAACTGCAGCAGGATTTTCGCAATACACACGTGACAGGTTGTCAAGAACAGACTTCGGTGTTCGGCCCTAAAACGTTTCAAAAATGTTATAATCACCTTATCGTAACCAGTTCGGAAGGAGAGTATATATGCGCATCAATAAATATCTGAGTGAGGCGGGTATCGTGTCCAGGCGCGGTGCAGATAAGTGGATTGCTGACGGCAGAGTCAAAATAAACGGCCAGCTTGCAGAACTCGGCAGCAAAGTCGAAGCCGGTGATCAGGTGGAAGTGGACGGCAAGCCGGTGGAGAAAGAAGAACAATTAGTCTATATTGCCCTCAATAAGCCGGTTGGCATTACCAGTACAACAGAACGTCATATTAAAGGAAATGTCATCGATTTTATTAACCATCCCCTGCGGATTTTTCATATCGGACGGTTGGATAAAGATTCGGACGGATTGTTATTGCTGACGAACGATGGCGATATCGTCAATGAAATCCTCCGCGAAGAACACGGTCATGAGAAAGAATATATCGTCACTGTGGAAAGTCCTATTACTGAATCTTTTATTTCGCAGATGGAAAAAGGCGTGAAAATTCTCGACACGGTAACCAAGCCATGCACCGTCACAAAACTCGGTTCCCGGACTTTTTCTATCGTACTGACACAAGGGCTGAACCGTCAAATCCGCCGAATGTGCGCAGCTCTCGGCTATCATATTCAGCGGCTGCAACGCGTAAGAATACTGACAATCGAATTAGGTGATCTGCCGATTGGCCAATGGCGGGAACTAACTGATTTAGAGAGAACAGAATTATTTCACAAACTCAACTACAGGCCAAAGAGATGAACCAGGCGGAAGCAACCAGGGCTTCCGCCTTTTTATACTTTATTACTCTCCGTGGAAATACATCCTATATCCTCTAATCCGCCTTATTTTTCCCTTTAAAACTAGTTCATTCCTCTCTTTTCATGTGTTATAATTATACGAATTCACTATTTTATCTTACTAATAAAATATATTAATATACATTAGGGACTTTTGAACGCTTTGCCGTTAGTTTTATATTCTATGTATCTAAGAATTGCCTGTAGAGAGGAAGTTACCATGATGCCATTACACACGCCAATATTTAATCCATCTTTGTCGACTTTATTTGAAGAAACGTTCTGTGTATCGCTGATTGATCTGGATGGCAGACTCACGTATGTAAACCATAATTTTTGTAAGTTAACTGGATACAGTGAGGAAGAACTAATCGGCAGTACTTGGGAGCTGTTAAATAAAGGTCTGACGGTCGGCGTGACACTGAATGCTTTAAAGGAATATTTTAAGAAAGAAAAAGTCTATCAGGAATCTGTAAAAATCTATGCGAAAGATGGGACTAACTATTGGCTTGATATCACGATTGTCCCTATTTACGATACAGCTAACGTCTTAACACATTATCTCTCCTTAGACATTGATGTGACTGGATCAACACTGGTTTCCCACGAGTTTGCAAAAACGCGGACAGATTTACAAAACTTCAAATATGCATTAGATCAGTCGGCAGTCGTAGCCATTACGAACGCTCAAGGTATGATCACTTATGTAAATGAACAATTCTGCAAGCTTTCCAAATACTCCAGGGAAGAACTGATCGGAAAAACACATCGGGTAGTCAATTCGGGCACCCATTCGAAAAATTTCTTCCAAGATATGTGGCAGGCCATTCAATCCGGTAAAGTCTGGCATGGAGATATCTGCAATTTATCTAAAGCCGGCGATTATTATTGGGTAAATACCACCATTATTCCCTTCATCGACTCGAATGGGAGACCGTATCAATATATTTCCATACGACAGGATATCACTACACATAAAGCAGCTGAGAAATCCTTGGAAATCGCTATGAAGAATGATTTCGCAACGACAGTCAAAAACCTTCAAAATGGAATTTTCAAATATACAGTTGAAGATAATGAAATTACTTTCACATTGCTCGAAGGGAAAATCATTGAGCTGCTCGGAATTACAAAGGAAATGCTAAACGAAATATCTTCCGAGTGGAACTATGATCTTCACTACATCCGCAGACAACTGCTGGACGGATCGCTCGGACGCAGCTCACAATTTGAAGTGGTTTATAAAACATTCACATTCCTTGTTTACTTATCACCTATTTTCGAAGAAGGGAAAGTGTCTGAAGTCGTTGGCACCGCTATCGATATTTCGGACCGGAAAGAGGCAGAACGAATGGTCGAGCATATGGCGTTTCATGATCATTTGACAGATTTGCCAAACCGCCGGCTGTTGAAACGTACGGTGACACAGCTCATTGCAGACCGCAAAAAAAGTCAGGAAGCATTCGCCCTGCTTTATATCGATTTGGATCGTTTCAAGAATATTAATGACTCCATGGGCCATTATGTAGGTGACCAGCTCTTGAAAGCAGTCGGTGAACGGCTGAAACTGATTATACGTCATAATGACATGGTGTCGCGGCTCAGCGGAGATGAATTCATCGTTCTCTGTACTTCTGCCACTAAAACAGGCGTGACGCTAGTAGCACGCAGAATAGTGGAAGAGATATCGAAGTCATTTCAGATCGATCATCTGGAAGTATTTATTGCTCCGAGCATCGGTATCAGTGTCTTCCCTGAAGACGGCATGGATTACGATTCGCTCCTTCGAAATGCAGATTCTGCGATGTATTTGGCGAAGCAGTCGGGTAAAGGGACGTATCAATTTTTCACAGAAGAGCTGTATAACGAACTGATCGAACGGACTCTGATCGAGATGGAGCTGAGACAGGCACTCAAGAAAAATGAGCTGTCGCTTCATTATCAGCCCCAGCTAGATTTTATGACGGGTGAAATGAAAGGCGTAGAAGCATTGCTGCGCTGGAACCATTCTTCCAGAGGCATGATTTCGCCGGGAAAGTTTATTCCTATTGCTGAAGAGACCGGGTTAATTTTACCCATTGGTTTATGGGTATTAGAAACGGCTTGCAGGCAGGCGAAAGAATGGCAAAACCTTGGCTACACTCCTATCCGTATGAGTGTCAACGTTTCACTGCGTCAATTTAAGACCCATACTTTTGTTTCAGATGTAAAACAGACATTGAAACTAACTGGCTTGGAGCCGCATTATTTGAATATCGAAATTACCGAGAGTATGACTTCCGATGTGGATTATTGCCAGAAAATTCTTCAACAGCTTCGGGAAATTGGTATTAAAGCAAGTATTGACGATTTTGGAACCGGCTATTCTTCATTAAGTTACCTTAGCAAGTTTCCGATTACTCACCTGAAAATAGACCAGTCATTCATTAGAGAACTGACTGACAACTCCGTCATTGTCAAGGCTATTATTGACCTGGCTAAGAATTTGCACTTGAGTGTCATTGCAGAGGGAGTAGAGACCGTGGAGCAAGCAGACTTTTTGAAGCGGCTCGATTGTGATGAAGCACAGGGTTTCCTTTATTCACGGCCGGTCCCCAGCGAGGAAATCATCCCTTTGCTGAGTGGAAAGGCGTGATAATTTACTGCTTAGTATTGGATGGTAAGTGGGAGTATACCGTTCCCCTGCGTTCCAGGCGGACGCGTTCCGGAGGGCCCTCGGTGAGCCAAGCGAACAGCGAAGGGTTCGCTTTGCCGTATTTCTGCGCTCTTTGCAGAAATTAAGGCAATACAGAGTTTCTTCTACACGCTAATTTCGCTTCGCTCCCTTTAGTTGTCTCATCCTGTCGGGCTGATCCTCCCCGAGTGGTATTAGCCGCGGGCTCACACGAAGTGAGTCATGCAACCGTTGCCAAGCGAACAGCGTAGGGTTCGCTTGGCCGTATTTCTGTGGTCTTTGCAGAAATTAAGGCACTTGCGGCGTACTTAGGTTGCCTTCCACTCCGGTACACTAGGCTGGTTTTTCAATACTTTTTGTGTGAGCAAGCAGTATGAGCGTACTATTTGGGGCTATTACGATAGACAAGGTGTTTCATGCAAAACTTATCATTCTGCAAAGTCTAAGTTTCTTGTGATCAATGCATTTCCAAAGTCCAAAAACGAAAACACACCAACTAAATCTACACATTGCAAAAGAGCAATATGCTATACATTCCCCACACTAGCGAAGGCGCAACTGCGGGGTTAGCCGTTGCTGGGAGACTGTTGGCATGCTCTTCGCCAATAGGCTCCCAGCGTAAGGCAATCCCCCAGCGCCGCAGCGGGTTTAAACTGCAAAAACATACTTCATTCAAACCTCCCGCAAAGTCGAGCAACGAAACCATACCAACTAAATTCACACTTAGCAAAAAATCAGCATAAGATATTTTCTGCAACACCAGCTCAGGCCCAACTGCAGAGCGGCTATGAGCGCGGAGGCCGGTTCAATGATCACGGCGGGTTGCGGTATGATCACGAGGCCGAGCCGAATGATCACGTGGCAGGTGTGTATGAGCGGCTGAGGCTGAGTCATGAGCGCTTGAGCGGGTACTATGATCATCCGCAAAACATCTTTGGCAGGCAGCCGCGCTTTTCGCCAGCTGGCTCAAAGCAGAAGTCAATCCCGGGCGACGAAGCGTTTTTAAACTGCAAACACACACTTCATTCAAACTACCGGCAAAGTCGAACAACGAAACCCGCAAAAACTAAAACTCACCTTCTAAATTAATGACTTTTCATCAGCATGTAACATTACTAATTCATTTACTAGTATGCTATAGTTTTCTTTATATTTAAACTTTTTCATTAAGTCAAATTACTGAAAGAGTTTGCACAAGGGGAGATGTTGATGGGAGCAAATCAAATGCGGCATTCAGTTACCGCATTGGCAGGATTTCAGTGGCTCTTTTTCATGTTTGCCAACACGGTCGTTATTCCAATTTCCGTAGGGGCAGCATTTGAATTAGAACAAATTGAAATCGTTTCTGCAATCCAGCGTTCATTTATCTTTACAGGGATTGCATGTCTGCTGCAAGGGACGCTCGGACACCGTTTAGCACTGATGGAAGGTCAATCCGGGCTTTGGTGGGGGGTTGTACTCAGTCTGGCAGGCACAGCGAGTGCAATGAATGTAAGCTTAACGACTGTTGGGGGAAGTATTGCAGTCGGCGCGATGATATCAGGGGTATTAGTCGCGATTTTAGGAATGCTCGGTATGGGTGAGATATTAAAAAAATGGTTTACGCCCGCCGTCATGTTTGTCTTTCTGTTATTGCTGGCGAACCAGCTGATCACCATCTTTTTAAAAGGGATGATTGGTCTGAATGACGGAAATTACATAAACTTATCTACTGCATTGTTTTCATTTGCTCTGGCTGCACTGACCATACTCGTGCATGTAAAAGGCAAAGGCATCCTCAGCAGCTTGAATCTGCTGGTGGGAATGACGGTCGGCTGGATCAGTGCTGCGCTGATATTCCCGCAAGAAGCCGCGGAAACAATTAAAACGACGCCGTTTATCCAATGGTTCCCATGGGGTGAACCGACGATTGAAATGGGGATTGTCATTACGGTGATTATCACAGGCTTATTGAACACAACCAACACGGTCGCCACATTAAAAGGCGCGGAAGATATTTTTGAGAAAGAAACGACAAAAAAACAGTACAAAATATCCTTCCTTATTACCGGAGGTTTGAATGTCGGAGCGGGTGCACTCGGTTTAGTTCCATACGCTCCTTACGCTTCTTCAATCGGTTTTTTACAATCCAGCGGCATCAAAGAACGGACACCTTTCTTCATTGGTTCGGGTCTGTTTATTATCTTGGGGCTGGTGCCGCCGTTAAGTGCGTTTTTCTCTACTATTCCACAAAGCGTCGGAAATACGGTGCTGTTCGTTGCGTATTTACAGTTATTCCGGTCTGCACTGCGCAATGTGGAAGGTCTGACGTTTGAACCGAAGACTATTTATCGGGTCGCATTGCCCGCTTTGCTCGGCTTGTCGATCATGACGCTTCCTGCCGAAGTGTTCGCTTCTCTGCCTGAATTGCTGCAACCGCTCCTTTCCAGCGGATTGCTGGTCGGAATTTTGGCCGCCCTGTTAATGGAGCTCATTTTCTGGATCGGGCAGCGCATCAGCACACGGACAGCATCATAATGTAAAGCCCTGACCAATCACTGGTCAGGGCTCTTATACGTATAGACAAGAAAGCGTTCGTTAGGGTCATACAGCTGTAAATGGGTAATAGGGAGTTCAGCAGCTCTTTCGAATGAAAGATGCTCATTCAGGAACTGTTCATAAGCTGACGTCGGATAATATAAAATCACTTCAGCATCTCGATCTGCTTCTTCGAGAGACAACACAATATTTCGGATGACTGACCGGAAAATATCAAGTGAGAATGGGTTAAAAAAGTAGAATGTAGAAGCATCGGCAGGTATACTAAAACGCTCAGCCAAAATGCATTCAAAGGATACTGCCCCCTTTTTCTTTGGAAACGCCCCGCGATAATCTATCAAATTATTCATCGCATCCTGATACAGCACGCTGTTCATTTCAATACCTGTAACATCCAGTGCATAAAGATAATGAACGTAAAACGGCACTCTCCCTTTGCCGCAGCCAAAATCGATCCAGCCGCCGCTTGTTAAGACTTCATGCTGTGCAAATAAGTAATCCAGCGCGTCATATGGAGTCGCTTCATACCGATTATAGTGAGCGGACTGAAGAGCCCACTCGCGTATACCCGCCGTCTGAATATGAAGCCGGCGGTCAAGCTCTCGTTCTTCCACCCTGTCATCTCCTTTCCCCCTGTCCATTCATTCAATAAAGCAACTCAAGAAAACCCCAACACATCTTACTCATGTTGAGGTTCGTCAGGCGCTACAACGGTTTTATTCCGACCTGTCCGTTTTGCTTCATATAAACTCTGATCCGCCAGTTCAATCAGCCGGGCAAGGTGTTCTGCATGTAATGGATATGCCGCTACGCCTGAAGAAATCGTTACAATCTCTCCGCATGGGCTGATTTTGTTTTCCAGCGTTTCACGAAGTCGTTCTGCCTTGAGAAAAGCCGTTACTTTATCTGCTTTAGGAAGCAAAATCACAAATTCTTCCCCGCCATACCGGCAGCAGATATCATCTTTTCGAACACATTCCTGCATTAAGTCCGTTAAGTAAATCAATACCTCATCGCCGACTGCGTGGCCATAGCGGTCATTCACACGCTTAAATTTATCAATATCCAGGATAATTATCGCAAAAGGCGTCCGTTGCTCGACCCACTTTTTCATATAATCGTCCATCGTCCGGCGATTTGTTAATTTCGTCAACGGATCAGTAGTCGATTGATGAATGAAATAATTCATTTCATTTCTGAAGTAATCCAAGCTGTGCAGCATTGCCGCTTTTAACTGTCTGACCTCATAATACCACTCCGAGACATTTTCCATTTTTTCTTTATGGTCAGTTTCTGTACTCGTTTCCGCATAGTATGCCAACTTTTGCAGCGGTAATGCAATCTTTCTTGACAGATACCATACTAAGAAAAAGGCCAGGAATAACAACGGCAGCGATTTCCATGCCATCTCCCATACCATGCTTTTTGCAGACGCGACGGAAATCTCAACCGGCCGCTGAGATATAATTCCCCAGTCTGCTATAGGAACATAAGAGTAGCCGGCCAGCATGGCGATGCCTTTCGTGTTGACTATCTCCTCTGCTCCGTCTACTCCTGTAATCACTTTTTTCACGACTGTATTACTGGACACATCATCTTTTAAACGATCTTGTAATTGGTGGTAGATCAGCATTCCATTCCCATCGACCACATATACATATGATCCATTATCATAAAAATGCTTACCCAGCATTTTCTCTAGGACATTCGATTTATTGAGATAGATGGCACCGCCCATATAACCTCTGTATACACCGTCATCTGACATTAACGGAACACTTATGAAGATCAATAGCTCTCCTGTAATACCGACATACGGTTCTGAAATTATTGGCTTCTTTTCCTTCAGTGCCTGGCGCGCGCCGGCCGATGTCAGTTTTTCGCCAAGCAAGTCAAGACTTGGCGGTGATACTCCTATCACTGTACCTTCAGGGTCAGCGATTGCAACAGAGTTAAATGTGTCGGTCTGTGTCCGAATCCGCTCCGCAATGGTATTCAACTTTAACCGGTCACCCGGCTGATCAAGTAATGGCATGACTTCTTCTGCGTTCACTGTCAACGTCTGAAGGATGTCCCGTAAATATGTATCTGTGGTGGAAGACAATTTCTCGGCATACGCTTTATTCGTTTCCAACGTTGATTCAATTAAGTTTTGCTTATTTACGCGATAGCCGACTGTAGTGCTCGTTAGGAAGGTCAAAACGATCGCCAATATTGCTACGATCTGAATTAAATTTCTCAAGGACCATCTCATTTGTCTTCCATTCTCCTTCTCCCCATGATGCTATTAACCTATTATATCACAGATAACATGCAATGTTATCCATCTTTTCACTTGATTTTAGTTCAAACGTTACATCCATTCTAATGATAGTCACAAATCAATATGATTTTAATAGGAAATTCCTACACGATAGCCAATATGCTGCTTTTCAATTAATTCATGATAAGCAAATGCTGCGGTATCGCCCACAGTAATCTGTTTTCCTTCAATTGGCAGCCGGTCCCGTTCGATTCGATAGTTTCCAGCTGCCTCTCCGTCGGGTAAATAGGTAGGACAGACAATTGTCCATTCCAATGAAGAGCCGCTTAGCATATCGTATACTTTATGGTGCTCTTCCGCTGCAAAAGTCAGTTTACGATGGGATTCATTTGATTGGTACCGCAGTTTCGAAGGTTGAGTCCGGCTTTCTAATATTCCTGCAGTCCCGATTGTGACGAGACGGGAAACACCACAAGCTTTCATTCCCTCGATAAAGGAAGAAGTTGCTTCAGTCAATGTGGTTGTGCCGTCTGTACCTAATGCGCTTACTACTGCATCGACGCCTTCTATGACTTGTTTTACTGCTTGTGCATCTCGCACGTCCCCTTGAATGACAGTCAAATTCGACTGCGGAGTACATTTTTCAGGTGTCCGTACAAAAGCCTTCACTTCATGGCCGTCTGTCAATGCCATCCGTACGATTTCACTGCCCGTTCTCCCCGTTGCGCCAAATACCACAATTTTCATCTGATCTCTCTCCTATTAATTAATCTGCTATAATGTTTGCTTATTTAATACGTGGTCATCTTGATCCAGCGCTGGAGAGCGTAAATTCCCCGCTGGAAAAAGGTCAGTTTATTTTGATACTCTTCAACATCCACCGTGTAAAGGGCGTCTTCATTGTTCCAGAGTCTGTCGAAATACGCATTGATTTCCTCGGTCAGCTCACTGTCTGCAGGGGCGACAATGCGTAAATTCGCTTCCAGATTATAATCGCGAAGTGTCCGTTCTGTCAGATTGGATGAACCATTCGTAATGAAAGTTTGGTCTGCCGTCTGCACGGTGACGAGCTTCGTATGATACTGGCCAATGACGGTATTATACCAACGGACTTGAATCTTGTCGTCAGTGTTTTCCTGGATTTCCTGTACGACCGGACGATTTGGCAAGCCGGACTTCTTACTGCCGAACGAGTTTTCATTCGGGTCGAGAATCATCTCGATGTCCACACCGCGATTGGCTGCTTCTTCCAAAGGCCGTATGACCTGCTGTTCAGAAAGATAGAACATACCCATGCGGATACGATCACCCGTCTTGGCTCTCTCTATATCTTTCACCAGAGCATCGAGCACCTTACTTTCTGTCAGATACTGCACTTTATATGGGCCTTTTTGCTTTTCCAGTCCCTCTGCACGCGGCAGCTTTCCTTCATTGGTATATTGCAGTACTGCTTCTTCTGCTTCCAATATGTCGTTTTGCACGGGACCCGTCACTTTAAATGCCACATTCCCATGACGGCCGCTTGCAGCATGAGGGTTGGA
The DNA here is from genome assembly GCF_009650995.1 of Sporosarcina cascadiensis. Classification (GTDB taxonomy): domain Bacteria; phylum Bacillota; class Bacilli; order Bacillales_A; family Planococcaceae; genus Sporosarcina; species Sporosarcina cascadiensis. Next base: position 43,137 of record NZ_WHVV01000010.1, on the reverse strand, counting down.
GGAAGTAACAAGTGCCGCTTTGTCCGTCACCACTGTTTTTCGGTGGTTCGCTTTGACATTAAGCAGTTTTAAATACGATGTGAATTTGACTTTGGGCGCATCACTTGCCAAGAAATTAGGAAAATGTGCTTTGCCGTCTATTTCAATCCACTGAAACAATATGCGGTACAGTCCTGAATAGATCGGCATAGAATCACGCAGCGGTTCAAGATCCGTATAAACTACTTCGACTCCTGCTTTATCAAGCTCCTTAAACCATCTTGATTCATAGGAATCATAACCGGTATTTAAAGGATCAGTTATGTAAATGATCGGCATGTCGGGATTACTTCTCTTTTTTTCCACCAGCACTTCCGTCATCTGATCGGCAAGCTGCGGGAAATCCTCTTTTTCATCATAATAATCATCCATTAAAAAGAAATCGAGAACGACAAACTGTTCAGCTTCCTCAATCATTTGAAATACTTCATCAAAAATATGCAGTTCCGATTTATAATCTTCCTTCGATTTTGTTTTAGAATAGGACAGATCATAAATGAATTCTACGTCTTCCACTTGATGCAGGCCGCCCGCATAAGATATTCCAGAAGGCAGTGGTTTATAGGTTTGCCAGAGCATGACTCCTGCATAAAGCAGCGTGAACAGCAGCAACGCGTACGCGGCAATTCGTTTTTTTGTCCATTTCCTTTTTCTATTCGCCATGGCGCTGCTCCCTTCCGGAGTGTATCGCTTACTATAGATAAAATTCCCTCTCTGACTCTTTATAAACTATGTTTGCCAGCTTTACTTTATAGATAAGTAAGGGCGGTCAGCACGCCATTCTAAAATGAAGAAAACCGGCTCGTGCGCTGGGCACCGAGCCGGTCTTCTTTTACTTAATCGTCCTCTTGTTCTTTTTCTTTTTCGTACTCCCGATACTTCTTCTTTTCAAGCTCTTGATATTTTCGATCTCTATTCAACTTGGCTTTTTCCTGCTTTTCTTTCTCTCGGCGCATTTTTTTCTCTTTTTCGCTCTCTTTACGCTTACGTTTTTTCTTAACTTCACCCTCTACATGCTCAAATTGGCGAATATCAGTTGGTCTGACTGTAATCGGTTCGCGTGAGAGCAGTTTTCCCAATGAAAACATCAGCAGCAGCATCAGCAGCGTAAAAGGTAATGCGGACACCAGAGAAGCTGACTGCAGTGCTTCCAAACCACCTGCTGAAAGAAGAACAGCAGCAATCGCTGTCATCAGGAAGCCCCAGACAAACTTTACTACCAACGGAGGGAATAAACTGCCTCGCGTAGTCATGCTTGCTAAAATGTACGTGGCTGAATCAGCAGACGTAATAAGGAAAGTAAATATTAAAACGATAGCCAGAAAAGAGACCAGTCCCGTCATCGGCAACTGCTGAAGCGTTGCGAATATGGCAGACGTAACGTCTTGATCCACTTCTTCCGCGATTTGTGTGCCGTTGCGCAAGTCACTGTACAGCGCGGTTCCACCCAGTGTCGCGATCCACATACAAGAAAAGGCAGGGGGGATTACCATTACACCCATGACGAATTCCCGAATTGTCCGTCCTTTTGACACCCGTGCAACAAATGCACCGACAAAAGGTGACCATGCGATGGTCCAGGCCCAGTAGAAAATCGTCCAGTCTTTCACCCATGTACCGCCTTGATAAGGTTGCAGCCGCAAGCTGTACGTAATGAAATTATTAATATAATCCCCGATAGCAAGCGTAAATGTTTCCAGTATGAAGACTTTTGGTCCTACCAGGAAAAAGAACGCCAGCATGGCAATTGCCATTCCCAAGTTAAAGTTCCCTAAATAAGCGATTCCCTTCCCCAACCCTGAAGCGGCGGATGTCATGTACGCAACAAACACGACCGCAATGATGAGGAGCTGAATGGTAAAAGTACTCTTAATGTTGAAGACGTATTCCAGCCCTCCGCTCATCTGCAGAACACCCATACCGAGAGAAGTAGCAATCCCCATAACTGTCGCGACCACAGCAAATGAATCTATGCCTGTTTTCACATGACGGTTGCTGCCGATCAGCGGCTCGAGTGCAGTGGAGATCAAGCCGTCTTTTTTCTTCCGGAACTGCATAAAGCCAATAACGAGACCTACCATTCCGAAAATCGCCCACTGTGAAATTCCCCAGTGGAAGAATGAATAGCCCATAGCAACGCGTGCTGATTCTTCCGTTTGCGATTCCACTCCTGCAAGCGGTGATTTGAAATAGTGACTCATCGGCTCTGCTACGCCCCAGAATACAAGACCCACACCGAATCCGGCGGAAAACAGCATGCCGATCCATGTGAAGAAAGGATATTCCGGACGCTCCGTATCGCCGCCCAGACGAATAGCACCGAACTTACTGATAGCCAGTCCCACTAAAAAAACAATGACGATAAATACAGCGAGCAAATAAAACCAGCCGAAATTATCTGTTGTAAAGTGGTAAAGTCTTTCTGAAACTGCTCCAAACTGATCCTTCTTAAGCGCGCCCAATAATACAAGTATAAAAATAAATATTGCAGATATAGAGAACACGGGGTTTTTCCAAAACTTTTTATTCACAACTAAATCGACTCCTAGTGTTCATATGGTAACTTCCTTACTAACTTCCATACCCTTTCTTGAAAAGATATAACGCAAATACTTCCTATTTGGAACAAGTTATCACTGATTCTAGTCTAGCTGTATATAATACACACCAAAAAAGGCATCTTCAAGTGAAAATGCCTTTTCGCTGACTCAGTTAAAGTCTTCTTCGATTCCTTGTGACCATCGCATAGCCTGTAAAAAGATTTCTCCCAGTTTTCTTTTCGGAATTCCGAGCTCTTCTGATAACCGGCTAACCTTGTCCCATTCAAATCGCTCCACTGCCACAATCAATTCCAGATAAGCTGTCATCTCCGTCGTACTCCCGTTGAGAGTGTCGATAATCACATCTGACAGGGATAATAAAGGCAGGATATCTTCCCATTTCATACTCATCACTGCATCAATCAGGGAAAACATTCCGGTTAGGAAGTACTCATCTTTATTCGGCTTGCCATTATATTTCGCGAGCAATTCAAACGCTCGTGCACGTCTGAGGGAAAGTTCCACCAGCGCGGTAACACGACCGCTTTTTGCATCTCTCGCCAGATCATGCAGCATCAGCACTTGCAGCCACTTCTTTGTTTCATCCAGCCCAATCAGAACAATCGCCTGCTTGATCGAACTAATCCGCCTCGGGATTTCAAATCCATACGAATTAATAAATCGCAGCAGCTTATAAGAAATGGATACGTCACGCATAATGACTTCAGAAAGATCGCTGATCGATGGTGACTCCTTTTGAAAATACTCTACAATCTGCATGTGAATCAGTGTGTTGGCCGGTATTTCCGCACTCTTAATAATTTCCGGCTTCGCAAAGAAGTACCCTTGGAATAAATCATATCCGCTGTTTAATGCCAGCTGATATTCTGCTTCTGTCTCCACTTTTTCAGCCAATAAAATAATGTCCGGATAATCCTTCAAAAAGACTCTTATCGCATCCCGCTCTGCCTTACTGGTATTCATAAAATCCACTTTAATGATATCGATTAGTTCAAACAGCCGCGGATGCTGTGTGTATTGACTTTGTAAAATGAAATCATCCAGGGCGATTGTAAACCCCGCTTCTTTGAAGTTCTCCAAGCGCCGCAAGAGTGCAGGGGTAATTTCAACATCCTCCAATATCTCAATAACTACTTGATTGGGATCTAAACTCATAAATAAATCCTGAGCGAGCAGCTTCCCAGAAAAGTTGATAAATGAAAGCATGCCGTCAGTAACCTGATCCACTCCTACTGAAAGGAAGGTATTCACCAGCAGGCTGATCGTTGCCTGTTCAGGATTAATATCAGGAAAAAAATTCTCTTCACTATTTCTGTATAATAACTCATATGCATATATATTTCCTTGCCGCTCGAGTATCGGCTGTCTGCCGATAAATATCGAGTAATCATTCATTTGGTTCAGCTCCATGTTTAATTTGAGGTTCAGGCAGTATCATCTTCTCTATATGTATGTAATTTGCATGAATTCACTTCATTATATATATATGTGAATGAAGTGGATTCTCTCCACTTTTCAACTCACTCCTGTCAAGAGAACTAAAGTTTATCCGTATTTACTACTTTTATTTTGATACATCAACCTTTACTCCCTCTATTGTACTTGATTAATAGAAATATAGAAATGTATTACTCAGAAAGACTCTCCTTCAGGACTGGTACTTGACAGATTTATCTACCACAGTCTTTTATGCAGTATAGGATGGTTAGTGAAAGTGCGGGTAAGTAGAAGGAGACCGTTTCCCTGCGTTCCAGGCGGACGCGTTCCGGGGGACCCTCGGTGAGCCAAGCGAACAGCGAAGGGTTCGCTTTGCCGTATTTCTGCGGTCTTTGCAGAAATTAAGGCAATACAGTGTTCCTTCTGCACACTATTCTCGTTCGCTCCCCTTAGCTGTCTCATCCTATCGGGCTGATCCTCCCGGAGTCACCTAAAACCAGTGCTCCTAACGCTACGCTTTTACTCGCAAAAGCCGTTCTTCGTGACGGCTTTCACTCCGGTACACTGGCTAGTGTTTCAATCATTTTTATGTGAGTGGCAATATGGGCATACCATCTTAGATTATTATAATAAGTACTGTATTTCATGAATTACTTATCATTCTGCAGAAGCTAAAATTCTTGTGATCAATGCATTTGCATAGTCGAGAAACGGTAACAACACCAACTAAACTCATACTCTGTAAAAATGCAGTATGTCATACATTCCCCACACCAGCGTAGGCGCAACTGCGGGGTCGGCCGTTGCTAAGCGAACGGCGCAGGGTTCGCTTTGCCGTATTTCTGCGGTCTTTGCAGAAATTAAGGCAGTGAGGCATGCTCTTCGCCAGTAGGCTCATAGCGTAAGGCAATCCCCCAGCGCCGCAGCGGGTTCAAACTGCAAACACATACTTCATTCAAACCTCCTGCCAAGTCGAGAGACGAAACCACGCCAACTAATTGTTTAGAAATCGACATTCAATGGTATCTTTTTAAATAGGATAGTTTATGGAGGTGATCTGCATGTTAAAAAGGAAGATGAAAAACGCTCAGCGTTCTCAAGAAATCATAAATGTATTTTTAAAAAATGGATTCAGCCATATTTTGTTCCGTCTGGGACTGACTGACCGAAAGTTTTCAACAACAGATGAAGCCGCAGATCTAAATTTATATCATGTAGGCAAAAAATTGCGGACTGCTTTGGAACAGCTGGGCCCTACTTTTGTCAAGCTGGGACAGATCGCCAGCGGACGCAGGGATTTAGTTCCGGCAGAGATTGCAGAAGAGCTGGAGAAGTTGCAGGATCATGTAGTGGCTTTTCCTTTCAAAGACGTGCGCAGGATTGTTGAACAGCAGCTGGAAGGAACGTTAGAAGAGTTATTTCAGGAGTTTGAAGAAGAGCCGCTCGCTTCTGCTTCTATCGGCCAAGTACATAGAGCCCGCCTGATCAGCGGTGATTTAGTGGCGGTGAAAGTCCAACGTCCGAATATTCAGCAGCAGGTAGAGACGGACCTTGCCATTTTGCATGATTTGGCCGGCTTTTTGGAAAAGAATACGGGTTGGGCGAAAGCTTATCATCTGCGCGATCTAATTTATGAGTTTTCTCATTCCCTGCGTGAGGAGTTGGATTATCAGCTGGAGGCGCGCAATGCAGAGAGAATCGGACGCCAGTTTGAAAAAGTTGCTGAAATCCAGGTGCCCCGTGTGTACGATGAATATTCTACACGTGTTTTGCTGACTACCGAGCTGATCACCGGAATAAAAGTGAGCAATATAAAACAACTCGATGAAGAAGGCTATGACAGGCAGATTCTGGCACAGCGCATAGCGGACTCCATGCTGTCCCAAGTGATGGAACACGGGTTTTTCCATGGGGACCCGCATCCCGGAAATATCTTCATTACTCCCGGCAATACGGTCTATTTTATTGATTTCGGGATGATCGGACAGCTGAGCAAAGAAATGACCTATCATTTCATCTCTCTCATGCTCGCATTGCAAAAGGGGAACATCGAGCGGATGATTGATGTCTTTTCAGCGATGGACATTTTGGATGACGATACGAATACTGATGCTCTTTACCGTGATTTGCAGATTATTGAAAGAAAGTATTATGAAACTTCTCTAACGGATTTGCAGCTAAGCGATGTCTTTATGGAAATTTTCTCCATTGCGTACCGTCACCGAATCCGGCTGCCCAATGAAATGGCGATTTTATCCAAAGTCATCATCACATTAGAAGGTGTGATCAGTAAACTTGATCCATCATTGAGCATCATGAAAGCCATTGAAGCGTACAGCAAAAAAGTTTTCCTAAAGCAGTTCGACCCGCGCAGACTGCTAGAAAACAGCTGGCATACCTTTGCAAAGAATGCTGAAATTGTCGCTGAACTTCCAACAGACATTAAAAAGGCGATTAGGACGATCGAAAAAGGCAAAGTAGATTTAGATATCGGCCTGAAAGAAACAAATGTTATTTTCCGGCGCTTCGATAAAATTGCCAACCGGCTTTCATTCAGTATTGTCCTGCTGGCCTTCAGTATATTAATGGTTGGTCTCATTGTCGGATCTGCCATTGCAGGACAGACGGCTATGTTTTTCCGTCTGCCGCTTATAGAAGTCGGTTCGGTCATTGCCACATTGATGTTTGCCTATCTGCTGGTTTCCATCGTGCGTTCAGGGAGGATTTGACTGTCATCAGCGGAAGCGTGCTATGTACTGCTGATGAAGTATAGCCTTGCGGGAAGAATTTTGTTCCAGCAAGGCTTTTCGTTCTCTATGAGCATGTTACAGTCAGTTATGATCATCAGTGACCGCAATATGAGCGCTTGCGCAGCGGCTATGGTCACACGTGGAGTGGATATGAGCGGCTAGTAGAATCTACGAGCGCCTGCAGAACTTTCATGCTCATCCAGCCTGTGATTTACCCAGTATTTCAATAAACTTTGATGCCGCAGGTGACAGCGATACCTCTTTTAAATAACACACACCAATACTGCGTTTTGGAATCTGTTCGAGAAACTCTACTTCATGCAGCCTGCCTCGTTCTAAGTAGTCGGATGAGAACTCTTTCACTACACAGGCGATGCCAAAGTTGATCTGAGCAAACTCTAGCAGCAGTTCATGGGATCCCAATTCAAATTCCGCATGGATTTTCACGCCTTTATCTAACAGAAAATCTTCTACATATTGACGGGAATTAGACTTCGGCTCCAGCAGGATCAGCGGCAGTTTCGTCAGCTCCTGCCATGGTACAGGCTTCAGAAACAGCTTTTTGAAACGTTCGCCGTAAACGAATGTATCCTGCACTTCAAAACATACCTGTTTTTCGAGCGCATCGTCTTCTACAGGAAAATTACAGACTGCGATGTCTGCTTCGCCTGATTTAAGCGCTGCGATGAGCTCCCGTGTCGTTCCGTTAATAATTTTAAAACGAATACTTGGATAATTGGTATGGAATGCCTCTAAAAAGGGCAATAAATAGTAACGGGAAATTGTATCGCCGACACCTATTTTCAATTCGCCCGCAGACAGATTCTTCATTTCCTGTAACTTTTCATTGCCGGCCTCCATTAAATTCAGTGCAGAATTCACATATTCAAACAGCAGAGACCCTTCATCTGTCAAATAAACACCTTTTGATGTCCTGTTAAACAAACGTGTATCTAATTCCCGTTCCAGTTGGGAAATGATCTGGCTGACAGCGGGCTGTGACATGAACAGCTGACGTGCCGCTTTAGAAAAACTTTCATTCTGGACTACTGTACGAAAGACTTTATACCATTCAAGATTAATTGACATATAACTTCTCCTTATATCCCCTATTCAATATATTAATTTTACTTATACCATGAACACAAGTTATAATACAAAGAAGAGTGATCAAATTGAGTTTCACTAAGGAGCGATTCATTTGGAAAGAGTAGTAGGTACCGTTGTCAGAGGGTTGCGTTGTCCGATCATCAATGAAGGCGATAATATCGAGCAAATCGTAGTAGACAGTGTGCTGGAAGCTTCCAGAGTTGAAAATATAGAATTTCAAGATAAGGATATTGTCTCCATTACGGAATCAATCGTAGCGCGGGCCCAGGGTAATTACGCTACGATCGGCAATATCGCAACAGATATTGAAGCGAAATTCGGCGACGATACGATTGGTGTCATTTTCCCTATTCTGAGCCGTAACCGGTTTGGAAATATTCTGCGCGGAATCGCGAAAGGTTCAAAGAGGATTGTTCTGATGCTCAGCTATCCTTCCGATGAAGTCGGCAATCACTTAGTGGAGCTGGACCGTCTGGATGAAAAAGGAGTCAATCCTTGGACCGATGTTTTGACGGAAGCAGAATTCCGCGAGCATTTCGGCGAGAACAAACACCCATTTACCGGCGTAGATTATATTCAATACTATAAATCATTAATGGATGAATTCGGCGTTGAGCACGAAGTCATTTTCTCCAATAACGCTAGAACCATTTTAGATTATACCAAAACCGTTTTGACATGCGATATTCATACACGTTTCAGAACTAAGAGGATTCTTGAGGCAAACGGCGCGGAAAAAGTCTACAGTTTGGATGATATCCTTGCACATTCCATCGACGGCAGCGGCTTCAATGAACAATTCGGCTTGCTGGGTGCCAACAAAGCGCAAGAGGACAGCATCAAACTGTTTCCTCATAAATGTCAACCTGTCGTGGATCAGATTCAGGAGATGCTGAAAAAAGAAACCGGCAAACATATCGAAGTCATGATTTACGGCGACGGTGCGTTCAAAGATCCGGTCGGTAAGATATGGGAACTGGCAGACCCAGTTGTTTCTCCCGCTTACACAGAAGGCCTGGACGGAATTCCGAATGAAGTAAAGCTGAAGTATTTGGCTGACAATGACTTTTCTGATTTACGCGGAGAAGAATTGAAAAAGGCGGTTTCTGATTATATCGAGAAGAAAGATACAGATTTAATGGGTTCCATGGCTTCACAAGGTACTACACCGCGTAAGCTGACAGATCTGATCGGCTCTTTGTCCGACTTAACGTCAGGCAGTGGCGATAAAGGAACGCCAATTGTTTTCATTCAGGGCTATTTCGATAACTATACGAATTAATTCAGATCGTGCATGAGAGAAAAATCTCGTGCACGTTTTTTTGTTCAGCCCGCTATCCTGTAAATAGTTGTTCATAATTTAATAGAAAGGATTGTGACTATGGCAAACGGTGTAATCAAGCGCAACAACGTTCACATCAGCGGCTCAGGCAAGATTATATAAATGAACCTGATTATTTCGTTGCACGAATCGGCGTTGAAGAATTCGTTGTGATCTTAGATGATCCTGATCATCAGAATAACCGTAAAAAGGCGAAAAACCTTCGACTCTACCTTGAGAGGTCTGAGTGGATCAGCACAGCTATAACTGTCAGCATGGACATCATCCGCTATCAAGAAGGCGAAAAAGCCAGCCATATTTATGTACGGGCAGACTATGCCCAGTACACCTCCAAAAGGAACAGACGTAATCAGTTGACGTCATTATAAAAGACACTGCAAGTTTGCAGTGTCTTTTTCAACCTCTTTATTCAGCTGCTGCGGGTACTTCGTTCTTTCTCCTATTGCTGAACAGCATAAACAAGCCGAGTGCAATGAGCACCACAACTGTCAGTACAACGTAAAGTTCCCTGTAGCCGATGACCGGAATAAGCGAGCCCAATAAGTAAGGACCAAAGCCAAAGCCGAAATCCAGGAAAATAAAGAATGTCGATGTCGCAACGCCGAGGCGCTCAGGCCGTACACCCTGGAGAGCGATTGCCTGTGCGCATGACTGGAAGTTCCCAAAACCGAGGCCAAGTATCCCCCCCGCAAGAAGCAGCATCCAGCCGGTTTGTACACCGCTCAGCAGCAACAGGCCGCCGGCAAATAGAATTAGTGATGGATAGACCACAAATTTATTCCCTTTCAAGTCCAATAACCGTCCTGAATAAGGACGCGACAGCAGAACCGCTATAGCGTACACTAAGAAGAAAAAGCTGGCAGTGCTGACTAAATCGACTTCTTCAGCATAAAACGAAATAAAGGACAGTACGCCTGAATAGGCAATAGCTGCGAGCAATGTGACAAGTCCGATTGGCAATGCCTGTTTCTCCAGCAGGCTATGAATACCAGGCTTTTCAATTGCAGATTCAACTGATTTTTTCGGCATGACCGCTTCAGTTTTCCTGACAAAAAAGAACATTGCTGCACAGCATACACTTAATACTAAACAGAATAAGAAGAGCACAGAGTATTCATAATGCTGACTCAGGAAGATTCCGAAGAATGGGCCGATAGCTGTAGCGAGGACAGTGCTTAAACTGAAATAACCGATTCCTTCTCCTCTTCGTGAGGGCGGCAGCATTTGCGCTACCATTGTCCCTGTCGCTGTAGATGCAATTCCCAGCCCAATTCCGTGGAAGAAACGATTTGCCATCAACAACGGCAAGTTGACAGAACCGAAGTAGAAAGCTGATGCTAACACTGTAACCGTCAGTCCGATCATTAGTATTTTCCGGCTGCCGACCTTTTCAATCAGTCCGCCGACCGCCAGCCGCGCAATTAGCGTTCCGATAATGAAGATACCGGAAACAAGCCCCGCCGTACTTGTCGATACACCGTATTCCTTAACTGAAAAAGGTGCGATGGTTACCATCAATAAATACATGACCAGCATTAAAAAGAAATTAATAATTGATGTAATGATAAAGTCCTTTGTCCATATCTTTCTATTCTCCATTTGATCACTCTCTTAGTTGATAAGATTTTTTCTAGCTGATTCCATGACCCGAATTGCCGTTTCTATATCCTCGTCAGAAACTCCGTCCAGCATTTCGCAATACAGCATTTCCAGCTCTGCCATTATCGTTTCTACTGTATGATGTCCCGACTCCGATAAATCAATGTGCTTTACACGCCTGTCCAAACCCGGACGGACAACAACGAGATCCATTTCCATTAAACGCTGCATGATATTTGTAATACTCGGCTTTTCTACTTGCTGATGCGCAGCAATTTCTGCAGAGGTCATTTCCCCATTCATCTTCAATAGCTTCAGAACACCCCACTGTGAATGAAATAGATTATAAGGAGCAAGAAGTGTATTCACTCGGTTCAGCAGAGGACGATACAGCTGAATATATTCCGTAAAAAATTGCTGCTGCCGTTTCATATGATGTATTCCTCTTTTCAATTAATTAGTTTGTCTAACTAACGTAATTTAATCATATTATCTTCTATTTGTAAAGAATTTGGATTAATGTGAGGAGGCAAACTTTGTTTTTGCAGCATACCGTTTCCCTGCGTTCCAGGCGGACGCGTGTCTTGCGGGCCCGCGGTGAGCCTCCCAGAGTGGTTTTAGCCGCGGGCTCACACGAAGTGAGTCATGCAACCGTTGCCGCAGGAAGCGGCGTACCTAGGTTGCCTTCCACTTCGGTACACTGGCTGGTATTTCAGAACTTATTATGTGAGTAGGTAGTATGAGCATACTGTCTTGATTATTATAATAGGTATGGTATTTCATGCATTACTTAACATTCACTAAATACTCAGGACCTTTGGATCAATGCTTTTACGAGATCGAGAAGTGATACTACGCCAACTAAATTCACACTTTGCAAAAAAACAGCATGAAATACATTCCACAAACCAGCATAGGCGCAACTGCGGGGTCGGCCGTTGCTATGAGACTCTTGGCATGCTCTACGCCAGTAGGCTCATAGCGTAAGGAAATCCCCCAGCGCCGGAGCGGGTTTAAACTGCAACATGATTTTAGCAATACATACATGACAAGTTGTCAAGAAACGATTTTCTTGCAGACCCCATAAAAAAAGAAGAACTCCGGAATTTCTCCGAGTTCTTCTTTTTCACTTTTTAATGTCCCATTACTTTCATTGACTGGACGATCATTTTCGCTGCATGAGCGCGGGTCGTCGGATCATTCGGCATAAACTTTCCTTGGTCCCCTGCCGCGATGTTCATTTCATACAAACCGGCAATTGCCCACTGGGTGTCCTTTGAGAAATTTTGAATATCTTTGAAAGGTGCGGCTGCTGCAGGTTTATAAGGTGTTCCTTTTGCAGTCTCGTATGCCCGGCTGAGTAATAGTGCGAGCTGCGCACGTGTAATCGGCTTATTTGGCATAAAGTGCCCGTTCACGCCTTTCATCAAACCGTAATCATATGCTGCCTGAATATCAGCTTTTGTACTGTCTGCATAGTACGCTAAGTCATCAAACTTCATGTTGCTGCTTTTCGGCTTCAGCTGCAAAGCACGTACGATGACGGAAGTTGCCTGTGCACGCGTCAACGATTTGCCGGGACGGAAAGTATGATCCTGATACCCGCCCATGATGCCGTTCGCCGCAGCTGCTTCAATGAAATCCTTGGCCCAGCTGTCCTGAATATCAGTAAACATGACAGATGGTTCTGTGGGCTCATTCTCCAGTGTGTACACTGTCGCCAAGTTGTGCATGCTCTTCTTGCCGTACTGATCTATCGCTTCAACCGTAAATTTGTATTCCTGGTTTGGCAGCAGGTCCGTAATTTCATAAGTCAGCACCGGGCTTATGACTTCTCCGACCATTTTATCGCCGTTATACACTTTATACGTCATAATCATTCCTGTATCCATGACAGGCTTCCAGTTCAAAACGACTGTGGAATCGTCTTTCTTTTCTGCAGTCAGTGCATCTTTCTCATACCATGGGTAATTAGCTGTCAGTGCTTCATGGAAAGCCGCTGCAACGACCCTGTAACCCGCTTCACTCAAATGAATATTGGCAGGGTTCGGCAAGTAAGTCTGAAAATCTTTCGCAATCAATTCGTCCGTTTTCACGAAATGAGCCGGCGTGCCCTGCATCCCGCTTTGAATCGCATCGTTCAGTCCTTTCATTAACAGAGCGATTTGCGGCTGCAGATCGGCAGGAAGATGCGGGAAGGAATTATAATATCCCATTACGTATACTTGTGCTTTCGGATTCAGCTCGTAGATTTTCGCTAAAATTTGCTGTGTATTTTTCCCTGTCTGCATCAAAGCAGCTTGGATTTCTCCCATATTGAACGACGGTTTCCCAGTCTTTTCATCAATTTTGAAATAAGGAAGAACGTCATTCGCACCGGCACTTAAAGTAATCAGATTCGCTTCCTGAATGGACCGGTGAAGAGTGGCGGTACTGTCTTGGGGACCTGTCCCGAGAACCGGCTTTGTCACGTCCGTCTGTAAGTCTTTCAGGACATCACCCGATGTGTAGCCGGGGAACGAAAATCCTTTATTGCTTGTTTGAAGAACTTCCTGTTTCATCAGTTCCTCCGTCAAAAAATCTGCATAGCCTTTACCCGGTTTACCATCCGAATTAATCCCGAATGCCAATGAATCCCCAAGCGCCAGGTAATTGACGGGCGCAATCCACGTCGGTGATTTGTCCGGCTCCGCGGCGGCTGTTTGGAGAGGTATCACAGCCAGCTGCAGCACCAGGGCAAATGCCAGCAACACATAACTGATACTCTGTTTTTTCAATACGTATTCCTCCTTTACCTAAATATTCTAAATTTAATCATAATCGCTAGCTTGCCAGACTGTCAAATTTTAGTACGGACATCCCATAACTCCGGAAAGAAACGATGATCAAGTACGGATTTCAAGTAGTTCACCCCTGATGATCCGCCGGTTCCTGTTTTAAAACCAATAATCCGCTCCACCGTTTTCATATGCCGGAATCTCCATTGCTGATGGCTGTCTTCAATGTCCACAAGTTTCTCCGCCAACTGATACAGATCCCAGTACTGATCTACGTTACGGTAGACTTTCAGCCAGGCATCCGCCACGCTTTCATCGCCCTTATAGGTGATTGAGAAATCACGTTTCAGCAATTCCGGAGTAATCGGGAATCCTGCGCGTGCCAGTGCCTGAATGGCAACATCATAAATGCCGGGTGCATGATAGGCTTTTTCCAGCATTTCCGACAACGCCGGATCTTTCTCATAAATCTTAATGATCTGCGGCTGCTTATAGCCGAGCGCAAACTCGATCAGCCGATTCTGATACGACTGGAATCCTGATGCACGGCCAAGGCTGTCACGGAATTCCATATACTCTGCCGGTGTCATCGTAGCCAGTACATCCCACGCCTGAATGATCTGCGTCTGTACTTTCGACACCCGGGCAAGCATCTTAAATGCTTCCGGCAGTTCATCCTTTTCAATTGAATCGATCGCGGTCTGCAGTTCATGCAAGATCAGCTTCATCCACAGTTCACTGACTTGATGGATGATAATAAACAACATTTCGTCATGATGCCCTGACAGCCTGTGCTGGCTCGACAGCATCTTATCCAAATCTAAATACTCACCGTACGTCATAGACTCACGAAAGTCCGTATGAATTCCCTTTTCCGTCATGCCTGCCACCTCCTGACGACCGCACGCACTGGGCTGCCGTCTGCTTCCTGCAACGCAAGCGGCAGCGCAATCAGCTCATACTGACCAGGCTCCAGTGTATCCAGTACTAAATTCTCGATAATAATGACATCATTGCGGTACAGCGAATGATGTCCCGGCAGCTCTTTGCTGTCTTCCGCGTCAACTGAAGGCGCATCCGTACCGATCAGACGCACCCCGCGCTCTTTTAACAGCGGTCCCACATCTTCACCGATCACTGTGTAATCCACAGGAAACTTCTCGGAAGTCGGATGGCTACCTGTTTTCAATAAAACCCGCTCGACTCCATCAAAGTCGAAGGACTCCAGATCTGCACGAGCTACACATTTCAAGCCTGTTACATCAAGGAGAACGGCGCGGCCGATGTAAAGATCAACCGGCAGATCCAAAATACGCTCTCCTTCATTATCATAATGAAATGGTGCATCTGTATGCGTTCCAATATGCGTGCTCATCGTCAGCTTCCCGATATTGACGGAACCCGATTGTTCCTTTGATACCGCCACTTCATAGGTAAACGGCGTATCTCCCGGCCACTCCGCGATTTTGGCGGACAGCGGCTGTGTAATATCAATCCATTCATTCGTCATGCCACTACACCCCGCTCATTTTTAAACTGTTTGTACGTTTCATCCGCCATAATGCGTTTCAGAATCTGCACCGTCTGCCATACATCTTCAAATGAATTGTACAGCGCAACCGGAGCCAGTCTGATGCCGTCTGGCGCTCTGAAATCCGGTACCGCACCTTCCGCTTTCAGCGCCTGGCAGATCCTCGCCGCCTCTTCATGCTGCAGCAGTATATGTCCTCCGCGCGAAGCATCTTTCGGATTGCCGATGCCAAATGAAAAGTCCTGCAATTCTTCCTCTATGCAGCCCATCATGAACTTCGTCAGCTCAAGAGATTTCAAGCGGATCTTCTCTATCCCGATTTCTTCAAACATTTCCAATGAACCGATCAAAGGCGCGGCGCTCAATATATGCGGTGTTCCGATTTGATAGGCACCGGCATCGGCGGCAGCTGTCATCGTGTGATCCATATCAAACTGCTTCGATTTATCCGAACCAAACCACCCGGCCAGACCTGCTTCTTTACCGAAATGCTGTTCATGGACGTACAGTCCGCCGACAGAACCCGGCCCCCCGTTCAGATGTTTGTATGTGCACCAAAACGCAAAATCGGCACCCCAGTCATGCAGTTCATGCGGAATAGAGCCGATGGAATGGCAAAGATCAAAGCCGATTGGAATGCCTTTTTCATTCGCCGCCTTTGCAAGCATCTCCATGTCCAGGACCTGTCCGCTGCGGTACAGTACGGCAGGCAGCACGATCAATGCCACTTCCTCTGTCATCGCTTCGATAATGCGTTCCTCGCAGAGCGTCAGTCCGTCATCACTCGTAACGCGGATCAGTTCCGATTCGGAATCCAGGCCATGCAGCCTGATCTGGCTTTTCAGCGCATAGATATCCGAAGGAAAATTCAATTCATCCGCAAGTATTTTGGTGCGTTTGCCGGAAGGCCGGTAAAATGTCACTGCCAGCTGATGCAGATTTGACGTGGTGGATCCAGTTGCAATCACTTCCGTTTTCCCTCCGCCGACCAGCGACGCCATGCGTTCCCCCAGCTGCTCCGCCATATAAAACCATGGATGCGCTCCTTCTGTCCAGCCGTCTATGCCGAGTGTCCTCCAGGAATCCAGCAGCTGCATCAGCGTTTTTTCCGCCCGCTTAGATAGAAGTCCGAGCGAGTTGCCGTCCATATAAATTTTATCCGCCGGCAAATAAAATTCCTCGCGGTAAGATGACAGCCGATCTTTTTCATCAAGTGTTTTTGCATACATAAGTGTATGGGAGTGCATATACATTCTCCTTTCTTTCTGTAATTAAATAATAGCATATTAAGAGAATATAAAAACGCTTACAGTACGTGTGACTTCACCGCTTTTCTATGCTACGATCTGTTAAAAAGGAGTGATTGGCAAATGGAGACATTTACAGAACGCGCAATACAGGTCATCCTGCAGATTCCTCCGGGTTATGTCATGACTTACGGGCAAGTCGCAGCTGAAGCAGGCAATCCGCGCGGTGCACGGCAAGTGACCCGCGTGCTTCATTCGATGAGTGCAAAATACGGATTGCCATGGCACAGGATCATCAACGCAAAAGGCGGCATTTCCACTCCTGAGAATGCAGAGTCCAAAGGTGAAACACAACGGCAGCGATTAGAATCGGAAGGCGTTCAATTTGATACCAATGGACGCATATCACTCGAAATTTATCGCTGGCACCCTCCCCTGCAGACATAAAAAATGCTTGGTCGGATGGATCTCCGCCAAGCATTTTTTATATCATTGCAGCAAACTCAAAAACTTCTTCGTTCTCTCATGCTGCGGATTGGTGAAAATTTGTGCAGGTGCGCCTCTTTCCACAATAACGCCACCATCAATGAAAATGACTTCATCTGCCACTTCCCGTGCAAAACGCATTTCATGTGTCACGACTGCCATCGTCATGCCTTCCTGCGCCAAATCCTTCATGACGCGCAGCACCTCATTGACCAGTTCGGGGTCAAGTGCAGATGTAGGTTCATCGAAGAGCATGACTTTCGGGTCCATAGCAAGCGCCCGCGCAATCGCCACACGTTGTTCCTGACCCCCTGAAAGCTGGTGGGGATATTTCTCTTTATGATCCGCCAATCCTACTTTTGCCAGCAACTGTTCCGCAGTTTCACCAGCTTCTTTCTTGGATACTCCTTTGACAGTTGTCAATCCTTCCGTCACGTTTCCTTTGGCTGTTAAGTGCGGAAACAGATTATAACTTTGAAACACCATGCCTGTAAGCCGGCGGAACGCTCCAATTGCTTTTTTTGATACCGGCTGGTTGAAATCCAGTTGCTGACCGTCAATGGAAATGCTTCCGCCGTTTGGTGTTTCTAATACATTGAGACACCGCAATAATGTAGATTTGCCAGATCCGGAAGGTCCGATGATGACGACAACCTTTCCAGCTGCGATTTCCAAGTCTACATTATTAATCACTTCTAGCGGTCCAAATGACTTTTTTAATCCTTGTATCGTAATCATGAGAGACCTCCTGACTTGCCGACGAACCGGTCGAGCCGCACTTCAATTCTGCCCTGTATAATGGAAAGGATGAAACAGATCACCCAATAGACGAGCGCCGCCATACTATAGACGAATAAAAATTCATAGTTCATCGACGCTATTTCCTGTGCCCGCCTGAACGTCTCCGCCACTAAGATTGTCGCGGCTAATGAAGTGTCCTTCACCAATCCAATAAAGGAATTCGAAAGCGGCGGAACAGAGACCCGGGCAGCTTGAGGCAAGATGATCTTGCGAAGTGCCTGAGAATAGTTCATGCCGATTGAATACGCTGCCTCCCATTGACCTTTCGGGATGGACAAAATGGCTGCTCGTATAATTTCTGAAGCATAAGCCCCAACATTCAATGAAAAGCCTATGACCGCCGAAGGGAAAGGATCAATAACAATCCCCATCGTCGGCAGGCCATAGAAGATAATAAATAATTGTACCAGCAGCGGAGTACCGCGAATAATGGAGACATATACCCTCGCAATTCCCCGCAGTATTTTGCTGGAAGAGATTCGTGCCAAAGCTGTAAAAATCGCGATTACGAGGCCGATGATGAACGTAATGACCGCCAAAGGAATCGTGAACTTGATAGCCCCTTCAATCAAAGGCCCGATGGATGTCGATGCGATTTCCTGAAGTCTCTGTATCCGGTCGGGGCTTAAGAACACACTATTAAGATACATCTTCGCCGAACCATTTTTCGGAGATCTCTTTTAACGTGCCGTCTTCGCGCATCGCATCTAATGCTTTATCCACTTCATCTATCAAGTCTTCATTGCCCTGTCTGAATAAAAATGCGTTTTCCGATTCGTTTTCAGCTGAGGTATTTTCTTCTTCCACAATTTGAATTGGTGCATCCGGTTTCTGTTTCAAGTAATCCAGCGCTGAAATCTTGTCATTGTACGTGCCATCCACTCGCTTGGAGATGACCAAATCAACTGCCTGGTTAAAGCCATCCACTTTGATGATTTCTGCTCCATGTGATTTCGCCAGCTCACCGTAGTTGCTTGTCAGTGTCTGTGCAGCTTTCTTGCCTTCCATCCCATCGAATGCAATCTGCTCATCTTTAAGAGTGACCAGTACGGAATGAGAGCGTGTATACGGCTGGGAGAACGCGTATTTCGCTTTACGGTCATCATTGATTCCGACTTGATTGGCAATGACATCGAAACGCTTGGCATCCAATCCTGCGAAAATCGCATCCCATTGCGTCTCAAAGAATTTTACTTCCACGCCGAGGCGTTTCGCGACCTCTTCAGTCACTTCCACATCATAGCCCGTCAATTTACCAGATTCATCATGGAAAGAGAAGGGTGCATAGGTTCCTTCTGTTCCTACATTCAGGACCCCTTTTTCCAATACTTCATCCAACAGGCCGTCCTTTGCAGCTGAATCACCTGACGATTCTTCTGTTGGTTTTTCATTTGAACCATTGGCCTTGTCGTCATCTTTCGTCCCGCAAGCAACCAATACACCTGCCAATAAAATCAATAGAAATGGTAGTAAAAACTTTTTCATTTCTTAAACCCCACTATTCTAATAAGTATTTGTGTTTTAAATCATAGAAGATTGATATGGCTCTGTCAACATATAAAATTCCTTGTACAAGTTATTATACTACACAGAATTGGCAAACAAAACAAAATACTCTGGTTAACAGCAGTTCAAAACCTATTAAAAGACTTGGAATTCGAAAGGAATAAGAAAACTGCTTTCAGGACTTTATCCAACTTGATCATTCATGCCACGAACATGATTATAGAACATCTATCCTGCTGATATCGTATACATATTTAAAGTTTTAAACCCGAAAAAAGGGGGAAACAATCGCTATACTACTAACTAGGGGTTGCATTTATATGGAAAAGGAATCTGAGAGCGCACGAAGGAAACTGAATAAAACATTGAAACCGTCTTGGGTGTTCGCTATAGCACTTGGTTCTTCAGTCGGATGGGGAGCTTTCATTCTCCCCGGAGACTGGATTCGCGATTCTGGACCGCTCGGCGCGGTGATCGGGCTCGGCATTGGCGCGTTGATCATGATGATTATCGCATCCAGTTACGGCGTGATGATCAAGAAGTTCCCCGTGTCCGGCGGCGGTTTTACATATGCCTTTGTCGCGGCAGGAAAAATCTGGGCTTTCATTTGCGGCTGGTTCTTATCGCTTGGCTATATTTCGATTGTCGCGTTAAACGCTTCGGCGCTGACGTTATTACTGAAGTTTTTGGCACCCGGCTTCATGAAGCAAGGCTATTTGTATTCTGTTGCCGGCTGGGATGTCTATTTGCCGGAAGTACTAATTGCCAGCGCGATCATCTTGCTGTTTGCGCTCATTAATACAACAGGCACCAGCGTCTCGGGACAGATTCAATTTTATTTCAGCGTGCTGCTTGTAGCAGGCGTTGTGCTGCTCGGTGTCTTTACATACGGCTCAGCTGATCAGCCTTTCACAAATTTGCAGCCCTTCTTTAAAGGTAATCAATCCATTCTGACTTCGATTCTGGTCATTCTTGCAATCGCTCCTTGGGCATATGTAGGATTTGATAATGTACCGCAGGCCGCGGAGGAGTTCAATTTCTCTCCTCGCAAAGCAACGATGCTCATTGTCGCTTCTTTATTCACATCTTTCTTAATTTATGCCATCATGATTGGTCTGACAGGCTGGACTTTCCCTTCAACCGCCGCTCTTGGAAACGGTGATTTATGGCTTACCGGAGAAGTAGTTCGCTCCTCACTTGGAATCGCAGGACTTGCTGTAATGGCAGTAGCGATAGTGATGGGAATCTTCACAGGACTCAATGGTTTTTTCATGTCATCTAGCCGCCTGCTGTTTTCCATGGCACGTGCGCGGGCTTTGCCTAACTTCTTCCGAACGATTACGAAGGAGAAACAGACGCCGGTATGGGGCATTTGGTTCGTTGCCCTGATTACTTTGCCTACTCCCTGGTTTGGCCGACAGGCGCTGACTTGGATTGTAGATATGTCATCGACCGGAGTATCTGTTGCCTACTTCTTCACTTGTCTGGCTGCTTATAAAGTGCTGGCTTGGGGAAAAGAGAAAATAGGCCGGGAAATCGCTCCTGTCAAAAAGTTTCTTGCGTTAATTGGAATGATCGCAAGCGGTGTCTTTCTCGCCCTATTGCTTGTGCCGAATTCACCTGCTGCACTTTCTACCCCTTCCTATATCCTGCTGTTCGCCTGGGGATTGGTCGGCATCGTATTCTACCTGGTCATCCAGAAGCGATATAACAGCTTGACACAAGAAGAAACCGAGTATTATATACTTGGCAAGACGATAGAATCTGAAGTAATGGAAGCGGCTGATGACTCTGATAAAGACCTGCCGCTGCCGGATGCTACTCGCTCATAAACAATACTCCTTTCCAAGCCGTTATACCGGCCTACACCTTGGGTATACTAAGGTTACAACGGGAAAGGAGGTTTTTTTCGTGTCCAGAAAATTAGTAGCCGCCATTCAGGAGCAGTCTATCCCGCTGGATGATCCGGCAGCTTTCGATCAGCTGCTGCAGGAAATAGGCGATGCAAAAATTGTGATGATTGGCGAAGCAACGCATGGAACTTCCGATTTCTATCGACTGCGCGCTGAGTTTTCCAAACGGCTTATACAAGAAAAAGGTTTCGCCGCCATTGCTGTGGAAGGCGACTGGCCGTCTGTCTATGCAATAAACAGATTCGTCAAGGGCTATGACAGTCAGCCCCAACCAGTCAAAGAACTGCTGATCAGTTCGTTCGGCAGATGGCCGGCATGGATGTGGGCGAATGAAGACGTAGAATGGTTTGTCTCATGGTTAGCCAAGGAAAATCAGCAGCGCACCCCTGACTCGAAAATCGGCTTTTATGGAATCGATTTATACAGCCTGTACGAATCAATCGATGAAGTCGTGAACTTTCTGGAAAGCAATCCGTCCTACGGAACTGATCTGGAGCTTGCCAAAAAAGCTTTTTCCTGCTTGGAACCTTATAATCGCATGCCCGAACATTATGCACTGTCTTCTGCACACTTCACAGACGAATGTATAGCAGAAGTCACCAGTCTTCTTCAGTCAATTCGCTCCAATGAACAACGCTACCCCCAAGCGCACGAGCAGGATTTAAACCTCGAAATGAATGCCTTAGCCGCAAAAAATGCAGAGGCATATTACCGGGCAATGCTCCAAGATGATGCCTTGTCATGGAATATTCGGGATACTCATATGGTGGAAGCAATTAAAGAAATACAGAGTTATTACGGAGAAGACGCCAAAATCATTGTCTGGGAGCATAACACGCATGTCGGTGACGCAGCCGCTACCTCCATGGCCGATCAGGGACTTACCAATGTCGGCCAGTTAATCCGCGAGCAGTACGGTAGAAAACATACTTATGCTATTGGTTTCGGTACGTATGAAGGAACCGTCATTGCAGGCAGCAGCTGGGGAGAAACACCGGAAGAAATGAATATTCCGCCCACCCGCTTTAATACATGGGAAGGGCAGCTGCACGCAGCAGGCGCCCAGGACAAATTGCTGCTGTTCAATGATAAGAACAGAAAGCAATTCGACGAATGGATTGGCCACCGCGCAATCGGCGTCGTCTACAATCCCGAATTCGAAGCCTATGGCAACTTCGTCCCCTCCCGTGTCAGCGAACGCTACGATGCCTTTCTGTATATCGATCGATCGTCTGCGCTGAGACCGTTGAGCTGGTGAAACTTTTCATAGCAAAAAAGCAGAGACCTCGGTCTCTGCTTTTTACTTCGCATTCTAAAAACTCACAACAGCCCGATCCACTTCCAATACGTTGCACTGAATAACAGGATGAGCAGGTAACCGAGGATTGTTAACGGAATTCCAGTTTTCAAGAAGTCCTTAACAGAGAAGGCTCCAGTTCCATAAGCGAGCATATTCTGCGGTGCGCTTACCGGCAGCAGGAAGCCGAAACTGATGACAAACTGTTGAATCAAGACAAAGCCAATTTCATTGACATCCAATGAAATAGTGGTGGTCAGCGCAATGAAAATCGGTATGAGCGCAGACGACAGACTGGTTGCACTGGCAAATCCTAAGTGGATCAGAATATTAAACAGCGACAGAAGAGCAATCGTTGCGAGCAGCGGCATATTATCTAATCCCATGGCGCCGAATACTTTATCCGATAGCCACTGAGCGCCCGTTGTATCGAGCAAAATGGTTCCGAGTGAAATCCCGACGGCGAATACCAGAATTGTTCCCCACGGTATCATTTGTTGCACGGTCTTCCACTCAAACACACCTATTTTCGGTGTCAAAAGAATCGCGATTGCCACTATGGTCACCGTAGTGGTGTCAAATGGATGCAATTTTTCCTCCGTTGCCCATAAAAACAGCAGAACAAGTGACACGATAATCAGACGAAGCTCGGAAGATTTCATTTTGCCGAGTTCGCTTAACTGGCCTTGAATTAATTCTTTGCCGCCTTCGACCACCTTTGTCTCAGGCTTTATGACTGCTTTCATAATAAAGTACAATGCGACCGACATGATGATTGACCAAGGAGCTGCGTACAAGAACCATGAACTCCAGGCGACCGACACACCAAATTCTTTCTCAATAAACCCGAGTGCGACCATGTTCTGTGCGGCACCTGTCTTAATTCCGACGTTCCAGATCGACACGGACTGTACTGCCGTAATAACCAGCAGCGCACCCAGACGGCTGTTTACCGGCAGGCCGAACGCCGCGACCATACCGAGCAGGATCGGCACTACGGCACCGGCTCTTGCTGTTGCACTTGGCACGAAAAACGCCAAGATAATGGAAACGAGGATAGAGCCAAAAATGATGGCGCCTGTTTTCACGCCTACTTTCGATAAAATATATAGAGCGAGACGCTTATGCAGATTCGTCGTCTGCATGGCAGTTGCTAGGAACAGTGCAGCAGCTACTAATGCAACTGCAGGGCTGGAAAATCCGGTCAATGCCATTTTCAGCGCACCGCTTGTCCCGAGCATTTCATCGGGATTTTCCATACTCGGAGCCAGTCCCAGCAAAACGGCTGCCAGTCCCAGAATCATGGCTGCACTGACCGGATACGGAACTGCTTCTGTCACCCACAGGATGACCGCGAAGGCTAAGATGGCTAACGCACGCTGGCCGGTAACGGGAAGATCTGCGGGATTCGGGAGCATGACGATTACAATAAGAACGACAAACGCTAACATAATCCAAATTCCATTCAGATTCCGCTTCTTTTTAGGCTGCAGAGCTGTTTCTTCAGTTGTTGTCACAAGCATCAATCCTTTCTAATTACGGTTTCAGTTTTACTCTTACCCGCTCCTGCCTCCAATTAACGCTTTCTCCGTAAATAAGCCGGGCATCTGCAATAGCATACCCGGCATTGATTAGACTTTGCGTTTAACATTCTTCAGAATTACTTCACTCTTCGGCAAGCTCGGCATGCTGACCAGACTGTAGCTTAGATCCTGCTCCGGCACGTCAAATGACATACGATTTGCCAGGTAATCCAGACTGACTTTCATAACCTCAAGCGTCACCCATTCTCCTGCACAACGATGATTTTCTATATAATCTCCACCGCCTTGCGGAATCAGGTTATAAGGTGTAATCTGCTCATCCGCAAATCTCGATGGATTAAAAACATCCGGATTATTCCACAGTTTCGGATCGTGGTTCGTTCCGTAAAAATCCAGAATCGTCAGAGTGCCTTTCTTAAATACATAACCATTCCACTCAAAATCTTCTTTCACACGCGCTGCGTTAAACGGAAAGAATGGATAGACACGCCGCACTTCCTGTACGAAGTTCTGCAGATCCTTCTCTTTTCCGGACGAAAGCTTTTTCGCTTCTTCAGTATGCTGAATCAATGCATGTCCAGTAAATGCAATATAGATGGAGATCGCAACGATTGGACGAACGATATTCAAGACTTCTACAGCTGCCACTTTTTCGCTCAGCAGCTTGCCTTTTATATCGCGATGATGGGAAAACACATGCATGGCGGTTCCTTCAAAGGGAATCAAATCACCTTTCCGTACAGATTTGATTAATTCGCCGATCCATTCTTCCATTTCATCGCGGGCCTTCTTTCCCTTCCAATGTGCATAGCCCAGCGTGGCCGGAGTTTCGAAGAGCTTTACCATCGTTTCAGTTTTGTCCTTCACTTCTTTTTCCTTCAGCGGCACACCGGCCCACTGGCAAGCAAGGCGCATCAGTAATTCCTGCGCTTCTTTGTATAAGTTGACTTCCTCTTGTTGCTCCCAGTCAGCCACTGTTCTTTCCCATTGACCTGCCGCCATTTCCTTCAGCTGTCGGATTTTATCAGGTGCCATAAGAGACATGAATGCTTCTTTGCGGTGTCTGTGAGCATCTCCGTCCAACGTCTGCACACCTTTCTCGCCCAGCAAAGTCTGCTGGACTCTTTTCGGAGCGGCTCCTTTCCTGACGAATTTCTCTGTATCATAAAACAGTCTGGCCGCTTCTTCCCCGGACAGAGTAATTACTTGTTCCCCGAGTAAGCGCGTCTCGAACACGTCGGACTGCAGACCTTTCCTGCGGTTTCGTAAAAATTGATAGCCTTCTCTCAGCATGCCGGCCGTATGATCTTTCCCTTCAAGCTTCGGCATGGGTTTCATTTCTCGCACTAGACACCACTCCTTTCCTTCTTCTCTACCCGTTTCAATATGCAGGTAATCGGCCTATTCAGCTATTGACTTATCTTCTGAACATGGTATTATTCAAACGGTATATCTTTCTTTACATGTAATCAGACCTTATATACAGTGAAGTGCTGACTTCAGTAGTTTCATTCGCAGCAGCAAAAAGAGACTGGGCGGGAAGTGCAAGTTCAGGCAGCGGATGAAATGAATTACACCAGCAGTTTTCCTTCACACGCAATGAAGAGGACAGTTTCTGCTGTCAATTAGGGTGGTATCGCGGAGAACTCCTTCGTCCCTGCAACACGGGGATGGGGGAGTTTTTTCATTTAATTCAACTGGAGGTAGTCAGCATGTTTCCAATTAAAGCAATTCATACACCAACTGTTAAAGCTTCGGTAATTTTGACAATTCTTATTGTCGCCATGATCAGCATCAGCATCGTCAACTTCGGTTCTGTGCCGCATGTGCCGATTTTGTTTGCGATTTTACTGCTCTTTGGGTATGGATTATGGAAGAAACTCACATACAAAGAGCTTGAAAGAGGATTAGTCGAAGGTGCAAGTGCCGGAATGAGTGCGGTCTTCCTGTTTTTCTTTATCGGCATTCTTGTCAGCAGCTGGATGATGAGCGGCACCATCCCGACCATCATTTATGCAGGCCTGCAATTAATTACACCCGCATTTTTTTACGCGATTGTTTTCGTCGTTACAGCGATTATCGGTCTCGCAGTCGGCAGCTCACTGACAACCGTCGCCACGATCGGTGTGGCTTTCATCAGCATGGCGCATGTACTCGAACTGTCGCTTCCTCTTGCGGCAGGCGCTATTGTTTCGGGAGCATTCTTTGGAGATAAAATGTCCCCGCTTTCTGATACGACCAACCTGGCTTCTTCCATTGTCGGCGTCGATCTATTCGAGCATATACGGAATATGGGATGGACAACGATTCCTGCCTTTTTTATCTCCCTGATTTTATTCGGAGTGCTGTCACCTGACGTGTCAGGCGGCGATTTTGATACTGTCGGGACATTCAGCAGTGCATTGCTCGGCACCAATCTGATTCACTGGTACACACTGGTTCCGGTAGCTGTGCTAATCATTTTGACGTTTGTTAAAGTGCCTGCTATTTTAACGCTGTCAGTCAGTTCGCTGACGGCAATTGTCGTTGCTTATTTCCATACGTTCTACTCAGTTTCTGACGTTATGACGATTTTATTCAGCGGCTATGAAGGAGCTACCGGTGTTCAGGCTGTGGATGAACTGCTTTCGAAGGGAAAAGGCATGGAAGGCATGATGTTCACCATTTCACTGGTGCTGCTCGCACTCAGTATGGGAGGAATGCTTTTCACACTGGGCATCGTGCAGTGCCTGCTCGAAAAAATCGAAAGCTTATTGCGCAAAGTGTCTTCCGTGATTTTGACATCTGCGCTGACTGCAATCGGCATCAACGTGCTGATTGGGGAGCAATATTTATCCATCTTATTGACCGGCCAGGCATTCCAGTCATCTTACGAAAGAGTCGGCCTTGCCAGTAAAAACTTGAGCCGAGTAATGGAAGATGCGGGAACAGTCATCAATCCGCTCGTGCCCTGGAGCGTCGCCGGAATATTCATTACGCAGGCGCTCGATGTACCGACGATTGCCTATTTACCATTTGCATTCTTCTGTTTGCTGAGTCCTGTCCTGACGGTGCTCTTTGGATATGCAGGAAAAACATTGACAAGAATTTAAGGAGGTAGACACTTTGTTCTTTAGAAAAAAACAAAAAGACACTGATCCCGTTGAACTGTATAATGTCGGTATTTTCACTGCGGAAGATGTCAGCGATGACACGTATACGGACTGGACCGATCAGCTGATGGATGCCGCGGAGAACGTAGGAACTACGGAACATATAATGCTGGAAGGGTATGATCCGGGGCAGCTGAAAATTCTGAGCGAACGCTTTCCGAAAGTGAATCTGAATGATAATTTTTTCCTTCTGAATGTAATTGACTATGACGCAATCCGTGAAGAAACCAAACAATTGGAACGCGAGCAGAAATGGAAAGCGTTCTTCAACCGGATTCCACTTGAAGAGTATATGGATGCGGAAGACCGTGTAGTGCTCGATGCTTCTAAAACTTTACTCTGCACGAATAATCTTCAGGAAGCGATTCGTTTTTTAGTAAAGCAAGCCCGAGATTAAGCGTATAAATTCAATGAGCTGACTCATACTCCTACTAGTATCGCAATTCAGCCTACCAGTAAGAAATTAGGACAGACACTGGTGATTGCTCTCGTACTGGTTCTCACCCTATTGGTGTTCGAATATCTTTCAATGAAAGTAAATATTTTCGAGCGTCTGACAAGAGGCACTTCGAAAGTTGTTATCGAAAATGATACTTTGAAATTGCAAAATAAGAAGAAGTTGCGGCTGACTGTGGATGAATTAGAAATGCATCTACGGCCAAAAAGCATTGAGGAAATCGATAATGTGAAGTGGGCTACGATTGAAATGAGCGGGCACCTCGGCTATTCGCTGATCGATCGGATTCAGCTGACACTGCAGGAAATGAGCAAGCAGTTGGAACTGCACGTAACTTTTAAAAAAGAGCTGCAACCGCTCCTGGCCGCTACAAACCTGTTCTCCGAAATCGAAGAAGGTCATTCTCCGCCGGTTCCTGAGCGGCTTAAATAAGTTTAGAGTGTGCCGTAACGGGGAATTTATCCGTAACAACTCTAATAAGAGAGGAAGATCCGTTATATGAAAAAGTTAATAAAAACCGTAATAAAATGGGGACCCCTGCTATATCCAGTGGTTAAAAAGATCATGAATGATAAGAAGAAAAAAGAAGCTTATACACGCGGCAGAACAGTAAGATAAGTAATTAAATGAGTGCTGACAGCTCGAATGCTGTCAGTTTTTTTGTTTACTTGAAGATGAAAAAGTAAAGTTTTTTATGTAAAACGGTTTATTTTATTGTAAATATGAGTATACTAATATTGAGGATTTTTTTCTGACCTCTTTTTTCCTCTCTATGTTCGATCCCCAAACAAAAAGCTCCAGGTACACCACATTACCTATGGAGGAGAATTTAACAAATGCATTGGTACAACAAGCTGAACGAGTATTTTCCGATTGAAGAAATGAAGTCAAAGGAACATATGGAGACATTGCTGATCGATAAAAGGAATGTCTATCATAAGGAAGAAGGACCGAAACACGTCTTGATGTACGTGGAAACGGAGGACTTCGTATTCGTAGACTATCTTTTCGTTTCATCAGCAGCACGCGGTGAAGGACTCGGAAAAAAACTGCTGGATTCGTTGAAGACCAAGAATAAACCGATTTTATTGGAAGTTGAGCCGGCTATGGAAGAAGAGCCTGATACGGCGAAACGGCTTAAATTTTATGCGAGGGAAGACTTTTCCCATGCGCAGAAAATCGGTTATCACCGCCGCTCACTCGCGACCGGTGAAAAAAACAGCCTCGAAATTCTTTATTGGGCGCCCCCTGCTTCATTGTCTGAAAAGACGGATGAAAAAGAAGTGTTTAACGCCATGAAGACTACCTACGAAGAAATCCACACCTACAAAGACCAAGACTTTTACGGAGATTCCTATGAACCGGCCGAGCAGGCACTCAGCTTCTATACGAAGCCAAAAGAGAATATCTTAGAAGCGTTTGAATCAGTGAACGTATAAGGAAAGCCGGTCTTAAACAGACTGGCTTTTTTACTGATTCATTTTCCTGACTGAGAATCTTACTATCCCCGTAACTATATTATCCACAACCAAAGTTAAAAAGGATTCGTTGCTCTCCCCATGTCACATAATGAGAATTGAAAATTGACAAGTATATACTTGCCCGTTAAGATGAACTATGCTTTTGCACACCTATTCAGATAAGTCGAAATAAAGGAGGATGGCTTTGATTACCTTACTAACCATTGGACAAACACCAAGACCGGATTTGTTAGCACCATTTGTATCGCAAGGTATTGATAACTTCCAATTAATCGGGGCACTTGATAATGAAACAATCGCTTCGTTAAAGAATATTAAAAATATCCCTAATGAAGAATTACTGTATGTCGTACTACGGGATGGCACAAAGAATATTAGCCACAGCATAATTGACCAGCGGATCGAGCAGTTAATTCTAGAATACGAATATACCTCTGATGCGATTGCTGTTTTATGCATGAGCGACTTCAATATAACCTCCGATCAAACGACCTTAGTTTTTCCTCTTGCCGAATTAAAGGAGAAGAGCAAGATGATTGGAGAAAGCGACACTTCAGTTATTTTTGTTCCGATAGAAGAACAGGTGGACTCTGCAAAAATGAAATGGGCGCATGTGAAAGGAAAAAAGCATTTTATACCGGTACATCCTAAAACCGTTAATGTCTTGGAATTAATCGATCAACATCTTCTCCAGCATGCACCCGATTATGTTATTTTGGATTGCTATGGGTTTGCATATGGACTGGTCAGTGAGATTGAGCAGCGTCACGGCTGTAAGTGTTTTGGACCTCAGCACTTAGTGACAGAAAAAATAAAAGAGATTCAAAAATTACATTCTAACTAGTAGGAGATGGAAAAATGAACATCAACGAAGAACGTCTTTGGAAATCAGTAAACGACTTGGCTGCCATCACGGTGGAAGGACAGCCCTGGACGAGAAGATCATTCACTGAAAAATATAATCAAGGACGCGAATGGCTCATCAAACAAATGAAAGAGAGCGGTCTTTCTGTACGGATGGATGAAGCTTCAAACGTCATTGGTCGGCGTGAAGGGACGGATTCATCCCTACCGCCGATTGTCATCGGTTCTCATACTGATACGGTTCCTGACGGCGGTCGATTTGATGGAATAGCCGGGGTTCTGGCAGGACTTGAAATTGCAAGAACGCTTCATGAACAGAATATACAATTGAAATACCCGATTGAAATAGTGGATTTCACTGCTGAGGAGCCTTCCGAGTATGGATTATCGACTGTCGGCAGCCGCGCATGGAGTGCTAATCTTTCGGAGGAAATGCTTAGCTATACTGATTCAAATGGACAAACCCTCAGGGAAGCTATTGCATTTGCAGGTGGAAACCCAGATCAAATCCAAAACTGCCGAAGAGAGAAAGGCTCAATTAGTCTGTATTTAGAAATGCATATCGAACAAGGCCCTGTTCTCCTTCATCAAAATGCCAAATTGGGAGTCGTCTCAGGTATCGTCGGTATTCAGCGCTATAAAGTAACTGTCGATGGCTTGCCCAACCATGCTGGAACTACACCAATGAATTTACGGAACGATGCTTTGACCGCTGCTGCCGAAATGGCTCTTGCATTGGAAACCGAAGCAAATCAAACCTTTGAGCAGCCAGTTGTAGCCACAGTTGGTGTATTTAATAATTTTCCGAATGCCTCCAATGTCATTCCAGGAAAAGTGGAATTCTATCTAGAAATCCGCAGTATCTCCGAAAATGTGATTGATCTTGTGGCTGAAGGATTTTTGAAAAAGGTGGACGAAATCACAAAAAAACGAGACGTACAGAATTCTGTTGAAAATATTTCCCGTTCCGGCTCCATCGTGGTAAGCGATGAAGTAAAGAAATTACTTCATGAAGCATGCAATAATGCAGCAGATTCTGTGATTGAACTGCCTAGTGGCGCAGGACATGATACAAACCAGATGTCCTTACTAGCCCCTGTTGGCATGATCTTCATTCCGTGTAAAGATGGACGAAGTCACTGCCCAGAAGAGTGGGCAGAAAAAGACGATGTAGCGCTTGGAACACAAGCACTCCTTAACGCAATAATAGAATTCTCATAATCACTAGCTTTACACGCAGAGGAAGAATATTCATTATTCTTCCTCTGCTTTTTTATTGTGCATTAATTACAGATACCGTTAATTTCTACGAATGGAATTGATCGTTAATAATATTGCATAGTCCAATTTTACTGTTTACTTAAATTTTCGAAAAAATGATTGCGCTTACTCAATTAACGTTATATATTATCAAATATAAATAATGCATTATCAAAATATGATAAAATAATAATTCGTGGAGGCATGTTGATGAGTGCTGAGAAAACATTGGAAATCTTGGAGCAGTTCGATTTTGAAAATCGAGCATTCTCGGTTCCCGAGTTAGCCGCCAGACTAGAACAGCCACAAAGCTCGGTTTACCGACATATGAGACTGCTAAAAGAGAAAGGCTATATCGTTGAGTATTCCCCCGGAGTTTATTGCCTTGGATATATCTTTTTAAAGCTTGCGAAAATCGTGAAAATGGACACGGATCTTCCCGTCATTTCTCAGGAAGCTATGCGGGAACTCACTAGAACGACAGGTGAAACATCCATCTTGCTTGTTCCTTCCAACATGCAGGCAGTCTGTTTAGCCTCTGTTCCTTCCGGTCATCCGGTAAAAGTTTCTTCGGAGCAAGGAAACATCGTTCCCTTGTACGGTGGTGCTTCTTCTAAAGCGCTACTCGCCTATATGGACAATGCAATTGTCGAAGAACTTTACCAAAAAGGAAGTGTAAAAAAATATACAGATTATACTATCGTGGAGTTAAAAGATATGTTGGTTCACTTAGAGGAAATTCGTAATCAGGGCTACGCCAGCTCGGATAGTGAGATTGATGAAGGAGTGGTATCGTATGGGCTTCCGATCTTCGACAGTGATGAAAAGCTCGTTGGGTCCTTAAGTGTGGCGGGCCCCAAGGATAGAATGAACAAGAAATCTGCACAGGAAATTGTGGGAGAAATTAGAGCTGCTGTAACAAAAATAGAAGAACAACTATAAAGGAGATTTTTACATGAATCAACAACTAGACTGCATCATTCAAGGAAATATTGTGTTGACTGATAAAGTAATTGCGGGAGAGGTCGGAGTCAAAGACGGAAAAATTGTAAGTATTAGCGAAGGTACCGGCAAGTTGCAGGCAGACCACGTAAAAAGTTTCGGTGAATCTTTCGTTTTCCCTGGCATCATTGATGTTCATGTTCACTGTTTCAGTAATCCTGATGAAGGTTTTATTACTACAACTTCTTCCGCTGCTGCCGGCGGTATCACGACATTCTTAGATATGCCATATGATTTGCCAAATCCAATTAATAATGTAGAACAGTTTAAAAAGAAAGTTGAAAAGTTGGAGAAAGAGGCAGTTGTTGATGTTTGCCTATGGGGAACCATTTCCAAAACAGGCGGCACCGATCAAATCATTCCATTGGCAGAAGCAGGTGCAGTAGCCTTCAAAATGTCAACGTTTGAAACGGATGAATACCGCTTCCCGAGAATCCCGGATCCAGAAATTCTCAAAGCGATGAAATTAATCGAGCAAACTGGCCTCCGCGCCGCATTCCACTCAGAGAACGATGAAATCATTGTGGACATGATCGATACGTATCAAAAAGAAGGAAAAGTATACCCGAAAGCACATAATGAAACACGCCCGCCTTTGACAGAAACAAGTGCTGTTTTAAAATTAATGGAATTTGCTTACTGGACAAAGGTCAAGCTTCACATTGTCCATGTCAGCCATCCTCGGACAATTGACTTGATTCAGCAATTTAAAGAACAAGGTGTAAATGTTTCATGCGAGACTTGCTATCCCTATTTATTGCTGGACGTAGAGGATTTAGACAAATTTGGACCTATTGCGAAAAACAACCCGCCATTACGTGAAAAAGAGGAAGTTCAGGGTCTCTGGAATCATATTGAAGAAGGAAATATCGACTTAGTATCCTCTGATCATGCGCCATGGGGTGCAGAACATAAAGCAAGAGGAAACGATAATATATTCCTTGCTTCTTCCGGACTGCCAGGTGAGGAAGTCATGACACCGTTAATGTTTGACAGCACAGTAGCAAAAGGCCGGTTGACAGCTAATGAGTTTGCGAACTTGATGTCCACACATCCAGCTGAAGTTTTCTCAATTCCTGGAAAAGGTCGTATCAGCGAAGGTTACGATGCGGATTTCACAATAATTGATCCAAACCAAAAGACGTTAATCGATCAAGAATCTTTCAGATCATACTCTAAATTAACACCATTCAATGGACAAGAACTAAACGGAAAAATTGTCTCAACCATATTACGCGGTGAAGAAGTGTATGACGGGCACGACGTCAAAAAAGAGCCAGGATACGGCAAGTTTGTGCCAGGCTCTGCAGCAAAGTAAGGAAATAATTGATAGGGTATTGAATTACCCTATCTGCTTTTCCGACATAAGAAAGCGGTTGCATCTTTTGAAAATCTCAAAAACCAACATTACATCTAAGTAAAGGCCAGGTGAAACTATGAAACCGTATTATTTATTAGCTGTTCTTCCGTTTATAGCAATACTGGGAGGCGCCGCCTTTGTTAACAGAATCGAACCATATGTTCTGGGACTTCCCTTCTTCTTATTCTGGATTATTCTATGGGCTGTCTTATGTTCTGTCATCATGTTTATCATCTATCGATTAGACCCTTTAAATAAGGAGAATGAAGAATGAATATTGCATTGATTATTATTACTGCCTTCCTGTTAATAAGTATCGCTTTAGGGTTACTAGCAAAACGCGGCAAAGAAATGAGCATGGAACAATGGGCAATCGGCGGTCGCGGTTTCGGAGGTATCTTCGTATTCTTATTGCTGGCCGGGGAAACCTATTCTGTCTTCACATTACTAGGAACTAGCGGACTGGCTTTTAACAATGGTGCGGCAGCCTTTTATCTTTTGGCTTTCACTGCGCTCGGAGCAATTACTTCCTATTGGATACTTCCGCCAATCTGGAAATATGCAAAAGAACAGAATATCGTCTCACAATCCCAATTCTTCTCAGTAAAATACAAGAGCCAGGGATTAGGTTTATTTGTTGCCATTATCGGTGTTGTGGCCTTGATCCCCTATATTACGATTTTATTCAAATCGATGGGAATCTTAGTGTCTGCGACATCTTACGGGGCAATTTCTTCTAACACAGCTATTTGGATCGGAATGATTGCATTGCTGGTTTATGTAATGGTTTCCGGTATCCACGGATCTGCCTGGACCGCTGTCCTCAAGGATTTCTTAATATTCTTTGTCATTTTATTTCTTGGGATTTACTTGCCGCTCCATTATCATGGCAGCTTCCATGGGCTATTTCAAGCCGTTCATGACATGAAACCACACGCTCTAACTTTGCCCGATAAAGGCATGAGTGTCTCATGGTTTATCTCCACAGTGGCAATAAGTGCTTTTGCTTATTTCATGTGGCCGCATAATGCGCCGACTATTTTCTCTTCAAATAGCGCCAAATCGTTTCGTCTGAATGCTGTATTACTTCCTATTTATGCGCTGATGATTCTTTTCGTCTATTTCGTTGGATTCACAGCAATGGTGGAACTTCCCGGATTGAAAGATGGTGATTTTGCATTATTAGAACTTTCTCTGAAAACATTTGATCCCTGGTTTGTAGGTATTGTCGGAGCAACTGGTTTGCTCGCTACACTTGTTCCAGGCTCAATGATGCTTATTTCTACAGCTACAATGATAACAACTAATATCATCGAACCGCTTAAACCAAATATCTCAGACAAACATAAAGGCTGGTCTGCAAAAGGGTTCGTTGTACTATTATCTCTTGTCTGTACATTTTTCTCCATGAGCAGCGGAGACACTCTTGCCACTCTTTATTTGACATCATTCAGCTTAATTACGCAAATGGCTCCTTCATTATATTTGAGTTTACGCAAGAAGAATGTTGTTAACAAGTATGGGGCGGGTATCGGTATGTTCGCAGGTATTGCTATTGTCATCTACGTAACATTCAGCAAAACGACAATGGCAGATCTGTTCCCTAGTCTTCCAAGTATCATTCAAGATTTGAATATCGGGATTATCGCTTTATTTACTAACGTCGTGCTGATGTTGGTAGTCAGTCTATTGACGCGCAAATCTACTGTAGCTGTTTCCTATTCATCTCCTAAGAATAATGCATTGTAAGTTATACATGAAACTCATTGAAGTGGTGCTGACAAAGTACCACTTTTTTCTTTTATTTTTTGCTAAAGGAAAAAGGGTTCTTGACAACCTGTCACTTGCATTTTGGCGGTATATGGATTTAATATGTGCGGGTTTCGTTTCTCGACTTTATATGGATTTTAATTGAAGTGTGAGTTTTCAGTTTTAACCCGCTTCGGCGCTGGGGGATTGCCTTACGCTATGAGCCTACTGACGAAGAGCATGCCAGCAGTCTCACAGCCACGGCCGACCCCGCAGTTGCGCCTTCGCTGGTGTGGAGAAGGTATAGCATATTGCTCTTTTGCAATATGTAGATTTAGTTGGTGTGTTTTCATTTCTGGACTTTGTAAACGCATTGATCACAAGAATCTAGGTATTTGCAGAATGATACGTAATGCATAAAATGCCTCACCTATCGTAATCATCTCAAATAGCATGCTCATACTGCAACTCACAAAAAAAGTCCTGAAACACCAGCCAGTGTACCTTCGTTCTAGGCAACCTAAGTACGCCGACAGGTGCCTTAATTTCTGCAAAGACCACAGAAATACGCCCAAAGCGAACCCTTCGCTGTTCGCTTGGCTCACCGAGGGCCCTCTCGAAGCATACGCCTGGAACGCAGGGAAACGGTTCCTTCCACTCTCATCTTATATTACGCAATCACAATCCAATCTCAAACTAAATAGCCTGTCAAGCACACTTTTTGGTGCAGAACCATAAAATGAATTGATATAGTTTTTAGAATGCTTGGGAAGCAGCGAGAATTCTAGCTTTCTTTTTCATTAGTCTCCTAAATGAATTTCATAATTCTCAGGCCTTGTCCCCCCAACGGCCTCCACTTCGCCATTTGATGTATCACAAGATGGATGCCGGCTACGATTTTGAAGCTATTTACGAACAGGTTCATCGTATGGGACAACGATCTGTCATTGCTTATAATAAGCGCAACTAACCGGTGTGCCTGGAGTGCCCACTAGCAAACGAAGACATCTCTCAGAAGGTGTACAAAGTTAAATACACCACCGATTACGGAGATATGCGGCACTAGCCAGCGGTTCTCTTTCATGGAAAAAACTATCCGCTGTGGAACGCGTCAACGCCTATTTGAAAGAGTTTTTCCAACTGAATAACGTTTGCTATCGCACAGGGAAAAGGACAAGTGCTCATTTCGACTTATTGATTCTGATTTACAACGCTTCTAAGCTCGCTGCTGATCGAATCAACAGTAGGTTTCAACTGCTCCAAGCTACATGGTTTCTGTTTTTTGAAATACAATTTGCCGATTCGGCCCTTATTTGTATTTTTAAAAAGAGCAATTATGAAATTGACTCATTTACTGTTATTCACAAAAAAAGACCATGGATTTCAGATATACAGCCCTCTGAAACCTATGATCATTCATTTATTTCTTACATCCATTAACAAAAATAAGTTTCTTGTTAATTGCTCTATCAATTCTTCTCCTTTTGCAAGTGCTTCATTTAGTGTCATAGGGCCGTCAGCAATACTGAATAATGCTGTCACACCTTCATTCGCTAAAACCTCTTGTGTAATCTGAACTGAACCGCCAATTACTATGACAGGCACACTATACGTTTTGGCTATTCGGGCTATACCAATAGGTGTTTTTCCATTGAGTGTTTGCTGATCGATTTTCCCTTCTCCCGTAATCACTAAATCAGCAGCCTTTATTTCGTCAGCCAGTTTAGATATATCCATCACAATTTCAATACCTTTTTTTAATTCCGCACCCAAGAATGCTGAGAATGCAGCACCTAATCCGCCTGCCGCACCCGCTCCCTCCAGATGCAAGACCGGCTTTTTAAACTCTTGTTCGATTATTTTCCCATACTTATACATTGCTTCATCCAGTCTTTTTAACATCTGCACATCGGCACCTTTTTGAGGTCCATATACATTAGTGGCGCCATACTCTCCTGTTAACGGGTTCGTAACATCACAAGCTACCTCAAAAACACATCCCTTCAGTCTTGGGTCTATTCGATCGGTACTGATGTGCTCGATTTGAAGAAGACCTTCACCGCCAAATGGAACTTGCTGATGATCCAAACCTGTAATGTCAAAACCCAGAGCCTGTAACATACCAATTCCGCCGTCATTTGTGGCGCTGCCGCCTAAACCAATAATAAAATGTCTCACACCGCATCCAAGAGCATGAATAATTAATTCTCCTACGCCATATGTGGTTGTTTTCATTGGGTTTCTTTTATCTGGCGAGAGTAGATCCAAACCGGCTGCAGCGGCCATTTCTATCAAGGCTATCTTATCATCGACCATTCCATAAGAAGCTGAAATCCGATTTCCCAGTGGACCAGTCACTTCATGGTTAACCGCTCTGCCCCCCAAAGAATTCATAAGTGCAGGAACAGTTCCTTCACCGCCGTCTGCCATTGGCACCTTGATAATTTCATGATTCGATGACGTTTGCATAATCCCTCTTTCTATTGCATCTGCGCATTGGATAGCCGTCATGCTCTCTTTAAAGGAGTCAGGCGCTATTACAATCTTCAAATAAACGCCCCATTTCCCAGGAAGAAATTATCTTCTTATTCACTTTCAATAGTTAAACCCAACCGCTGCTCATAGTACTTGGCAATTGCACCGTGATCTTCTTCACCTAAACCTTGATCTACCAGTTCCTCCAATACGTCTTTTGCAAAGGAGGCCAGCGGCAATTCCATATCCAGCTCATTCAAGGCATCTTTAACATTGTTTAAGTCCTTCAAATGTAGTTTAACTTTAAAACCAGGTTCGAAATCTCTCTTCAGCAGCAAAGGTACCTTTGCATCCATTACTGTACTGCCAGCCAAGCCCCCCCGAATCGCGTCATACACTAATTCAGGATTAATATCCATCTTCTTGGCCAAAGCAAGCGCTTCAGAAACTGCGGCAATATTTACAGCCACTATAATTTGATTAGCCAGCTTAGTGGCATTTCCTGCACCGGTATCTCCTACCCTGATAACAGAACCGGCCATCGACTGCAATACCGGCAGCCATTCATCAAATGCCTCCTGTTCGCCTCCAACCATAACAGAGACAGTACCTTCTATAGCTTTTGGCTCACCGCCGCTCACAGGTGCATCCAGAAAATCAATTTCTTTTTTCTTCAACTCTGCATATAACTCTTTACTTACATTAGGATTAATGGAACTCATATCCACTACTGTACTGCCAGGCTTTAAACAGTTAATTAATCCTTCTTTACCTAACAATACTTCTTTTACTTCCGGAGAATTGGGTAGCATGGTAATTAAAAGATTACTTCTTTCAGCCAGTTCGCAGGGAGAAGCTGCCACATATGCGCCCAGCCTCTCCATTTCTTGATTCGTTTCCTGTCTGCTGCTGCATACTACAAGTTCATAGCCCGCTTTCAATAGGTTTTTCGCCATTGGCTTTCCCATAATTCCTAAGCCCAGAAATCCAATTTTCATAAATAACCCCTCCTAAAGAAAGTAATTTTAATTGAAGATTAATAAACTTTCATAGCCTAAATTGCAATAGATGTCTATTTCACTAATTGATAATCGGTAACCATTTCCCATTCATGAATCGTACACCCGCGTGCTTCTTCAATTACATAAGGATCCTGACTGACGAATCTCTTTACTTGTTCAAGGTTTTCGGCTTTATAGATTACGAGTCCGCCTGCACCGTCAGAGAATTTGCCATTCATAACTACCTTATCTTCATGGCGCATTTTATCTAAGAACTCAAGATGCTGCGGCCTGAATGTCTGACTTTTCTCCTCATCCTTCATTGCCAAAAAGACTGCAAAGTATTTCATAACCATCACCTCCTAATTAATCTGGAATATTACTGACCTTTTAACTGATCTTTGTACTTTTCATATTTGCTGTATTCATTTTCTATAAAATCTACAGAATCAGTCGGTGAAATATAATCCGGCGATACAAATAGTCTCTTCAATTCCTCATTATACTCAGGATCATCTTTAATCTTTTCCATTGCATCAGAAATTCTATCGATAATTTCTTGAGGTGTTCCTTTTGGCGCTTGAATTGTAAAGAATTTATCGTCCACCATATCTACACCCTGCTCTTTGAACGTAGGAATATCTTGAGCCTGAGGATGTCTTTCTTCACTCATAAATCCTAGCACTCTAAAGTCACCAGACTCAATTTCACCCTGCACTTGCTGATATGTCGAATACAAGATGTCAACTCTGCCGGCTAATAATGCTGCACGCTGTTCATTACCGCCGCCTGCATCCACCAGATTAATATCTACTCCTGCTTTTTCTATGAAGTCTTCATACAAATAGTGACTGTAGTTACCAATACCTGATGCTGCATTTAATTTCCCTGGATTATCTTTAGCTTTCTGCACCAGGTCTTCCAGACTTTCAATATCCGAGTCGGCACTAACTGCAAACAGATTTGTTTGGTCGATAATCGGAATTCCTAAGCTCTCAAAGTCTCCGTAGCCTTTTTGAGCAACACCTGTAATTTCGTTAATCAGAAAAGCATTGTGATGCCATAAGATCGTGTATCCATCCGTTTTAGAACGTGAAGCTTCTTCGGTGGCCACTGAGCCTGCTGAACCTGTTACATTTGTCGGCACAACATTTTGACCCAACTCTTTTTGTAAGTATTTTGCAACGATTCTTCCATTTGCATCTGTATCTCCGCCAGGTGAAAAAGGAATAATAAATTTAATTGGTTTCTTTGGATAATCACTGCCGCTTGCTGAAGCCTTTTTATCTCCGCTGTCACTGCCTCCAGCGTCTTTATCACTTGAACAGCCCACTAACAATAATGTAACTACAGCAAACATCATCAAGATCTTCTTCATACATTTTCCTCCTTTAGTATAGGGAATTTCTTAGATACCTAGTTGCAGCTGATTAGAAACCATAATTCGACTTACTTAAATTTAAATCCTCCAGCATCTCTTCTAATTCATCCCATAGTTTATCGGGAAGTGGAATACCTTCACTTTCCCTCGTTTTCGCAGTTTCTGCTTCAATATCTCCAGGGATCATAATTTTTCCGTCTTCTGTAGTTTTTGCACTTAAGATTTCCGTAAAGTAATCTTCAAGTCTTTCGTAGAATTCTTCTAAATTCATCAGGTTGTTAATATTTAATACTAAAACTGCATGACCAGATCCTAACGGTTGTGTAGTATCATATAAACGATTGACACTTTTTCCGTATTTTGCACCGGATAAAACACCTGCGAGAATATCCATTACCAGAGATAAACCATATCCTTTATGACCGCCAATCGGCAGTAGTATCCCGTTATTTTCGAATCCTTC
The DNA here is from genome assembly GCF_009650995.1 of Sporosarcina cascadiensis. Taxonomy (GTDB): domain Bacteria; phylum Bacillota; class Bacilli; order Bacillales_A; family Planococcaceae; genus Sporosarcina; species Sporosarcina cascadiensis. The sequence goes on along the minus strand of NZ_WHVV01000010.1, from coordinate 2,552 downwards.
ATATGGGTCAGTAGTAGGTTTGCCCTGATTATCAAGTGCCCAGCCTAAAGGAATATCCTCACCTTTTTTACTTGCCAAAACCAATTTCCCGCCCGCCACTTTACTTAGAGCCATATCCAATATTAAAGGTGATTTATCTTTTCTTGGAACCGCGAAAGATACAGGGTTATTTCCGATCATTCTTTCAGCACCTCCAGGAGGCGCCATAAGAGGAGCAGCATTCGTTGTAATAAAACCAATCATATTTTCTTCAGCCGCAAGTCTTGAATAAGGTGCAAGAGCTCCAAAATGATTTCCGTTCTTTACAGTTACAAAACCTATTGTATTTTCTTTCGCTTTTTCGATAGCCTTCTTCATTGCCATATCAGTAAAGTAATGCCCCATACCGTTATCCGCGTCAATATTCAATGAATTTGACGTTTCGTTTAATATTTGGTAATTTGGTTTCTTGTTAATTACATTTGCAGTCAACCGTTTAACGTAAATAGGAAGTCTCATAATTCCATGAGTGTCTGTTCCATGAATATCTGCATAAGCCATATGATCTGTTGTGATTTGAGCCTGTTCATCTTCCAGTCCGGCTGCTACCAATGAATCGTAAATCAGCTTCTGTAAATCACTATATTTGATTGTTTTCATATTCTTTTCTCCTCATCATCTGTTTTCTCGCTGCAAATAATACTGATCCCAGTGCTAACAGGAGGAATACTCCTGCAATTGGTGATGTAATGAATGGCAGAAAACTACCTTTCGTCACCATAAGTCCCCGCAATAAGTTTGTTTCAGCTATTGGAGCTAAGATGAAACCTAAAATCATCGGCGTTAATGGAAAACCATATTTTTGAAGAAGGTAACCAATTAAACCAAAAGCAAAAATCGCTCCGATATCAAAAATACGATTATTCAGTCCATACGCGCCCAGTGCACACAATACAACAACGATAGGCAGCAAGTAGTATTTAGGAATCTTCAATACTTTAATGAAGAATTTGATTCCTACTAAGAAGAGAATCAAAAGTATTATATTCGCGATAATCATTGACGCAAAGATTGAATATACAACATCGCCATTATTTGTAAAAAGCATCGGACCCGGCGTCAATCCGTGAAGAATTAGTCCTCCCAGCAAAATTGCGGTCGCTGCATCTCCGGGAATTCCAAGCGTTACCAGCGGAACCATAGCGCCGCCGATTGAAGCGTTGTTTGCACATTCAGGCGCTACAACACCTTCAGGATTTCCTTTACCAAATTCTTCAGGTTTTTTCGATCCGTTTTTGGCTGCAACGTATGCCAGAAAATTTGAAGTTCCGCCTCCAATTCCCGGCAAAATTCCTATTGCTGTTCCAATAACTGAAGAACGGAGCATATTTTTCCTTTGCTTAAATACGTCACTAAACTTCACACCGAACCACTTCACTTTGGGAGCAACAATATCATTTGTCTGACTGGCATCATATCGCTCTGTAGTAAATTTAATAATCTCAGAGACCGCAAACAATCCTATCATGACAATCAGAATATCAAATCCGCCATCCAGCGAGGTTATACCAAATGTAAATCTGGGGGTGCCGGACACAGGTGCAGCACCGATCATTGTCAAGCCAATTCCAAGCAAGGCACTTAAAACACCTTTAACCATGGAATTACCCGACAAACTGGCGATCATAGTCAATGAAAATATCGCGATCGCGAAGTATTCAAACGGACCGAACTTTAAAGCTATACTTGCAAGCCCGGGTGCGATTAATATGAGAATCATGAAACTGAACATACCGCCTACGAAAGAACTGATGATGGCCAGTCCTAACGCTTTGGCACCTTGACCTTTTTGCGTCATTGGATAGCCGTCGAATGTTGTGGCAATTGATGATGGCGTTCCCGGTAAGTTAATCAGGACTGCAGGTATAAACCCGCCGCTCACACCACCGATAAAGATAGACATTAACAATGCCAGGGCATTGATGGGATCCATTCCATAAGTTATAGGTAAAGCCAGTGCGATACCCATTGTTGCTGTAAGACCTGGTATCGATCCAAACATCAGCCCGAACGTTACTCCCAATGTTATTAGAATAATTGTTTGTAAGCCGAAGATATTTCCAAAACCGGTCATTATCATATCTATCATTAATGACACCTCCGTTAACCGAGTACTCCGCTTGGCAAAAATAATGTTAATACTTTATCGAATAATATATAAATCACTATTGTAGTAATAACAGATACGCCAACAATAATCAGCTGACGTCTCTTTTGCCCCATAGAAAGTAGATTGATCTGAATGATTAAGTACAAAAGAGTCATGATGATGAATCCTACACTTTCAATCAGCAATGCATAGAGTAAAAACAGAACAAGTGTAAAGTAAAATGAAACTCTGTTCTGATCTGACATTTCTGCAGTTTCTCCGCTCGGCTTAGTACGACTTAAAATGGCTCTGGCCAGTAATAAAATACTGAGTGCCAAAATTGCGCATCCTACAACCATAGGGACAATATGAACATAGATTCCTACTCCAATATTCATCTTAGGCAGCCGGACTGTGTAGACAA